>CAVOYT010000012.1:0-467727 GCA_963700745.1 uncultured bacterium | reverse complement strand
GTAACGGAGAACTGATCGTGTCTACCCAGACCAGCCTCGATCTGGCCAAGGTCCGCAACATCGGCATCATGGCTCACATCGACGCGGGCAAGACCACCTGCACGGAGCGCGATCCTGTTCTACACGGGCAAGAGCTACAAGATCGGGGAGGTGCACGAGGGCGCCGCCACCATGGACTGGATGGAGCAGGAGCAGGAGCGCGGCATCACCATCACCTCGGCCGCCACCACCTGCGAGTGGGACGGGCCACCGCATCAACATCATCGACACGCCCGGGCACGTCGACTTCACCGCTGGAGGTGGAGCGCGCGCTGCGCGTCCTGGACGGCGCCGTCGCGCTCTTCGACTCGGTCGCGGGCGTCGAGCCGCAGTCCGAGACCGTCTGGCGCCAGGCCGACAAGTACGGCGTGCCCGCGCATCTGCTTCGTCAACAAGATGGACCGCATGGGCGCCGACTTCTGCCGCACGGTCGACATGATCGAGAACAACCTGGGCGCGACGCCCTCGGTGCTGCACGCTGCCGATCGGGCGCGGAGGACGCGTTCGAGGGCGTCATCGACCTGGTCGCCATGCAGTCGCACCTCACGTGGGACGGCGAGGAGCCCTGGGGGCGACGTTCGACACGGGCGACATCCCGGCCGAGTCTCGCGGAGCAGGCGGCGGAGTACCGCGAGAAGCTGCTCGAGGCCGCGGTCGAGCAGCGACGACGCCGCGATGGAGGCCTACCTGGAGGGCGAGGAGCTCGGACGTCGACGACGCTGCGAGGCGCTGATCCGTAAGGGGACGATCGCGGGGAGCCTTCGTCCCCGGTCCTGTGCGGTTCGGCCTTCAAGAACAAGGGCGTCCAGCCCCTGCTCGACGCCGTCGGTCGCGTACCTGCCGTCCCCGCTGGACGTGCCCGCGCGTCGAAGGGCACAGCCCGGCCACGAGGACGTCGATCCTCGACGCGCAAGCCCGTCGACTCCGAGCCCTTCTCCGGCGCTCGCCTTCAAGATCATGGCCGACCCGTACCTGCGGCTCGCTCACCTTCGTGCGCGTCTACTCCGGCCGCCTCGAGGCCGGCACCCACGTGCTGAACGCCGATCAAGGAGCGCAAGGAGCGGATCGGCAAGATCTACTCGGATGCACGCCAACACGCGCGAGGACATCAAGACTCGGTGGGCGCCGGCGACATCGTCGCCATCGGCGGCCTGAAGGACGTCATCACGGGCGAGACCCTGTGCGACCCGAGCGCAATCCGGTGGTCCTGGAGTCGCATGAGCTTCCCCGGCGCCGGTCATCCACATCGCCATCGAGCCGAAGACCAAGGGTGACCAGGACAAGCTGGGCGTCGCGATCCAGCGGCTGGCCGAGGAGGACCCCACCTTCCACGTCCGCTCGGACGAGGAGACCGGCCAGACGATCATCGGCGGCATGGGCGAGCTGCACCTCGAAGTGCTCGTCGACCGCCTGAAGCGCGAGTTCAAGGTCGAGGCCAACGTCGGCAAGCCGCAGGTCGCCTACCGCGAGACCCTCACCAGGCAGATCGACAAGATCACCTACGTCCACAAGAAGCAGACGGGTGGCTCGGGGCAGTTCGCGAAGGTCCAGATCGACATCGGTCCGTCGGACTCCGAGGACGGTGGCTACACCTTCGAGAACAAGGTCACCGGCGGTCGCATCCCGCGCGAGTACATTCCGTCGGTCGACGCGGGCTGCCAGGAGGCCATGGAGAACGGCGTCCTCGCCGGCTACCCGATGGTCGACATCAAGGTGACGCTCCAGGACGGCGCCTACCACGACGTCGACTCGTCCGAACTCGCCTTCAAGATCGCCGGCTCGATGGCGTTCAAGGAAGGCGCCCGCAAGGCCGGTCCGGTGATCCTCGAGCCGATGATGGCCGTCGAAGTCACCACGCCCGAGGACTTCATGGGCGATGTGATCGGCGACCTGAACTCGCGCCGCGGCCAGATCCAGGCCATGGAGGAGCGCTCGGGTGCGCGGGTCGTCAAGGCGCTGGTCCCGCTGTCCGAGATGTTCGGCTACGTGGGAGACCTTCGTAGCCGCACCCAGGGCCGGGCCAGTTACAGCATGCAGTTCGACTCCTATGCACAGGTTCCGCAGAACGTGCAGGTGGAGATCATCGCGAAGGCTCGCGGCGAATAGTCGCGGATCACTGAAAGACAACAGAACAGAACGAAGGCAACCGATCCGCGACACCGCCGGACGGCTAACAACAAGGGAGAACTCAGGTGGCGAAGGCCAAGTTTGAGCGCACCAAGCCGCATGTCAACATCGGCACCATCGGTCACATCGACCATGGCAAGACGACGCTGACCGCGGCAATCACCAAGGTGCTGCACGACGCGTACCCGGACGTGAACCCGTTCACGCCGTTCGACATGATCGACAAGGCTCCGGAGGAGCGTCAGCGCGGCATCACGATCTCGATCGCGCACGTCGAGTACCAGACGCAGGCGCGTCACTACGCGCACGTCGACTGCCCCGGTCACGCCGACTACATCAAGAACATGATCACCGGTGCGGCCCAGATGGACGGCGCGATCCTCGTGGTCGCCGCCACCGACGGCCCGATGCCGCAGACCAAGGAGCACGTGCTCCTGGCCCGCCAGGTCGGCGTGCCCTCGATCGTGGTCGCCCTGAACAAGTGCGACATGGTCGACGACGAGGAGCTCATCGAGCTCGTCGAGATGGAGGTCCGCGAGCTCCTGTCCACCTACGAGTTCCCCGGCGACGACATCCCCGTCGTGCGCGTGGCGGCCTTCCCGGCGCTGCAGGGTGACGAGAAGTGGGGCGCCTCGATCCTCGAGCTCATGAACGCGGTCGACGAGTACATCCCGACCCCGGAGCGCGAGATCGACAAGCCGTTCCTCATGCCCGTCGAGGACGTCTTCACGATCACCGGTCGCGGCACTGTCGTGACCGGCCGCATCGAGCGCGGCGTCGTCAAGGTCAACGAGGAGATCGAGGTCGTGGGCATCCACCCCGGCCCCGCCACGAAGACCGTCGTCACCGGCGTCGAGATGTTCCGCAAGCTGCTCGACGAAGGTCAGGCGGGCGAGAACGTCGGCCTCCTGCTCCGCGGCATCAAGCGCGAGGACGTCGAGCGTGGCCAGGTGTGCTGCAAGCCGGGTTCCATCACCCCGCACACCGACTTCGAGGCTCAGGTCTACATCCTCTCGAAGGACGAGGGCGGCCGTCACACGCCGTTCTTCAACAACTACCGCCCGCAGTTCTACTTCCGCACTACGGACGTGACGGGCGTCGTGACCCTGCCTGACGGCAAGGACATGGTCATGCCCGGCGACAACACCGACATGAACGTTGAGCTGATCCAGCCCATCGCCATGGAGGAGGGCCTGCGGTTCGCCATCCGTGAGGGTGGTCGCACCGTCGGCGCCGGCCGCGTGACAAAGATCCTCAAGTAGCGAGGATCCCCGCGACTTCGTGGGGGGCGGCGCGATCCGCTGCCCCCCACGAAAGCGGACCAGCAGGACCAGCACGACCCCGCACCACCAGCAAGCCACATTCGTAGCGGCACTACACGAGTAAGGACACGAAGCCACCATGGCGGGACAGAAGATCCGCATCCGGCTCAAGGCCTATGACCACGAGGTCATCGATTCGTCGGCGCGCAAGATCGTCGAGACGGTGACGCGTACTGGCGCCCAGGTCGCAGGCCCGGTGCCGCTGCCGACGGAGAAGAACGTCTACTGCGTCATTCGCTCGCCGCACAAGTACAAGGACAGCCGCGAGCACTTCGAGATGCGCACCCACAAGCGCCTCATCGACATTCTCGACCCGACGCCGAAGACCGTCGATTCGCTCATGCGTCTCGACCTTCCGGCCGGTGTCGACATCGAGATCAAGCTCTAGACCGAAGCTCCTGAAGACCACCTAGGCAAGGACGAGAGAAGACGATGGGCACCAACGTGAAGGGCGTTCTGGGCGAGAAGCTCGGCATGACCCAGGTCTGGGACGAGAACAACAAGGTCGTCCCCGTGACCGTGGTCAAGGCTGGGCCGTGCGTCGTCACCCAGGTCCGCTCCCCGGAGACAGACGGCTACTCGGCCGTGCAGATCGCGTTCGGGGCGATCGACCCGCGCAAGGTGAACAAGCCCCAGGCGGGCCACTTCGCCAAGGCGGGCGTCACCCCGCGCCGTCATCTGGTCGAGATCCGCACCGATGACGCCTCCGAGTACACGCTCGGGCAGGAACTCGCGGCCGACACGTTCGAGGCCGGCCAGCTCGTCGACGTCGTCGGCACCACCAAGGGCAAGGGCTTTGCCGGTGTGATGAAGCGTCACGGCTTCCACGGCCTGAAGGCCTCCCACGGTGTCCAGCGCAAGCACCGGTCACCGGGCTCCATCGGCGGGTGCGCGACCCCCGGTCGGGTGTTCAAGGGAATGAAGATGGCCGGCCGGATGGGTGGCGTACGCCAGACGACGCAGAGCCTGAAGGTCGCTGGGGTCGATAACGAGCGCGGGCTGCTGCTCATCAAGGGCGCGGTTCCCGGCCCCAAGGGCGGCCTCGTGTTCGTCCGCACAGCTGTGAAGGAGTTCCAGGCATGACCGCGGTAGACGTCCGCACGCCAGCGGGCAAGGCTTCGGGCAGCGTTGAGCTGCCCGCCGAGATCTTCGACGTTCAGGTGAACGTGCCGTTGATCCATCAGGTCGTCGTCGCCCAGCTGGCGGCAGCGCGCCAGGGGACGCACGACACCAAGACGCGAGCTGAGGTCGCCGGTGGTGGCCGCAAGCCGTACAAGCAGAAGGGCACCGGGCGCGCTCGTCAGGGGTCCATCCGGGCGCCGCAGTTCACCGGCGGCGGGGTCGTTCACGGCCCGCACCCGCGTGACTACGCCCAGCGCACCCCCAAGAAGATGAAGGCCGCCGCCCTGCGCGGCGCCCTCTCGGACCGGGCCCGCGACGGCCGCATCCACGTCATCACTGAGTTCGTGAGTGGCGAGACCCCCTCGACCAAGTCGGCCATCAAGGCCTTGGAGTCGCTGGGCCTCGAGGGCAATCTGCTCATCGCGCTCGATCGCAACGACGATGTGTCGGCCCTCAGCCTGCGCAACGTCCCCGACGTGCACGTGCTCTACGTCGACCAGCTCAACACCTACGACGTCCTCGTCAGCGACCAGGTGCTCTTCACCTCCGCGTCCCTGGATGTCTTTCTCGCCGGCCCCGCCAAGGGGAAGTCGGTCAAGGCGGTAGCCACGGAAAGTGAGGCGGCGGAATGAGAATCGCTGACCCCCGCGACATCCTGATCGCCCCGGTCATCTCGGAGAAGAGCTACTCGCTCCTCGATGAGAACAAGTACACGTTCATCGTGTCGCCGGACGCGAACAAGACTCAGATCAAGATCGCGGTCCAGGAGGTGTTCGGCGTGAAGGTGACGTCGGTCAACACCAACAACCGCGAGGGCAAGCGCCTGCGCACCCGCACCGGCTTCGGCCGGCGCGCGGCCACCAAGCGAGCCATCGTCACTGTTGCCGCCGGCGACCGCATCGACATCTTCGGAGGCCCGGTCTCCTGACCGGGTTTCTGACGGGCCTTCCACTCACGAGACGGAAAGACAGCTATGGGAATCCGCAAGTACAAGCCGACAACGCCGGGCCGTCGTGGCTCGAGCGTGGCCGACTTCGTCGAGATCACCCGATCCGAGCCGGAGAAGTCGCTGGTGCGCCCCCTTCCGAAGAAGGGTGGACGCAACAACTCGGGCAAGATCACCACGCGTCACCAGGGTGGCGGGCACAAGCGTGCCTACCGGGTCATCGACTTCCGTCGGGCGGACAAGGACGGCGTGCCGGCCAAGGTCGCTCACATCGAGTACGACCCCAACCGCACGGCGCGGATCGCGCTGCTGCACTACGCGGACGGCGAGAAGCGCTACATCATCGCGCCGAACAAGCTGAAGCAGGGCGACCCGATCGAGACCGGCCCCAGCGCTGACATCAAGCCGGGCAACAACCTGCCGCTGCGCAACATCCCGGTCGGCACCGTGATCCACGCCGTCGAGATCAAGCCCGGTGGCGGCGCGAAGATCGCCCGCTCGGCCGGCTCGTCGGTCCAGCTGGTGGCGAAGGACGGCCCCTACGCCCAGCTGCGGATGCCGTCCGGCGAGATCCGCAACGTCGACGTGCGCTCGCGGGCGACCGTCGGCGAGGTGGGCAATGCCGAGCAGTCCAACATCAACTGGGGCAAGGCCGGCCGCATGCGCTGGAAGGGCAAGCGCCCGACGGTCCGTGGCGTGGCCATGAACCCGGTCGACCACCCGCACGGTGGTGGCGAGGGCAAGACGTCCGGCGGCCGCCATCCGGTCAACCCGAACGGCAAGCCCGAGGGCCGTACCCGCAAGGCCAACAAGGCCAGCGACAAGTTCATCGTCCGCCGCCGCAAGTCCGGCAAGAAGCGATAGGGAAAGACATGCCACGCAGCCTCAAGAAGGGCCCCTTCATCGACGCCCACCTCATGAAGAAGGTGGACACGGCGAACGAGACCGGCTCGAAGAACGTCATCAAGACGTGGTCGCGTCGTTCCATGATCGTGCCGGCGATGCTGGGTCACACGATCGCGGTGCACGACGGTCGCAAGCACGTGCCGGTCTTCGTGTCCGAGAACATGGTCGGGCACAAGCTGGGCGAGTTCGCACCGACCCGCACGTTCAAGGGCCACGTCAAGGACGACCGCAAGGCGAAGCGGCGGTAGCCGCGAGTCGTCGACGCACTTCGACCGCACACAATCCGTCACCACCGATCAGTAGCAGACCAAGAGCAAGGGGATAGACATGGAAGCCAGGGCCCAGGCGCGGTACGTCCGCGTCACGCCCATGAAGGCGCGTCGCGTCATTGACCTCATTCGAGGCATGAACGCGACTGACGCCCAAGCGGTGTTGAGGTTCGCGCCGCAGGCGGCCAGCGAGCCGATCGGCAAGGTGCTGGACAGTGCGATCGCGAACGCGACCAACAACCACGCCATGGATGCCCGCGTGCTCGTCGTCAGCGAGGCGTTCGTCGACGAGGGTCCGACCATGAAGCGGATTCGGCCGCGGGCCCAGGGCCGCGCCTACCGGATCCGCAAGCGCAGCAGCCATATCACCGTGATCGTGTCCGACGGCACGACTCCGGCTCCTGTTGCCAAGGCGGCGACCAAGCCGGCCGAGAAGCCGGCTGCCAAGAAGGCCACAGCCAAGAAGGCTCCGGCCGACAAGCCGGCGGAGACGCCGGCCGACAAGCCGGCTGCCAAGAAGGCCCGGCGAAGAAGGCTCCGGCCAAGAAGGCCACAGCGAAGAAGGCCTCGGCTCCGGCCGAGTCCGCAGATAAGGAAGGGTGACCCGACAGTGGGCCAGAAAGTCAACCCGCACGGCTTCCGGCTGGGCATCACCACCGACTTCAACACTCGTTGGTTCGCAGACAGCTCCAAGCCGGGCCAGCGCTACCGCGACTACGTCTCCGAGGATGTGCAGATCCGCAAGCTGCTCTCCACGGGCATGGAGCGCGCCGGGATCGCCCGCGTGGAGATCGAGCGCACGCGTGATCGTGTCCGCGTCGACATCCACACGGCACGCCCGGGCATCGTCATCGGACGCCGTGGCGCCGAGGCCGACCGTATCCGCGGCGACCTCGAGAAGCTCACCGGCAAGCAGGTGCAGCTGAACATCCTCGAGGTCAAGAACCCCGAGATCGAGGCTCAGCTGGTGGCCCAGGGCATCGCCGAGCAGCTCTCGAGCCGCGTGTCGTTCCGGCGCGCGATGCGCAAGGGCATGCAGAGCACGATGAAGAGCGGCGCCAAGGGCATCCGGGTGCAGGTGTCCGGTCGACTGGGTGGCGCCGAGATGTCGCGCACCGAGTTCTACCGCGAGGGCCGCGTTCCCTTGCACACCCTGCGCGCCGACATCGACTACGGCTTCTACGAGGCGCGCACGACCTTCGGCCGCATCGGCGTCAAGGTCTGGATCTACAAGGGCGAGGCCCTCGGTTCGCGAGCCGAGCGCGAGGCTGCGGCGGCCCAGGCACGTCTCAGCGGGCCGCGCACGCGCCCGGAGCGTCCGCGTCGTCCGCGTGCCGACGAGCCGGCGCCGCTGGAGGCCCCCGTTGAGGCAGCGGCCGAGGTTGTCGTCGAGACGCCGCCGGCCGAGGCCGTCGTGGCAGTGGAAGGCCAGGAGGGCTAGTCATGCTTATTCCCCGCAGGGTCAAGCACCGCAAGCAGCACCACCCGACGAGGCGTGGTGTCGCCAAGGGCGGGACCGAGGTCACGTTCGGCACCTACGGCCTCCAGGCCCTCGAGCCGGCCTACGTGACGAACCGGCAGATCGAGTCCGCACGTATTGCCATCACCCGTCACATCCGACGCGGTGGCAAGGTGTGGATCAACATCTACCCGGATCGCCCGCTGACCAAGAAGCCGGCCGAGACCCGCATGGGCTCGGGCAAGGGCTCGCCCGAGTGGTGGGTCGCCAACGTCAAGCCCGGACGCGTGATGTTCGAGCTGTCGTATCCCGACGAGAAGATCGCGAACGAGGCGCTCACCCGCGCCATGCACAAGCTTCCGATGAAGTGCCGGATCGTTCGGCGCGACGAGACAGGTGAGAACTGATGGCCGCTGGTACCCAGGTGGGTGAACTCCGCAACCTCGACGACGCTGAACTGTCGTCGAAGCTCAGCGAGGCGAAGGAGGAGCTGTTCAACCTCCGCTTCCAGGGCGCGACCGGTCAGCTCGAGAACCACGGTCGTCTTCGCGCGGTCCGCAAGGACATCGCCCGGATCTACACGATCCTGCGCGAGCGTGAGCTCGGCATTACCCCGACTGACGGCACCGAGGGTGTCGCATGAGCTCGAATGAGGCAGGCGTGACTGAACTGAACCGCGGCTACCGCAAGACCCGTGAGGGCCTGGTGGTCAGCGACAAGATGGACAAGACGGTGGTCGTAGCGGTCGAGGATCGCTTCAAGCACCCGCTGTACGGCAAGGTCGTCCGCCGGACGAGCAAGCTGAAGGCGCACGACGAGGCCAATGCCGCCGGCATCGGTGACCGTGTCCTCCTCATGGAGACGCGTCCGACCTCCGCGACCAAGCGCTGGCGCGTGGTCGAGGTCCTCGAGAAGGCAAAGTAGCCAAACCACAGTTCCGCCAGGCTCTCGTGAGAACCGGCAGACGATCAGGAGAATGCAGTGATTCAGCAGGAGTCGCGACTTCGTGTCGCCGACAACACCGGTGCCAAGGAGATCTTGTGCATCCGGGTACTCGGCGGCTCCGGCCGTCGCTACGCGGGCATCGGTGATGTCATCGTGGCGACCGTCAAGGACGCCATCCCCGGAGGCGGTGTCAAGAAGGGCGAGGTCGTCAAGGCGGTCATCGTCCGGACCAAGAAGGAGCGTCGTCGTCCCGACGGTTCCTACATCCGCTTCGACGAGAACGCTGCGGTGATCCTGAAGGGTGACGGCGAGCCCCGTGGCACGCGCATCTTCGGACCGGTCGGCCGCGAACTGCGCGAGAAGAAGTTCATGAAGATCATCTCGCTCGCTCCGGAGGTGTTGTGATCATGGCGCTGAACATCCGCAAGGGCGACCTCGTGCAGGTCATCTCCGGCAAGGACCGTGGCGTCAAGGGCAAGGTCATCGAGGTGTACCCCGAGTCGGACCGCCTCATCGTCGAGGGCGTCAACCGGATCAAGAAGCACACCAAGGTCGGTCAGAATGCCCGCGGCGCCAAGACCGGCGGCATCATCACGACCGAGGCTCCGATCCACGTCTCGAACGTGATGATCATCGACCCGGAGGATGGTCGTCCCACCCGCATCGGCTACCGCAAGGAGAAGGTGGAGAAGCGTCGTACCGACGGCTCCACCTACGAGGCCGAGCGCAACGTCCGCATCTCCCGTCGCACCGGCAAAGACATCTAAGGACAGGACTGATGACCGCAACCACCACCGAGACCCCGGTGCCCCGCCTGAAGGCGCGGTACCGCGAGGAGATCGTGCCCGCGCTGCGGGAGGAGTTCTCCTTCCAGAACATCATGCAGGTGCCCACGCTGACCAAGATCGTCGTGAACATGGGCGTCGGAGACGCGGCCCGCGACTCCAAGCTCATCGAGGGTGCCATCCGCGACCTGGCCGAGATCACGGGCCAGAAGCCGCAGGTCACCAAGGCCCGCAAGTCGATCGCCCAGTTCAAGCTGCGTGAGGGACAGCCCATCGGGGCGCACGTCACCCTGCGCGGTGATCGCATGTGGGAGTTCCTCGACCGACTGCTGTCGATCGCGCTGCCCCGCATCCGCGACTTCCGCGGGCTGTCTCCGCGTCAGTTCGACGGTCGCGGCAACTACACGTTCGGTCTCAACGAGCAGTCGATGTTCCACGAGATCGACCAGGACAAGATCGACCGGGTGCGCGGCATGGACATCACCGTCGTGACGACCGCCAAGAACGATGAGGAAGGCCGCGCCCTGCTTCGCCTTCTCGGATTCCCCTTCAAGGAGGCCTGAGCCAGATGGCGAAGAAAGCGCTAATCCAGAAGCAGCAGAAGACCCCGAAGTTCAAGGTTCGCGCCTACACCCGCTGCAACAAGTGCGGGCGTCCCCATTCGGTGTACCGCAAGTTCGGCCTGTGCCGGATCTGCGTGCGCGAGATGGCACATGCCGGCGAACTGCCGGGTATCACCAAGAGCAGCTGGTAACCAACGACGCCGTAGGTCCGCACCAGCGGAAACCGCAGCGAGGAAGGCCTCAGGCCAAGAAATGACAATGACTGACCCGATCGCGGACATGCTTGCGCGACTGCGCAATGCGAACTCCGCGTACCACGACACCGTGTCGATGCCCCACTCGAAGATCAAGGCGAACATCGCCGAGATCCTCCAGGCCCAGGGGTACATCGCCGGCTGGCGGGTCGAGGACGCCACCGTCGGCAAGACGCTGACCCTCGACCTGAAGTACGGCCCGTCGCGTGAGCGCTCGATCGCCGGTCTTCGCCGGGTGTCGAAGCCCGGTCTTCGCGTGTACGCCAAGAGCACGGGGCTGCCCCGCGTCCTGGGTGGACTCGGGATCGCCATCCTGTCAACCTCGTCAGGCCTCCTGACCGACCGACAGGCCGCACAGAAAGGCGTAGGTGGGGAAGTCCTCGCCTACGTCTGGTAGGGGAGGGATTCGACATGTCGCGTATCGGACGTCAGCCGATCACCGTCCCCGCTGGAGTGACGGCAAAGGTCGATGGCAAGGACATCACGGTGACCGGGCCCAAGGGCTCGCTGTCGCTCACCGTCGCCGAGCCCATCGTCATCTCCGAGGAGGGCGGCACACTCGTCGTCACCCGCCCCGATGACGAGCGGAGCTCGCGGGCCCTCCACGGGCTCACCCGCACGCTGGTGGCCAATATGGTCACGGGCGTGACCGAGGGATACGAGAAGGGCCTGGAGATCGTCGGCACGGGCTACCGCGTCGCCGCCAAGGGGACCGACCTGGAGTTCCAGCTCGGCTTCAGCCACCCCGTGCTCGTCAAGGCCCCGGATGGCATCACCTTCCAGGTCGAGAGCCCGGTGAAGTTCAAGGTGCAGGGCATCGACAAGCAGAAGGTCGGCGAAGTCGCAGCCAACATCCGCAAGATCCGCAAGCCGGAGCCCTATAAGGGCAAGGGTGTGCGCTACGAGGGTGAAGTGGTTCGCCGCAAGGCCGGAAAGGCTGGTAAGTGATGAGTTCCTTCGCCCCCAAGCTGGGCACGCGCACTCCCACCACGGTGGGGCGCTCGCG
Source organism: uncultured bacterium (assembly GCA_963700745.1). Lineage (GTDB taxonomy): Bacteria > Actinomycetota > Actinomycetes > S36-B12 > S36-B12 > UBA10649. The sequence continues at coordinate 455,984 of CAVOYT010000012.1, read as the reverse complement.
TCGCCATCTGCGTGTTCGCAAGAAGGTCACAGGTACGCCGACCCGACCCCGTCTGGTGGTCACCCGCTCGGCGCGCCACATGCTGGTCCAGATCGTGGACGACACACAGGGTGTGACCCTCGCGTCGGCGTCCACCATGGAGGCCGATCTGCGCGGTGCCACGGAAGACAAGACTGGCAAGGCTCGCAAGGTCGGCCAGCTCGTCGCCGAGCGCGCCAAGGATGCCGGAGTCGACACCGTGGTGTTCGATCGCGGCGGCAACCGCTACCACGGTCGCGTCGCGGCCCTGGCCGATGGCGCCCGCGAGGGCGGCCTGACCTTCTAACGACGTACGAACTTCAATACGGAAGAGGTAGACCATGTCAGAAACGTCGCGCCGCAGTGGTGGCGCCGGCGATCGCCGGGAGCGCAAGGAGCGCACTCCCCGCGAGGAGAAGTCCGCATACGTCGAGCGGGTCGTCGCAATCAACCGCGTCTCCAAGGTCGTCAAGGGTGGGCGTCGGTTCAGCTTCACCGCGCTCGTCGTTGTCGGTGACGGGGACGGCATGGTCGGCGTCGGCTACGGGAAGGCCAAGGAGGTGCCCGCGGCTATCGCCAAGGGTGTCGAGGAGGCCAAGAAGCACTTCTTCAAGGTTCCCCGCATTCAGGGCACGATCCCGCACCCCGTGACGGGTGAGGCCGCGGCCGGTGTGGTGATGCTGCGTCCGGCGGCGCCGGGCACCGGTGTCATCGCGGGCGGCCCCGTGCGCGCCGTGCTGGAGTGCGCCGGGATCCACGACGTGCTGAGCAAGTCGATGGGCTCGGACAACGCGATCAACGTGGTGCACGCAGCCGTTGCTGCGCTGCGGATGCTCGAGTCGCCCGAGGCCGTCGCGGCGCGCCGCGGGCTGCCCTTGGAGGATGTCGCCCCGGCGGCCCTCCTGCGGGCTCGCGCCGCAGGGGCAGGTGTGTGATGGCTCAGCTCAAAGTCACTCAGATCAAGTCGAAGATCGGCGGGACGGCCAACCAGCGCAACACGCTGCGTTCGCTCGGCCTGCACCGCATCGGCGACACGGTGGTCAAGGAAGACCGTCCAGAGATTCGCGGCATGGTCAACACCGTGATCCACCTGGTCAAGTTCGAGGAGGTCAAGTAGCGATGACGCTGAAGGTTCATCACCTGCGCCCGGCACCGGGCGCCAAGACCGCCAAGACCCGGAAGGGTCGTGGCGAGGCGTCGAAGGGCAAGACGTCCGGTCGTGGCACCAAGGGCACCAAGGCCCGCTACCAGGTGCCGGCAAGCTTCGAGGGCGGTCAGATGCCCCTGCACATGCGTCTGCCCAAGCTGAAGGGCTTCAAGAACCCCGCGAAGGTCGAGTACCAGGTCGTGAACGTGGCGGCGCTCGGCAAGCTCTTCCCCGAGGGCGGGACCGTGACGGTCGCCGATCTCGTGGAGAAGGGCGCCGTTCGTAAGGGCCAGCTCGTCAAGGTACTCGGGCAGGGCGACATCAGCGTGGCCGTCTCGGTGAGTGCGGATGCATTCTCCAACTCGGCCCGTGACAAGATCGTCGCAGCGGGAGGGTCGACCACGGTCCTGTAGCCAGGCCCGTGCCTCGAGGACAGAAGTGACCTCGAAGCATTCTCGACCCGTACCGTCCGTCACGATCCTGCAGGAGGCTAAGTGCACATCAGTGCGTTCGGGGCTGCCCTGCGTACGCCGGACCTTCGTAAGAAGATTCTCTTCACGATCGGTCTGCTGGCGCTGTACCGCCTGGGCTCTGTCGTGCCGACTCCGGGAGTCGACTACGCCGCCATCCAGCGGTGTATCGACGTGGTCCAGGACAACTCGGTCTACGCGCTCATCAACCTGTTCAGCGGTGGTGCGCTGCTGCAGTTGTCGGTGTTCGCGCTCGGGATCATGCCCTACATCACCGCGAGCATCATCCTGCAGTTGCTCACGGTCGTAATCCCACGCCTGGAGACCCTGAAAGCCGACGGGCAGGCGGGCCAGGCGAAGATCACGCAGTACACCCGCTACCTGACGATCGGCCTGGCGATCCTGCAGTCGACGGCGATCATCTCGCTGGCGCGCACGCCCGGGGCCCTCTTCAGCGGCTGCAACGAGTCGATCATCCCGGACGACGCCGTGTGGGTCGTGCTCGTCATGATCATCGTCATGACCGCCGGCACCGCGGTCATCATGTGGTTCGGCGAGCTCATCACCGAGCGTGGCGTCGGCAACGGCATGTCGGTCCTGATCTTCACGTCGATCATCTCCACCATCCCGGCGCAGTTCGCCTCCGTGTGGGGCAGCCAGGGACCGTTCGCCTTCTCCATGACCCTGCTGGTCGGGCTGGCCGTCGTCACCTTCGTCGTGTTCGTCGAGCAGGCGCAGCGGCGCATCCCGGTCCAATACGCCAAGCGCATGGTCGGGCGTCGCATGTACGGGGGGACGTCGACATACATCCCGCTGAAGGTGAACATGGCGGGCGTCATCCCGGTCATCTTCGCGTCATCCCTGCTGTTCCTGCCCACGCTCATCGTCCAGTTGACGGGGAGCCAGGCGGAGTGGGCGATCTGGGTGCAGCAGAACCTCGGCACGGGCAGCGGGACCTGGTACCTGGCCATGTACTTCGCGCTGATCGTGTTCTTCTGCTACTTCTACGTCTCGATCACCTTCAACCCCGTTGAAGTGGCCGACAACATGAAGAAGTACGGCGGCTTCATCCCCGGCATCCGCGCGGGCCGTCCGACCGCCGACTACCTCGACTACGTGCTCACCCGCCTGACCGCGGCTGGTGCCCCCTACCTGGGCCTGATCGCGGTGCTCCCGGTGTTCGCCTTCGGGTTCCTGGGCGTGGGCAGCAACTTCATCTTCGGCGGCACGAGCCTGCTGATCATGGTCGGTGTCGGTCTCGACACGGTCAAGCAGATCGAGGCGCAGCTGCAGCAACGCAACTACGAAGGGTTCCTGCGCTGATGAGGCTGGTGCTCATGGGCCCCCCGGGGGCTGGCAAGGGGACTCAGGCAGCGGTCCTCGCCGCGCGACTGGGCGTCCCGCACATCTCCACCGGGGACATCTTCCGTGGGAACGTCTCGAAGGGCACGCCCCTCGGCATCGAGGCCAAGCGCTACATGGACGCCGGCGAGTACGTCCCCGATGGCGTCACCAACGCCATGGTTCGGGACCGTCTGTCATGGGACGACTGCCGGCCGGGGTTCCTCCTCGACGGGTACCCGCGCACCGTTGAGCAGGTGGGCGAGCTCAACGCGATGCTCGGATCGGCCAGCCTGGCGCTTGACTGCGTGCTGGAGCTCACCGTCGACCTCGATGAGGTCGTGGGGCGGCTGGTCAAGCGCGCGGCCGAGCAGGGGCGCAGCGACGACACCGAGGACGTCATCCGTCGCCGCCTCGAGGTCTACTTCGAGCAGACGGCACCGCTGACGGCGATGTACGAGGCACAGGGCCTGCTCGTCCGCGTCGACGGCCTCGGCGCCATCGACGAGGTCAGCGAGCGCATCGCTGCGGCGCTGTCCCTCGAGTCCTAGACCACCGGATTCGCGTGTTCCGTCGCAAGAGCTCCATCGAGATCAAGTCACCCGGCGAGCTCGACGTGATGCGGCAGGCGGGACTCGTGGTCGCGAGAGCCCTGGCCGCCATCTCCGATGAGGCCGCCCCGGGTGTCACCACTGGCCAGCTCGATGCGATCGCTCGCGACGTGCTCTCCGACAACAACGCGACATCCTCGTTCCTGGGCTACAAGGCCCATGGTGCCGTTCCCTACCCCGGTGTCATCTGCGCGTCGGTCAACAACGAGGTGGTCCACGGCATCCCCGGTGATCGTGCCCTGCGGGACGGAGACCTCCTCTCGGTGGACTTCGGGGCCATCGTGGATGGCTGGAACGGCGACGCGGCCGTGAGTGTCCTGGTGGGTGACGTCGCGGCCGACGTCGCGGACCTGAGCCGGGTGACGGAGGCCTCGCTGTGGGCGGGCCTGGCCGCGGCCCGAGCAGGCGGGCACCTGACCGACATCAGCCACGCGGTGGAGACCGCGGTGGTCGAGGCCGCGCAGTCCGACGGATCGGCCTACGGCATCGTCGAGGAGTACGGCGGCCATGGCATCGGCTCGCGCATGCACATGGAGCCGCACATCCTGAACTACGGCGCTCCTGGTCGCGGACCGGTCCTGCGCCCCGGGATGGCGCTGGCGATCGAGCCCATGGTCACCCTGGGCTCTGCCGAGGTGGGGGTGCTGGACGATGCCTGGACGGTGGTGACCATGGACGGCAGCTGCGCCGCCCACTGGGAGCACACCGTGGCCGTCACCGAGGACGGCCCCTGGGTGCTGACGGCACTCGACGACGTCCGCCTCTACCCCGCCTGCCCCGCCCGCCTTTCCGTTTCTCCCACAAAGCGGGAGAAACGGATACGGGCGCCCGTTTTATCCCTTTCGGTGTCGGTTTCTCCCTGGAGGGGTGTCCCGTCGTCCCACAAAGCGGGAGAAACGGACGGGGGTAGGACCGACGGGCGGGGGATCGGGACCCGGATTTTGTGCGGGAGCGCCCGACCCGTAGACTCTGACTTCGGTTTCAGGCTTCCCCGCCTCCATACCTGCCATGACCCGGATTCCGGGGCTACAGGCGTGTGCGCGGAAGCACGGGACCACTCCACCACAAGAGAGCAGAGGTTATGGGCAAGAAGGACGGCGCGATCGAGCTCGAGGGCACGATCACGGAGTCGCTGCCCAATGCCATGTTCCGGGTGGAGCTCGACAACGGGCACAAGGTGCTCGCGCACATCAGCGGCAAGATGCGGATGCACTACATCCGGATCCTTCCGGACGACCGCGTGGTCGTGGAGCTCTCGCCCTACGACCTCACCCGCGGACGGATCGTCTACCGCTACAAGTAAAGAATCGCCGCACCGCCCACCAGCCGAACCACCACGAAAGAGTCATCATGAAGGTCCAGCCGAGCGTCAAGAAGATCTGCGACAAGTGCAAGGTCATCCGTCGCCACGGTCGCGTCATGGTGATCTGCGAGAACGTTCGCCACAAGCAGCGTCAGGGCTAACCGTCCTGACGTGGCCGTCGGGGAGACAACCCGGCGTCCGAACTCATAAGCAGAGCCCGACCCCCGCTGCAACGCGTGCGTAGCAGCGGGACGACACCCCCGGTCACGAGGCCGGGGACCTGCCTTGGCGGGCAGGACTGGCTCTGTCCCGAAACCTCGTGCATGACAGAAGAGAGAACCGCCTTATGGCACGACTCGTTGGCGTCGACCTGCCGCGCGACAAGCGCATGGCAGTGGCGCTCACCTACATCTACGGCGTCGGTCGTTCGCAGGCCGCCAAGGCCCTCGAGGCCACGGGCATCAGCCCGGACCTGCGCTCCAAGGACCTGACCGACGACCAGGTCCTCGCGCTGCGTGACTGGATCGACACGAACCTCAAGGTCGAGGGCGACCTTCGACGTGAGGTTGCTGCTGACGTCCGCCGCAAGGTCGAGATCGGCTGCTACCAGGGTCTGCGTCACCGCAAGGGCCTACCGGTTCGTGGCCAGCGCACCCACACCAATGCGCGCACCCGCAAGGGCCCGCGCAAGACCGTGGCTGGCAAGAAGAAGGCCTAGCACGTGGCATACGAGACTCTGGAGATTTGATTCATGGCCCCCAAGACTGGCAAGGCAACGGCAGCCAAGAAGGTTCGCCGCAAGGAAAAGAAGAACGTGGCCCACGGTCACGCTCACATCAAGAGCACGTTCAACAACACCATCGTCTCGATCACCGATCCCACGGGCGCGGTGATCTCCTGGGCAAGCGCCGGGCAGGTCGGCTTCAAGGGAAGCCGCAAGTCCACGCCCTTCGCCGCGCAGCTGGCCGCCGAGGCGGCCGCGCGTCGTGCGATGGAGCACGGCATGCGCAAGGTCGACGTGTTCGTGAAGGGTCCGGGCTCCGGCCGCGAGACCGCCATCCGTTCGCTGCAGGCCACCGGGCTCGAGGTCGGCTCCATCTCCGACGTCACCCCCGCACCGCACAACGGAACCCGTCCGCCCAAGCGTCGTCGCGTCTGATCGCGCGAACAGAACCTAGGAGATAACCAGACATGGCGCGTTATACAGACGCCGACTGCAAGCGGTGCCGCCGCGAGAAGATGAAGCTCTTCCTCAAGGGTGCCAAGTGCGAGTCCCCCAAGTGCCCGTTCGAGAAGCGTCCCTACCCGCCCGGCCAGCACGGCCGCGGTCGGTCGAAGGACAGCGAGTACCTGCTGCAGCTCCGTGAGAAGCAGAAGGCGACCCGGATGTACGGGGTGCTGGAGAAGCAGTTCTCCAACTACTACAAGGAAGCGCAGCGCCAGTCCGGCAAGACCGGCGAGAACCTGCTGCAGATCCTCGAGACCCGACTCGACAACGTCGTGTTCCGGGCCGGGTTCGCGAAGTCACGCGACATGGCCCGTCAGCTGGTGACCCACGGCCACTTCGTGGTCAACGGTCACAAGGTCAACATCCCCTCGTACCGCGTGTCGCCGAATGACATCATCGAGGTCCGGCAGGGCTCGAAGGAGCTCACCCCGTTCATCGTGGCCCACGCCGAGGTCGGCGAGCGGACCGTGCCCGCGTGGCTCGAGGTCATCCCGTCCCAGATGCGGATCCTCGTGCACTCGCTGCCGGCCCGCGCCGTCATCGACACCCAGGTGAATGAGCAGCTGATCGTCGAGCTCTACTCCAAGTAATTCGGCCCGAAGGTCCCGACAGGGATCAGAATCGCGACGTCAAATAGCGGTCGTCGCGGGAAGGAAGTATCATAGTGCTTATCAGCCAGCGTCCCGTGCTCACCGAGGAGCCGATCAGCGAGTTCCGCTCGCGGTTCGTTCTCGAGCCCCTCGAGCCCGGTTTCGGCTACACCCTTGGCAATTCGCTCCGCCGCACGCTGCTCTCGTCCATTCCCGGTGCGGCCGTCACCAGCATCAGCATCGACGGTGTCCTGCACGAGTTCACGACCGTTCCCGGCGTGAAGGAGGACGTCACCGAGCTGATTCTCAACATCAAGCAGCTGGTGATCTCCTCCGAGCACGACGAGCCGGTCGTGATGTACCTGCGCAAGCAGGGCCCCGGCACCGTCACCGCAGCCGACATCCAGCCCCCGGCGGGCGTCGAGGTGCACAACCCCGACCTGCACATCGCGACCCTGAACGCCAAGGGCAAGCTCGAGATCGAACTGGTCGTCGAGCGTGGCCGTGGCTACGTGTCGGCCGTGCTGAACAAGCAGGCCGGCCAGGAGATCGGCCGCATCCCGGTCGACTCGATCTACAGCCCGGTCCTCAAGGTCACCTACAAGGTCGAGGCCACTCGCGTCGAGCAGCGCACGGACTTCGACAAGCTGGTGCTCGACATCGAGACCAAGCAGTCGATGCGCCCGCGCGATGCAGTCGCTTCGGCCGGCATGACCCTGGTCGAGCTCTTCGGCCTGGCCCGCGAGCTCAACCTCGACGCTGAGGGAATCGACATCGGTCCGTCGCCCACGGATGCGTTCGTGGCCGAGCAGCTGTCGACCCCGATCGAGCAGCTCGACATGACGGTTCGCTCCTACAACTGCCTCAAGCGCGAGGGCATCCACACTGTGGGCGAGCTCATCACCCGCTCGGAGGCGGACCTGCTCGACATCCGCAACTTCGGCGCGAAGTCGATCGACGAGGTCAAGGTCAAGCTCGCCAGCCTGGGCCTGGCCCTCAAGGACAGCCCGCCCGGGTTCGATCCCGGCGCGGCCGTCTACTTCACCGATGAGGACGACGACCTGGCCTTCGCCGAGGACGAGCAGCTCTAGACCGCCAACGAACGACAGCTCCACCACAGTCTGAGGAGAAGCAATGCCTACGCCAACCAAGGGTCCCCGTCTCGGCGGGGGTCCGGCACACGAACGGCTCATGCTGGCCAACCTGGCTACCGCGCTGTTCGAGCACGGACGCATCACCACCACCGAGGCGAAGGCCAAGCGCCTGCGCCCGCTGGCGGAGCGCCTGATCACGTTCGCCAAGCGCGGTGATCTGCATTCGCGTCGTCGGGTGCTGACGGTCGTGCGCGACAAGTCCGTCGTGCACACGCTGTTCACCGAGATCGGCCCCCAGTACGCCGGTCGCCCCGGCGGCTACACCCGCATCACCAAGATCGGTCCCCGCAAGGGCGACAACGCCCCGATGGCCGTGATCGAGCTGGTCGAGCCGATGCTCGAGCAGGTCGTCGCGGAGGCAACGGGCGCGACCAAGCGGGCCGCGAAGGAGAAGGCTGCTGCGGCTCCCGTCGTCGAGGAAGCCGTGACCGAGGTCAACGAGGTCGAGGAGGCCGTCGTGACCGAGGAGGCCACCGACGCGGCCACCGAGACGGAGACGGTCGACGAGATCGCCGAGGACGTGGCGGACGAGACCGCGGAAGCAGACGCTGAGAAGAAGGACGAGTCCTGACCGACTCCTCACTCACCGATCAGCCCGTCCCCGGAACCTCGGGTGACGGGCTGATTCGTCTGCGCTTGCTCATCGCATACGACGGCAGTGACTTCTCCGGCTGGGCACGTCAGGTCCATCCGCCGGGCCTGCGCACCGTGCAGGGGGAGCTGGAACGCGTCCTCGCGCACCTGTTCGGCCAGCCGATCGACCTCACCTGCGCGGGACGCACGGATGCCGGCGTGCACGCCCGGGGCCAGGTGGCTCACCTGGACGTCGCCGAGTGGCCCGCCGACATCGATGCCCGCCGCATCAACCGGGCGCTGCCTGGCGACATCCGGGTCAGCCGCATCGACATCGCCCCCGAGGGCTTCGACGCCCGGTTCTCCGCGACCTGGCGTCGTTACACCTACCGGGTTGCCGACGACGGCCTTGGCCCCGATCCGCTCCTTCGCCGTCTGGTCCTGCCCTGGCACCGACCCCTTGACCTGCGCGCGATGACCGACGCGTCAGCGGCCCTTCTCGGGGAGCATGATTTCGCTGCCCTTCTGCAAGCAACGGGAGTTCGCATCGACGGTGCGCGCGCTCCAGGTTCTCGCCTGGGATCGCGATGCCGACGGGCTGGCCGTGATGACGGTGCAGGGTGACGCGTTCTGCCATTCCATGGTGCGGTCCCTTGTAGGGGTGATGCTGCCGGTGGGCGACGGCCGGCGCTCCACTTCGTGGCCCGGTGAGGTGCTGCGGCGTGGAGTGAAGGACTCCGCCGTCACGGTCATGCCCGCGCATCCGCTGGTGCTGGACGCGGTCGGCTACCCGCCTGCTGCAGAACTCATCGAACGCCAGCGGCAGACGCGGGCGCGGCGAGCGCTTAGCGACGCCGACGGCCTTTGACATGGGCCACATCGACGCCCAGCACGTGACCTTCGCGCTCCCCGACGGGCGGGTGCTCCTTGACGATGTGTCGTTCCGTGTCCCGGATGGGGCGACGGCGGCCCTCGTCGGCGCGAACGGCGCGGGCAAGACCACGTTGATGCGGATGGCTGCTGGCGACATCCGGCCTCATGAGGGGTCGATCGTGTGCTCGGGCACCGTCGCCGTCATGCGGCAGTTCATCGGGCAGATGTCGGAGGGCACCGTGCGTGATCTGCTGATCGGGGTGAGTCCCGAACCGCTGCAACGGGCGGCGCGGGAGCTCGACGACGCTGAGCTCTCCTTGATGGAGAGCGACGATGAGCCGACGCAGATGCTGTACGCCCACGCGATCGCGGACTACGCCGATGCCGGAGGCTACGACGCGGAGGTGCTCTTCGACGTCGTGACGACGGCGGCAATGGGCGAGCCCTACGAGCGGATCCGCTGGCGCCCGGTCTCGACGCTCTCCGGCGGCGAGCAGAAGCGTCTCGTGCTGGAACTGCTACTGCGCGGCAACGCCGACATCCTGCTGCTGGACGAACCGGACAACTACCTCGACGTCCCCGGCAAGACATGGCTGGAGCGGCAGCTGCGCGAGACGCCCAAGACGGTGCTCCTGATCAGTCATGATCGCGAACTGCTCAACCAGTGCGCCAGTCACGTGGTCGCAGTCGAGCTGGGCGCCGCCGGGAACTCGGTCTGGGTGCACGGAGGCGGCTACGCGTCGTTCCACGACGCCCGTGCCGACCGATTCTCGCGGCTTGAGGAGCTGCGGCGCCGATGGGACGAGGAGCACGTCAAACTTCGAGAGCTCGTCCAGTCATTGAAGGTGAAGGCGAAGTACAACGACGGCATGGCCTCGCGCTACCAGGCTGCTCAGACCCGGCTGCGCAAGTTCGAGGAGGCCGGTCCGCCGAACGCGGTGCCAAAGGAGCAGAGCGTCCGGATGCGACTGACCGGTGGTCGGACGGCCAAGCGGGCGGTCATCTGCACCGGGCTCGAGTTGACCGGGCTGACGCGACCCTTCGATGGCGAGGTCTGGTTCGGGGAGCGGCTGGCGGTCCTCGGCGCCAATGGCTCCGGCAAGTCCCATCTGCTTCGGCTGTTGGCGCTCGGGGGCAGTGATCCTGACATCGAGCACCAGCCGGTCGGCGACGTCGCCATTGCGCCGGTGGCGCACTCCGGAAGCGCGCGACTGGGCGCGCGGGTGCGCCCGGGCTGGTTCGCGCAGACCCACGTGCGCCCGGACCTGTCCGGCCGGACCCTGCTCGAGATCCTCCACCGTGGGGACGAGCGGCGGGCCGGACTGCCGCGGGAGCAGGCCTCTCGGGTCCTGGACCGGTACGAACTCGCGGGGGCGGCGGAGCAGGACTTCGACACCCTGTCCGGTGGCCAGCAGGCCCGCTTCCAGATCCTGCTCCTCGAGCTGGGTGGGGCGACGATGCTGCTCCTGGACGAACCCACCGACAACCTCGACCTCGCCAGTGCCGAGGCGCTGGAAGTCGGGCTGAACGGGTTCGAGGGGACGGTCGTGGCCGTCACGCACGATCGCTGGTTCACCCGGGGGTTCGACCGATTCTGGGTGTTCCGGGCCGACGGGACCGTCGAGGAGACCCCCGAACCGGTCTGGGAGGCCTGGTAGCCGCCGTGGCTACGACCGACTCAGGGGCCGATTTGGAGGCCCCGCCGGCCCACCGGTAGTCTGGGGTGCTGCTGTGGCCGCCTCGGTGCTTCCCCCGGATGCCCCCGAGACCCGGCCAGGCCTAGGGATCAGGGATGGTTCCTAGTACGGCATGCCAGCGATGGCATGCGCAGAGTCCAGTTCCGACGAGCGAAAGCAGGGTTCCGTGCGCACGTACAGTCCCAAGGCGGGGGACAACGTTCCCGTCTGGCATGTCATCGACGCATCTGACGTCGTCCTCGGCCGTCTGGCCACCCACGCGGCCACCCTGCTGCGCGGCAAGCACAAGACGAGTTTCGCCCCGCACATCGACATGGGCGACTTCGTGATCATCATCAACGCCGAGAAGGTCGCGCTCACCGGAGCCAAGAAGCAGCAGAAGATGGACTACCGGCACTCCGGCCACCCAGGTGGCCTCCGCGCCACGTCGTACGCCGAACTGCTGGAGTCCGACCCGCGTCGCGCCGTCGAGAAGGCGGTCAAGGGAATGCTCCCTCACAACAAGCTCGGCCGGCAGCAGTTGAAGAAGCTCAAGGTCTACGCCGGCCCGGAGCACCCCCACGCTGCGCAGCAGCCGCAGCCGTTCCAGATCACCCAGGTCGCGCAGTAGCGCGGCGCGGCGTCAACGAGAGGATCAGTGGCAGTGTCTGAGGCCACCATCGACGAAACCCAAATCGACGTCATCGAGGAGGAGACCGTCTCGGAGTACACGTCCGAGACGCCCACCCGTGCAGTCGTCGACCGCGAGATCGTAACCGCGCCCGGCGCGGCCACCGGCCGTCGCAAGCAGGCGATCGCCCGCGTGCGCCTGGTGCCCGGCACCGGCAAGTGGACGATCAACGGTCGCGACCTCGAGTCGTACTTCCCCAACAAGGTGCACCAGCAGGAGGTGAACGAGCCCTTCACGGCACTTGGCGCCGAGGGCAAGTTCGACGTCTTCGCCCGCATCCACGGCGGCGGCATCTCCGGCCAGGCCGGCGCGCTGCGCCACGGCGTCTCGCGCGCCCTCAACGCCATCGACGAGGAGGGCAACCGTCCGATCCTGAAGAAGGCGGGCTTCCTCACTCGTGATCCGAGGGCCAAGGAGCGCAAGAAGTACGGACTGAAGAAGGCCCGCAAGGCTCCTCAGTACAGCAAGCGCTAGAAGTTGGGAAGGCTGTTCGGCACCGACGGCGTGCGGGGCCTGGCCAATCGCGACGTCACGGCCGAGCTCGCGCTCGACCTGGCCGTTGCCGCTGCGCACGTCCTGGGCGATACGGGGGCGTTCGAGGGGCATCGGCCGTCTGCGGTGGTCGGGCGCGACCCGCGCGCGAGCGGTGAGTTCCTCGAGGCGGCGGTCGTGGCCGGACTGGCGAGCGCCGGTGTGGACGTGACCACCGTCGGCGTCGAGCCGACGCCGGCGGTCGCCTTCCTCACGGACGCCCTGCATGCGGATCTCGGGGTCATGCTCAGTGCTTCCCACAACCCGATGCCGGACAACGGCATCAAGTTCTTCTCTCGCGGGGGGCACAAGCTCGACGACGCCATCGAGGACGCCATCGAGAAGCGCCTGCGCGAGCCATGGGACCGTCCCGTCGGCGCGGCCGTCGGCCGCGTGCGCCGCGACCCGGACGCCGGACAGCTCTACGAACGCCACCTGCTCAGCACGCTGCCGCACCGTCTCGACGGGCTCACCGTCGTCGTCGACTGCGCCAATGGCGCCGCCTCGATCCTGGCGCCCGAGGTCTACGCGGCGGCGGGTGCCACGGTGATCCCAATCCATGCCAGCCCTGATGGATGGAACATCAACGAGGCGTGCGGCAGCACCCACATGGACGATCTCGTCGCCGCTGTGCTCGAGCATGGTGCCGACGCCGGCATCGCCCATGACGGCGACGCCGACCGCTGCCTCGCAGTGGACGAGAAGGGGCAGATCGTCGACGGCGATCACATCCTGGCGATCCTCGCAACGAGCATGAACGCGTCCGGCGCCCTTGTCGGTGGCACGGTCGTGTCCACGGTCATGGCCAACCTTGGCTTCCGCATCGCCATGCGCGAGGCGGGGATCACCGTCGTGGAGACGAACGTCGGCGACCGGTACGTCCTCGAGGCGATGCGGGCCCAGGGGCTCGTCCTCGGCGGGGAGCAGAGCGGGCACGTCATCATGTCCGAGTACGCCACGACGGGTGACGGCCTGCTTACCGCCTTGCACCTGCTGTCGGTGGTCGCGGGCACCGGTCGGCGGCTCAGCGAGCTGGCAGGGCAGGTGTCGAAGCTCCCGCAGGTTCTGGTCAACGTCACCGGGGTCGATCGCAGTCGCCTGGAGTCCTCCGAGGCCGTCACGAACGCCGTTGAAGACGCGGGCACGGAACTCGGCGACACTGGGCGGGTGCTTCTTCGCGTGTCAGGCACCGAGCCCGTCATCCGGGTGATGGTCGAGGCCGAGACGGCTGAGCAGGCAGAGCTGCGTGTGCGCGCGGCTCGTCGAGGTTGTCCGGGGCGAGCTCACCATCGGCTGAACTGCGCCGAACTAGCCGGGGGACCCGTCGTCGCTCGTCGACCTGGCTCGCACCCGGACCCGGTCCTGCATGGCCAGGGTCGCCCACCCAGCGAGGGCCATGCCGGTGACGTTGATGACGAGAGTAAGGGCGCTGCCCCCTACCTCGTGCCACAGTCCGAATGCGGCGGCAACGGCGATGTTGCCCGCTGCCGGGATGGTGGTCACCGAGATGAACACGCCCACCAGGCTGCTGGACTTGTCGGAAGTCAGGGCCAGGACGCCTGCCGCCCCGGCGATGATGGCGATGCTGAGGCTCCACGCGTTCGGCGAGTAGATGAACGCGGTGCCGAAGCGATTCTCGGGCATCAGGTCGGTCGCGGTGATGACCCCTGACAGTCGAGCGGCAATGGCCAGCGCCGTGACGACGAGGATCGAGATGCCGAAACCCAGGACCAGTGTGCGCACGGCGCGGCGCAATAGGTGAGGACGCCGTCGGACGATGGCCAGTCCGAGGGCCGCGATCGGGATGAACTCCGGTCCGAGCACCATGGCGCCGATGATGAGGATCACCGAGTCCGTAGCCACGGCAATGGCGGCCAGCATCGTCGCGAGGATCATGAAGCTCATGAAGGTCCAGGTGAGCGCGGAGTTCTCGTAGGCCTGTTCGATCACATCCGCCCATACGACGGCATCCGCGTCGGCGACCGGCTCGTTCTCCTCGGCCTCCAGGCCGGGTCGGGAGACCCAGGTGTCGACCGGCAGCAACTGGATGAGCCCCTCCTCGTGAACGCCGAGATCCATCAGGGCGGCCACGACCGCATCGACCGCGTCGCGGGGCAGGTCGGCCTCGATGACGTCCCCGGGCGGCCGCACGCTGGCACCGGGAAGGACCACGAGGGCGCTGGCCGCGGGGTTGGCGCGGAGCAGATCGACCGCCGCTGCGGAAAGGGCGGACGGGCAGCACACCCGCACGGTGATCACGAGGTCACCGTATGCCGAACGCATGCCTCACGAGAACGGAACGTGAACTGGCGCGCGTACGCTGGCCCTCATGTGCGGCATCGTGGGATACGTCGGTCAGAAGCAGGCCCTGGAGATCGTGGTCGCTGGTCTGCGCCGCCTGGAGTACCGCGGCTACGACTCCGCCGGGGTGGCCGTCATCAGCGACGGCGCGCTCGAAGTCAGGAAGAAGGCGGGCAAGCTCGCCAACCTCGAGACGCTCCTTGGATCGGACCCGATGCCCGAGTCGACCACGGGGATCGGCCACACCCGCTGGGCCACGCACGGCGGCCCGACCGACCACAATGCGCACCCCCATGTGAGCGAGGATGTCGGCGTTGCCGTCATCCACAACGGGATCATCGAGAACTTCGCGGAACTGCGTGATGAGCTCACCGCGGCCGGCATCCACCTGGTGTCCGAGACCGACACCGAGGTTGCTGCCCATCTCCTGTCGGCCGAACTGCCGCTGTGCGCAGGGGATCTGGCCGAGGCCATGCGCCGGGTATGCCGTCGACTCGAGGGGGCGTTCACGCTCCTGGCGATCGACCGCGATCAGCCGGATCTGGTGGTGGGTGCGCGACGCAACTCGCCCCTCGTTGTCGGCGTCGGCATCGGCGAGAACTTCATGGCTTCTGATGTCGCGGCGTTCGTCGACCACACCCGCGAGGCCCTCGAACTGGGCCAGGACCAGGTTGTCGCCATCACCCCGGACTCCATCGTGGTCACTGACTTCAACGGTGCTGACGTCGAGGTGCGACCGTTCACGGTCGATTGGGACGCGTCGGCTGCGGAGAAGGGCGGGTTCGACCTGTTCATGCTCAAGGAGATCGCGGAGCAGCCAAAGGCGGTCGCCGATTCCCTGCGCGGGCGCATCACCAAGGACTCCCGCCTCCAGCTCGACGAGACTCACCTCGACGAGGCGATCCTGCGATCGATCAACAAGGTGGTCGTCATCGCCTGCGGGACCGCGGCCCACGCCGGCATGGTGGCCAAGTACGCGATCGAGCACTGGACGCGGCTGCCGGTCGAGGTCGAGCTGGCCAGCGAGTTCCGCTACCGGGATCCGATCGTGGGACCCGACAGCCTCGTCATCGCCATCTCGCAGTCGGGGGAGACGATGGACACGCTGATGGCCCTGCGGCATGCCAAGGCCCAGGGGGCTCGGACGCTCGCCATCTGCAACACCGTCGGATCGACGATCCCGCGTGAGTCCGACGCCGTGCTGTACACGTACGCCGGACCCGAGATCGCGGTCGCGTCCACGAAGGCCTTCCTCACGCAGATCATCGCCGCCTACCTCGTCGGCCTGTACCTGGCCCAGATCCGCTCGACCATGTTCGAGGACGAGATCCGTGCCGTGCTGACGGAACTCGACGACATGCCGCGCAAGGTCGACCTCGTGCTCGACACCACCGAGGGCGTCCGCGCCCTGGCGCGTGAATTCGCCGATGCGCCGTCGGTGCTGTTCCTGGGCCGTCATGTCGGCTTCCCGGTGGCCCTCGAGGGTGCGCTCAAGCTGAAGGAGCTCGCGTACATGCACGCCGAGGGTTTCGCGGCCGGCGAGCTGAAGCACGGTCCCATCGCCCTGATCGAGGACGGTGTCCCGGTGATCGTGGTGGTCCCGTCCCCACGCGGGCGGGCCGTCCTGCATGACAAGATCATCTCCAACATCCAGGAGGTTCGGGCGCGCGGTGCCGTCGTCATCGCCATCGCGGAGGAGGGGGACGAGGTGATCGGCCGCTACGCGGACCACGTCGTGCGCATCCCGGCGGTCCCGACCCTCATGCAGCCGCTGGTGGCGACGGTGCCCTTGCAGGTGTTCGCGTGCGAACTCGCCACCGCCAAGGGACATGACGTGGACCAGCCGCGCAACCTGGCCAAGTCCGTGACGGTGGAGTAGGGCCCTGTTCCCTGACCTGCCGACGTCAGTCGTCGGCATCGGCGTGGATCTCGTGGACACGAGGCGCTTCGCCGACGTGCTCGCCCGCACTCCGAGGCTCGCGGCACGCGTGTTCACGCCCCTGGAACTGGACCTGTCCGGGGGTCGACCGGTCTCATTGGCAGCCAGGTGGGCCGCGAAAGAGGCAGTGGCGAAGGTGCTGGTCGACAACAGCGGCCTCAGCTGGCACGACTGCCAGATCCTCAACGGGCAGCGTGGCGACCCGAGACTTGAGCTGACCGGAACTGTTGCCGCGGCCGCGCAGGCGCGTGGCATCGACTCGTGGCAGATCTCCCTCAGCCATGATGGGCACATGGCTGTTGCCTTCGTCGTGGCCTCGCGGACGATCGTGCCCTGATGCTGCCTGTTCATGAGGTCGCACGTGTGCGTGCCGCCGAGGAGGCCGCATTCGCGTTGGTCCCCGAGGGTGCCCTGATGCAGCGGGCGGCCCGCGCGCTTGCGATCTCGTGTGCTCGGCTGCTGATCGAGCTTCGTGGCGGGGTCGTCGGCTCGCGCATCGTCCTCATGGTCGGATCCGGCAACAACGGCGGGGATGCCCTCTGGGCCGGGGCGATGCTCGCCGACCGGGGCTGCCGCGTCGACGCTCTGCTGCTGGCCGACCGAGCGCACGAGGAGGGCAGTCGCGCTCTCCTCCGGGCCGGCGGACGGATCCGCCGGTGGGAATCCGATGATCCCGATCTCGTGGACCTCCTGCCGGCCGCTGACCTGGTGCTGGACGGGATCCTCGGCATCGGCGGAGTCGGCGGGCTGCGTGCCGACGCGGTGGATCTGGTCGACCGAGTCGCGGCTACGGAGTCCGTGGTCGTGGCGGTCGACGTGCCCAGCGGCGTGGACGCCGACACCGGTGTCGTGTCGGGCGGAGCGGTCACGGCCGACATCACCGTGACATTCGGATCCCTCAAGCCGGGCCTGGTGCTCGCGCCCGGGCGGATCCACTCCGGGGCCATCCAGGTCATCGACATCGGGCTCGACTTCACGGAGCCGCCGACGGCCCGCGTGGCCGAGGGGCTGGACGCGGCGGTCTGGGTCGAGGAGCCGGCGGAGGACTCCTACAAGTACCGGCGTGGCGTCGTCGGGGTTTCGGCCGGCTCGGTTCAGTACCCCGGGGCCGCGCTTCTCGTGACCGCCGCCGCCCGGCACGCGAACGTCGGCATGGTCCGCTACCTGGATCGCGGCGACGGCAACGCCGCCTCCGTGGTCAGCCACTTCCCGGACACCGTCGTCGACGGCTCCCCTCCGGTGGATCAGGAGCGGGTCACCGCCTGGGGATGCGGATCTGGCTTCCCCGGCGACCACCTGGACGAGATCACCGTGATGGCCGTCCTCGAAGCGGACGTGCCCGTCGTGCTGGATGCCGGCGCGCTTCACGTCGTCGCCTCCTCCGCCGACGTCAGGTCCCGGATCGCTGAACGTCATGCCAGTGGCGGGGTCACCGTGCTGACCCCGCATGACGGCGAGTTCGAGGCGCTCCGACCGGGGCTGCTGGGTGGGTCGCGGGGGCGACTGGCCGCGGCCCGAGAGGCGGCGTCCGAACTGGGGGCCATCGTCGTGCTCAAAGGGCCGGGAACGGTCATCGCGGCACCGGATGCCGACGCATACATCGACGTCGAGGGAACCGCAGACCTCGGCACGGCCGGCTCGGGTGATGTCCTGACCGGCCTGCTGGCCGGAGTGCTCGCGGGAGCGTGGGCTCAGGGGCGGCGGGGCGAGGAGGCGATGGCAGGCGCCGCGGCGGCCGCCGTGTGGCTGCACGGGCGGGCCGGTGTCGTGGCAGCGAGGCAGGGCCCGGTGGTGGCCACAGACATTGCCGCAGCGGTCCGCTCGGCCGTCCGGTCGGCGCGATTCGGGCAGGACGCGTGAAGCGCGCGGCGGCGGTGGTCGACCTGTCGGCGATCCGGGCCAACGTCTCGACGATCACCCGGATGGCGGGCAACGCCAGCGTGATGGCCGTCGTGAAGGCCGATGCCTACGGACATGGCATGGGGCCGGTGGCACGCGCGGCCCGCGGGGCAGGCGTCCCATGGCTCGGGGTCGCCCTGCCGTCGGAGGCTCTGGCGCTGCGCGCGATGGGCGATGAGGGGCGGGTGCTGGCCTGGCTGTGGGCACCGGGCGATCCGGACATCCCCGCCTGTGTCCGGGCGGGAGTTGACCTATCGGTCTCCTCCACGTGGGCCCTGGCGGAAGTGGTGGAGGCGGCCCGGCGGGTCGGCGGCCGCGCGCGGATCCAGATCAAGGTCGACACCGGCCTGTCCCGCAACGGCGCAACCCTTGCGCAGCTCCCCGAGCTGCTGGACGCCGTCCTGCCGGCGATGTCTGACGGCACCGTCGAGGTCGAGGCCGTCTGGTCGCACCTGGCCGACGCCGACACACCGGGCAGCGCCTCGGTCCCTCGTCAGCTGGAGCGGTACCTGCTGGCCCTCGAGCTCGCCGAGAACCGCGGGATCCGGCCACGGCTCCGGCACCTGAGCAACAGCGGCGGCATCTGGGCCTACCCCGAGTGCCGGTTCGACCTCGTCCGCGTGGGCATCGCCATGTACGGCCTGACGCCCGACGCCGGCCTGGGCTCGGCCGCCGATCTGGGCCTCCTGCCCGCGATGACCGTGGTCGCCCGCCTCGCCCACGTGAAGGGGGTGGAGCCGGGTACCAGCGTCTCCTACGGGGGTACGTGGACGGCGCCGGCCGAGACGGCCCTGGGGCTGGTTCCGCTGGGCTACGCCGACGGAGTGCCGCGGGCGGCCGGGAACAGGGTCCGCGTGGCAATCGACGGACGCCTCGTTCCCGTTGTCGGCCGGGTGGCCATGGACCAGTTCGTGGTCGACCTGGGGGCGCATGACCTCCCCCACGTGGGGGACGATGTGTACGTGTTCGGTCCCGGCAGCCATGGTGAGTGGACGGCCGATCGGTGGGCGACTGAGCTGGACACGATCGGCTACGAGATCGTGACCCGGATCGGGTCGCGGGTGCAGCGCGAGTACGTGGAGGCGGCGTCGTGACACCGGAGGTGACGCCGGCCCTGCGGGTGGCCAGCCGGGGGCTCCTCGCCGCCGGTGCCCTCGCCGCGGGGGCTGCTCTCGGGGCGATCGTCGAGCGCTCCCTGCTGCGGTCCACCGGGGTGGCGGGGACGGGCCCGATGCCGGCGGACTTCGGCACGGTGCGCGGCGAGCCGATGACCGTTGTCACGACAGACGGCACCGAGCTGCACGTCGAGGTCGACGCTCCCGGCGAGGGCGCTCCCGACGACGGCCTGACCGTGATCTTCTGCCACGGATACGCGCTCAACCTGGACTCCTGGCACTTCCAGCGCCAGGACCTGCGGGGTCGGGCCCGACTGGTGTTCTACGACCACCGCAGTCACGGCCGCTCGATGCGCGCCGACTTCGACACCCATCACGTCGACCAGCTCGGAGAGGACCTCGGCATCCTGATCGATGCGGTCGCCCCGACGGGACCTCTCATGCTGGTCGGACACTCGATGGGCGGCATGACGATCATGGCGCTCGCCGCGCAGCGGCCCGAGCTGTTCCTCGACCGCGTGTACGGCGTGGCCCTGATCGCGACCTCCGCCGGCGGACTGTCGGCCGGGATGCTCGGGCTGCCGCCCGGCTTCGGACATGTCTTCCACCGGGTGGCTCCGTCGGTGGCCGCCGCGCTGGCCCGCCGCAAGGGTCTGGTCGAGCGCACCCGCTGGAGCAACAGTGACCTTGGGCTCCTGCTGACCCGGCTGTACTCGTTCGGGTCCACCGCCACCGAACAGGCCAGCCGGTTCGTGGCCGGGATGGTCTCGGCGACCCCCATCGACGTGGTGGCCGAGTTCCTGCCAGCGCTCCAGGAGCACGACAAGCGGGCGGCCCTCGGCACCTTCGAGTCCGTCGAGCTGCTCGTCATCGTTGGAGAGACGGACCGCCTCACGCCCAAGGAGCAGAGTGACGAGATCGTCCGCCGGGTCCCAGGGGCGGAGTACGTGGTGGTACCCGACAGCGGGCACATGCTGACCCTCGAGAAGCATCAGGAGGTCGACGTACCCCTGCTGGCGCTGCTCGAACGTGTCCACCGGGACATCGCCGCGGACGCCGGAGACGATGCTGCGTGACCGAGACGATCACCCGTCAGGTGACCGTCGCGACCGCTGACTCCATGCGCGAGCTCGGTGTCCGGCTCGGCCGCACCTGCCGGGAGGGCGACGTCGTGGTCCTGTCCGGTGAGCTCGGGGCGGGGAAGACGACGCTGGCCCAGGGCCTGGCCCGCGGGCTCGGTATCGACGAGGCGGTGACCAGCCCGACCTTCGTCATCGCCCGGGTCCACGTCCACCCGTCCGACGGTCCGGATCTGGTGCACGTCGATGCCTACCGTCTGGGGTCCGCCGTCGAGCTCGACGATCTCGATCTCGACACGGACCTCGACAGGAGCGTCGTGGTCGTCGAGTGGGGCAGTGGTCTCGCAGAGCGGCTGTCGTCGTCCCGCTTGGACGTGACGATTGTGCATCCACGGGGCGAGGAGGATCAGGCGCGAACGGTCACCCTGACCGCTCAGGGCGACCACTGGACGGACGCCCTCGCGGAAGGGGAGTGGCCGGAATGATCCTGGCCTTCGACACCTCCAGTGCCCTGACGTCGGTGGCGATGGTCGACGCGGGCACGATCGTGTCCGAGCGAAGCCACCTCGACCCCCGGCGGCACGCCGAGATCCTGGCGCCGCTGTTCGCCGATCTGCGTGGGGACGCGGGTCGGTCGGACATTTCGGCGGTGGCCTGCGGAGTCGGTCCAGGTCCGTACACCGGGCTCAGGGTCGGCATCGCCACGGCCCTGGCCGTCGGCACGGCGTGGCAGTGTCCCGTCGTCGGGATCTGCTCGCTCGACGCGATCGCCATGGCCGTCATCGACGCCGCGCCGCGACCCGATGGGTTCGGGGTGGCGGTCGATGCCCGACGCAGGGAGGTCTACTGGGCCTGGTACGCCGGCGACGGGTCCCGCGTCGAGGGACCGAGGGTGTCGCCGGCGGCCGACATCGATCCCGGACTGCGCGCCGGCGCGTGGGCCGGGCACGGTGCCGCACTCCACTCCCACCTGTTCGGGGCGCTGCTCGCCGGCGACGATGCCGCCGACCCGGCGAGCTACGCCCACGCCGGATGGGTGGGCCGGCGCGCCCACGCCCTGCTGGGGGCCGGCATGAGCCCCGTCGCGACCGTCACGCCGCTCGATGCGCACGGCGAGGACACCGGCGCCACGTCGCAGGCACTGGTGGGGCAGGACCTGCTCCCGCCTCGCCCGCTGTACCTGCGTCGCCCGGATGCCGTCGCCAGTGGGGGAGCCGCGTGATGATCTCCGTGGAGCCGATGCGGTGGTGGCACATCGAACGGGTGCACGACCTCGAGGCGTCCTTGTTCCCGTCGGATGCATGGACGCTGGAGCAGTTCTGGCAGGAGCTGTCCCAGCCGACCCGTCACTACGTCGTGGCCCTCGATGAGGGTCGCCCGGTGGGCTACGCCGGGCTCTTCGTGACGGCGACGGATGCGGACGTGCAGACCATCGCCGTCTCTGCGGATCACCAGCGGCGCGGACTGGCGTCCGACCTGATGGCGGCGTTGCTCGCGGGCGCGGCCGATCGGGACGCGACCCACGTCCTGCTCGAGGTGCGTGCCGACAATGCTCCGGCGATCTCCCTGTACGAACGGTTCGGCTTCGCGCGGATCAGCACGCGTCCGCGCTACTACCCCGACGGCGTGGACGCTGTCGTCATGCGACTGGCGCTCGCTGATCGGCGGCGGTCATGACGTGGCCCGGGGGCGATCCGATCGTGCTCGGCATCGAGACCTCCTGCGACGAGACCGGCATCGGCCTCGTGCGCGGTCGGACCCTCCTGGCCAATGAGATCGCCTCGAGCGTCGACGAGCATGCCCGCTTCGGTGGTGTCGTGCCGGAAGTCGCCAGCCGTGCGCATCTGGAGGCAATGGAGCCGACCCTGCTGCGCGCTTGCGAGAGTGCCGGCCTGAGTCTGGGCGATATCGATGCGATCGCCGTCACCGCTGGTCCCGGCCTGGTGGGGGCGCTCATTGTCGGGGTGGCCACGGCCAAGGCCCTGGGTGTTGCGCTCGGGGTCCCGGTCTATGGGGTCAACCACCTGGCCAGCCACGTGGTGGTCGACGAGCTGCAGCACGGGGCACTGCCGGACCCGACCATCGGGCTCCTCGTCTCGGGCGGGCACTCGTCGCTGCTCATGGTCGCCGACGAGGCGTCGACCATCACCCCGATGGGCCAGACCCTGGACGACGCCGCGGGGGAGGCCTTCGACAAGGTCGCGCGGCTGCTCGGCCTGCCGTTCCCCGGAGGGCCGTGGATCGACCGCATCGCCGTCGACGGCGACCCGGCCGCGATCGCCTTCCCGCGGGGATTGAGCAATCCGGGGGATCGCGAGCGGTACCCCTACGACTTCTCGTTCTCGGGTCTCAAGACGGCGGTCGCCCGATGGGTGCGGGCCAGGGAGGAGGCCGGCGAGGCGGTGCCGGTGGCGGACGTCGCCGCGTCGGTCCAGGAGGCCATCGCGGACGTGCTCACCGCTCGAATGGTGTCCGCATGCCGGGACACCGGGGTGCGGCACGCCGTCCTGGGCGGGGGCGTGGCCGCCAACTCCCGGCTGCGTGCCATGGCGGCCGAGCGCTGCGACGCCGCCGGGATCGAGTTGCGCGTTCCGCGGCCGGGTCTGTGCACGGACAACGGCGCCATGGTCGCCGCCCTCGGATCCCGACTGGCCCGCACGGGAGTGGCGGGCTCGCCGCTCGACTTCGCCACGACGTCGAACCTGCCGGTCACTCGCGCGGTGTGGTGACGGCGCCCGGCCGGAGGGGCGAGGCCAACATCATGGTCGTGGGAGGCCCGACGAACGGGTAAGATCACCTGCAACAGAAATCATCTTCTGGCTCACCGGCCCCACCAGGGTCGGCTTCCCCTGGGCGAGGAGGCCTCATGGCCGTGTTCCGTGCACGCGCCGTCGCGGTCGCGGCGGGCGTTCCCGCGGCGTTCGCCGTCCTGGCCGGCCTCCTGACCATCGCGACCCCCGTCACCTCCGCCACTGCCGCCGAGGCGGCCGCGGCTCCTGCGGCGGCGCCGGCTGCCGTTCCGGCCGCCAGTGGGACGAGCGCGTTCTCGGTCACCCGCGACCTCGTCCGCTCCTCGCTGCCTCCGATGAACGTCACGTTCCGCAAGAAGACCACGGACCCCGTGGTCTTCATCACGATCGACGACGGCGTCACCAAGGACCGCCGGGGACTGGCATACGTCGAGAAGACGAAGTTGCCCGTCACGGCGTTCCTCAGCGCCTGGACCATCAAGGACCGGGCCCGCTACTTCGAGCGGATCACGGCGTGGGGCAGCGTGCAGAACCACTCCGCGACCCATGCCAGTCTCGCTCGATCCTCCACCGACCTGGACCACGAGATCTGCTACACCCAGCGCGCGCTGACGAAGGACTTCGGATCGATGCCGTGGATGATGCGGCCCCCATACGGGGCGGGCTACTCCCGCCAGCTCGCGCAGGTCACGGCGGACCGGTGCGGTATCAGCGAACTCGTGATGTGGGACGCCGTGGTGGACAAGGGCCGGCTGACCCAGGCCGGCAAGGGCCTCGGGCCGGGCTCGATCATCCTGCTCCACTTCACCCCGAACCTGGAGAAGGACCTCAAGGCCGCGGTGCGCGCAGCCCGGAAGGCCGGCCTGGCCCCGGCGAACCTGGACGACTACCTGCCCGCCCCTGCGTCGAGCTGACCGGGCATGAGTAACGCCTGGCGCGACCTCTTCGGCGCCGACCCGGTGGTCGTCGACGGCGGGCTGTCCACGCAACTGACCCGGCTCGGCCAGGACACCTCGGGGACCCTGTGGACCGGTCACGTCCTGCTGGACAACCCCGCGGCCGTCACCCGTGCGCACGCTGACTACGTGGCGGCTGGCGCCGACGTCATCATCACCGCGAGCTACCAGCTGTCGCGCTGGGGGTTCGAGGAGGCCGGGCTGGACGGGGAGGACGCCGAGGCAGCGATGCGGGCGAGCACGCGGGTGGCGCGCGATGCCGTGCAGGGCTCCGATGGTGTCCGGGTGGCGGCCAGCGTCGGACCGTACGGCGCGATCCTCCACGACGGATCGGAGTATCGCGGTCACTACGGCCTGACCCGTCGGCAGCTGGTCGACTTCCACCGAGAGCGGCTGGACGTCCTGGTCGCCACTGAGCCGGACCTGCTGGCGATCGAGACGATCCCCGACGTCGAGGAGGTCGAGGCACTGACCGAGGTGCTCGCCGACTATCCGGATCTCCCGGCCTGGTTCTCGTTCTCGGCGGTGGACGGCGCCCACGTCTGCGCCGGCCAGCCGGTCGAGGACGCGGTGGCGGCCGCGGAGTCGGCCCCGTCCGTGATCGCCGTCGGCATCAACTGCACCGACGCGCGGTACCTCACCTCGCTGGTGACCCGCATCCGGGCGACGACGGACCTGCCCGTCGTGGTGTACCCCAACGCCGGCGGCCAGTGGGACCCGGCCGACAACGAGTGGCACGGCGACGCCGATCCGGCCCAGGCCTTCCCGGATGCCGCCGTGCAGGACTGGCTGGCGGCCGGCGTACGCGCGGTGGGCGGCTGCTGCGGCACCGACGACCGTGCCATCAGGAGGGTCGCGCAGCTCCTGGCTCAGCCAGCACGCTGACCACCCGGCCGTTCCGCCTCGTCAGTACGAGGACCAGGCCCGGTCCCTCCGCGACGCCCAGGTCGCGCAGCGTGCGCCGTGGGTCCGCGGCCACGTCCCGCGACTTCACCGTGAGCCTGCTGACCCCGAGCGTGGCCAGCCGTCGGCCCTGGGCGCGTGCGCTCCCCGTCAGCTCCTCGACCACCAGGTAGCTGCGATAGACGGGACTCGGTGACGGCTGGTCGCTCGTCAGCCAGCTGCTCTCCGGATCGACCTCCTCGAGGCCGTCGTCGAACTGGCGCAGCGACGCGACGGCACGCGCACGCTGCACGGCCGGATCGGGCTCGTGAAGCCACGTTCGCAGGCCCATCGCGATCGGCAGGGCCGGTGCGTCATCGTCTGCATCCACCACCGTGGGGGATCCGCCGGACATCACCACGGCCCGCCGAACCGCCGGGTTGAGGGTCCACGAGTGAACCGCGCACTCCACGACCGTGCGATCGACGCTGGTCCACTCGGCCTGCCAGCCGGGTGGTGTCGTGAACGCCGGCGCCACCTTGGCCGTCACGCGTGGGTGCCGGATCGCCTCGACGAAACCCCAGGCGGGGGACCAGCGGGCCGGATCACGTTCGGGGCGGGCTCGGGCAGACGCCGTCCCGCGCGGCGCGGCGGGATCGCGGCGAGCGGGATCGGCGAACACGACGTCGTGATCGTCGAGGCTGGCGAGCAGGGCCGCCAGGACGCCCGGGCCGGTGATGTCCTCGGCCAGGACGACGGCGTCGGGGCAGTTGTGGGCAAGGAGGGCCGCGGTCGCCGGGTCGCGCTCGACGACGGTCACGGACAGTCCAGCGGCCAGGAACGCTGCGGTGTCGAACCCCAGGCCACCGGTGATGTCGAGGACGCGGCTGGCGCCGGCGGCGCGCAGGAGGCGGGCCCGGCGCGCGGCGATCTCGGGGCGGGTGGCCTGCTCCAGGCCGTCACGGGTCAGCAGCAGCCGAGCGGACGGGTCGATGCCGTAGCGCTCGGCCGCGAGCCGAGCCAGATCCGCCTGTTCCAGAACGGCGGCGGCCCGGTCGGGGGCCAGCTCGGGCAGCCCGCGCCGCAGGTCGGCGGCCGCGGCAAGAGGGTCGCGGGGGTGCCGGCCGACCGCGGCGTCGGCGGCCTCGAGGGGTCCGGTGGCCTCGGCGGTCGTCAGCCATCGCGCCAGCCCGAGCCGGGCCTCCGCATCGTCCGTGCGCTCCGTCACGGCGCCATTCTCCACGGCGGCGCAGACCCGCGTGACGTGGCTGGCACTCGACTTGACGGAGTGCTAATCCATGCGTACTGTCGTGTCTGGCACTCCCCCTGTGGGACTGCCAGAATTTAGTACCTGACCCAGCCGAGCGCCGTCCGACAGGACGGCCTACCGACATCCCGGAGGATGTAACCGTGTCGGTCTCCATCAAGCCGCTCGAGGACCGCATTCTGGTCCAGACCCTCGACGCCGAGCAGACCACTGCTTCCGGCCTCGTCATTCCCGACACCGCCAAGGAGAAGCCCCAGGAGGGCAAGGTCCTGGCCGTCGGCCCCGGCCGATTCGATGAGGATGGCGACAAGCGCATCCCGCTCGACATCAAGGTCGGCGACACCGTTATCTACAGCAAGTACGGCGGCACCGAGGTGAAGTACAACGGCGAGGAGTACCTGCTCCTCTCCGCGCGCGACGTGCTCGCCATCGTCGAGAAGTAGTCGAACCTCGCAGCTGGCCCGTCGTGCAACGCGAAGGCGTTCGCACGGCGGGCCACTGTTTCGCCTGTCCTGAACAACACCGCACCATGCGTGGGAGAAGTCTTAGATGGCCAAGATTCTGGAATTCGACGAGGACGCGCGCCGCAGCCTAGAGCGCGGCGTGAACGCACTTGCCGACGCTGTGAAGGTGACGCTTGGCCCACGGGGCCGCAACGTCGTCATCGACAAGAAGTGGGGCGCCCCCACGATCACGAACGACGGCGTGACGATCGCCCGTGAGATCGAGCTCGAGGATCCGTACGAGAACCTCGGCGCCCAGCTCGCCAAGGAGGTCGCCACCAAGACCAACGACGTTGCCGGTGACGGCACCACGACCGCGACCGTCCTGGCTCAGGCCATGGTTCGCGAGGGCCTGAAGCAGGTCGCCGCAGGCGCGTCGCCCATGGACATCAAGCGCGGCATCGACAAGGCCGTGCAGGCCGTCACCGCCGAGCTGCTCGAAGAACGCCCGCGAGGTGGCAGACAAGAACGAGATCGCGAACGTCGCCACCATCTCGTCGCAGGACCGCGAGATCGGCGAGCTGATCTCCGACGCGTTCGACAAGGTCGGCAAGGACGGCGTCATCTCCGTCGAGGAGTCGAGCACGACGTCGCTCGAGCTCGAGTTCACCGAGGGCATGCAGTTCGACAAGGGCTTCATCTCGGCGTACTTCGTCACCGACCCCGATCGCATGGAGACGGTGCTCGAGGACGGCCGCATCCTGCTGGTGCAGGGCAAGATCTCGTCCGTTCAGGAGCTCCTGCCGCTGCTGGAGAAGGTCGTCCAGGCCGCCAAGCCGCTGCTGATCATCGCGGAGGACGTCGAGGGCGAGGCGCTGTCCACCCTGGTCGTCAACCGGATCCGCGGCACGTTCTCCTCCTGCGCGGTCAAGGCCCCGGCGTTCGGTGATCGCCGCAAGGCGATCCTGCAGGACCTCGCCG
Organism: uncultured bacterium; assembly: GCA_963700745.1. Classification (GTDB taxonomy): domain Bacteria; phylum Actinomycetota; class Actinomycetes; order S36-B12; family S36-B12; genus UBA10649. The sequence goes on along the minus strand of CAVOYT010000012.1, from coordinate 428,166 downwards.
TCCTCACTGGCGCGCAGGTCGTCTCTCCCGAGGTCGGGCTCAAGCTCGACCAGGTCGGCCTCGAGGTGCTCGGCAGCGCCCGTCGCATCGTCGTCACCAAGGACACCACCACGATCGTCGACGGCGGGGGAGACCCGGCCGAGGTCGAGGCCCGGGTCGCGCAGATCCGCGCTGAGATCGAGCGCAGCGATTCGGACTGGGACCGCGAGAAGCTCCAGGAGCGGCTCGCCAAGATCTCCGGCGGAGTCGTCGTCATCAAGGTCGGCGGCCACACCGAGGTCGAGCTCAAGGAGAAGAAGCACCGCGTCGAGGACGCCGTCTCCGCTACTCGTGCGGCCATCGAAGAGGGCATCGTCTCCGGCGGTGGCACCGCACTGGTGCAGGCCGCGCTTGTGCTCGACGGTGACCTCGGACTCACGGGCGACCAGGCCACCGGCGTCGGGATCGTCCGCCGCTCGATGGTCGAGCCGCTGCGCTGGATCGCCGAGAACGCCGGTGAGCAGGGCTACGTGGTCGTCTCCAAGGTTGCCGAGCTGCCGGCCGGGCACGGTCTGAACGCCGCGACGGGCGAGTACGTCGACCTCGTCGCCGCGGGCGTCATCGACCCCGTCAAGGTCACCCGGTCAGCACTGGAGAACGCCGCATCCATCGCGGCCATGCTCCTGACGACCGAGGCGCTTGTCGTGGAGAAGAAGGAAGACGCCGAGGACGAGGCCGGTCACGGTCACTCGCACCACGGTCACTCGCACTAGATACCGCCGACGCGACCCGGGAGGTCGCGGGACCCCGCCACTTGGTGCGGTCCCGCGCTCACCCGGGTCGTTTCGCATGTACGGTCCGCGTCAAACGCCTGATCACACGCGCTCACGATCTCCTGTGGCGGACAACACCGGCGGACCCGCGTGGTCCCGAGGATCAGGAGAGCACATGCCCATGTTCATGGATGTCCACACCATCGAGGGTGGCGTGAAGGAAGCCGATGTCGCCGGCGCCCACGCGGCCGATCTCGCCACGCAGGATCAGTTCGGCGTGAACTACGTGCGGTACTGGGTCGACGAGGACGCGGGCAAGATCTTCTGCCTCGTCGATGCCCCCGACGCCGAGGCAGCGAACGCCTGCCATCGGGCGGCGCACGGCTTGGTGGCCGACGAGATCTACCCCGTCAGTCAGCACGACTAGGCGCGGTTCAGTGGCAGACCCTGAGTGAGCTCACCGAGGCCGCAGAGTCGGCTTGGCTCGAGGGCTGGACGACGGGGCCGATCGAGGGCGAGGGCACGCCGCCCCGCCGGGAGGCTCGCGCCCCTGACCTCCTCCTGGCCGACCACACCGGGACTCGGCGGCAGCTGTCGGAATTCTGGGCCGACGGCCCCGCGCTGATCATGTTCTGGCGTCACTTCGGGTGCAGTTGCGGTGTCGAACGCGGCCGTCGCCTGGTCGACGAGTATCCGTCCTACCTGGCGGCCGGGCTGACCCCCGTGGTCGTCACCCAGGGTGAGCCGGAACGAGCTGACGCCTATCGCACGGAACATGACATCCCCTGCGTCGTGCTGAGCGATCCGGGTCATGAGGCCTATCGCGCATACGGCCTCGGCCAGTGGTCAGTCGAGCGGGTCCTCTTTGATGCGCCTGCGGAGTTCTGGGCGCACGAGCGCGGGCCTCGGGGCCGACTTCCAGCGTGATCGGCGGGAGCAGGGCCGTCCGCTCGTCGATGACCCTTGGCGTGCAATGGGTGAGTACGTCATCGGAATGGACGGGCGGGTGCGGCTCGCCTACGCCTACCAGTACTGCGAGGACTTCCCGGATCCCCGAGTGCTGACCGCAGCCGCGCAGTTGGCCTGATCACCCTGCGCACGTCGGCGTCCGTGGGACGATGCCGCGAATGAGCCTGAGCGTGCACCTGCTGGGTCGGCCCCGGATCGAGCATGACTCGGGGCCGGCCTACCAGTTCCGGAGCCAGAAGAGCTGGGGCCTGCTCGCCTATCTCGTGCTGAGCGACAGACCCCCTACCCGCGCGCAGACGGCCGGGCTGCTGTTCGACGAGGCGGACGATCCGCTGCGTGCCCTGCGCTGGAGCCTGGCCGAGGTGCGCCGGGGCCTTGGTCCGGGAGCCACCCTCGAGGGTGACCCGCTCGTCCTCGATCTGCCTGCGGACTCGATGGTCGATGTCGAGGTGGTCTCGCGTGGAACCTGGGCCGAGGCGGTGGTGGTGCCGAGCCTGGGCGACGAGCCTCCTCGAGGGACTCACCGTGCGTGGGGCCGCCGGGTTCGACGCCTGGTTGCACTCGGAGCAGCAGCGCCTCTCTGCCGCGTCAGAGTCCATCCTGCATGAGGCGGCGCTGGGGTCCCTGTCGGCGGGGCAGCTCGACGCTGCGCTGGACTTCGCGGTGCGGGCGGCAGCGATGAGTCCCCTGGACGAGAACCACGAGGCCCTTGTCATCCGCCTCTACCGCAGGCTCGGCGAAGACGGTGCCGCGCAGCGTCGCTATGACGCGATGGCCGTCCGGCTCGAGGCCGACCTGGGGGTAGCGCCAGGCAGTGCGCTCGAGTCTGCCTTGCGCCGGCCCCCTCCCGGCACCTTGGAACCGGCCAGTGCAGCGTCCATCGCCGCGGTCGTGGAAGCCGGGGCCGCCGCGGTGTCCGCAGGCGCCACGGAGGCGGGTGTCGAGTCGTTGCGGACCGCGGTACGTCTCGCCGACATGGCATCGCAGCCAGCCATGCAGGTCTCCTCGCGCCTCGCCTTGGCCGAGGCCCTGATCCACTCGATGCGGGGGATGGATGAGGAAGGGCTCGCGGCCCTGTACGCGGCCGATCGGATCGCGGCGGAGCATGGCGACCGGGCGGCGATGGCCCAGGTCCGGGCTGAACTCGGATACGTCGACTTCCTGCGCGCCAGGTACGACCGTGCGCAGTTGTGGCTCACCGATGCCCTGGCCATAGCGGGCGACTCGCCCAGGATCATGGCGAAGGCGACCACTTACCTGGGCTCGGTCGAGAGCGACCGGGCCGACTACCAGGCCGCCCTCGCACACCTTGACGACGCGGTCGCCCAGTCCACTCGGTGCGGCGACGTGCGACGTGCCTCCTTCGCGCTCTCCATGCGCGGGCGCGTCCACCTGCTCCGGGGTGATCTGGACGATGCGGCCCACTGCCTCGACGAGTCCCTCGACCTCGCCGAGCGGGATCGGTGGCTTGCCGTCGTGCCATGGCCGCAGGCGCTGCGTGGGGAGGTGGAGCTGGCCAGGGGCGACGTGACAGCTGCGGCCGCGCTGCTGGAGCAGTCGTTCGCCCGGGCGTGTCAGCTGGGCGATCCATGCTGGGAGGGGATGGCCGCGCGCGGGATGGCCCTCGTCGCCGAGTCAGCTGGTGATGTGGCCGGTGCGTTCGCCCTTCTTGCGGACGCTCGGGTCCGCTGCAACCGGCTCGCCGACCCCTATGTGTGGCTCGACGCCTACATCCTCGACGCGCTGTGCGAGGTGGGTCGACGGCACGATCATCCGGAGACGCTCACGTGGGTGACGTCGATGCGCACCCTGGCGTCGCGGACGTCGATGCGGGAACTGACGGTGCGCTCGATGCTGCATGGTGCGGCGCTGGGCGTGGAGGGGGATGCCGAGGCGGCAGCCCTGCTGGCCGAGGGGATCGATAACCCGATGCTCGACCGGGCCTTGGCCTCGGCCCGGACCACGCCCTGACGGGGAAGCGCTGAGGTGGGGTTCGGACCCTCGTGGGTCAGGCGGAGAGCTGGTCGGCGCTGTTCGAGGCCACGGCCACGCGGCGGCGACGGTAGATCCGCTCGCGCTCGTCCTCGGACATGCCGCCCCACACGCCGTACGGCTCGCGGACCGCGAGGGCGTGCTCGGCGCACAGCGTGCGGACCGGGCAGCCCGCGCAGATCGCCTTGGCCGCTGCCTCCCTGGCGTCCCGGGCCGGGCCGCGCTCGCCGTCAGGATGGAAGAACAGGCTCGGATCCTCGCCACGACAGGCCCCGTCCATCTGCCAGTCCCAGAAGTCGGCATTGGGACCCGGGAGCCGGGATACGTCGGCCATGGCGTCTCTCCTTCGATGGTGTCCTGCTCGTTGTTGAACACTCTACAAAACGCTTCATAAGTTGGTCAAGATGGTTTCTTGAATGATTTTCGGCGCGTTGGGCGGTCTCGGGTCGCGTGATGGTGGCGCCGCCCCCAGAATGGCCGCGTGACCGGTGAGGTGGAGGCCCCCCAGGCGGCCGACCCGATGGGCCTGAGCGTCTCGGCGGTAGCCCGTCGCATGGGGGTGGCACCGGCCACTCTGCGCACCTGGGACCGCCGCTATGGCGTCGGACCGAGCGAGCATCGCCCCGGCTCGCATCGCCGCTACTGCCCTGCCGACCTGGCCCGGCTTGAGCACATGCGCCGGTTGGTGATCGCCGGCATCTCCCCGTCCGAGGCGGCCCGCGCGGCCCGTGAGCTCGTCATCGATGAGCAGAGCCTGGCCCCGGTGACCGATCCGGCGCCGCAAACCGCCAGCGATGCCGCGGATGCCTCCGCTCGTCGAGGCCCCGGGCCGGGCCGGAGGCGGCCGGGTCGTCCCGCTGCCGGGAGGCGGCCCGGCGGTGCGCGGACTGGCCCGCGCCGCCCAGTCCCTGGACACGGCGGCCTGCGCCGCCATCATCGACGAGAGCCTGCGGCGACGCGGGGTCGTATGGACGTGGGACAACCTGCTCGTGCCGGTCCTCGTCGGGGTCGGCCAGCAGTGGAGCAACGACGGTCGGGGAATCGAGGTCGAGCACGCCCTGAGCGCGGCCATCCAGGATGCCCTCTCCGTCGCGGTCCGGTCCGCGGCCATCCCGCAGGGCCACCGCTCCGTGCTCCTCACCTGCGCTCCTGACGAACTGCACTCGCTGACCCTGTGGGCTGTCGCTGGGGCGCTGGCCGAGCGACGGATCGGCGCCCGCATCCTCGGGGCGAGCATGCCCACCGCTGCGCTGCGCAGTGCCGTCCAGCGCCTGGGCCCCGCCGTGGTGTTCATCTGGGCGCAGATCCCCGGGACGGCGGACCCCGCCCTGCTCGAGGAGCTGCCATCGGTGCGTCCAGCGCCCACGGTCCTCATCGGGGGGCCGGGCTGGCGGGAGACGGACGGCCCGCTGCCCGACCGTGTCGAGCAGGTCAGCGATCTCGCCGATACCGTCGCGCGAATCGCGTACGCGGTTGGCGAGTAGCCTTGGGCAGATCCACCTCCCGACCACCGCGCCCTCCGGAGACCCCATGGAGCCTCGTCCGCTGCCCGACTCCCTAGCCTTCGACGGTGTCCCTGAGAAGTTCGGGTTTCTTGGGCTGACATTCGACGACGTGCTGCTGGTGCCGGGCGAGTCGGACGTCGTGCCGAGCGAGGTCGACACCGGGTCATGGGTCACGCGGAACATCCAGGTCAGGCTCCCGCTCGTCTCCAGCGCGATGGACACCGTCACCGAGGCGCGGATGGCGATTGCGATGGCCCGGCAGGGTGGCGTGGGCGTGCTGCATCGCAACCTGCCGATCGAGGAGCAGGCCACTCAGGCCGACCTCGTCAAGCGGTCCGAGGCAGGGATGGTGAACAACCCGATCACCTGTTCGCCGGACGACACCCTCGGTGAGGTCGACCGGCTCTGCGGGCGGTACCGCATCTCGGGCGTACCCGTGGTCGACGACGGCGGCATCCTCCTGGGCATCGTGACCAACCGCGACATGCGATTCGAGGACGACATGGGCCGGCCCGTGCGGGAGGTCATGACGCCCATGCCCCTCGTCACCGCGAGGGTCGGGATCGCGCCCGACGACGCGCTGCAGCTGCTGGCCGGCCACAAGGTCGAGAAGCTGCCCCTCATCGATGCGCAGGGACGGCTCCAGGGCCTGTTCACCGTCAAGGACTTCGTCAAGTCCGACAAGTACCCCCATGCCACGAAGGATGCGAGCGGCCGACTGGTCGTCGGCGCGGCGGTGGGCGTCGGGGAAGACGCCGAGAAGCGGGCCCGCGCCCTGATCGAGGCGGGCGTGGACTTCCTCACTGTCGACACCGCGCACGGGCATTCACGGGCCGTCGTGGACATGGTGCGCCTGCTCAAGAAGCAGTCGTCCGTCGACGTCGTGGGCGGCAATGTGGCCACCCGAGCCGGTGCGCAGGCGCTCGTGGACGCGGGCGCCGACGGCGTGAAGGTCGGCGTCGGTCCGGGCTCGATCTGCACGACGCGAGTCGTCGCCGGAGTGGGCGTCCCGCAGATCTCCGCGATCTACGAGGCCTCGCTGGCCTGCCGCCCCGCCGGAGTCCCGGTGATCGGCGACGGCGGCGTCCAGTACTCCGGTGACATCGCCAAGGCCCTGGTCGCGGGGGCGGACACCGTCATGCTCGGGTCGCTGCTCGCCGGCTGCGAGGAAGCACCCGGCGACGTGGTGTTCGTCAACGGCAAGCAGTTCAAGTCATACCGGGGGATGGGCTCGTTGGGTGCCATGCAGTCGCGCGGACAGGCTCGTTCCTACAGCAAGGACAGGTACTTCCAGGACGACGTCCTCAGCGACGACAAGCTCGTGCCCGAAGGCATCGAGGGCATGGTCGCGTACCGCGGTCCGCTGGGAGCGGTCGCACACCAGTTGGTCGGCGGCCTCCGGGCTGCGATGGGCTACTCGGGCGCGCAGACCATGGCCGAGCTCCACGCCCGCGGCACATTCGTGCGCATCACCGCCGCCGGGCTCAGGGAGAGCCACCCGCACGACATCCAGATGACCATCGAAGCGCCCAACTACTCAGGACGGTAGATCGCGTGACCGATATCCAGATCGGCGGCGCGAAGCGCGCCCGTCGTGGCTACTCCCTCGACGAGGTCGCCATCGCGCCCAGCCGACGCACGCGTGATCCTGAGGCCGTGTCCACCTCGTGGACCATCGACGCCTACCGGTTCGACACGCCCCTGATCGCCGCTCCCATGGACTCGGTCGTCTCCCCGGAGACGGTCGTGACCTTCTCCGAGCTCGGGCTGCTGGCCGTCTTGAACCTCGAGGGACTGTGGGGTCGATACGAGGACCCGGCACCGCTGCTGCAGGAGATCTCGCAGCTCGACCCGGCCGTCGTGACCCCCCGCATGCAGGAGCTGTACTCCGCCAAGCCCGTGGACACCGGCCTCATCGCCGCGCGCATCTCGGACCTCAAGGAGGCGGGCATCACGGTCGCGGTCGCCACCTCGCCGCAGGGCGCGAGCCGACTCGCTCCACTGGCAGCGCAGAAGGGCGCGGACATCGTCGTCATCCGCGGGACGACGGTCTCCGCCGAGCACGTCTCCACGGACGGGGAGCCGCTGAACCTCAAGCAGTTCATCCACGAACTCGATGCGCCCGTCATCGTCGGTGGCTGCGCGACGCACCAGGCGGCCCTGCATCTCATGCGCACGGGTGCCGCGGGCGTACTCGTCGGATTCGGCGGCGGCGCCTCCCACACGACGTCCGACGTCATCGGCGTGCGCGTCCCGATGGCGAGTGCCATCGCCGACGTGGCCGCGGCTCGACGCGACTATCTGGACGAGTCCGGCGGCCGGTATGTGCATGTCATCGCCGACGGGTCCATGGGGAGCAGTGGCGACATCGTCAAGGCGATCGCCTGCGGGGCGGATGCGGCGATGGTGGGGTCGATCCTGTCCCGCGCCAGCGACGCCCCCGGGCGCGGCGCGCACTGGGGATCGGAGGCCTGGCACCCGCGACTGCCGCGTGGGGTGCGGCACCTGATGCCTCCCGTGGGCACGCTGGCCGAGGTGCTGAACGGTCCGTCGCGAAGCGCGGACGGCTCGATGAACATCGTGGGAGCGCTGCGCAAGGCGATGGCGACCACCGGCTACAGCGACATGAAGGAGTTCCAGCGGGTCGAGATGGTGGTGACGGCGTGACCCCCTCGCCGGCGCTGGTGTCGCGCCTCCTGTCCGCCGTGAGCGTCAGCGACTCCGCGCCCTCCTGGCCGGTGCACGCCCCCTTCACGGGAGAGCAGATCTACGAGCTCCCGCTCGCGCAGGAGGCCGACGTCGACGATGCGATGGCGGCGCTGCGACGTGGTCAGCAGGCATGGGCCCGGCGCCCCCTGCAGGAGCGGTCCCGCATCATGCTGCGGTTCCACGACATGGTGCTCGAGCATCGTGAGGAGGGCCTCGACATCGTCCAGTGGGAGACGGGCAAGGCCCGTCGTGACGCGATGGAGGAACTGCTCGACGTCTGCATCACCGCGCGGCACTACGCCCGTGATGCCGGCCGACTCCTGCGGCCCACGACGTCACCGAGGAATCTTCCCGGGTGCGGTCGGCGTGACCCAGTTCCAGCAGCCCAAGGGCGTGGTCGGCTTCCTGACCCCGTGGAACTATCCGCTCACCCTCGCGGTCAGCGACGCGATCCCGGCCCTGCTTGCCGGCAATGCGGCGCTCATCAAGCCTGATGTGCAGACGTCCCTCACCGCCCTGTGGGTGGTCGACCTCCTCATCCGCGCCGGCGTGCCTACGGACGTCGTGCGCATCGTGACTGGGGACGGCCCGGTCATCGGGCCCATGGTCATCGACCGTGTCGACTACGTGATGTTCACCGGGTCCACGCGGGTGGGCCGCGAGGTGGCGGCGCGGTGCGGGGAGCGACTGATCGGGTGCTCGCTCGAGCTCGGTGGCAAGAACGCGATGATCATCCGCGCGGACGCGGATGCGACCCGGGCAGCGGACATCGCCGTGCGCGCCTGCTTCTCGAACTCCGGCCAGCTGTGCATCTCCATGGAACGCATCTACGTGCATGCCGAGGTCTACGACCGGTTCGCCGAGGCGTTCGCTGCCCGCGTCCGTTCGATGACCATGGCGCCATCCATCGGCTGGACGGGTGACATGGGATCGCTGATCTCGGGACGCCAGCTGACGCGGGTGCGAAAGCACGTTGACGACGCTGTCACGCAGGGGGCCCGGGTGCTGGCCGGTGGCAGCGCGCGCCCGGACATCGGTCCCAACCACTTCGAGCCCACGGTGCTCGAGGGCGTGACCGAGGGGATGATCCTGTGCGACGAGGAGACCTTCGGCCCGGTCGTCGCCCTGTACCCGGTGAGCTCGGACGAGGAGGCCATCCAGTTCGCGAACGACACGGTCTACGGGCTCAACGCGGCGGTCGTCACGCGTGACAAGGGCGCGGGGCGCACGATCGCCCGCCAACTGCACGCCGGCACGGTGAACGTCAACGAGGGGTACGGGCCCTCGTGGGGGAGCACGCGAGCGCCGATGGGTGGCATGGGCGACTCCGGCCTCGGCCGGCGCCACGGTGACGAGGGCCTGCTGAAGTACACCGAGTCACAGACGGTGGCCGTGCAGCGCTTCCTCAGCTTCGGGCCGGTCCTGGGCATGAGTGACGAGAGGTGGATGAACACCATGGCCTCCACCTTCAGCCTGTTCAAGAAGATCGGTCTGAAGTAGGTTCACGGCGTGCCCCACTTCGACTTCGACGTCCTGATCATCGGTTCGGGTTTCGGCGGATCGGTCTCGGCGCTGCGGTTGGCTGAGAAGGGGTACCGGGTCGGCGTGCTCGAGGCCGGTCGTCGATTCACGGAGGAGACCTACCCGACGACGTCGTGGCGGCTGAAGGACTTCCTGTGGGCTCCCAAGCTCGGCCTGACCGGTCTGCAGCGCATCCACATCCTGCGTGACGTCGTCGTTCTCGCCGGTGCCGGAGTGGGCGGCGGCTCGCTCGTCTACGCGAACACCCTCTACGTTCCCGGAAAGCCCTTCTTCGACGACCCCCAGTGGCGGGACATCACCGACTGGGCTGACGAGCTGGCCCCCTACTACGACCAGGCGGCGCGCATGCTCGGCGTGGTCGACAACCCGACCATGACACCGAGCGACGAGGTGATGAAGGCGGTCGCGGACGAGATGGGGGTGGGCCATACCTTCCGGCTCACGCCGGTCGGGGTGTACTTCGGTGACGGTCCCGGCGTGACGCGGCCGGACCCCTTCTTCGGCGGCGTGGGACCCGCTCGCACCGGCTGCATCGAGTGCGGGGAGTGCATGACCGGCTGCCGCTACAACGCCAAGAACACGCTGCCGAAGAACTACCTCGCCCTGGCCGAGGCTGCGGGGGCGCGCGTGTACCCCATGACCACCGTGACCGGCCTGGAGGAGCGGGACGGCGGTGGCTACACCATCGACACGGTCCGTACCGGCGCACTCGGACGACCCCGCGTGCGGACGTTGAGCGCTGAGCACGTGATCGTCGCGGCGGGCACCTTCAACACCCAGAAGCTGCTTCATCGCATGAAGGACGACGGCCGGCTGCCGCGCCTCTCGCGCGTGCTGGGCCGCCTCTCCCGCACGAACTCCGAGGCCATCCTGGGTGCGGTGGCGCAGATGTCCTCGACGGACTTCACTGAGGGCGTTGCGATCACCTCGAGCTTCTACCCGGAGCCGGACACCCACGTCGAGCCGGTGCGCTACGGCAAGGGGTCGAATTCGATGGGGCTGCTGCAGTCCATCCTCAGCGGCCCTCGCGAGAGCATGCCGCGGTGGCGCTCCTTCGCGTCAGACCTGGTGAGCGACCCCGCCACCGCATTGCGCGTGATGAACGTCCGGCGCTGGAGCGAGCGATCGGTGATCGCCCTCGTCATGCAGACGGTCGACAACTCGCTCACGGTGACTGGCAAGCGGGGCCGGCTGGGCTGGCACCTGACGACTCGGCAGGACGAGTCGAGCCCTGCCCCCACGTACATCCCAGTGGCCCACGATGTCGTGCGCCGGCTGGCTCGGCGCATCGGCGGCACCCCCGTCGGGAGCTGGTTCGAGAACTTCGACGCGGCCGTGACCGCGCATTTCGTCGGCGGCTGCCCGATCGGCTCGGACGAGGACTCCGGCGTGATCGACCCGTACCACCGTGTCTACGGATACCCGGGCCTGCACATCGTCGACGGATCGGCCATCACCGCGAACCTCGGCGTGAACCCCTCATTGACGATCACCGCGCAGGCTGAACGGGCCATGGCACTGTGGCCGAACAAGGGGGAGCCGGACGCGCGCCCCCAGATGGGCGCGGAATACCAGCGCGTTCAGCCGCAGGCGCCGAAGAATCCGGCGGTGCCGCAGGCAGCTCCGGGCGCGCTGCGCCTTCCACTCGTCGACGCGACCTGACTCGGGTGTTCGGACTTCCGATCTGTCGACACCGCTTTGCCACTTCCCTAGTCTTGAATGACAGGGAGGAATGATGAGACGCACGAGCACGGTATTGGCATGGGGTGCCGGAGCGCTGCTGCTCGCGGCCCTGCCGGCTGGTCCGGCGGTTGCGGCCGACGCGACGGGCTGCTCAGGTTCGGCGCAGTCGGTGTCCGCTGACGGCACGGTCCTCGACGAGGCGAGCGCCCCTGGGGACGGTGGTACGCAGAGCGACCCCTTCGTCGTCGACCCTGAGGGCACGGTCATCTATGAGGGCACCATCGATCAGGCGATCACGTCCGGAAACTGGTCCATCACGGTGATGGGACTGCCCTTCATGAGCGGGCCGATCGACAACCCCGCCGGCGACACGAAGTCCGCCGGTGACGTGGATGTCTCCACGGCGCCCGCCCCGGTCCAATGGGTCCTGTCGACCTCGGCCCTCATCCCGGTGAGCGGCGAGATGAGTGGAGAAGGTGGATCGTGCGTCGGCAGCGGCTTCATCGCCGGCACCGGCGACGGCACGACCTCGTCTCCGGTCTTCTTCGCGGGAGCCGGCTTCGCGCTGATCGGCCTGGCGATGTTCGCCGGGGTGTTCATGGGAACGAAAGCAACGGTGATCGCGACAGCGGCCACTGAGGGAGGTGGGGCAGCATGAAACCGTCGCGTCGTCCAGTCCTGGGCTTCTTCGCCGGCGTGTTCCTCGGCATCGGGGTCGCATTGCTGCTCTTCGTGTTCGGCGTCGTCCCGATGACGGTCATGTGGCTGGGGATCGTCACTTTGGCGTGCGCGATCCTGGGGATCGTCGTCGCCTACGTGGCTCCGGCCGCGCGGCGGAAAGGCACCCGCGCCGTCGGGGTGAGCTAGACGGTGCAGCTCATGTCGCTGCCGCAGCACATCGGCGACTTGATCTTGCCGTGCCCGTTGGGGCACTCGGAGATCTCCACCGACGATCCGTCGTCCTTGGCGATCGAGGCGTCCACGAGATCCGCGCCACAGGCGCCACAGGTGGTGTTGACGGACATTCCGCAGGTGGAGCATGTGTAAAGGGCCATGACCGGACGCTACCGCAGGGAGCACAGTCCTGCAGGCAGGCGAATGGGGGCGGGCCATCGGCCCGCCCCCACGTCGCTCCTGACTACGAGATGCCGGCCGCTGCCGCGACCGCGCGCCGGGTGAGCACCTGGGCAAGGTGCTGCCGGTAGTCGGCCTGTGCGTGGATATCACTCGTCGGGCTGGCGCCCTCGGCCGCGTGCTCGGCCGCCGCGGCGATCTCGGCCACCGAGGACGCCCCCACGAGGGCGGACTCGACGGTTGACGCCCTGACCGGGGTCGGGGCCATGTTGGTCAGGCCCGACCCGCGCCTCGGCGATCGAGCCGGCGTCCATCCGGACGGCCGCGGCCACCCCGACGATCGCCCACGCCTGCGCCGTCCGGTTGAACTTCTCGTAGTGCGTGCCCCAGCCCGTGTACTTGGGGAAGCGGACGCTGACGAGCACCTCGTCCGGGCCGACCGCGGTCGTGAAGTAGTCCACGAAGAAGTCCGCCGCCGCGACGGTCCGCCGCCCTCCCGGCCCGGCGATCGTGAACGCGGCGTCGAGCGCCAGCGCGACCGGGGGCTGGTCGCCGGCCGGATCGGCATGCGCCAACGCGCCGCCGAGGGTCCCCCGATGACGGATCTGCCGGTCGGCGACCGTTGCCGTGGCCTGCGGACAGCAGGGCCACGTGCTCGCGCACGAGAGCGCTCTTGTGCATCTCGTCGTGGGTGACCCCCGCGCCGATGACGATGGCGAATCACCAGCGTCGGTGATGCCCTTCATCTCGTCGATCCGCGTCGTGTCGACGACCACCGAGGGAGCGCCGAGCCGCAGTCGCAGCACCGGCATCAGCGACTGGCCACCGCCGAGCACCTTGGCGTCCTCACCCCCTGCGACCAGTGCCGCCACTGCCTCGTCGACGGTCGACGCCGCACGTAGTCGAACGTCCGAGGGGATCATGCCGGATGCTCCCTTCGCCGCCTGGATGGCTCTCCACACGTTCTGCGGGCTGGCCGGCATCGAACATTCGTCACGCCCAGGGACGCAGCGCATCGACGATGCCGTTGATGATGGCCGGGGTCGACGCGATCGCGCCGGCCTCGCCGACGCCCTTGGTGCCGAGGGAGTGCGTGGTCGACGGTGTGACGTGTGGTACCCGTCTCGAACGACGGCAGGTCGGCCGCGCTCGGGATCAGGTAGTCGGCGAGGCGGCGGTGAGCAGGTTGCCGTCCTCGTCGTACTCCGCCCCCTCGTAGAGCGCCTGGGCGATGCCCTGGGCGACGCCGCCGTGGACCTGGCCCTCGACGATCATCGGGTTGACCTGGTTGCCGACGTCGTCAACGCACACGTACTTGCGCAGCGTCACCTTTCCGGTCTCGGTGTCGACCTCCATGGCTGCGAGGTGCGTGCCATGCGGGTAGGAGAAGTCCTCCGGGTCGACGGTCGCCTCGCCGGAGATCATCGGCTCCACGCCCTCCGGGCAGGTTGTGGGCGGAGAACGCCGCCCAGGCGATGGCGGCCATGGACCGTCGTGTCTTCTCCGGGTCACCCTTGACCGTGAACGTCCCGTCGGCGAACTCCAGGTCGTCCGGGCGCACTCGAGCTGGTGCGCGGCCATCAGGCGGGCGTTCTCGACGAGCCGGTCAGCCGCCTTCTTGATGGCCTGGCCGCCGACGGCCAGCGAGCGCGAGCCGTAGGTGTCCATCCCGTACGGGGCATCGACCGGTATCGCCATGGATCACCTCGATGTCCTCGACCGGGATGCCGATGATGTCTGCTGGCGATCTGGCTCCACGCCGTCTCGTGGCCCTGCCCGTGCGGGGAGGTGCCGGTGATCAGCTCGACCTTGCCGGTCGGCAGGAGGCGGATCTGGCAGTGCTCCCAGCCGCCGGCGGCGTACTTGAGGGCGCCGAGGGTACGTGACGGCGCCAGACCGCACATCTCGGTGAACGTCGAGATGCCGATGCCGAGCTGTACCGGATCGCCGGACTCCCGGCGAGCCTTCTGCTCGGCGCGCAGCTCGTCGTATTCCGAACATCTCGAGAGCCTTGGCGGTGGCCGCCTCGTAGTTTCCGGTGTCGTACGTCAGGCCAGCGATCGTCGTGTACGGGAACTCGTCGTGCTTGATCCAGTTCTTGCGTACGCAGCTCCATGGGCTCCATGCCCAGCTCCGCAGCAGTCTCGTCGACGATGCGCTCGATCGCGTACGTCGCCTCGGGTCGACCGGCGCCGCGATAGGCGTCGGTCGGGTGGTGGTGGTGAAGACGCCGGTGCACTGGAACTCGTAGCGTGTCCATCTTGTAGATGCCCGGGTACATGAACATGCCCAGCAGCGGCGTGCCTGGCGTGATGATCCCGAGGTAGGCGCCCATGTTGGCCAGCAGCGTCACCTTGAGTCCCAGGATCGTGCCGTCCTTCGTGCGGCCAGCTCGATGTCCTGGATCTGATCGCGGCCGTGGTGCGTGGCCACCATGTTCTCGCTACGGGTCTCGGTCCACTTGACGGGTCGTCCGAGCTTCTCGGGCCAGGACTGCAGGGCGAGAATCTCCTCGCGGTAGATCTGCAGCTTGCCGCCGAAGCCGCCGCCGACGTCGGGGGCGATCGACCCGGAGGTTCTGCTCGGGGATGCCGGTGACCAGGGTCAGCAGCACGCGCAGGACGTGCGGGATCTGGGTCGACGTCCAGACGGTGAACTCGTCGCTCATGCCCATCGGCGCGGCGACGACGGCGCGCGGCTCCATGAACGACGGGATCAGGCGCTGGTTGATGAAGCGGCGCTTGACGATGACGATCGGCCTTGGCCGCCGCCTCGTCGAAGCCGCCACCGAGAGTTGAGGACGTAGCACGTGTTGTTGGCGAGCTTCGTCGTGGACGAGTGTCGCTGCCCGGGGACACGGCGTCGATCCATGTCGACGACGGCCGGCAGGGCGCTCGTACTCGACGTCGACCGCGTCGAGGGCGTCCGCGGCCGCGCTCCGGGGTCGGTGGCCAGGACCACGGCGACGACGTCCCCGACGATGCCGGACCTTGTCCGTGGCCAGCGCGGGGAACGGCGGCATCACGGTGTCGTCCGGTCACCGGCCACACGCACGGGACGCCGCGAGTTCATGTCGCCGAGATCGGCGGCGCTGAAGGCCGCGACCACGTTCGGACGCGCGAGCGCGCCGGATACGTCGACCTTGGTGATGCGGGCGTGAGCCATCGGAGCTGCGCACGAGCGCCATGTGCAGCGGTGCCGGGGAGCTGGATGTTGTCGGTCCAGTTGGTGCGGCCGTGGAGCAGCTTCGCGTCCTCCTTGCGGCGGATCGGCCGGCCGAAGGCGGTCGTGGTGTCGACGGTGTCGGTCACTTCGTCCCTCCCATCATCTCGGCCGCCATGGCCACTGACTTCACGATGTTGTGGTAGCCGGTGCAGCGGCACAGGTTGCCGTGCAGGCCGTCGCGGATCTCCTCCTCGGTCGGGTTCGGGTTCTCCGAGAGCAGGTCGACCGTCGACATCACCATGCCGGGCGTGCAGTACCCGCACTGCAGGCCGTGGCACTCCTTGAAGGCGGTCTGCACCGGATGCCACTCGTCGCCGGTGGACAGCCCCTGGATCGTGGTGATCTCGCACCCGTCGGCCTGGACGGCGAGGACGCTGCAGGACTTCACGCTCTGGCCGTCGAGCAGGACCGTGCAGGCCCCGCAGTTGGAGGTGTCGCAGCCGACGACGGTACCGACCTTGCCGAGGTCGTTCCGCAGCCAGTGGACGAGGAGTGTTCGAGGTTCGACCTCTGACGTGATAGTCAGTCCCGTCGACCGTGACGCGGATGGGCTTCATGGGCATTCCTTCCCCCGAAGCAGTTCTTCGCACCGGGTATCGACACCAATGTGATGCGGAGCACATTATGCGAAGAGGAGCGCCGGCGCGGGTGGTTCGAGAACTTCGTGCGAGGCTCGGGAGGGTGGCCGCCCACTAGGGTGCGAAGCGATGCCTGATCCGTCCCCTCCCGCCGAGGCCCCGGCCGCCACCACGACGCCCCGGGCCTACCTCGGCTGGAGCCTGTTCGCGACCGTGGCCTGTTTCCTGCCCGTCGGGCTGGTGGCCGTCTTCTTCGGGCTGCGCACGAATCGCGCCCTGCTCGACGGCCGGCCGGCAGACGCCGCGCGCAACTCCCGTCGGGCGCGCCGTTGGCTCATCGCGACCATCGTGATCGGGGTCCTGATCTACCTGGTCCTGGGCGCCGGCCTCGTGCTTCTGGGGGCGTTCTCCTCCTGATCCCGTCCAGTTCGCCGGCCGGCGATGGCCGCGATCGCGGCCGATAGGCTCGCCGGGTGAGTGAACCCCTCGTGACCGGCGCGGTCCTCGTCGTCGACTTCGGTGCGCAGTACGCCCAGCTGATCGCCCGCCGCGTGCGCGAGGCGCACGTGTACTCCGAGATCGTGCCGCACACCATGTCGGTGGCCGAGATCGCCGCCCGGCAGCCTGCGGCGGTGATCCTCAGCGGGGGGCCCTCGAGCGTCTACGAGCCCGGCGCGCCGTCCCTGGACGCGGAGCTGTTCGAGACCGGGGTCCCGGTGTTCGGCATCTGCTACGGCTTCCAGGCGATGGCCCAGGCCCTGGGCGGCACGGTCGAGCGGACCGGCCTCAGCGAGTTCGGTGGCACGACACTTCGCGTGACGGAACCGGGTGCGCTGTTCGCCGGGCTGCCGGCCGAGCAGAGCGTGTGGATGTCGCACGGCGACTCGGTCTCGCAAGCACCCGCGGGCTTCCTCGTGACCGCCGAGTCGGACGGTGCCCGGGTCGCCGCGTTCGAGGATCGGGGCCGGCGCTTCGCCGGCGTGCAGTTCCACCCCGAGGTCCTGCACAGCGCCCACGGCCAGCGGGTCCTCGAGCACTTCCTCTTCGACGTGGCCGGCTGCCAACCGTCGTGGACGATGTCGAGTGTCATCGACGAACAGGTGGGGCGGATCCGGGATCAGGTCGGCGCTGGACGGGTGATCTGCGGGTTGTCCGGCGGGGTTGATTCCGCGGTGGCCGCGGCGCTGGTGCAACGCGCGGTGGGGGAGCAGCTCACCTGCGTCTTCGTCGACCACGGCCTGCTCCGCAAGGGCGAGGCCGAGCAGGTTGAGCGTGACTACGTGGCCGCCACCGGTATCCGTCTGGTCGTCGTCGATGCCCAGGAGCGCTTCCTCACGGCCCTCGCCGGTGTGAGCGACCCCGAGACCAAGCGCAAGATCATCGGCCGGGAGTTCATCCGGGTGTTCGAGGATGCCGAGCGATCGATCGTCGCCGAGGCCGGCGCGCATGGGGAGAAGGTCGAGTTCCTCGTGCAGGGCACCTTGTATCCGGACGTCGTGGAATCCGGGGGTGGCACGGGCACCGCCAACATCAAGAGCCACCACAACGTCGGCGGCCTGCCCGACGACCTCCAGTTCACCCTGGTCGAGCCGCTGCGCGCGCTGTTCAAGGACGAGGTGCGGCAGGTCGGGCTCGACCTCGGGCTGCCCCCGGAGATCGTCTGGCGTCATCCGTTCCCGGGCCCGGGGCTGGCGATCCGCATCATCGGGGCCGTCGACGAGGAGCGGCTGGCCATCCTGCGCGAGGCGGATGCCATCGCCCGCGAGGAGCTCACGGCGGCGGGACTGGACCGCGACGTGTGGCAGTTCCCCGTGGTGCTGCTGGCCGACGTGCGCTCGGTCGGCGTGCAGGGGGACGGCCGTACCTACGGCCATCCGGTCGTCCTGCGACCGGTGTCGAGCGAGGACGCGATGACGGCCGACTGGTCGCGCCTGCCCTACGACCTGATCGCCCGCATCTCGACCCGCATCACCAACGAGGTGCGCGAGATCAACCGCGTTACCGTGGACGTCACGAGCAAGCCGCCCGGCACCATTGAGTGGGAGTAGACATGGAGTTCGTGTTCAACCTGGTCGTCGTCCTGCATTTCGTGGGCCTTGCCCTGCTGCTGGGCGCCTTCCTCGTGCAGGTCAGGGATCCGCAGAAGACGGTCACCCGTTGGATGTGGGATGGCGCGCTGACGCAGCTGCTCACCGGCCTGATCATGGTCGGGATGATCTCCGGTGGCCTCCTCGGCGACGAGGAGAAGGAGGAGCTGAACAACACCAAGATCGGCGTGAAGCTGGCGATCGTCGTGGTGATCGCCGTCCTCGCGTTCGTGGGCAAGAAGCGACCCGCGCCGCAGGTGGGGCTGTGGGCGACGATCGGCCTGCTCACGCTGGCGAACGTGGTCATCGCCGTCTTCTGGTAGCCCCTGCCCCATCGTTGAGTGGCCCGTCGTGGCGGTCTCGAAACCCCGCCACAACGGGCCGCTCGGCTCGGCGAGGGGTTAGGCCGTGCTGACGATCATGAAGGCCTCGGCGAGCCGGCCCTCTGCCATCCCGGCCTGCGCCGCCTGCATGCGCATCCAGCCCCCGACCCGCTCGGCGAGGTCGTCCATGTGGGCGGTCTGGCTCTCGTGGGCGCGCAGCGCGGCGAGCTTCGCGTCGAAGTTGTCGGTGATGTCGTTCCAGTGGTTCGGGGTGGGGCTGGCCAGCACCCACACCTCGGGCACCGCCCAGTCCTCAAGGCCCTCGTCGATCAGCAGGCTCGGATGGGCGAACGGGTTGCGCGCGTCCGGGTACACGGCCTGAATGGCCGCGTCTCCGGCGGCCAGGTGGTCCGGGTGCGAGGCCTGGATGCGCTGCCAGTTGCGATCCGGGGACTGGATCAGCATGCGGTCCGGCCGGACCTGGCGGATCACCCTGCTGATGTCGCGACGCAGCTCGTGACTCACGGCGAGCTCGCCGTCGCGGTAGCCCAGGAAGCGGACGTCAGACACCCCCACCGCTGCCCCGGCCGCCCGCTGCTCGGCCTGGCGGATGCCCGGGATCTGCGACCGGGGCACGGTGGGGTCGAAGCCCCCGGCGTCGCCGTTGGTGATCAGGCAGTAGGAGACCTCGACACCCGCGTCCGTCCAGGCCTTGATGGTCCCGGCCGCGCCGAAATCGACGTCGTCCGGGTGCGCCATCACGGCCAGCAGGCGTTCGATCCGGTGACCATCGCGGTTGTGCAGGAGCGGATCCGGGCTCGTGGTCTCGGTCATCGGGGCAGCGTATCGGGGTAGCGGCTATGGCCGGATCGAGTCTTCCCGTTGGGTCGCGTGGGAGCCGCGTCAGCGCCGATAATGTCCGTGTGAGTGCATTCTGTCCGGAATTACAGGTGCGTGCTTTGCTTGTCACAGTAGTAACATCCGTCACTTCCGTGACAGAGTAGCCCCGTGCTTCCCCGTCGGCACGGGCACCGTGCCAGTCTTCGGCGCGTCCTCGGGCGCCCGCGGACCGGCGGTGCGCGACGACCGAACCGGGGCCGCAACCGCACTGTAGTTGCCCTGGTCAGCGTGTCCCTGGTCGCCGGACTTCATCTGGCCGAGCCGATGTCGGCCGGGGCCAAGGGGTCGGACGTGTGGCAGCCATCGGACTGGACCGGCGAGGTCGCCGGCCCGCCGGTGCCCGGCACCGGACTGCCTCCCGCTGCGGTTCCCGCGATCGCGC
Source organism: uncultured bacterium (assembly GCA_963700745.1). Taxonomy (GTDB): domain Bacteria; phylum Actinomycetota; class Actinomycetes; order S36-B12; family S36-B12; genus UBA10649. The sequence continues at coordinate 408,445 of CAVOYT010000012.1, read as the reverse complement.
AACCGCTTCCCGAGGGCTACGACGTCTCCCCGACGTACGAGGGTCAGTCGCAATGCGACCCGACCCCGAAGCCGGGCACTCAGCGGCTGGCCGACCTCATCAAGGCCACCTACGGCGCCGACCAGACCGTGTGGATCCCGCGGGCCTGCAACATCGGTGGCCAGAGCGAGCACAAGGAGGGCCGGGCGCTCGACTGGATGACCAGCGTGCGGAACGCCCAGCAGCGCGCCAACGCCGAGACCTTCCTGGCGTGGCTGCTCGGGCCCGACCAGTTCGGCAACCCCTACGGCAACGCCATGCGCCTGGGCGTCATGTACATCGGCTGGAACGACCGGATCTGGCGCGGCTACGACATCAAGCGCGGCTGGACCGAGCTCAAGGGCTGCTTCGCCACGCCGGCGGAGGGCAGTGACACCACCTGCCATCGCAACCACATCCACATCTCCTTCACCTGGGACGGGGCCAGTGGGCGCACGTCCTTCTGGGACGGAACGGCGATGGACGGCCCGTATTGCGCCCCCGCTCGCAGTTCCGGCAGCACGCCGGACGGCGGTCGTGCCGCGGAGGCCATCCCCGTGGGTCCGGTCCGTGTTCTGGGCACGCGCAAGGCGGTCGGCGTGCCGGAGCGCTGCCGGCTCCAGCAGGACCGCTGGAGCGGTGACAGTCATCGCGTCTTCGCGAAGGTGACCGGCCTGGGTGGCGTGCCCGAGACCGGTGTCGCTGCGGTGGCCGTGCAGGTCACTGCGATGGCCTCCAACGCACCATCGAACGTCCGGATCTGGTCCCCGGGCCAGTCGAAGTCGCAGATCGTCGCGAAAGTCCCCATGAACATGGACGCCGTCGGGACCGCCGTCGTGCCCGTCTCGTCCCAGGGCACGATCGCGCTGTCCACCTCGGCCGGCGCGACGGATCTGTCGGTCGACGTGGTCGGGTACTACCCGGCCGGCGACCAGCCCAACACGACGGATGCCACACCGGGCGAGAGCCTGCCGATGGGCGAGGAGCCACCTGCGGCCGCCGCGCCTGCGCCGGCCCCGGAGCCGCCGCCCCCACCCGCTCAGGAGTTCGCGCCACCCGTGGTGGACGAGTTCATCTCGATCGGGGCCGAGGTCGGCTACGAGTCGACGGCACAGGGGCCGCTGCAGCCGGGTGAGGAGCGAGTCGTCGGGCTGGCCGGGGTTCCGGGTGAGGCGACGTCCGCCCTCGTGCTCGTGACCACCCGCGAGGCCACCAAACGCGGCAACGTCCGGATCGGCGCCGTGGACAAGGAGGCCACGGCCAAGTTCAAGTTCCCCAAGAAGGGCGTGCGCACCGCGGTCATGGTCGTTCCGGTGAGCGGGGCCCAGGTGAAGTTCGTGACGTCCAAGAAGGCTGCCGTCCAACTGCGCGTTGAGGTGCTCGGCTACGCCGTGAACGCGAAGCCGATCAAGGTGCGCACGGTCCCGGCCAAGCGGATCGTCAAGGCCAAGCTGGACGCCAGCACACCGTTGGTGGTCGGACCGGTGACCGGCGTCGCTGGCCTGCCCCGCAAGGGGAAGAAGATCACCGGGGTGATCCTCCAGGTGCGCACGAAGGCCAAGAGCGCCGAAGGGGGCAGCCTGAAGGTGTACGGCCTTGACGGATCCGCGCCCGGCACCCGGTCGGCACCCATCGTCCCCGACCAGCCCTACACGAGCCTCGTGGTCGCGGAAATCGGCACGGACGGCAAGATCGTCGTCGCGCCGTCGGTACTGGCCAAGATCCGCATCAAGATCGTCGGCTGGGTCCGCCGGTAGCGCACGGCACCCGCCGGGGAGCGTCGGAGCCGCTGCCTAGGATGCGGGGGTGAGCGAGCCCCTGATCGTTGCCGAGTCCGGCCAGCTCTCGCTCGACGCGGAAGCGCCCCGCGCGAGCGCCGAGGCCAGGCTCGTCGAGGACCTCAATCCCTCACAGCGGGCGGCGGTCGAGCACCGCGGGGGTCCTCTCCTCATCGTGGCTGGCGCCGGCTCGGGGAAGACGCGCGTGCTCACCCGGCGGGTCGCTCACCTGCTGGCCACGCGCGACGCCCAGCCCGGCCAGATCCTGGCCATCACGTTCACGAACAAGGCTGCCGGCGAGATGAAGGAGCGGGTGGCCGAGCTCGTCGGCGGTCGGGCCCGCGCCATGTGGGTGTCCACCTTCCACAGCGCCTGCGTGCGCATCCTGCGCAGCGAGTCGTCGCGTCTCGACGTCAGCAGCAGCTTCACGATCTACGACCAGGCCGACTCCCTGCGGCTCATGTCGATGGTGCTGCGCGACATGAGCCTGGACCCGAAGAAGTTCACGCCGCGCTCGTTCCTCGGCCAGGTGTCCAACCTCAAGAACGAGCTGATCGATCACGAGACCTACGCGAGCCGCACCGCGAACCACATGGAGGAGATGCTCGCGGAGGCCTACGGGGAGTACCAGCGCCGTCTCCGGCGCGCGAACGCCTTCGACTTCGACGACCTCATCTCCGGCACGGTCGCGGTGCTGCAGCTCTTCCCGGACGTGGCCGAGCACTACCGACGACGCTTTCGGCACGTCCTTGTCGACGAGTACCAGGACACCAACCACGCGCAGTACATGCTCATCAAGGAGCTCGTCGGTCCGGAGACCCCCGACCTTCCGGCCGGACAGCTGTGCGTAGTGGGCGACGCCGATCAGTCGATCTACGCCTTCCGCGGCGCGACCATCCGCAACATCGAGGAGTTCGAGCGCGACTACCCGAACGCCACCACCATCATGCTCGAGCAGAACTACCGTTCCACGCAGACGATCCTGACCGCCGCGAACACGGTCATCTCGCGCAACGCCAGCCGCCGCGAGAAGAAGCTGTGGACCGACGCGGGCCCCGGCCAGCCGATCGTCGCCTACGTCGCCGACGACGAGCATGACGAGGCGTCCTTCATCGCCACCGAGATCGACCGGCTCACCGACGAGGAGGGCTTCCGGCCAGCCGACGTCGCCGTCTTCTACCGGACCAACGCCCAGTCCCGCTCGGTCGAGGAGATCTTCATCAGGGTAGGGCTGCCCTACCGCGTCGTCGGGGGGACCCGTTTCTACGAGCGCCGCGAGGTCCGCGATGCGATTGCCTACCTCAGGGCCCTCGCGAACCCCGATGACGAGGTATCCCTGCGCCGCATCCTCAACACGCCCAAGCGCGGGATCGGCGACCGGGCCGAGGCCATGGTGGAGGCGTTCGCGCAGCGCGAGCGCATCGGGTTCGCGGCGGCCCTGGACCGCGCGGCCGAGGCGCCGGGCATCGCCACCCGCTCTCTGACGAACGTGGAGGCGTTCGTCCGGCTCATGTCCGACCTGCGGACCATCGTCGACTCCGGCGCCGATCCCGCCACCGTCCTCCAGGCCGTGCTCGAGCAGAGCGGCTACCTCGCCGAACTGCAGGCGTCGAGCGATCCCCAGGACGAGACCCGGGTCGAGAACCTGGCCGAGCTCGAGTCGGTGGCGCAGGAGTTCACGACCGAGAACCCGGAGGGCTCGCTGACCGACTTCCTGGAGCGGGTCTCTCTGGTCGCCGACTCCGACGAGATCCCCGACGACGACGAGAGCGGCGGGGTCGTCACGCTGATGACCCTGCACACCGCGAAGGGCCTGGAGTTCCCCATCGTCTTCCTCACCGGCATGGAGGACGGCGTCTTCCCGCACATGCGGTCCCTCGGTGACGCGCGCGAGCTGGAGGAGGAGCGTCGGCTGGCATACGTGGGCATCACCCGGGCGCGGCAGCGGCTCTACGTGACGCGATCGGTCACGCGTTCCGCCTGGGGGACGCCTGCCTTCAACCCGCCGTCCCGATTCCTCGACGAGATCCCCGAGGAGGTCCTCGAATGGCGGCGCGAGGAGCCGGTGGGCCGCAGTCCGCTGTCCGGCGGGTACGGCTCATCGCCGAGCAGCAGCAGCGCCGCGCTCCGGCTCGGTGACCGCGTTGTGGGTACTGGTCCGGTGCTGTCGTTGAACGCCGGCGAGCGGGTCACGCACCAGAAGTTCGGCCTGGGAACGGTGGTCTCCACCTCGGGATCCGGGGACAAGTCGGAGGCGACCATCGACTTCGGGTCTGCCGGGGTCAAGCGGTTGTTGCTGAGGTACGCCCCGGTGGAGAAGCTGTAGTCGAGTTGCCGGCTGCCCGCCCGGGGGTGCTGGCGATAGAGGTGACCCCGGACTCCAGCTGACTGCCGTCGTGGTCGAGCTGCGCGAGCGCCGTCGATATCTCGTGGACGACCCGTCGATCGACCGGAAGGGACATGTGCCCGATTCCCCGGATGAGGACATTGCGGGCCTTGAGGTCCGGGTGCTGGATCCGGGCGTTGCGATGTGGCAGCACGAGCTGGTCGAGGTCAGACCAGATGGCGATGAACCGGGTCCGGCAGCCGGGCGCGGGCTCGTCGAGCTCGCGGAGGATGGGGCTGTCCGAACGCATCTGCCGGATGACCGGCCACGGCACGTACCGGGCCGGCACAGTGCCGCAGTGCGGGGTGCCGAGGGTGCAGACGGTGTGCACGTGGGCATCGCCGCCTAGCCGCTGGACGTAGTAGCGGGCGATGAGGCCGCCCATGGAGTGGCCGATGATGTGGACCCGTTCGTACCCGGTCTGCTCGCACACGTCCTCGATCAGCGCCCCCAGGCGACGGGCGACGTCAGCGATGTCGTCGGTGAAGGGGGAGTAGTTGAGTGCGTAGGTGCGTCCGAATCCGCGACGGCGCAGGGAGCGTCGCAGCAGGGTGAAGATGCTGCGGTTGTCGACCACCCCGTGCACCAGGATGATCGGCGTGCCGGCCGCCTCGACGTCACCGAGGATTAGGCCGCGCTGCACGGGCGAAAGGTGCGTCACCCCGAGGTGCGCGGCCTCCTCGAGCCGGTCCTCCAGGACGCCCCAGGGGTAGAGGGCTAGGTGCAGTGCCACCCAGACGCCCTCAACGGCCACTCCGGCCACGCCCGTGGGGGAGCACAGCGCTCGCGCACCTGACGGAATCGTCGAGAGCAGGCTCATGCTCGTTCCTGCCTTGCGGCGGCACGGGCGGTGGCGAACGCGACGACCTGCTCTCCCATGGCGTGCAGTTGCCGCACAACGGCGGCGTCTGTGGAGTCGGCGTCATTGCCGATCAGCCCGGCCGAGTCGTTGATGGCCACGCCGAGGGGAGTCGGCCAGCCACGCAGGGCGTGAACCACCTGCCTCAGCTGGTTCAGCGTGCCCACCGAGGTCTGCCAGCCGTGCGCGACCGAGATGAGCCCGACGGCTCGGTCGTCCAGGTAGGGGCGATCGTCGTGTCGCAGGTCCTCGGCGTAGTCGAGCGCGTTCTTGACCATCCCGCTGAACGACCCGTGGTAGCCCGGGCTGGCGATGATGATCCCGTCCGCCCGCCGCAGCGCCTCGACGAAGTCCTTGGTCTCCGGGGAGCGCTCGGCGGTCTCGGTGTCGTAGATCGGCAGGATCAGTGCGCGCCCCGTGAGGAACTCCACCTGCCCGCCGGCGTCCGATGCGGCCTGCGCCGCCATGCGCAGCGCCCGTTCGGAGGCGGCCATCGGCGTGGTGCTGCCGCCGAGGGCGAGGATCCGCGGTGCTGGCTCGGACGGGGTCACACGGCAGAGTCTTTCACCCCGGGTCCGCGATAGTGTGCGGGCATCGGCGCGCGGTCACGACAGGCCGTCGCCAGCACCGTGGGAGGACTGCATGTCGGCACCGATTCGCGTCGTGGTGGCCAAGCCGGGACTCGACGGCCACGATCGCGGAGCGAAGGTCGTGGCGCGCGCCCTGCGGGACGCCGGCATCGAGGTCGTGTACACCGGCCTTCACCAGACGCCGGCCCAGATCGTCGATGCGGCCATCCAGGAGGACGCCGACATGATCGGCATGTCGGTGCTGTCAGGCGCCCACCTGACCTTGTTCGCCGAGGTCATGGACCTGCTGCGAGCCAAGGACGCCACCGACATCGTGGTCTTCGGTGGCGGCATCATCCCGGAGGACGACCTGCCGGTGCTCCGCGAGATGGGGGTGGCCGAGATATTCACGCCGGGCACCCCGACCCGCGAGATCGTCAGGTGGGTGGAAGATCACAGGACGCATGAATGACGTCAGCGGGCCGCATCGGTAGGCTCGCGGAACACCGGTTGCTTGGATGTCCTTGCACCTAGTGTTCTTCCGGAGGAGTCCCCGTGGATCTGTACGAGTACCAGGCGAAGCACCTGTTCGGGAAGCACAAGCTGCCCGTGACGGCCGGCGAGGTGTGCAGTACGGCTGACGCGGCCCGGGAGGCGGCCCGGAAGATCGGCTCGCCGGTCGTGGTCAAGGCTCAGGTCAAGACCGGCGGTCGCGGCAAGGCCGGCGGCGTGAAGCTGGCCGACAAGCCCGACGAGGCTCAGAGCATTGCCCGGGCCATCCTCGGGATGGACATCAAGGGCCATACCGTCTACAAGGTCCTGGTCAACGAGGCAAGCGACATCGCGGACGAGTACTACGTGTCCTTCCTGCTTGACCGGGCGAACCGGTCGTTCCTCGCGATGGCGAGCGTCGCGGGCGGCGTGGAGATCGAAGAGGTCGCGGCCACGCGGCCCGATGAGCTCGCGATGATCCGGGTCGATGCCCTCGAGGGCTGCACTCCTGAGAAGGCCCAGGAGATCGCCGATGCGGCGCGGTTCCCCGAGGCCGTCAAGGCGCAGGTCGTGGACATCCTGCAGAAGCTGTGGCGCGTGCTCGTCGACGAGGACGCCACCTTGGTCGAGGTCAACCCGCTGGCCCTGACGCCGACGGGTCAGGTGCTGGCCCTCGACGGCAAGGTGACACTGGACGACAACGCCCACTACCGGCATGCCTCGCATGCGGACTTCGCCGACCGGGACAACACGGACCCCATCGAGCTGCGCGCACAGGAGTTCGACCTCAACTACGTCAAGTTGCAGGGCGAGGTCGGGGTCGTGGGCAACGGCGCCGGCCTGGTCATGAGCACCCTGGACGTGGTCGCCTACGCGGGTGAGGAGTTCGGCGGCATCAAGCCCGCGAACTTCCTCGATATCGGGGGCGGTGCGAGCGCCGAGGTGATGGCGAACGGCCTGGACATCGTCCTGAACGATCCAGAGGTCGAGGCGGTGTTCGTCAATGTGTTCGGCGGCATCACGTCCTGCGACGCCGTCGCCGACGGCATCGTTCAGGCCATGGAGATGCTGGCGGCCAAGGGTGAGCCGGTGACCAAGCCGATCGTCTGCCGGATCGACGGCAACAATGCGGAGGAGGGTCGGCGCATCCTGAACGAGGCCGAGCACGACCTCATCGAGCTTGTCGACACCATGGATGGCGCTGCGCGACGGGTGGCCGAACTGGCCGCCGCTCGCAAGGCCGGGAAGTAGGGGCACGCGCAATGGCGATCTGGTTGGACGAGAACAGCCGCATCCTCGTGCAGGGCATGACCGGCTCCGAGGGCACCAAGCACACCCGTCTCATGGTGAAGTCCGGCGCGCAGATCGTCGCCGGCGTCACGCCGGGCAAGGCCGGTCAGGAGGTCGACGGCATCCCCGTGTTCAACGATGTCGCCGCGGCCATGGACGCCACGGGCGCCAATGTGTCGGTGGTGTTCGTGCCGCCGCGCTTCGCGAAGGCAGCGGTCGAGGAGGCCGTGGACGCGGCGCTGCCGCTGTGCGTGGTGATCACCGAGGGCATCCCGGTCCACGACACTGCGCAGTTCTTCCAGTACGCCGTCAATGCCGGGACCACGCGCATCATCGGGCCCAACTGCCCGGGCATCATCAGCCCCGGCAGGTCCAATGCGGGCATCATCCCGGCCTCCATCACCAAGGCCGGTCGCATCGGACTGGTGTCGAAGTCCGGCACGCTGACGTACCAGATGATGTACGAGCTTCGGGACCTCGGCTTCTCCACCTGCGTCGGCATCGGCGGCGACCCGATCATCGGGACGACCCACATCGACTGCCTCGCCGCGTTCCAGGCCGACCCCGAGACCGATGCCATCGTCATGATCGGCGAGATCGGCGGCGACGCCGAGGAGCGGGCGGCCGCGTACATCAAGGACAACGTCACCAAGCCGGTCGTCGGCTACGTGGCCGGCTTCACCGCTCCCGAGGGTAAGACGATGGGTCACGCGGGAGCGATCGTGTCCGGCTCGGCCGGCACGGCAGCCGCGAAGCAGGAGGCCCTCGAGGCGGTCGGCGTCAAGGTCGGCAAGACCCCGTCCGCCACGGCCGACCTCATGCGCGACCTGATGACCTCCTAGCCCGCACGAGGAGGGCTGGGAGGAAGGGGCGATGCCGGAGACCTGGACGCCCCTGCTGATCGCGATCGTCACGATCGGCGTCTTCCTCTACGGGTTCTCCAAGACCGCCATGCCGGTGGCGGGGGTGCTCGCCGGCCCCCTGCTCGCGGCTGCACTCGGTGCGACGGCCGCCTCCGGCTTCATCATGCCGCTGCTCCTTCTCGGTGACATGTTCGCGCTCGCGCGATACCGGCAGCACGTGAACTGGCCGCTGATCTTCCGCCTCATCCCGGGCGTCCTGCTCGGCATCGTGCTCACCGCGCTGCTGTTCCGCTTCGTCGACACCTCGACCCTGGGACGGGTCATCGGCGTGCTCATCCTGGCGTCCGTCGGCCTCGAGGTGTGGCGCCGACGATTCCCGCGTCAGGCCGAGGACGCGCCGCCCAACAAGCTGGCAGTCGGCTTCTTCGGCACGTTGGCCGGCATGACGACGATGGCGGCGAACGCAGGCGGCACGGCGATGACCCTGTACCTCATCAACATGCGTGTCACGATGCTCGCGTTCATGGGGACCTTCGCGTGGTTCTTCTTCGTGCTGAATGCCATCAAGGTGCCGATCCTCGTCGGACTCGGCTTCCTGAACACCGAGACCCTCCTTGCGGACCTCTGGTTCATCCCGGTCGTGGTGGTCGGTGCGCTGGTGGGTTACGCGATCTTCTCCCGCATGAACGAGCGGGTGTTCACCAACGTTGCGCTGTCGCTCAGCGCCGTGGCATCGGTGTGGCTGATCATTCACGGCTGAACTGGTTCACTACCTGCATGACGGTGCTGCGCGAGGATGCCTTGTCGGGAAAGATCGTTCTGGTCAGCGGAGGGACGCAGGGAGTCGGGGCGGCCGCAGCACGAACGGCCGCAGGGTGCGGGGCGGAGGCCGTGATCGTGACCGGGCGTCGCCCTGAGGTGGCCGGCCCGCTGGTCGACGAGCTCGACGAGCTCGGGACCGAGCCGCTCTTCATCCGCACCGACGTCGGCGTCGTTGAGCAGGCCGCAGCCTGCGTTGCCACGGTCATCGACACGTTCGGACGCGTCGACTGCGTCGTCAACGCTGCCGCATTGACGGACCGTGGCTCGCTGCTGGACACGACGCCGGAGATGTTCGACGCGCACGTGGCGATCAACCTGCGCGGTCCCTTCTTCATCATGCAGGCGGCGGTCCGCGACATGCTGGCTCGCGACGCCGCCGGAACGATCGTGAACGTGATCTCCATCTCGTCCCACACCGGCAGTCGGATCCTCGCCCCGTACGTCGCGTCGAAGGGCGGGCTGGCCGCACTGACGCGCAATGTGGCCCATGCGCATCGGTACGACCGGATCCGCGTCAACGGCCTCAATATCGGCTGGACCGCCACCGAGGGGGAGGACGCCGTCCAGCGGCGCTTCCACGATGCGGAGGACGGCTGGCTGGCCGAGGCGGGACGTGACCTCCCAGCAGGTCGGCTCGGCGACCCGAAGGAGATCGCCGACATGATCGTCTACCTCCTGTCCGACGGGTCGGGCCTGGTGACCGGGTCCGTCATCGACTGGGACCAGAACGTGATGGGAGGCGAGAACGAGAACTAGCCCAGCCCGGGCAGGCGCGTGGCGGTCACCGGATCGGCGCTCTCGGGCTGAGATTCTGGGCTGGTGACTGCACCGACGCTGCCGCCGACGGCGCCGCAGGAGGCCTCCGCACCGAAGGGGAAGGCACCCCACCGAGTGGGCAGGGTGGTGGGTGCCTTCGGCACGCGGGTCCGGTCGGGGACACGCCGCCTGCCTCGGGTACGGAGCGGGTCGATCCCCCCGACCTGGCTGATGGGCGCGCTGGCGGCCCTGTGGTCGGCGATGATCGGGTTCGGCCTCGCCGCGATTCCCTTGCTCATCGTATGGATGGCGACCCCCCAGTCGGGCCTGACTTGGCTGGAGTCGCTGCACGTCGCCGGCCTGCTGTGGGTCGTCGCCCACGGCGCACCGGTAGTGCTGTCCGGTGTCACCTACTCGCTGATGCCGTGGGGGTTGGCGCTGATTCCGCTGCTCCTGCTCGGCTACTCGGGCGGCTGGGCAGCCAGGCGCAGCGCGGCGCGCACGCCGCGCCAGGTGGTGACGGTCGTGCTCGACCGGGGCGCTCACCTACGGCCTGGTCGTCGCGGGCGCCGCACTGGCCACTGCGCGAGCGTCATCGTCCGTGACACTGGGGCACGCAGCCGCCTACGGCTTCGCCCTGGCGCTGCTCGGCATGGGCTGGGGGGCCGCGCGGGCTGCCTACCGTGCCGGGGCCGAGACGCTTCTTCCGGGCTGGCTCGGGGTCGTCGTGCGGGCCGGACTGGTCGCCGCCGTCACGGTGATCGGCATCGGGGCCATCGCCGCCACGATCTCCCTCGTCCTGCATGTGGACGATGCGATCACCATGTCGCAGTCACTGCGCACAGGCTTCCTGGGCGGCCTTGGCCTACTGGCACTGGGCGTTGCCTACACGCCGGTCATGGCCATGTGGGGGGCGTCGTATGCGATGGGTGCGGGAGTCGTCATCGGACCGGCGATCACGGTGTCCCCGTTCGTCGCCGTCACCGCGCCGACCACGCTCCCGCCGTTCCCGTTGCTCGCCGCGATTCCGCAGACGACGAGCCCCGCGGCGTGGCTCCTGCCGCTGGCGGGCGTATTGGCCGGGGTGGTCGCTGGAGTGCTGATCGGCCGTCGAGCGCGGCAGGAGCAACGGTTGGTGCGCCTGGCCATGGCGGCCGGATCGGCCGCGATCGCCGGATGCGTGCTGGCAGCGGGGGCCTTCCTCGCCTCGGGTGCGCTGGGGGACGTCCGCCTCGCTCATCTGGGCCCCGTCCCACTGACGGTGGGCGTGCTGGGGGCCGTTCTCGTCGTGCTGGGGGCCGCCCCGAGTGCCGTCATCCCCTCCCCTCCAGACCGTCCCTCGCTGGCTGTCGCCGATCCGCCCCATGCGCCTGCTGCGACCGATACCGTCGAAGACGACACCCCGTGAGAGGACCCCACCATGGCTGATCAGACCCCACCCGGGAACCTGCCGGCACCGCCGCCCGGCGGAGGTGGGCCACGAGTTGACATCGGCGCCGCGATCTCGTGGGCGTTCGACCGGTTCAAGGCCAATGCGGCCGCGTTCGTTGGACTGGCGGCCGTCGTCACCGCGATCTACGTGTTCCAGAACGTCGGCACGAACTCGCTGCAGAACATCATCGTCGACTGCTCGAATCCCGAGAGCCCGGGCCAGCTGAACGCATGTACCGCGGCACTCGGGCTGTCCGCCCTCGTGGCCATCGTCATCTCTCTGGCCTTCGCGCTCCTGGCGTTCATCGCCCAGATCGGCGTGCAGCGCGCGGCGATCCGCAGCACGCAGGGAGTCGCGCCGAGCTTCTCGGAGATGTTCACCACCCAGTACCTCGGCCGGTACATCCTCTACATGATCGTCTTCGCGATCCTCGGCACCGTCGGGCTGATCCTGTGCATCCTCCCGGGGCTGGTCGTCTTCTTCGTTCTCCAGCTCGGCCCCTACTACATCCTGGACAAGGGGCTTAGCGTCGGCGACGCCATGAAGGCCAGCTATCAGGCGGTCACCCGCAACGTCGGTCCTGCCTTGATGATGACGATCATCAATGTCCTCGTGCAGCTCCTCGGCGGGCTGTTCTTCGGGCTCCTGACCCTCGTGACCCTGCCCTTCGCGGCGCTGTTCACCGCGCACATGTACCGGCAGTTCAACTCCGAGTCGGTGATCTGACCCGGACGGGGGTCCTGCGCCTCGCTGGATAGGGTTCCCCTGTGCCGGCTCGCCTCGTGGTCCTCGCGTCCGGGACCGGCACATTGCTCCAGAGCCTCATCGAGGCGGCCAGCGCTGGCACCCTGGATGCGCGCATCGTGGCCGTCGGTAGCGATGACCCGTCGGCGATGGCCCTGGACCGGGCCCGTGACGTCGGCATCCCGGTGTTCACGCTGGTGCCCACCGACTTCCCGGACCGGGCCGCATGGAATGACGCCCTCACCACGCAGGTGGCCGCCTACGAGCCGTCATGGGTCGTCTGCGCGGGGTTCATGCGCATCCTCGGCCCGGCGTTCGTGACGCGGTTCCGTGGCCGGATCGTCAACACCCACCCCGCGCTGCTGCCGTCCTTCCCCGGGGCCCACGCGGTGCGTGATGCGGTCGCCCACGGCGTGAAGGTCACCGGATGCACCGTCCACCTCGTCGACGATGGCGTCGATACCGGTCCGATCCTCGCCCAGCGAGCCCTGGCGATCCACCCCGGAGAGGACGAGGCGGACCTGCACGAACGCATAAAGGAGCTCGAACGTCCCCTGCTGGTACAGACCCTGGCACTACTGATCGGAGAAGACGAGTGAGCGACACCCGACGCGCAGTCCGAAGGGCCTTGGTCTCGGTGTACGACAAGACCGGACTGGAAGAGCTCGCCCGCGGGCTGTCGCTGGCCGGCGTGGAGATCGTGTCGACCGGTTCCACGGCCGCCACGATCGCGGCGGCCGGTGTGCCGGTGACCGCGGTCGGCGACGTCACCGGCTTCCCGGAGACTCTGGACGGCCGGGTCAAGACACTCCACCCCCACATCCACGGGGGCCTGCTTGCCGACCTGCGCAAGGATTCGCACCGCGAGCAGCTCGAGGATCTCGGCATCCTCGCGTTCGAGCTCGTGGTCGTGAACCTGTACCCCTTCGAGCGCACGGTGTCGTCGGGGGCCGGCATCGACGACTGCGTCGAGCAGATCGACATCGGCGGCCCAGCGATGGTGCGCGCGTCCGCGAAGAACTACGCCAACGTGGCGATCGTCACCTCGCCCGACGGCTACGCCAGCGTTCTCGAGGCGGTCGCGGCAGGAGGCTTCACCCTCGAGCAGCGAGCGACGCTGGCGGTGGACGCATTCGCCCACACGGCCACCTACGACATCGCCGTGGCCTCCTGGCTGGGAAGTGTCGTCGCTCCGGACCCGGACGGCGCAGGCTTCCCGCGGTGGCTCGGTGCCGCATGGCGACGCGGCGACGTCCTGCGCTACGGCGAGAATCCGCACCAGGACGCCGCGGTCTACCTGTCCGCGCACCATGAGCCCGCCCTCGCCGGCGCCCGTCAGCTGCAGGGCAAGCAGATGTCGTACAACAACTACGTCGACGCGGATGCGGCCCGGCGGGCGGCGTTCGACCATCTCGAGCCTGCCGTCGCGATCATCAAGCACGCCAATCCGTGCGGCATCGCCGTCGGTCTCGACATCGCCGAGGCATACCGCAAGGCATTCGACACCGACCCGGTCTCGGCGTTCGGCGGCGTGGTGGCGACGAACCGCGAGGTGTCCGTCGAACTGGCCGAGGCCATGGCCGACGTCTTCACCGAGGTCATCGTGGCGCCCGCCTACGACCCGCAGGCACTGGAATTGCTGTCGGCCAAGAAGAACCTGCGGGTCCTGCAGGTTGAGGGCCCACACATGGGCTCGCACGCGGAGTCCCGATCGATCTCGGGTGGCCTGCTCGTGCAGGGTGCGGACGCGGTCGATGCCGACGGCGACGATCCCTCGACCTGGCAGCTCGTGTCCGGCGAGGCGGCAGACCGAGAGACGATGCGCGACCTCGAGTTCGCCTGGCGCTCGGTCAGAGCGGTGAAGTCGAACGCGATCCTGCTCGCCCGCAATGGGGCTGCTGTCGGCGTCGGCATGGGCCAGGTCAACCGGGTCGACTCCGCGCGACTCTCCGTGGAGCGCGCAGGAGACCGGGTGACCGGTTCGGTGGCGGCCTCCGACGCGTTCTTCCCGTTCCCGGACGGTCTGGAGGTCCTGCTGCAGGCTGGCGTCAAGGCCGTCGTGCAGCCGGGCGGCTCGGTCCGCGACGAGGAGGTGTTCGCGTCCGCTCGGGCAGCGGGCGTGACGATGTACGTCACGGGCACGCGCCACTTCTTCCACTGATGGCGGCTCGCCCGCTGGGCCTGGCGGCGTTCGCCGTCATCTTCGTGCTCAGCGGGTTCATGAACGCGTTGCAGGCCCGAGCCAATGGCGAGCTCACCCTGCACATCGGCAACGGCGTGCAAGCCGCCCTGTTCTCGTTCGGCAGCGGGTTCGTCCTCCTGAGTGCGGTCGTGCTGCTCGCGCCGACCGTTCGGTCGGGGGTCCGCCGCATCATCCCGGCGGTCCGGTCCGGCCAGCTCGCGTGGTGGGCCGTTCCCACCGGGATCCTCGGCGGCATCTTCATCGGGCTGCAGAGCTACTCCACCGCTCTCGTGGGCGTCGCGCTCTTCTCGGTCGGCATGGTCGCCGGGCAGATCGCGAACTCGCTGCTGGTCGATCGCGTCGGCCTGAGCCCGATCGGGAAGACGGCGCTCACGTCCGGACGAGTGGTGGCGGCTGTGCTGGCCACGCTGGCCGTCGTGGTGGCGGCTGCCGGGCGCCCGTCGGTGTCGGAGCTGTCGATTCCGGCGCTCCTGGCGGCGTTCGCCGGAGGATGCCTCGTGGCGGTGCAGCAGGCCCTCAACGGACGTGTCAATGTCGCGTCCCGGCAGCCGATCTCCACGACGTGGGTGAACTTCCTCTTCGGAACGATGGCGCTCCTGATCGGGGCGGTGATCGGACTGCTGCTCCTCGGTGCGTCGGTCCGGTCCCGACGGATGGACCGTTCTGGATGTACCTCGGTGGGGTGTTCGGCCTCACCTTCATCGTCACGGCCGCATGGGCGGTGCCCCGCTACGGGGTGCTCCTGTTCGCGCTGATCACCGTCGCTGGTCAGCTGACGGCGGCCCTCGGCCTCGACCTGGTGGCGCCGGTCGGATCGAATCGGCTGCAATGGTCGCTCGTTGCCGGTGTCCTGCTGGCCTTCGTGGCCGTCCTGGTGGCCGCACGGCGGCGCACATGAGCACGCAGGGTCGCCTCCCCATCCTCCCGGCGTCGGTGACGGTGGCGCTGGGGTCGCTCATCGCCGTCCAGTCGAGGGTCAACGGCGAGCTCGCGGTGCACGGGGACACCGGCCTCTATCCGGCCTGGTGGACCATGGTCACCGGACTCGCGGTCCTGGCCGTCATCGTGGTTGTGCACCGGCCGACCCGGCGCGGCCTGGGAGACGTCCGCGCCGGGATCCGCGAGGGCTCGCTTCCGCTGGCGACGCTCACGGGCGGCGTCTTCGGCGGCCTGTTCCTCATCACGCAGGCGATCACCGTTCCCCTCGTCGGGGTGGCCGTGTTCTCCGTCGGCGTCGTTGCCGGGCAGACGACGGGCTCGCTGCTGGTGGATCGCCTCGGCATCAGCGCGTCGGGCGTGCGGCAGATCACCTGGAACCGCGTCGTCGCATCGATCATGGCGGTGCTCGCGGTGGGCATCGCCATCTCGGATCGCCTCCAGTCGACCACGGGCGCCATCGGCTACGCGGTCCTTGCCTTCCTCGCCGGGTTCGTCATCGCGCCGCAGCAGGCCGCGAATGGACGGGTAGCGGTGCGGGCGCGCAGCCCGTTCGCGGCCGCCTTCGTCAACTTCCTCGGCGGGGTCGTCATGCTGTCCGTGTTCCTGCTCGCGCGCGATGCTCGTCGTGCAGACGCGGATCCCGGATCCGTGGGGGGCGCCGTGGTGGGCATACCTCGGCGGCATTCTCGGCCTATCGGTGATCGCGGGCGCCGCCTGGGTCGTCCCCGTGCTCGGGGTGCTGGTGTTCTCGCTGCTGTCGGTCCTCGGGCAGCTGACGGGCGCGTTCCTGCTCGACCTCTTCGTGCCGACTCCCGGCACGAGCGTCGGCTGGCACCTGCTGATCGGCCTGGGAATGACGTTCGCCGCAGTGGTCGTAGCGTCGAGGAACCGCCGCTAGGGAGCCCGATCTCCGATTGCCCCTGTCACCCCCTGTTGAGTGGTCGGTGGCGCACCAGATCGCCGAAGGCGATCGGTGCGCCACCGACCACTCAACGAAAGGGGTCAGGCGTTGAGGGACTTCATCATCGCCTCGGGGTAGCGGCTGCCGACGGCAGCGCCGACGGGCGCGGCCTCGTCCAGTCGGGTCAGCTGGTCCTCGCTCAGATGCAGGTCGAGCGCGCCGACGTTGTCCTCGAGGTGACGGATGTGACGCGAGCCCGGGATCGGCACGACGTCGTCTCCGCGCGCCAGCACCCAGGCCAGGGCCACCTGGGCCGGGGTAGCGCCGGCCTCCTCCGCGACGGCGATGACGCCGTCGAGGATGGCCTGATTCGCGGCCAAGGCCTCGTCCTGGAACCGTGGCCAACTGCGGCGGCCGTCGTCCGCGGGCAGATCCGTATTCGCCGTGATGGCGCCAGTGAGGAAGCCACGGCCGAGCGGGGAGTAGGCCACGAAACCGATGCCGAGCTCCCGCACGGTGGCGAGCACGTCGTTCTCCTCGACATCGCGCGTCCACAGCGACCACTCGGTCTGCAGCGCCGTCACCGGATGCACGGCGTGCGCGCGTCGGATCGTCTCCGGGGATGCCTCGCTCAGTCCGAGGAACCGCACCTTTCCCGCCTCCACGAGCTCGTGCAGCGCCCCCCAGGTCTCCTCGACCGGCACAGACCGGTCCACGCGGTGCTGGTAGTACAGGTCGATGACGTCGATCCCGAGTCGGCGAAGGCTGTCATCGCACGCCGCCCGCACGTACTCCGGGCTGCCGTCGACCGTGCGCGTGCCGTCCGGGAGCCACCGGTTCCCGAACTTGGTCGCGAGGGTGATCTCGTCGCGGCGCTCGGCGAGGACACCCGACAGCAGCTCCTCGTTGGTGAACGGCCCGTACGCGTCAGAGGTATCCAGGAAGGTCGCGCCGAGGTCGAGTGCGCGGTTCACGGTGGCGAGCGACGTGGCATCGTCCGCGCTGCCGTAGGCGAAGCTCATCCCCATGCAGCCGAGCCCCATCGCGCTCACGTTCAAGGCGGCGGGACCGGTGCCGAGCGTTCGATCCGAAGTCATTGTGTCTCCTTCGACTACGTGGCGGGACGAAGTGGGGCGCGAGCTACCTGCCCGGGCGGGGCGGCGCCGTCGACCCGCGGACGACCAGCTCCGGGGTAAGGCGCACCTGCTTGATCGGGGTGGCCCCGTCCTCGACGAGCAGGCTGAGGATCAGCCGGGCCGCCTCCGAGCCGATCTCGTTCTGGGGCACGCGCACGGTCGTGAGTGGTGGGTCGACGATGTCCATGAACGGCATGTCGTTGTAGCCGACCACGCTGATGTCCCGCGGGCACCTGCGCTTGAGCTGACGGGCGGCCGCGATGGTGCCGATGGCCAGCTGGTCGTTCGCCGCCACGACCGCGGTGATCATGGGGTCGGCGGTCAGCAGGCGGTGGGCGGCGTCCTTGGCGGAGTCGACGCTCCAGGCATCCACGGCGACGATGTGCTTGGCGACGCTGAGCCCGTGATCGCGCATGGACCGCGTGAACGCCTGCGATCGCTCGTGGCCTGTGGACGACCAGGTCGGTCCGGCGACATGGGCGATCACGCGGTGCCCGAGCCCGTACAGGTGCTCGACGGCCAGCCGGATGCCGTGTTGCTCGTCGGCCGCGACCGAGGGCAGCTGCACGCTCTCAGTGACGCGGTTGATGAGCACCACGGGGTACTTCTCGCTCAGGTCCACGAGCAACGGATGGTCTCGGCGCGCCGTGGCGAGGATGAAGCCGTCGACCCTCCGGGCGCTTAGGGAGGCCACCATCTGCTCCTCGGACTCCGGGTCGTTGTCCGTGTTGACGAGCAACGGCGTGTACCCCGCGCGCGACAGCGTGTCCTGGATGCCGCGCACCATTCCGGGGAACAGCGGGTTGGTGAGGTCGGGAATCACCACGCCGATCGTGTGGGAGCGGGATGTCCGAAGGCCGGAGGCCATCGGGTTCGGCACGTAGTTCATCGCGAGGGCGGCCTTGCGCACTCGGGTGACGGTCGCGTCGTTGACGAGGTGCGCCGTGCGCGGGTTGAGCGCGCGGGAGACGGTGGCCGGGTGGATCCCCAGCTTCTTGGCGATGTCCTTCAGCGTGGCCGACACGGGCTCAGCCTAGGCGAACGGAGTATCGGAGCCGGCTGATCACCGACGCGACGGTGAGCGCGATCATGACGAGCGTCGCGCCGAGGAAGAGGGCGGTGGAGCCCTCGAAGTCGAGAACGTATCCGGCGATGGACGCGCCGACCCCGTTGCCGAGGAACATGAACCCCGCGAACAGCGACACCGCGGTGGCGCGGGCGCGGTTGGACAGCGTGGTCGCCCACGTCTGGAGGGTCGTGTGCATGCCCACCCAGGCGATCCCCTGCAGGGCCACGCTGATGAACACGGTCGCGGGCGTGACGCTGACCGCCAGCAGCGCGAAGCCGAGCGAGGCGGACACCCCACCCACCAGCAGGAACCGGTGCGCGGGCACCCGTACGGCCACGCGGCGGACGACCATCGAGGTCAGCAGCACCGAGATCCCGTAACCGGCGGCCGCAATGCCCGCGACGGCGGCGCTGGTACCTGTCTGCTCGAGCGAGGCAGGGACCAGGGCGAATACGCCGAGGAGCACCCCGGCCTCCACGAAGACCAGGGCGTACAGCACCCACGACCAATGGTTGGACAGCACCACGCGGAAGGACTCGAGCGCAGGAACCCGGTCGGCACCTGGCTTGGGGTTGGGCATGTCGCGCACGACCCACGCGATGATGAAGCACGCGATCGCGGTGGAGATGAAGAACGCCTGCCAGCCGATCGTGGCGATGCCGATGCCGCCGAGGACCGTGCCGAGGGTGAGCCCGAGGGCGACGCCGGTCTGCAGGCTGGCGATCGCCGGTTGTCGTCGGTTGTTGTCCTCGATCGTGTCGCCGATGAAGATCACCGCGGTGGGGAAGACACCGGCCATCATGGCTCCGGCGATCGCCCGCGTGAAGATGAACGGCTCGATCGACATCGGGATGACGCTGACCAGATCCATGACACCGGCCAGCACGAGCGCCAGGCGCATGGTGGCGATGCGGCCGAGTCGGTCGGACACGAGGCCCCACACCGGCTGGGCGAGCCCATAGGCGAGGTAGTAGGCGCTCGCGGCCAGGGTGATGGTGGACAGGTCCACATCGAAGTCCTGGCCCATGCCGACGAGCATCGGGGCGACGACCGCGCGGTCGAAGGTTGCGACGAAGACGGCGAAGGGGAGGAACCGAATGGTCCGCTCGACGGACCACTGGCTCACAGGCCGACCAACGCGGGCAGGTCGGTGTCATCGGGCGCGTATGCGCCGCACCCGCGCCGGATCGAGGTGAGGACCTCCAGATCAGAGACGGCCACCGCGGGATCCCGCAGCAGGCCGAAGGCGGGGTCACGCAGCAGTCGGACGTAGTCTGCGCTCCCCAGGACCGGGCTGGCGCTCCCCAGCACGTCGATCACGTCCGCCTCGTCGGCCTTGAGCAGCCAGGCGGTCACCTCGTCCCACAGCGACACCAGGGCGCGAGCCGTGTCTGCGTCGAAGCCGGCGGGAACGGCCAGCACCGTTCCGAGGTAGTGCGGTGAGACGTCTACCGACGTGGACCAGGGGCGCATGCCTGCGGCGAGAGCCGCGATCCGGGACTCCGCATTGAGGATGGTCCCGTCGATGTCCCCCGCCAGCAGGCTCTCGAGCCGCTTCGGGGTCGATCCATGCTCGGGGAACGTGACGTCCGATCGATCGAGGCCGAGTCGCTCGAGCATGGTGAAGAGCAGAAGGGCGAAGCCGGAACGGATCACGTCGACCCCCAGCGCGGCTCCCCGGAGCTCATCGACGGTGGTGATGGACGGTGCGGTGACGAGGGTCAGGCCAAGTCCGCGGTCGATCGCCCGGATCATCCGGATGTCGAGCCGCTCACCCACGGGGTTGTGGTCGGTGGTGGCGTACAGCAGCACGTTGTCGGGACTGGTGATCGCGACGTCGATCGTCCCGTCGCGCAGCGAGGTGAACTGGCCTGGGGAGGAAGGGACGCGCGTGGTGGTGATGGTGAGTCCGTGTCGGGAGTCGATGTCCAGGGTGCGGGCGACCGCGAGCACGGGGGAGGCGCTGAACTGCCCCACGACGAGGGAGCGGGTGCTGGTCATGTCACCGGCCTTTCTGCAATCGTGAGCATAGTCCGTGCGGCGTGGCCGGACACTGCGACAAGAGGGGCAAGCATCGCGTATTCCTCGTACGGTGTCAAATAGGAAACAAAATGGCGGAAACCGTTGACAAGGGCTCCCGGAGAGTACATGGTCCGGGTATTGCAATCGATTGCGCTAACTGGAGGTTACGCATGAATCAAGCGTTGGGTCGGCCCAGCCGACGAATTCGCGCCGGTGCCCTTGTGGCGTCGGTCGCCGTAGCAGGCCTGGTGCTCAGCGCCTGCGGCTCGAGCAGCAGCAGCGAGAGCTCCGCGGCGTCCGAGGCCCCTGCCGCCTCGTCGGCGGCCGCATCCGCGGCGGCATCGGCCGACGCCGCCGGGTCCACGGACCCGATCCGGATCGGCATCTCCCTGCCACTCACCGGTGACTTCTCCCAGCCCGGTGGCGCCGCCAAGCAGGGCTACGAAGCCTGGGTCGGCGGACATCAACGCCGCCGGTGGCCTCCTCGGCCGCCAGGTCGAGCTCGTCATCCTCGACGATGCCAGCAGCCAGGAGCAGGTCGTCACCGACTACAACAACCTGATCAGCAACGAGAAGGTCGACCTGCTGCTCGGGACGTTCTCGTCCCTGCTGAACTTCCCGGCCTCGACGGTTGCCGAGAACAACCAGATGGTGCTTGTCGCCCCGGCAGGCGGCTCGCCGAAGATCTTCGAGGCGAACCCGTCGTTCTACTTCTTCGCCCAGCAGGCCATCGCGCCCGATCAGGCCAATCCCTTCGTCAACATGATCTCCGGTCTGCCGGACGACCAGAAGCCGAAGACCGCCGCCTACGTGACCCAGGATGACCCGTTCGCCGCACCGGTCATCGAGTCCATGCAGGCGCAGCTCGAGGCGATGGGCGTCGAGACCGTCTACTCCGAGGTCTACCCGCCGGAGACGACGAACCTGCAGCCGTTCGCCAGCAAGATCGCTGCGGCCAAGCCGGACGTGATCGCTCAGGGTGCGGTGTTCGAGGACGGCGTCAGCCTGGTGAAGAGCCTGGTGCAGGTCGGCTACAGCCCGAACATCATGTTCCAGACGTCCGCGCCCAGCAACGGCGCCCAGTTCACCGACGCCATCGGAACGGGCAATGAGGAGGGCATCTTCTACGCCGTCTCGTGGAGCGAGAAGGCCCAGACTCCCGGTAACGAGCAGTTCCTGGCCACCTTCGAGGCGCAGAACGGTGCCGGAGTCCCGGCCGAGGATGCGGCGGATGCCTATGCCGCGGCTGAGGTCCTCGCCGCTGCGGTGGAGGGCACCGGTGGCCTGGACAACGTCGCACTCAAGGACTGGCTGCACGCCAACTCCGTGTCGACGATCCTCGGCGACCTCTCGTGGGACGAGATCGGACGCCCGCAGGGCGACTTCCTGCTGGCGCAGTGGCAGAGCGGCGAGGTTCAGATCGTGCAGCCGCCGGCGGCTGCCACGACCGACACCCTCGTGATGCCGAAGCCGGCCTGGCAGTAGCAGTCGACCTGATCCGTGCGGGGGCACCTGTGCCCCCGCACGGATCAGTCGCACGAGCGGACGTGCCGCGGCGCTCCGCCGCGCGGCGGCTTGACCGCCGGACGTTCCCCTCTGACGAACCCACGTCTCGAAAGGTGTGATCAGTGGAAATCGTGCAGGTGCTCGCCTACGGGTTGCTGCTCGGCGGCGTCTACGCCCTCCTGGCATCCGGCGTGACCCTCATCTTCGGCGTCCTCGACGTCGTGAACGTGGCCCAGGGCGCGTTCCTCGTCTTCTCGGCGCTCTTCACGTGGCAGATCTGGGACCTGTTCGGTATCGAGCCGCTCCTGCTCATCCCCGTCACCGGCGCGATGATGTTCGGCCTCGGGTGGGTGATCTACCGAGGCATGGTGATGCGGGTGGCCCCGCAGGGACCGGGCATGACCGTCCTCCTCATGTTCGGCGTCGCCCTGACCCTTGAGGGAATCCTCAACCTGGTCTTCGGCAACAAGTTCAAGTCCGTCACGCCGCCGTACTTCACCTCCTCGTTCACCATCGGTGACCTCGTCCTCCCGATGCCGCAGCTGATCTCCGGCATCATCGGCATGCTCGTGCTGGGCCTGATGTACGCGTACCTGCGCCTGTCGTGGGCCGGGCGGGCGCTGCGCGCCTCGGCTCAGAACAAGGACGGCGCGGCGCTCGTCGGCATCTCGAGCGTGAAGACATCGGCGTTCGCCTTCGGCATCGGCGCCGCGACCGCGGGCGTCGGCGGCGTCCTGCTCGCGATCATGTACCCGATCTATCCGGCCACCCAGTACGACTGGATCGCCCGCCTCCTCGGCATCGTGGTGCTGGGCGGCTTCGGCAGCATTCCGGGCGCGGTCATCGGCAGCCTCATCCTGGGCATGACCGAGGCCTTCGCCAACACGTACTGGCCGCAGTGGTCCTCGCTGTTCTTCTACGGGACGATCCTGCTGATCCTGATCTTCCGCCCGCAGGGCCTCATGGGCACCCGGACGCGGGAGGACGTCGCCGCATGATCGATCACCTGAAGAAGCCCAGGGTGTTCGTTCCGGTCATCCTGCTCGCGCTCGTCGCCCTCGTGCCGATCCTCGTACCGGACAGCAAGTACCAGCAGTCCGTCCTCATCGTGTGCTTCCTGTTCGCCATCATGGCGTCGGGCTGGAACCTGATCAGCGGCCTGGCCGGCTACGTCTCGCTGGGGCACAGCGTCTACCTCGGCATCGGCATGTACACGGGGGCGATCCTCGGCAAGG
Source organism: uncultured bacterium (assembly GCA_963700745.1). Taxonomy (GTDB): domain Bacteria; phylum Actinomycetota; class Actinomycetes; order S36-B12; family S36-B12; genus UBA10649. The sequence continues at coordinate 385,425 of CAVOYT010000012.1, read as the reverse complement.
CGTGGGGGATCGATCCGATGTGGCTCATGCCGCTGGGCGCCGCCATGGCGGCCCTGGTCGCGCTGGGCATCGGCCTGATCGTGCTTCGGACCAGGAGCCACGCCTTCGTCATCATCACGATCGCGGTGCTGCTGTCCTTCCAGCTGCTGGCCGCCAACCTGAAGAAGCTCACGGGAGGATCCGACGGCCTGATCATCCCGCAACCGGCGTGGGCGGTCGATCTTGGTCCGACTCCCTACTTCTACATCTTCCTCGCCCTGATGATCCTCACGATCCTGCTGGCCGCCTTCGTCATGAACTCACGGCTCGGCGCGGGACTCGTGTCGATCCGCAACGACGAGGGCAAGGCCGGGTCGATCGGCATCAACACCACCGTCTACAAGGTCACGGCCTACACGCTGAGCGCCATCCCGTTCGGCGCCGCCGGCGCCCTCTACGGGCAGTACCTCGGCTTCGTGAATCCCCTCGGCGCGTTCGCCATCCTGACCAGCGTCTACCTCGTGCTCGCCGCCCTCATCGGTGGCAGGGGCACGCTGTGGGGGCCGGTGATCGGCGGATTCGTCGTCGCCATCGCCAACGAGTTCGCGACAACGAGTTCGGGCGGCGTCAGCGCGCGCGTGCTGATCATGGGCATCATCCTGATCCTGACGGTGATGTTCCTGCCGGCCGGGCTGCTGCCGACCCTCAGCGCGAGACTCGCGCGCCGACGTGCGAAGGGTGGCTCGGTCAAGTTCATCGACCAGACCTCGATCGCCTCGTCGTCCAGCGATGTCGACACCTCCCTGATCGCGGCGAGAGCACAGGCCGGCTCGACGTCCGGTGACACCGTGCTCGAGGTCCGGGACCTTGTGAAGACGTTCGGTGGCGTCGCCGCCGTCGATGGCGTCAGCCTCTCGGTCAAGCGGGGCAGCATCACCGGGCTCATCGGTCCGAACGGCTCGGGCAAGACGACGTTGTTCAACTGCATGACCGGCACCTTCCGGCCGACGTCGGCAGGTGCTGCTCGACGGCAGGGACATCACGTCCGAACAGGTCTGGACCGCGCGCGCATGACGGGCTCGGTCGCACCTTCCAGATCACCCGGCTGTTCAAGTCGATGACCGTCCTGGACAACCTCGTCGCGCCGCTGGAGAAGACGAGTGCCGGCCAGATGGTGGCCGGTCGCTACAGCGGCGACGAGGTCGAACGGGCTCGCGGTGTCCTGGCGTTCATGGGCCTGCAGGAGTTCGAGAAGCAGAACGCCGCGGCGCTTGAGCTTCGGGCAGCAGAAGCTCGTTGAACTGGCGCAGGTCCTGATGCTGCGACCGCAGCATCATCCTGCTGGACGAGCCGGCGAGCGGCATCAACCCGACGCTGATCGACAAGCTTGCCGCCGTCATCCGCAAGCTGAACGAGGCCGGCACGACCGTGCTCATCGTCGAGCACAACATCCCGCTCGTGCTCAGCCTGTGCGACACGGTCAACGTGCTGGCGGGCGGTGAAGATCCTCACCTCGGGCACGCCGAGGCGATCCGCAACGACCCGCTGGTCATCGAGGCGTACCTCGGCCCCGACGAGATGCTGGAGACGCCCGATGCCTGACATGGCCCTGCAGTTGACCGACATCGAGGCCGGCTACGGCGGCGGCCTGCGTGCTCCAGGGCGATCTCCCTGGGAGCTGGAGGCCGGCACGATCACCTGCATCGTCGGACCCAACGGCGCCGGGAAGAGCACGGTTCTGCGGGTCATCAGCGGACTGCTCAAGGCCGCCAGGGATCGGCGTCGCTCGCGCGGGACCGAGCTGGTCGGGAGGTCGCCGGCGGACGATTCTCCAGTTGGGGATCGCCCAGGTGCCGCAGAGCCGGGCACTCTTCCCGGAGATGACGGTTCGCGAGAACATCCTCATGGGCGGCTACGTCATCCGGAGGGATCGTTCCGCTGCTGAACGAGCGGATGGCGATGGTCGAGGACCTCGTCCCCCTCGTCAAGGAGCGGGCCCAGGAGAAGGCCGGGAACCTCTACGGCGGCCAGCGACGCATGGTCGAGATCGGACGCGCGCTGATGCTGGACCCGTCCATCGTGCTGATGGATGAGCCTTCGCTGGGCCTCGACCCGAAGTCCGTCGCGAAGGTCGCCGAGGTCATCCGGGGCATGGCGGCTGACGGACGATCGGTGCTGCTCGTCGAGCAGAACGTGCGGCTCGGCATGAACCTCGCTACCCATGGAGTCGTCATGGAGGGCGGGCTGATCCGGCTCACCGGCGACGCCGACGGAATCGCGGACAATCCGGAGGTCGCCTCGATGTACCTGGGCCGGGCGGGTGGCCACTGACCATGCCCGGTCCCGTCCTGACCCACGCCTTCTCGCCCGGTGAATACCGCCAACGGCGAGCTGCGACGCTGGCGATCGCGAGGACGCTGGTGCCAGCATCGTGCTGGCGTTCGGGGCGAACCGGTCGGGAATACCGGTCACGTACCTCACCGGCTGGCCGGTCACGCGCTTCGCGGCGCAGCGGCTCACCGCGATCGGTCAGCACGCTGTGGGTCGAGTTCCACAACCACGTCCCGAGCGCGCGGCGCGTCGCCGTCGAGACCGACGTGCGCGACGTGGACGACCGAATGGTCGGCGACCTGCTTGCCGGAGGCGGCCCGATCGCCACGTTTGGCCCGGTGCCGGGGAACGTCCGCTCACGGGCCGAGGCCAACGGAGTCCCCCTGATCCCGATCGACGCGGAGCACGCTCGGATCCGGATGGTGAAGTCCGAGGAGGAGCGGGCGGCACTGCGCCTCGGCGCGCAGGCGAGCGACGTGGCGGGCCAGGCCCTCATCGACGCCTGCGTCCCGGGGGCCTCGGACTGGGACCTGCTCGCCGCGGCTCGTGACGCCTACACGCGGCTCGGTGCCCGGGACCACATCTGCTACATCTGCGTGACCGACATGGCGGCTCCGGATCGCGATGTCCCAAGTCAGGCCCCCGAAGGGCGCATGCTCGCCGCCGGATCGGTGGTGACGTTCGAGCTCAGCGCCTCGGTCGCGCCGGAGTACCCGGGGCAGGTGCTGCGGACCGTCACGATGGGGGAGCCGACGGACGAGTACCGGGCCCTGCACGCGGTGGCCATGACGGCACGGGATGCCGTTCGCGCCGCGATCCGCCCGGGCGCCCCCGCGCGGGACCTGATCGCGGCCTCTGCCGTGGTCGAGGACGCGGGCTACACCACGACGGACGACCTCTTCCACGGGCTCGGCATGGGCTACCTCGAGCCGATCGGCACGACCACCTCCCGGATCCCGGCTCACGCGCCCGATGTCGTCCTGCGCGACGGCATGTCGGTCGTCGTCCAGCCCAATGTCACGACCCTCGATCACCGGGCGGGCGTGCAGACCGGCGAGATGGTCATCGTGTCGGACGGGGGCTACGAGGACATCCACCACCTCCAGGGCGGGTTGGTGTCGGTATGAGCGGAGGAACGATGGCAGAGCAGGACACCCTGGTGCGCGAGGCAATCGCGCACTGGGCTCCGCGCTTCACCACCAACGGCGTCGCAGTATCGGACTTCATGTCCGTCACGGGTTCGGTGCTGGCCTGGGCCGACTGGGCCGACGCGTGGATCGCGGCTGGCTCGGTGCACGAGGACCTCGGGCGCGAGGCGCTGGCCGACGAACGCTTCCGCTCGGCAGGCAACCACCTGAGCACGGCCGCCGTCTACTACCACTTCGCGAAGTTCGTCTTCGTGGACTATCCCGACACCATGAAGCGCGCGCACGAGATGGCAGTCCGCTGCCTCAACGACGCCCTTCCCTACCTCGACCCACCCGGCGAGCGCTTGACGGTCGAGTTCAAGGGCTTCCCGATGCCCGCGATCCTGCGCAAGCCGAAGGGCGTCGTGCGACCGCCAGTCGTGATCATGATCAGTGGTTTGGACTCCACCAAGGAGGAGCTGCGCAGCACCGAGCAGCTGTTCCTGGACCGAGGCATGGCGACCTTGGCGATCGACGGCCCGGGTCAGGGGGAGTCCGAGTACGCGCTCCCGATCGAGCCGGCCTGGGAGGACGTCGGCACCGCCATCGTCGATGCCATCGTGGAGCGGGACGACCTCGATGGGGATCGGATCGGTGTCTGGGGAGTGTCGCTGGGCGGCTACTACGCGCCGCGAATGGCCAGCGGGGAGCATCGGCTCAAGGCCTGCGTCGCTCTGGCCGGACCCTTCGACTGGGGTCGCGTATGGGAGGGCCTGCCCGAGCTCACCCGGCGGACGTTCACGTTCCGATCCCACCAGCCCGACCAGCAGTCCGCGCACGAGTACGGGCGGCAACTGACCCTCGCCGGGCGCGCGCAGGACATCCGCTGCCCGCTGCTGATCGTCTTCGGCGCTCGCGACCGACTCATTCCCGCAGCCGAGGCCGAGCAGCTGGCCGCCGAGAGCGGCGGCACCCTGCTCATGCTCCCCGACGGCAACCACGGCTGCATGAACGTCGCGGCCAAGCATCGCAACAAGACAGCCGACTGGCTGGCTGCCCGACTGAACCAACCCGGCACGAACGGCAATGGAGGAACACGATGAGTGACGTCACGCACGATCGGCTGGATCGGGTTGGGAAACATGGGCGCCCCGCTGGCGACCCGGCTGGTGAAGGCCGGATACGACGTCGAGGTGTGGAACCGCACCGCGGCGAAGGCGCAGCCGGTGGCGGACGAGGGCGCGACCGTCGCGGACACCATCCGTGGCCTCGCATCGCGCGACGTGGTCTTCAGCATGGTCAGCACGTCCGCGGACCTCGAGCAGGTGATGCTGGACCCCGACACCGGCCTGCTCACGGGCGAGACCGTGCCCGGGATCGTCGTCGACTGCTCGACGGTCAGTGTCGAGACCAGCCGAACGGTCCGAGAGGCCGCCGAGGCCCGGGGTACCCGGTTCTTCGCCGCGCCCGTGAGCGGCAACGGGAAGGTCGTGGCCGCCGGCAAGCTCAGCGTCGTCTGCAGTGGTGACGAGGAGACGTTCGTCCTGGTCAAGCCGATGATCGAGTCGCTCGGCCGGTCGGTGACGTACGTCGGCGAGGGAGAGTCTGCCCGGCTGGTGAAGATCTTCCACAACCTGCTCCTGGGCATCTACACGCAGTCGCTGGCGGAGATCCTGGTGCTCGGAGAGAAGAGCGGCGTGAGCCGGGAAGCCATCATGGACTTCATCAACAACAGCGTGATGGGCTCGCTCTTCAGTCAGTACAAGACGCCTGCGCTGGTGAATCTCGACTTCCATCCGACGTTCACCCCGGTGCTCCTGCGCAAGGACTTCGACCTGGGTCTCGCCGAGGCGCGCAAGTACGAGGTGCCGATGCCCATCACGAACCTGACGCGCGACATCGTCGAGTCGACGGTCGGGCGCGGCTTCGCCAAGGACGACTTCGCGACGATGCTTCTCGTCGCCGCTGCCAACGCCGGGGTCGAACTGAAGAGCGAGAATGCCGACGTCACCGACGGGCTGGACCCGGAGTGACCGCCGTCGTCGAGCCCACCGGGGAGTTCATCCGGCGACGCCAGGTCACTGCGGCCACGACGAATGACACGATGCGGACCGTCCTCGACTACGCCGGAGGCCGGCGTTCAGGTGACCGACGAGCCGGTCGTGGCCGGTGGAGGAGGGTCGGACCCACTCCCCTTCAGTCCGTCCTCGGCGCGCTCTGCGGCTGCGAGGCGGTGACCTTCCGCCGCACGGCCACCGAATACGACTTCACGTATGACCGCATCGAGTTCGCGGCCGCCTGCACGATCGACATCCGAGGTCGCAGCGGCGACCGCTCCGTCCGACCGCACTTCCAGACCGTCCGGCTCAGCGCGAAGGTGATCTCGCACGAATCGCAGGACGCACTCGACCGCCTCGTCGAGGAGGTCGAGGCCCGTTGCCCGGTGATGAACCTGATGAAGGACGCCGGCGTCCGGCTCGACGTGCGCTGGGAGGTCGTGCCGGCCTGAGTTCGTCAGCCGGGGAAGTCGAGCCCGAGGTCCTTCATCATGACCATCGCCGCGTTGCGACCCGGTGAGCCGGTGATCGATCCGCCCGGATGAGTCGTCCCGCCGGTCTGGTAGAGCCCGGGGATCGGCATCGTGTGCGTGGCCCATCCGGGGACCGGACGCAGCGGCCCGCTGAACGGCACTCCCTTGTCGCCGCCGTGCGCGCAGCCGTTGATCATGTGCGCGTTCGCACGCTCGAGGTCGAGCGGGCTCTTGACGATGCGAGCCTCGATGGTCGACTCGTTCAGGTTGGGGATCGCGGTCTGGACGTACGCGAGCAGTTCGTCGGCGTGCCGCTCCTTGACGTCGTCCCACGAGTCGGCGCCGTAGGGGGCGACGTGCGAGCACGGCACCAGCACCTTGACCGTGTGCTTGCCCTCCGGCGCCCGCGACGGATCGACGAGGCTGGGGGTGGCGACGAGCGTCCAGGCCGAGCCGGTCACCGGCTTGCGATCGCGGATGTCCCGGACCTGCTCGATGGCGTCCTGCGGCCACAGGGCGAGTCCGCTGCTCACGGCGGTGTCCTCCGGCGCGCAGGCCCCGGAACGTGGGCACCTCGTTCGTGACGAGGAAGAAGGCGAACAGCGGGATGCCGATGTCGTAGGTCTCCACGCCGTAGGTGAAGTCCTCGCCCCATGCCTCGGCCGGAGCCATGTCGACCAGGTGCTTGACGTGGATCGTCGACAGCACGGCCTCGGTGCCCAGGAACTGCCGCCCGTCGGTCGCCTCGATGCCGACGCAGCGCCCATCGTCCAGCAGCAGTCGGGAGACCTCGGTGTCGCAGATGATGCGGCCGCCGTGCGACTCGATCACCGAGACCAGGGCATCGGTCAGGCGGCCCGATCCGCCGAGGGGGATGGTCCAGCTGCGCCGCTGGCGTCCGCCCATGATCGAGTAGGGCATCACGCCCGAGCCGGGGAGGTCCACCGATCCGAAGGTCTGGCAGGCCTCCCAGAACAGGAAGGCCTGGACATGCTCCTCGCTGAACTCGTGCCGGATGACGTCCCAGGCGCTCAGCGCCCGCCGGCGGCGCCAGGTGCCGCCGTTCGGCAGCTGGTCGAGCAGCTGGTCCAGTGACGGACCCCAGCCGATCGGGGTGTTGTTCGCCGTCGAGAAGGCGACCTTGGCGCGATCCCAGTCGGCGAGGAACTCCAGGTAGCGGTCCGCATCGCGGGTGCTGAACCGGGCGAACTCGTCGTAGGTGGCCTGCGGATCGAGGTGCATGCCGATCTGCTCGCCGTCGGGGAAGGCGACGCGCGCGACCGGGTCGGGGTCGACGTAGGCCAGTCCGTGCTCGCTGATCAGGCCGAGGCTGTCGTCCTTGATCACCGGGTTGCCCTGGATGATGGTGTGTCCGGTGGAGCAGCTGTCCATGAAGAAGCCGGGCAGGTACTCCTCGGTGGCGACTCCGCCCCCCGGGATGTGGCGCGCGTCGACGACGAGCACGCTCTTGCCGGCTCGGGCGAGGTACGCGGCGGCGATGAGGGCGTTGTGACCCGCCCCGGCAACGACGATGTCGGCGGTCTCCACGGTCATGCAATCGATTGTAGTGACGCAGTCCGCGGACGTTCCGGTTTCGGCGTGAGTCCGTCAGGCCTGCTCGTCCATCGCGGCCACGATGTTCTCCGGGGTCAGGGGCAGCGCTCGGACGCGGATGCCGGTGGCGTCCATCAGGGCGTTGCCGAGTGCGGCCGCGGTGGGTCCCATCGACGCCTCGCCGGCACCGAGCCACTGCTCGTCGGGCCGGTCGACGATCGCCACCTCGATCGGCGGCACGTCGCCGAAGGTGATGATCGGGTACTCCTCCCACGTGTCGCTGAGAACCCGACCCTCGGCGAAGCGCACCTGCTCCAGCAGGGTCCAGCTCGCCGACTGGATCGCACCTCCCTCGATCTGGTTGACCACTCCGTCGGGGTTGACGGCGAGGCCGACGTCGACCGCGATCCACATGCGGGTCATGCGGATCCGCTCCTCGGCCTCGATGTCGACGACGACGGCGCACCAGGCGCCCTTGCCCTTGTAGCGCGCGAAGCCCAGGCCTCGGCCAGCCGCCTCACCGCGCGGCGGGTTGGACCAGTCGCACATCGCGGCGACGCGTTCGAGCACGGCTCGTCCGCGGGGGTCGGAGAGATGGCGCAGGCGGTACTCGAGCGGGTCGGCGTCGACCTGCCGCGCGAGGTCGTCCAGGTGCTGCTCCACCGCGAACACGTTGAGGTGGGCGCCGAGGGACCGCAGCGCAGACGCGCGGATCGGCATCTCCGTGAGCCGGTGGGCGGTGGCCGTCACCGGTCCGACGTCGTAGCCGGGGATGGCGTTGCGACCAGTGCCGAAGCCGTTGGCCGCTGGGGGTTCGGTGGACGGCGGGATCGGTTGTCCGCCGGCCTGGCTGGCGTAGGCGAGGAGCGATGGCGAGGGCAGCGTGTTCGGTCGCAGCATGTGACCGTTGCCGAAGCCGGTCCACGTCCATGACGTGATGGTGCCGTCGTCGGCACACGTCGTGTCGATGTCGACGACCATGGCCGGGCCGAACGGCGACCAGCCCAGTTCGTCCTCTCGGGACCACGTCACGTGCACAGGTCGGCCGGGCACCGCCAGTGCCAGCAGCGCCGCGTCGTACGCGACGTCATCGGCGCCGTTGTGCCCGTAGCAGCCGGCCCCCTCGACGTGCTCGACGTGGACGGCCGCGGCCGGGACGCCGAGCGCGCGGGCGATGTCCGTGCGCAGCGGGTACACCCCCTGGCTGTGCGTCCAGATGTGCAGGCCCGTGTCGTCGTAGCGGCCCATGGCGACGGATGGCCCGATGGAGGCGTGCGCGATGAAGGGGCGCGAGTAGCGGGCGTGGAAGGCCGACGAGTCCGGTGCCGGCGGGGCTCGGGGGAGAGTCGGGTTCCGCGAGGACGTCGATGTCGGCGCTCGCCCGGGTGAGGAAGTCGCGCACCCCGTCGGTGGTGAGGTCGACCGGCTCCCCGGTCCAGACCGCCACGGCGCGGGCCGCCTCCAGGGCCTCCCGCGACCGGATCTCGGTCTCGGCCACCACGCCGACGAAGCTCCCGTCGACGACGACCGCCACCACCCCGGGGAGTGCCGAGACGGCGGCCGCATCGAAGCCGGACAGCTCGGCCCCCCGGTAGGGCGGGCGGAGCACGCGACCGAACACCTGGCCGGGCAGCCGCAGGTCGTGCAGGTAGCGGGGGCGGCCGAGCACCTTGTCCGGCAGGTCGGTTCGCGGCAGGCTCTCGCCGACGGCGGCGGGAGGGAGAGGCGACGCACCCGGCTCGAACTCGACGTGCAGGTCGACCTCCGGCGCGAGGTCCCAGTAGGTGGTGTGCCGGTCACCGGCGACGAACGTGCCGTCGACCAGCACGACATCGTCGGTCGACAGGGTCCGTCGTGCCGCGGCGGCGAAGAGTTCACGCATCGCGTTGCCGGCGGCCTTCAGCGCCGAGCCGGAGTGCAGCACCGACATGCTGCCGGCGGTGAAGCCCTCGTCCGGGCTGCCGTCGGTGTTCGGGGGTCGCATGCGGACGCGGGCGACGTCGACGCCCGTCGCGTCGGCGACCACCTGGGCGAGGGCCGTGGCGATCCCCTGGCCAAGCTCGGACTTGCCCGTCCGGGCGGTGATGACCCCGGGTTCGGAGCAGTCAAGCCACTGCGACAGCAGCGGATTGGTCGCCAGCGAGACGGTGGCGGGGGAGATGGTCATGAGGGCACCGTGCTGGCCGAGACCACCGCGGCCACGATGCGGTTGTGCGCGCCGCACCGGCACAGGTGCCCCGCCAGCGCTTCGCGTACGTCCGCATCCGTCAGCGGCGCACCCGCGGCCCGCGCCGAGTCGACGAGTGGTGCGGACCGCATGACGATTCCCGAGAGGCAGTAGCCGCACTGGCCCGCCTGATGGTCGATGAGCGCCTCCTGGACCGGGTGCGGCCCGTCGGCGGTGAGCCGCTCGACCGTCGTCACGGTGCGCCCGTCAACGGACCACATCGGGGTGTCACACGAGTGCACGGGGGTGCCGTCGACGAGGACCGTGCACGCGCCGCAACTGCCCGAACCGCACCCGAAACGGGTCCCGGTCAGGCCGAGGGCGTCGCGCAGCACCCACAGCAGCGGGGTGTCCCGATCGCAGGCCACCGCCTGCTCGTGCCCGTTGACCTCGAGCGAATGGTTCTCGTCCACCTGATCCCTTGCTTCTCGCCGCAATCGATTGCACAATGCTATGACAGTTGAGCCCCCTGCGCGCCGATCCGAGGAGATCCCATGCCCCAGCGCATCAGCTTCGTCCCCTTCGACGATGTCGACGAGCGCATGCAGGCTGAGCTCGTGCGGTGCGCCGAGCACGGTACGCCCCGGCCCGAGTCGTCCGCCATCCGCGCCCACTCCGAGCGGTCCTTCTGGTTCTTCGCCGACTCCTGGCAGAAGATCTTCCGCGAGGGCGTGATGGATCACTCGATCAAGGAACTGTGCCGCGTCTACATCTCTCGCACCGTGACCTGCGAGTTCTGCGGCAACCAGCGGTCGGAGACCGCCGTCGCGTCCGGGCTGCAGGAGATGCAGTACGACGAGCTGCTCAACTTCGAGGCCTCAGACCTCTACACCGATGAGCAGAAGGCAGCGCTGCGCTACGCCCAGGCGATCGCCTGGGGGGCCGCCAGCGTGGACGAGGAGCTCATGTGGTCGAAGATGCACGAGTACTTCACCGAGGAGCAGATGGTCGAGCTCGGCTGCTTCATCGGGCTGACCTTCGGGCAGCAGAGCTGGATCCGAATGCTGGGCATCGAGCACCACCAGTACCTCGCCGGCACGGCCGCGTCGATGGCCCCGGGCTTCGAGGATGCGGACACCCTGTCCGAGACCAAGAGCCGCGAGGACTACTGGGCCGGCAGCTCGTCCGCCTGAACCCCTCCGATGCGTCGTCACTCGTGGCGACTTTCCGGGGCCGAAAACCCGCCACAAGTGACGAGGCATCGGGGTGGGGCGCTGGTCAGGCGAGGATCTTGGCCGGCTGCTCGAGCAGGTCGACGAACACCTTCATCCACTGTGCGGCCACGGCGCCGTCGATCGGACGGTGATCGACCGACAGCGTCACGCGCATGACTGTTCCGACCTCGACGCCCCCGTCGACGACGACCGGTTCCTGCGTGGCCGCGCCGACGGCCAGGATCGACGAGTGCGGCGGGTTGATGATCGCCGCGAACTCCTCGGTGCCGAACATCCCGAGGTTGCTGACACTGGTCGTGCCGCCCTCGAGCTCATTCTGGCGCAGCTCGCCGGCCCGAGCGCGGGCCGCGAAGTCCTTGGTGGCCAGCGCAATCTGCGTGAGCGACAGGGACTGCACCCCTCGCAGGACGGGAGTGACGAGCCCGGTGTCGGTAGCGATCGCGACGGCGATGTCGACACCGTCGAAGATCCGGATGGCATCGTCGGTCCAGATGACGTTCGCAGCCGGGACGCGGGTGTGCGCCCCTGCGACCGCCTTGATGACCAGGTCGTTGACGCGAGACCCGCACGTCCTCGCCGGCGTTGATCTCGGCCCGAAGGGCCATCAGCCGGTCGACCCGAGCGCTGCCGCGCAGGTAGAAGTGCGGAGCCGTGGTCACGCTCTGCGTGAGCCGCGCCGCGATGGCCCGGCGCAGTCTCGTGTGCGGCACGTCGGTGTAGCCGGCTGACGACGCCGGAGCGGCGATCGGGGCAGCGGCAGCGGTGGGCGTGGTCGGGGCCTGATCGAGGTCGCGGCGGCGGATCCGGCCGTTGGGTCCGCTGCCGTGGATCGTCGCCAGGTCGATCCCGCGCTCCTTGGCCAGTCGACGGGCCAGTGGGCTGGCGAACAGGCGGGTGCCGCCAACGGGCACCTCCGAGGTACGGGTCGCGACCGCAGGAGCCGGGACTTCGGCGGCAGGCTCAGCCGCGGACGGCTCGGGGGGCGCGTCGGTCGCGGCCGCGCCGCCCAGGGCCGCGAGTGCCGCGTCGATGTCGGCGACGGTCTCGCCGTGAGCGGCGATGAGCGCGATCGGATCGCCGATCGCGACCTCGGCACCTTCCGCGGCGAGGCGGCGCAGGATCACGCCGTCGGCCTCCGCCTCGTAGTCCACGATCGCCTTGTCGGTCTCGATGATGGCGATGACCGTCGAGGTGGCGTAGTCCTCGCCCTCCGGGATCGTCCAGCTGGACAGGACCGCATGGGTGGCACCGGCGGCCACCTCGGGCATCCGCAGCAGCTCAGGCATCCGGCGCCTCCATGATGTCGCGAAGCGCCGTGACGACCTCTTCGCGCTGGGCGATCGCCGCTCGCTCGAGCACCTTGCTGATGCTGGGCGACGCCTCTCCGCCGGTCACGCGCTGGATCGGCTGGTCGAGCCAGTCGAAGAAGCGCCGCTGGATCTCGTCCGCGAGCCAGCCCCCGTAGGAGGTGCCGCGCGACCCCTGCTCGGCGATCAGCACGTTGTTGGTCTTGCGGATGCTCTCGCCGATGGTGTCCCAGTCGATGCTGGCGCGGTCGAGCCACCGCAGGTCGATCACCTCGGCGTCGACGGTGCCGACCTCGTCGACCGCTGCGAGGACGTACTGCGTCATGGCGAGGTACGTGATGATCGTGACGTCGGATCCCTCGCGCCGCACCGCCGCCTTGCCGACCGGCAGGCAGTAGTCGAAGTCGTCGACCGGACCCTCGCCGGTCGACGTGTAGAGGTCCACGTGCTCGAGCACGACGACCGGATCGTCGCAGCGCAGGGCGCTGTTCATCAGCCCGACGTAGTCGAAGGGCGTCGACGGCGCCACGATCCGCCACCCGGGGTTCGTGGAGAGGATGCCGGCCGGGTCCATCGAGTGCTGGGAGCCGTAGCCGGTGCCCTGCGCCACCTTGCTGCGTAGCACCACGGGAACGCTGTCGTGCCGCCGAACATGTGTCGGGCCTTGCCGATCTGGTTGAACAGCTGGTCGGCAGCCACCCACATGAAGTCCGCATACATGAACTCGACCACCGGCCGGAACCGGCCGTCGAGCGCGATGCCGCCGGCGAGGCCGGTGAAGGCGTTCTCGCTGATCGGCGTGCCGAGGACGCGATCGGGGAAGGCGTCCTTCAGGCCCTTGGTGGCGCCGTTCGTCCCGCCACTGAGGCGATGGATGTCCTCGCCCATGATGACGATGGACTCGTCGAGCTCCATCCGCCGGTGCATCACCTCGGCGACCGCATCAATGAACTTCATCTCCTCGCAGCTCGCCGGTGAAGTCCCCGCGGTCGGCAAACCGGGCGCCGTCGAACTCCGCGCTAGGTCGCCGCGCACGCCGACGTCGACGAAGTCGGGTCGGGCCACTCCTCGGGCTTGATCCGCCGTTGGCCAGGCTTGCCACCGGGCAGTGGCTCCAGCAGCTCGGCGCCGATGTCCGCCATGAGGTCCTTCGCGCCCGTGCTGAATGCGTCGATGGCTGCCTGGTCCAAGATGCCGCGGCGCACGAGGTGACGAGCGACCTGGTCGATCGGGTCGCGCTCGCGCCACTCGGCCTCCTCCTCCTTGGTACCGGTAGCGGAAGGCGCTGCCCGGGAAGGGTCCGTTCTGGTGGAAGTAGCGGTAGACGTCAGCCTCGATCACTGCCGGACCGTGCCCGCCGCGCATGTGCGCCAAGGCCTCCTGCATGGTCAGGTACACGGCGAGGGGATCCATGCCGTCGACCTTCCAGCTGCTGATCCCGAAGCCGGGTCCGCGCGCGGAGAGTCGCGGCTCGGCCGTGACCTCGGTGACCTTCGTGGAGACCGCGTACTGGTTGTTCTCGATGAAGAAGCACACCGGGATGTCCCACGCGCCGGCGAGGTTGAAGGTCTCGAGAGTCGACCCGATGTTGGCCGCTCCATCGCCGAAGTAGGTGACGGCAACCGCGTCGGTGCCCGCGTGGCGATGCGCCCAGGCCGAGCCGGCGGCCAGCGGCACGCCGCCACCGACGATCGCATTGGTGCCGATGGCCCCGGCCTCGTCCCACTTCAAGTGCATGGAGCCGCCCCGGCCGTGGCTGAACCCGCGATCGAGGCCGGCGATCTCGGCCAGGCTGGTCAGCAGGGCATGCCGGATCTCGGGGGAGATGGGCTGCGTGGGGTCGATCCCGCCGGGGGCGAGGTGGCCGAGGACCTTGGCGAGGAACTGGTGGTGCCCCCGGTGCGAACCGTTGACCGTGTCGGCACTGGTCAGCGGCAGGATCGAGCCGACGGCGCCGCCCTCCTGCCCGATGCTCGAGTGCGCTGGCCCGTGGATGAGCCCCTCGGACGCGAGCTGCAGTACGAACTCCTCGAACGCGCGGATGAGCCCCATCGAGCTGAGCATGCTGGTGAGCAGCCCCGGATCGGCGGCGTCCCAGTCGGCCTCGGTCGTGACGAGGCGGGTCCAGGGGGCGTCCGGCTCGAGGCGGTCGCGTTCGGGCATGAGGGCACCTTCCGTGGGGTGTTCGCCAGAATTCCACAGAATGGATCCATACACAAGGGATTTCTCGCGGTTTACCCTAGAAAACCTGTGGATCGGGTCCATAATGGATCCACATACCCATCCCAGTACGGAGGACGCATGGGACTGCCCGGCCTGCAGCGGCTCGATCACATCGGCTTCACCGTCCCCGACCTCGCAGAGGCCCACGCCTGGCTCGTCGACGTCCTGGGGTGCGAGTACCTCTACCACCTCGGTCCCCTCCGCGACGACGATGGCGACTGGATGGCCGAGCACCTGAACGTCCATCCGCGCACCGTCGTGCCCGAACTGCGCTTCTACCGGGTCGGCGACCAGGCCGTCTTCGAGGTCTTCCAGTACGAGGCGCCCGACCAGCGCATGCAGGTGCCCCGCAACAGCGACATCGGCGGGCATCACGTGGCCCTCTACGTCGATGACCTCGACGTAGCAGTCGCCTACCTCAAGGAGAGGGGCGTGCCGGTTCTGGGCGAGCCCACCGTCAGCAAGGGAGCCCATCTGGGTCAGCGCTGGGTGTACTTCCTGTCGCCGTGGGGCATGCAGTTCGAGCTGGTCTCGTACCCGAATGGCAAGGCCTTCCACCATCACCCCGAACTGTTCGACTGAGGTGGGCGACCAGGAGATGACCACCAGCGGCCCGACGGCAGCCAGCCAGCGCATCGCCGACCACCTGCGCGGGCAGATCCTCGGCGGTGAGATCGGCCCGGGTGAGCGGATCCGGCAGGAGGAGGTGGCCGAGCGTCTCGGTGCCAGCCGACTTGCCGGTGCGCGAGGCGCTGCGGGTGCTCGCGGCCGAGGGCCTCATCACGGTCGAGCCGAACAAGGGCGCACGGGTCCCGGCCCTGGACATGGACGAGGTCGAGACGCTCTACCAGATGCGCGAGCGGATCGAGCCGCTCGCGCTGATCGAGAGCATGCCGCTGCTGTCGGACGACGACCTGGCATCGATCGCGGAGATCCAGCAGCGCATCGAGGATCACGTCGACGTGCGGGAGTTCCTGGCGCTGGACCGCGAGTTCCATCTGGCGACCTACAGCCGCTGCGCGTCCGAGCAGTTGCTGGGCACGGTGACTCAGCTGTGGAACGCCACCCAGCACTACCGGCGCGCGTTCATGCTCGTGTCGGGGGCCGGGCCGTCGGTGGATCGTCAACGCCGAGCACGGGCTGATCATCGACGCGCTGCAGCGCCGGGACGGCGTGGACGCTGAGCGCTACCTGTCCGGGCACATCCGGCGCACGCGCAAGGAACTCGGCGCCCACCCCGAGGTGTTCGCCCGTCCCTGACCCCTTCGATGCCTCGTCACTCGTGGCGACTTCCGGGGGCCGGAAACCCGCCACAAGTGACGAGGCATCGGTTGGTGATGCGGGGTGGGGGCTACCAGTCGACGGCGATGTACTTGGCCTCGAGGAACTCCAGCAGGCCCTCGTGCCCGCCCTCACGTCCCAGGCCGCTCTGCTTGACGCCGCCGAACGGGGCAGCGGGGTCGGAGATGAAGCCGCGGTTGACGCCCACCATGCCGGCGTCCACGCGCTCGGCCACGCGGAGGGCGCGTCCGAGGTCGCCGGTGTAGACGTAGGCGGCGAGTCCGAACGGGGTGGCGTTGGCCAGCGCCACCGCCTCGTCCTCGCCGGAGAACGCGACGACCGGCGCGACGGGTCCGAAGATCTCCACGTCCAGGATCGGGTCGTCGCCGGACAGGCCCGACAGGACCGTCGGCGGGTAGTACGCGCCGGGACCGTCGGGGCGGCTGCCGCCGACGAGGACCGTCGCGCCGGCGGCCACGCTCGAGTCGACCATCGACGCGATGTCGTCGACCGCGCGCACGTTGATCATCGGCCCGACCTGCGAGGTCCGGTCACTGCCGGGGCCCACCTTCATGGCACCCATGGCGGCGGCCAGCTTCGTCGGAGAACTCGTCGGCCACCGAGTCCTCGACGATGAAGCGGTTCGCGGCGATGCACGACTCACCGCCGTTGCGCATCTTGGCGACCATCGCGCCCTCGACGGCGGCATCGATGTCCGAGTCGCCGAAGACGAGGAACGGGGCATTGCCGCCGAGCTCCATCGAGCAGTTGACGACGTTGCGCGCGGCCAGCTCCAGCAGCGTGCGCCCCACCTCGGTCGATCCGGTGAACGACAGCTTGCGGGTGGCCGGCTGCATGAGCATGGCCTCGGCCACGGCGCCGGAGCGACGCGACGGCAGCACGTTGACGACTCCCGCGGGTGCGCCGGCCCGCTCCATGAGGACGGCCAGGGCCAGCGCGGTCAGGGGAGTGTCGGAGGCCGGCTTCAGGACGACGGGGCAGCCCGCTGCCAGGGCGGGGCCCATCTTGCGGGTGGCCATGGCCGCCGGGAAGTTCCACGGCGTGATGAGGACGGAGACCCCGACCGGCTGCAGGACCGTGAGGATCCGCTTGTCCCCGTTGGGGGCCGTCTGCACATGCCCGGTGGCGCGCACCGCCTCCTCGGAGAACCAGCGGAAGAACTCGGCCGCATAGGTGACCTCGCCCTGCGCGTCGCTCCAGGCCTTGCCGCTCTCGAGCGAGATCAGCTCGGCGAGCTCGTCGCGGTTCTCGATCATCAGCTCGAAGGCCCGGCGCAGGATCTCGCCGCGAGCGCGGGGGGCGGTGGCCGCCCAGGCATCCGATGCCGCCGATGCGGCGGCGACCGCCGCGCGGGCGTCGTCGGGGGAGCCGCTGGCGACGCTGGCGATGAGCTCGCCGGTCGACGGGTCGGTCACGTCGAACCGCTCACCGTCGGAGGCCGGGAGCCACTGGCCACCGATGTAGAGGTTGACGTGGTCGGGGTTGCTGACGTCGTAGAGGCTCACGAGTCCGCTCTCGGTGGGGCTCTTCGGGCTGGGGTGCGTGGCCCTCTAGTACGGGTTGGTGACGACGAGCTCCTCGGCCGGGAACAGCGTCAGCAGCTCCGCCCCGTCCGCGGTCACGACGAGCTCCTCCTCGATGCGCGCGGCGGAGTGGCCGTCGTCGGCTGGCCAGTACGTCTCCAGGGCGAACACCATGCCCTCCTTGATCTCGACCGGGTTGTCGAGGGAGTTCAGCCGGCTGATGACGGGGCGTTCGTGCAGGCCGAGGCCCAGGCCGTGGCCGAACTGCAGGCCGAACGCCTCCATCTCGGAGCTGAAGCCGAACTCGTTGGCCTTGGGCCACAGCTTGGCGATGTCGGCGGTGCTCGTCCCGGGCTTCACCAGGGCGATCGCGCTGTCGATGAGCTCGCGGGCCTTCTTGTAGGCGTGCCGATGCGACTCGCGTCGCCCGACCCACCGCGAACGTGCGGTAGTAGCAGGTCCGGTAGCCGTTGAAGGAGTGGATGATGTCGAAGTAGGCCTGGTCACCCGGTCGGATGTAGCGGTCCGAGAAGACGTGCGGGTGCGGGCTGCAGCGCTCGCCGGCGATCGAGTTGATCGCCTCGACCTGCTCCGATCCCATCTCGATCAGCCGCTTGGTGGCCAGGGCGACCACATCGTTCTCGCGCACCCCGGGCTTGAGGAACTCGTAGATGTCCTGGTAGACGCCGTCGACCATCGCAGCCGCCTGGCTGAGCAGCAGGATCTCGTCGCGGTTCTTGATCTGCCGGGCGTCGAGCATGACCTGCTGGCCGTCACGGACGTCGATGCCGGCCGCCTCCAGCTCGCGCAGCATCGGCATCTCGACGACGTCGACGCCCAGGGGCATCCCGGCGACGCCCTCCTCGCGAAGGATGGCGGCGATCTCCTGCGCCGCCCCCCGTGGCAGGCCCGAGAGCGGTGAGATCGCACCCTGGAGCCCGGTGTTGCCGCCGTTCGAATGCTCGGGCAGCAGCCACGGGGAGTACATGCGGTGGTTCTTCGCCGCCGAGCCGAAGTCCCAGACCCACGGCTCGCCGGTGCGGGTGAGCAGCGCCCAGCGCTCGGTCTTGTTGTAGCCCCAGGTCCCGATGTGCGTGGCCGTCAGGTAGCGGATGTTCGACGACTCGAAGACGAGCAGGGCGCCGAGATCACTGTTCTCCAGCGCTTCACGCGCCCGCGAGGTGCGATAGTCCCGCAACCGGGTGAAGTCGACCCGCTCCTCCCAGTCCACGCCGATGATCCCGGGCGCGGGGATGGACGTCTGGGCAAATTCCGAGGCCGGTCGGACGCTCATTCGTCGGTCCTGCTTCCTGGTCGTGTCGGTGCGGGCTGGGAAGTTCTGCAATCGATTGTAGCCGCGGAGGCATCACACCCGACGATCATGGCCGGTGTCAACCGCAGTGCAGCGCGATTCTCCTCCCAATCGTTTGCAGTGAGTGGTGCTTCGACGTCGCCTGAGAGGATGGGGCCATGACTGCAACGATCCTCGACGGCAAGGCCACCGCGGCCAGCGTGAAGGCCGATCTCAAGGTCCGCGTGGACGCCCTGCGCGAGCGCGGGATCCTGCCGGGCCTGGGAACCGTCCTCGTCGGCGACGATCCCGGCAGTCATGCGTACGTGGGCGGCAAGCACAAGGACTGCGCCGAGGTGGGGATCGCCTCCATACGGGTCGACCTGCCGGCCGACACCACGTCAGGAGCAGCTCGACGCCGAGATCCATCGGCTCAACGAGGACCCATCGGTGACCGGGTACATCGTGCAGCTGCCCCTGCCGAAGCACCTCGACGCCAACCGCGTCCTCACCTTGATGGATCCGGCGAAGGACGCCGACGGCCTGCACCCCACCAACCTCGGGCGCCTGGTCCTCGGTGAGCCTGCGCCACTGCCGTGCACGCCCAGAGGAATCGTCGAGCTCCTGCGGCGCTATGACGTCGAGATCAACGGCGCCGAGGTCGTTGTCGTCGGCAGGGGGGTGACCGTCGGTCGTCCGCTCGGCCTGCTCCTGACCCGCAAGTCGGAGAACGCGACCGTGACCCTCTGCCATACGGGTACCCGGCACCTGGCCGACCACCTGCGCCGCGCGGACATCATCGTCGCCGCAGCGGGGGTCCCGCATCTGGTCACCTCTGATCTCGTGCGACCTGGTGCCGCCGTCCTCGACGTGGGCATCACCCGCACCGAGGCCGGCCTGGTGGGGGACGTCGCCCCGGACGTCATGGAGGTGGCCGCCTTCGTGGCACCGATGCCTGGCGGTGTGGGGCCGATGACCCGGGCCATGCTGATCACCAACGTCGTGGAGGCAGCCGAGGCCACGATCGCAGTCTGAGGCGGGCCGGTGCATGCGTGAAGCGGCGAACCGCTTTGGCCGACCTCAGCCCTGGAAGCCCGTGTAGTTCTCAGCCAGGCTGGCCCCGGCGGCGCGCGACGAGGTGACGTACCGAAGTTGCGCGAGCTGCATCTGCTGGAGGAAGCCGGCGTTCGGATCTGCCGGGTCCTCGACGTGCAGCATGCTCGTCATCCACCAGGAGAAGTGGGTGGACCGCCAGACGCGGCGCAAGGCCGCGTCGGAGTAGGAATCGACGAGGTCGTCTGCGCCGTTCTTGAACCGCCGAACCAGCGCGTCACTGAGCCGCGTGACGTCGGCGATGGCCAGATTGAGGCCCTTCGCGCCCGTAGGCGGCACGATGTGTGCTGCGTCACCGGCGAGGAAGAGGTTGCCGTAGCGCATCGGCGCGCTTACGAAGCTGCGCATGGGAGTGATGCCCTTCTCGAGCGTGGGGCCCGAGTCCAGCGTCCATCCGTCCAGGGCCATGCGCGTTGACAACGCGTGCCAGATCCGGTCGTCGGACCAGTCCTCGATCACCTCGTCCGGCGCCACCTGGACGTACAGCCGGCTGATCGAGGCCGAGCGCATGCTGTGCAGGGCGAACCCGTCGGGGTGCCACGCGTAGATGAGCTCGTCGGTCGAGGGTGCGACCTCAGCCAGGACGCCCAGCCACGAGTACGGGTAGACCCGCTGCCAGACCGTGCGCACGGACTCCGGGATGGTGTCGCGGCTGACACCGTGGAAGCCGTCGCAGCCGGCGACGACGTCGCACTCGAGCACCTGGGGCGTCCCGGACAGGTCCGTGAAGGTGATGCGGGGGCGGTCGCTCAGCGGATCGACGATGGCGACGTCCGAGACCTCGAAGTGGATCTGCTGCTCGGCCTCCGCACGGATGCGGAACAGGTCCTTCGTCAGCTCCGTCTGCCCGTAGACCCAGACGGACTGGCCGCAGAGGTCGGGGAAGTCGAGGTGATGACGCTCGCCGGGCCACTGCAGGTAGATGCCGTCGTGCCGCATTCCCTCGCGGTGGAGGCGCTCGGCCACGCCCGCATCCGTGAGCGTGTGAACGGCTCCGTGCTCGATGACACCGGCCCGGATGCGCGACTCCACGTAATCCTGGGAGCGGTTCTCGACGATGACTGAGTCGATGCCGTTCCGGTCGAGCAGCTGGGACAGCAGGAGACCCGCGGGACCCGCGCCGATGATGCCGACCTGCGTTCGCATGGGCCGATGGTGGTGGGGGTACCGCGCCGCCGCCAGCGCCTCATTCCGTTGAGCGGAAGGCGCGGTCCGCAGCATCCTGTCGCAGCCCGCGGTTGATCGCGACGGCCGCGACCTCGAGGGCCGGAACGTGCTTCACCAGGTCCCGGCGGCCGGTTCGTGTCACGAGCCCGAGGGACGCGGCAACCTCTCCGGCCTGGTCGCGGATCGGGACCGCGATCGAGCATGTGCCGAGAGTCATCTCCTCCGACGTGCGGGCGTACCCGTGGCGGCGGACGCCGCTCAGTTCACGCGCCATCCGCCCCGACTCGGTGATCGTGTAGCGAGTCACGGGCGCAAGGTCGGACAGCACGGCGCCGATGACGTCGTCCGGGGCATGGGCAAGCAGGACCTTGCCGACTCCCGTGGCGTGCAACGGAAGCCGTGCACCCGGTCGGCTCACGAGAGCAACGGAACTCGCGCCGTAGATGCGCTCGACGTAGAGGGCGACCTTTCCCGAGCGCACGGCCAGGTGAACGTTCTCCTGTGTCACGGCGTAGACATCCTGCATCGGGGGCAGGGCGATCTCCCTCAGTCCACGGTGGACGGGCGCGAGCGTCCCGAGCTGCCAGAGTCGACGGCCGACGACGTAGCGCGCGTCATCGTCCCGCTCGAGGGCCCCCCACTCGACCAGCTCGGCCACCAGTCGATGGGTGGTGGACAGCGGCAGACCCGATCGAGCGGACAACTCGCTCAGGGTGAGTCGGGCGTGATCCTCGTCGAGCGCGCCAAGGACGGCGAGGGCTCGCGAGGTGACACTGGGGCCTGCTGCCGCCATCGATCCTCCTTCCGGTGAGTAGAAGTGTGCCGTGCCGCCGGTGGTTCGCGCTGCCTAGACTCACGCACCTATGCCAGCCATCGACATTCACGCGCATGCGATGCCACTGCCGCACCTGCGGTGGCTGGAGGAGCGTGGGCTCGCCGACCTCTCCGATGTCGACACGACGGCCGATTCCGGCGTTGTCCGACTCGATGCGCGCGTCAGCGGGGTGGCGCCCGGCACCCCGCTGCCGCTGGCCCGATCGCAGTGGGATGTTGAAGCGCGCTTGCGGGCCATGGACGACGCTGGCATCTCGCACCACGCGGTCTCGCTCCCGCCGTTCCTGTTCTGCTCGACCACCGAGGACGAGGATCTCGCCGCCGAGGTGGTCACCCGTGGCAACCGGGAGCTCGCGGCGTTCGTCGAGGAAGTTCCGGATCGGCTGGTGGCCCTGGGGACTGCGCCGCTGGGACTCGGTGGCGTAGCCGACGAAGCGCGGATCTGCCTTGACGAGGGCATGGCGGGCATCACCATCGGGACGCGTGGTGCCGGCCGCGAGGTGGACGACCCGGTGAACGAGCCGCTGTGGAAGCTCGTGGCGGAACGGTCGGCATTCACGTTCCTGCACCCCAGTGGGGTGCCGGATCTGCACCGCCTGCGCGACTACTACCTTCCCCAGCTGCTCGGCTACCCGATGGAGACGGCGGTCGCGGTCACGCGACTGGCGTTCTCCGGGATCCTCGAGCGGTACCGGTTCCCGCTGTGCCTGGCGCACGGCGGGGGCTGCCTGCCGTCAGTGCGCGGCAGGCTCGACATGGGCTGGGAGCGCAAGGACGTGGCGCACTCGACCCCGCTTCCGCCGAGCGCCTACACGGCCAGGCTCTACTACGACACCGCGGTCTTCTCTCCGGAGCTGCTGGGCCACCTTGCCGAGGACCTTGGTGCGGATCGGCTGCTGATCGGCACGGACTTCCCGTTCGAGCTCGCCGACCGGGACCCGCTCGGCGCGGTCGCCTCGCTCGGACTCGGCGAGATCGACGAGAGCCTGATCACCTGGCGGTCGGCAGCGGCGCTGCTGGGGCTGTCGCTGGAGGAGGGAGCGCGATGACCTGGTACGACATGCATCGGTGCGTGTACGACTTCATCCGAGCGAATGAGACGGGTCAGCCCGAGACCTTCAACCCGGATCGATATGACCTGTCAGTTGAGGAGCGGGCGGCGTTCGACAAGCGCGACGTGGCGGCCTTCTACCAGCTGGGACTTCACGGGGTGCTGCTCAACCGCTACTGCCGGGAGGTGGGCTACTCGCGCGACGACTACCGGGCCATCCTCCAGCCCTACGCGGTTGCCGAGGAGGGGAGGGGACGATGGCAGAGCTAGTGCTGGCAGCCTGCTCGTCGCACGCGCCGATGATGGCGTCGGCCCGCGAGGCCGCGACCGCCGAGCAGCAGGACCACTTCTTCGGAGCCCTCGCGCACCTGCGCGAGCAGGTGGCGGAGCGGGCCGTGGATGCCATGATCATCCTGGCCAACGAGCACTTCACGAACTTCTTCCTCGAGTCCTTCCCGCAGGTCTGCATCGGGGTGGGGGAGCGCAACCGTGGCCCCGCGGAACCGTGGCTGGGCATCGAACAGGGGTGGATCGACGGCGATCCGGCGTTGGCGACCCACCTCGTCGAGGGACTCCTGGGCAACGGCCTCGATCCTGCGTTCTCGCACCGGCTCGACATGGACCACGGGATCATGACGGTGTACCAGGAGCTCGACCCCCAGCACCGCACGAGGCTCATTCCGATCGTGCAGAACTGCGCCGTGCCTCCGCTGATGCCGCTGCGGCGCTCGTGGGACCTCGGGGTGGCCCTGCGTCACGCGATCGACTCCTTCCCCGGCGGCGAGCGCGTGGCGCTGATCGGCGCCGGGGGGCTGTCGCACTGGGTCGGTCACCCGCGGGTGGGCGACATCGACGAGGAGTTCGATCGTTGGTTCCTGGCCCGCCTGGCTGCCGGAGACGTCGAGTCCCTCCTCGACATGACCGACGACGAGATCGTGCTCGCCGGCAACGGCGCGCACGAGATCCGAAGCTGGGTGGCGGTGGCGGCGGCAGCCGCCCCGACGCCGGCGACCGTCCTGGCCTACGAGCCGGTGGTGCCCTGGATCACGGGGATGGGCGTCGTCGAGTTCGACGAGCGACCGTCCGCCCCTGTCGGCGGCTAGTTCGTCGCGACGTTCGCACCGGTGGCGGCACGAACGTCCTCGGCGCTGACCCCCGGTGCGGTCTCGACGAGGACGAGCCCCTCGGGGGTGATGTCGATGACGCCCAGGTCGGTGATGATGCGGTGGACGACGGCCCTGCCGGTGAGCGGCAGGGTGCAGTGATCGAGGATCTTCGGGCTGCCGTCCTTGGCCGTGTGCTCCATCATGACGATGACGCGCTTGGCGCCGTGGACCAGGTCCATGGCGCCGCCCATGCCCTTGACCATCTTGCCGGGGATCATCCAGTTGGCCAGGTCACCTGCGACGGAGACCTGCATCGCCCCGAGGACGGCGACGTCGATGTGGCCGCCGCGGATCATGCCGAAGCTCGTGGCGGAGTCGAAGTAGGAGGCGCCCGGCAGCACCGTGACGGTCTCCTTGCCCGCGTTGATGAGGTCGGGGTCCACCTGCTCCTCGGTGGGGTAGGGCCCGGTCCCGAGAATGCCGTTCTCGGACTGCAGCACGACGTGCACGCCGTCGGGGAGGTGGTTGGGGATGAGCGTCGGCAGTCCGATGCCGAGGTTCACGTACTGACCGTCGGAGAGCTCGCGCCCGACGCGGGCGGCGAGTTCCTCACGCGTCCAGGGCATCGCGAGCCTCCTCGTCCCTGGCGTCGTGCGCGGCGCTCATGCCCGCACCGTCCGTCGCTCGATCCGCTTTGCCGCCACTTGCTCGGGCGTGAGCACCACCACGCGCTGCACGAAGATCCCCGGGGTGTGCACGTTGGCCGGGTCGATCTCGCCGGGTTCCACGAGCTGCTCGACCTCCGCGATGGTGACCCGGCCGGCGGCCGCCGTGAGTGGGTTGAAGTTGCGGGTGGCCTTGGCGAAGACCAGGTTCCCGTGGCGGTCGCCGACGCTCGCGTGAACCAGGGCGAAGTCGGTGGTGATGCCGCGCTCCAGGACGTACTCCTGACCGTCGAACTGGCGGGTCTCCTTCGGCTCGGACGCGATCGCCACGCTGCCATCGGCGGCGTGCCGCAGCGGCATCCCGCCGTCCGCCACCGGTGTCCCCACACCGGCGGGGGTGTAGAAGGCCGGGATCCCTGCGCCGCCGGCGCGCAGGCGCTCGGCCAGGGTGCCCTGCGGGATCAGCTCGACCTCGAGCTCTCCGGACAGGTACTGGCGCTCGAACTCCTTGTTCTCCCCGACGTACGAGGCCGTGACCCGCGAGATCCGGTGCTCGCGCAGCAGCAGTCCCAGCCCCCAGTCGTCCACTCCGCAGTTGTTGGACACGACGCGCAGGTCGTCCACGCCGGTGGCCACCAGCGCGTCGATCAGCACCTGGGGGATGCCGTTGAGCCCGAAGCCTCCCACTGCCACGGAGGCGCCGCGGGGGATGGCGGACACCGCCTCGGCGGCGTTGCCCCACACCTTGTCCACGCGTCCTCCTCCGCTGGCCGCCTGTCAACCGACTGCTGACCGGCTCTGGCGGATGCTAGTCCCCGGCCCGGCGAGATTCCAGAGAAATCCCAATAAGCAGGAGTTTTCTCCCGCAATACGGGAAAACGCTTGACGTGCCCCCTATCTCGACCTAGCGTTCGGCCACATGAGCGTTGCGGACCCGACGGCCAGATTCAGCCTGTCCGGCAAGTCGATCGTCATCACGGGAGCCTCCGGGGCGATGGGGCGCGAGGCGGCGCTCGGCCTGGGGGCGGCAGGTGCCAGCGTCACCCTCGCCGGTGGCAACGTCTCCGCCCTCGAGGAACTCGCGGCGCGGGAGGAGCTGGTCGGCCACTCGGCCATCGCCCCGCACCGCCCGGACACTCCCGAGGACGCGGCCGCGATCATCGCTGCTGCCGTCGACGCTTTCGGCCGGCTGGACGGGATGCTCGTGGCCTCCGGGATGAACAAGGTCGCTCCGATCGTCGAGCAGTCGGTCGAGGACTGGGAATCGGTCATGGACGCGAACGTGAAGGGCTCCTGGCTGATGGCCCAGGCCGCCGGCCGGGTCCTGCTGGACCAGGGTCAGGGCGGTTCGGTGGTCCTCGTGTCGTCGACTCGCGGCAAGCTCGGCCACCCGGCCGGATACTCCGCGTACTGCCCCTCGAAGGCGGCGGTCGACCTGCTCGGGAAGACGCTGGCGGCCGAGTGGGGTGGTGCCGGCATCCGGGTCAACGTCATCGCCCCGACGGTGTTCCGCTCCGAGCTCACCGCGTGGATGTACGCCGATGACGAGAAGGGTCGGACGGCCCGGGAGGCGATGTTCTCGAGGATCCCGCTCAAGCGGTTCGCCGAGCCAGAGGACTTCGTGGGAGCACTGCAGTACCTCCTGAGCGACGCCTCGACCTTCATGACCGGGCAGGTCCTCTACCTCGATGGTGGCTACACGGCGTGCTGAGTTCTGTTCCCGACCCCATTGCCTCGGTCGCCGTCGTCGGCGCCGGGCTCATGGGACGTCGCCTTGCCGGACTGGTGGCCCGTTCGGGGACACCGGTCACGCTCGTCGATATCGACGCGGACGTCCTGGCGGGCGGGCTCGCAGGGGCCCGCGAGATGGCTCCCGAGGGCCACATCGCCGGCAGCGCGTCCGTGGCCGAAGGAGTGCGGGGAGTCGATCTCGTCATCGAGGCGATCGTCGAGGACCTCGCGATCAAGCAGGGCCTCTTCGCTGAGATGAGCCGTGTGAACCCGTCCGCGATCCTCGCGTCGAACTCCTCGGTCCTGCCCATCACGGCGATCGCGCAGCGCGTCGACGACGGATCTCGATGCGTGGGCACGCACTTCTGGAACCCGCCCGACCTCATCCCCATCGTCGAGGTGGTGCGCGGGGAACGGACGTCCGACGAGACCATGGAGCGTACGTACGGATTCATGACAGCGATGGGCAAGCTGCCGGTGCGGGTGGAGCGGGACGTTCCGGGCTTCGTCGGCAACCGGCTGCAGCATGCCCTCTGGCGTGAGGCCATCGACCTCGTCGCGACGGGGGTGTGCGACGCGCAGACCGTGGACCAAGTCGTCAAGAACACGATCGGGCTGCGGCTGGGAGAGATGGGCCCGATCGAGAACGCGGACTACGTCGGTCTCGATCTCACCCTGGCCATCCACGATGCCGTGCTGCCGAGCATCAACAGCGACCCCTTCCCCAGTCCCTACCTGCGCGAGCTCGTGGATGCGGGGGAGCTCGGGGCGAAGACCGGACACGGATTCCTCGACTGGCCGGCGGGAGCACGAGAGGCGGCCGCCCGACGGCTTGCCGCGCACGTTTCCGCACAACTCGAGTCACGAACGACCTAACGACCCACCCAACCGAAAGGAACGACCGATGACGTACACGTGGCCGCTAGGCGAGGCCGAGTCGCAGCTGGAGTTCGTCGAGCTCTCCCACTCCTGGGGTCTCGGTCAGCCGTGCTGGCCGTACTTCGAGGACGTCAAGATCGAGCGGCTGCATGGCATGGCCAAGAGCCGCGTGCTCACGCAGAAGATCACCACGGTCATGCACTCGGGCACGCACATCGATGCGCCGGGCCACGTGGTCGAGGGGACGCCACTTCTCGACGAGATCCCGCTCAGCGCCTTCTTCGGAACCGGCGTCGTGCTCGACGTGCCCATGGGCAAGTGGGAGAAGATCATGCCCGAGCATCTGGACGCGGCCGCCGAGAAGACGCCCGTGCGTCCCGGCGACATCGTGATCGTCAACACCGGCTGGCACCACAAGTACGCCGACAGCGCCGAGTACTACGCCTACAGCCCGGGCTTCTACAAGGAGGCGGGCGAATGGTTCGTGTCCAAGGGCGTCAAGGCGGTCGGTACCGACACCCAGGCGCTCGACCACCCGCTCGCGACGGCGATCGGCCCGCACGGACCGGCCGAGGCTCAGGGTGGGCTGCTGCCGTGGGCCTGCGAGGAGTACGAAGCCGAGACGGGAAAGAAGGTGGCGGATGAGTTCGCCCTCTGGGAGCCGTGCCATCGCGAGATCCTCACTCACGGCATCTACGGGTTCGAGAACGTGGGAGGCGACGTCGATCAGGTGACCGGCAAGCGGGTGACCTTCGCAGCGTTCCCCTGGCGCTGGCGTGGTGGCGACGGCTGCATCGTCCGACTGGTCGCCATCACCGACCCGCAGGGCACCTACCGCATCGAGACGGGCAACGCCTGACATGCACATCACGAAGCATCCCGAGGCAGTGCCCTATGACGCGCCCTTCCACACCGGCGTGGACACCCGACGCCTGCAGGGCATGGAGGTCGGCCCGACCGAGGGATTCTGGATGGGACTGTCGGTCTACCCACCAGGTTCCAAGGCGGGCCCGTCCGACATCGTCGGCGAGTCGATCTACTTCGTGGTGAGCGGCGAGTTCGTGCTTCGAGCCAACGGACAGACCGAGCGGCTGGGCCAGTACGACTCGGTGCACTTCGTCAAGGGAGACCATCGCGAGCTGGTCGAACGAATCCGACTCCGACGCCGTCCTTGCCGTCGCCATCGCCAACCCGAAGGCCGTCTGATGGGCGTCGTCCTGACGGTGGCCACGACCGGGCCGATCGCGTTCAAGTCGGACAACCCCGACCTGCCGACGTCTCCCGAGGAGATTGCGGACGCCGTCTACGAGTCCTACCTCGAGGGCGCGTCGGTGGCGCACATCCACCTGCGGGACGACCAGCAGCGACCCACCGCTGACCTGGCCATCGCCCGCCGGACGATGGACCTCATCGCGGAGAAGTGCCCCATCCACATCCAGCTCTCGACCGGCGTGGGGCTGTCCGTGCCCTTCGAGGAGCGGGAGAAGACTCGTCGAACTGCGGCCGCGGATGGCGACACTGAACCCGTGCACGATGAGCTTCGGCAGCCGGTGAGTTCCGCAACCCGCCTGATGGCGTGCGCCGGCTCGCCGCCCGCATGCGCGAGCTGGACGTCAAGCCAGAGCTCGAGGTCTACGACACCGGGCACCTCGATGCCTGCATCCGGCTCTTCGAGGAGGGATTGCTGGCAACGCCGCTGCAGTTCTCGATCGTCCTGGGCGTGCGGGGCGGCGCGTCAGCGACACCGGCGAACCTCGTGATGATGGTCGACCGGCTTCCTGACGACTGCGTATGGCAGATCATCGCCATCGGCCGGGCGAACCTCGAGCTCACTGCCATCGGACTCGCCCTCGGAGGCAACGCCCGCGCCGGCCTGGAGGACACGCTCTATCTGCGCAAGGGAGAGCTGTCGCAGGGCAACGTTCCGCTGGTCCGGCGGACGGCGGAGCTCGCGCGCGCCATGGACCTGTCCCTCGCCTCGGTCGACGAGACCGAGCAGATCCTCAGCCTGCCGCCTCGGTAGGGCGCTACTGGCGCTCGGACCGCCCCACGTGGCGGCGCGGTTCATCTGCATCCGGCCACGCCGAGTGCTGAGGTCTGGAAGCCTCATCCTGTCGGTTCCGCTGCACAGGAGGCCCCACCATGGTCAGACGCCGCCTGCCACGGCCGTCCGAGATCCTGCCGCTCATCGGCACGGTGGACCGCTCCCGCACCCGTCTTCAACGTCGGCTCGAGCGCTGTTCGAGCGTGTGGGACGTCCGCGCGATGGCCCGTGCCCGTGCGCCGAAGGCGGTATTCGACTACGTCGACGGCGCCGCGATGTCCGAAACCAGCCTGCGGCGCAGTCGTGACGCCTACCGGCGGGTCGAGTTCACGCCTCGTGTCATGCGCGATGTGGCGGACGTCGACCTGCGCATTGAGGTGCTGGGCGGGCCGAACGCCCTACCGTTCCTCTTTGCGCCCACCGGGTTCACCCGGATGATGCACTCCGACGGGGAAGCGGCGGTCGCCCGCGTCGCCGCCGAGAAGGGAATCGCCTACGGCCTGTCGACCCTGGGCACGACCTCGATCGAGGACCTGGCTGCGGCCAGCCCCCAGACGCGCCGCTGGTTCCAGCTCTACGTGAGCCGCGATCGCGCGCAACCCGAGGAGTTGATGCGGCAGGCGGATGCGAACGGCTTCGACACGCTGATCCTCACCGTCGACACGGCCGTCGGGGGTATCCGGCGGCGGGAGGTGAGGAACGGCCTCACGATTCCGCCTCAGCTGCGGCTGTCGACGATGGCCGAGATGGCCCTGCATCCGAGGTGGTGGTTCGACGTGCTGACGACCGAGCCCCTGTCCTTCGCGAGCCTGTCGTCCACCGGCGGGACGGTCGGGGACCTGCTCACCCGCGTCTTCGATCCGGGCGTGACCGGGGAGGACATCACCTGGATCCGTCAGAACTGGTCGGGGCGGGTCATGGTCAAGGGGATCCAGAGCGTGGCCGACGCACGCCTCGCTGCCGACCTCGGCGTCGACGCGATCGTGCTGTCGAACCATGGGGGCCGGCAGGCAGACATGGGCAACGTGCCGCTGGAGCTGCTGCCGGACGTGGTCGCGGCCGTGGGCGGGCGCACAGAGGTCTACATCGACGGCGGCATCATGAGCGGGACTGATGTCGTGGCGGCACTGGCCTTCGGCGCGCGAGGGGCACTGGTCGGACGTGCCTACCTCTACGGGCTCATGGCCGGCGGCGAGGAGGGCGTGCGCCGGGTGGCAGACATCCTGGAGAAGGAGGTGCGCACGACGATGCAGCTCATCGGTGCACGATCTATTGATGACGTCCGGGGGGCCGAGGTCCGGCTCAGGGACGCCTGACGAGGCTCTCCAGGCGCGCGTGGATCCGCGGGATGGCGTCAGCGGACTCGGGCTTCATCACCGTGCTGCGCACGATGCGGGCGGAGTCAACGTCCGCGACGACATCGTGGCCACGCGCCGCCAGCGCATCGGCCTTCACCGAGTAGGTGGCCAGGTGGATCTGCTGGTCCGGCGGCAACGCGGCGGCGTCGACGAACAGCTGTGCGCTGGCACGGTCGATCTCGGACATCGACGCGCGAGCGGGGAAGTAGGCGACGATGTCGAGCTCGGGCTCCTGGTACGCGCTGAAGTGGTCCGAGGCATCCAGTAGCCGCTTCCACTCCTGCGCTCCGCGACGATTCGCGCGCAGCACCTGACCCAGGCCCGCATCCGTCAGCGGGATCACCTCGAGGGTGAGCCAGAGCGCGGCGGCCGCAGCACCCGCGCGGCTGCACTCCAATGAGATCTCGCCAAGGTGCAATTCGTCGGAGGAGAAGTACGTGTAGGGCGAGTCGTGCACGTAGAACCGGCCGACCGTGGGATCGGAGAACAGCACGGCCCCGCAGCCGTAGGGCTGCAGTCCGTGCTTGTGGGGGTCGACGACGACGCTGTCGACGTCTGCGATCGCGGCGTACGGCGCGCGTGCGACTCCGTCGACGGAATCGTCGGCGACCAGGGCGAAGAAGCCTCCATAGGCCGTGTCGACGTGCACGCGGGCCCCGTGCGCCCGCGCCAGGGCGACGATCTCCGGCAGTGGGTCGAGCGCGCCCAGTCCGGTGGTACCCAAGGTCGCCACGACCGTGCCCACCCGACCGGTGGACAGGACCCGCTGCAGCTCGCCGAGGTCCATGCGTCCACGTTCGTCCGTGCCGACGGGAACCCCTTCCACGCCCAGCACCTGGCACATGCGCGAGTGGGTGTAATGCGCATCCGTGCTGAACGCGATGGCCTTGTCGGGATGCGACTCGCGCGCGACCCAGAGCGCCTCGAGATTGGCGGTGGTGCCGCTGGACGTGAGGTGTCCGAGGTGCTGCGGCAGTCCGAACATCTCCGCCAGCCGGGCCACGACCTCCTTCTCCATCTGCGCTGTGGCCGGTCCGCCATCGAGGGCGTGGTTGTTGGGATTGATGAGCATCGCGGTGAGGTAGCCCAGCACCGCGACCGGGTGCGGCGGCTTGAGCATCTGCCCCACGTATCGCGGGTGCCCGAACGGGTAGTTGTCCTGCAGTCGGTCGGTCAACCGTCCGAAGGCCAGGTCGAGGTCGACGTCATCGACGCGCAGGGAGGGATGCTGCTCGAAGGCCCCGAACTGGGTCATCCATTCTTCGATGGACTCGACACCGCGAGGCAGCCACGCACGAAGGTCGGTCATGGTTGCCAAGGATTCCTGTTCGTATGGTGGGCCGGCGGTTTTCGCCAATAGGTCCACTCAGCGGTAGTTTTCTCCCATAATACGGGAGCAATGCAGGGTTCACGACGACCGGCGCAGCGGGGTCCCCGACCACATCGCCGGCCCCGCACCCACCACGTCAACGCTAGCGGCCGGATCGGCAAAGGAGACAGATGGCGACCCCCTCAGTGGCGGACGGCAAGTCTGGCGTCCAGGTCCTGGCCCGTGCCTCGGAGATCCTGCGGCTGCTCAACTCCTACCCGACCGGGTTGACCCAGACTGACGTCGGCGAGCGGCTGGGGCTGGCCCGCTCCACCGTGAGCCGGCTCCTCATGGCGCTGGAGGCAGAGGGCTTCGTCGTGTCAGTGGGTCCGCGGGGACGCTACCGGCTCGGCCCCGAACTCGTTCGACTGGCCGCTTCCGCTCGCCGGTATGCGTGGCTTGACCTGCATCCCCTCCTGGTCGACTTCTCTCTCGAGATCGGCGAGACCGTCGACCTGTCCGTCCTGGAGAACGATCGCGCCGTGTTCGTCGATCAGGTCGTGGCCGACAACCGCCTGCGTGCGGTCAGCTCCGTTGGCGACTCCTTCGCCCTGCATGCCAGTGCGAACGGGAAGGCCTTCCTCGCCGCCATGCCGGACGTCGACGTCAGGCGCGTGCTGGCCGCTCGGCTCGAAGCCCTGACGGAGAACACCCTCACCTCGCCCCAGCAGGTGCGCGAGGAACTGCAGCGGGTCCGTGACCGCGGGGGCGTGGCATTCGACCTAGAGGAGCAGTCACAAGGAGTCTGCGCGGTCGGCGCGGTGGCTGGAACCATGGACCACGACCTGCTGGCCCTGTCGATACCGGTTCCCGTCCAGCGGTTCACCGGCCGTGAGGAGGAGCTCGCGGCGGCCGTTCTCGACTACGCGATCCGGGTGGCCGACTGGATCGCCGCTCGCAACTGACACGGTCCGTGGATCACGCCGCTCCTCGGCGGCCCCGCATGACAGGATGGCGGAATGGCGGACCGCGCCGGCCAGGAGCCGGGGAGCAACGTCGTGAGCCTGCGACCACGGCGCACGTGGCTCGCCCAGTGGCCCATCACACTGGTGCTGTCCGGCGTGGCCGTGGCCATGGTGATGATCGCGATGGACTACTTCCGGCGCGGGTCGATCGTCCTGTCCGCCAGCGTGTTGCTGGCCGCGTTCCTCCGGATGCTGCTCCCGGACTCCGATGCGGGCATGCTCGTCGTTCGGTCGCGCAAGGTCGACGTGATCACGCTCGGTGTGCTCGGAGTGGGCCTGACGCGTCTTCACGTTCTGGGTTCCTGCTCCCAGCTAGTCCCGACGTCCGGCTGCGGAATGGCTTGGCACGACGCGTGTCTCGACGGGGATTCACCCCCGGAAGCGGACTACCGTCCACAGCATGGAGTGTCATCGCGGCCACCTCTTCCATGTAACGGGATCACCCGATGTGGCGACCGCGTCGAGCGCAGTCGTGCACGCCCCGGACGGCGCGGTCCTCGTCGCCGACGACGGAACCATCGCATGGTCCGGTCCGTGGGCTGATCGACCCGCCGTCGAGGCCACCGTGGTGGACCACCACGGATCCTTCCTCCTGCCGGGCTTCGTGGACACCCACCTGCACTACCCGCAGGTGCACTGCGTGGATGCCCACGGTGGAGGCCAGCTGCTGGCGTGGCTGGAGAAGGTGGTCTTCCCGGGCGAGGCCAAGCTCGCCGATCCGGCGTTCGCCAGGGATGCCGCGCGGGCTCTGTGCGACCGGCTTGTACGGGCCGGCACGACGACCTCGTTGGTGTTCGGCTCGCAGTTCCCGGCGGCTCAGGAGGTGCTGGCCGAGGAGGTGGGCACGCACGGGCTCCGGATGATCACCGGGCGGACCATCATGACGACCGGACCATCGTCGGCGGCTGCCCTGGTGACCGACGACGCGAGCGCCCTGGCGCTGGCGCGCGCCGAGATCGACCAGTGGCAGCCCCGGCTCGGCCACGCGTCGCCGTTCGCGGGGGTGGCGCTCGTGCCGCGCTTCGCGCTCAGTGTCACGCCCGCGACGCTGGCGTCCCTCGGGGAGCTGTACGAGGAGTCCCGCGAGTTGGGGGTCTACGTCACCACGCACCTCAGCGAGAACCGGACGGAGGTCGCCGATGTCCTTTCCCGCTTCGCCGTGCGCGACTACCTCGACGTCTACGACGGCCGCTTCCGACCCGGGTCCGTGATCGGCGGAGCCTCACTCCTGGGCCGGCGCACGGTCCTCGCACACGCCGTGCACTGCCACCCACGCGAGCTGCGCCGCCTGTCGGAGACCGGCACGTCGATCGCGCACTGTCCCGTGTCCCAGGACTTCCTCGGCTCGGGCACCATGCCGTGGCGTGCCGTCGTGGGATCGGGCACGAGAGTCGCGATGGGCTCGCGACATCGCCGCCGGCGACGAGTGGTTCATGCCGCGCGTGCTGAATGCCTGCTTCAAGGCGCACGTGAATGCGGAAGACGGCGCCGGTACGGCTCTCGAGCCAGGCCAGCTGCTCTACCTCGGCACGCTCGCGGGCGCCCAGAGTCCTCGACATGGACGACCGCATCGGCAACCTGGACCCGGGCAAGCAGGCCGACTTCGTCGTCATCGACCCCTCGCGCTCCGCATCGCTCGCCGACGTCCTTGACGGTCGCCAGCCTCGCGAGGATCCTCGCGATGAGCAGGACGCCCTGCTGTTCGCCCTGCTCATGGCGGCCCGGGAGCCCGCGGTCGCAGAGGTGTACGTCGGGGGCCGACGGCTGGACACGGGAGCGGAGCATGGGTGACGCGATCCGGTTCTGGCACGGCGGGGAGATCGTCGAGCTGGACGGCGTGCCCGCGACGACCACCGTCCTTGAGTGGCTGCGCACCACCCGTCGATCCCTGGGCACGAAGGAGGGGTGCAACGAGGGGGACTGCGGTGCCTGCGCCGTCGTGCTCGGCCGTCCGGACGGCGAGGGTGGCCTGTCGCTGACGATGGCCCACGCCTGCCTCCTGCTCGTGCCGATGCTTCACGGCACGGCGCTGTTCACCATTGAGGACCTCGCCGAGGGTGACGGGCTGCACCCCGTGCAGCGGGAGATGGTCGACCGCCTGGGCTCGCAGTGCGGGTTCTGCACGCCCGGCATCGTGATGAGCCTGTGGCGGATGCGCGAGCAGTCGGCGGAGTCGGGCGAACCGCTGAACGAGGCGCAGGTCCGCACGGGTCTGGCCGGGCACGTGTGCCGGTGCACTGGCTATCGGTCGATCGTCGAGGCCGGGGTCGCGTCCGGCACGACCGCTGGCGACCGGCTCGATCGGTCCCCAGCACTGGCCGCTCTGGCCGAGAGCGCCGACGACGGGGACTTCGAATACGTCGACACCGACACCCGCTTCGTCGCCCCGGCGACGCTGGCCGGCCTCGTGCGGGTGCGGCGCGACCGGCCCGCGGCGCGCGTGATCGGCGGAGGAACCGACCTCGTTCCGGCGGTGCCGGGGCGAGGCGAGCTGCCGACAGACGTGATCTGGACCGGGCGAGTGGCGGGACTGGCCGACATTGCCGACGCGGGCGCCGTCCTCTCGATCGGTGCGGGCGCCTCGATAGAGCGCTCGTGGGAGGCACTCGTCCTGCGTTGGCCGCACCTGCTGACCGGCTGGCAGCGCTTCGCGTCGCCGGCGGTGCGCGAGACGGGGACCCTCGGCGGCAACCTGGTCACCGCGTCGCCCATCGGTGACAGCGCGCCCGTCCTGCTGGCACTTGACGCCGCGGCGATGGTCGCCGGGACGACCGGCGAGCGCACCATCCCGCTCCCGGAGTTCTTCGTCGGCTACCGGCGCACGGCACTCGAGCCGGGGGAGGTGCTCGTGCGCGTCCTCGTGCCGGTCCCAGAGCCTGCGTGGGACGTGCGCATGTTCAAGGTGGCTCGCCGCTTCGACAACGACATCGCCACAGTCAGCCTGGCCGTCGCCCTGCAGCTCGAAGGGGACCGGATCGCGGGAGCCCGCGTGGCCTTCGGGGGGATGGCCGCAGTACCCGGTCGGGCAAGCGGCGTCGAGATCGCCCTCGTGGGGCAGGACTGGGACCGTCGGGCCCTCACCGCAGCGCAGGAGGCGCTGGCGGCCGACGTCCAGCCCATGTCCGACCATCGCGGGTCCGCCGCCTACCGGCTGGCGGTCGCACGCGGGCTGCTCGAGCGCTGGTGGTTGCAGACCCGCCCGCGCGACCCGCTGACGCCCGAGCAGACCGAGGTGTGGGGGGTGTCATGACGAGCGTGGTGGGCCGGCCCGAGCCCGACGAATCGGCGGTCCTGCACGTGACCGGGGCCGCGGAGTTCGTCGACGACCTGCCTGAGCCGGCGGGAACCCTGCACGTCGCGCTCGTGCTCTCGCCGGTTGCGCACGGGACGGTGCGCGCCGTCGATGTGTCGTCGGCGATGGGCGTCCCGGGGGTGCTCGGCGTGCTGTCGGCCCACGACATCCCGGGGGCGAACAACAGCGGAACGATCCTGCATGACGAGCCCGTGCTCGCCGCCGACCAGGTGTCCTATCTCGGCCAGCCGGTGCTGGCCGTCGTGGCCGAGTCGGACCGGGCGGCGCGGGCAGGCGCCGCGGCGCTGACGCCGACCCTGGTCGTGGACGAGCTGCCCGCCGTCGTCGACTTCGTGCAGGCGCATCGCGACGGCCACTACGTCATTCCCCCCATGCACCTGGAGCGCACGACGACCGGCAGCGTCGATGCCGCGATCGCCTCGGCACCGCACCGCCTCTCCGGGACGTTCTCCTCCGGCGCGCAGGAGCACTTCTACCTCGAGGCCCAGGCGGCCCTCGTCGTGCCGCAGGATGACGGCGCCGTCCTCGTGCACAGCTCGACGCAGCACCCGACCGAGGTCCAGAAGCTGGTGGCGGCCTGCGTCGGGGTGCGTGCCAACCGGGTGCGGGTGCTGTGCCGCCGGATGGGCGGGGGCTTCGGCGGCAAGGAGAGCCAGGCCGCCGGGATCGCCTGCATCGCCGCAGTCGCCGCCCTGCGCTGGAACCGTCCGGCGAAGCTGCGGCTCGACCGGGCGACCGATGACCTCGTCACCGGCAAGCGGCACGCCTACTGGTCGGAGTTCGAGGCGGGGTTCGACGACGAGGGCCGGATCCTCGGCCTGACCGTTGCCCTGGTCTCGCAGGCCGGGCACAGCGCCGACCTGTCCGGCCCCGTGATGACGCGGGCCATCTGTCACGTCGACAGCGCCTACTGGCTCCCCGATGTGCGCATCGACGGATACGCCGCGCGCACGAACATCCAGAGCAGCACCGCCTTCCGTGGCTTCGGCGGGCCGCAGGGTGCCCTGGTCACCGAACAGCTCGTGGACTCGATCGCCCGCACCCTCGGCCGCGACCCGCTCGACGTGCGGCTGGCCAACCTCTACGGGCCGGGGCGTGACGTCACCCCGTACGGCGAGGTGGTCGAGGGAAACGTCCTGCCGGACCTCATCGGGCAGCTCGTCGAGTCCAGCGACTACCGCGCCAGGCGCCAGCAGGTCGACGCCTTCAACCGCACGAGCCCGGTGCTGAAGCGGGGGCTGGCCCTCACGCCGGTGAAGTTCGGCATCTCGTTCAATGTCACCCACTTCAACCAGGCGGGTGCGCTGGTGCACGTGTACGTCGACGGATCGGTGGCCGTGAACCACTCGGCGACTGAGATGGGGCAGGGCGTCAACACCAAGGTGCGGCAGGTGGTGGCCCAGGAGCTCGGCATCCCCCTGACGTGGGTGCGGTCCACGGCGACGGACACCGAGAAGGTCGCGAACACGTCGGCAACGGCCGCCTCCACGGGCAGCGACATGAACGGCCAGGCCGCGCAGGCGGCGGCGCGCACGATCCGCGAGCGCCTGCTCCCGGTGGCCGCCGACCTCCTTGGCTGTGGCCGAGACGAGGTGGTGTTCGCCGACGGCCGGGTGATGGGCGGTGGTGGTGACCGGGCGTTCGCTGACGTGGTCTCCTCCGCGTACACCCGGCGCATCCAGCTGTGGTCGGACGGCTTCTACGCCACGCCTGGGCTGTCCTGGGACCAGGCGACCATGACGGGGCGGCCCTTCCACTACTTCTGCTTCGGGGCCGCCGTCAGCGAGGTGGTCATCGACACTCTCACCGGGGAGGCCCGCGTGCTGAGGGCGGACCTGCTGCATGACGTGGGACGGTCGCTGAACCCCGGCGTGGACATCGGTCAGGTGGAGGGTGCCTTCGTCCAGGGTGTCGGGTGGCTCACCCAGGAGCAGCTGCGCTGGGATGAGACGACCGGACGGCTGCTGACCCTCGCGCCGACGACCTACAAGCTCCCGACCGCCAACGATGTTCCGCGCGACCTGCGCACCCGATTGTTCGAGACCACCGACGAGCCCGACACGATCCACGGCAGCAAGGCGGTGGGGGAGCCGCCGCTGCTGCTGGCCTTCTCCGCCTTCCTGGCCATTCGCGACGCCGTGCAGCTCGGTGGGCGACCACCGGATCGACCCGCCGCTCAACGCCCCGGCCACCCCGGAGGAGGTACTGGGAGCGCTGGCCGCCGTGCGGGCCACGACGTAGGTCGAGCCCGACGGCCGGGTGGCGGGTGTGGCCTTCGTCTCGCCCACCGGACAGCCGCTGCCACGACCGGGCCACCTGCGATATCTTGACGTCAAGATTTCTCCCCCGTTCACCCGTCCGGAAGGCGCATCCTCGACATGGCACGCAGCGGCAAGGTCTCAGTAATCGGCGCAGGCTTCTACGGATCGACGACCGCCCTGCGGCTCGCCGAGTACGACATCTTCGAGACGGTGGTCCTGACCGACGTCATCGAGGGCAAGCCCGAGGGCATCGCGCTCGACATCAACCAGTCCCGGTGGATCGAGGGCTACGAGACCAAGATGGTCGGCCAGACCACGGGCCCGAACGGTGAGGGCTACGAGGCCATCGCGGGCTCGGAGATCGTCGTGATCACCGCCGGCCTGCCGCGCAAGCCCGGCATGAGCCGCATGGACCTCATCGAGACCAACGCCAAGATCATGCGCGCAGGTCGCGGAGAACGTCGCCAAGTTCGCCCCCGACTGCGTCATCGTCAATGTGGCGAACCCGCTGGACGAGATGACCGCACTGGCCCAGATCGTCACCGGCTTCCCGCATCACCGCGTGATCGGCCAGGCCGGCATGCTCGACACCGCGCGCTTCACCAACTTCGTCGCCGAGAAGCTGGGCGTGCCGGTCGGCTCCGTCACCACGCTGACCCTCGGCTCGCACGGCGACACGATGGTCCCGGTCGCCTCGGCCTGCACCGTCGACGGAAAGCCGCTGACGGACCTGCTGTCCGCGGAGGAGATCGACGACCTCGTCGTCCGCACCCGCAACGGCGGCGCCGAGATCGTCGCGCTGCTCAAGACCGGTTCCGCGTACTACGCGCCGTCGGCCGCGGCCGCCCGCATGGCCAAGGCCGTGCACCAGAACGCCGGGACCGTCATGCCGGTGTGTGCCTGGGTCGACGGCGAGTACGGGCTGGCGGGGGCGTACCTCGGTGTCGAGGCCGAGATCGGCCGCGAGGGCATCCGCAAGGTCGTCGAGACGCCGCTCACCGACGCGGAGAAGGCACTCCTCGTGGAGGCCTACGAGGCCGTCAAGGCCAAGCAGGCCGACGTCAAGGACCTCTGACCCCACCCACTCCCTATCCGTTTCTCCCACTTTGCGGGACAACCGGACAGGAACCCCGCCCGAAGGCCCCGATTCGTCTGTTTGTCCCGCTTTATGGGAGAAACGAGAAGGAGTGCACGTGAGCAAGATCAAGGTTGAGAACCCGGTCGTCGAACTCGACGGCGACGAGATGACCCGGATCATCTGGCAGTTCATCAAGGACGAGCTGATCCTCAAGTACCTCGACATCGACCTGCAGTACTACGACCTCGGCATCGAGCACCGCGACGCCACCGACGACCAGGTCACGATCGACTCCGCCGAGGCCATCCAGAAGTACGGCGTCGGCGTGAAGTGCGCCACGATCACGCCCGACGAGGCCCGCGTGGAGGAGTTCGGCCTGAAGAAGATGTGGCGGTCGCCCAACGGCACGATCCGCAACATCCTCGGCGGCGTCATCTTCCGCGAGCCGATCATCATCTCCAACATCCCGCGCCTGGTGCCGGGCTGGACCAAGCCGATCGTCGTCGGCCGTCACGCCTTCGGCGACCAGTACCGGGCCACCGACTTCAAGGTCCCGACCGCAGGCACCCTCACGATGACCTTCACGCCCGACGACGGCTCCGCGCCGATGGAGTTCGACATCTACGACTTCCCGTCCGGCGGCGTCGCGATGGGCATGTACAACCTCGACGAGTCGATCCGCGACTTCGCCCGGGCGTCGATGCGCTACGGCCTCAACCGCGACTACCCGGTGTACCTGTCGACGAAGAACACGATCCTCAAGGCCTACGACGGCCAGTTCAAGGACATCTTCGCCGACGTGTTCGAGACCG
The DNA here is from genome assembly GCA_963700745.1 of uncultured bacterium. Classification (GTDB taxonomy): domain Bacteria; phylum Actinomycetota; class Actinomycetes; order S36-B12; family S36-B12; genus UBA10649. The sequence goes on along the minus strand of CAVOYT010000012.1, from coordinate 345,110 downwards.
AGTTCAAGGCCGAGTTCGAGGCGGCCGGCATCACCTACGAGCACCGCCTCATCGACGACATGGTCGCTGCCGCCATGAAGTGGGAGGGCGGCTACGTCTGGGCCTGCAAGAACTACGACGGCGACGTGCAGTCCGACACGATCGCCCAGGGCTTCGGCTCGCTCGGCCTCATGACCTCCGTCCTGATGACCCCGGACGGCAAGACCGTCGAGGCCGAGGCCGCGCACGGCACCGTCACGCGCCACTACCGCGAGCACCAGAAGGGGAACCCCACCTCGACCAACCCGATCGCGTCGATCTTCGCCTGGACCCGAGGCCTCGAGCATCGCGGCAAGCTCGACGGCACCCCGGCGGTCTCCGCGTTCGCTCAGACGCTCGAGCGGGTCTGCATCGAGACGGTCGAGGAGGGCAAGATGACCAAGGACCTCGCCCTGCTCATCGGCCGCGACCAGCCGTGGCAGACCACGCAGGAGTTCCTCGCCTCGATCGACGAGAACCTGCAGAAGGCGATGGCCTAGCAGCGCTACCCGATGCCTCGTCACTCGTGGCGGGATCCGGACGCCGGAACCCGACCACGAGTGACGAGGCATCGTCGTGAGTGGGCAGTAGGGTTCCGTGGCATGAGTGACCTGTGGGTCAACATCCTCGTGGTGCTGTTCTTCGTCCTGCTGGGCGGCTTCTTCGCGGCGGCCGAGCTTGCCCTCGTCTCCCTGCGCGAATCCCAGGTCCAGCGGCTGGCCGAGGAGAGCCGTCGAGGGCGCCGGCTGGCCGCGCTCACGGCCGATCCCAACCGCTACCTTGCCGCCGGACAGGTCGGCGTCACCCTCGCCGGGTTCATCTCCGCCGGATTCGGCGCCTCGACGATCGCGCCGGTCCTGGCTCCGGTGTTCGTCGGCTGGGGCATGGGCCAGGGACTCGCCGACACGCTCGCCTTCATCCTCGTCACCGTGGTGATCGCCTACATCTCCCTGGTGCTCGGCGAGCTGGTGCCCAAGCGCATCGCGCTGCAGCGGGTGGAGAAGGTCGCGCTGTTCGTCGCGGCCCCGCTCGATGTCATCGCCAAGCTGTTCAAGCCGTTCATCGTGGCGCTGTCGGTCGCGACGGACGCCATCGTGCGGCTGTTCGGCATCGACCCGCACGGCGCCAAGGAGCAGATCAGCGGCGAGGAGCTGCGCGACCTGGTCGCGGCACACCAGGACCTCACGGTGGAGGAACGCGAGCTGATCGACGACGTCTTCGCCGCGGGGGACCGCGAGCTGCGGGAGGTCATGCTGCCCCGGACCGAGGTCGACTTCATCGATGCCTCCACCCCGGTGTTCAAGGCCGCCCGGGTCGTCTCCGACCAGCCGCACAGCCGCTACCCGGTCATCCGGGGATCCGCCGACGACGTCATCGGCTTCGTCCACATCCGCGACATCCTCGCCCCGGACCTGACGGACCGCTCGATCAGAGTCGGTGATCTGGCTCGCGAGGTGACGGCCTTCCCCGGGTCCAAGGCGGTCCTCAGCACGCTCACCGAGATGCGGCGGCTGCGCCAGCATCTGGCCATCGTGGAGGACGAGTACGGGGGCACGGCCGGCATCGTGACCATGGAAGACCTCGTGGAGGAGCTGATCGGCGACATCCAGGACGAGTACGACGTCGAGCGCCCGGCCGATGAGCACGGCAACTTCGGGGTGTGGACCGTCGATGGCCTGCTCAACCTTGAGGACTTCGAGGAGGAGACGGCGGTCGAGCTGCCGGAGGGGCCGTACGAGACGGTCGCCGGGTTCGTCATCGCCAGGCTGGGCCGGGTCCCGCTGCTCGGGGATGAGGTCGTCGAGGGGGCGCACTCGTTCGAGGTGATCGAGCTCGACGGTCGCCGCGTCGCCCGCGTGCGGGTGACCCGTGTGTCGCGACCGGTACTCGGTGACGAGGATGCCGCTGAGGGGCCGTCGACGGCCGCCGACGAGGGGTCGTCGGACGCCGACGCCCATGCGACACAATGACGCCATGACCCCCCAGCACGCCCGGCCGCCGCGTGTCCTGTCCGGCATCCAGCCGACCGCGGACGCCTTCCACCTCGGCAACTACCTCGGCGCACTGCGGGAGTGGGTGCGACTGCAGGCGACCCACGATGCCTACTACTGCGTCGTGGACCAGCACGCCATCACCGTCGACCACGATCCCGAGCAACTACGGCAGCGCACCTACGCGTCGTTCGCCCAGCTGCTGGCCATCGGACTCGATCCGGAGCACTCGACCGTCTTCGTCCAGAGCCAGGTCCCCGAGCACAGCCAGCTGGCGTGGGTCCTGGAATGCCAGACCGGCTTCGGCGAGGCCGGCCGCATGACCCAGTTCAAGGACAAGTCGCAGAAGGAGGGCGCGTCCCGCGTGACGGTCGGGCTCTACACCTACCCGATCCTTCAGGCGGCCGACATCCTCATCTACCAGGCGGACGCCGTCCCCGTGGGCGAGGACCAGCGTCAGCATCTCGAGCTCACTCGCGATCTCGCGCAGCGGTTCAACGCGAAGTTCGGCGAGACGCTGACGGTCCCCGAGCCCCTGATCGTCAAGGAGACGGCCAAGATCCTGGACCTGCAGGACCCGTCGGCAAAGATGAGCAAGTCCAGCGCGGCGGGATGCGCGTTCATCCTCGACGACGACAAGACGCTGACGAAGAAGATCAAGAGCGCGGTCACCGATTCCGAGCGCGACATCGTGTTCGACCCCGAGCGCAAGCCGGGAGTATCGAACCTGCTGACGATCCAGCAGGCCCTCACCGGCCGGACGATCGACCAGCTCGTCGAGGCCTACGCCGGGCGCGGGTACGGCGACCTGAAGACGGACACCGCGGAGATCGTGGTCGAGGCGGTGCGGCCGTTCCGCGAGCGGGTGCACGAGCTGATGGGGGATCCGGCCGAGCTGCGTCGGCTGATGACGATCGGCGCGCACAAGGCCCGGAGCACGGCGGCCGCGACGTTGGACGACGTGTACCAGCGGGTCGGCTTCGTCCCGCTGGACCGGGATTGACCGCTGCCGCGGGAAGCGGCCACACCCTCGGGGTCGTCGTCGAGATCCCGCCGCCCTACGGACCTGCGCTCGACGCGGCGCGGGCGGGACTGACCCCGGACCCCGCCGACATGCCGGCGCACGTGACGATCATGGCGCCGTTCGAGGTCGACGACGACGTCCTCGTCCATGTCATCCGGCACCTGGCGGACGTCGCCGACCGGACGCCACCGTTCCGGCTGACCCTGCAGGGGACGGGGACCTTCCGCCCGGTGTCGCCCGTCGTGTTCGTGGCAGTGTCCGAGGGCATCTCCGCCTGCGAGCAGCTCGAGCGCGAAGTCCGTTCGGGGGACCTGGCCGTCGATGTGCGCTTCCCGTTCCACCCGCACGTGACCATCGCGCATGACGTGGACGAGGCCGACCTCGACCGGGTGTTCGAGGAGCTGTCCGGGTTCCGCGCCACCATGACGGTCGGTTCGATGGGCCTGCACGAGTTCGTTGACGGGACCTGGTGCCTGGTGCGCGAGTTCGACTTCCGCGGCGCCTAGGGCGAGGTCAGGCGGCGTGCCGACCCTTCGGCCTCGACGGTCGCCGCCGGACCACGATCGCGGCGCCGGAACCGGCGGCGAGCGCCAGAGCGCCGATGAGCACCGCACTGGACACCCCCGAGGGCTCGGACGTGGCTTCCGCTGCGGTCGCTGCCGCGTCCTCGCTGTGACTGCTGGCGCCGCGGGTGGTCGTCGTCCCGCTGGACGAGGTGTTCGTCGCGCCGTCGGTCGAGGCGGGGGTCTCGTCGGGCTCGGCGCGAGTGTCGAGGGGGCCGGGCTCGACCAGTGTGCCGATGGGCGTGACCTTGTCGGCGTTCGCCAGCCCCCAGGACAGCAGCTTCTTGGCGGCCGTCTCGCTGGCCTCGTGGACGCCCATCAGGGAGACGATGAGGGTCCGCCCGTTCGCGCGTCGCGGCCCCGACGTAGGTGCGTCCGGCCTTCGTGGTGAAGCCGGTCTTGACCCCGATCATCCCCTTCCAGCCGTGCAGGAGGAGGCGGTTCGTGGAGTAGATCGGGTGGTTGCCCTTGCCCTTGACGTTCGGGAACTCGGCCCGAGGGGTGCTCGCGTAGCGGGCGAAGTCGGGACGCTGGAGCCCGGCTCGAGCGATCAGGGCGAGGTCGTAGGCGCTCGACAGCTGGCCGGGCGCGTCCAGGCCACTGGTGTTCCTGGCGACGGTGTCGCGGGCGTTCAGGTCGGCGGCGACGGCGTTCATCAGCTTGATGGTGTGCTTCACGCCGCCGTTCGCCTCGGCGACCGCGATCGCCGCGTCATTCGCGCTGGGCAGGAAGACGGCGTACCAGAGCTGGTCCATGGTGTAGGTCTTGCCAGGCTTCAGCCCGACTCGCGCGCCGTAGATCGTCGCAGCGCGCCGGGTGGCCACGTACTCGGCCTCCGGGGTGGTGTTGGGCATGACGGCAAGGGCCGTGAGCATCTTCAGGGTGCTGGCGGGCGCCCGCTGGACGTGCGACCCCTTCTGCGCGAGCACCTCGCCGGTGTCGGCGTCGGCCAGGATCCATGTCTCTGCCCAGACCTCCGGGAGGGGATCGGCCCCGGGCTGGAGACTGACGGTGCGCTTGGTGTGGCCGAGCTGCTCGCCGCCGATGGTCTCGGCAGCGGCGCTGGTGGGAATCAGGACGCCGAGGGCAAGCGCCAGCGCCGCAGCGGCCAATCCGGCCAGGCGGGGGTGTCCATGATGGAGTCTTCGCATCGCGCTCCATGGTAAGCGCATCGGTAGGCTCAAACCCTCATCCCGCACCCTGGAGGACACTATGTCGTCGCTCACCGCGCCCACCGGTCTGCTGATCGGCGGGGAATGGCAGCAGACCGAGAAGCGACTTCAGGTCATCGACCCGGCCACCTTCACGGTGCTGGCCGAGATCGGCGACGCGTCGGTCTCCGAGGGCCTGGATGCCGTGGGTGCAGCGTACGACGCGTTCCAGACGTGGTCGGTGACACCCGCCCGCCAGCGGGCCGAGATCCTGCGCCGCGCCTTCGAGATCATGACGGCGGAGCTCGAGACCTGTGCCCGGATCATCTCACTGGAGAACGGCAAGGCCTGGCGTGATGCGCTCGGTGAGGCGACATATGCCGCCGAGTTCTTCCGCTGGTTCTCCGAGGAGGCGTCCCGTATCGAGGGCGACTTCCGCTACTCCCCGAGCCGGGACAAGACGATCATCACGGACCACCGCCCCATGGGCGTCGCCTACATGATCACCCCGTGGAACTTCCCGGCCGCGATGGCGACCCGCAAGCTCGCCCCCGCGCTGGCTGCCGGCTGCACCGCCGTGCTCAAGCCGGCGGGGGAGACGCCGCTGACCGCGCTGTGGATCGGCGACGTGCTCCAGCGCGCCGGCGCCCCTGCCGGCGTGGTGAACATCATCACCACGACGCAGACCGGACCGGTGTCCGAGGCGATCCTGGCCGATCCCCGCATCGCGACGCTGTCCTTCACCGGCTCCACGTTCGTCGGCAAGATGCTGCTGAAGCAGACCGCCGAGCGGGTGCTCCCGTCATCCATGGAACTCGGCGGCAACGCGCCGTTCATCGCCTTCGAGGGCGCTGACGTCGACGACGCCGTCGCCGGCGCCATGATCGCGAAGATGCGCAACGGCGGTGCCGCCTGCACCGCCGCGAACCGCTTCTACGTCCACGAGTCACTCGCCGAGGAGTTCACGACCAAGCTGGAGAGCGCGTTCGCCGACCTCAAGGTCGGTCCCGGGATCGACGCGGGCAACGACCTCGGCGCGATGGTGTCGGTCAAGGAGCGCGACAAGATCCTCGAGCTCCTCCAGCAGGCCGTCGGTGAGGGCGTCATCGCGAAGCCGGCATCGGACATCCCCGAGCTGGGCGCCTTCATCGCTCCCTATGTGGTCCGCGACGTGGTGCACGGCTCGACGCTCACGACGAACGAGGTCTTCGGCCCGGTCGCCCCGATCGTCACCTTCGCGGACGAGGACGAGGGCGTGCGGATGGCGAACGACACCGAGTACGGCCTGATCTCGTACGTCTTCGCGAAGGACCCGGGAACTGGCGTGAAGCTCGCCCGCCGCATGGAGTCGGGGATGGTCGCGGTCAACCGCGGCCTCGCGTCAGACCCGGCCGCGCCGTTCGGCGGAATGAAGGAGTCGGGGCTGGGTCGCGAGGGCGGCTTCGCCGGCATCCACGAGTTCCTCGAGACGCAGTACTTCGCCGTCGACCTGTAGTCCCCCTTCGTTGAGTGGCCCGTCGTGGCTGGCTCCACTTGCGCGAACCCCGCCACAACGGGCCAATCAACGAGGCGGGGCTTGCTCGGCGGGCGGCCAGAACAGGCTGGGGGTCCGTTCCGCGAGCTAGACCTTGCGGAAGATCAGCGCGCGCTTGACCTCCTGGATCGCCTTCGTGACCTCGATGCCACGTGGGCAGGCGTCCGTGCAGTTGAAGGTCGTGCGGCACCGCCACACGCCCTCCTTCTCGTTGAGGATCTCCAGGCGCTGCTCCGAGCCGGCGTCGCGGCTGTCGAAGATGAACCGGTTGGCGGCCACGATGGCGGCGGGGCCGAAGTACTGGTCGTCGGTCCAGTAGACCGGGCACGACGTGGTGCAGGCCGCGCACAGGATGCACTTGGTGGTGTCGTCGAAGCGCGCGCGATCCTCGGCCGACTGCAGTCGCTCCCGGCTGGGGTCGTGGCCCTCGGGGATGAGGAACGGGAGCACCGAGCGGTAGGCGGCGAAGAACGGCTCCATGTCGACGACGAGGTCCTTCTCCAGCGGCAGGCCCTTGATCGCCTCGACCGTGATCGGCTTGCTGATGTCGAGGTCCTTGACCAGCGTCTTGCAGGCGAGGCGGTTGCGTCCGTTGATGCGCATGGCATCCGAACCGCAGATCCCGTGGCCGCAGGACCGTCGGAAGGTCAAGGTGCCGTCGAGCTCACCCTTGATGCTCTCCAGCGCGGTCAGCACGCGGTCCGTGGGGTAGAGCGGGACCGTGTACTCCTCCCAGTGCGGCTCCGCATCGACCTCGGGCAGGAACCGGCGGATGCGGAACGTGACGTCCGACGCCACGGGAGCGGCGACGGGTGCGGCCTCGACGGTGGCAGTCATCAGTACTTACGCTCCATGGGCTGGTAGCGGGTCACGTTGACCGGCTTGTAGTCGAGGTGGACGTACTCGGCGCCGCTCTCGTCCGATCGCCGGTAGGCCATCGTGTGGCGCATGAAGTTGACGTCGTCCCGGGTGGGGTAGTCCTCGCGGGCATGACCGCCGCGGGACTCCTTGCGCTCAAGCGCGCCGACGACGACCAGCTCCGCGAGGTCGAGCAGGAAGCCCAGCTCGATCGCCTCCATGAGGTCGGTGTTGTAGCGCACGCCCTTGTCCTGGATGGACACGTTCTTGTAGCGCCGACGCAGCTCCTGGACATCGTTGAGCGCCTGCTTGAGCGTCGCCTCGGTGCGGTACACCTGGGCGTTCATGTCCATCGTCTCCTGCATCTCCTTGCGCAGGGTGGCCACCCGTTCGCCACCCGTGCTGGAGCGCAGCTGCTCGATCAGCGCGATCGTGCCGCCCTGGCCGTCCTCGGGGAGTTCGACGTGCTCGGCGGTGCTTGGCGTACTCGGCCGCGGCGATGCCCGCGCGCCGCCCGAACACGTTGATGTCGAGCAGCGAGTTGGTGCCGAGCCGGTTGGCGCCGTGGACCGACACGCAGGCGCACTCGCCCGCGGCGAACAGGCCGGGGATGACGTGGTCGTTGTCGCGCAGCACCCGGGTCTCGATGTCGGTGGGGATGCCACCCATCGCGTAGTGCGCCGTCGGGAACACCGGCACCAGCTCGGTCACGGGATCCACGCCGAGGTAGGTCCGGGAGAACTCCGTGATGTCCGGCAGCTTCGCCTCGATCTGCTCCTTGGGCAGGTGCGTGAGGTCGAGGTAGACGTAGTCCTTGTTCGGCCCCGCTCCGCGGCCCTCACGGACCTCGAGGACCATCGACCGGGACACCATGTCGCGCGGTGCGAGGTCCTTGATGGTGGGGGCGTAGCGCTCCATGAAGCGCTCGCCGGTCGCGTTGCGCAGGATGCCGCCCTCGCCGCGGGCGCCCTCGGTCAGCAGGACGCCGAGCCCGGCCAGGCCGGTCGGGTGGAACTGGTAGAACTCCATGTCCTCCAGCGGGAGGCCCTTGCGCAGCACCACGCCCATGCCGTCCCCGGTGAGGGTGTGGGCGTTCGAGGTGGTCTTCCAGACCTTGCCGAAGCCGCCGGTGGCGAAGATGACGGACTTGGCCCGGAACACGTGGATCTCGCCGGTGGCCAGCTCGTACGCCACGACGCCCGCGGTGACGGGACCGTCGTCGGTCTCGGTCAGGAGCAGGTCGAGGACGTAGAACTCGTTGTAGAAGTCGACGTCCTGCTTGATGCAGTTCTGGTACAGCGTCTGCAGGATCATGTGACCGGTGCGGTCGGCTGCGTAGCAGGCACGGCGCACTGCCGCCTCGCCGTGGTTGCGGGTATGCCCGCCGAAGCGCCGCTGGTCGATGCGACCCTCGGGCGTGCGATTGAACGGCAGGCCCATCTTCTCGAGGTCGAGGACCGCGTCGATCGCCTCCTTGCACATCACCTCGGCGGCGTCCTGGTCGACCAGGTAGTCACCGCCCTTGACCGTGTCGAAGGTGTGCCACTCCCAGTTGTCGTCCTCGACGTTGGCCAGGGCCGCGCACATGCCGCCCTGGGCGGCGCCCGTGTGGGACCGCGTCGGGTACAGCTTGGTCAGCACCGCCGTGCGGGCACGGGTGCTGGACTCGAGAGCGGCCCGCATGCCGGCGCCGCCGGCGCCGACGATGACCACGTCGAAGGAGTGGGTCTGCATGGAGTGCGTCTCCCGGTGCGAGTTAGCCGATGTTCGGGTCGAAGGTGAAGATGACGAGCGTCCCGAGAAGGATCGTGAAGCCGGCAGCGACGTAGAGCAGCATCTTCAACCAGAAGCGGGTCTGGTCGCGCTCCGCGTAGTCGTTGATGATCGTCCGCATGCCGTTGGTGCCGTGCAGCATCGCCAGCCACAGCATCATGAGGTCCCAGACCTGCCAGAACGGGCTGCTCCAGCGACCGGCCACGAAGGCGAAGTTGATGCGCTGCACGCCGCCGTCGAGGATGTTCATGATCAGCAGGTGACCGAGCACGAGGAACACCAGGACGATGCCCGAGATGCGCATGAACAGCCACGAGTAGAGCTCGAAGTTGCTGCGCTGCCCGTTGCGCTGGGGCGCGCGAGGGGCCGGGATGCTGACGGGGCCGGGCTGGGCTTTGGTGCTCATGAGGTGCTCCCGAACATGGCCTCGACGGTGTGCTTGAGCATGAAGAAGGTGCCCGGGAGCATGAGGACCACCCAGACCGCGGCGATGGCCCAGGTCATCTGGCGCTGGACGCGCGGGCCTCGGGCCCAGAAGTCGATCAGGATGATGCGCAGCCCGTTGAGCGCGTGGTAGAGGACGGCGCCGACCAGGCCGACCTCGAGGAGATTGACGATCGGGGTCTTGTAGGACGCGATGACCAGGTCGTAGGCCTCGGGGGAGACCCGGACCAGGGCGGTGTCGAGGACGTGCACGAGGAGGAAGAAGAAGACCGAGACCCCGGTGATGCGGTGCAGGACCCACGTCCACATGCCCTCGCCGCCGCGGTACAGCGTGCCGACCGACATGGCCACGCGTCCTCCCTCGGAAATCCCCCCGGAAGGCATTGAGTGCCGGACCGGGGGTGCGCTGAGGGCAACAGTACCGAGGTGTCGCGAACCCGTCGCGACGGGATTGGGCACCTCGCCCTATGTTGTGGGTCACAGCAGCGCCCGGGAGGTCGCGACACGCGTCGTGACGCGACACGATGGTCCCGGACTTCACGACGAGCACCGGAGGATCAGATGGACCCGGTCACCGAGTCAGGGCTTCCCTTCGCGCCGGTGTACGGGCCGGCCGACCTCGACGGCTGGGAGCCCGCCGTCGAGCTGGGGGATCCGGGCCAGTTCCCCTATACGCGTGGGGTCTACCCCACCATGTACACCGGCCGCCCCTGGACCATGCGGCAGTACGCGGGGTTCGGCACCGCCGTCGAGTCGAACGAGCGCTACAAGCAGCTGCTCGCGGCCGGCACGACCGGCCTGTCCGTCGCCTTCGACCTCCCCACGCAGATGGGCTACGACTCCGACCATCCCCTGGCCCACGGCGAGGTGGGCAAGGTCGGCGTCGCCATCGACTCGATCGACGACATGCGGATCCTGTTCAGCGGGATCCCGCTGGACAAGGTGTCGACGTCCATGACGATCAACGCCCCGGCTGCGGTTCTGCTCCTCCTGTACCAACTGGTGGCGGAGGAGCAGGGCATTGCGGCGGGCGACCTGAACGGCACGATCCAGAACGACGTGCTCAAGGAGTACATCGCCCGCGGGACGTACATCTACCCGCCGGCGCAGTCCCTGCGCCTGATCACCGACATCTTCACGTACTGCCGCAACGAGATCCCGAAGTGGAACACGATCTCGATCTCCGGCTATCACATGGCCGAGGCCGGTGCGACGCCCGTGCAGGAGGTGGCCTTCACGCTCTCGGACGGCATCGAGTACGTGAAGGCGGCGGTCGAGTCCGGCCAGGACGTCGACGAGTTCGCTCCCCGTCTCGCCTTCTTCTTCGTGTCCCGGACGACGATCCTCGAGGAGGTGGCGAAGTTCCGCGCCGCTCGCCGGATGTGGGCGCGGATCATGCGCGACCGCTTCGGGGCGAAGAACCCGAAGTCGTGGATGCTCCGCTTCCACACGCAGACGGCCGGCGTCCAGCTGACGGCCCAGCAGCCGGAGATCAACCTCGTCCGGGTGGCGGTCCAGGGCCTCGCAGCCGTGCTGGGCGGCACGCAGTCCCTGCACACGAACTCCTTCGACGAGGCCATCGCGCTGCCATCGCAGAAGGCGGCACGCCTGGCCCTGCGCACGCAGCAGGTGCTGGCCTACGAGACCGATGTCACGGACACGGTCGACCCGTTCGCCGGGTCATACGTCGTGGAGTCCCTGACCGACGGCGTCGAGGCGGCCGCCACCCGACTGATCGAGCAGATCGACGAGATGGGAGGCGCCGTCGCTGCGATCGAGCAGGGCTTCCAGAAGTCCGAGATCGAGCGGTCTGCGTACCAGGTGCAGCTCGAGATCGAGAGTGGCGAACGCACGGTCGTGGGCGTCAACAAGTTCATCACGGACGACCACGAGCACTACGAGCCGCTCAGGGTGAACCCGGCCATCGAGGAGGAGCAGGGCGAGCGACTGGCTCGGCTGCGGGCGGAGCGGGACAACGACGAGGTGCGGCGCCTTCTCCAGGAGATCCGAGTCACGGCAGAGGGGACGGAGAACCTGCTGTACCCGATGAAGGAGGCGCTGCGCGCCCACGCCACCGTCGGCGAGGTGTCCGATGCGCTGCGGGACGTGTGGGGGCAGTACGTGCCTCAGGACGCGTTCTAGCGTCCGGTCGAACACATGACACCCGGGGAGACGCGTCAGAGCGCCACTGTCGAGCGAACGGTCATGCTCACCGATGCGGTGGTGGCCATCGCGATGACGCTCCTTGTGCTCCCACTGGTCGAATCGGTTCCCGAGGTCGATCTCGACGACGTACCCGCGTTCGTCGCCGAGCACCGGAGCCTGTTCATCAGTTTCGTCGTCTCGTTCCTCGTCATCCTCCTGTTCTGGGCCGCCCACCAGCGGGTGTTCCGCTCGGTCGGGGAGATGACTTCGGGCCTGAGGTGGCTCAACGCGGCCTGGCTGTTGATCGTCGCCTTCCTACCCTTCCCGACGGCGCTCGTCGGCCGGGAGCCGACCACGTCGACGACCCCGGTGTACATCGGGACGGTGTTCGCCCTGGCGATGACGTCGGCAGCGATGACCTACCTCGCCTTCCGGGCCGCAGGCGCAGGCCCCGACCGCGAGTATCTGGGTCGACGGGTCGTCGTCGCCGCCGTTGCCGCCCTGGTGCTGCTCGTAAGCACGGTGCTGGCGATCGCCAGTCCGGATGTCGCCCTGTTCGCCCTGATCGGCGTCGCCGTGGTTCGGTTCGTCGGCGATCGATGGTCGGACCGCGTGTTGCACTGATCGACGCTGCGTTTGCCAAACCGGGGATAGGCAAGCGCTTTCGTCGGTAGCGTGCGCGTTGCGCGAGGCGAGGTGAGGGGAGCATGACGGCGGACGACCATTCCCCCACCCTGATTCAGTCTGTCCAGCGGGCGTTGCGCCTGGTGGAGGCGGTCGCCGCGCTTGACGGCCGAGCGCGAGCCAAGGAGCTCGCTCGCGCGGTAGGGCTCTCGCTCTCGACGACCTACCACCTGCTGCGCACCCTCACCCACGAGGGCTATCTGCGCAGGCTGGACGACGGCAGCTACGTCCTCGGCCCTGCCCTCAGCACCGTCACGTCCCAGCAGCGCATGTCCTCGGTCCTCGCCAAGGCCCGCCCGGCGATGCAGGGGCTGCGTGACGAGCTCAAGGCGCCCGTGTACCTGGCCCTCTACGTGGACGGCGAGATCGCCGTGGTGGAGATCGTTGACTCGCCCAAGGTGCCGTCCATCGACCTGTGGGTTGGCATCCACGACTCGGCCCACGCGACCGCCCTGGGCAAGTGCATCCTCAGCTCCCTCGACGAGGAACGACGGCAGGACTACCTCGCCCGGCACCCCCTGCACGCGCTGACCCGCCAGACCGTCACCGACCGGCGGGCCCTGGAGAACGAGATCCACCATTCGACGACGCTCGCCCGGGACGACGAGGAGTACGCCCTGGGCGTCCATTGCCTCGCGACGCCCGTGCTCACGCCCGACTACGTCGGGGCCGTCGCCGTGGCTCGCCGCGGCTCACGGGGACGACCGCGCGTCGGTGTCGACGCTGCGGCGGCACTCACCCGAGGCGCGGACCGCATCGCACGGTCACTCGGCCTGCCGGCCGCCGTGGGGCCTAGTGCCGCTATCTGAAATCTGCGGCCTTGATCGGGATGGAGGACATCCCGAGACTGACGTGATCAGGCCCACTGCGACCCGTTAGGCCGCCCCGGGCGTCGCGCGCAGAGAGGAGCGCCACGGTGGACAATGAGCAGCGCTTGGACTTCTACCGGCAGATGGTGCGGATCCGCACCTACGAGGCCGATCTCCAGCGGGACTACCACGCGGACAAGACCCCGGCGTGGGACATCGGTGCGGGCCTGATCCCCGGGGAGATGCACTGGCGGCCGGGCAGGAGCCGGTGGCCGTCGGGCTGTGCGCCAACCTCGTGCAGGGCGACGCCATCACTGGCCCGCATCGCCCGCACCACCTGGCGCTGGCGAAGGGCGTCGACATGAAGGCCATGACGGCCGAGATCTTCGGCCGGGAGACTGGCCTGAGCCATGGCAAGGGCGGCCATATGCACTTGTTCGATCCGTCGCAGCACTTCTCGTGCTCGGCATCCGTCGCCGAGGGCACTGCCCGTCGCGGTGCGGGTCAGGCGTTCGCGTTCAGCCGTCAGGGCACGGACAACGTGGCGGTGGCAGATCGCCGGTAGGGAGCTGCCGACCGGGGCGCCTTCCCGCAGGCGCTGAACCTGGCGTCGATGTCGAAGCTTTGCCCGTGGTCTTCGTCATCGAGGACAACGACTGCGGCCATCTCGGTCGCCCGCGAGCTGGCCACACCCGATCAAGGACGGCTCCCTGCGAGCGGACCGCGTACGGCATGCCGCACATGCGCGTCGAGGGCAACGACGTCGAATCGATCTACGAGGCCTGCAAGGTCGCCGTCGAGCGCGCGCGGCCGGAGGCGGGCCGACGCTGCTCGGTCCACACCGTGCCGCCTGTGGGGCCCTTCGAGGGCGACACCCAGGCCTACCGGGGCGACAGCTCGAGGATCTCGACCTCGCGCGACCCGATCCCTGCCTATCGAGAAGCAGTTGGTGTCCGCCGGGATCCTCGACGACGCCACCATCTCGGCGTGAAGGCGGAGGCGGAGGCCGAAGTCGAGGCAGCGATCGCCTACGCCAAGGAGAGCCCCGAGCCCAAGCCCAGTGATGCCTACCTGCACGTCTTCGCGTGAGAGAGGGAGTTCGACATGACCGCAGATGTTGAGGCCGGCGTGCGCCGCGTCACGACCGCGAAGGCAATCTCCGAGGGAATCGCGCAGGAAATGCGCGCCGACCCCACGGTGTTCGTCATGGGCGAGGACATCGGCTCGTTTGGCGGTATCTTCGGCTCGACGGGTGGGCCTGCTTCGAGGAATTCGGCACGGAGCGGATCATCGACACCCCGATCTCCGAGACCGGCTTCATCGGTGCGGCGAATCGGCGCCGCCGTCGACGGCATGCGGCCGGTCGTCGAACTGATGTTCGTCGACTTCTTCGGCGTCTGCTTCGACCAGATCTACAACCACATGGCGAAGATCCCCTACGTGTCCGGCGGCAACGTGAAGGTGCCGATGGTGCTGATGATGGCGGTCGGCGGCGGCTACTCCGACGCCGCGCAGCACTCCCAGTGCCTGTAGGCCTCGTTCGCCCACCTGCCGGGCATGAAGGTCGTGGCTGCCGTCGAACCCCTACGACGCCAAGGGCCTGATGATCTCGGCGATCCGCGACGACAACCCGGTGATCTTCATGTTCCACAAGGGCGTCATGGGCCTGCCCTGGATGGCCAAGAACCCGAGGTCGATCGGACCGGTGCCCGAGGAGGAGTACACCGTCCCGATCGGCAAGGCCGCGATCGTGCACGAGGGCACCGACGTCACGGTCGTCGAGCATCTCGATGTCCGTGCAGCACTGCCTCGACGTGGCGGAGAAGCTCGAGGGCACGACCAGCGTCGAGGTCCTCGACCTGCGTTCGCTGGTCCCGCTGGACCGCGAGGCGATCCTGACTCGGTGGCGAAGACCGGGCGGCTCGTCGTCGTCGACGAGGACTACCGGTCCTTCGGCATGAGCGGGGAGGTCGTTGCCACCATCACCGACAAGGATCCGAGCATGCTCAAGGCCCCGGTCCAGCGGGTGTGCTACCCCGACGTGCCGGTGCCGTATGCCCGCGTCCTCGAGTACGAGGCGCTGCCCCACCCGCGACAAGATCGAGGCGGCCATCGCGGCCGTCCTGGCGTGACCGCAGAGGATCGCCGTGAGTGAGGTCGTCACCTTCCCGATCGATGTCGAAGGACGAGTCGGCGGACGGCGTGCTCTCGACCTGGTTCGTGCGCACCGGGGAGTCGGTGCGCCGGGCCAGGTGATCGCCGAGGTCAGCGTCGACAAGGTCTCCTGGGACGTCGAAGCGCCGATCGACGGCGCCGTGACGTGCCTGGTGGACGAGGAGGCGGCTGTCCCGCAGGGATCCCCGATCGCCCGCATCGACTGAGGCGGGGTACCGGACGGCTTCGTCGGACGGGTGACGCTTGCCGGCCGGACTATTGTGACGAAATGACCCCTTTGGCGCGCCTCCTGTCGATCCCGCTGACCGCCGGCCTCGCCGTCGGCCTGCTCCTCGCCCCCGGTGCCCCCGCGTCTGCGGCGCCCCTTCCTCGGGCGGCCGACGAGGTCGACGCTCGCATCGCCGACGCGGTGGGTCAGCTCGACGCGATCACCACCGACATGCTGGCGCGCAGCGGCGTCCCCGGCGCCGCCGTTGCGGTCGTGCATGGCGACGACCTGCTGTACGCGAAGGGCTTCGGCGTCCGCGACGTGGACACGCGGGCACCCGTCTCGGCGGACACGGTCTTCCAGCTTGCGTCGGTGTCGAAGTCCGTTGGCGCATCCGTCGTCGCGGCGGCAGTCGGCAAGGGGGTCGTTCGGTGGAAGGACCCGGTGGTCAGCCACCTTCCCTGGTTCAAGCTCGCGGACCCCTACGTGACCGGCAACGCCACCATCGCGGACATGTACGCCATGACCAGCGGCCTGCCGCACCAGGCCGGTGATGTGCTCGAGGGAATCGGGTACAGCCGTCGACAGATCCTCGAACGCCTGAAGTACCTGCCCCTGATCCCGTTCCGCACCGAGCACCTCTATACGAACTTCGGGCTCACTGCCGGAGCTGAAGCGGTCGCCGAGGCCGCCGGCAAGGACTGGGCCTCCCTCTCCCAGGACCTCATCTACGACCCCCTTGGCATGTCGTCGACCTCCTCCCGGTACTCCGACTTCGTCAAGGAGTCGGACCGAGCGTCGCTTCATGTGCCGATCGCAGGCTCCTTCGTCTCCAAGTACACCCGCATGCCTGATGCCCAATCACCCGCCGGAGGGGTCAGCAGCACCGTCCTGGACATGAGTCGGTGGATGCGGATGGAGATGGACCACGGGAGGTTCGGCGGGCGCCAGGTGGTGGCGTCGCGCGCACTGGCCAAGGCCCAGACCGCGCAGATCCGGACCACGCCGGTGGTCGATGCGGCCTTCGTCCCTCGCTGGTACGGGTCCGGCATGGGCGTCACCGTCGACCAGAGCGGCCAGATGCGGCTCACGCACTCCGGAGCTTTCTCGGCCGGCGCCGGTACGACGTACCTCATGCTCCCGAAGGAGCGGCTCGGCATCGTCGTGCTCTCGAACGCCTTCGTGGGGCTTCCCGAGGCGATCGCTGCGACCTTCGCCGACATCGTCGAGACCGGCGCGATCACGCAGGACTGGCTGCCGGTCGTCTCTGCGCTCTTCGCCCCGACATACGCGCCGAACACCGCCCTCGCGCCCGCCAGCCGGCCGACTGACGCCAAGCGGCCCCGACCTCTCCCCGCCTACGTCGGCACCTACACGAACGGGTACTTCGGTGACGTGCTGGTCCGAACCTCGGGCGGACGGCTACAGCTCGTCATGGGGCCGGACCGGGTGGTCGTGCCGCTACGGCCCTGGACCGGCGACACCTTCGTGGGTCGGATCGAGCCCGGGGACTGGCCGACCGAGTTCCTGGTCACGTTCTCGGCGGGGTCGGGCCAGGTCAGCCGGCTGCACCTCGACCTCGGCGACGGTGAGGCGGCGGACACGCTCATGCGCGTCGCGACCGGCTAGGAGAGGCATGGAGCAGGAGGGCCGGCCCCGCCCCATCGTCCTCGACTGCGACCCGGGTCACGACGACGCCATCGCGATCATGCTCGCCGTCTCGGATCCGGGCATTGACGTGAGGGCGGTCACCACAGTCGCCGGCAACGCCACGCTCGACCACACCACCCGCAACGCGCTGCGCGTCCTGGACATGGTCGGCCGGGCGGACATCCCGGTGGCTGCCGGCAACGATCGGCCGCGCGTGCGGGACCTGTCCACCGCCGCTGTCATGCATGGCGACAGCGGCCTCGCGGGCCCGTTGCCCAAGGAGCCGAGTCGATCGGCGCTCGACGCCCCGGCGATTGAGGTGATCGAGCAGGTGCTGCTCGATGCCGCTGAACCGATCACCCTGGTGGCGACCGGACCCCTGACCACCATGGCGGACGTCGTCGAACGGCTGCCGCACCTTCGCTCACGCATCCGGGAGATGGTGATCATGGGGGGCGCAGTCGACCTCGGCAACTGGACGCCGGCGGCCGAGTTCAACATCTGGGTCGATCCGCATGCGGCAGACATCGTGTTCCGGCACGCGTGCCCGGCGGGATCTGCGGCTCGAGGGGACCGGATCCCCCTCACCATGATCGGCCTCGAGGTCACGCATCAGGCCTGGCTGACCGATGAGCACGCCGATGCCCTGCGGGGAACGGGCAGGGCGGGCCTGTTCGTCGCGGAGCTCCTCGACCACTTCGTCGGGTTCCACCAGCGACGGTTCGGCTGGGAGGGCGGCCCGATCCACGACGCCGTCACGATCGCCCACCTGATCGATCCGACCCTGGTGTCCACGCAGCCGATGAATGTTCAGATCGAAACGCAATCCCCGCTCTGCCTCGGGCGGACGGTCGCCGACCGATGGGGGGTAACCGGACTGGAGCCCACGGCGAGCGTCGGCCTGGGCATCGACCGTGACCGTTTCGTGACGCTGCTCCTGGACCACGTGGCCGCACTTCCGTGACTGGCGTCACAGGACCGATTGTGAACGTGCGGTAACGATTTTCGTCCCTGCCGGTCGCCGTTGGATGTTGGGTGAGCGGTCCGGTTAGGGTGGTCGCATGTGCGTGCGCCAACACGGCGACCTGCCACCAAACAAGGAGAAACATTGAAGACCAATCTCAAGTTCGCCGCGGCGGTTGTCGCCGTATCGGCGCTAGCGCTGGCCGGGTGCAGCTCGAGCAGCACCACCGAGGAGTCCAGTGCTCCCGCGGCCAGCAGCGCGGCCGCCGAGGAGTCCATGGAGGCCTCGGCCGAGGCCTCGGCCGAAGGCGACACCACGGCCGCGATGATCAAGGCCTGCGAAGTCACCGATATCGGTGGCGTCGACGACAAGGGCTTCAACCAGAAGGCCTACAAGGGCGTCCAGGACGCAGTGGCGGCGGGTCTCGTTGAGGGTGCCGTCCTCGAGTCGCAGGCCGAGACGGACTACGCGACCAATATCCAGTCGTTCATCGACCAGGGCTGTGGAATCATCGTCACCGTCGGCTTCCTGCTCGGCGACGCGACAATGGAAGCCGCCAACGCCAATCCGGACACACCGTTCACGATCGTCGACTACGCATACGCCGACGGCGACATCACGAACAACAACGTGCTCGGCCAGGTGTTCAACACCGACGAGGCCGCGTACCTCGCGGGCTACCTTGCTGCGGGCATGTCGAAGACCGGCTCGGTCGGCACCTTCGGCGGCATCAACATCCCGCCGGTGACGATCTTCATGGACGGCTTCTACTACGGCGTCCAGAAGTACAACGCCGACAACGGGACAGACGTCAAGGTCATCGGTTGGGATCCGGCCAAGCAGAAGGGCCTGTTCACCGAGAACTTCGAGAGCCTCGATGACGGCCGTACCTTCGCTCAGAACCTGGTCGATGAGGGCGCCGACATCGTCATGCCCGTCGCCGGCCCGGTCGGCCTCGGCTCGGCGGCTCTGGCCAGCGAGCTCGGCACCGACAAGCTCATGATCATCGGCGTCGACAGCGACCAGTTCGAGTCCGACACCGCCAACCAGGGCGTCTACCTGACCTCGGTGCTGAAGAACATGGACGTCACGACGTTCAATGCGATCCAGTCCGTGGTCGACGGCACCTTCGCCGGTGGCGTCACGGTCGGCACGCTGGAGAACGGTGGCGTCGGCCTGGCTCCCTTCCACGACATGGACGCGTCCGTGCCGCACGAGCTCAAGGACCAGCTGGACGCGATCAGCGCCGGAATCATCGACGGCTCGATCGACGTCAAGAGCTAGTCGCAACCACGCAGCACGCAGCGTGAGGGAGGGGTCCGGAAACGGACCCCTCCCTTCGTCTTGGGGTACTAGGTTTGGACCGTCG
The DNA here is from genome assembly GCA_963700745.1 of uncultured bacterium. GTDB lineage: Bacteria > Actinomycetota > Actinomycetes > S36-B12 > S36-B12 > UBA10649. The sequence continues at coordinate 325,750 of CAVOYT010000012.1, read as the reverse complement.
ATCCCGACCCTTGGACGAGGACGTGAGATGGAGCTCGAACTTCGGGGCATCAGCAAGCAGTTCCCTGGTGTGCTCGCCAACGATGACGTGTCGTTGACGGCGCGTTCGGGGAAGGTGCTGGCGCTGATCGGAGAGAACGGGGCGGGCAAGAGCACCCTGATGAACGTCCTCTCCGGCCTGTACACGCCGGACGCCGGGGAGATCGTGATCGACGGCGTCGTGCAGTCGTTCCATGACCCGGGCGATGCCATCACTGCCGGTATCGGCATGGTCCACCAGCACTTCATGCTCGTCCCCGTGTTCTCGGTGTGGGAGAACGTCGTCCTCGGGGTCGAACCGGTCACCGGGCCGGGGATCATGAATCGCAAGGAGGCGCGCACGGAGGTCCGCGACATCTCCGAGCGGTACGGACTCGCCGTCGACCCCGACGCGATGGTCGAGGACCTCCCGGTCGGGATCCAGCAGCGCGTGGAGATCATCAAGGTCCTGCTGCGAGGCGCCAAGATCCTCGTCTTCGACGAGCCGACCGCCGTGCTCACCCCCCAGGAGGTCGACGAGTTCTTCGGCATCGTCGCCGAGCTGAAGGGCCGGGGGGCGACCATCATCTTCATCACCCACAAGCTCAAGGAGGCCCTCGCGATCGCGGACGACATCACCGTCCTGCGCGATGGGAAGGTCTCCGGTCATGCCGATCCTGCGACCGCAACGCCCGAGCTCCTCGCCTCGATGATGGTGGGCCGGGAGATCGACCTGGTGGTCGACAAGACCGCCTCCGAGCCGGGAGAGGATGTGCTGCAACTCCATGAGGTCAAGATGGTCGACGAGTACGGCCGGGCACTCCTCGAGGGCATCAACCTGACCGTCCGTGCGGGGGAGATCGTCGGAGTCGCGGGCATCCAGGGCAACGGTCAGACCGAGTTGGTGGAGGCCATCACCGGGCTGCTGCCCATCGACTCGGGCCGGATCGAGATGCTGGGTGAGGACATCACCCACTACTCCCCGCGGGAACGCCACGCGGCCGGGATCGCCCACGTGCCGGAGGATCGAAACCACATGGGGATGGTCGGTGCCTTCACCATTTCTGAGAACCTCGTGCTCGACTCGTACTACGCGCCGCCGTTCTCCAATCGGGGGGTCCTCGATCGTGGTGCAATCAGGGACTCAGCGGTGCGGCTGGTCGACGACTACGACGTCCGCCCGCCCATCATCGAGAACACTGCCGGGGCGCTGTCCGGCGGCAACGCGCAGAAGATGATCGTCGCCCGTGAATTCAGCCGGGATGTGCCATTGGTGCTGTGTGCCCAGCCGACCCGCGGGATCGACGTCGGCTCCATCGAGTACATCCACGAGCAGATCGTGCGCAAGCGAGACGAGGGCAAGGCGATCCTCATCGTCTCCACGGAGCTGGACGAGATCTTCGCGCTGTCCGACCGGATCCTGATCATGTTCGACGGCAAGATCGTGGCGGAACGCAAGGCCTCGGAGACGACCCCGACCGAGGTCGGCCTCTTCATGGCAGGGAAGGCCGCATGAGCATCCAGTCACCCGACGGCTCGACCGTCATCGAGCCGGATGACGGCCCGGGGCCGTCCTTCTTCCGCAAGCTGACGACAGCGACCGACTGGAAGACCGGCCTGGTCATCCCTGCGCTGGCGGTCTTCACCGCCCTGGTGATCGGCGCGATCATCATCATGCTGACCGGATACAGCTTCGCCGAGACCATGGCCGCCTATCGCGCCCTGCTCGAGGGCTCGGTCGGCTCGCTGCGGGCCATCTCCCAGAGCCTCACCGAGGCGACGCCGCTGATCTTCACCGGCCTGGCGGTCGCGATCGCGTTCCGAGCCGGCCTCTTCAACATCGGCGGCGAGGGCCAGCTCCTCATGGGCGGGATGCTCGCCGTCCTTGCGGGGTTCACCTTCACGGGCCTGCCGATGTTCGTGCATCTGCCGCTCGCGATCATCGCCGGCGCGATCGGCGGCGCGATCTGGGGTTTCATTCCCGGCCTGCTCAAGGCCAAGACCGGGGCGCATGAGGTCATCGTGACCATCATGCTGAACTACATCGCCTACCGGCTGGTCGACTACCTGCTGAAGAGCACGCTGTTCCAGCGCGAGGGGCGCAACGACCCCATCTCGAAGACCATCGAGAAGACCGCGGAGCTGCCGGCCCTGATGGCGTGGGTCGACCCGGCGATGAAGGTGCACGCCGGTCTCTTCCTCGCGATCGGCGCGGCCGCATTCATCTGGTGGCTGCTCTTCCGCACCAATACCGGCTTCGAGTTCCGGGCGGTCGGCGCGAACCCGAGCGCGGCCCGCTACGCAGGCATGTCCGTCACCAAGGTGTACATCCTCGTGATGACCATCGCCGGTGCCCTGGCCGGGCTCGCGGGAACCGGCCAGGTCCTGGGGCTGCTGGACCGTGCCAGTCCGGGATTCTCGGCCGGACTCGGCTTCGACGGGATCGCGGTGGCCCTACTGGGCCGGTCGAACCCGTGGGGAGTCGTCGCTGCGGCCTTCCTGTTCGGCGGCCTGAACGCCGGTGGCCAGTACATGCAGGCGAATGCCGACGTCGGCATCGACCTCATCTCCGTCATCCAGGCCCTCATCATCATCTTCGTGGCCGCGCCGGCGCTGATCTCCGCGATCTACCGCGTGAAGATCGACACCTCGTCGACCCAGATCAGCAAGGGGTGGGGAGCGTGAGCGCCACATTCGAGACTCCTCCGACGGAGAGCTACGCCGAGGACGCCCCGCGGAAGAAAGAACTGACGCGGTCGCAGATCAGGCGCGCCCGGATCACCGGCGTCGTCATGCTGCTCCTCGCGGCCGCCGTGGCCGTCCTCTTCATCCCCAATGCCGAGGGGGTTGCCACCTTCGGGCTCAGTGGGTCGGGCGAGACGATCCAGCTCGAGGCGCTGGTGGTGCCCGTTCAGGCCACGCTCTGGGTCATCGTCATCGTGCTGGGCTTCCTCGGCGCATCGCAGTTCGTGCGTGGCTTCCAGCGCAAGTCCACGCTGATCCTCGGGATCTCCTTCGGCGTCTTCACCATGGCCATGATGGTGTGGGCCACCGCGGGGGAGCAGTTCTCCCTGATCAGCATGCTCGTCGCCACCGTGTCGCGCTGCACGCCGATCGCCCTCGGTGCGCTGAGCGGCATCCTGTGCGAGCGATCCGGCGTCGTGAACATCGGCATCGAGGGCATGCTCCTCGGCGGAGCGTTCAGCGGCGTCGTGATCGGCTCGCTGCTCGGCGGCTGGGCCGGGCTGGTGGCCGCGACCCTGACCGGCGGCGTCCTTGCCCTGCTGCTGGCGGTCCTCGCCGTCAACTTCCAGGTCGACCAGATCATCATCGGCGTCGTGATCAACATCCTGGTCCTGGGCCTGACCTCGTTCCTCACCGCGCAGGTCCTCGTCCCGAATCCGGACCTGAACGACGCGCCGATCTTCCCGTCGATCGCGATCCCGGTGCTGTCCGACATCCCGATCATCGGGCCGATGTTCTTCGACCAGACGATCATCGTCTACGGCATGTACGTCCTCATCGGGGCGGTGACGTTCTTCCTGTTCCGTACCCGCTGGGGTCTGCGCACCCGGTCGGTGGGCGAGAACCCGCGTGCGGCGGACAGCCTCGGCGTCAACGTCGCGAAGGTGCGCTACCTGTCCGTGATCTACGGCGGCATGGTCGGAGGATTCGCGGGCGCCTGGTTCACGCTCGGCACCGTGGGCCGGTTCGACGAGAACATCACTGCCGGCACCGGCTTCATCGGACTCGCCGCCATGATCTTCGGAGCATGGAACCCGATCGGGGCACTGGGCGCTGCGCTGATCTTCGGCTTCTCGGAGTCGCTGGAGCAGAAGTTCGCCCTGCTGGACATCCCGATCCCGACCGAGTTCCTGGCCATGGCGCCGTACCTGGTGACCATCGTGGTCGTGGCCGGCCTCGTCGGCCGCGCCCGTCCGCCGGCGGCCGACGGCCAGCCGTACGAGAAGCAGTAGCACGATGCCGACGAGCAGGTCACGACTATCGACTGGGCGGCCCTCGACGCGGCCGCGGACGCAGATCATGGGGCGCGCCTATGCGCCCTACTCGCGCTTCAAGGTCGGGGTCGCCGGGCTGGTCGACGACGGCCGGATCGTGGTCGGCTGCAACGTCGAGAACGCCGCGTACGGCGTCGGCCTGTGCGCCGAGTGCGGCATGGTCTCCCACCTGCACGCCACCGGTGGCGGGAAGCTCGTCGCGGTGTCGTGCGTCGACCAGCACGGGCAGTCGCTCATGCCGTGCGGTCGCTGCCGGCAGCTGCTGTGGGAGAACGGCCGCCCGACCACGCTGCTCAAGACGCCCGAGGGCATCCTGCCGATGAACGAGATCCTGCCGCAGGCCTTCGGCCCCGACGACCTGGTCGAACGGGCCGAGGACAGGACCTTCCATGGTTGAGCCGTTCTCCGCCGTCGATGTCATCAAGGCCAAGCGTGATCGACGTGCCCTGACCCCGATCAGATCGACTGGGTCGTCGACGCGTACACGCGGGGAGTCGTCGCCGACGAGCAGATGGCGGCACTCGCCATGGCGATCCTGCTCAACGGCATGAACGACGAGGAGATCGTGCGCTGGACCAAGGCGATGATCAACACGGGCACGCGCATGGACTTCAGCAGCCTGCCTCGTCCGACCGTCGACAAGCACTCGACCGGAGGCGTCGGGGACAAGATCACCCTGCCGCTCGTGCCCGTCGTGGTGGCGTGCGGCGCGGCGGTGCCGCAGTTGAGCGGCCGAGGGCTCGGACACACGGGTGGCACCCTGGACAAGCTCGAGTCGATTCCCGGGTGGCGGGCCGCGCTGAGCAACGACGAGATGATGCGGCGTGCTCCGCGACGTCGGCGGCGTGATCTGCGCAGCGGGCGCCGAACTCGCTCCGGCGGACAAGAAGCTCTACGCGCTGCGCGACGTGACCGGGACCGTCGAGTCCATCCCGCTCATCGCGAGCAGCATCATGAGCAAGAAGATCGCCGAGGGAGCGGACGGGCTCGTCCTCGACGTGAAGACCGGGTCGGGCGCCTTCACGACCGATCCGGCCCAGTCGCGCGTGCTCGCCGAGACGATGGTGCCGCATCGGCAACGACGCTGGTGTCACGACGCGCGCCCTGATCACCGCCATGGACGTCCCGCTCGGCCTGGCGGTGGGCAACGCGCTCGAGGTGACCGAGTCGGTCGAGGTGCTGGCCGGAGGTGGCCCGGCCGACGTCGTCGAGATCACCGTGCTGTTCGCCCGCGAGATGCTCGACCTTGCCGGGCATCCGCGATGTCGATCCCGCCGAGACACTCCGAGACGGCTCGGCGATGGATGTGTGGAACGCATGGTGCGGGCGCAGGGCGGCGACCCGGATGCGCCGCTTCCGAAGGCCCGCGAGCAGCGAGGTCGTGCACGCGGCGACCGACGGCGTCGTCACCAGGATGGACGCCATGGGCATCGGCGTCGCCTCCTGGCGGCTGGGGGCCGGGCGAGCCCGCCAGGAGGACTCGGTCTCGGCAGGCGCCGGGATCCTCCTGCACGCCAAGCCGGGGGACGTGGTCTCGGCCGGCGCCCCGCTGCTGACGCTGTTCACCGACGAGCCGGGCCGTTTCGCGGGCGCCCACGAAGCGTTGGCGGGTGCGGTGGAGGCATCGCGCCCGTCGGGCCGCCGGTCTATAGACTTCCCCTCGTCATCGACCGCACTCACCTAGAAGGGTTCCCCGTGAGCGAGCACGCAGAGAAGGGCCACCCGCTGGCCGGCATCATCATGGTCGCCATCATCGCCGGGCTGGTCACCTATGGCATCAGCCTCATGAACGACGGCAATATCGCGCGCCACGCCGTCGCGGGCGTCCTCCTCTTCCTGGTCGGGCTGTACGCGACTCTCGTCCTCGGCAAGGCCTAGGACCCGTGGAGCCGCTGAGGATCGGTCTGCTGGGCGCGGCCCGCATCAGTGACATCGCCGTCGTCCAGCCGGCGCACCAGACTGGCGCCCGCCTCGTCGCCGTCGCGGCACGTGATCGTGACCGTGCAGAGGCGTTCGCGACCTCTCACGGCGTCGAGCGGGTGCTCGACAGCTACCAGGACGTGATCGACGACCCCGAGGTCGAGGTCGTCTACAACCCCCTGGCGAACGGACTGCACGCTCCGTGGAACCTGCGGGCGATCGAGGCCGGCAAGCATGTGCTGAGCGAGAAGCCATACGCGAGCAACGCCGACGAGGCCAGGCTGGTGCGCGACGCCGCCAAGGCCGCGGGAGTGCACTGCGTCGAGGCCTTCCACTACCGCTACCACCCGGTGATGCAGCGGATGCTCGAGCTGGCGGTCGACGGTGAGATCGGCGAACTGGTCGCGGTCGAGGCACGCATGCTCATGCCTCCTCCGGCCGCCGGCGACCTGAGGTGGGATGCCTCCGTATCTGGTGGAGGCCTCATGGATGTCGGCTGCTACGCGACCCACGCCATCCGGGACCTTGCTGGACTCGTCGGGGGCGAGCCCTCGATCATCGGGGCACGGGCCGGCGAGATCCCCTCTCGCCCGGGTGTCGACGCCTGGCTGAATGCGGATCTCGAGCTCCCGAACGGGGTTCCCGCCCGACTGGAGAGCGGAATGACGCACGGGGTGCTGGACTTCTCGCTGCGGATCGTCGGAAGCAACGGGGAGGCCTACGCCCCCGGCTTCGTCCTGCCGCACACCGACGACCGGGTCATCGTCACCGTGGGCACCGATCAGCGGGTCGAGCAGCTGGGCTCACGCCTGAGCTACGCCTACATGCTCGAGGCGCTCGCTCGCCTGCTGCGCGAAGGCGAGCCGATGATCACCGACGCGGACGATGCCGTCGTCACGATGCAGTTGATCGACGACCTCTACCGGGCGGCGGGCATGCAGCCGCGCACCGCGATCACGATCGACGGCCAGGAGGCCTGACGTGCCCGAGCTCGTCCCCGCGCCGGCGCTGATCCCCGTCCCCGGCGGCAAGGTGATCGAGGAGTACGTCGGGCATGCGTCGAGCGGCGACGACGTGGTGTCGATCGCCCAGATGCTGGCGCCGGCGGGGTGGGAGGAACCGGCGCAGGAGCCGGAGTTCGACGAGTTCACCGTCGTGCTCGAGGGCTCGATCGACATCGAGCACGACGACGGCGTCACGCACGTGCGCGCCGGACAGGCCGTCATCACCCGGGCCGGCGAGCGGATCCGCTACACGACCTTGGAGGGTGCGCGCTACATCGCGGTGTGCCTGCCGGCCTTCCATGGCGACCTCGTCCACCGCGACGACGACGACGAGTACGACCGCCACCCCATCGAGTAGGCCCGGACCGCGCTAGCTCGCGACGCTGAGCGCGGTCACGGCGACCACGAGGATCGCGACGCCGGTGATCTGCAGTCGGCCGAGGCGTTCCTTGAACAGCACGTACGCCATCACCGCTGAGATCGGCGCGAACTGCGACGCGAGCACCGACGTCACGGCCACCTGGTACTGCGCGCCGATCGCGAAGCAGGTGAAGCCGATCACCTCCGCGAAACCCATGCCGATGACGAGTGGTGTGGTGCCGCGGGTGAGCACGCAGTCGGTGCGCGAGCGCCAGCGGGATGGTCAGGGCGAGCACGCCGACGAGCCGCGGCGGCAGCAGGACCCACGAGATCGGCAGGGCGCTGCTCAGGTGACCGATGGCGAACAGCGAGACGCCGAAGGCCAGCGCGCCCCCGGTGGCGAGGACGACGGCCAGGACCGGTCGCTCGTGATCCAGCGGCTCAGGGTCGGGCGCGACGGCGGCGATCACGATTCCCACCACGATCACCATGAGGAGGAAGGCCACGATCGGGGCGATGCTCTCGCCGAGCAGGGACGCGATGACCGCGGAGATGGCCCCCTCGGTGGCGAGGATCGGCGTGATGACGCCGACCTTGCCGACGCGGTAGCCCAAGTCCGGCCAGGACGAGTCCGCCGACGTTGCCGATGCCCGCGGTCAGCATCCACCCGGTGTTCTCGGCCAGTGCCGCGGGGACGCCGGAGGCGACGAGGAACGGCAGCGTGATGACCAGGCCGATCAGCATGGTCCACGCAACCGTCGACCACGAGCCGATCACCTTGACGGCCCGCGAGGACATCAGCGAGCTCGCAGCGAAGAGCACCGCCGTGGAGAGTCCGAAGACGATGCTGATCACCGGGTGACCCTACTCGCGCGGGGCAGTAGGTTCGGGGCATGGTCTCCAATGTCGGCTCGTACTCTCCCGTCCCTCCCGATCTCATCGCGCGCGCGCCGAAGGTGCTCCTGCACGACCACCTCGACGGCGGCCTGCGACCGGAGACGATCATCGAGCTGGCGCAGGCGGTCGGCTACGAGGAGCTGCCCAGCACCGACCCGGAGGAGCTGCGCGCCTGGTTCGTCGAGGCCGCGTCGTCAGGGTCGCTGGAGAGGTACCTCGAGACGTTCGCGCACACCGTCGCGGTCACGCAGACGGCTGATGCCCTGCGGCGGGTGGCGCGCGAGTGCGCGCTGGACCTCGCGGCCGACAACGTCGTGTACGCCGAGGTGCGGTACGCGCCGGAACTCCACCTCGAGCGCGGGCTGACCGAGCACGAGATCATCGAGGAGGTGCTGGCCGGGTTCGCCGAGGGCCAGCGACTCGCGGCGGCCAGGAGGGCCATCGGATCCGGATCGGCGTGCTGCTCACCGCCATCCGCACGGCGACCCACTCCCGCCGCATCGCCGAGCTGTCGGTCGAGTACCGCGATCGCGGCGTCGTCGGCTTCGACATCGCCGGAGCCGAGGCCGGCTTCCCGCCCACCCGGCACCTCGACGCCTTCGAGTACCTGAGCCGCGAGAACGCGCACTTCACCATCCACGCGGGTGAGGCCTTCGGCCTGCCGAGCATCTGGGAGGCGATCCAGTGGTGCGGAGCCGACCGGCTGGGCCACGGCGTACGGATCGTTGATGACATCGAGATCGCCCCGGACGGCGAGCCCCGCCTGGGCCGGCTCGCCGCGTACGTGCGCGATCGGCGCATCCCGCTGGAGATGTGCCCGTCGTCGAACGTGCAGACCGGCGCTGCGGAGAGCATCGAGCGTCACCCCATCGGCCTGCTGAGGCGCCTGGGGTTCCGCGTCACCGTCAACACCGACAACCGGCTGATGTCCGACACGAGCGATGACCCGCGAGATGGAGCTGCTCAGCAGCGCCTTCGACTACGGGCTCGACGACCTGCAGTGGTTCACCGTCAACGCGATGAAGAGCGCCTTCATCCCGTTCGACGAGCGCCTCGAGATCATCAACGAGCAGATCAAGCCCGGGTACGCGGCACTCAGAGCGGTCCTGGCCGAGCGCTTGACCGGCCGGCCCTGACCGCGGTCTCGGATCGCCCTCGCGGTCACCCGGCGACGGCGGCCGCGCGCGGGTAACCTGCAAGGAGGGCCGACAGACGGCCGACGATCGCGACCGGAGGGAGTCCGCCATGGCGCTGCTCGAGGTCTGTCGAGGCCGGACAGGTGCACGTCACGGATGCCCGCCATGAGCTGGACCGGGTGCGAGAAGCGCTCGATCGCACGGACGCTGTACTCGGGGTGGCTGACGAGGCCCTGGAGAAGGCGGAGTCGGCAATCGTGACCGGCCGGCACTGGGCGCCGTACGTCGCCATCGGGATCGGCGTGGCGGCGGTGGCCGTCGTGGCGCTGGTCGTGTGGCGCCGGCGCGGTCGTGACGAGTTCGCCAGACGGACTGACCCCGCGAGGTCAACCGGGCCGACGGACGTACTCCGGCAGCCGCAGCGTCTGCGACTCGAGGACCACGCGGAACCCGGCCCGTTCATAGCCCCTCCGCGCCGGGTTGCCGGAGGTGACGGCCAGGGTCAGCTTGCTGTGGCCGTCCTCGACGAGCAGCGCCTTCGCGTGGTCGATGAGCAGTGCCGCCCAGGCCCGAGCCGGCCTCGGCGGGGTCGCGCCAGATGTCCGCGATCCACGGACCGCCCAGCGGCGGGTCCTGCGGACGGATGTTGACCATGATGCCGGCGACCGCCCTGCCGTCCTGGTCGAGCAGCAGGGTGCTGGAGCGGTGCAGCGGTCCGAGTTCGGACCCATCGACCAGCCGCAGGTGGAAGGCGATCGCCTGCTGCGTCGTCTCCCGCGAAGTGGTCGGGGTGGTCCGGCGGGAAGGCGGCGCGCCAGCTCGGCAGGATCGCCTTCCACAGGGCCGGGTCCGCCTCCCGGGGCAGGGGAGTGAAGGTGAAGCGGCCATCGATGTCCACCCGTCGCCGGGTTCTCGCGCAGGTCGCACTGCATCACGAGCGCGTGCCGCTTGGGCGCGGCACCCATCCGCACCAGGCAGGCTGCCAGGCCCAGGTTCTCCGTCGACAGCAGCCAGCCGGACAGCGTCGGCTCGGACAGCACGGCCTCGGCCGCATCGGCTGGCGGTGCGGCCGGGGACGACGGTGGCCAGATCGGCGATCGGCGTGCCCTCGCGCACGTCGTCGACGTAGCGCAGGACCGGTCCGGCGGCGTCGCGGAGGGCCTTCCAGTGCAGGGGGATCTCACACCCCCATGGGATGCCAGACGGTCTTCGTCTCGACGAAGGCGCGGATCCGCGTCAGTCCGGGATCGCGGGACCAGTCGGCATCCGGCTGCGCCCGCAGCACCCGCTTGACGGTGCCGGCCGCGTCGCGTTCGAGACTGGTGGCGAGATCCGGATCGACGACGCCGGTGAGGTCGACCGCGTTGACGTCCCCGTGGCTGGCCAGCCACGGCATCATCTCGGCCGGGTCCCCGGTCAGGACGTTGACCGTGCCTCCCGGCACGTCGGAGGTGGCCAGCACCTCGGTGAGGCTGATGGCCGGCACGGGTCGCTCGGTGCTCGCGACGACGATGACCGCGTTGCCGCTGGCGATGATCGGTGCGACGACGCTGACCAGGCCGAGCAGGCTCGACTCCTGAGGGGCCACGGCGGCCACCACGCCCGTCGGGTCCGGGACGGAGAAGTTGAAGTAGGGGCCCGAGACCGGGTTCGCGGAGCCGAGGACCTGGGCCAGCTTGTCGGCCCAGCCCGCGTACCAGACCCAGCGGTCGATCGCCGCGTCCACCTGCGCGGTCGGCCGCGGCGTCGTCGACGCCCTCGGCCGACTGCACGTCGGCGACGAACTGGTCGCGACGCCCCTCCATGACCTCGGCGATCCGGTACAGGACCTGGCCGCGGTTGTAGGCCGTCGCGGAGCTCCACGCCGCCGAAGCCCTTGCGGGCGGCGAGCACGGCGTCTCGGGCGTCCTTGCGGGAGGCCTTGGCGGCGTTGGCGAGGAAGGCGCCCGATGCGTCGGACCACCTCGTAGGTGCGCCCGGACTCGCTGCGCGGGAAGGCTCCTCCGACGAAGAGCTTGTAGGTCTTGCGCACCTCGAGACGGTCGCTCATCGGTTCCCCTCCCCGTCGCAGGTAGGCGCCGAGTCCCTGGACGCCGCCCTCGCGGCCGAAGCCGGACTCCTTGTACCCGCCGAACGGGACTCGCCGGGTCGAAGCGGTTGAAGGTGTTGGCCCAGACGACGCCGGCTCGCAGGCGCTCGGCCATCCACAGGATGCGGCTGCCCTTCTCGGTCCAGACGCCCGCCGACAGGCCGTACGGGGTGTTGTTGGCCTTCTCGACGGCCTCGTCCGGGGTGCGGAACGTCAGCACCGACAGGACCGGGCCGAAGATCTCCTCGCGCGCGATGCGATGCGCCTGGGTCACGCCGGTGAACACCGTCGGCGGGAACCACCAGCCGCGCTCGGGGATCGCGCAGGGCGCGCTCCACCGCTCGGCGCCCTCGTCCTCACCGCTCTTGACCAGCTCGTCGATGCGGGCGAGCTGCGCGGCACGAGTTGATCGCACCGATGTCGGTGTTCTTGTCCAGGGGGTCGCCGAGCCGCAGCGTGCCGAGTCGACGCTTGAGGGAGTCCACGACCTCGTCCGCGACGGACTCCTGCAGCAGCAGCCGCGAGCCCGCGCAGCAGACATGGCCCTGGTTGAAGAAGATGCCGTTGACGATCCCCTCGACGGCCTGGTCGATCGGGGCGTCGTCGAAGACGACGTTCGCCGCCTTGCCGCCGAGCTCGAGCGTCAGCCGCTTGCCGGTGCCCGGCGGCCGAGCGCATGATCGCCTTGCCGACCTCGGTCGAGCCGGTGAAGGCGACCTTGTCGACGCCGGGATGCTCGACGAGCAGGCGGCCGGTCTCGCCGGCGCCGGTGAGGATGTTGACGACGCCGGGCGGCAGGTCGGCCTGACGGCAGATGTCGGCGAAGGCCAGCGCCGTCAGCGGCGTGGTCTCTGCCGGCTTGAGGACGACGGTGTTGCCGCAGGCCAGGGCCGGTGCCACCTTCCACGCCAGCATGAGCAGCGGGAAGTTCCAGGGGATGACCTGGGCGGCGACGCCGAGCGGTCGAGGCGTTGGCCCGTAGCCCGCGTACTCGAGCTTGTCGGCCCAGCCCGCGTGGTAGAAGAAGTGGGCCGCGACCAGCGGGACGTCGACGTCGCGCGACTCGCGGATCGGCTTGCCGTTGTCGAGGCTCTCCAGGACGGCAAGCTCGCGCGAGCGCTCCTGGATCAGGCGAGCGATGCGGAACAGGTACTTGGCCCGGTCGCGCCCGCTCATCGGGCCCCACACGTTCTCGTAGGCCAGCCGCGCCGCGGCGACGGCTCGGTCCACATCCTCCGGGCCGGCCTCGGACACCTCGGCCAGGACCTCCTCGGTCGCCGGGTTGACCGTCTTGAAGCTCAGGCCGCTCTTGGCATCGACGAAGGCGCCGTCGATGAACAGGCCGTAGGACGACGCGATGTCGACGACGGCCCGGGACTCCGGGGCGGGGGCGTACTCGAAGGTCACGGCTTCTCCCGTCAGTCGATCGTGACGTAGTCAGGGCCGGAGTAGTGCCCGGTCGCGAGGCGCTGCCGTTGCAGCAGCAGGTCGTTCAGCAGGGTCGAGGCCCCGAACCGGAAGAGGTCGGGGGTGAGCCAGGCGTCGCCGACGGTCTCGTTGACGAGAACGAGGTACTTGATCGCGTCCTTGCTCGTGCGGATGCCGCCAGCGGCCTTGACGCCGATGAGTCGGCCGGTGGCGTCGTGGAAGTCGCGCACCGCCTCGAGCATGACCAGGGTCACGGGCGGGGTGGCGGCGGGGGAGATCTTGCCGGTCGACGTCTTGATGAAGTCGGCGCCGGCGAGCATGGCGAGCCACGAGGCGCGACGAACGTTGTCGAGCGTGCGCAGCTCACCGGTCTCGAGGATGACCTTCAGGTGCGCATCGCCACACGCCTCCTTCACCGCGACGATCTCGTCGAAGACCAGCGAGTAGTCACCGGCCAGGAAGGCGCCGCGGTCGATGACCATGTCGATCTCGTCGGCGCCGGCGGCCACCGCGTCCTTGGTGTCGATCAGCTTCACGTCGAGGCTGGCGCGACCGGACGGGAACGCAGTGGCGACCGCGGCGACGTGAATGGCGTCGCCGACGACCGAGCGGGCCACCGCGACGAGATCGCCGTAGACGCAGACGGCGGCGACGCTCGGCGTCGTCGGATCGGTCGGATCGGGTCGAAGGGCCTTGGAGCACAGGGCCCGGACCTTGCCGGGGGTGTCCATTCCCTCGAGCGTCGTCAGGTCGACCATGCCGATCGCCGTGTCGATGGCCCACGCCTTCGCGTCGTTCTTGATCGAACGGGTTCCCAGCGCGGCCGCGCGGGCCTGGGCACCGACCTCGTCGACACCGGAGAGCCCGTGCAGGAAGCGACGCAGCGAACCGGGGGAGGCGTCGGGCAGGCTCTCCGTGACAGTCACCTGCCTACTCTAGCCACCGGGACACGTCGGAACTGAGTGCCTCGATCTCGGCGGCGGCTTGGTCCCGCGCGGCCGCCAGGTCCCCGTCCACCACCGGCACCACGCTCTGCAGGTAGCACTTGACCTTCGGCTCGGTCCCGCTCGGACGGATGATGACCCGCGCGCCGGACTGGAGGGTGAACCGCAGGCCGTCGGTGGGCGGAAGTGCCGGCGTCCCCTGCGCGAGGTCCTCGAAGGTCGTGACCGCGATGCCGGCGATGCTGGTCGGCGGATTGGCCCGAAGCGCCGACATGACGGTCGCGATCCGGGCCAGGTCGCTGACCCGAACCGACACCTGGCGGGTGTCGTGCACTCCGTACTGGGCGGCGAGGTCATCGAGGACCTCGATCAGCGTGGTGCCCCACCCCTTGAGCCGGGCCGCCATCTCCGCGACCATCAGGCCGGCGGTGATGCCGTCCTTGTCGCGGACGCCGTTGGGATCGACGCAGTAGCCGAGGGCCTCCTCGTAGCCGAAGGTGAGGTCCGGAACCCGGGCGATCCACTTGAAGCCGGTCAGGGTCTGCTCGTACTCGATGTCCGCGTCCTGTGCGATCGCCTCGAGCATCGACCCGGACACGATCGACTGGGCGAAGACGCAGCGCCGGATCAGCCGACGATTGCCGGCTGCGATCCACCAGGCCAGCAGCTAGCCGACCTCGTCGCCGGTGAGCATGCGCCAGCCGTCGGCGGTCCGGCACGCCGACGGCGCATCGATCGGCATCCGGATCGTGCGCGATGACGAGGTCGCAGTCCGCCGCGGCGGCCGCGGCGAAGGCCAGGTCCATGGCGCCGGGTTCCTCCGGGTTCGGGAAGGCCACCGTGGGGAAGTCGGGGTCGGGGCTGAACTGCGCCTCGACGACCACCGGCTCGGGGAACCCGGCCTCCTCGAGCACCCGGACGAACAAGGCACCCCCCACCCCGTGCATGGCCGTGTAGGCCATCCGCAGGTGGATCGGCGGGCCCTGCTCGACGAGGGCGACGGCCTTGGCGACGTAGGCCTGCGCGACGTCGTCGTCCAAGGTGACCCACTCGTCCCCGTGGGGCAGGTCGGCGACCGGACCGAGCGCCGTCACCGCGTCGATGTGCGCGCTGATCTCCGCGTCGGCGGGCGGCACGATCTGGCTGCCGTCGGCGAGGTACACCTTGTAGCCGTTGTCCTCGGGCGGATTGTGGCTGGCGGTGACCATGACCCCGGCCGCGCAGCCGAGGTGCCGGATCGCGAAGGCGAGCACGGGAGTCGGCAGGTGGGCCGGCAGCATCATGACGCTCAGCCCGGCGCCGGTCAGGATCTGCGCGGACGCACGGGCGAACAGGTCGGAGTCGTGGCGGGCGTCATGGCCGATCACGACCGCGCCGCCGCCGCGCTCGTTGAGGTAGCGGGCCAGGCCGGCCGCGGCCCGGGCCACGACGACGAGGTTCATGCGGTTGGGCCCGGGGCCCATCCGGCCGCGCAGCCCCGCTGTGCCGAACTGCAGCGTGCCGCGAAGGCGTCGGCGAGCTCGGCCTGGCTTCGGCGCCACCGGCAGCCGCTGCATCGATCAGGCGCCGCAGGGCATCCCGCGTGGGCGCGTGCGGGTCGGCATCCGCCCAGGCCCGGGCGTCGGCGAGCAGTCGGTCCGTGGTCATAGTCGGCGGATCACCCGCGCGAGCAGCTCGCCCATCCGGGTGGCGGCCGACTGCCCGGCCTCCAGCACCTCCTCGTGGTTGAGGGGCTCGCCGCTCATCCCCGCGGCCAGGTTGGTCACGAGGGACAGACCGAGGACCTCCATGCCGACGGACCGGCTGACGATGGCCTCGAGCGCAGTGCTCATGCCGACCAGCGTGCCGCCGATCGCCCGGACCATCGCGATCTCCGCGGGGGTTTCGTACATCGGCCCGCGGAACTGTGCGTACACGCCCTCGGGCAGCGTCGGTTCGATGTCGTGACACAGTGCGCGTAGTCGGTTGGAGTAGAGGTCGGTCAGATCGACGAAGTGCGCCCCGTGCAGGGGAGAGGTGCCGGTCAGGTTGAGGTGGTCGCGGATGAGCACGGGAGTGCCGGGAGCCCACGACGGATCCAGGCCGCCGCAGCCGTTCGTCAGGACGACGGTGCGGCACCCTGCCGCGGCCGCCGTGCGCACGCCGTGGGTGACGGCGTCGACGCCGCGCTCCTCGTACAGGTGGGTGCGGCCGAGGAAGACCAGCACGCGGGTGCCGTCCGCATCGACGCTGCGGACCCGTCCGGCATGGCCCTCGACCGCGGGCGGCGCGAAGTGGGGAAGGTCCGTGACCGGCAGGTCGCTGGTGGTCTCGCCGAGTAGGTCCGCGGCCGGGACCCAGCCGGAGCCGAGGACGACGGCGACGTCGTGCTGCGGGTGGCCGGTCAGTCGGGCCAGGGCGTCGGCGGCCTCGCGGGCGCGGTCGTCGGCCTCGAGCGTGCTCGGATGCGGGGTCACGGAACGAAGATAACGGGTATCGGTCCGGTCGTCGCGTCGCGAAGGGCGGATACCCGTGCGGCTACTCGTCGGCGATGTGCAGGCGTCGGGCGGCCTCGGCGATCGATCCCGACAGGCTCGGGTAGACCGTGAACGCGGCCGCCAGCTCGTCCACGGTCAGTCGCTGCTCGACGGCGATGGTGAGCGGGTGGATCAGCTCGCTCGCGCGGTGGCTGACGATGACGGCCCCCGCGACGATGCGCGAGCCGCGACGGCAGAACAGCTTGACGAAGCCGTCGAGCTGCTCGTCCATCTTGGCGCGGGCGTTGCGGGCCAGCGGGACGAGGACGACGTCGCCGCGGAAGCGGCCCTCGTCGAGGTCGAGCTGGGTCAGTCCGACCGTCGCGATCTCGGGGTTCGTGAAGACCGTGCTGGACACCGTCGAGAGCTCGAGGGGCGTCACCGCGTCGCCGAGCGCGTGCCACATCGCGATCCGCCCCTGCATCGCGGCCACCGAGGCCAGCATGAGCACGCCCGTGCAGTCGCCGGCGGCGTAGACCCCGCGGCGGGTGGTGCGGCTCACCCGGTCCACGGTGATGAAGCCGGCCGCGTCCGTCTCCACGCCCGCCTCCGCAAGACCGAGATGGTCGGTGTTGGGCAGGGACCCGACGGCCATCAGGACGTGCGACCCGGTCACGACCTCGCCGCTGGTGAGGGTCACCTCGACGCCGTCGTCCGTGCGTCGGGCGGCGGCGGCGCGCGAGGCGCCCAGCACCTCGAGGCCCCGTCGGTCGTAGACGCTCTCGATCACGCGGGCGGCGTCGGGATCCTCGCCCGGGAGGACGTGCTCGCGGGAGGAGATCAGGACGACGCGGCTGCCGAGGGCGTGGTAGGCGCCGGCGAACTCGGCCCCGGTGACGCCGGACCCGACCACGATCAGCCGCTCGGGCACCTCGTCGAGGTCGTACACCTGCTCCCAGGTGAGGATGCGCTCACCGTCGGGCAGGGCGTCGGCAAGCACTCGCGGGCGCGCGCCGGTGGCCAGCAGCACGACGTCGGCCGGGAGGGTCTCCTCGACGCCGCCGACGATCGTGGCGATGACCGAACCGTCGGGCGCCAGCCGACCGGTTCCGGACACGATGCGGACGCCGTCGTGCAGGAGCCGGTCGCGGATGTCGTCGCTCTGCGCGCCCACCAGGGCGAGGATCCGCTCGTTGACGGCCTTCAGGTCGGCGCCGATCATGGCGGGGCCCGGGGCGCGGCCGTCGATGCGGACGCCGAGGCTGGCGCTGGCGGCGGTCGTGGTGATGACGTCGGCGGTCGCGATCAGGGCCTTGCTGGGCACGCAGTCGGTCAGGACGGCCGAGCCGCCGGGGCCGTCCCGGTCGACGAGGGTCACGTCGGCGCCGAGCTGACGGGCGACCAGGGCGGCCTCGTAGCCCCCCGGGCCGCCGCCGACGATCACGATCCTGCTCATGCCGCATCCCCAACCGGCGTGTTCGTCACGCGCGGCATTCTTCCCTACCCGGCCGCGGATCCATACGCTGGTGGCCGTGACCCTCTACGCCGCGTACGGCTCGAACCTCGACCCGCACCGCATGGCGCTGCGGGCGCCCGCCTCGCCGGCCCAGGGCACCGGGTGGCTGCGCGGGTGGCGCCTGACCTTCGCCGGCGAGGACGTCGGCTGGGACGGCGCGCTGTCGACCGTGGTCGAGGACGAGGGCTCGTCGGTCTTCGTCATGCTCTACGACGTCCCGCCCCAGGACGAGACGGCGCTCGACGCGTGGGAGGGGGCCGACCTCGGGCTGTGGCGGAAGATCCGCGTGCGGGTGCACACCATGGACGGCGAGGCGCTGGCCTGGCTGTACGTGCTGGACGCGTACGAGGGCGGGCTGCCGTCGGCGCACTACCTCGGCGTCATCGCGGACGCGGCGGAGGCCGGTGGCGCCCCGCACGACTACGTCGAGTCCCTGCGCGAGCATCCCTGCCGCGGCCTCGCCGACGACTAGCCTCGCCGAACGTGCAGACGTTGGTGCCTTGGGACCCGGGAGAACACCAACGTCTGCACGTTCAACGAAAAGGGGCAGGGGGCGCTCGGCCGCCGGTGTGCTAGAAGTCGCCGCCGCCGAAGTCCCCGCCACCGAAGTCGCCGCCGCCCATGCCGCCGCCGAAGTCGCCGCCACCGCCACCCCAGCCGCCGGTCGGGTCCGCTCCGCCGCCACCGAGCCCCGCGGCATCCATTCCCGGAGGAGGTCAGCCCGGGCACGTGCCACATGCTGCTCAGCATCGTGCCCATCACCACCGCGGTCATGACGCCGGCGAACGGCGAGTAGTAGCCCTGGGCGTAGGCGCCGTACTCCGGCCCGGCCTGGTAGTACGGCCGGCGTCCCGCTGCCGTGGCCACCTCCAGGCCCTGCGGCTGGCCGCCGGTCAGGACCGTCGTCGCGCAGGCCTTGCACATCGGCACCTCGCGCTCAATCAGGCCCGGGAGGCGCCCACGACGACCTCCGTGACGCTGGGTCCGTGCCGCGGGTCGACGAAGCAGGGGGGCAGCCGCTCGGGGAGCGGTCGCTGGTCGAGTCGCGCATCGACGCAGGCGAGGGCGTAGCGGCCGTCCTCCAGGGCAGTCGTCACGCCGACGGCATCCGTGGGCCGGCGCATCCGATCGGCTGCCATCTTCGCCCGGTCGTAGCTGTCCAGGGCCCGCTGCAGGTCCGCTCGCCCGGCGTCGTCGAGGTCGGGGTCATCGAGGTTGAGCGCCCCGAGCCGCTCCCCGTACTCGGTGACGTCCTCGTCGATCGTCGTGCGGACGGCGGCCAGCTGCACCTGCTGGCGACGCCGGGAGCGTCGGACGAGGACCACCACGACGATGGCCCCGCCGATGACCAGGACGAGCAGGAAGATCAGGGCCCCGGTGCCGCCGCCCTCGGCTGCCAGCCGTCTGTTCCGCCGGGGCACCTGCCCCGAAGCGCTGCGCCGGTGAGGGCCACGAACTCCGACAGGACGGCATAGACGCCGGCGTCCCGCTGGCTGCGGAAGGCCTGCGTGGCCAGATCCGTGGCCGATCCGGAGGTCGACCCGGCCCGGAACTCGTTGCCGACGACGACCGCGTAGACGCCGGACAGGCCGACCGCGTCGTTGAGGGCGACCAGGGTCTCGTCGGCGGAGCCGCCGCCGGCGGCGGACTCCGGGAGGACGGCGACGAACAGCGGGACGTCGCTGGCGGCGATCTGGTCGGTCAGATCGGCCGACCTGGGCGCTGGTCAGGGCGTTCTCGGCTGTCGGGTCGTTGTAGACGGAGGCCCCGCTGCGCAGTGCCGCGGCGGCCGGCGTGACGTCCGGCGCGGCCATCGCCGGGGCCGCCGCCATCAGCGCGGCGGTGAGGATGGCCGCGAGGTCGCCAGCGATCGTGGCCATCAGCGCGACGGTGTGTGCTGCGGATTCGGGTCACCCCTCCACGGTACGTCATCCCCGCTGCGCGGGCTTCGGTGCTCGACTAGCTGGTGATCTCGCAGAGGACGGTGCCGGTGGGCACGGTGGCGCCGACCTCGGCGGTGAGCTTGCCGATGGTGCCGGCCTTGTGCGCGGTGAGCGGCTGCTCCATCTTCATCGCCTCGAGGACGACGACGAGGTCGCCCTCGGCCACCTCCTGGCCCTCCGCGACCTCGACCTTGACGATCGTGCCCTGCATGGGGGCGACGAGCGAGTCGCCGCTGCGCCCGCGCCGGCCTTCTTGCCGGACTTGCGCTTCTTGGGGCCGGACGCGGACGTGGCCGGTCCGGCGGAGGCGCCGAGGCCGGCGGGCAGGGTGACCTCGACGCGCTTGCCGCCGACCTCGACGACCACGCTCTCGCGCGGCTCGGCCTCGACGATGGCGTCGCTGGCGCCGGTGTAGGCGGGGATGGTGTTGTCGAACTCGGTCTCGATCCAGCGGGTGTGCACGCGTGAACGGTCGTCGCCCTCGGGCGGGGCGAACGCGGGGTCGCGGACGACGACGCGGTGGAAGGTGAGCGCCGTGGCGATGCCCTCGACCTCGAACTCGTCCAGGGCCCGGCGCGAGCGCTCGAGGGCCTCCTCGCGGGTGGCGCCGGTCACGATCAGCTTGCGCCAGCAGCGAGTCGAAGTTCCCGCCGATGACGTCGCCGGCCTCGAAGCCGGAGTCCATCCGCACGCCGGGTCCGCTCGGCGGCTTCCAGACGGCCAGCACGCCGGGAGCGGGCAGGAAGTTGCGGCCCGGGTCCTCGCCGTTGATGCGGAACTCGAACGAGTGGCCGCGCAGGACCGGGTCGTCGTAGTCGATGACGCCGCCCTCGGCGATGCGGAACTGCTCGCGGACCAGGTCGATGCCGGCGACCTCCTCGGTCACCGGGTGCTCGACCTGCAGGCGGGTGTTGACCTCGAGGAACGAGATCGTGCCGTCGACCCCGACGAGGAACTCGCAGGTGCCGGCGTTGTAGTAGCCGGCCTCCTTGATGATCGCCTTGCGACGAGGCGTAGAGGCGCTGGCCAGCTGGTCGTCGGTCAGGAACGGCGCCGGCGCCTCCTCGACCAGCTTCTGGTGGCGGCGCTGCAGCGAGCAGTCGCGGGTGGACACGACGACGACGTTGCCGTGGGTGTCGGCCAGCACCTGGGTCTCGACGTGACGGGGATTGTCGAGGTACCGCTCGACGAAGCACTCGCCGCGGCCGAACGCAGCCACGGCCTCGCGCACTGCCGAGTCGTACAGGTCGGGGATCTCCTCGAGCGTCGCGCGCGACCTTGAGGCCGCGACCGCCGCCGCCGAACGCGGCCTTGATGGCCACCGGCAGGCCGTGCTCCGTCGCGAAGGCCACGACCTCGTCGGCACCCGTGACCGGGTCGGCGGTGCCGGGCACCTGCGGGGCGCCGGCCCGCTGCGCGATGTGGCGGGCGGACACCTTGTCGCCGAGCGAGCGGATCGCCTCGGGCGGCGGGCCGATCCAGGTCAGGCCGGCGTCGATGACGGCCTGCGCGAAGTCGGCGTTCTCGGACAGGAAGCCGTACCCCGGGTGGATCGCGTCGGCGCCGGACTTCCGGGCGGCGTCGAGGATCTTGTCGATGACGAGGTAGGATCTCGGCGGCGGTCGAGCCGCCGAGGGCGAAGGCCTGGTCGGCGAGCCGGACGTGCAGTGCGTCGCGGTCGGGGTCGGCGTACACGGCGACGGACTCGAGGCCGGCGTCCTTGCAGGCGCGGATGACGCGGACGGCGATCTCGCCGCGGTTGGCGATCAGGACGGTATGCACGGCGGGAGGAGCCTCTCTCTGGTGGTGGCCCGGGATCCACGAAGGACCCGCGAGGCAGCGTATCGACAACGGTGCGGCGAGGGGCACCCACGGGCTATGGCGATGACCACAGATCGGTCCAGGTGACGCCCATCCGGGCGAGCAGTCGCCGCAGCAGGGGCAGGGACAGCCCGATGACGTTCGACGGGTCCCCGTCGATGCGCTCGACGAACGGCCCGCCGAGGCCGTCCAGGGTGAAGCCGCCGGCGACCCGCAGCGGCTCGCCGGTGGCGATGTAGGCGTCGATCTCCTGCTCGGTCGGCGAGCGCGTGCCAGACGACCGTGCTGGCGACCTCGCCCAGCTCCTCGCCGCTGGCGGGGCGGATCAGCCAGTGCCCTGTGCGCAGGGTGCCGTGCTTGCCCGACCATGTCGCGCAGCCACCGCTCCTTGGCCTCCTCGGGCGATGGCCGGCTTGCCGAAGGCCATGCCGTCGACGTCGAGGATCGAGTCGCAGCCGACGACCACGACGTCGTGGCTGGAGGTGAACCGGCCGGCGACGTCGCGGGCCTTGGCCCGGGCCAGCTCGAGGCACAGGTCGCCGGGGGCTGAGCGGGCCGAGTGAGGGCCGCGAGGGCCGTCCTCGTCGACGGTGCTGACGACGACCTGGGGAACGACGCCGGCATTCACCAGCAGCGTGTGCCGGGCGGGGGACGCCGAGGCGAGGACGAGTTCGGTCATGCGACGGCTAGCGGGGCATGACCGACGCCCGCCAGGCGCCGAAGCCGGGGCGCAGCGATGGGCCGGATGTTGCGGCTCTTGCGGGCCCACAGGCTGAACTGCGGCGGCTGGCTCGGCGGCGTCCCGCGCGTGGCACAGGACGGCCACGACGACGGCGAGCTCGTCGGGCGTCGGTGATCCGGACGACACGCGCAGCAGCGGCTCGCGCCGGTCGGCCGATGCCGTCTCGGCGCTCACGGCACTGCGTCGGCGCTCACGCCTGTGCCTTCGGCGCTCACAGGGGGATGTTCCCGTGCTTCTTGGGCGGCCGGCTCGCGCGCTTGTTGCGCAGCGCCCGCAGCGCTCGCGTGATCATCATGCGGGTCTCGTGCGGGAAGATGACGCGGTCGATGTAGCCGCGCTCGGCGGCGATGTACGGGTTGGCCAGCGTGTCCTGGTAGCGGTCGATGAGCCGCTTGCGCTCGACCTCGGGATCGTCGGCGACGGCGAGCTCCTTGCGGTACAGGATGTTGACCGCGCCCTGCGCGCCCATGACGGCGATCTCCGCGGTGGGCCAGGCGAGGTTGATGTCGGCGCCGAGGTGCTTGGAGCCCATGACGTCGTACGCGCCGCCGTAGGCCTTGCGCGTGATGACCGTGACCAGCGGCACGGTGGCCTCGGCGTAGGCGTAGATGAGCTTGGCGCCGCGACGGATGATGCCGTCCCACTCCTGGTCGGTGCCGGGCAGGAAGCCGGGGACGTCGACGAGGGTGATGACCGGCAGGTTGAACGCGTCGCAGGTGCGCACGAACCGCGCGGCCTTCTCCGACGCGTCGATGTCGAGCGTGCCGGCGAACTGCATCGGCTGGTTGGCGACGATGCCGACCGCGTGGCCCTCGATCCGGCCGAACCCGCACAGGATGTTCGGGGCGAACAGCGGCTGGGTCTCGAGGAACTCGCCGTCATCGAGGATGTGCTCGATGACCCGGTGCATGTCGTACGGCTGGTTGGGCGAGTCCGGCATGAGGGTGTCGAGCTCGTAGTCCTCGTCGGTGAACGACAGGTCCGCCTCGTAGGGGTAGGTGGGCGCGTCCTCGAGGTTGTTGCTCGGCAGGTACGACAGCAGCGCCTTGACGTACTCGATGCCGTCGTCCTCGTCGGTGGCCATGTAGTGCGCGACGCCGGACTTGGAGTTGTGCGTGCGGGCGCCGCCGAGCTCCTCGAACTCGACGTCCTCGCCGGTGACCGTCTTGATGACGTCCGGCCCGGTGATGAACATGTGCGAGGTCTTGTCGATCATCACCGTGAAGTCGGTGATCGCCGGGGAGTAGACGGCGCCGCCGGCGCACGGCCCCATGACCAGGGAGATCTGCGGGACCACGCCGGACGCGGCGACGTTGCGGCGGAAGATCTCGCCGTACAGGCCGAGCGAGACCACGCCCTCCTGGATGCGGGCGCCGCCGGAGTCGTTGATCCCGATGACCGGGCAGCCGATCTTCATGGCCATGTCCATGACCTTGACGATCTTCTCGCCGAAGACCTCGCCGAGTGAGCCGCCGAACACGGTGAAGTCCTGGGCGAACACGCACACCGGGCGGCCGTCGATCGTGCCGTAGCCGGTGACGACGCCGTCGCCGTACGGGCGGCTGGCCTCCAGGCCGAAGGCGTGCGAGCGGTGCCGGGCCAGGCCGTCGAGCTGCTGAAGGAGTCCTCGTCGAGCAGGGCGAGGACCCGCTCCATCGCGGTCTTCTTGCCGCGGGCGTGCTGCTTGTCGACGGCCTCCTTGCGGCGGGTCTGCGCCTGCTCACGCCGGGCTGCCAGGTCCGCGGCCTTCCCCGCCGTGGTGTGCGGATCCGGAGTGTTCTCGTCCACGGTCGCCGCGCTCATCGCTCCTCCTAGGCCTCGAATGCGTACCTTAGTCGTGTGAATGAGCAGTTCGCGGCCCCAGTGGACGCCGCCTTCGTCGAGCAGACGGCTGGCCGACCGGGAAGTGCCCGTGGCCGCCGCCGATCGTGGTGGCATCGACCGGCTCGACCAACGCCGACCTGCTCGCGCTCGCCCGTGACGGCGCGCCCGAGGGCACCGTCATCGTCGCCGACGAGCAGACCGCCGGCCGCGGCCGGCTGGGCCGGGCCTGGGCGAGCGACCCGGGGGCCGGCCTGTGGTGCTCGGTGCTCATCCGCATGGAGCCGGTGGACCGGCGCGGCCTGCTGCCGCTGCTCGCCGGGGTGGCGGTCGCCGAGGCCGCGCGCCGGCATGGCGTGCCAGCGATGCTCAAGTGGCCCAACGACGTCGTCGTCGACGCCGCGGCCCTCGACGGCGAGCGCGGGTCCGCGCAAGCTGGCCGGGATCCTGGCGGAGTCCGACGGACAGGACGCCGTGGTGATCGGCATCGGCGTGAACGTGACCCAGACAGTCGACCGCCTGCCGTCACCAGCGGCCACGTCGATGGCGATCGAGGGGTCCGACGTCCAGCGCCAGGACCTGCTCGTCGACATCCTCACCACGCTGTACTCGGCGGTCGCCGACCTGCGCCGCGAGGGCGGCTCCATGGCGATGGATGCCTACCGGGAGCGCTGCCTGACCATCGGGCGCGACGTCGAGGTCAGCCTGCCCACGGGGGAGACGCTGTCGGGGCGAGCCGTCGGTGTGGGCGACGACGGCCATCTGCACGTCCGGACTGCGGAGAAGACGGTGTCTGTCGCCGCGGGCGACGTCATCCATGCCACGATCTGACCATGGCCTACCCCCAGAAGCTGCTGTCCGACGGCGAGACCGTGGAGTTCGAGCTGCGCCCGCACTTCCGCGCGCTGATCGTCCCGATCATCGTCCTGCTGGCCATCGTGTTCATGAGCACCTGGCTGTTCTTCTGGACCGACAACACGGTCGTGCGCTGGATCGTCGTCATCGTCGCGGTGGCACTCTTCGTGCCCTTCGTCCTGGTCGCCTTCCTGCGCTGGTACTCGACCCAGTACGTCTTCACCAACCGGCGGGTCATCACCCGTCAGGGAATCCTGACCCGCCAGGGACGCGACATGCCGCTGTCGAAGATCAACAACGTGTCCTTCGAGGTCAGCGTGATGGGCCGGATCCTCAACTACGGGACGCTCAGGATCGAGTCGGCGAACGAGAGCGACCTCGTCATCGAGGACGTGCCCGACGTCGAGAAGGTGCAGCGCGAGGTCTACTCGATGCACGAGGAGGACGACGAGCGCCGGCGCCGGCGCTCGCGTGGAACTCGGTGGCGACACTGTCCTGCCCGACGACGGGACCTGAGCCGCGAACGCGGTAGTCGTCAGATCGGCGTGGTGGCGTCGCGCTCGGCGAGCTCCTGGTCGGCCGGGTCGTCCGGGACCGCCGGGAACACCCACTTGCGGTAGGACCAGAAGCGGAACAGCGTGCCGAGCGCGAGCCCGATGACGTTGGCGCTGATGTTGTCCGCGAGCGCGGAGTCCAGCCCGAGCAGGTAGTGGCTGACCCACAGGCAGCCCACCGCGATGAGCATCGCGACGCCGTTGAGCAGGAAGAACAGCACGTACTCGCGGCCCATGTTCGTGCGGCCACGGTGCCGGAAGGTCCAGAAGCGGTTGCCGAAGTAGGCGAAGGTGGTGGCGACGGCGACGCTGACGACCTTGGCGGTCAGCGGCTTGCCCTGCAGCGGGCCCGCGTAGAGCAGCAGGTTGAACAGTCCGACGTCGATGACGAAGGAGATCGCCCCGACGATCCCGAACTTGGCGACCTCGCGCGCGAGCGCCTCGAACGGTCCGTAGATCCGCGCCCACGAGGGCATGGAGGCCGCTGGGGGCGGCCGGGCCGGACTCGGGCATGCGCGGGAGTCTAATCGCCCACCAAGTAGGTTTCACTCGTGGATCTGGACGGCGCCCCTCGGGTGGGCATCGTGGGCGGGGGTCAGCTTGCCCGCATGACGGCCGCCCCGGCCGCGGCGCTCGGGGTCGGCCTGCGGGTCCTCGCCAGCCGATCCGGCCGAGTCCGCGGCCCAGGTCATCCACGACGTCGCGATCGGCCGGCACGACGACCTGGACGCGCTCGCTGCGCTTCGCCGACGGCTGCGACGTGGTCACCTTCGACCACGAGCACGTGCCGCCGGCCCACCTGGAGCAGCTCGAGGCGATGCGGCGTGGCCGTGCGGCCCGGGCCGTCGGCCCTGTTCCACGCCCAGGACAAGATCCACATGCGGCAGGCGCTGACCGACATCGGCATCCCGTGCCCGCGGTGGCGGGTCGTGTCGGCGGCTCGACCACGTCGCGGAGTTCGCCGAGGAGGTCGGGCTGGCCGGTCGTGCTGAAGACCTCGCGCGGTGGCTACGACGGTCGCGGGGTGTGGGTGGTCGACGATCGTCGCCCGGGCCGCAGACGTGCTGGCCGTCCCGCTCGGCCGCGGGTGCCCAGTGGCTGGCCGAGGAGCGGATCGACTTCGTGCAGGAGCTCTCCGCCCAGGTGGCGCGGTCACCGCACGGCCAGGCGGTGGCCTACCCGGTCGTGCGCACCGTGCAGGCGAACGGCATCTGCGCGGAGGTCGTCGCGCCGGCGCCGGGACTGGCGTCGGCGCGGGCGGTCCAGGCGCAGGAGATCGCCCTGCGGATCGCCCGCGACCTCAACGTGACCGGGCATGCTGGCCGTCGAGATGTTCGACGACGGCTACGACCTGTACGTCAACGAGCTCGCGATGCGTCCCGCACAACTCCGGCCACTGGACGATCGAGGGCGCGCGCACCAGCCAGTTCGAGAACCACCTGCGTGCGGTGCTCGACCTGCCGCTCGGTTCCCCGACCGCGGTGGCCCCGCACGCCGTGATGGTCAACATCCTCGGCGGCGACGTCGGGCGACCTCTACTCGGCGTACCGGCACGTCCTCGCCCGCGATCCCGGGCTGAAGGTGCACCTGTACGGCAAGACCGTGCGGCCCGGGCGCAAGGTGGGGCATGTGACCGTCGTCGGCAACGATCTTGAGGAACTATTGGCACGCGGCCGGCACGCGGCCGACTACTTCGCGGGAGTCATCGATGAGTGAGAGCCCCCTGGTCGTCATCTGCATGGGCAGTGACTCGGACTGGCCGGTCATGCAGTCCGCCGCGCGCGTGCTCGAGGACTTCGGGGTCGCCGTACGAGGCGATGGTCCTGTCGGCGCACCGCATGCCGCACGAGATGGTCGAGTTCGGCTCGACGGTGGCGGAGCGGGGAGTCAAGGTGATCATCGCCGGGGCCGGCGGCGCCGCGCACCTGCCCGGGATGCTCGCGTCCCTCACCCCGCTGCCGGTGATCGGCGTGCCGGTCCCGCTGTCGACGCTCGACGGGATGGACTCGCTGCTGTCGATCGTCCAGATGCCCGCCGGCGTGCCGGTCGCCACGGTCGCCATCGGCAACGCCAGCAACGCGGCGCTGCTCGCCGTCCGCATGCTCGGCATCGCAGATCCGGACCTGGTCAACGCCATGGCGCTCTACCAGGCCGACCTCAACGCCCAGGCCAAGGCGAAGAACGCCAACCTGACCCGCTGACCGCCACCTCGTCAGAAACCCTCGCGGGAGTGGGGAGGGTCACTCCACGAGGCGGGGCCACTCCAGCAGAGGGCAGCGGTCCATGATCATCGTCATCCCGGCGTCGACCACCCGCTGGGCGGCGTCGTCGTCGATCACGCCGAGCTGGAACCACACGACGCCGCGCCCGCGGCGATGGCCTGGTCCGCGAACTCGCCGGCCCGGCTCGACGCGGACGAACACATCGACGACGTCGGGCGTCCCGACGGCCGCCGCGGCCTCGGCGATCGTCCGATACCCCTGCTCGCCGTGCACGACCTCGGCCCGGGGGTAGATCGGCACGATGCGCTTGCCCTGGCGCTGCAGGTAGGCCGCGATGCGGTACGCGTCACGCTCCGGGTTGTCGCCGAGGCCGACGACGAACCACAGCGAGGTCTCCGTCAGCGACGGAGCGGATCTCCTCGGGCCTGTTCATGCGGTCGGCTCCACGACACCATTGTGTCCGCCACGCCGTCGTCGACGGGTCGGGGGACCGAGACCGGGGAGTCGTCATGAAGGCAGTCAGAACTGCGCGATCGCCAGCGGCCCGCTCAAGGACGGCTATCGCGTCGATCCCGCGACCGCGCTCGATCGCCGGCCCGCGCGGAGGCCGTCGTCGAGCATCGCAGTCGCTCACCGTCCGCTGTGCGGATCCCGTCGGGAACCCGGAGCGCCGGGACTGCATCCGGCCGCCGGCGGCGGCGGTGGCGAGGCCTGCTCGGCCGACCTGCTCCTCGAGGCCCTCGTCGCCTGCGCCGGGGTGACCCTGGCCGCCGTCGCCACGGCGATGTCGATCGACATCCGATCGGTCCGACGGTCGTGGCCGACGGCGTGTGGGACGCGCGCGGCACCCTGGGAGTCGACCGTGGGACGCCCGGTCGGGATGACCGGCATCGCCGTCCGGGTCGACGTGGACACCGACGCGGACGACGCCATCGGTGGCGCGCCTGCTCGAGCTGACCGAGCGGTACTGCGTGATCGCCCAGACCCTCGCGGCCGCCACCGGCCGTGTCGTTCGCCCGCGAGTCCGGCGACATAGCGCCGGCTCAGGCGGTCGGCCGTCCCAGGGCGCGGTACGACCAGCCGGCGTTGCGCCAGGCCTGCGGATCGAGGGCGTTGCGGGCGTCGATGACGTGTCGATCGGCGACGATGCCGTCGAGCGAGGCGGGGTCGAGCTCGCGGTACTCGCGCCACTCGGTGCCGAGGACGACGAGCTCCGCGCCGGCGAGGGCCTCGCGCAGGTCCGCCACGTACGTCATGTGCGGGTAGACGCGCTCGGCGTTGGCCAGCCCCTTGGGGTCGTGCACGACGACATCGGCGCCGGCATTGCTCATGGCGACGGCGACGTCGAGCGAGGGCGAGTCGCGGACGTCGTCGCTGTCCGGCTTGAACGAGGCGCCCGAGCACGCAGATCCGCCGCTTCAGGAACCGGCCGCCGAGCACCTCGCGGGCCATGGCCACCGTCGCGGCGCGACGGCGCAGGTTGATCTGGTCGACCTCGCGCAGGAAGGCGACCGCATCCTCGGCGCCGAGCTCGCCGGCCCGGGCCATGAAGGCGCGGATGTCCTTGGGCAGGCAGCCGCCCGCCGAAGCCGAGGCCGGCCGCCAGGAAGCGCTTGCCGATGCGCGGGTCGTAGCCGATCGCCTCGGCCAGCTGCGTGACGTCGGCGCCGGCCGCCTCGCACACCTCGGCCATGGCGTTGATGAACGAGATCTTGGTGGCCAGGAAGGAGTTGGCGGCCACCTTGACCAGCTCGGCGGTCGGGAAGTCCGTGACGAGGAAGGGGGTGCCCTCGGCGATGATCGGGGCGTAGACCTCGCGCAGGAGATCTCTCCGCGCGCGTCGGAGTGCACGCCGACGACGAGTCGGTCCGGGTGCAGGGTGTCCTCGACCGCGAAGCCCTCGCGCAGGAACTCCGGGTTCCAGGCCACCTCGACGTCCGGCGGGGCGCGGTCTTCGCGAGCTGGGCCTCGATCTCGCGCGGCCGTGCCGACCGGCACCGTCGACTTGCCGACGACGAGGGCTCCCTCGCGCAGGTGCGGCGTCAGCGCGGCGACGGATCCGAAGACCTGGGTCATGTCGGCCTTCTGGGCGCCGGCCGCCTGGGGCGTCCCGACGCAGATGAAGTGCACGTCGGCGAAGGCGCCCACCTCCTCGAAGGAGGTGGTGAAGCGCAGGCGGCCGGCCTCGATGTTCCGGGCGAGGACCTCGTCGAGGCCCGGCTCGTAGAAGGGCACCGTGCCGCCGTTCAGGGTCTGCACCTTGGCGGGGTCGATGTCGAGGCCGATCACGTCGAAGCCGAGCTCGGCCATGCAGGCGGCGTGGGTGGCACCGAGGTAGCCGGTGCCGATGACGGACAGGCGTGGCGACATGGTCGAAGGCTAGTAGTGTGTGGCCCGTGGCTGGAAACAAGGACTTCCAACAATTCTCGCTGACCGACGAGCACGCGGCCCTCCAGGAGGCCGTGCGGGACCTCGTGACGGACAAGATCGCGCCCCGGGCCGCGGAGATCGACGAGAGCGGCGAGTTCCCGTGGGACGTCTACGAGGCCCTGCGCGACGCTCGCTTCCACGCCATCCACATCCCCGAGGAGTACGGCGGGCGAGGGCGGCGACGCGCTGGCCGCCTGCCTGGTGATCGAGGAGGTGGCGCGGGCCTGCGCGTCCAGCTCGCTCATCCCGGCCGTGAACAAGCTCGGCACGATGCCGCTGCTCGTCGGCGGCGACGAGGCGCTGCTCGCGACGTACCTGCCGCAGGTGGCCAGCGGCGAGGCGATGTTCTCCTACGCCCTGAGCGAGCGCGAGGCCGGCAGCGACGCCGCGTCGATGAAGACGCGGGCCGTGGCCGACGGCGACGACTGGGTGCTCAACGGCCAGAAGAGCTGGATCACCAACGCCGGGATCTCCACCTACTACACGGTGATGGCGGTGACCGATCCCGAAGCCGGGTCGCGCGGGATCTCGGCCTTCGTCGTCCACGCCGACGACGAGGGGTTCTCGCTGGGCACGCCCGAGCGCAAGCTCGGCATCCACGGATCGCCCACGCGCGAGATCCTGTTCGACAACTGCCGCATTCCCGGGGACCGCATCATCGGCCAGCCCGGCACGGGCTTCCAGACGGCGATGAACACCCTCGACCACACCCGCGTGACCATCGGGGCCCAGGCCGTCGGGATCGCGCAGGGCGCGCTCGACGTCGCCTCGGCCTACGTCAAGGACCGCCAGCAGTTCGGCAAGCCGATCGCGTCCTTCCAGGGGATCCAGTTCATGATCGCCGACATGGCCATGAAGCTCGAGGCGGCACGACAGCTCGTCTACGTCGCGGCGGCCAAGAGCGAGCGGCAGGACGCCGACCTGACCTTCTTCGGGGCAGCCGCCAAGTGCTTCGCGTCCGACGTCGCCATGGAGATCACGACCGACGCGGTGCAGGCCCTCGGCGGGGCCGGCTACACGAAGGACTGGCCGGTCGAGCGCTACATGCGCGACGCGAAGATCACCCAGATCTACGAGGGCACCAACCAGATCCAGCGGATCGTCATGGCGAAGAAGGTCCTCGGCCGCTGACGTCGGCACGATGGGTGTTCGACCCAATACAGTGCTGCGTGTGACGGTTCCGCAGGTTCCCGGCGCCCGCGTGCGCGTCCGGCGCGGCGGGAGCGCGTGGGAGGTCAAGGCCGAGCGCATCCACGCCGTCCAGGAGCTCGCGGTCCAGTCCGTCGCGATCGCCGACCTCACCGAGCTCGACATCACGATCGCCCGCTGGCGTCCGCCGATCGCCGGCTGGATCGGCAGACCAGGGCTCCCCGGCATCCGGGACCTGTCGGTGGCCGCGAGCGGCTCCGGCGTCCGCCTGCGGCTGTCCACCCACGAGCCCACCGACGCCGCCCTCCTGCTGGCGGCCGCGGTCCGCTGCCTGCGACCCGTGCCGACCGGCGACCTCGGTCCGATGCTGACGTTCGCCCCGGGGCTGCCCGCCTCCGCGGCGTCGCTGGCCGGGGACGTCCGTGACGTCCTGCGGGAGGACGAGAAGCGCGACCGGCACGTGCGACGCAGCGACGTCCTCCTCGTGCCTGACGTCGATCCCGACCTCCTGCCCGAGCGCGAGTCGACCGTCCGGCATCGGAACGGAGACCTGGACGCGGGACGGCCGGGAGTTCGAGGTCAGCGTCGACCCGACGATCCACCGTCCGCGTCGGGCGTCGGTCGACCGGCGCGACGGCCATCGCCTCGGCGCACGGTCGAGGGCGGGTCGGTCCGCCTCACGCTGGGCCGATGGCTCGCTGGTGATGACGGACAGTCCCACGGCGTCGGACGTCGACCGCCCTGCGCACCGTGCTGGCCGTGGTGGCCGACGACCTTCCGCCGCGCCTTCAGCACCCCCTGCAGGCCAGCGGGCTCGTGATCGCCCGACCCGGGCAGGCGCTGCCGGACGTGGCGGACGACCTCGCGTGGCAGGCCTGGTCGGTGCACGAGCGCCGCCACGCCCTGCGGCAGTACGGGCCCACGGCCGCCCTCGACGCGTGGCCGTCCGTCAGCGTCATCCTCGTCACGCACCGTCCCGACCACCTCGAGCACGCCATCGCGCAGCTGGCCGGCCTGCGCTACCCGCGGCTCGAGGTCGTCATCGGGGCCCACGGAGATCGGGTCGACGGCGCGCGCGTGTGGGACCTCGCGCAGCAGGTGCCCTACCCGGTCACCGTCGTGGCGATCGACGGCGGTCGCACCCTGGGCGAGGCCCTGCAGACCTGCAGCGACCGCGCCGAGGGCGCCCTGCTCACCAAGATGGACGACGACGACATCTACGGCCCCGAGCACGTGTGGGACCTCGTGCTCGCCCGCCAGTACTCGGGCGCGCAGGTCGTCGGCAAGGCGCTCGACTGGGTCTACCTGGAGTCGCAGGACACGACCGTGTTCCGTCCGACCTATCCGGCCGAGAAGTACGCCGACTTCGTCGCCGGGGGGACGATGCTGATCTCCGCCGCCGACCTCGGGGCCGTCGGCGGCTGGCGGCCGGTGCCGAAGAGCGTCGATCGCGCCCTGCTCGACCGAGTCCTCGCCGACGGCGGCCTGGTCTACCGCACGCACGGGCTCGGGTACGTGTACGTCCGCCACTCGGCCGGGCACACCGCGTCGGTCGCCGATGAGCACTTCCTCACCAAGACGACGGCGACGCGCCCGGGCCTGATCCGGCACGAGTGCTTCGGCACCGCCGAGGCGGGTGCGTCGTGACACGAGACTGGCCAGCCGTCTCGATCGTCATGACGGTCGTCAACGAGGAGCGCCACCTCGGCCACGCGGTCGAGCGGCTGCTCGAGCAGGACTATCCCGGCGAGCTGGACATCGCCATCGCCGTCGGCCCATCCAAGGACCGGACCCGGGAGGTGGCCCAGGCGCTCGCCGACGCGAACTCCCACATTCACGTCGTCGACAACCCCAGCGGGAAGACCCCGTCGGGGCTGAACGCCGCGATCGGCGTGGGCGACAGCGACATCGTCGTCCGCATCGACGGGCACGCCATGGTGCCGCCGGACTACGTCCGGACCGGCGTCCTGGCCCTCGAGGCCACCGGCGCCGACAACGTCGGCGGGATCATGGCGGCGGAGGGCACCAACGACTTCGAGCGGGCGGTGGCCCGGGCGATGACCTCGCGCTTCGGCGTCGGCGGCGCGTCCTTCCACGTGGGCGGCGAGGCCGGGCCGGCGCTCACCGTCTACCTGGGCTGCTTCCGGCGTGCGGCCCTGGAACGCGTCGGCGGGTACGACGAGACCATGATGCGCGCGCAGGACTGGGAGATGAACCTGCGGATCCGGCAGACCGGCGGCGTGGTCTGGTTCACCCCGGACATGCAGGTCACCTACCGGCCGCGGCACACGCTGCGCGCGCTCGCCCGCCAGTACCACGACTACGGCCGGTGGCGCCGCGAGGTGAGCCGCCGGCACCCCGAGACGGTGTCGGCCCGCTACCTGGCCGCGCCGGTCGCGGTGACCGGTGTCGCCGCCGGCGTCGTTCTCGCCGGCGTCGGAGTCGTCGCCCGGCAGCCGTGGCTGACGGCGGTCGGGCTGGCGGCGCCCCTCGGGTACGCCGTCCTGAACCTCGCGGCGAGCGCCCAGAGCGCGCTCGCGGAACCGCGGCTGGCGCCGGGCGCGGCGGCGCGGCTGCCGCTGGTCTACGCGACCATGCACGGCGCGTGGGGCCTGGGCTTCCTGCGCGGTCTGTCGCGCGCAGAGCGTCGGTCCCTGCCGGACGCGGCCGGTGGCTGAGATGTTCCGGCGACGCAAGCGCGACCCCCTCACGCTGGTCCGTCGTCGTCGCCGCGCCGAAGGGCGAGGCGGGCGAGCAGTGGGGCGACACCTGGTTCGCCCGCGACCTCGTCGACGCGCTGAACCGAGCCGGGGAGAACGCCCGGGTCGTCTTCCGCGGGGGCGCCACGTCCGAGGCCCGCGAGCACGACGACGTCGTCCTCATCCTGCGGGGGCTGCGGCGCGTGGTCCCGCGGCGTGGCGATGCCACCTGGATGCTCTGGGTGATCAGCCACCCCGAGCTGGTCGAGCCCGACGAGCCGGCGCAGTACGACGCGGTCTTCGCGGCGAGCGAGCACTGGAGCCGTGGCCAGTCGGACGAGTTCGGCGTGCCGGTGACGCCCCTCCTTCAGGCGACGAATCCGGCCCGCTTCACCCCATCGGCGGCGGAGCCGGACACCGGCGAACGGCTGCTGTTCGTCGGGTCCACCCGGGGCGAGTTCCGCCCGGTGGTGCGTGATGCGCTGGCGGCGGGCCTGGACCTGTCGGTGTACGGCGTGGGCTGGGAGGCGTTCCTCCCGCCGGAGCAGATCAGCGGCGAGTTCATCGGCAACGAGTACCTGCCCGCGGCCTACGCGTCGGCGGGAGTCGTGCTGAACGACCACTGGCCGGACATGGCGGCCCAGGGCTTCCTGTCCAACCGGCTGTTCGACGCCGCGGCCTGCGCCAGCCGGATCGTCACGGACGAGGCGGCCGGGCTCACGGACGTGTTCGGCGACGGGCTGCGCACCTACGCGGACGAAGCGAGCCTGGCGAGCCTGCGTGACCGGCGACCTCGACGAGCAGTTCCCCGATCGCGAGGCCCGGCTCGCACTGGCCGGCGGATCGCCGAGCACCACAGCTTCGACGCCCGCGCAGCCGTGCTCATCGCGCGGGCGCGGGAGCTGCGGGGCCGGCGATGACCGCGCCCGACGTCAGCGTCGTCGTCATCTCCTACAACGATGTCGCCCGGCTGCCGCGGGCCATCCGATCGGTCCAGCGCCAGACGCTTCGCGCGATCGAGATCGTCGTCGTCGACGACGCGTCGAGCGACGACACCGCGGCCGTGGTGCGGGCGATCGCGGCAACGGACCCGCGCGTCCGCTACGAGCGGCTGGCGGAGAACTCCGGCGGCTGCAGCGCCCCGCGCAACCGTGGGATCGAGCTCGCGGCGGCGCCGTGGGTGATGTTCTGCGACTCCGACGACGAGTACGAGCGGCACGCGTGCAAGAACCTGCTCGTGACGGCCGAGGAGACCGGCGCGGACGTCGTGTGCGGCACGGCGGAGCGGATCGACATCAGGACGGGCCGGACGAAGCGCTGGCGACCGGAGGTGCACGACGAGCGCCGCGTGGTCGACGGCCTGCAGGACCTGCCCGAGCTGCTCTACGACACCATCTCGGTCAACAAGATCTACCGCTGGACCTGCTGCAGCAGAACGCGATCCGGTTCCCCGAGGGCCTGCTGTTCGAGGACCAGCTGTTCACCCTCGAGGCGATGGCCGCGGCGCGCCGGCTGGCGGTCATCCCGGAGACCGTCTACCGCTGGTACGTCGACCGCGTGAGCGAGGAGCCGTCGATCACCCAGCGGCGCAACGAGGCGCGCAACGTCGAGAGCCGGATCGAGGTCAACCGGCGGATCGACGCGTTCCTGGCCGAGCGGTCCCTCGCAGGCATCCGCGAGGTCAAGGACCTGAAGTTCCTGCGCCATGACCTCTACCTGTACCTCGCGTCCATGCTCGAGGTCGACGACGAGACGGCCGGGACGCTCATCGACCGCCTCGTGCCGTACGTCGCCCAGGTCGATCTTCGACCGGTGTGGCAGGTCCGGCCGGCGCTGCGCGTGGCGATCTACCACCTGCTCATCCGCGACCTCGAGGGCATCCGTTCCGCCATGCGCTTCATCAAGTGGGCGTCCGTCGTCGATGCGCCGATCCTGGCGCGCGACGGATCGCGAGCTGTGGGCCTGCTCGCACCTCGACACCGGACCCGAGGTCGACGGCATCCCGGCGAGTCGCTGGCTCGACGTGACCGGACCTGCACCTGCTGGCGATTCCGTTCACCCAGCGCCGCTACCTGCATCGCCTTGACTCGGTGTCCGTCGAGGACGGCCGCGTCGTGGCCCGTGGGAGCACCTTCGACTACGACGGGAGCCTCGGGTCGGTGGAGTCCCTCGAGCTCCGGTACCTGATCAACGGCGACCGGACCGCGCTGTCCGTGCCGGCGGCGTGGGAGGACTGGGACGGTCCGCGGCGTCGATGGCGCGCCGATGGGCCGGCGACCGATCACCTGCGCCGACCACTGGCGGACAAGGACCGCGGGACGATCGGCATCGCGCTCATGCACGGTGACCACGTCAACGTCGTGAGCGCGAGGTCGGCGGAGTCCGGCATCACGCCCGATGCGGCTGGCCTTCCCCGGTCGATCACGGTGGACGGGGATGGACACCCTCGAGCTCGTCGCCCACGAGAACGGTGCCGTCGGCTGGCGTGCGGTCCGGGTCTCCCGCGCCCGCGCCCGTCGCTGATCGAGCCCGCGCGCGCGTGGTTCCGCCTCCCCGGGACGACGCGGCTCGGCCGGGTGTTCTCCCTCGTGCGCAGGGACGCGATCCCGTCCGATCCTGGGCCGGTTCGCCGGCCTGCTGCCGCGACGCGACCTCGCGGTGTTCGAGGTGGAGGGCGGTCGCGCCTTCGGGGGGAGCGTGCGCGCGCTCAGCGACGGCCTGACCGCCGACCAGGCCTGGGTACCGGCAGGCCTGGGTGTACCGCTCGGCGCCCGAGCGGGTGCCGGCTCCACGCCGAAGCGGTGGAGCGGCTCAGCCTTCGGCACGCGTGGCTGCCGGCGAGGGCCGGCCTGCTCGTGGGCGACGGCCCAGCGCCGGACGGGGGTCCGGCGGGATGCCACGGTCGTCCATGCCGGTGACGGGCGTTCCGGTCCACCGGCTCGGACTCGACGACCCGAGCGTCCTCGTCAGCCGATCGGCCGTCGCCGCGGTGCGGCGGAACGCCCGACGCTGGACGGTGCTCGTGTCGCCGTCGGCGGACTCCGCGGAGGTCGACGGCCGGGCATTCGCCTACCGCGGCAGCGGTCGTCGAGGCCGGGATCCCGCGCATGGACGCCGCGGTCCGGCGATGGCCGGGCCCGCGGCCGACCTGCGCCGCCGCCTGGACCTGCCCGCGGATCGCCCGGTCGTGCTGTACCTGCCGACCGCCCGCCGGCGAGACCGGGCTCCGGCCGATCCGCTCCTCGACCTGGAGGCGTGGGCGGAGGCGCTCGGCGATCGCGCCTACCTGCTCCTGCGACCGCCGCCGGGGGAGGCGTTCGTGGTGCCGACCCGCCTGCGGTTCGCGATGCGCGACCTCGGGGACGTGGACGCGCTCGCCCCCTTCGTCGCCGCCAGCGAGCTGGTCATCTCGGACTACTCGTCGCTCATCGGCGACGCCGCACTGATCGACCGACCGCTCGTGCTGTTCCAGCCCGACCGGGAGACGTACGTCAACCGGACGCGTGGGGTGTACCCCGGCCTGGACGAGGTGGGCCCGGCCTGCGTCACGACGGACGAGCTTGATCACCGAGGTGAGCGCCTGGCTGGCCGACCCGGCGGGCTGGGACGCTCGGTACGGTCCCGCGCGTCGGGCATGGGCGGCCGCCCGGTGCGGCCCCGCCGATGGCGACGCCACGCGACCGGGCCCTGGACGCGATCCTGGGAGGCCGGTCATGACCGCCCCCGGATCGTGCTGATGGCCAACAACATCGACGAGGTCGGCGGCGCCCAGCGCGTCGTCCACGTTGTGGCGCAGCAGCTGGGCCTGCGCGGCTACCCGGTCGACCTCGTCGGCGTGGCACCGCACCCGCCGCGCCACGAGTACGTCGACGATCCGGCCTTCCGACGGTTCACGCTGATGCCCGAGGAGTGGCCGCCCCCGCCCAAGGACTCCAGGCTGGGCACGCGACTGACCCCGTCGGTCCGGCGGGTGATCGCCAAGCGCGCGGCACTGCGGGCCACGGCCATCGCCCGGTTGGGCGAGGTGCTCGCCGACGGTCCGCCGGGGATCGTCGTGACCTCGCAGCTGTGGGCAATGGAGCACCTGGCCGAGGTGCCGCACGACGAGTGGGCGGTGATCGGGCAGTACCACTCGTCCTTCGAGGCGGCCGAGGCTGGTCGGGACCTGCCGCGGGCGCTGGCGCTGTACGACGACGTCGATCTCGTGACCCTGCTGACTCCTGAGGACGCCGACCGGTTCCGCCGTGCCGGCCTCAACAACACCGACTGGCTCCCGAATCCGCTGGCGTTCTGGCCGCAGGAACCGGCCGCGCCGGATGGGGACGCCGACGTGGTCACGTACCTGGGGCGGCTGTCGACGGAGAAGGGGCCGACGCTTCCTCGTGGACGCGTGGGGCAGGGTCGCCGATCGCCATCCGACGTGGCGACTGAGGTTCGTGGGCTCGGGCCCCGATGAGCAGGCGGTGCGCGACCGGGTGGCCGGCCTCGGCTCGGCGGCCGAGCGTGTCGACTTCGTCCCACCGGTCACCGATGCCATGTCGCAGCTGCGGTCCAGCAGCATCCTGGCCCTCCCGTCGCTGACCGAGGGGCTCCCGCTGGTGCTCGCCGAGGGCATGGCGATGGGCCTGCCATGCGTCGCCACCGACTGCTCGGCCGGCGTGCGGCTGCTGAGCGACGATGGGGCGGCGGCACGGGTCGTCCCGCGGGCGGATGCGGGTGCGCTGGCTGACGCGCTGGACGCGCTGATGTCGTCCCCTGAGGACCGGGCGAGGCTGGGCGCCGTGGCCCGGGAGGCGGTGTCGCCCTACCGCGCGGAGCTCATCATCGACCGGTGGGAGGCGATGATCGCCGCCGTCCTCCGCTGACCCCCATTCGTTGAGTGGTCGTTCGCGCACCGATCCAGTCGCGCAGACGCGTGCGGCACCGCCCACTCAACGAATGGGTCAGAGGTGCTCGTTGGCGCGGCTGAGGTCCTCCTCGAAGTCCACCTCGACCGCGAACAGGTCCCGGATGTCGAACGGCACCACGCGGGTCCGGTCCTTCTCGATCATGATCTCCAGGCCGCGCTCGAAGTAGTCCGAGTCCTCGCACTCCGCAAGGCGCCGGATGAGGTCCGCCTTGTCCGTGCTGCTCACGTAGTTGATGCCGACGGATTCGCCGAGCGCATCGGTCACCGTCTTCGACAGCCGGTCGACGAAGCCATCGGCATCGACCGTGTACTTGACCTCCTCCTCGCCGACCACCGCGGTGTTGACGCAGATGAAGGACTGCTCCTGCGCCATCAGGTCCTTCACTCGCTCGAGCACCTGGGGGTCGAAGACCACGTCGCCGTTCATCCAGAGCACGCCGCCGTCCGAGGACTGGCGCAGTGCCTTGAGCAGGCTGCGGTTGGTGTTGGTCTGGTCGTAGCTCTCGTTGTAGACGTAGCCGACGTCCGGGAACGCCTCGAGGATCAGCTCGAGCTTGAACCCGATCACCGTCGTGATCCGCACGTCGTCGAACGCGGACTGCAGATTGTCCATCTGCTGTCGCATGATCGTGCGCCCGTCGGAGAGCGGAGTCAGCGGCTTGGGCCACGGTCGTCCCAGGCGGGTGCCCATGCCGGCGGCCAGGATGACGGCCTGAACTGTCATGCGCTCTCCTCGATGACGCGGACGCGGCTCAGCTCCCGCAGCGCTGCGTCGTGGTGATGGATGGCACTGGACAGCTCGCCCCAGAACCGCTCCGTGCTCTGGCCCGGGGCCAGCGAGTCGAAGTAGAAGTCGCGCAGTCGGTGGCGCTCCTCGCGCAGGGTGTCCTCGGCGAGCAGGGACGAGAGGTCCTGCTGGAGGGTGCCGATCGTCGACGCGTCCACCACGTGGGACCCGGATGCCACCGGCGCGTCCTCCAGCAGCCGCGGACGGTCACTGCGGCGATCGGTCAGGACGAGCGGTGAGTCGGGCCGCAGGTAGAGATGATCCAGGCTGACGCTCGAGACGTCGGCGATCATGATGTCCGTGTCGCGGATGACGCCGAGCACGTCGGCGTCCATCAGCACTGCGTGCCCGCGGGACGGGTCGTCGGCGACGGCGCGGTCCATGAGCTTCAGGATCTGCTCGTGGCCCTTCGTCACGCCGGCATCGTCGGACATCGCCACCCGCGGGTGCGGCTTGTAGAGCACCCGCGCGCCCGGCTGTGCGAGGGCCGCAGCGATGATCTGCGGGCCGTACCGGTCCACGGAGGTGTAGTTGTTGGCGTCGTCCTCGCCCTCCCAGGTGGGGGCATACGTGATCGTCGGTCCCGAGAACGCGGAGACGGCCGACTCCACCGGCAGATCGAGCTGGGGACGACCGACGCGCACGAGTCGCGTGTCGTCGAACCAGGCGAGTGCGGCTGCGTGTCGCCGGACGGCGGCCTCGCCGGCGACGAAGACCTTGTCGTACGCCTTCGCCTGGTTGCTCACCATGCAGATCTTGTCGCTCTCCCCGTGGTTCACGTGGATGTGGACCGCCTGCTGGAAGGACAGCGACTGGAAGTTCGTCCACCCGTTGTTGACGTAGATCACCGCATGGAAGTCGGCGCGGTCGTACAGCGCCATGAGGATCTCGTACCGAGGCACGAGCAGCACCCGCAGCGACGTCATGCCGAGCAGGGAGCGGTACGTCTCGACGTGTCGGACCACCACGATCGTGGTCATGTCCTTGTTCGCCTCGAACACCGGCAGCCACTGGGTGAGCTGGTACATCTTCTGCGGCCCGTCCGCGAAGTACAGCGCGACGTCCGCGCTGGGGACGTCGGACAGGTCGAAGCCCTCGGGCTCGACCGCTCCGAATTCGCGCATCCGACGCGCGATCCCGCGGGCCGCCTTCTTGGCGAACCCCTTGATCGCCCCGTCGGACGCCTTGCCTGCTGCGCTCACTGTCTCCGCCTGCCGTGTATTCCGAACCGCGTGGCACCTGATCGACCGAGCACGGGTGTGACCTATCGTAACCAGCGTGCAATCTCTCTGGGAGCACCGTCAGGTGCTCCGCATGCTGGTCCGGCGCGACCTGCAGAAGCAGTACACCAAGTTCCGCCTCGGCTACCTGTGGACCCTCCTGGAGCCGCTGGGCATGTCGATCGTCCTCTGGTTCGTGTTCTCGGTGCTCCTCGGAGCGCGGGCGCTCGGCCAGCAGCCGTATGTGCTCTTCCTGAGCCTCGCGATCCTGCCGTGGTGGTGGTTCACCAAGGGGATGATGGCGTCCACCAGGGTCTTCCGACGGGCCGGCGGCCAGCTGCGGGTGAGCCTGCTGCCGACCGAGCTGTGGGTTGCGCGGGTGATCCTCGTCACGATGGTCGAGTTCATCCTGTCGCTGCCGGTCGTTCTCATCGCCATGGTGGCGACGCGGTACTGGCCGGGCCCGCTGATCGTCCTCTATCCGGTCGGAATCCTGCTGCAGTTCCTGCTCATGTACGGCCTCGCGCTGCTCATCTCGGCGGGTGCCGTGGTCATGCCCGACCTCGCCCGGATCGTTCGCATCGTCGTGCGCGCGATGTTCTACCTGTCGCCGATCATCTACTCGATCTCCAACATCCCCGAACAGCTCCAGCCGGTGGCGGCGCTCAACCCGCTGGTGGGGGTATTCGGGCTCGTACCGGATCGGCTTCTGGCCCGACGAGCACATCGCGCCGGTGGCGTTCGCCGTCTCGATCTCGCTCAGCCTGGTGATCCTCGTCGTCGGCATGGTCGTCTTCCGCCGGCTCGAGCCGCGCATCCTGAAGGAGGCATGACGTGGCCCGGCTGTCCTTGAAGCCCAAGCTCGTGCCGATCGTCGCCTTCGACGACGTGGGCGTGCGGATGCCACGCAGGCGTCGGCGCAAGGGCGACGGCCGCCGTCAGCGGCTGCGCCGGATCGCGGGCGAGGTCAAGCGCGACGAGGTGTGGCGCCTGCGCCATGCCACCTTCGAGATCGCCGAGGGGGAGTCGGTGGCGAGTCGTCGGGGGCAAGGGTTCGGGCCGGGAGGCGCTCCTGCGGCTGGCGGCCGGCACGCTGATGCCCGACGAGGGCACCGTGCGTCGCCGCGTCCCGATCATCCCGATGATCGACGTGGCCAGGGTCCTGCACCGCGGCTACACCGTGCGCCAGAACATCTACATCGTCGGCGCGTTCCTGGGGATGACCCCGGACGAGGTTGGCGAGAAGCTGGACTGGATCGTCTCGTTCGCCGGCGTCGAGACACTCCTCGACAAGTACCTCGGCACGGCACCGCCGCTGATCCGGCAGCGGCTGGCGTGGTCCATCGCGATGGCGACCGACGCGCGCGCCTACGCCATCGAGCAGGTCCTGATCGTCGGCGAGCGTGACTTCCGGCAGCAGTGCTGGACGCACGTGGACAAGAAGCGCGAGGACGGCGTCACCTTCCTGCTCGCCTCCGACAGCCCCAAGCAGTTCCGGCGCTTCTGCGACCGGGCGATCCTGCTGGGCGAGGGCCGCGTGGTCGCCGAGACCACGGTGCCCGACGCCATCGCCCGGCTGCGCGAGGCGCGGCGGCGCGAGGACGCGCCGGGCGACGAGATCGACGACCAGGGGCACGAACCAGAGGCCCTCTAGGCTGTCTGCCATGCCGATGCTGCCCGAGGCCACGCCCGTGCCCGACAACGGGGTGCTCCTTCACATCGGCGTGCACAAGACCGGAACGACGGCCATCCAGGCGGCACTCGCGGACGCTCGCCCGGAGCTCAAGTCCGCGGGCGTCACGTACCCCGGCAAGCTCCAGGCCCAGCACCGGGCCGCGCTGGCCGTCCTGCAGCGACCGTGGGGCTGGAACACCCGAGGCGGAGCCGTGATGGACCGCTCGCACTTCGACAAGCTCGCGCGACGAACCGCGCGCAACGACCGCCGCGTGGTGATCAGCAGCGAGTTCTTCTGCGAGGCGCCCGGCGACGTCGCGGCCGGGGTCGTGCGTGACCTGGGCGCCGATCGCGTGCGGGTGGTGGTGACACTGCGCAACATGGGCCGCCTGCTGCCGTCGTCATGGCAGCAGTACCTGAAGTACGGGCTCACCACGCCGTACGAGAAGTGGCTGAGGGACGTCTTCGCCGAGCCGGGCCAGGGCAAGAACATGACACCGACCTTCTGGAAGCGGCACGACCACGGCGACGTGCTGACGCGGTGGAGCGAGGCGGTGGGGCCGGAGAACGTGACCGTCCTCGTGCTCGAGGACGTGGACCGCAGCGCGATGTTCGTGGCCTTCGCGCAGTTGCTGGGCGTGGATCCCGACATCCTCGTGTCCCGCATGGACCTGACGTCGAACCGCTCGATGACGGCGGCGGAGGCCGAGCTCCTCGTGCGCCTGAACAAGAAGGTCAAGAAGGAGCTCCAGTGGGACGAGTACGTGCGCTACGTGCGACGCGGCGTCGCACTCGGCATGGTCGAGGGGCGCGAGCCGTCGCCCGACGAGCCGCGGCTCCTCACGCCGGACTGGGCGCTCGACGCGGCTGCGGACAAGGGCCAGGCGTCCGTCGACGTGATCCGCTCCCTCGGCGTCACCGTGCTCGGGGACCTCGATGCGCTGGCGGTGCGGGTGTCGTCGTCCCCGCCGGTCTCGGCTGAGGAGACCGCCGCGCTGCCGATCGATGCCGGCGTGCAGGCCGTCATGACGGTCATCGACGCGGCCCGCGAGAACCCGTCCTCGCGGGACCTCGCCGGCCAGCTGTGGCGCCGCACGAAGCAGCAGAGTCGCGAGAAGCTCGGTCGCGGGCAGTCCGCGTGACCGACCCGTTCCTCCTGCCGGACGACGGCCGCGCGCCGCACGAGGCTCTGGCCGACCTGGTGTCGGCGCTGGAATCCGACGAGGGCCCCGTGGTCGTCATCGCGGCCGACCTCGTCGTCGCCCCGGCCGCTCTCGCTCCACTCACGCATGACCCCTACGTCGCGACGTCGCTGCTGGTGCGCCCGTCGGCCGAAGGCGCCAACGTGCGCGTCCGGCACCACCTCGTCACCAGCGTGGGCACTGCCTTCCACGCGGTGACCGCCCCGGACCGCAGGTCCGTGGGTGCGCTGGTGGTGTCGGGGGCCGACCGCCATCCGGTCGCGGCGGTGGTGGCCGACCTCGCCGAGGCGGTGAGGGCGGGTGACGTCCCCTCGGACGGCAGCGACCTCGTCGAGCTCGTGGCGGTGGCCGTCACGCGCGGGGGCGTCGCCCTGAGAGCGATCGACATGGTCGACGTCGCGTGGTTCCGGGCCCCCGCCGACGTTGACGAGGCCCGTCGGCTCACCTCGGCCGTCGGCGACGAGCGCATCGCCCAGCTGCAGGCGAACCGGGTCGATGACGGCTTCTACTCGACGTTCGTCGTCCGCCGGCTGTCGAAGCCGCTCACGCGGATCGCACTGAGGCTGGGCTGGTCGCCGAACGCGATCACGCTGATCTCCTTCGCGGTCGGCCTGGCCGCGGCGGCCAGTTTCGCGGTCGGCAGCCGGTGGGCCCTGGTGCTCGGGGCGGTCCTGCTGCAGCTCAGCCTGGTGATCGACTGCGTCGACGGCGAGGTCGCCCGCGCCACGCGGCGCTTCTCGGCGCTCGGCGCCTGGCTCGATGCGTCGACGGATCGCGTCAAGGAGTTCCTGGCGTACGCCGGGCTCGCCTACGGTGCGTTCCGCACCGGTGCCGACATCTGGTGGCTGGCCGTCGTCCTGGTCGTGCTGCAGACGACCCGCCACATGTCCGACTACGACTTCTCCCGGGTGCAGCGGATGCGTGAGGCGCAGGTGCCCGCTCGGGACGTGCGGATCGCCGATG
This sequence comes from uncultured bacterium, assembly GCA_963700745.1. GTDB lineage: Bacteria > Actinomycetota > Actinomycetes > S36-B12 > S36-B12 > UBA10649. Next base: position 280,973 of record CAVOYT010000012.1, on the reverse strand, counting down.
ACGGCGCCGCCGGATCCGCTGGTGGCTGGTCCGTCAGCGGGGCGATGGAGATGTCCACGAGGATGAACCGGCGGGACGCCGTCCGGTGGGCGAAGCGCGCCATCCACCTGCCGATCGGGGAACGGTGGCTGATCATCAGCGTCTTCGCGGCGATTCTTGGGCCGACGTGGGCACTGGGCGTGCTGCTCGGTGCCGGGCTGCTGGCCCTGGCCTACGTCACGGCCGGCCGGACGCTGCGGACGTTCACGTGGCGAGGCCCGACTCCTGCGGCGGGTGTCGCGCTGCTCTCGCGACAGGGCGACTCCGGGCCGATCCTCGGTGTGCTCGCCGCAGCCGTACCCGCGCGCACCCGCGAGGCAGTGGTGGGCGAATCGCGCCGCCTGGGCGGTGCCGGCGGTGCTGCGACTCCTCGAGCTGGGTGTCGTGGCGATCGTGGCGCTGGCCTGGCATCCGAGCGTCATGGTGATCGCGTTCTGGTGGATGACCGTTGTCGCCTTCCACCACTACGACACGCTGTACCGGGCCATGCAGGATGCGGCCGCGCCCCGATGGATCCTCTGGCTCGGCCTGGGCTGGGAAGGGCGAACGGTGGTCGTCCTGGCCCTGGCCGTCGCCGGAGCCGCGGCCACCACGACCGGCCTGACCTGGGGTGCCTGGCTGCTGGCGGCGCTGTTCGTGGTCGTGGCATCCGTACAGTGGTTGTCCGTGCAGGACAGGACACGCGCGTGAGCGGCGAGGGACCGGCGGTGGCTGACGAGGCCCGCCCCGCGCGCCCGTCGATCGCGCAGATCCGCGAGGTGTGCCAGCCGCCCGCGGTGCGCGGGCGCCGCAACTCCGAGCACTGGGTGGCCGACGTCTACCTGCGCCGCATCTCGCCCTACCTGACGCGGCTCCTGCTGCGCACGCCGATCACGGCGAACGGCGTGACGTGGCTGATGATCGCCACGGGCGCGTCGGCGGCACTGGCGCTGCTCATTCCCGGCATGCCCGGAGCCGTCCTGGCCGCCCTGCTCGGGCAGCTGCAGATGCTGTGGGACTGCAGCGACGGTGAGGTGGCCCGCTGGCGCCGGACGTCGTCGCCGAAGGGCGTGTTCCTCGACCGCGTCGGGCACTACACGACCGAGGGCCTCATCCCGATCGCGCTGGGCCTGCGGGCGGCGGGGTTCCCCGGGGACGGGTGGATGGACTCGCCCTGGCCCCTGATCGGCGCGCTCGTCTCCGTCATGGTGCTGTACAACAAGGCGCTCAACGACATGGTCCACGTCTCCCGCGCCTACAACAACATGCCCCGGCTCGAGGAGAAGGCCGAGGTGTCGGCGCCTCGGGCGGGCGGCCTGCGCAGGATCCGCTCCGTCGTGCGGTTCTTCCCGTTCCACCGCGCCTACCACTCCGTCGAGCTGACCCTGCTGGCCCTCGTGGCTGCCGTCGGCGACCTGCTGCTCGGCGATCTCGCGGCCACCCGCTTCCTCGTCGGCTTCCTCGCGGTCTTCGGGGTGATCACGATCGTGGGCCACCTCGCCTCGATCCTGTCGTCGAGCCGACTGCGATGACCAGGCCCCTCCCGAAGTTCGGCGTCGTCGTCCTGACGATGGGGAAGCGGCCCGAGGACCTCGATCGGGGACTGCGCTCACTCCAGGCTCAGGAGGGCGTCGAGACGGACATCGTGGTCGTCGGCAACTCGTGGGACCCGACCGGCCTGCCGGACGGCGTCAAGACACTCCACCTGCCGGAGAACGTGGGGATTCCCGCCGGCCGGAATGCCGGGGTGCCGCTGGTCGACGGCGACCTGCTGTTCTTCCTCGACGACGACGCGTCGTTGCCGGACCCGCACTTCCTGCGTGCCGTCGCGGACCGGTTCGCCGCCGATCCGCGCCTCGGGCTCGTGCAGCCGAGGGTCGTCGACCCCACCGGCCTGCCGGCCCCGAGCCGCTGGGTGCCCCGCCTGCGGGTCGGCAATCCATACGAGTCCGGGCCCGCGACGGCGCTGTGGGAGGGCGCCGTGGCGATGCGTCGGTCGCTGTTCGAGGCGGTCGGCGGCTGGCCCGACGAGTTCTTCTACGCCCACGAGGGCATCGACCTCGTGTGGCGGGTATGGGACGAGGGCTACACGCCCTGGTACGCAGCGGACCTCGTCGCGAACCATCCGGTGATCGACCCAGCGCGTCATGACGTGTACTACCGGCTCAACGCGCGCAACCGGGTGTGGCTGGCCCGCCGGAACCTGCCGGTCGTGCTGGAGCCGGTCTACGTCGGCACGTGGGTGGGGATGACGCTGCTGAGGGTGCGCGACCGGGACGCGTTGCGGGCGTGGTTCGGCGGCTTGCGCGAGGGCGTCGACGACACGTCCGTCCGGGCGTCGGCGCATGAAGTGGCGCACGGTCTGGGAGATGACGAAGGCCGGGCGACCGCCGATCATCTGACGACGCTCCCGTGCGAGGCCGCCGCCCGCACGAGGATCGCGCGGCCTGGCGCTCGTTGAGAAGGTCAACAGCAGGCCAAATGCGAGTGGGTCGGGACGACGACCATTGCCCTTGCGCGTCGGCGCTCCTACACTCGCGAGATCAGCGGTGCCAGGGGTCACCGGCCATACGTGAGTGGCTGATGGGTATCCGGCAGCTTGGAGCACTGGGCGGGGTGCTGCTCTATCAGGAGGCACCATGGCTGGCGAACGAGTTTTCCGTTCCATTGGAACGATTTCGAGGGATCCCGACGAACTGGCCTTCCAGATCGCGGAGGTCGACCCGACCCCATCTGAGGTCGCGCCCGTGTTCCGCGAGGTCTTCGCTGAGTCGCCGGCGAAGGCCCGACGCCTCGCCGCCGCCTATGCGCGCAGCCTCCCGACGATCGAGCAGCACCGCGCGGTCTTCCAGTCGGTGGCGCTACTCGACGACTCCCAGGAGCGGCGCACCCTCATCAAGGGGTATCGCGACGCCGGACAGGACAGGTGGATCGTCCACGCCATCGGTGAGCTGCCCACGGCCCACGGGAAGGCCCTCATGGAGGACTTCGTCCTCACTCCCGGGGGTCGCCGCGACAACGCGGCGATCGAACAGGTGGCGTTGTACCTCGCAGACCTCGGCTCCCAGATCCGTACGGTGAAGACTGTCGACCCCGACGAGCTCGACGAGCAGGGCCAGCCGATACACGACGATGCCATCGTCGAATTCATCGAGGACGTCGCCGATGCCATCGTGGAAGCCGTTGACAACATCATCAATGCGATAGAGGGCATCGTCGGCAGCATCGCCGGCTTCATCAGCACCGCGGTCGCCTGGACCGTCGACCAACTCACCAACCTCGTCCAGGCGGCCGACCTGCTCAATGCCGTCGTGCGCGCCATCACCGAGATCGCGGGAGGGCTCCTCGAGCTCATGCGGATCATTGCCCAAGGTGTCGCTGCCCTGGCACGCGACGTGGCCCGCGCCCTCCTCGAGATCGGCAGGAAGCTTGGCGAGCTCGTGAACGAACTCATCGCCTTCGGCGTCGCGGCGGTCAGGCGCCTGGTGCAGGCGGCTATCGACCTCGGCTATGCGGTCATCCGCATCGTGCGCGAGGTGGCCCGCCTAGCGACGGCTGCGCTCGCCGCCGTGCTCGATGCGCTCATCCGCCTGGGCAAGGCGGTGGCCGAGGTCGTCAAGGCAGCGGTCGCCTTCACCTACCGGGCGGTCCGCCGCTTCGTCGAGGCAGCCCTGCAGGCCGGGATCGCCCTGGTCGACCTGCTCAAGCACGCCGTCGAGGAGTCGTACTTCCTGCTCCGGCGAATCATCACAGGGATCCTGGCGGCGGGACGGCTCGTCGGCGAGATCCTCGACTGGGTGGCCGCACAGGCCGCGCAGGTCTTCGACGAGATGCTTCGACAGGCAGTGCTCGCGATCCGGTTCGTGAGGCGGGCTCTCGACGAGGCGCTCGACTGGGCGCTGCAGGCGGGACAGGACTTCCTCGAGGCGGTCGTGCGCGTGGCCGAGGACATCGGCTCGAGGCTGCGCGACGTGATCGACTGGGCCAAGGCGGCCGGCGATGCAGCCCTCGAAGCGCTGGGCGAGGTCTGGCAGCGGCTCGAGAACTCGGTCAGTTACATCCTCGACTGGGTCGCCAAGGACCTGATTCCGGGGATCATCAAGGTGGTGGAGGGGCTCCTGAAGGCCGGGGCGGCCGTCGCCCAGATCATCGTCTGGGCCATCCGCAAGTCGCTGGAGGCGGTGACGGCAGTGGTCGAGGCCATCCTCGCTTCCGGGGTGGCACTGGTGGATCTCCTCGCCGAGATCGCCGCCAACCCGGGCAACGCAGGAGCCTTGTTCATGCAGGCGTTGCAGGACCTCGGCAACGACCTGGAGGCCATCCTGGAGCCTGCGTTCACGCTGAGCGACGACGACAAGCGGGTGCTCCTGCAGGCATTGAAGGATGCCGGGACGGGCCTGCAGGAGGTCCTCGACGGCCTGTTGGAGATCGTCGGGGGCGCCATCTTCGGCGTCGTCGCCATCGTCCTAGAGGTCTTCGGCGTATTCCGCCCGCTGCTGAAGGGCGCGAACTCCGAGTACTCGCGGGCGAAGTCGGTGTACAAGAACACGGTGCCGCTGGACGACGTGCAGCTGTTCATCGGCTCGTTCGTGTCCTGGGCTGCCGCCAACAACACCGGAGGAGCGACCGGGGTCACCACGGGTCGGATCATCCACTTCCCGGACTCGTACGACCCGAACGACATCGACCAGCAGGACTGGCTGATCCATGAGCTCATGCACGTTTGGCAGGAGACCCAGACCGGGCCGGCCTACATGGCGCATGCGCTGATCGGACAGCAGACCGGAGGGTACGACTACGGAGGCACGGCTGGTCTGGCTGCTCACAACGCGGAGGGCCTTGCGGCCTTCAACCCCGAGCAGCAGGCCTCGATCGTCCAGGACTACTTCGTGCTGGATCGCGACGGAGGAGACACCGCGCCCTACGCGGACTACATCGCCGAGGTGCGGGCTGCATGAGCCGAACGGACCCCGGCCGGTGGGTCCTCGTCTGCGAGCAGGGCGCGATGGAGTCGCTGGCTCCTTTGGTGCGTGCCCACGCTGCGCGACGCGAGGTGTCCGTCTCCACGGCTCCCATCCCTGACGATCAGCGGGGGGTGGGAGCGGCTCCTCGGGCGTGACGCCGGTGCCGTTCTCGTCGTGGGACCGTACCGGCGGTCGGCGGCGCGCGCCGTGCCCAGCGTCGCTGCTGCGCGACCGCGACGGGCGACCCGTGCCAGTGGGGTGGGTGCCGGCGGTGCGCCGACTCGGGGCGTTCACGGCGGCCGCCGTCGACGTGCTGGGCCGACGGGAGACGGACGCCCCTGTGGCTGTGCTCGGCCAGGTCAGCCCCCGCTACCAGCGCCTCGCGGCCAGGCTCGAGCATCATCTAGGTGACGTCCCGGTCGCACGGTGGGGGGCCGAGCGGGTCACTCGAGAGGACATGCTGACGGGGCTGACCGCCGGCCTGGGGCTAGCGATCTACCTCGGGCATGGGCGACCCTCCGGCTGGGCCGCTTACCGTGGACTGCGCGCCCCCCACCTTGCGGCGGTGGCCGAGCGCCCTCTCGGCTGCTTGATGTCCGTGACGTGCTGGACTGCCAGCCGCCGCGGGGTCGGCGTGAGCTTCGCCGAGCGGGCCGTGCTGCTTGGGGCGGCGGCTTCGTCGCTCGGCGCGGTCCGTCCAGTCCTGCACCTCGACAGCACTCGCGTCGTGGTGGCGATCGCCAGCGCCATGACGTACCGGCCTTCAACCGTCGAGGTCCTGATCACGGGCACCTTCACGGATGCCGCTGGCGAACCCACTCCGGAGGCGTCCTCGTACCGGCTCTGCGGCGACCCAGGCGCATCGCTCGCGTCGGCCGATGGAGCGGCGAAGCGGGCGGGCGCAGTGTTCGCGCCGGCCCCCGACTTCGTGCCTGCGGCCGACCGACGGGTGCTGGCGTGAGCGACCTCGAGGTCCTGCGAGACCTCGTGGCCGAGTTGACCGAGCTCGATCCTGACGACCTCGACGTGGACACCCCATTCGTCGATGTCGAGAATCGACTCGCTGATGGCCATGGAGATCGCGGTGCACGTCGAGCACCGATTCGGCGTCCGCTTCAGTGAGGGTGATCTGGCGAAGGTCACCAGCGTGCGTGACCTTTCGTCGCTGGTGGCGGCCCAGCGTGGCTGACGACGCGGTCGCGGTCGTCAGCGCGGTCGGAGTCGTCAGCCCCCTCGGCCGAGGGCCGGACGAGACGTGGTCGGCCCTCATGCCGGCCGCAGTGGGATCGGCTCCGTTCGCGCATTTCCCACGGAGGCATTCGCCTCCCATCTCGGCGCCGAGGTGCGTGCCGACCTCCTACCGGATTCCTGGCGCCACGGCGACGGGACTCCGGCCGTGGGGAGGGCGGAGGCCCTGGCCGTCATGGCGATCCGCGACGCGCTTGCTGACGCAGGCATCGAGGACGGCGACGTCGATCTCGTGGTTGGCACGACGATGGGGGAGCCGACGTGGATCGAGACGTGGCCGGACGACGACGCGGGGGCCGTTCGCGACGCCGCCGGACCGCGCGCGGGAGCTCATGCAGGGCACGCCGGACGGACTGGCGCACCGCATCGCGCTCCGGACTGGCGTGCGGGGGCGCATCACCGCCGTGGGTGGGGCATGCGCGGCGGGGAACTACGCCCTCGCGCAGGCGCTCGACGACGTGCGGTCGGGGCGATCGACTCGCGTACTGGCCGGCGGCGTCGACGCGTTCAGCCGGACGGCCTTTCTGGGCTTCTCGAAGCTGGGTGCCCTGGCACCGACGGCGTGCCGGCCGTTCGGTCTCGATCGGCAGGGACTGACCCTGGGGGAGGGCGCGGCTTTCCTGCTCGTGGAATCGCGGGAGGCCGCTCGAAGCAGGGGGGCCCGAGAGCGGGCGGTGCTGGCCGGTGCCGGACTGTCGTGCGATGCCCAACATCCGACCACTCCGGATCCGGACGGGCGTGGAGCGGCGCTCGCGCTGGGCGCCGCACTGGCGGACGCCGGCGTCGGCCCGGAGGAGATCGACTGGATCTGCGCGCACGGCACCGGCACGCGGGCAAACGACCGAGCCGAGGTGGCGGCGATGACCGCCGTCTTCTCGGGGCGCCGCCCACCGGCGTCGTCGATCAAGTCGCTCACCGGGCACGGGCTGGGTGCGGCGAGCGCGATCGAGGCTGTGGCCTGCGTGCTTGCCCTAGAGACCGGCCTTGTGCCGCCCACGTGGGGGGTGGGGGCGCAGGACCCGGACTGCGACTGGGACGTGATCAACGATGGGCCACGTCGGCTCGATGCGCGCGTCGTGGTGAACCAGTCGTACGCCTTTGGCGGCTGCAACGCCGTGACCGTCCTGCGCGCGGCGGAGGCGTCATGAGCGCCGTGGCCATCGCTCGCGCGAGTGCGTTCTGGCCGGGTGGCCGGGGATTGGACGACCTCGCTGCTGCTGTGGCCGAGCAAGATGCCCGGCCTTCCGACGGAGGGCGCCTTGCGCCGCCGCGCTTCTCCGACGACGCGCTCGCCGCCGCGCTGGCCATGCGTGGCTTGAGGCCCCTGTCGCGCACCGCGCGGCTCGCGATGGTCGCTGCTGTCGACGTCTGGCCCTCGACGGGAGCGTCGACATCGCGCGACGCCATCGTCCTCGGCTCCCGGTGGGCCGGGGTCGAACCGCTCGCCGACTTCGTGCGGCAGGCCGCGACGCACGGGCCCGACATGGTCTTCCCCATGGCGTTCCCGAACACCGTTGCGAGCGTTCATGCCGGCTACGTCGCGATCCTGCTCGGCATCCCGGGGGCGAATGTCTCGGTATGCGGGCGCGAATCCGGCCGCGAGGCCTTCGCCCGCGGTGTGGCTCTCATCGAGGCGGATCGAGCGGATCGGGTGCTGGTGCTCGCGGCCGATGCCGCCGAGCCGGCGGTGGTGGCTGGCGATTCCCTGGCGGCGGAAGGGGCGGCCGCCGTGCTCCTCATCGGACCGGGCGCGTCACTCGATGAGCACCGGCGACCGCTCGCGCGGGTGGCGTCCTGGGGAGTCGAGCGACCAGACCCCGGAGAGCGCCAGCGAGCACCCACCGCCCGCGGGAATGGGATGGACGCCGCGCTTCATCGTGTGGTGGGCGAGTGCGGGGCCGCCGCGGGCCTGCTAGCGCTTGCGCTGGCGGCGCGTGAGGTAGCGGGCACCGGCGAATCGCGTCAGCCATCAGGACCCTGCGGCGTGCGGGGTCACCTGTCCGTGACGCTGTCGCCCCTCGACTAGCCAGCCGAGATCGGCGCACACCGGTCAGGCGTGATCAGTGATGGCCCCGGCCCCCGCTCCGGCGCGCATACTGGACGGCATGACGCCCACCCTCGAGTCGTGGCGCGACGAGGTCCGCGAGGCGGCCATCGCCGGCGACCGGGATGCCCTCATTCGGCTGTATTCCGCTGCCCAGGAGCTGTACGGGGATGATGCTGGCGCCAGGTGGGCCGAGGCGGTGTCGGCACTGGATGCCTCCGCGCAGACCGGCTGATCAGACCGGCTGATCAGGACGCGCAGAAGTTCTCGTCGCCGGTGTTGACCTGCGCGGTGTAGTCCTGCGTGATGTCGAGGATCGTCACGTCCTTGATCGACGTGAAGTCGGTGCCGACGATCAGGTTGAGCACCGCGCCCTGCTTCTTGACCTTCTCCGAGGCGGTGGCGCCGGATGCGTAGATCAGCGTCTTGGCCGACTGGTCCCACTTCTTGTCGTACTGCACCGTGGTCGTGGTGTAGTCCGTGGTGTCGGCGTTGCCGACCTCCTCCACGATGAAGCCGGCCTTGCGCAGCTGCTTCGCGACCCTCTTCGCCTCGCCCTTGGTCGTGGTGCCGTTCAGGACGTTCACGCGGATGTTCCCCGGCGGGGTCTTCAGCAGGGGCGTCTCCGCGCCGGTCGCATCCTTCGGCGGCCACGGGGTGTCGTTCTTCATGGCATCCCAGATGGGCTGCGCCTTCTCGGTGTTGACGCTGACGGTGGCGTTGTCGCCGTTGGGCGTCCACGGCAGCGTCGTGAACGTGACGTTCGCCGGCTTGAGGTCCTTCAGGCTGAGCGCGAGGTCCTTGAGGTTGTTGATGTCCGCCATCTGCGGATCCGCGGTCAGTGACTTGGTGGCGGCGTCGAGGACTCCGAGGAGGGAGGCCGGATTCAGCAGCGTGCCGCTCGACAGCACCTGGCGCATGAGCGAGGAGATGAAGGCCTGCTGGCGCCGGATGCGCGAGGTGTCGGACCCGTCGCCGAGGGTCTTGCGGGCGCGGACGAAGGCGAGGGCCTCCTCGCCCTGGACGACGTGCTTGCCCTTGGAGAGCTTCAGGCCGCTGAGGGGGTCATCAACGGCCGTGCTGAGGCAGATCTCCACGCCGCCGAGGGCGTCGACGATGCGCTTGAATCCGCCGAAGTCGACGAGCATGAAGTTGTTGATGTCGAGGCCGGACATCTCCTCGACCGCCTTGACCGTGCACCCGGGGCCGCCGACCTCGATGGCCTGGTTGAAGCGCGCCTGGACCCCGCCGACCTTCTTGCCGTCCTTCTTGCACTTGGGCAGCGTGATGATGGTGTCGCGGGGGATGCTCACGCCGATGGCGGACTTCCGGTCCCCGCTGATGTGCATGACGATCGTGGTGTCGGAGCGCTCGGCGCCGCCGAACTCCTCCACGCTGCCGAAGCCGCCGTTGCCCTTGCCCTCGCGGGTGTCGCTGCCCATGAGCACCACGGTGAGGGGCTCGTAGGTCCCGGTCTCCTCGTTGACGACCATGAGCGGCTCGGTGGTGTCCACCGGTCCGAGGTTGTCGCTGACGTCGAGGGCGGTGATGTTGCCCTGGAGCTGGCCCATGACGACGCTGACCCCGGCCCCGACGACCGTGGTGAGCAGCACCATGACCGACACGATCGTGAGCAGCACCCGCGAGACGCGGCGGCCCGTGCCGGGGCCGGATGGGCTCATCAAGGTGTCCAATCGGGTCGTCCGGGGTGAACGGACAGGGTCGGAAAGGTTGCCCCGCCATGGTAAGCCGTGGCAGGACCTGCTCCCTACCGACGCACCAGCGGATCGGGAGGTTCCGGACAGGGGAATCTCGTGAGGGGCTCGTGAGTGGGGCGACGCGGTCGCCGACGGGTGCGGGAGGGCGTGGCGGGACCCCGACGACTGTGGCGAATGTGACACACGGGACTCGGGGGAAGTGGAGTTGAGCCAGCTTGTGTGGCACCGTGGAGGCTGGCTGACGCTCAGCCGCGTCGATCCCTGTCCGTCCACCAGTCCCGTCCACCTGTCCCGCCCACCAGTCGAGGAGACCCTTCGTGCCCGTCCGTCGTCCCGCGGTCGCCCCCTGGCTGGCCGGCCTGGTCGCCGTCTCGGTCGTCGGAGCCGGTCTCGCCCTGCCGGTCGTCGGGCTGCCGGGCGCGCCCGACCTGTCCTCGCGCGCCCCGGTGGACGGCTCGATTCAGGAGCTCGCCCTCTCGGGGATCGATCCGCAGGTGGTGGCCGAGAGCGCGGTGGCCATGGCCTCGTGGCAGGACCCGGAGGCAGCCGCCGCTCGAGGCGGTGCCGGCGCTGGCTCCGCTCGTATCGACTCGCGCCGACCGTCGACGCGGCAGCGCGTCCGCTCAAGCCGGCCCTGGCCACCCGCGCAATGGACACCAAGGACTTCGGGCTCGTCGGGATCGCGTCCGACACCCCCCTCGACCCGGACAGCCGGGTCCTCGTACGGGTGCGCGAGGACGGCGTCTGGACGGAGTGGACGCCGCTGTCCGTGCATGACGACCACGGGCCGGACCCGGACTCCGCCGAGGCGTCCCGGGCGCGATTCGGCACCGATCCGCTGCTGACCGGCGATGCGGACGGCGTGCAGGTGCGCATCGACACTCCCGACGGCGTCAAGCCGACCCATCCCTCGGTCGTGCTGCTCGACAGTCCCGTCACCGACGAGGACGCCGAACTGCCGATGCCCGACGAGTCGACCCTGCCGGTCTCGACGGTCGCGGCCGCGACCGTCGGCGCCCCGATGCCACCGATCATCACCAGGGCCATGTGGGGAGCGGACGAGTCCAAGCGCAGCGGTTCGACGAAGTACGCGGGCACGATCAAGGCCGCCTTCATCCATCACACGGCCTCGACCAACAACTACACGCCCGAGGAGGCGGCCAAGCAGGTCCGCAACCTGTACCAGTGGTTCACCAAGGGCCTGAACTACTCCGACATGGCGTACAACTTCCTCATCGACCGGTTCGGGCGCCTGTACGAGGGACGCGGCGGGGGCATGGACCAGGCGGTCGTCGGCGGACACACCGCCGGCTTCAATGTCGACACCTTCGCGGTCTCGGCCATCGGCGACTTCCGCTCCTTCCGGCCGGACGCGGTCGACCAGGCCGCGATCAACGAGTCGCTCGCCTCGCTCATCGCGTGGAAGCTGTCCTTGTTCCAGCGCGATCCCAACGGCACGACCGTCCTGACCTCCGACTCGGGGGCCGGCACCTCGAAGTACAAGCCGGGACAGCAGGCCACGGCGCTGGTCGTCGGCGGCCACGGCGACATCGGCAGCACCTCCTGCCCGGGCGCCGTCCTGCGCAGCCAGATTCCGACGATCCGTGCCATGGCCGCGTCGAAGATCGGCGTCACCATGTTCAACCCGGCGGTCGCGGCGGCGGTGCCGTACGGCGCTGCCGAAGCGATCGCGGTGAACGCCAGCACGACGGCCCCGCTGGCCTGGTCCATGACCGTTCGGTCGAAGTGCGGCGACGTCGTACGGTCCCTCAGCGGCCAGCAGGAGGCCGGCGGGCCGCTGTCCGTCGGATGGGACAAGCTGAACGACGCGGGGCAGCCGGTCCCGCCCGGTGACTACACGTTGACCTTGTCCGGCGCCAGCGGAGCCGATGCGACCTACCCCTGGACGGGGACCGCGCGGGTGCTGCCCACCGTGGACTCGCCTCCGGATCCGTGTGCCGCCCCCTCGGAGTTCACCGTCAACGGCGCCGGGTGGGGGCACGGCGTGGGCATGTCGCAGTGGGGTGCCTACGGGATGGCCAAGGCCGGCTATGACGCGGCCGGCATCGCCACGTACTACTACACGGGCACGGCGGTGACCCCGGTGCAGGACGACATGGATGCGCGCATCAACCTGCTGTACCAGGTGTCCTCGGCCAAGGTGCGGGCCGAGCCCCTCGATCCCTCCGGCGGAGCCATCGAGGTCACGGTCGGTCCCAACGTCACCGTGGGCGGTCCGCTCGACGAGTTCCGCTTCGGCGTTGACGGCCCGAACGTCACGGTGAAGCGGGTAGCGGGCGGGCAGACCGCGGACCTGGGGACCGCGCCCTCGGTGACCGTCCGCTGGGCCGGCACCCGCACCCCCGGCGGGGCGGCTGGCGGCCCCACCCTGCTGAACGTCGTCGGCGGTTCGTCCCTCGACTCCTCGGGCCATCGCTACCGCTACGGCTCGGTGGAGCTCGTCCCGGTGTCCACGTCCGGCGGCGTGAAGCTCAACGTCGTCAACTCGGTCCGGGTCCACGACGAGTACCTGTACGGAATCTCCGAGGTCTCGAGCTCCTGGCCCGCCGCGGCCATGCAGGCGCAGGTGCTGGCGGCACGTACCTACGCACTCAGCAAGGTCAAGCGCGGCGTGCGACAGGCCTGTTCGTGCAACATGGACGACGGCGGCGGCCCCTACTACGACCAGACCTTCACCGGGCTGGACCAAGGCGAGCTCGGCCAAGGGCGACCGGTGGGTCGAGGCGGTCAACGCCACGCTGGCCTCCGACACGACCGGCCTGGCGATCCTGTACAACGGCGAGCCGATCAGCGCGTTCTACCACTCCTCCAGCGGCGGGGCGACCCAGTCGGTGCAGGACGTCTGGGGCGGCACGTTGCCGTACGCCGTGAGCGTGCCCGACCCGTGGATGGCGCACGAGGACAACCCGAACCGCGCATGGTCGGTCGTCGTGCCCCAGGCGAAGATGGCCCAGGCCTTCGGAGTCTCCGAGGTGTGGAAGGTGGACATCACCGAGCGCTACGTCTCCGGGGCGGTCAAGACGGCTGCCGCGACCCTCGCCGACGGTTCGGTCACGACGCTCACCGGCAGCAAGCTTCAGCGGGCCCTGGGCCTGAAGTCCACCTACTTCTCCGCGGATGGCAGCGCGGTGACGCCAGCCCCGGCAGCTCCGGCCCCCGCCGCTGCGCCGGCCCCCGAGACGGCCGCGGGGACGGTGAAGCAGCGCACGGTGTCACTGCTGACCCCGGCGGCGATCACCGTCAAGAAGGGCAAGAAGTACAAGGTGGTCGGTGTCGTGCGTCCCGCGAAGAAGGGCCTGAAGGTCTGGCGGCAGAAGTCCGTCAACGGTGAGTGGGTCACCACTGCCAAGACGCGTACGTCAGCGAAGGGCCGCTACAAGTTCGTCGTGAAGAAGGCCCGGCCGGCAGGGGTGGGCACCTATCGGGTCCTCGTGATCCGGAAGAAGACGGTGGTCGGCGTCAGCTCGGAGTTCTCGGTCGCCCTGCGCTGACGGCGCGCGCAGTGATGTGCTCCTGCTCGACGAGATGGTCGAGGTCAGTCACGTTGGTGGCCAGCACCACTGCGGCATCCACGGCGAGCGGGACCGCCAGTGCCGCCAGCCAGCCGTCCCGAGCGTGGTCGTCGGCCAGCAGGCGCCCGCCGGGCCTCAGGTCCCACTCGTCGGCGAGGCGACCCGCGCGCTCCAGCACCTGGTCCTGGCTGAGCGTCCTCCCGGCCTCGCGCAGGGCCGGATCGTCAGCCGACCCAGGCTCGTACAGGTAGGCATCCGGCTGCTGGCGCACCGCGAGCGTCACGTCCTCGGCCCCGGGCGGCAGGTCGCCCTCGACGGGCAGGCCGAACGGGTGCAGGGACACGACTGCGACCCGAGCGCTCGAAGGGCGCCGAGGCCGCCTCGCGCGGTCCGGCGACGAGCAGGTCGACGTCATCGGCTTCGACGTCAATGACGCAGCCGGCGGTCCAGGCACCGGCGCACCACGCCGCCCGCTGCCAGTGCACGGGCAGGCGAAGGCCGACCACCGCGCCGGGCTCGAGGTCGAACTCGTCGCGGAGGGCGTTGGCGATCTTGGCGGCCGCGTTCTCCAGCGACACGGCAGACAACTCGGTGCGGCTCCCGTCAAGGCCGTCGACATGCGTCACGACCGGCAGCCCCGGAGCGGAACGTCGGCGCTGCTGCAGCAGGGTCCACACGTCCGTCACGCTCGCACGCTACCGAGGTCGGCGCGGCGACGGTATGGCACCCTTGCGGCGTGACCGAAGCCGTGCTCCTCGTGGGAGGGCAGGGAACCCGCCTGCGCCCGCTGACCATCAACACCCCCAAGCCGATGCTGCCGGTGGCGGGTGTTCCGTTCACGGTGCACCAGATCACTCGAGCCCGGGACGCGGGCGTGACGCGCATCGTGCTCGCGACGTCGTACCGGGCCGAGACGTTCCGGGCGTTCATCGACGACAACGACCTCGGCATCGAGGTGGTCATCGCGACGGAGGACGAGCCGCTGGGGACCGGCGGGGCGATCCGCCACGCGCTGCCGTACCTCGAGAGCGGTTCCGACGAGCCGGTGCTGATCTTCAACGGTGACGTGCTGAGCGGCGTCGACATCGCCGGGACTCATCGCGCACCACCGCGACTCGAGCAGCGAGGTGACCTTGTACCTCACGCCGGTCGAGGACCCCCGCGCCTACGGCCTCGTGCCGACCGATCATGAGGGCCGCGTCAGCGCCTTCCTGGAGAAGCCGACGACCGATGAGGAGATCGTCACCAACAACATCAACGCGGGCTGCTACGTCTTCCGCCGCGGCGTCATCGACTCCATCCCCAGCGGCCGGCCGGTGTCGGTCGAGCGCGAGACGTTCCCCGGCCTGCTCTCCGCCGGTGCGATGGTGACCGGGGTGGTCGACAGCGGCTACTGGCTCGACCTCGGGACCCCGCTGTCCTTCGTGCAGGGATCCTGCGACCTGGTCCTGGGTGCGGCCCCGTCGCCCGCGGTGCCGCAGACCGGGGACTACCTGGCCCTGCCCGGCGCCCAGGTGGCCGCCGATGCCCAGGTCCACGGCGGCACGGTGATCGGCCGTGACGCGGCCGTCGGCGGCGGCGCGATCGTCAACGGGGCCGTCGTCTTCGACGGCGCCGAGATCGCGGAGGGTGCGCACGTGATCAACAGCATCGTCGGCGTCGGGGCCGTCGTGGGGGCCGGGACGGTCCTGCGCGGTGCGGTCATCGGCGACGGCGCGATCGTCGGCCGTGGCAACGAACTCCTGGACGGCGTGCGCGTGTGGCCGGGCGTGGAGCTGGCCGATGGCAGTGTCAGGTTCTCCAGCGACGCCTGACGCCGAGGGCGACTGGGCCGCGCCGTACCGGGTCGACCTGCCGGCCGTTCTCGGCAGCTTCACTCGCGGCTCGACCGACCCGGCGCAACGCTTCGCAGGCGATGGCAGCGTCTGGCGGGCGGCGCGCACCCCGGAGGGTGTCGGGAGCCTGCACCTGACCGCGTCGGCGGCGCACGTCCGCGCGCAGGCCTGGGGACCCGGTGCCGGTTGGCTGGTCTCGTCGGTTCCTCGCCTGCTCGGGTTCGACGATGATCCGGGTGGCTTCCCGGCCGAGTCGCTGCCGCCCGCGCTCGCGCCGACCTGGCGCCGGCTCGCCGATCGCTGGCGAACACCCAGCAGCGGACTCGTCCTGGAGGCACTGGTCATCGCGGTCCTCGAGCAGAAGGTGTCCGGCCTCCAGTCGCGTCGGTCCTGGGGGTCGCTGCTGTCCCAGCGCGGGGAGCCGGCCCCCGGTCCGGTGCCGGCCGGGATGTTCGCGATGCCCGACGCCCAGGGGATCCGTCGCGTGCCGTCATGGCAGTGGCATCGCTGGGGAGTGGGGCCCCATCGGTCGGCGACCATCATGCGCGCCGCGGCGGTGGCCGGTCGCCTCGAGCAGTGCGCTGCACTGCCACTGCCGGATGCCCGGAGGCGGCTGGGGTCGATCACCGGTATCGGCCCGTGGACGGTGGCCGAGGTGTCACAGCGGGCGCTGGGTGACCCGGACGCGGTGTCCTTCCACGACTTTCATCTGGCGCACCACGTCGTGTACGCCTTCACGGGCGCGATGGACGGCACCGACGAGCAGATGGCGGAGCTGCTGGCGCCGTTCGCCGGACACCGCTACCGCGTGCAGCGGATCGTGGAGCTGTCCGGCGTCGCACGCCCGGCCCGTGGCCCGCGGATGACGATCGCCGACTACCGCCGCATCTGACCGAGCCGCCCGGATCGACGTGTGCGCTAGCGCGCGTCCAGGAAACCGGTCGCGTCGCGCCGGGCGCGCTCGGGCGGAGTCGCCGCCGGCCGACCGACGGCCACGCCGCCGAGCGGCTGCCACGACTCGGGCAGGTCGAGGGTGGCCCGGACCGTCTCGGGGCAGAACACCGTCGACGAGATCCACGCCGATCCCCAGCCGTCCGCGGCGAGGGCCACCATGAGGTTCTGCACCGCCGCGCCGCCGGCCACCATGAACAGGTCGCGCTCGAACGCCCGTCGGCGTTCGTCCGGGTAGTCGTGGGCGGCGCCGGCGAGGTCGAGGAACGGCAGCACGATGAGCGGGGCATCCCGCAGGACGTCGCCGCGACGCACGCGCCGCTCGACCGATGCCTCGTCGAAGTCGTCCACTCCGGTGAGGTCCTCGACCCAGCGCGCCCGCATCGCGTCGAGCAGCCGCGTGCGCTCGGGGCCGGGCCGCAGCGAGATGAACCGCCACGGCTCGGTGTGATGCGGGGCCGGGGCGCTGACCGCTGCCGCCACCGCCGCGGCGATCACGTCGTCGGGGACCGGCTCGTCGGTGAACGCGCGGACGGTGCGACGGGCGAACGGCGCGGTACGCCGCCCGAGCGCGGTCGCCTCGGCGGTGCCGAGCGTGAACAGGTCCTCATCGAGTGGCCGGATGAGGTCTGCAGCCCCCGGGCCGTCCTCGCTCACGACGTAGCGAGCCCAGGCCGCGCACCACGGCCACCGGGGCTCCCCGCACCTTGCCCTTGACCAGATCGGTGGCCGCCGCCACCTCGTCGGCGACGGCGATGACGGTCATCTCCAGGGTCCGGCCGAACGGGTCCACGCGGCCGGTGTGGTCGTCGAGGGCCACCAGGCCGGCGGCCCCGATGGCCGCATCCGTCACGCCCAGCCGCCACGGTCGGCCCATCGTGTCCGTCACGATCACGGCGATGCGGACTCCGGTGGCCGTGCTGATCGCCGATCGGATGCCGCGCGCGGACGCGTCGGGATCGACCGGAAGGAGGACGACCATGCCCCGGGTCGACGTTGCTCGCGTCGACGCCGGCCGCGGCCATGACCAGCCCGTGCCTGGTCTGCACGATGCGCGTCTCGCCGCGCGGCGTGCGTCCGCGTGGCGACGACGCGAACAGACTCGGAGGCGATCACGTCGTCGCGAGAGTCAGCGACGACCACTCGGCCCTCGGCCTTCGACACCACCTTGCTGGTGACGACGACGACGTCGCCGTCCTGCAAGCCCGTGGACCCGTCGGGCCAGTGAAGGCGTGGGCAGTCGCGCCAGGATCAGCGCCGGCAGGTCGTCTCCGGCGTCGATGCGGCCGATGCCGTCGACGGCGACGATCTGCAGGCCCACGTCCGTCATCGCGATGCGGGCACCGATCCCGCCGCGCCGAGGCAGGCTTCGGCGATCGCTGCGGTGGCATCGACGTCGGTCATCATGGTCGGCCGCACGACGCAGTCGATCCCCAGCGCCGTGACGGCAGGCGCACTGGCGGCGTCGGTCGAGTCGATGATCCACGCGTCCAGGAGACCGCCTTGTCGTCGTGCCCCGTAGTGCGCGGCAACCGCCTCGGCCGAGGTCTCGACCCCGATCGCGCTCAAGCAGGCGTCGGCCATGCCGCGCACGGGAGCGCCGCCGACGATGGGGGAGACCCCGACGACGGGCGCGGGCGTGGTGCGAACCGCGTCAGCGATTCCGGGCACCTGGAGGATGGTGCCGATCGAGACGACCGGATTGCTCGGTGGGAACAGGACGAGATCGGCGGACATGATCGCGTCGACGACGTCGGGTCCGGGCGTGGCGGTGTCGATGCCGACCAGGACGAAGCCGTGCGCCGGCAGGGCGGCGCGATGGCGGATCCACCACTCCTGGAAGTGGATGGCCGTGCGCAGCGGGGATCCGTCCGGCGCGGTGGCCCCCGATGGGTCATCCACGATCACGTGGGTCTCGGCGCGATCGTCCGACATCGGCAGCAGCCGCACCCCCGGCCGCCAGTGCTCGCACAGTGCGCTCGTCACCTCGGTGAGGGTGTAGCCCGAGGCCAGCGACTGCGTCCTGACGAGGTGGGTGGCGATGTCCTTGTCGCCGAGCCCGAACCAGGTGGGCTCGACGCCGTACGACGCCAGCTCGTCCTTGACGGTGAATGTCTCGCCCTCTCGTCCCCAGCCCCGCTCCTCGCTGATGCCACCGCCGAGGGTGTACATCACGGTGTCGAGGTCCGGGCAGACCCGCAGTCCATGCACCCAGATGTCGTCGCCGGTGTTGCCGATGACCGTCACGTCGGAGCCCGGGTGAGCCTGGTCCAGATGGTGCAGGAGTCCCCGCAGGAACCGGGCGCCGCCGATGCCGCCCGCCAGGACCGTGATGCGCATCGCAACATCCTGTCAGACCCCCTGGGCGCTCCCACGCCCACGATCGGGGCTACCGCCGGATCGCCGGCCCGTTGTCGCAGAATGTCGCCATGGCCGACGAAGATGTGCAGCCGCCGCCGGCCACCGATGTTGATGCGACCGCGGAGTTGCCGGTCGTCGTGGCCCCGTTGGCTATGCCGGAGCCCGCCTCGGAGCCGGAGCCGGAGCCGGAGCCGGAGCCGGAGCCCGAGGTCACGCCCGAGGTCACGCCGAGCCCGAGGTCACGCCAGCCGGAGCCGAGTCACGCCGTCGCCTGCACGCCGTCGCCTCGCACGCCATCGCCTCGCACGCCATCACCTCGCACGCGGCCGCGCGTCGGCGGCGGCGCTGGCCCTGGGTGACCCTCACGGTGGTCGTGCTGGCGCTCCTTGCGGTTGTGATCGGCGGGCTGTGGGTCGTCAGCGGGCTGATCGGGGCGGGAGTCCGGGCGGACACCACCTCGGCGGGCTTCCCGATGGCCATCACCAGTGTCGACGGCACGCGCATCTCCTACCGGGGCGACGGCTCGGGGTGGGCCGATCAGGGCCTGATGGGGATCGCGACGGCCGAGGGCGGCTACCTGCAGACCACGGACCCGGAGACGCGGGGCAGCGGGGACTCGGTGGCGGGTCGCCGGACCATCACCGCGCAGGTGCTCCCTCCCGAGCCGGCCACCGGCCAGGCGGCGGCCCTCGACGGCTGGTACTTCCCCCGCAACCCGAAGGTCGGCCTCGGACTCGACTACGAGGACGTCACCTACGACGCGCCGCTGGGGCCCACGCCGGCCTGGCTGATCCCCGGCACGTCCAGCACCTGGGTGGTGTTCACGCATGGCCTTGGCGCCCACCCGGCGGAGGGCCTGCGGATGGCCGACACGGTGTCGGGCGCCGGGTATCCGATGCTCCTCATCCGATACCGGAACGATGCCCGGGCGCCGGAGGGCGACGGGCTCGGCCACTTCGGTGTCGACGAGTGGCAGGACCTCGAGGCGGCGGTGCAGTTCGCGCTGGACAGCGGCGCCGAGCGGGTGATCCTCGCCGGCAGCGGGATGGGCGGTGCCATCACCTTGTCCTTCCTGCAGAACTCGCCGCTCGCCGAGAAGGCGTCGGGTGTCTTCCTGGACTCACCGGTCACGAGCCTGCCGGCGGTTGTCCAGGCTCGCGCCGAGGACCTGGGGCTTCCGTCCGTCGCCGCGACTCTGGGCAGGTCCGTCGCCGCGTGGCGGTACGGCATCGACTTCGAGGCGGCCGACTACTCCGGCCTGGCCCAGGGCCTGGGCGTCCCGGTGCTCATCGTCCAGGGCACCGACGACACCACCGTTCCGGCATCGGTGAACGTGGCCTTCGCCACTGGCGCGGAAGCGGTGACCCTCGAGCTGTTCGAAGGGGCCGGACACCAGCTGGCCTGGAACGTCGACCCAGCGCGCTACGACCTCCTCCTCGGGGACTTTCTCGCGAGCACGGCTGGTGCCTCGTAGGCGGCCACGCACACGCGAAGTGCTCCTCGCGGGGGCGACACGCCGCCAATTGCAGGAAATATGTCGCGAATGTCCGCTTTCGGCTTGACTTCGGTAAATGACACCCCTGTAATACGTCCAACGGCGACGCCCGTCGCACTGGGTCGAGGAGGTTCTCCGCGTGACTGACATGGTGCTTGTGCCCCTGTCTGACGTCGAGGAGTTGGCATGGCAGGAGCGCGCCCTGTGCGCGCAGACCGACCCTGAGGCGTTCTTCCCCGAGAAGGGTGGCAGCACTCGCGAGGCGAAGAAGGTGTGCCTGTCGTGCGAGGTCCGGATCGAATGCCTGGAGTACGCCCTCCAGTCCGACGAGCGCTTCGGGATCTGGGGCGGCCTGTCCGAGCGAGAGCGGCGACGCCTGAAGAAGCGCGCCGTCTGACGCGTGCGCGCCCGGCACGTGCCGCGCACGCGGCGCGGGTCACCAGTGAGCGATGAGGCAGCCCGTACAGTGATCCGGTGATGGACGACGAGGCACGACGGGGCGATGACCCCTTCGACGACCTCGCAGAACTGTTCGACGAGCAGCCCCTGCCGTCGGCGAACGTCGGGCCCGACGAGGCCGACGGCGCACCTGCCGACCAGGAGTCCCGGACCACGGAGTGGTTCAGCGTCGAGGACTACCTTGCGATGGAGGACGAGCCCCCAGCGCTTGCCCGTCGTCAGCATCACGTCACGGCCGTCGTCGTCAGTCATGACGGCGACGTGTGGCTCCCGGCCGTCCTGACCACGCTGGCCGCCCAGACTCGGCCCCCGGAGAACGGCGGTGGGCGTCGACACCGGCTCCGTGGACGGCAGCGCCGACCTGCTTGCCGGCTCGTTCGGGGCCGATCGCACCATCCGGCTCGATGCCGGTGTCGGCTTCGGCGAGGCCGTGCGGGCCGGCCTGGAGCGACTCGATCCGCGCACGCGGGAGCCGTTCTCGCCGGACGTCGTGTCCTGGGTGTGGCTGCTGCATGACGACAGTGCCCCGAACACGCGATGCCTCGCGGCGCTGCTGGACACGGCCGACGACAACCCGAGCGCGGCCATCCTCGGCCCCAAGGTGCTCGGCTGGCACGATCGTCGCCTGCTGCTCGAGGCGGGCGTCACCATCAACGGCTCCGGCCGCCGGATCACCGGGCTGGAGCGTCGCGAGCACGACCAGGGCCAGCACGACGGCGTCCGCGACGTGCTGGCGGTCAGCTCGGCCGGCATGCTCGTGCGGCGCGACGTGTGGGAGGCCCTGCAGGGCTTCGACCCCACCCTGCCGCTGTTCCGCGACGACCTCGACTTCTGCTGGCGGGCCCACCGGATGGGCGAGCGGGTCATCGTCGCCACCGACGCGGTCATCCACCACCGGGAGGCCTCGGCCCACGGCCGCCGGGCGGACGACATCGCCCCGCGTCCGCACCGCGCCGACCGCGAGGCGTCGGTCCACGTGCTGCTCGCCCACGCCGCCGGGATCTCGCGGCCCGTTCGTCGCCCTGCGCCTGCTGCTCGGCAGCCTGCTGCGCGCCGGCATGTACCTGCTGGGCAAGGACGTCGCCGCCGCGCGCGACGAGGTCGGCGCGGTCCTGGCACTGGCCCTGCACCCGTCGAAGGTGCGCGCGTCACGCGAGCTCGTCGCCCGGACGTCGACCGAGCCGGCGAGCGTCGTGCGGCACCTGCGACCCACCGCGCGGTGCCCAGATCCGCACCGTCCTCGAGGCCGTCACCGGCGTGGTCACGCACCAGCGCGGCATCGGCGCCGTCCGCGTCCGTCAGCGCCCTCGACAGCGGCCCCGTCGGGGATGACGCCGACTTCCTGGATGACGGCAGCAGCGGCCTGCTGCGCCGGATCGTCGACGGCCCCGAGCGTGTTCATGGGTGCCCTGCTCGTCCTGGTCGCCGTGATCGGCACCCGCGGGCTGTGGCTGCCCGACGGGGTGCTGCAGGGCGGTGCGCTGCTGCCGCCGCCGCCCGGCGTGGGCGACCTGTGGGAGACGTACCGGCAGGCCTGGCACGACGTCGGTCCCGGGTCGACGACGCCGGCGCCCCCGTACCTCCTGCCATTGGCCGCGCTGGCCTTCGTGCTGCTCGGCAAGGCCCCGGTGGCCGTCACGTTCGTCCTCCTCCTCGGCATCCCGGTCGCCGGCTGGAGCGCCTACATCGCGCTGCGGGGCCTCGTCCCCGGCAAGGTCATCCGGGTGTGGGCCGCCGTTGCCTACGCGCTCCTTCCGGCGATGACGGGCGCCGTCGCGTCCGGCCGCATCGGGACCACGATGGTCGGCCATCGTCCTGCCCTTCACCCTGCGCTCCCTCGTCCGGATCTCCGGGCCCAACGGCACGCTGCGGCGCTCGGCCGGAACCGCGATCCTCGTGGCGATCGTCCTGTCGGTCGCGCCCGCGCTGTGGCTGGTCCTGCTGGTCGCCGGTGCGGCGTACGCGTGTACCAGCGCCGTGACTCGGGCCGCCGGCGCTCGGCGGGTGGCCGGCCGCCTGGCCCTGGCGCTGCTGGCCCCGCTCGTGCTGCTGCTCCCGTGGTCGCTCTACGTGCTGAGCCAGCCCACGCTGCTGCTCCTCGAGCCGGGGCTGAACGGCACCGGCATCACCGACCCGGAGCCTGCATCCCGGTCGACGTCCTCCTGCTGCATCCGGGGGGCCCGGGCATGACCCCGATCTGGATCACGATCGGGTTCCTGGCCGCCGGACTGGTCGCGCTCCTGCGGACCGATCGGTGGCACACGACCGGTGCCCCTGGCCATCCTCGGTGGCCTGGCCCTGGCGATGGGCCTGCTCCAGTCGGTCGTGCTGGTCACCCCGCCGGGCGCCACGATCGCCATCCGGCCGTGGCCCGGACAGGCCACCCTGCTGCTCGGCGTGGCCCTGATCGCGATGGCGGCCGTGGCCGCCGACGGGCTTCGCACCCGGTTCATCGGGTCCAGCTTCACCCTCGGCCAGCCGCTGGCCCTCGGCGTCGCGGCCCTGGCCCTGCTCGCTCCGGTGCTCTCGGCCGCCTTGTTCGCGATCGGCCTGGACTCGGTCGTGCGGAAGGCGCCGGCCTCGTCCGTGCCGGCCTTCGTGGCCGCCGACGCCGAGGGAGCCCAGGCGCCGCGGACCCTCCTGCTCGCAGACGACCGGGCCGGGCGGGTGAAGTACAGCCTGCTCAACGGCGCCGGGCCGGCTCTCGGCGACGCCGAGACCGGACCTCCCGCATCGGCCTGGGAGGCACTGGATCCGTACGTCGCCGCGATGACATCCGGGCGGGGTGGCGACGAGATCGAGGCGCTGGCCGGCTACGGCATCCGCTACGTCGTGCTCGCCCCGGGCTCGTCGCGGGAGCTGATCCCCACCCTCGACGGAGAGCCGGGACTGCGACGGCTCTCCAGTTCCAAGGGCGAGGTGCTCTGGCGGGTCGGCGGGGTCACCTCGCGGGCTCGGCTAGTCACCGAGGACCGGCAGGTCCCGGTCGGCGTGGCGGCGCAGGGCACCCTGACGGCGGACCCCTACATCGACCAGGTCCTGCCCGAGGGCACGGGCGTGCGGACCCTGGGCACCGGCGCGGCCGTCGATGCGGGGTGGCGGGCGGTGGCGACGGACGTAGGCGGAGCATCGACCGACCTGACGCCGCAGGCCGGCCCCGGTCTGCTCGCCTGGTCGCAGGCGTTCGACGTCCCTGAAGGATCGCCCCAGGTGGTCGTCGCGTTCGACGACTCGCCGCGCACGCGCTGGTTGTGGGTGCAGCTCGTCGCACTGCTCGTCCTCGTCGTGCTGGCGCTGCCCGAGCGTCGCCGCGTCGACCCTGATCCTGATCTTGATGACGTGGATCTCGATGAGCCGGATCTCGGCGGTACCGACCTCGCCGACGTGACGTCGTCCGGGCCGGTCAGCGCGGGGGGTGCGGGCTGATGGCCTTCCGGCGCAAGAAGGTGAAGCTGGAGCGGCTCCCCGAGCTGCGAACCGAAGAGACGCCGCCCGCACCGGCCCTGGAGTCGACCCCGGAACCCGCGCCCGTCGAGAGCGCGGCTGTCGAGCCCGCGGCTGTCGAGGCGCGGCCGTCGAGAGCGCGGCTGTCGAGCCCGCGTCCGAGGCGGCCGATGAGCCGACGACTGGCGAGCTGGTTCCGTCGGGGGGCGGACGATCGGGGCGGGCCCGGCGCGCGACGAGGTGGCGGTCGCTCATCCTTCCGCGGCGGCCGGCCGCTCCTGATCGCCGTGCTCGTTGCTGTCGTCCTGACCCTCGCGGCCAGCCTCGTGCAGCGACCCACACCCATCGTGGCCGACGGTGCCGTCGTGGTCGAGCCGATCGGCTCGTCGGTGATGCTGTGCCCCGAGCCGGGCGCCGGCACCGACCTTGGCGTCCGCGTGACGGCGGCCATCGTGCCCGGACAGCCGGGTCAGGATGTCGGAGACGGGGCGGCCGGACTCGAGACCCTGCCGGGCAAGGAGTCGGCCTCGTCGAAGATCCTGGTTCCCGGTGGCCAGGCGCAGATCGAGGCCTTCGGCACGAGACTGCCGGCCATCCGGGCGTACGGCGAGGGCAGCCTGGCCCCCGGACTGGTGGCCGACCAATGGGGTCGTGACCCGGGCGGTCGCGGCCGCGGCATGGCAAGCACCGCATGCGCACCCGCCGCCTCGGAGTTCTGGTTCGTCGGTGGCGGCGCCATCGCCGGCCGGCAGACCCGCGTCGTGCTCGTGAACCCTGATCAGACGTCGGCCATCGTCGACGTGATCATCCACGGCCCGGAGGGACTCATCGACGCACCCGCCGGCCGCGGCCTGGTCATCAAGGGCGAGGACCGACTCGTCGTCCGCCTCGACGTGCTCGCACCCGGCGTCACCGCCACCGCCGTGCACGTGCTGGCCCGGACCGGTCGCGTCGGCGCCTCGGTCGACGACGAGCAGCGCACCGGGCTCGCGACGGTGGGCACCGACTGGATCCCGCAGGCCGCGCTGCCGGCGACTCGCGTCTACGTGCCCGGCATCGTCAACGGCAGTGGTGCTCGCGTGCTGTCCATCGGTGCCCCGGGGGAGGACGACGCGATCGTCGACATCCGCGTCATCTCACCGGACGGCACCTTCGCGCCGGCCGAGCGATCCCGCGTCGAGGTGTCCGCCGACGCGGTGGTGACGCTCGACATGTCACCGGTGCTCGGCGGGAATCCGTCGACCCTGGAGCTCACCTCCAACGTGCCGATCGTGGCAGGGATGCGGCAGTTCTTCGGTGGCCGCAACGTGCAGGACGAGACGGCGTTCTCGGCCGGGGCACAGCCGTTCTCCGGGCCGGCCGCCGCCAGCGGGCTGCCGGTGCGCGCGGCCACCGACGTGCGACTGCTGCTCACCGCGCCGGAAGCGGATGCGCGAAGTCGACATCGTCCTGCTGCCCTTCCGCGGCGGCAAGGAAGCAGCGACCCCGACCGAGCCGCGCCGCATCAAGATCGCGGCGGGCACGGTCCGCAGCGTCCGGCTGGCGCCGCCGGCGGGCATCGACTGGTACACCGCGGTCGTCACCCCCGTGGAGGGCTCAGGGCCCGATCCTCGCGGCCCATCGCGTACGCGAGCGGTCGCGGTTCGGCGATCTGGTGACGGGCTACCCGTGGCGTCCGCTGCGCGTCGAGGTCGAGGTGCCGACGGCGGTGCAGGACCCATCCATCGCCGTCCGCTGATCCGATGCCTCGTCACTTGTGGCGAGTCTGCCGCGCCGGAAACCCACCACGTCTGACGACCCATCGGGGGTGCCGGTCCGCGTCGGGAGCGTCTTGCCTCGGCGCGCCGTCGCGGTGCGGCCGCCGCCGACCACTAGCGTGCGACCCGTGAGTCGCCGTCGTTGCTCCAAGCCCTCCTGCAACGGCGCCGCCGTGTCCACGCTCACCTACGTGTACGCGGACTCCACCGCCGTCCTCGGGCCGCTGGCCACCTACGCCGAGCCGCATTGCTACGACCTGTGCGACATGCACAGCGAGCGCCTCACCGCACCCCGCGGCTGGGAGATCGTGCGGATCACACCGGACCCGGACGCGCTCAAGCCCACCAGTGACGACCTCGAGGCGCTGGCCAATGCAGTGAGGGAGGCGGCCCGACCGCGCTTCCAGTCGAGTGACCTGGAGCAGGCCGAGGCGGAGTCCGGATCCGTCGAGGTCGCGCGCAAGGGCCACCTGCGGATGCTGACGACGGTCGAGGAGCCTGACGAGAGTGAGTCGGACCCGGAGTCCGACCTGTTCGACCTGCTCGACGAATTCGACGACTGACGCCGAATCGACTGACGCGCTATCGCCGCGCCGTGCCCGTGGTGCTGGGGAGCTCGTCGAGCATCGGATCGTGAGCCACCCGCAGTTCGCTGAAGACCGACTGTCCCTCGGCAGCCATCGCGGACGACAGCACCTCGTCTCCTATGGCATCCGCAAGGGCGGCCAATGCCAGTTGTGTGCGCGCCTGCTCGAACCGAGAACCCAGCTCCGCGAACTGGTCGATGGCCCGTTCAAGCGGGGCCTGCGCGTCATCGAGTGAACCCGCCCGCCACGCGGCGATGCCGGCGAGCCGGACGGCGTGCGCGATGGTGGCGGGCGACCCGATCCGCTCACCCTCGGCCTCTGCGGTGCGAGCGGTCTCTGCTGCCTCGTCCACCGTCACGCCGGACCACGAGGCATCGCACCTGGCCTCCCAGGTCGGGCCCGCCAGCACCTGCCAGCCGGGCGGAGGGGTGTCGAGCATCCGCCGGGCTCGCTCGGGGCGTCCTTCGGTGACGGCCAGCCGCACCTGCCAGGCGAAGGCCCGCTTGTGGGTACTGACGAGCGCGACCGTGTCGCGCAGGTTCTCGAGGGCGGTGTCATCCCCGCGCAGGTGATGGATTGCCGCAGCGACGAGGTAGAGGCTCACCGCGAAGCCGGGCGGGTTGTCGCTCTTGTCGCCGAGGGCGGCGATGCCGGCTTCGCAGCTCACGACAGCCTCATCCCAGCGGCCCAGGCGGAACAGCGAGATGCTCATCCACACGCGGGGGTGCGGCGTCATACTCTCCGCGGCGTTGTCGATGTGGGCCTGCGCGATCCTGATCGACTCCTCGTACCGACCGATCTCCTCGTTCATCCAGGCGCCCATGGCGTGCAGGTCGACGATCTCCGTTGGATTGGTCAGCCGGTCCCGTAGCTCCCAGCGGCGCTCCCACACGGGGACCATGGCCGAGTAGTCGCCCCGGTAGGTGACCGTCCCCGCAACGGCGTCCAACGCGGCGGAGGCCAGATCGGCGTCCCCCAGGCGAAGGGCCATGTCAGCTGCGTCGATTCCGGCGGCCGCCAGACGCGGGATGTCATCATCCGTCACGTCGTCCGGGAAGGCCCAGGCCCAAGATGCTTGGCTGGCCAGCAGGCGCACCCGCGCCTCGGAGTCACCGGGTGGCGCCAGCGCGAAGCCACGGTCGAGGAGGGCCGCCACGTCGCTGGCCGACGGAGCACTCGTCATCATTCCTGGCCAGCGCGTCGGCATTTCGCAGGCACGCGCGTAGAGCAGGGCGGCATACCCATCTTCGATGTCGGGCGAGCGGTCCGCGATCTCGGCCGCTTCGAGCACGGTCACCCACCCCAGTTCGCCCAGAGCGTCCTGCCGGTAGGCGTCCGACAGGACGACACGTGCGCGGCATCGCTCCTCATCCGTGCGGGCAGTGTCGACAGCGCGGAGGGCGAGGTGCTGAGCAGTCTTGTTGGCGGAGCGAAGCCGGGCGGACGTGCTGGCCCGGATGAGCCACGCCACCGCTCGCTCGCGATCGGATTCGTCGGTGGTCACGCCCGTGTCACGCCCCAGCTCGATGGCGGTCGCGTAGTGCTGGGCCACGAGCTCGGCGATCTCGTCGATCCGCTCGCCGGCTTCCGACTCGATCCAGCG
This sequence comes from uncultured bacterium, assembly GCA_963700745.1. Taxonomy (GTDB): domain Bacteria; phylum Actinomycetota; class Actinomycetes; order S36-B12; family S36-B12; genus UBA10649. The sequence continues at coordinate 252,956 of CAVOYT010000012.1, read as the reverse complement.
CGCGATCACCAGATGCGCGTCAACCCGTTCGGCGCGAGGGATGGACTCGTACGCGACGTCGCGGGTCAGGATGTGCGTGAACAGGTACTCACTCTCGCCGACCAGCGTCGAGCCGAACCGGCTGATCACGAGGTCACGGTCCTCGAGCCGCCGGAGGGACTCCTCGATTGCCTCGGCGTTGGCCGGCTCGGGCGGAACCAGCGCGGCCACGGAACCCGCCCAGAAGGTCCGCCCGACGACGGCCGCCGCACGGAGGATGCGCTTGTCGTCCTGCGAAAGCATGTCGATTCGGGCGGCGAGAACCCCCTGCACGGTGTCGGGGATGTCGACGTCATCGATGCCCTCGGCCGCCTGCCAGTGGTCGTCGACTCGCGTGATGGTGCCGGCGTCGATGAACTGGCGCAGGATCTCCTCGAGGAAGAAGGGATTCCCCTCAGCGCTCGCCAGGATGCGCTCGCGGACCCGCTCGGGCAAGGCGTGGACGCTCAGGAGGGCATCCACCAGCCGACCGGCGTCGCTGCCCGTCAGCGGGGTCAGGTTCACCACCGTCGCGTTCCGGCGCCCGCCGCCCCAGCCCGGGCGCACGGACACCAGATCCGGCCGCGACGTGCACACGATCACGACCGGGCCGCTGACCCGGTCGGAGAGTTCCTCGAGCAGATCGAGCAGGGCCGGATCGGCCCAGTGGATGTCGTCGATGACGACGATGACGGGTCCGGTCGAGGCCAGCGCCGAGAAGAGTGCGACCCAGGCGGCGTGCATGCGGCGTCGAACCAGCTGCGGGTCCAGCCCGGCCAGCGGGCGCTCGGGATCCTCCAGGCCCACCGTGTACGACAGCGCGGCAGAGATGTCGTCCACGGTGCTTACGCCAGCGCCGGCCAGCAGTGACCCCGTTGTCTCGCGCACGCGCGCGAGTGCGATCTCGCGGCTGTCGCTGTCGGTGACGCCGGCGAGGGACTTGAGGATCTCGGCGAGGGGCCAGAAGGCGATGCCGGAGCCGTAGGGGAGGCACCGGCCCTTCACGACCTGCACCAGTCCTTGGTCGCGTGCTGCGTCGACGAACTCGCGGGTCAGCCGGCTCTTGCCCACGCCCGCCTCGCCGAAGATGGTGACCAGGTTGGCCGTCGACTCCTCCGCCGATCGGATCAGGACGCTCCTCAGCAGGTCCAGCTCCCGGTCGCGGCCGACCAGCGGTGCCTGCAGTCCGGGCACCCCCCGCTCGGGCCGCTCCGGGGCGACCCCGAGCAGCACCCTGGCGTCGACGCTGGCGGCCCGTCCCCGCAGCGCCGACGTCACCGGGGCCGCGAAGGTGAACCCGCGGGCCGATCGTGCGGTCCTCGCCGAGACGAGGACCGTTCCTGGCTCGGCGCTGGTCTGCAGGCGGGCAGCCACGTTCATCGCATCGCCGGTGACGATCGGCTCGCCGGGGGCGGGATCCACCTCGGCCAGCACCTCGCCGGTGTTCACGCCCGCGCGGATCTGGAGGCGGACCCCGTGCTCGCGCTCGAGCGAGCCATTGACGGCGTCGAGCGCTGTCAGCATCGCGAGGGCCGCGCGGAGGGCCCGCTCGGGGTCGTCCTCGTGGGCGGACGGGACGCCGAAGAGGGCGACGACCGCGTCGCCGATGAACTTCTCGACGATGCCCCCCTCAGATTCGATGGCGTTCCGCATCGCGTCGAAGTAGGTGCGCATGACCGCGCGCATCCGCTCGGGGTCCAGGCGCTCGGCCAGGCCGGTCGAGCCCGCGACGTCGGCGAACAGCACCGTCACGAGTTTGCGCTCGCCCTCGGAGCTCGCTGCGGCATCGTCGTGAGCGACGGGGGAGGCGGCCTCGGAGGAGGCCCGTGCTCCGCAGGAGGAGCAGAACGCCGAGTGGGGGACGAGGTCGGCGCCGCAGGTCTCGCAGGCGTGGGCGGCCGGAGCGCCGCACCATGGGCAGAACCGCGCGGCCGCGTCGTGCTCGGCGCCGCACGAACCGCAAGTCGCCATCGCTCGAGTGTAGGGCGGCATCGCGAGCGGCGTTCTCGTTCTGCTCACGCTTTGCGGGTGGCCCCCTCGTCGGACCGCCGGGGCATCGGGCCCATGTCACTCCGCTGGGCGATAGCCTTGCCGGGTGCGAAACCTAGACGCGATCATCAAGGCCTACGACGTCCGCGGGACCTATCCCGACCAGCTCGACGAGGACCTCGCCCACGAGGTCGGTGCCGCCTTCGTCCGCGTCGTGGGTGCGGCGGCCGCGACGGCGGCCCGGGTGCCGTCGTCATCGCCCACGACATGCGCCCGTCGGGCCCGTCGCTGGTCGCGTCGTTCGCCGACGGTGTCCGCGAGCAGGGCTGCGACGTCGTCCTCATCGGCCTGGCCAGCACCGACGGCCTCTACTTCGCCTCCGGTCGGCGCTGGAGCCTGCCCGGCGCGATGTTCACCGCGAGCCACAACCCCGCCCAGTACAACGGCATCAAGCTGTGCCGCGCCGGGCGCGCTCCCGGTCGGGCAGGACTCCGGTCTGCGCGAGATCACGCCGGATGATCGACGAGGGCGTCCCGGCCTTCGACGGCCCGCTGGGCGAGGTGCGCGAGCAGGACATGCTCGCCGACTACGCGGCGTTCCTGCGCGAGCTCGTCGACGTCTCGGGCGATCCGCCGGCTGCGCGTCGTCGTCGACGCGGGCAACGGCATGGGCGGCTTCACCGTGCCGGCCGTCCTGGGCGACGCGTGCCGGCACTGCCGGCCCTGCCCCTCGACATCGACGCCCTGTACTTCGAGCTGGACGGCTCCTTCCCGAACCACGAGGCGAACCCGATCGACGCGGAGAACATGCGCGACCTGCAGGCGCGCGTCCGCGAGGTCGGGGCCGATCTCGGCCTCGCCTTCGACGGCGACGCGGACCGCTGCTTCGTCGTCGACGAGCGCGGCGAGATCGTCGATCCGTCGACGCTGACGCCCTCATCGCCTCGCGCGAGCTGGCCAAGTACCCCGGCAGCACGATCATCCACAACCTGATCACCTCCAAGGCGGTGCCCGAGGTCGTGCTCGAGAACGGCGGCGTCGCCGGTGCGCACGCGCGTCGGGCACTCGTTCATCAAGCAGACGATGGCCGAGACCGGTGCGGTCTTCGGCGGCGAGCACTCCGGCCACTTCTACTTCCGCGACTTCTGGCGCGCCGACTCCGGGATGCTCGCCGCCCTGCACACCATCGCCGCGCTCGGCGAGACCGAGGAGGGCACGACCCTGTCGAGCCTGCTGGCGCCGTTCGACCGCTACGTCGTCCAGCGGCGAGATCAACACCGAGGTCGCCGACCAGGCCGCCGTCACGGAGGCGATCCGTGCCGGAGTTCGTCGCCCGCGGGGTCACCGACATCGAGGACTTCGACGGGATGACGGTGACGGGCGACGGCTGGTGGTTCAACGTGCGGCCCAGCAACACCGAGCCGCTGCTTCGGCTCAACGTCGAGGCGGGCGACGAGCCGCAGATGGCGGCGATCCGCGACGAGGTGCTGGCCATGATGCGATCGGGAGGATCGGCATGAGTGACCTGACCGGACGTCCGGCGCCCCTGGGCGTCGCGGCGGAGCTGTGGGACGTGCTGGCCTGCCCCTGCCCCGAGCACGCGCCCGTGCGTCCCGACGAGCCCGCGGCCGAATCGTCTGCACTGCATGCGGACGGTCCTACGAGGTGCGCGACGGCATCCCGGTGATGCTGCTCGACGAGGCCATCCTGCCTGCGGAGGGCTGACATCGTGCTGATCGTCAGGGGGGCCATCAAGGACTACGACTGGGGCATCGTCGACGGCCTCGAGCCGTGGAGCGGCGAGGCGACGGGTGCGGCGCAGGCCGAGCTGTGGTTCGGCGTGCACCCGGGCGGTCCGTCCCCGCTCATCGACATCGCGGGCGAACCCACCGGCGAGCTGCTCGCGGACCACTTCGACGTCGAGGCGATCCCGCTGCTGGTCAAGCTGCTGGCCGCGGCCCGCCCGCTGTCCGTGCAGGTCCACCCGCCCAAGGCGGTCGCCGACGCCGGGTGGCACGCGCAGCTCGAGCCCGGTGCGCCGCCTCGTCTACAGCGACCCGTTCGAGAAGACCGAGATGCTCGTGGCCCTCGAGCCGTTCGAGGCGTTCGCCGGCTGGCGGCCCCTGGATCAGGCGATCGCGGTCCTGTCCGGGATCGCCGGCACGGAGGACGCCGTCGCGGCCCTGGCCGCCGAGGATCGACGTGCGGCGATCCGCGCTGCTGCTCGCCGCCGCGATCGCCGGCCGCGGTGGCCTCGCTCGGAGACAGCGGCCGACGCCGCCGGCCTGCCCGCCGAGGAGGTGGTCGCCTACCGCACGGTCGCCGAGCTGTACCCCACCGACGCGGGCGCACTGCTGACCCCGCTGCTGGCCTACCTGCGGCTGGCCGCGGGAGCGGCGGTGTACGTGCCGGCGGGCGTGCCGCACAGCTACATCCGCGGTACCGGCCTGGAGGTCATGACCTCGTCGGACAACGTCGTCCGGCTCGGCCTGACCGGCAAGCCGGTCTTCGTCGACCACGCCATCGCCGCCCTCGACCTCGACGTGCGACCGCAGGTCATGCCGACCCGTCACGGCGACCTCATCTGGCCCGTCAACGCCCCGTTCGTCGTGCGGATGGTCTCGTCCGGCGTGGAGCGCATCCCCTCGGGCGCCTACCGGATCCTGCTCGCGATCGAGGGCACGGCGCGGGTCGTGTCCGAGTTCGCCGAGGTCACGCTGCGGCCCGGCACCGCGGCCGTGATCTCCGCCGACGACCCCGACAGCGTCGTCGAGGCCGACGGGCTGGTCGCTATCGTCCAGTCGACCGAGCGATGACCGGAGGCGGGACATGAGCACTGAGGGCGGCATGAAGGCGGTCATCGCCGCGCTCCTGGCGAACCTGGGCATCGCGGTCGCGAAGTTCATCGCCTTCTTCTTCACCGGATCGTCGTCCATGCTGTCCGAGGCCATCCACTCGGTGGCGGACTCGGGCAACCAGGTGCTGCTGCTCATCGGGAACAAGCGGGCCAAGAAGAAGGCCGACGAGCACCACAACTTCGGCTACGGGCGACGCCGGTACGTCTACGGCTTCATCGTCGCGATCGTCCTGTTCATGGTCGGCGGCATGTTCTCGCTCTACGAGGGCTGGCACAAGTGGCAGGAGCCGGAGCCGCTGAACGACTGGTGGATCGCGGTCGTCGTGCTGCTGGTGGCGATCGTCCTGGAGGGGTTGTCCCTCCGGACCGCCGTCAAGGAGGCGAACCGCTCTCGCGGCCGGCGCTCGATGGCCAAGTTCGTGCGGGATGCCCGCCAGCCCGAACTGCCCGTCATCCTCCTGGAGGACGCCGGCGCCCTGATCGGCCTGGTGTTCGCGCTGCTCGGCGTCGGGCTGGCCGTCATCACCGGGAACGGTCGGTTCGACGCGCTGGGTGCCATGGCCGTCGGCACCCTGCTCGTGGTGATCGCGATCTTCCTCGCGATGGAGATGACCGCGATGCTGGTCGGCGAGAGCGCGCTGCCGGAGGAGGTGGCGGCCATCCGCGCCGCCCTGGAGTCGTCGGAGGGCGTCGAGCGGGTCATCCACCTGCGCACCCTGCACGTCGGGCCCGACGAGCTGCTGGTGGCCGCGAAGATCGCCGTGGCCCACGGCGACACGGGCACCGAGATCGCCCAGGACATCGATGCCGCCGAGGCTGGCGGTCCGGGCGGCCGTCCCGACGGCGCGCTACATCTTCCTGGAGCCCGACCTCGACCGGACGCCAGCGCCGCCCGACACCCCCTGAGACCCGCATTTCCCCGGCGTGGCGGCGGGCTGGCTGGCGCAAGGCCGCGATCTGGCAGAATGGGCGGGTCGCTGATGGTCCGGAGCCCTGGTTCCCGTCGCGACGTTCGCCCGCTGGACCGGCGAGCCATCACCTGCGAACCATCGAAGCCTCGTGCCGTTCGCGACGAAACCGCATTCGAGGAGTTCACGCATGTCCGTTCTGAAGTCCGACGGCACCCCTGACTACAAGGTCGCCGACCTGTCCCTGGCCGAGTTCGGCCGCGACGAGATCCGCCTCGCCGAGCACGAGATGCCCGGCCTCATGGCGATGCGCAGCGAGTACGGCGCCTCCAAGCCGCTGACGGGCGCCCGGATCACCGGCTCGCTGCACATGACCGTGCAGACCGCCGTCCTCATCGAGACCCTCGTCGAGCTCGGCGCCGACGTGCGCTGGGCCTCCTGCAACATCTTCTCGACGCAGGACCACGCGGCCGCGGCCGTCGTCGTCGGCCCCAACGGCACGGTCGATGCCCCCGCCGGCGTGCCGGTCTACGCCTGGAAGGGCGAGACGCTGCCCGAGTACTGGTGGTGCACCGAGCAGGTCCTGATGTGGCCGGACGGCAAGGGCCCCAACATGATCCTCGACGACGGTGGCGACGCCACCCTCCTCGTCCACAAGGGCAAGGAGTTCGAGGCCGCCGGCGTCGTCCCGACCCCCGACGAGTCGACCTCCGAGGAGTACGCCGTCGTCCTCGAGACGCTGCGCCGCTCGCTCACCGAGGATCCGCAGCGCTGGACCACGATCGCCGCGGCATCAAGGGCGTCACCGAGGAGACCACGACCGGCGTGCATCGCCTCTACGAGATGATGCGCGAGGGCTCGCTGCTCTTCCCGGCGATCAACGTCAACGACTCGGTCACCAAGAGCAAGTTCGACAACAAGTACGGCTGCCGCCACTCGCTCATCGACGGCATCAACCGCGCCACCGACACCCTCATCGGCGGCAAGGTCGCCGTGGTCTGCGGCTACGGCGACGTCGGCAAGGGCTCGGCGGACTCGCTGCGTGGCCAGGGCGCCCGCGTCATCGTCACCGAGATCGACCCGATCTGCGCGCTGCAGGCGGCCATGGACGGCTACCAGGTCGCCCGCCTCGAGGACGTCGTCGACACGGCGGACATCTTCATCACGGCCACCGGCTGCTACGACGTCATCACCGTCGACTCGATGGCGAAGATGAAGCACCAGGCGATCGTCGGCAACATCGGTCACTTCGACAACGAGATCGACATCGCCGGCCTCACCGGCGACCGCGGGATCAAGCGCAAGACGATCAAGCCGCAGGTCGACGAGTGGACGTTCCCCGACGGCCACTCGATCATCATGCTGTCGGAGGGTCGCCTGCTGAACCTCGGCAACGCGACCGGTCACCCGTCGTTCGTGATGAGCAACTCCTTCACCAACCAGGTGCTGGCGCAGATCGAGCTGTTCACCAAGCTCGACGAGTACCCGCTCGGCGTCTACACGCTGCCCAAGCACCTCGACGAGAAGGTGGCGCGCCTGCACCTCGACGCCCTGGGCGTCCGGCTCACCGAGCTGAACAAGAAGCAGGCCGAGTACCTCGGCGTCGACGTGGCCGGCCCGTACAAGTCCGACCACTACCGCTACTGACCGTTTGTCCCGCAAAGCGGGAGAAATCGACAGATCCGGGCCGACTTCGGCCCGGATCTGTCTATTTCTCCCCGGTGTCGTCCTCGATCGGGGCGCTGGCCTTCTCGATGCTGAGTCGTGCTGCGACCAGCGCCCGGCGCAGGACCATGGCTCCCGCGACGAAGCACCCGACTCCGAGGACCGCCCACAGGGTGCTGCCGGTCATGACGCTGCCCTGGGCGACGCCGATGCCCTGCAGGAACCACACCGCGCCGATCACGATCAGGACGATGCCGATCGCTCGGCGCATCGGGGACATCACAAGCCACGGGTTCTTGGTCGGCGGGCGCTCATTCGTCACCCGACCGACGCTACCGCCCCCTCGTTGAGCGTGCAGACGTTGGCGTCTCACGCGGTCCCCGTCCACCAACGTCTGCACGTTCAACGAGGGAAGTGAGGGAGGTTACGGTGGCGCGTGACCCGCGTCCCTCCTCCGGCCGACTATCCCGGCTGCCCGGTCACCGTCCTCGAGGAGGTCGCTGCCGGTCACGACCTGCGGCCGCCGCGCTGGGGGCTCTGGGACGTGTTCTGGGCCGCGATCGCCGCGGTCTTCATCGGCGTGGGCGTCGGCGGGGCGCTGTTCTTCCTCGATGCCCCGATAGCGGTGCAGATCCTGGTCGGCACGACGGCGCCGTGGCTCGCATTGGCGGGCTGGCCGCTGCTGGCCACCGCTCGGCGCGGAAACGGGCCGCGCATCGACCTCGGGCTGCGGCTGACCTGGTCCGACACCGGGTGGGGTGCCCTGGCCGGGTTCGCCGGGCTCATGGCCGCGGGCATCGCGGCCCTCATCACGCAGCTCTTCGTCCCCGACCTCACGTCGGCCGCCGGGGACGTGGCGGCCGAACTCGAGCAGGGCGCCGATCGCCTGTCCCTGACGGTCTTCGCCGCCCTGGTCATGGTGGGTGCGCCCATCGTCGAGGAGCTCTTCTTCCGGGGCTTCTTCTTCGCGGCCCTGCGCAAGCGGGGCGTGAGCGGGCTCCTGACCATCATCATCACGGCTGTGGTGTTCGCCGGCTTCCACTTCGAGCCGATTCGCTTCTTCGTCCTGCTGCCGACCGGACTGCTGCTCGGCTGGGTCCGATGGAAGACCGGATCGACGGGCTCGGCCATGGTCGCGCACGGGCTGGTGAACGCCCCCGGAGCGATAGTCCTGCTCGTGGGACTCCCCGACGTGTCACCATAGGCGCATGACGGTCACCCAGTCGGGCTCGTCCAGTTCCTCGCGCGGGCGGGTGCTGGTGGTCGATGACGACGCGGCGCTGTCGGAGATGCTGGGCATCGTCCTGCGTGGCGAGGGCTTCGAGCCGGTGTTCTGCGCCGACGGTGCTGAGGCGCTCGAGGCGTTCCGCGCCAGCAAGCCGGACCTCGTGCTCCTCGACCTCATGCTCCCCGGCCGGGACGGCATCGACGTGTGCCGCGCCATCCGGGCGGAGTCCGGCACGCCGATCGTCATGCTGACTGCGAAGAGCGACACCATCGACGTCGTCGTCGGCCTCGAGTCGGGCGCGGACGACTACGTCGTGAAGCCGTTCAAGCCCAAGGAGCTGGTGGCGCGGATCCGGGCACGGATCCGCCGCAACGACGACAGCCCCCCGCAGACCCTGCTCATCGGCGACCTCGAGATCGACGTCACCGGTCACGCCGTGCGACGCGGCAGCGAGGTGCTGTCGCTGACCCCGCTGGAGTTCGACCTGCTCGTGTGCCTGGCCCGCAAGCCGGGCCAGGTCTTCACGCGCGAGGTGCTCCTGCAGGAGGTGTGGGGCTACCGGCACGCTGCCGACACCCGCCTGGTCAACGTGCACGTGCAGCGCCTGCGCGCCAAGGTCGAGATCGACCCCGAGAACCCGGACATCGTGCTCACCGTTCGCGGCGTGGGCTACAAGGCGGGTCCGGCGTAGCGCGCTGGCGGCAGTTCGATGACCCGGATCCTGATGGCCGTACCCCGGTTCCTCCTCGTCGTGCCGCGCGCGATCAGGCGGATCTGGCGACGCTCGCTCTGGCTGCGGGTCACGGCGACCACCCTCGTGCTGTCCGTCATCGTGGTCGGCGTGCTGGGCCTGTCGCTGCTGTCCCGCGTGACGTCGGGACTCCTCGACGCGAAGGAGCGCATCAGCGTCGGCGAGGCGTCCGCCGGTCTGGGTGAGGCTCAGCGGATCCTTGACGCGGCCGACACCGGTCCGTCGACGCCGTCACCCGACCGCCTGGTCGACAGCGTGGTGAGCGCGCTGGCCGCGCGAGCCGGGTCGCCGTCCACCTTCGACGTCCTGCTGCTGTCCTCGCAGCCCAGCGGGGACGCACCCGAGCGCGGCACCAACCTCGTCGCCGAGTCGAGCGTGCCGACGGCCCTGCGCGAGGCCGTCGTCGACTCCGAGCGGCAGTCCTGGACCTACACGGAGATCCAGTTCCTCGACGGGCGGAGCGCGCCCGGCCTGATCGTGGGCGCTCCGCTGCTGGTGCCGACGGTCGGGCCGTACGAGCTGTACTACCTGTTCCCGCTCGGCCAGGAGCAGGCGACGTTGGACCTCGTCCGCAGTTCCGTGGTGTACACCGGTGTCCTGCTGGTGATGCTCCTGGCCTTCGTCGCCTGGCTGGTGACCCGGCAGGTCGTGGTCCCGGTGCGCGCGGCATCGCAGACCGCGGCCCGACTCGCGGAGGGCAACCTGGCCGAGCGGATGAAGGTCAAGGGCACGGACGATCTCGCCCGGCTGGCCACCTCGTTCAACGCGATGGCCGAGAGCCTTGCCCGGCAGATCCGACAGCTGGAGGAGCTCTCGCGCGTCCAGCAGAGGTTCGTGTCGGACGTGTCCCACGAGCTGCGCACCCCGCTGACCACGATCCGGATGGCTGCCGATGTCGTCTATGACGACCGCGTCGGCCTCGACGCGCCGACGGAGCGCGCCGTCGAACTGCTGCAGAACCAGCTCGACCGTTTCGAGGCGCTGCTGGTGGACCTGCTGGAGATCTCGCGGTTCGACGCTGGGGCAGCCGTGCTCGACGCGGAGCGGGTCGACCTCGTCAGCCTGGTCCAGCGGGCGATCGACATCGCGCAGCCGCTGGCAGAGCACAGTGGCCTCGACGTTCGCCTCGTCACGCCGGAGACGGCATGCACCGTCGACTGCGACCCTCGGCGAGTTCAGCGCATCGTCCGCAACCTGATCGAGAACGCCATCGAGCACGGCGACCTTCGCGGGGTGGACGTGTCGATCGCCGCGGGCCCGGATGCCGTGGCCGTGTCCGTACGGGACTTCGGCGTGGGCCTGCGGCCGGGCGAGTCGGCCCTGGTGTTCAACCGCTTCTGGCGGGCCGACCCGGCGCGGGCCCGCACGACGGGAGGCACGGGGCTGGGACTGTCGATCAGCCTGGAGGACGCGCGACTGCACGGCGGCTGGCTCGAGGCGTGGGGCGAGCCGGGGCTGGGCGCCTGCTTCCGCCTCACCCTGCCGCTCGATCGCTCGATCCCGATCACCGAGTCGCCCCTGCCGCTGGAGCCGTCCGACGTCAGGACGGATGTCGACACGGATGATGTCCTCGACGTGGCTCCCGACGATGCCGACGATCTCGGCCCGCGCGAGCCCGCCTCATCGTCGCCCGCCGCGACGTTCGTCATCAAGGGGGGTGACCGATGACCACCCGGCGACCGATGACGGGAGGGCGGACGGGGCTCCGCCTGGGGATCGTGGTGGTCATCCTCGCCACCGTCAGCGCCTGCGCGGGCACGCCCACCTCCCTGACCGCACAGGTGCCGACGGCGGGGCCGATCCAGCAGGGCGAGCAGGTCGGCGTCGACCCCGAGGACCAGTTCATCCGCGTCATCGCGCGCGAGCCGCGCGAGGGCATGAGCCAGCTCGAGGTGGTCCAGGGCTTCCTCGACGCATCCGCGTCCTTCGACGGCGACCACGCAGTGGCCCGCATGTACCTGACGCCGAAGGCGAGCCTGGAATGGGATACCGACGCCGGCGTCGCCGTGTACGAGGGCGCACCGTCGCTGACGGAGCTCGGCAGCTCGGTCGTCCTCACCGCGGACGAGGCCGGGCAGATCGCGCCCAACGGCCGCTTCGAGGTGAGCGGTCCGTCCGCGGAGCTGCGCACCGCATTCGACCTCGACAAGGTGAACGGCGAGTGGCGCATCTCGGTTGCGCCCGAGGGGCTCGTGCTGTCGCAGACCGACGTCGACCGGGCCTTCCGCAGCTTCGCCGTGTACTTCTTCAACCCGGAGTTCGACACGCTGGTGCCGGATCCGCGGATGATCCCCGTGATCGGCCCCGGGCTGGCCACCACGCTCGTGCGCGACCTGGTGGCCGGACCCAGCGCCTGGCTGCGGCCAGCGGTCCGCACCGGCTTCCCCGCGGGCGTTGCGCTCAACATCGATGCGGTGCCGATCGAGTCCGGCATCGCCCGCGTGGACCTCACCGCCAACGCCCGCCAGGCGGACGACCGGACCCGCCAGGCGCTGTCGCAGCAGATCGTCTGGACCCTGAAGCAGCTGCCCGACGTGCAGGCGGTGGAGATCACCGCGGGCGGCCAGCCGCTCCTGGTGCCCGGAGCACCCTCGCCGCAGCCGCGCGATGCCTGGCCGGCCGTGGATCCCAACGGACTGCCGACCGGCTCGGTGGGCTACGCCGCCCGGCCGGACGGGGTCGTGCGGCTGATCCCGGACGGGGTCCGCACCGTGCCGGGAGGTGCGGGGCAGGGAGAGATCCCGCTGGTCGACATCGCCATCTCCAACGACTCGCAGTCCATCGCCGGCATCGACATCGAGGGGGCGGTGTGGGAGGCGCGGATGCTCGAGGGCGCACCGCTGATCCGCGTCCGCGAAGCGGGTTCGCCGACGTCGATCGCCTTCGACCGGTCCTCGGTCTGGGTCGTGGACGAGGAGGACGGTCTGGTCTCGGTGACCCCTGACGGGACCTCGGTGCCGATCAGCGTCTCCGGCCTGAGCAAGCGCACGGTCCTGCTCGCGGCGATCCCCTCGCGGGACGGCACGCGTGCGGCCCTCATCATCCGCCGCGGCCCGCGGACCGGCCTCCTGCTGGCGCGCGTGATCCGCTCCGCCGGGACATCGACGCGGATCGCGGTCAACGCGCCGATCCGCGTCGAGTCCCGGCTGGTGGAGGTGCTCGACGCGGCCTGGTCCGGAGCGGACTCGCTCTCGGTGCTGGGCAGTGAGAGCGCAGGCTCGGTGCAGGTGTTCGAGGTGTCGATCGCGCGCGGGTCGTCGAACTCGCAGGGCAACCCCGAGGCACCGCTGACCGTGGGGGCCGCGCCCGGACTGCCGACGCTGGTGGGTGCCGCTGACGGCCTCGTCTACGAGTTCACGACGGGGCTGTGGACCGAGCGGGTGCGCGGCTCGTCTCCTGCCTATCCCGGGTAGCACGCATCCGGTCAGCGCGTCCATCTCCTAGCGGAGCGCGGCTGCGACGGTCGCCGAGCCATCCACGCGTACCCCGACCCGGCGCAGCACCCGCGTCGCCTCTGCCAGTGTCGCCCCGCTGGTGACGACATCATCGACGATGAGCACCAACTCGTCCTCGATCGACTTGCGCACCTTGACTGGCAGGAAGGCGCCCTCGATCCCGCGGAAGCGCTCCTGCCGGCCGAGCCGCTTCAAGGGTGCGTGGCGTGCGCCGGGACGCAGGAGACGGGTGACGACGGCGTCGTGGCCGGCCGCGGCCAGCGTCCGGCGGGCGGCCGACACCACTGCGCCGAGCGCGTCGAATCCTCGGGTGGCCCCTCGGTGGCCCGGGACCGGCACGAGCGCGAGGCGTCGGCCGGGCCGCGAGGCGACGTGCACCAGTACGGCGTCGGCCAGCAGCACGCCGAGGGGACGGGCCAGAGCGCGATGTCCACGCTCCTTGTAGTCGAGGATGACGCGGCGACCCACTCCGTCGTACCGGATGGCCGTCGCGACGCTGACGTCGACGGCAGGGACGCGGACGATGCCCGCCCGGCCACGCACCAGGGCGAGGCAGGCGGGGCACCACCCCGGCCCGGGCGTCTGGCAGGCCACGCAGGTGCGGCCGAGGATGAGGTCGACGACGTCAGCGGCCAGGCGTGGCATCCGCACAGGATCGCCGGGCCGACGGTGGTTCGGGGGCGGAGCCGAGCGGGGCTGTGGACGCCTGACGTCAGTCCGGCAGGTGGGTCAGTCCGGCAGGGGGGTCAGTCCGGCAGGTGCGTGAGCCCCTGCCGCAGGCCGATGACGACGGCCTCGGACCGGGACTTGGCCTGGAGCTTCTCCAGGATGCTGCGCACGTGGTTCTTCACGGTGTTCTCGCTGATGCCGAGCTCGACGGCGATCGCCCGGTTCGACTGTCCGCGCGTCATGTGCCGCAGCACGTCGAGCTCCCGGGCGGTCAGGCTCGGGCCCAGATACCGTCCCCGCGGATCGCCCATCCGGCTGGCGGAGGACAGGTCGTCCGGGGTGAGGGTTCCGATCCAGGAGTCCCGTCGCTGGCCACGCTGCGCGCTGTAGGCGCGGAAGACGTGGTCGGGCACCTGGAACCCCACGTTGCGCGCGGTGTGCAGCGATGCGACGTTGCCGGTGTAGGCGCACCACCGGACGACCTGGACCGCCGAGGCTGCCGAAGGCCCAGGCGCACGCGAGCCGCAGGGCGCGGGTGGCGTGGCCGCGGCCGCGGGCCCACGGGGCGAGCAGGTATCCGACCTCGACGCCGCCCTCGCCGTCCGGGCGCAGGTCGAGGGTCCCGCACCACCCGTCGTCGGGAACCACGGTGACGCTCCAGGTCGGGTTCGTCCACCACTCCGCTGCCGCCTGGTGCTGGGCGAGCCACTCATCGGCGTCCTCCCGGGCGTACGGGACGGGGACGGTGGTCCACTGGCCGATCTGCGGGTCCTGGCAGGCCCGGGTGATGCTCTCGGCGTCGTCGGGCCGCGGGGGGCGCAGGCTGACGACCCCGTCGCTGAGGATCGGGGGGGTCGGGACCGACGTCGACGCCATGGGCGGCAGTCTCCCACTGCCCCCACGCGTGTTTGGCGCCCGCCATCTACGATGGGGGAGCGGTCACGTCGACCGCTCGCGTGCGGATGCCCACCGGGGCTCTGCTGACGCATCCCGACGGAAAGGTCGCACCGCTGTGGGAGTGCTCGACAAGATCCTCCGCGCCGGCGAGGGCAAGACCCTGCGCAAGCTCGACGGCATCGCCAAGGCGGTCAACGCCATCGAGGAGGACTTCGTCTCCCTCAGCGACGCCGAGCTGCGGGCGCTGACCGACGAGTACAAGAAGCGCTACGCCGACGGCGAGACCCTCGACGACCTGCTGCCGGAGGCCTTCGCGACCGTCCGCGAGGCGGCCAAGCGCACCCTCGGCCAGCGCCACTACGACGTCCAGATCATGGGCGGCGGCGCCCTGCACCTGGGCAACATCGCCGAGATGCGCACCGGTGAGGGCAAGACCCTGGTCGCCACGCTGCCGGCCTACCTGAACGCGCTGTCCGGCAACGGCGTCCACGTCGTCACGGTCAACGACTACCTCGCCGAGCGCGACTCCGAGTGGATGGGCCGCATCCACCGGTTCCTCGGCCTCGAGGTCGGCGTGATCCTCGCCAACATGACGCCCGCCGAGCGTCGGGTCGCCTACGCCGCCGACATCACCTACGGCACCAACAACGAGTTCGGCTTCGACTACCTGCGCGACAACATGGCGTGGTCGCAGGAGGAGATGGTCCAGCGCGGGCACCACTTCGCCGTCGTCGACGAGGTCGACTCGATCCTCATCGACGAGGCCCGCACCCCGCTGATCATCAGCGGACCGGCCGACCAGGCGACGACCTGGTACGCCGAGTTCGCCCGCATCGCCAACCTGCTGCGAGCGCGACGAGGACTACGAGGTCGACGAGAAGAAGCGCACCATCGGCGTCCTCGAGGAGGCGATCGACAAGGTCGAGGACCAGATCGGCATCGACAACCTCTACGACACGGTCAACACCCCGCTCGTCGGCTTCCTCAACAACGCGATCAAGGCCAAGGAGCTGTTCAAGAAGGACCGCGACTACGTCGTCATGAACGGCGAGGTCATCATCGTCGACGAGCACACCGGTCGCATCCTCGCCGGCCGTCGCTACAACGAGGGCCTGCACCAGTCGATCGAGGCCAAGGAGGGCGTGGAGATCAAGGCCGAGAACCAGACCCTCGCGACCATCACGCTGCAGAACTTCTTCCGCCTCTACAACAAGCTGTCCGGCATGACCGGCACGGCCATGACCGAGGCCGCGGAGTTCAACCAGATCTACAACCTCGGCGTCGTCCCGATCCCGACCAACCGCCCGATGGTCCGCATCGACAACGCCGACCTCGTCTACCGCACCGAGGACGCCAAGTACGACGCCGTCGTCGAGGACATCGTCGAGCGACACGCAGAAGGGCCAGCCGATCCTCGTGGGCACGACGAGCGTCGAGAAGTCCGAGACGCTGTCCCGGCTCCTGAAGCAGAGCGGGGTGCCGCACGAGGTCCTCAACGCGAAGCACCACGAGCGTGAGGCCGCGATCGTCGCGCAGGCCGGTCGTCGCGGCGCGGTCACCGTCGCCACCAACATGGCCGGTCGCGGCACCGACATCATCCTGGGCGGCAACCCCGAGTTCATGGCGGCGGCGCGACTGTCGCAGCAGGGGCTGTCGCCGATCGAGGACCCCGAGGACTACGAGGCCGCGTGGCCGGACGCGCTCGAGCAGGCCGAAGGCGTCGGTCGCGACCGAGCACGAGGAGGTCACCGAGCTCGGGCGGCCTCTACGTGCTCGTCACCGAGCGGCACGAGTCGCGCCGCATCGACAACCAGCTGCGCGGTCGCTCCGGCCGTCAGGGCGACCCGGGCGAGACGCAGTTCTACCTGTCGCTCGAGGACGACCTCATGCGGCTGTTCAAGTCCGACATGGTCGACTGCCTTCCTGCGCCGGTTCAACGTGCCGGACGACGTGCCGATCGAGGCGAAGATGGTCACCAACGCCATCCGATCGGCGCAGTCGCAGGTCGAGGCGCAGAACTTCGAGATCCGCAAGGACGTCCTGAAGTACGACGACGTCCTGAACCGGCAGCGCCTGGTCATCTACGACGAGCGTCGTCAGGTGATCGAGGGCGAGGACATCCAGGAGCAGGTCCGCACCTTCATCAACGACACGGTCACCGGCTACGTCCAGGCCGCCACCGCCGAGGGCTACCCCGAGTCGTGGGACCTCGAGCAGCTGTGGACCGCGCTCAAGCAGCTCTACCCGGTCGGCGTGACCGTGGAGGAGCTCGAGGACCGCTCCGGCGGCGGCCGGGCCGGCCTGTCGCTCGGAGTTCCTCGTCGACGAGCTCGTCGAGGATGCCGAGCACGCCTACGACGCGCGCGAGGAGTCCCTGGGCGAGGAGGTCACGCGCGAGCTCGAGCGCCGCGTGATCCTGTCCGTCCTCGACCGCAAGTGGCGCGAGCACCTCTACGAGATGGACTACCTGCGCGACGGCATCGGGCTGCGCGCCATGGCCCAGCGCGATCCGCTGATCGAGTACCAGCGCGAGGGCTTCGACCTCTTCAACGCGATGATGGACGCCATCAAGGAGGAGACGGTCGGCTACCTGTTCAACGTCGAGGTCCAGGTGAACCCGCCGGTCTCCGAGGAGGCCGCGGCCGCCGTCGAGGAGCTCGCCGACGCGACCGCAGTCGCAGGCGACCGCGGGCCTCGCCGCGGCCGTGGCGGCCGGAGCCCAGGAGGCGCGCGTCAGGTCGAGAGGAGGCCCCCGCGATCGTCGCCAAGGGCCTGGGGCCCTCGCGTCCGCAGCACATGGAGTACAGCGCCCCGAGCGAGACCGGCGGCGTGATGCACGGCGCAGCTGGAGGTCGAGGACGGCGAGCATCGTCGAGGTCGACCCCGAACGCGTCCCGGGCCGAGCGTCGTCGGGCCGAGCGGGCGAACCGCAAGAAGCGTCGCTAGTAGCGCCCGATGACCGGATCCGGCGGAGTCGGCAGGCAGCGGCCGCCGGGTCCGCTGGCGGGGATCCGCGTCGCTGGAGCTCGCCGCGATCGGTCCGGTGCCGCACGCGGCCTTCGTGCTCGGCTCGCTGGGCGCCGACGTGGTGCGGGTGTCGGCGCCGCGGACCGCCCGGGGGCCTTCGTCGACCTCACCGCGTCGTACGCGCGCGAGGTGCGGCTGGACCTGAAGTCCGACGAGCAGCGGGCCGACCTGCTCTCCGCTCGTCGCCGAGGCGGACGTCCTGATCGAGGGTTTCCGGCCCGGGGTGGCCGAGCGGCTCGGCGTCGGCCCGGACGACGTGCCGCGCCGTGAATGCCGGCGCTCGTCTACGGCCGCGATGTCCGGCTGGGGCCAGGACGGGCCGTGGGCCCAGCGCGCCGGGCACGACATCAACTACCTGTCGGTCACCGGGGCGCTGCGACGCGATCGGGCCGACCGAGCAGCCCGTCCTGCCGCTGAACCTCGTGGGCGACTACGCCGGCCGGCTCCCTGCAGCTGGTCATCGGCGTCCTCGCCGCTCTGGTCCGGCGGCAGCCGACCGGCGCTCGGGGAGGTCGTCGACGCCGCCATCGTCGACGGCGTGCCCGTGCTGATGGAGCTGGTCTATGCGCTCGACGCGGCTCGGGCCTGTGGTCGACGGTCGCGCGGATCGAACCTGCTCGACGGCGGGAGTGCCGTTCTACCGCACCTACGCGCTGTGCCGACGGGCGTTTCGTCGCCGTCGGGCGCGCTGGAGCGAAGTTCTACGACGAGCTCGTCGCCGGCCTGGCGGCTGGATCCCGAGTCGCTGCCTGATCGTGACGACCAGTCGCACGTGGCCCGCGCTCACGGCGGTGCTGGCAGGAGGCGTTCGCGCTCGCGGACGCGCGACGAGTGGGCGGCCGTCTTCGACGGCACCGACGCCTGCGTGACCCCGGTGCTCGACTACCGCGAGGCGGCCGAGCATCCGCACCTCGCGGCGCGCGGCAGCGTCACCCGGCACGGCGACCGCCTGTCCAGCGGGCCGACGCCGCGGTTCGCCGGCGCCGGTGCCGGCTGAGCCAGCCGGACGGCGCAGCCGCCGGGCACCGACGGTCGACGAGGTCCGATCGGCGTGGAGCTCGCGACTCCTAGCCGAGCTGCGACGGCGGTCGCCAGCCAGCGGCCGTCGACGGCCTCGAGCCGGATGGCGACGGCCTGGGCCCGATCGCCGCCGACGAGGACGGCGGACGTCTCGACGATCCCGGGAGCGACCGGGCACACGCGCACGGCTCGCACGATCCGCAGCCGCGAGACCCCGCGCTGGGCCCGCGCCGACGGATGACGTGCGACTGCCGCGGCCGCGGCGGGCCAGGCGGGCCAGCTCGTCGCGGGCCACCCAGCGGGTCAGCTGGCCGGGCGGTCGCTCGCCGACGGACGACCTCGGCGATCGCGCGGGCCAGCCTGGCGGCCCAGCGGCCCGGGTCCGGCAGGTCGGGATCGAGCGTCCGCGTCGCCCGCTCCGACGAGGTGGAGGCGCGCTCGGCACCGGCGGGACCGCGGGCACGCCGGGGGCGACCTCCCACTCGTACGGCAGGCTCAGCTGCTCGCCGGGGCGCCCGCGTCGATCAGGCGCAGGGTCGTTGGGTGCGTCGTCGGGCGCCCGGCACGGGCGCGGGTGGGCTGCGCGGCAGCGCTGGTCGTGGTCTTCACGGCACGTTCCTCCGGGTCGGGTCGACTGGATGCCGCGCCGGGGGAACGCGGTGCCGGGGAGTCCCTCCCCGGCAGGTCGGATTCTTCTCGGTTTGAGTGCGTTTACCTGTGTTTGCATTTGTATGACATCGATAGATGCCGTGTCAAGACCCCTTCCGTGCCGGTGGAGGACCGTCGCGACGGGCCGTGGTGTGCCCGACGCTCGCCGGCGTCGCGAAACATCGGCCGACGCGAGCGGCCGCCGACGCGGTTTGACTGCGCCGCGGAGGGGAATACCGCGAGGCCATGTCGCGATCCCTGGTTCGAGGCCATCGCGGGGCTGCAGGCGTGAGGTGGATGCCGAGCTCCGCGAGGACGCCTACGAGGTGTTCGTCGCCGAGGCCGCCCGGGGTCGGCTCGTCGATCGCGTGGGAGCCGCGCGCGTCATGGTGCGGTCAGGGGAACTGCTGGACGGGACGCTCGTCACCGATCCTGACTGCCCGGATCGAGGACCACCTGGTCCTGCAGGCGAACGGCCGCGAACTGCTCGTGCCGCTCGGCGCTGCTGTGACGATCATCGGCTCGCGACCGGGGCTGCGGCCGGATGCCGAGGCTGACCACCGTCAGGCGATCACGCCCCGCCTGACCATGCGCCTGCGCGAGAGCTGGCAGTCCGGTGAGCCGGTGCGAGTGCTGACTCGGGTCGGCCACTGGGTCGGTGGCGTGATCGTGCACGTCGGTGCGGACCACGTCGACATCGACGACGGAACGTCGGTCGTCACGGTGCTCCTGCAGATCGGCAGACGCCTGGGCGCTGGCCTGATCAGTCCGGCGGCTCGTCCGCGCCGAAGGGATGGGTGCGCACGAACTCACGGGTCTGCGCGTACTGGCGGGCGATGAACTCCTCGAGCGCGGTCGACTCGACCCGCCACTGGCCCCGTCCGCCGATCTTGATCGCCGGCAGGTCGCCGCTGCGCACGAGCGCGTAGGTCTGGGCCGCGGAGATGTTCAGCGTCTCGGCGACGTCCGCGAGGGTGAGGAAGCGGGGGGTCACCCGCCGATCGTGCCAAATCCCGCGTCGATCCGCGTCCCGACGGGCCGCCTGTGGACAGCCGTTCGCGAATTCCGTGCCGACGGGCGATCCTGACGGGGCACGGTCAAGGGGAGCAACGGGGGAGTGGACTCACGATGACGAGCACGACGCGCCGGTGGCCACGTCGATCCAGGGAGCAACGTCGACCCGGCGAGCCACGCCGGTCCGCCGACCAGCGGGCCGACCCTCCTTCGGAAGGGAGGTCCGCCGCTCCTCCCGCGCGGCGGCTCCCGAGGACCGGCTTCGCCGACCTGCGCCTCTGGCTGGGACTGGGCCTGCTCACCGCCTCGATGGCGGCGGGTGCCGTCGTGCTGTCGTCGGGGAACGACACCGTGACCGTGTGGCAGGCCACCAGGGACCTGTCCGTCGGCGCGTCGCCCTCGGCCTCGGACCTGGTGCCCGTCGACGTGCGCCGCTCCGTCGCGCAGACCGCATACGTGGCACCTGGCGACGAGCTTGCCGGCGTGCTCGGCCGGCCGGTCGCGGCCGGCGAGCTCCTGCCCCGCTCGTCCCTCGATCGCGGCAGCCGCCGATCCCCGTCGCCGTGTGACGGTCCCCGTCGACCCGATGCACGCCCCGGCGGGCCTCCAGTCCGGGGACGTGGTCGATGTGTGGTCGACGCCGCGTGACGCGGTGGGTGCGGTCGACGCCACCACGTCGACGCCCCGGTTGGTGCTGGCCGAGGTCACCGTGGCCACGGCGACGGTCGACGACATCGGCATCGGCGGCGAGGTCGGCGTCGTCCTCGATGTTCCCCTCGATCGGGTGTCGGACCTCGTCGCCGCCGTGCGCGCAGGAGTGACCGACCTCGTCGCCGTGCCGATCTCCGGCCAGCCGGTGCTCCCGTGATCGATGTGCTGCTGGCGGTGCCGGACCTGCCGCAGGAGCAGGAACTCGTCACCGAGGCGACGGCGCGTGGACTGCGGATCGTGCGTCGGTGCGTGGACTCGGTCGACCTGCTGGCCGCCGCGGCGGCCGCACCCCTGGCGGTCGCGGTCGTCTCCGCCGGACTGCCGAGGCTCTCCGGCGACGCGGCTGCCCGAATCACGGCGGGTCGCGAGGGTCGCCTGGTCGGCTTGGCCGACGACGAGGTGTCACTCGAGCGCCTTCGTGGCCTGGGCATCCGAACCGTGGCCCGCTGCGGGCCGTCCGCGGCCGCCACGGCCACGCTGCTGGCCGGGTTGATGACCGGGGCCGTCGAGAACCCACGGCGCGACGAGGAGGGAGTCTGGCCGACCGGATGCTGGCCCGGCGGCGGCGCCCCCTCCGGTGGCGGACGGGTGATCGCCGTGTGGGGGCCGATGGGTGCCCCGGGCCGGACGACGGTCGCCATCGGGATCGCCGAGGCGCTGGCCGAGGAGGGCCGGAGCGTGTGCCTGGTGGACGCAGACACCTATGCCCCGGGCATTGCCCTCGCCCTAGGCGTCGTCGAAGAGGCGGGTGGCCTCACGGCGGCGTGCCGTCAGGCCGACCACGGCTCCCTCACCCCGTCGTCCCTGCTCTCGTGCGCGCGGCGGGTGCGCGGGACCTGGCACGTCCTGGTGGGCCTGCCGCGGCCGGAACGATGGACGGACCTGCGGGCGACCGCACTTGAGCGCGTGTGGGACACGTGTCGGGAGTCCTTCGACGTCACCGTGATCGATGTCGGCTTCTGCCTGGAGGACGACGACGGACCGGGGGCCTGGGCCCGCCGGCGCAACGCCGGCGCGTTGACGGCCATGGCCGCGGCCGACCACGTCATCGCCGTCGCTGACGGCGGTCCGGAGGGTGCCGCTCGCCTGATCACCGCCTGGCCGCTCGTCCGAGTCTGGCACGACCCACGGCCGCTCACGATCGTCCGCAATCGCGCCCGCGGGGACGGTCGCGCCTGGTCCGCGGCGCTCAAGGCCATCGGCGTGAGCGCCCCGATCCGGTCGGTGCCGTCGGATCCGAAGGCCCTGGCCGGGTGCTGGGCACGGGGCCGCTCGCTGGGCGAGGGGGCCCGTCGGTCACGTATCCGTCGCGCTCTGGGCGTGGTCGCGGCCGAGAGGCATGTCAGGATAGGTACTGGCCAGTAGCTTGGCCCCGGGCGGATCAGGACTGCGGAGGAGGCGATCATGCCGAGTCGCATGTCGGCGATCGACGCCTCGTTCCTGTTCATGGAGGATGCCAGCACGCCGATGCACGCCGGCGGCGTTGCCATCTTCCGGCCGCCCGCCAGCGGTTTCGACCATGAGTCCCTCATCCGCCTCATCCGGCAGCGCCTGCCCTTCGTGCCCCGCTACCGGCAGCGCGTCCGTGACGTGCCGTTCGGCGTTGCGCGACCGGTCTGGGTCGACGACGAGAACTTCGACGTCACGTTCCACGTGCGTCGTTCGGCGCTGCCGAAGCCGGGCTCCCGCGATCAGCTGAACGAACTGGTGGCCCGCCTCATGAGCCGGCCACTGGATCGCAGCCGGCCGCTGTGGGAGATGTACCTCGTCGAGGGCCTCGACGACGGCTGCTTCGCGATCGTGAGCAAGAGCCACCAGTCCCTCGTCGACGGACTCTCCGCCGTCGACATCGCCCAGGTGATGCTCGACCCGACCGAGGAGATCGCGGTCACGGCCGGGGACAGCTGGCGCCCTCGACGCGAGCCGACCGATGTCGAGCTCCTCTCCCAGGCCTTCACCGAGCTCACCACCCGCCCGGCCTCCGCGTTCGAGGCCGTTCGCGACACCGTCACCGATGTCTCCAAGACCGCCGCCCGGATCGGGGAGCAGGCCGCTGGACTCGTCTCGGCGGCCCTCGCCGTCGCGCGGCCGCCGGCGCCGAGCCCGCTGAACGTGCCCATCGGGGTGCAGCGTCGATTCGCGACGGTCGATCTCCCGTTCGCGGATCTGAAGATCGTGCGCGCGACGATGGGCGGCACGATCAACGACACGATCCTGGCCGTGCTCGCCGGCGCGCTGCGATCGTGGCTGCAGGCGCGAGGCTCGGCGATCACGCAGGGATCGGTTCTCAAGGCGATGCTGCCGATCAGCGTCGCGGTGCCCTCGGCGGCATCCGGCCATGCCGGTGGCAACCGGGTGTCGGCGACGCTGGTTGAGCTGCCCGTTGGCGAGCCCGATCCGGCCGTGCGCCTCCAGCAGATCAGCTACCAGCTTGCGCAGCTCGAGGAGGGCAGTCAGTTCGTCGGTGCGGACTCCATCGTCAGCATCGCGGGATTCGGTCCGCCCACGCTGCACGCGCTCGGCGCCCGAGTCGGGTCGACGATGTCGAGCCGCGTCTACAACCTGGTCATCACGAACGTCCCCGGCCCGCAGCTCCCGCTGTACGCGGCCGGATCCAGGATGGTGGCGGCCTACCCCGTCGTGCCGCTGACCCGCAACCAGGCGCTGAGCATCGGCCTGATCTCCTACGACGGCGGCGTGTACATCGGGCTCTATGCCGACCGTGACGCACTGCCGGATCTCGATGTCCTCGCCGCGTGCGTGCACGAATCGATGGACGAACTCGTCGCTCGCAGCGATCAGTCCGTGCGCACCCTGCGGGTCGTGAACGGGCCGGGTCAGGTCGAAGCCCGCCAGGCGCAAGAAGACGGGGACGACGTGACCAGGCGCGAGTTGCGCGCGCCCCGCCGAGGGCTGGTCCTCGGCGGCGGCGGTGTCCTCGGCGGGACCTGGGCCGTGGGCGCGCTCGCGGCGCTGCAGGAGGAGTACGGGTTCGCCGTCGCTGACTTCGACGTCATCGTGGGCACCTCGGCCGGCTCGGTCCTCGCGGCGCTGATCGGATCGGACGTGACCGTCGACCAGCTGTGCCGTCACTACAGCGATCAGGAGGTCACCGAGGGGCCGCTCGCCGGGTACCTGTTCGACCCGGCGAAGGCCACGGGCGGTGGCCGGCCGGGGATGCCCAGGCTGCTCGGGCCCGGTTCACCCAAGCTGATCGGCTCGAGCCTGCGGCGCCTGGGCCAGTTGCCGGCCACAGCCGTGCTGTCCGCGTTCATGCCCGAGGGCACTCGCAGCCTCGAACGGATCGGACACCTCATCGAGGCGGTGACGCCGATGGGGGAGTGGTCCCCGCATCGCGGGGTCTGGGTCGTGGCCATGGACTACGAGGACGGCCACCGGGTGGTCTTCGGGCGCCCGGGCGCGCCCGTCGCCGAGCTGGCGAGTGCCGTGATGGCCTCATGCGCCATCCCCGGCTGGTTCGCGCCGGTGACGATCAACGGGCGGACGTACGTCGACGGCGGCGCCGTCTCCGCCACCTCGATCGACGTCGTCGCGCATGCGGGCCTGGACGAGGTGTTCGTCGTGGCGCCGATGGTCTCCTTCGCCATGGACAAGCCGGCCGGCGTCACGGCCCGCCTCGAGCGGCGCTGGCGCAGCGAGGTCACCAAGACCGCCCGCCACGAGGCGGCCGTCGTGCGCGCAGCCGGCGTCCACGTGCGTATGGTCGGACCCGGGCCGGAGGACCTCGCGGCGATCGGCGCGAACCTCATGGACGACACCCGTCGCCGGCACGTGCTGGAGACGTCACTGCGGACGAGCGTCTCGGCCTGGCGGGACGCCGACGACGTGGCCGCAGACCGGCTGACGTCAGCCCGACAGCCACTCCGCGCCGACGGTGGCCTCCTTGGCGAGGTACTTCTCGGTCATCTCGGCGGCCACCCTCTCGACCTTGCCGCCGACGAACGGCACGCTGGCCTTGAACTCGCCCTCGTTGCTCAGCACCACGCCGTCGGCATCCGCAGCGAGCGTGATGGTGCCGCGGTAGGCCAGCGGGGAGTCGAACACCACCGTGACGTCGGCCCGAGCGGAGCCGTCCTCGGCGGGCGGCGTCCACGTCTGGGTCTCGGTGATGGTGATCGAGTCGCCGACGAACGGCGCCGCGTAGGACGGGACCTCGGCGGGCATGGACCGGGTGCTGGTGATGACCACGCCGCCGTCGGCGGTGTCGGCCACGTCGACGGTCACCTCGGTGGAGCCGGTGCGCTCGCCCTTCTCCCGGACGTAGTCCGGATGCCGAAGCATCGCCATGACGGTCGCCGGATCGGCGGAGAAGTGCTGCTCATAGCGACAGCCCCGTGGCCACGTGTGCTCCATTCCCGCGGGGTCCCGCGTCCGTCGCGTCCGAGACGGCCATCATGCCGGAGGAGCCTGCCAGACCGGACACCCCTTCGCCGCGCCCGTTCCGCAGTGGAGGCCGGATAGCACCACCGCAGGGGGGTGCGGCGACTACCGTTGCGCTCGGAACCGCACAACGGCGTGCGGACCCGGGTCCTGAGCCGACCCGTTCGTCGTGTGAAGAGGCGATCACGTGACCAGCAGCCCCTCCCAGGCGTTGCAGGAGTCCCTGGATGCGATCCCCGACCCGGGATGCCCGGGTGCTGACCACGCGGTTCACCCGCTACCTGGCCGACGAGGACATCGCCAGCCATCCCGTCGAGTCCCTGGCCGCCCACGCCGCCGACGCTGATCGAGTTCGCCCGCACCCGCGCGTCCGGGTCGGCCCTGGTGCGAGATCGCCGACATCGACGGGCCCGGGCGCGCCGACTGCGCCCTCCTGATCGCCACCGACGACATGCCCTTCCTGGTCGACTCCGTCACCAACGCGCTCGGCGGCCGACGCCCGGCCCATCAGCCTCGTCGTCCACCCGCAGCTCGTCGTGCGGCGCGACGCCGAGGGCCGGCTGGAGGAGATCCTCGACATCGACGTCGACGACGAGCGACCGCCGGACACTCTCGCGGAGTCGTGGATGTGGATCGAGATGGAGCCGTCCTACGAGCGAGGGCGTCGCAGCAAGCTCGAGCGGCGCATCGCCGGCGGTCCTGCACGACGTCCGAGCGGCGGTCCGCGACTGGCGCGCCATGCGCTCGCGGGCGAACATCATCGCCGAGGAGATCGAGGCCTTCCCGCCGCGCGGACTGCCGGCGGAGATGGTCGGCGAGGGCGTCGACCTGCTCCGCTGGCTGGCCGACGACAACCTCACCTTCCTCGGCTACCGCGAGTACGACCTGCGAACGGTCGACGGTGAGGACCACCTGATCCCGGTGGACGGCAGCGGCCTGGGCATCCTGAGCATGGACGTGGATCCCGACATGCCGACTGCGATGTCGAAGAGCTTCGCGGCCCTGCCGCCGGCCGTTCGCGCGCAGGCGCGCAAGCCGGAGCTGCTGGTGCTGAGCAAGGCCAACTCGCGATCCACGGTGCACCGCGCCGTCTACCTCGACTACATCGGCGTCAAGATGTTCGACTCGACGGGTCAGGTGGTCGGGGAGCGACGGTTCCTCGGCCTGTACTCGTCGAGCGCCTACACCCAGAGCGTCCTCGACATCCCGATCCTGCGCATGAAGGCCGCTCACCTCGAGTCCGAACTCGACTACGTCGCCGGGTCCCACGACGCCAAGGACCTGCTCCAGTTCCTCGAGACCTACCCGCGGGACGAGCTGTTCCAGACGAACAACAACCAGCTGGCGACCGTCGCCCGATCCGTGCTGCACCTGCAGGAGCGTCGGCAGACCAAGCTGTACCTGCGCCCTGACGACTACGGCCGGTTCATGTCGTGCCTGGTGTACCTGCCGCGTGACCGCTACACCACGCAGGTACGTACCCGCATCGAGCGACTGCTCGTGGAGGCACTTCGGCGGCACCACCGTCGACTACACCGCCCGAGTGTCGGAGTCGGTGCTCGCCCGCCTGCACTTCGTCATCCACGTGCCCTATCGGCCGCGGGCTGCCGTCCGTCGACGCCCACGACCTGGAGGCGCGGGTCGCGGCGGCCACCCGCAGCTGGCAGGACGACTTCCTCTCACAACTGACGTCACGGGTTCGCGACGCGTCAGCCTCGGACATGATCCGCACGTACTCGCACGCCTTCCCCGATTCCTACAAGGAGGACTTCGGTCCCGGCCACGGCGTGAACGATGCCCTCGTCATCGAGGGCCTCGCACCCGGCGAGCTGTCCCTCGAGATCTACACCCCGCCCAACGGCGATCGCCAGGACCTGAGGCTGAAGATCACTCGGATCGGTCCGGCGATGTCGCTGTACCCGCGTGCTGCCGATCCTGCAGTCCATGGGAGTCGACGTCGTCGACGAGTACCCGTACGAGCTCACCCGCGCCCTGAAGGAGCCGGCGTGGATCCTCGACTTCGGCATGCGCCTTCCCGCTGGGGAGATCCCCTCGCGGTCGTCGCTCGCGGAGCGGTTCGAGGAGGCGTTCGCCGCCGCCTGGGCCGGGCGCTGCGGCGTCGACGGCTTCAACGCACTCGTCGTCAGCGGCGGCCTGCGGTGGCGGCAGGCGCTCGTCATCCGCGCCTACTCGCGATACCAGCGTCAGATCGGCTCGACATTCAGCCAGCGGTTCCTGGAGGAGGTGGTCGTCGGCAACGTGGCGATCACCCGGCTGCTGCTGCGCCTCTTCGAGACCCGATTCACGCCCGGCAGCGCCGACCGTCGCGACGAGCGTGCGGCACGGATCGTCGAGGAGATCGAGACGGCCCTCGACGGGGTGAAGAGCCTCGACCAGGACCGCATCCTGCGCAACTACCTGGCCATGATCCAGGCGACCCTGCGCACCAACTTCTTCCAGGTCGACGACGACGGTGTCGACCGTTCGTCCATTGCCTTCAAGTTCGACCCGCGGGCGATCCCGGACCTCCCGCTGCCGCGCCCGTCCTACGAGATCTGGGTGTTCTCGCCGCGCGTCGAGGGCGTGCACCTGCGCTTCGGCTCGGTCGCCCGCGGTGGTCTGCGCTGGAGCGATCGGCAGGAGGACTTCCGCACCGAGATCCTCGGCCTGGTCAAGGCGCAGGAGGTCAAGAACGCGGTGATCGTGCCGGTCGGGGCGAAGGGCGGGTTCTACGCGAAGAACCTCCCCGACCCGTCGGTCGACCGCGATGCCTGGCTCACCGCGGGCAAGGCCGCCTACCGCGAGTTCATCGCGTCGATGCTCGACATCACGGACAACCTCGTGGACGGCGCGGTCGTCCCGCCCGTCGACGTCGTCCGCCACGACGGCGACGACCCCTACCTCGTCGTCGCCGCGGACAAGGGCACGGCGACCTTCTCCGACCTCGCCAACTCGATCGCCGCCGAGTACGGCTTCTGGCTCGGGCGACGCGTTCGCGTCCGGCGGGTCGGTCGGCTACGACCACAAGGCCATGGGCATCACCGCCCGCGGGGCCTGGGAGTCGGTCAAGCGGCACTTCCGCGAGCTCGGCATCGACACCCAGACCCAGGACTTCACCGTCGCCGGTGTCGGGGACATGAGCGGAGACGTGTTCGGCAACGGCATGCTGCTGAGCGAGCACATCCGTCTCGTCGTGGCCTTCGACCATCGGCATGTCTTCGTCGATCCGACCCCCGATGCGGCGACCTCGTATGCCGAACGGCGCCGGCTGTTCGACCTGCACCGGTCATCGTGGGCCGACTACGACACCTCCCTGATCTCCGAGGGCGGCGGCGTGTTCCCCCGGTCGCTCAAGTCGATCGCGATCACGGTGCAGATGGCGACCGCGCTCGGCATCGACTCCGGGGTCACCCGGATGACTCCGGACGAGCTGATCAAGGCGTCGTTGAAGGCCCCGGTGGACCTGCTCTGGAACGGCGGCATCGGCACCTACGTCAAGGCCCAGACCGAGACCAACGTCGATGTCGGGGACAAGGCCAACGATCGCATCCGGATCAACGGATCCGAGCTCAAGTGCCGCGTCGTCGGCGAGGGCGGGAACCTCGGGCTCACCCAGCTGGGCCGCGTCGAGGCGGCCCGACGCGGCGTGCGGCTGAACACCGACGCCATCGACAACTCGGCCGGCGTCGACACGTCCGACCACGAGGTCAACATCAAGATCCTGCTCGACGGGATCGTCCGGCAGGGTGCGCTGTCGATGGACGAGCGCAACGAGCTGCTGGCCCAGATGACCGACGAGGTCGCCAAGCAGGTGCTCGAGGACAACTACGGGCAGAACGTGGTGCTCGGCAACGCCAGGGCCGGCACGTCCAGCCTCATCACCGTGCACCAGCGCATGATCCGCGAGCTGGAGCGGCGTCGGACTCCTGGATCGGGCGCTGGAGTACCTCCCCGACGACGAGGAGCTGCGCACCCGCCGCGCGGCCGGCGAGGGGCTGACGTCGCCGGAGCTGTCCGTGCTCCTGGCCTACGCGAAGATCTGGCTGACGCGGGAGCTGAACGCGTCGGAGCTTCCCGACGAGCCGTACTTCCAGACGGCGCTGCGGCGCTACTTCCCGCCCGCCCTCGTGGAGCGGTTCGCCGAGGCCTTCCCCGACCACCCGCTGCGCTCGCAGATCATCAGCACGGTCACCGTCAACACTCTTCTGAACGTGGCCGGCATCTCCTTCGTGTTCCGAGCCATGGAGGAGACGGGGGCGAGTGCTCCCCAGGTGGTCCGGGCGGCCGCGGCCTCGATGGAGATCTTCGGGATCGCCCAGGTGTGGCAGGAGATCAACGAGCAGGACAACATCATCCCGGCCAGTGCGCAGAGCGCCCTGCACCTGGAGAGTCGGCGACTTCTCGAGCGCGCGACTCGCTGGTTCCTGCAGACGCGCGGCGGATCGCTCGATGTGCAGGGTGAGATCGACCGCTTCGGCTCGGTCGTCACGGACCGCGCGCAGGGCGTTCCCGCGCATCTCCTCGGCGTCGAGCGGGAGCGGTTCGAGCGACTCACGCAGAGGTTCACGTCGGCGGGGACGCCAGTGGAACTGGCGCGAAGGATCGCGGTAGCCCTCGACGTGTTCGCACTCCTGGACATCACCGACATCTGCGTGCGTACGGGAGAGTCGGCGGACACCGTCGTGCCGCTCTACTTCGCGATCTCCGAGCGCTACGACATCGACCGCACTCTGGTGCGGATCACGGACCTGCCCCGCGGCGACCGGTGGAGCTCGCTCGCGAGGCAGGCGCTTCGCAGCGACCTCTACGCGGTTGTCGCTGGGCTCACGTCCCGCGTGCTGAGGTCGACACCGCACGACATCGATCCCATGGATCGGCTCGTGATGTGGGAGGGCGCCCACACCGAAGGCGTCGCCCGTGCACGCACGACGCTCGACGACATCGCCGCCGTGGAGAATCCGGACCTGGCGACACTGTCGGTGGCCCTGCGGGCCATGCGCAACCTGATCGCGCAGGGGTCGACGTCCGCGACCGCGGCGGGGGAGTAGCCCGTCCGCGTCGCCTTCCTGCCAACCCTTTGCAGGTGGGTGCGGGTGGATCGGGCGGGCCCCGCGGCGCGACTAGCCTTGGCAGTTCAGTCGTACGTTCCGTGACCCTGGAGACACCGTGAGCCTTCCCCCGCTGGTCGAGCCTGCCGAGAGCCTGTCGGTGGACGAGGTCCGTCGATACAGCCGGCACCTGATCATCCCCGACGTGGGCATGACGGGGCAGAAGCGACTGAAGAACGCGAAGGTCCTGTGCGTGGGCGCCGGCGGCCTCGGCAGCCCCGCGCTCATGTACCTTGCCGCGGCCGGCGTGGGCACCCTCGGCATCGTCGAGTTCGACGTCGTCGACGAGAGCAACCTGCAACGGCAGATCATCCACGGGCAGAGCGACATCGGCCGACCGAAGGCGGAGAGCGCGCGGGACAGCGTGCTGGAGATCAACCCGTACGTCCAGGTGAACCTGCACACCGATCGCCTGGATTCGTCCAACGTCTTCGAGCTGTTCTCGCAGTACGACCTGATCGTCGACGGCACCGACAACTTCGCCACGCGCTATCTGGTCAACGACGCGTGCGTCCTGCTGGGCAAGCCCTACGTGTGGGGCTCGATCTACCGCTTCGACGGCCAGGCGAGCGTGTTCTGGGCCGAGCACGGCCCGTGCTACCGCTGCCTGTACCCCGAGCCGCCGCCGCCGGGAATGGTGCCGTCCTGCGCCGAGGGCGGCGTGCTGGGCGTGCTGTGCGCGTCCATCGGGTCGATCCAGGTGACCGAGGCGATCAAGCTGCTCACGGGCGTGGGGGACACCCTGCTGGGCCGACTCATGGTCTATGACGCGCTCGAGATGACCTACCGCCAGGTGAAGATCCGCAAGGACCCGAACTGCGCGGTCTGCGGCGAGCACCCGACGGTCACCGAGCTCATCGACTACGAGGCGTTCTGCGGCACGATCTCCGACGAGGCTGCGGAAGCGGCGAAGGACTCGACGATCTCCGTCGTCGACCTCAAGCGCATGCTCGACGCCCGCGACGCCGGGGACGAGGACTTCGTCCTCATCGACGTGCGGGAGCCGAACGAGTTCGAGATCGTCAGCATCGACGGCGCGATCCTCATCCCCAAGGGCGAGTTCCTCGACGGCTCAGCACTGGAGAAGCTGCCGAGCGATCGGCGCATCGTCCTGCACTGCAAGGTGGGCGCGCGATCGGCCGAGGCGCTCGCCGTCGTCAAGGGCGCCGGGTACGCCGACGCGATCCACGTCGGCGGCGGCATCCTGCAGTGGGTGGCGCAGATCGAGCCCGACAAGCCTTCCTACTGACACCTGCGCGAACCTCAGCGCTTGCGGCGCTCGCACGCGACGCCGTCACGGTCGCGGTCGAGGCGCTTGTTGGCGTCGTACGCGATCGGGCACAGCAGCGGCTTGCGATAGCCCTGCTTGACGGCCCGCTTGACCGCCCGCTGCGTCAGGGCGACGCCGTTGGGGTCGACCGCCCGCATCGCCTTGCACGAGCCGAACCGAGTATCGGGCTCCGCGGCGGCTGGCGCGGCTCCGCCGACGAGGACCAGCCCGGAGGCCAGGGCGGCGATTGTCACAAGGGCGATTCGTCTGTGCATGGGACTCCCGTCGGCGACTGTCTGCCTCGACCGTAGGGGACGGTGCGGCCCTCGTGGCGGACCACGGATTACGGGGACCTTACGTCCCGAACTGGCGGCCGAGGCATGTTCCGCCGGAAGGTGGTCAGTCCCGTTCCGTGCGGTCGATCGAACGGCAATAGCGTGGCCCGCCCCCTACGATGGGTCTGTTGAGGGGACGCGGTCATGGGTCGGTTGTCGGTCACCGGACCGCTAACTCCTTTCTGGTTGTTGACCGCCTGGTTCGCGTTTGCCTGCGGTCCAGCTCCTCACGAATGCGGTGAAGCCACCTCTTCCGGACTCGAATCCCCGAACGTTGTCCGTGCTGGCCGCGCTTACGGCGGCATTCGCGATCGTCACGGTCATTCTCAGGAAGGCGCGTCGCTCGGCCGTGGTGTTTCGTCGTCCTCGTGCTCTGCGCGGACGTGCTGGCCATCTCGGTCGCCCTCGTGTCTGCGGGCGGCCAGGGGCAGTTGATGGTGGGGTTGTACCTGTTGATGCTGGGGGTGATCGCCGCACTGGCCCTCGAACTGCGGCAACTGGTCCTGGTCCTGAGCCGTGGGTCTTGTTGGGTATTGCTGCGCGGTGATTGTCCAACATCGCCTCGACACCTTTGGATACGCGGCCTTCGTCTGTGCCTTGGTCGTCGTCGTCTCACTGGTCACCGAGGCGCTGGTGCGCTCGTCTGCGTGATCAGGCACTGCATGATCAGCTGACCGGGGCGCTGAACCGCCGGGGGCTCGAGCAGGCGGCCGCCCTGGCCCACGATCTCGCGTCGAGAGATGGCCGGAGCACGACGGTCGCGGCGATTGACTTGGACGGATTCAAGGCCTACAACGACGAGCACGGCCATGCCGCGGGTGACGAGCTCCTGGCCAGCCTCGTGATTGGTTGGCGAACCGAGCTGCGACACACCGATCAGCTAGCGCGCACCGGCGGGGACGAGTTCGTCCTGGTGCTTCCAGGGACTTCGATCGAGGAGGCCGAGGCACTCATGGCCCGGCTGAGGGAGACGGGCGGAGCGCAGTGGACCGTCGGTCTGTCGACGTGGGGGATTCGAGAGCCGCTTCCGGAGGCGGTGCGCCGGGCAGACCTGAAGATGTACCTGCACAAGCCCGGCAACGGCACCACGGCAGTGAACTGAATCAACCGCCCTGATGAGGCGAGGATACGCCCGTCCGTCACGCCGCAACACGGCCGAAAGTCACTTCGGGTCGGATGTGACCGAGCATTGCTGGCGCTGATCGGCTTCTGCCACGTCTTGACCGCCCGACGACCTGCCACCAGGTGGCGGGCCGCAGCATCCTGATGGTGGCAAGTCAGGTATCCCGCAAGGGGGCGAGAGTAATGACAACGTCAACAAGGAAGATGACACGAAGGACTCCATGGGCGGCCGTCATCACGGCCGTGATCTCGGTACTTGCACTGGTGTTCGGGGCGCTCGCCTTCGCGGGCGTAGCGTCTGCCAAGGACAACCCGAACAGGCCGGACGACCCCGGCAAGTCGGCTCAGGCTCCGGGCCAGAACAACACTCCGCCAGGGCAGCAGCCCGGTGACACCCCAGGGTCCAGCCATGACAAGATGACGATCTGCCACAAGGTTGAGGGCACGTGGGAGCACCGGTGACGGCTAGAACATCATCACCATGAACGTCCAGGCATGGGAGGCGCATCTGGCGCACCATGCTGGACTCGACTTCGTGGTGACACCCGGAACACCGTGTCCGCCCGCTCCGGCTCCCGAGCCGGCGAAGTGCGCGGATGATGCTTCGGCCAATGCCGGTGTGGTGATCCCGGAAGGCCAGACGGCAGAGACGTTCTGTGTGGCGCCGTCGGCGACATGCCCGGCTGACGCTACGGCGAATGCCGGTGTGGTGATCCCGGAAGGCCAGACGGCAGAGACGTTCTGTGTGGCGCCGTCGGCGACATGCCCGGCTGACGCTACGGCGAATGCCGGACTGGTGATTCCCGAAGGCCAGAGTGCTGAGACGTACTGCGTGCTCGGTGGTGGCGGCGGGACGACTGAAGGCGGAACGGCCGTTGAAGGTGCCACCGTCGAGGCGCCCGAGGTTGTCGCTCCGGTCGAGGCCGCAACGATTGCCGAAGTGCCCGAGACAGTGGCGGTCCCGCAGCCGGCGACGGTCCCCGATCCTGCGTCGGTGCCCGAGCCCGCCACGGTGACAGTCCCGCAGCCGGCGACGATCCCGGCAGCGGTCCCGGCCGGTGACGGCTCGAGCATCCCGCAGACCCCGGCCTGGGTGCTGGCGCTGCTGGCACTGGGCACCGTGGGCCTGCTCGCCTCGACCACCCGACTGGCGATGGCGCGCCACGGCTAGGAAGTGGCTCCCGCCCCCGGAATACCGGGAGAGGACAAGGGGCCCCGCCGGAAGGCGGGGCTCTGCCCTTGCCTCCCGATGCTTCGAGGAGTCGAGGGGGTCAGTCCTCCGCGTCCGCGACCCAGTTCACCCGGCGGTGGCTGCTGTCGCAGAACGGCTTGTTGCGCGAGTGCCCGCACCGGCACAGGTAGGTCTTCGCGGTGTCGCGGATCACGGTGCCGTCGGGGGCCACGATGCTGACCTCTCCGGACACCTCGTAGGGGCCGTTCTCGGTCGGGATGATGGTCACGTCGCTCATGGCGTTGATTCTGGCGCGGATCGGCCGACCTCGCCCGTCGAGGTCCGATGGGTCGTCAGGCGTGGCGGGATTCCGGGGCGCTGAACCCGCCACAAGTGACGACCCATCGAAAGGGGGCGCATCGGGCGTGGAGGTCAGCCTTCGAGGACGTCGCCCTCGGCCCGCGAGACATCGACGCCGATGGACTCCATGTAGGCCACGGCCGCGTCGAGTGATTCCTGGTCGCCCCCGAGGTCGCAGACCATCCATCCGCTGTGGTCGTGGATCGCAGCCCGACGGATGTTCGGGACGACGCCGAAGCGCGTGACGATCTCGTAGATGACCGGCTCGGTTGCCGGGCCGGGCGGGAAGGTGAGTCGCACGTGCAGGTGCTGGTCGGTCATAGCGCGCCCTTCTTGGTGAGGTAGTTGAACGCCCAGTAGCCCGGGATGGTCGGCAGCCAGAAGGTCACGAGCCGGTACAGCAGGACAGCGGAGACCGCGATCCCGGCATCGAGTCCGCCCGCAGTCAGACCGGCGGCCAGCGCCGCCTCGACGGCGCCCAGGCCACCCGGCGTCGGAGCCGCCTGGCCGATCGTGGCGCCGGCGAGGTAGACGACGGCGACGACCGCCACATTCATGCTGCCGCCGAAGGCCGCCACGCAGGCATAGAGCACGCCGACGTAGGCGAGGTTCAGCAGCAGGATCCCGCCGATGCCCTCGAGCAGCTTCATCGGCCGCTGGGCGACGGTGACGAGTCTCGGTACGACCTCCTTCAGCAGCGGGCCGACCCGCTTGGAGATGATGTGGCGCACGGCGGGGACGGCCAGCAGCGCCAGGATGATGATGACCACCACGATCACCGCGATGACGGCGAACGTCGGCGGGTCGAACGTCAGGTCCGCCTGCGTCCCAGCAGCGATGCCGAATCCGAAGAGCAGCAGGATGTGGAACACGAAGGCCATGACCTGCGCGACGCCCACGCTGGCTCCGGCGAGGGCCGGGTGCAGGCCGGCCTTCTGCAGGTAGCGCACGTTGATGGCGATCGCCCCGAGCGTCGGCGGGGACACCAACGTGGCGAAGTCGCCGGCGATCTGCGCGAGGATCGTGCGGTGGAGCTTCAGCTTCTCGGGGACGAAGCCCGACAGCGACCAGGCCGCGCCGAAGTAGGTGATCAGGCTGAACGCCACGGCCGCGACCATCCAGCGCCAGTCGGCCGTGCGCAGGAGCCCGACGAGGTCGACCTGCGCGAGCTGCGACAGCAGGACGTAGCCGGCGATGCTGCCGACGATGATCATCACCAGCGTGCGTGGCCGCACCCGCTCGAACTGGATCTGCTCGGCGTCGGCGCCCGGCTTGATCTCGGCGAGGGCGTCGCGCAGCCCGACCATCATTCCCTTGTTCTTGCGCAGGGCCTTCCGCGTCTGCGTCGAGAGGGCGACCGGCTGGAGGGCCGGCAGCGCCCGGCTGAGTCCGGTGACCCCCAGGACTGTGCGCCCGGTGCTCACGGCCCGCTCGACATCGGTCAGCATCGCCAGGGTCGCGAGCAGCTCGGCGGTGTCGATGCGCTGGGCCACGTCGCCGGCGGCGATGCTGCCGGTCTCGCCGCCGATCAGCCACACCGAGCCGTCCTCGGCCCGAAGGAGGTGCTCGGCGGCCAGCGAGCGGTGGGTCATCTGATTCTCGTGCAGCGTGCGCATGGCCCGCCAGGCCTGGACGAGGTCGTCGTCGGTGACCTCCGCAAGGTCGCTGAAGCGGGTGCCCTCGACGTATTCGTAGGCGAGCAGGACCGAGTCCGGCCCGACCTCGGCGGCCAGCAGCAGCCGTGGCTCGGGGACCCCGGCGGCCTGCGCGGCGTAGGCCAGCAGCGCGGCGTGGTCCAGCGACCGCCGCATGTTGAAGGCGCCGGTCGTGCTGTCGTCGCGCAGCCGCAGGCCCATCCAGATCGCGTTGGCGAGGCCGGCGCCCTCTAGGTCGCGGTCGAGGACAGTGACCATGAGCTGGCCCCCGGCGCGGGTGGTCGCTAGGTACCGGCGGCCACGGGCGGTCGACTCGCGGGCGCGCAGCACGGTGACGGGGTAGCCGCTACGGGTGAGGGCGTCAGCCACCTCCATTCCGCTGGGCCGGGTCGTCGGAGTGCCGGCCACGTACCTGGTCATCAGGCCGACGGCCCAGCCGATCGCGAGGGAGAGCCCCACTCCAGCCAGGGCGATGCCGCCGCTGAGCAGGGTCACGGCGATCAGGGAGCCGATCACCACGACGGTCAGGACGTTCCATGGTCGGCGGCTCATGAGGCGGGCGACGGTGACGAAGGCGAGCAGGCCGCCGAGGATCGGGGCGGTGGCGGCGCTGTCCGGGCTGATCGAGCCGGCGAGTGCGGCCAGGAGCCGGGGGACGTTGGCGTTGCTGAGCGCGACGGCGAGGCTGGTGAGGATGACGACCGCGATCAGGAGGGCCACGAAGGCGTCGAACAGCTGCCGCAGGCGCCGCCGCAGGGTCATGGTGACGGCCACGGCGATGGGCAGCCCCAGGGTGCCGATGCCGCCGATGACGTTGAGGATCAGCACGACGAAGGACGGCAGCAGGGACGCGCCCGTGGCGATGTCGCTGTCCAGGCCGGCGGCGGTGCTGGTGGCGAACCAGGCGACCAGGACGGTCGCGGCGGCGATGATGATCGCGAGCACGAACCGGGCCAGGTCGAGTGGTCGGCGCAGTCGCCGCGGGATGACGCCGTCCTCGATGACCATGGACATCGGCGACTCGGGGATGGGCGCCGTGGGGATGGGCGTCGTGGGGGAGTCGGCGGAAGGGTCGGGGGTGGGATCGGCCCGAGACCCCGAGGGCACCGGATCGGTCTCGAGGTCGACGGCGGACGGGGGGCCTTCGGCGACGTCGCGGGGGGTCGGGACGTCGGGACTCACGGGGTGATCGTCCCAGACCGAGCCTCGAACGTGTCGGACCCGGGTGGTATCCATGGGTCCATGAGGTGGGAGCTGGACCTGAGCCCGGCCCCGCCGGCCGTCCCGGCGGTGCTCGACGACCAGCAGCGCCGCGTCGTGGAGCACCGGCGCGGTCCGCTGCTCGTGCTCGCCGGTCCGGGCACCGGCAAGACCACCACGATCGTCGAGTCGATCGCTCGCCGGCTCGAGCGATCCCGACCGGGGCGCTCGCCGCCGACGAGGTGCTGGCGCTCACCTTCGGCCGCAAGGCCGCGACGGAACTGCGCGACCGCGTGACCGCGCGCCTCGGCGGCGGCCTGGTGCCGACGGTGGCCACCTTCCACTCATTCGCCTACTCCCTGCTGCGTCGCACGGACTCCCCGGAGGACTACCTCGACCCGCCACGGCTGATGTCCGGGGCCGAGGAGGACGTCCGCATTCGCGAGCTGCTGCGGGGTGCGGTGGCCGACGGCACGGTCGCCTGGCCCGAGGACCTGGTCGGGGCGCTGCCGACCCTGGGGCTGGCCAACGAGGTGCGCGCGGTCCTGACCCGGGCCCGCGAGCTCGGCCTGGAGGACGGCGACCTGCGCCGGATCGGGCGCGGCGTCCGGGCGACCGGCGTGGGTCGGCGGTGGGGCAGCTGGCCCGCCAGGAGCAGGAGGTCATGGTCCTGGAGAACGTCATGGACTACGGCGAGCTGCTGTTCCGGGCACTGGTCCGGGCGCACGAGCCCGAGGTGTCGGCCCTGCTGCACCGGCAGTACCGGGCGATCTACGTCGACGAGTACCAGGACACCGATCCGCTGCAGGTGGCGCTGCTGCGCGCGCTCGTCGACGCCGCAGACGACGCTCGTCGCCGTCGGCGATCCCGACCAGGCCATCTACGGATTCCGCGGCGCCGACGTGGGCGGCCTGCTCCGCTTTCCGAAGACCTTCCGCACGGTCGACGACGAACCGGCGCCGGTGGTCGTGCTCGGACGCACGCGGCGGTTCGGCCCGCGGATCCGGTCGGTCGCGACGGCGGTCCTCGGCGCGCGCCTGCCGCCCGGGCTGCCGGCCGAGCAGCTGCGAGCCCATCGCCATCCCGACTGCGTCCCCGTCGACGACCCCGCGGTCGAGCGACGTCGTCAGCGTCCGCACCTATCCCGACCGCGGCGCTCAGGCGGCCCACGTCGCCCGGGAGCTGCGCCTGGCGCACGTCCGGCGCGAGGTGCCGTGGCGTGAGCTTGCCGTCCTGGTGCGGTCTGTCGAACCAGATTCCTGCCCTGCAGCGGGCCCTCCTCGCCGCGGGCGTGCCCGGTGGTCGTCGCGGCCGACGAGATCCCGCTGCGATCCGAGCCCGCCGTGGCCGCGCTCCTCGGCGCTCTGGCGATGGCCACGCACCCGGCCTCGTCGACTCCCGGCGAGGTGCTCGACGTGCTCAGCGGCCCGCTGGTCGGCCTGACGCCCAGTGACGTGCGTCGCCTGGGTCGTGCGCTGAGATCGGAGCACCACGCTGCCGGCTACGCCTCCCCGCCGTCCGACGTGCTCATCCGCACCCTCGTCCTGGGTCCGCTGGTCGGGGAGCCGGTGGCCGCGCCCGGGCTCGCGCCGGACGACCCGGTCTCCCGGTCAGTCGCCCGCCTGACCTCCCTGCTGGTCGAGGTCCACGGGCAGGTCGCCGCGGGGGCATCCCCGCAGGAGGTGCTGTGGACCCTGTGGTCCGGTGGGCGCACTCCGCACGGCTGGCCGGCCCGGCTGCGCGCCGCGGCCGTGCAGGGCTCCCGGTCGGCCGACCACGACCTGGACGCCGTGATGGCCCTGTTCGACGCCGCGGAGCGTCTCGCCGGACGGTACCCGGGGTTCCTCGGGGTGCGTACCTTCATCGACTCGCTGGCCGACCAGCAGATCCCGGCGGAGGCGGTCGCCGACCGGGGCACGAGCGCCGACGCCGTGCGCATCCTCACGGCCCACCGGGCCAAGGGGCTGGAGTGGGACGAGGTGTGGCTCGTCGGCGCGGAGGAGGGGGTCTGGCCCGACCTGCGCGCCCGCGGCTCGACGCTGCGAGCCGAGGAGCTCACCCGCACCGGGATCGGCACCGGGCCGCGCCCAGCCGACCTGCTGGAGGAGGAGCGTCGGCTGTTCTACGTCGCCTGCACTCGCGCCCGCCACCAGTTGCACGTCACCGCCGTCGACGAGAACGACCAGGGCGGGGATCGACCCAGCCGGTTCATCGCCGATGTGCTGTCCGTGCTGCCCGAGGCGAGTGTCGCCGCAGCAGCCGGCCGCCCTCGGCATCCGGTGTCCCTGGACGGACTGGTTGCCGAGCTGCGCCGCACCGCCCTGGACCCGGCCGTGTCGGCCGCCCTGCGCCAGGCGGCCGTCGAGCGCCTGGCGGTGCTGGCCGCCCAGGTCGATGCGGACGACCGGCCGCTCGTCCCGCTGGCCGATCCCCGCACGTGGTGGGGGCTGGCCGAGCTGACGGCCAGCGAGCACCCCGTTCGCCCGGCCGACCGGCCGATCGCCCTGTCGGGCAGCGGCCTCGACGGAATCCTGGCCTGCCCCCTGAAGTGGTTCCTCGAGCACGAGGCGCAGGCGGAGACGCCGCGTGGCACGGCGACGAGCTTC
The DNA here is from genome assembly GCA_963700745.1 of uncultured bacterium. GTDB lineage: Bacteria > Actinomycetota > Actinomycetes > S36-B12 > S36-B12 > UBA10649. Next base: position 212,872 of record CAVOYT010000012.1, on the reverse strand, counting down.
GGCAGCGTCGTCCACGCGGTGGCCGATTTCGTGGCCAAGGGCGAGATCCCCGCGTCCCTCGACGACATGGACGCCGAGGTCGATCGGGTGTGGTCCGAGCTGCGGTTCGAGGCCCGCTGGCAGTCCGAGTCCGAGCGTCGCGAGGCCCGCTCCGCCCTCGCCCGCTTCCTGGGGTACCACCTGCGTCAGGACCGTGAGCTGGTCGGCACGGAGTCCCGCGTGTCGGCGGAGGTCGACCGTCCCGTTGCCCGATGGAGGCGACGAGACCGTCCGGCTCAGTGGCTACATCGACCGGGTCGAGCGCGACGACGAGGGCCGCCTCGTGCCGATCGACCTGAAGAACATGCGTCGGCCGGTGGCGTCGAAGGACATCCCCGAGCACGGGCAGCTGGGGGTCTACCAGCTGCTGCTGCGCGAGGGCGGCCTCTCGGCGGCCGACGCGGCAGGCCGATGGCGAGCACGGACGACGCGCCGATCGAAGTCGGCGGAGCCGCGCTGGTCCAGCTGCGGGTCGATGAGGGCAAGGGCTCGACGACGCCCGCGTGCAGTTCCAGGTGGCTCTCGGCGACGAGCGGCCCACCTGGGTCGAGCGCAAGCTCGGCCAAGCCGCACATCTCCTGCGCTCCGAGGAGTTCGTCGCCACCGTTGGTCCTGCCTGCTCGTACTGCGCCTACAAGACGACCTGCCCGGCGAAGATCCAGGGCGAGCAGGTGACGCCATGACCGACGTCACTCCCCCACGACCTCACCCGCGCGCGCCTGGACGCCGCCCTCGACCTCGTGCTCACCGACGAGCAGTGGGCAGCCGTGTCTTCCGGGGTCGAGCCCGCAGTGATCGTCGCGGGCGCCGGCTCGGGCAAGACCACCTCGATGGCGGCCCGGGTCGCCTGGCTGGTGGGCAGCGGCTACGTGCGGCCCGATCAGGTGCTCGGGCTGACCTTCACCACCAAGGCGACCGCCCAGCTGCTCAGCTCGATGCGGCGATCGGTCACGGCGCTCGTCGACGAGGGGATCATCAGCGGCGAGGACGCTGACGGCGCCCCGCTCGGCGAGCCCCAGGTGCTGACCTACCACGCCTTCTCGGCTCGGATCCTCGCCGAGCACGGCATCCGGCTGGGTCGCGAGCCGCGGGCGACGATGCTCACCGACGGGGCACGCCAGCAGCTGGCCTACCGCGTCGTCTGCCGGTCCACGTTGCCGCTGTCCGGACATCGGGCGCTCGCCCCTCGTCATCACCAAGGACCTGCTGAGCCTCGACGACGAGCTCACCGAGCTCGGCGTCAGCCCTGCGGACCTGCGGACGTTCGACGACGAGATGCTCGCCATGCTGCAGTCCTTCGGGGCGCCGCAGAAGATCGGCACCGAGATGATGGCGACGTCGGCCCAGCGCAGCGTGCTGGCGAGCCTGGTCGAGGAATGGCGGGCGGAGAAGGCCGACCGCGACGTGCTCGACTTCGCCGATCAGATCCGGCTGGCCGGCGAGCTCGTGGCCCGCTTCCCGGACGTCGTGGATGACCTTCGCGCTCGCTATGCCGTGGTCCTGCTCGACGAGTACCAGGACACCTCGATCGCGCAGCGCGTGCTGCTGCAGCGCATCTTCGGCGTCCGGCCATCCGGTGATGGCGGTCGGAGACCCGTGTCAGGCCATCTACGGCTGGCGCGGCGCGAGCGTCGACAACATCGAGGACTTCCCACGGCACTTCCCGCCGGAGGGGGACGGCCGGATGGCGGCGCGGTTCACGCTGTCGCAGAACCGGCGCTCGGGGCCGAGCATCCTCGAGGTCGCCAACCGCACGTCGGCGCACCTGCGCACCGTCCACGCCGGCGTGGAGCCGCTTGAGCGCGGGGGACAACGGCAAGGGTTCCGGGTCGGTGTCGTGCGCCCTGTTCGAGACGTACGCGCAGGAGGTCGACTGGGTGGTGGAGCAGATCGTGGCCACCCACGCCGCGCGGCCCGGCCAGCCGAGGATTCGCTGGAGCGACATCGCGATCCTCGCGGCGACCGGCGCGGACCTGGTGGCCGTCGATGCGGCCCTGCGACGACGCGGGATTCCCACTCAGCTGATCGGCGCTGCGGCGCTGATGGCGCAGCCGGCCGTCGATCGACCTGCGCAGCATGCTCGAGATCCTCCACGACCCGTCGGCCAACCCGGCCTTCGTGCGCCTGGCCGCTGGTCCCCGCTGGCGGATCGGCGCACGCGACCTCGCGGCACTGGGCGACCGCGCGGCACACCTGGCCGGCGGACGCCATCGATCCGGCCAGGAGGACATCGGGTCGGCGCTCGACGACGCCGTCGCGGGTACCGATGTCGTCGAGTCGATCTCCCTGACCGAGGCCCTGGACGACCTCGGCGACCTCGACCGCTACTCGCCAGAGGCCGTGACGCGGTTCACGGAGTTCGCCCGCGAGCTGCGCCGCCTGCAGGGCCACGTGGGCGAGCCGCTCGCCGAGCTGGTCCTTCGGGTCATGCGCACCACCGGCCTGGAGGTCGAGGCCGCCCTGGGGTCGGCCGGGTCGGCGCAGCAGCACGCCCTCCATGCCTTCCTCGACGTGGCTGCGGAGTTCAACGAGCTCGACGGCCGGCTGACCCTGGGGGCTTTCCTGGCTCGGCTGCGCGACGCGGAGCGTTTCGACGTCGACCTCGAGCTCGACGTCTCCGGTCCGGCCGACGCGGTGCAGCTGCTCACCGTCCACAAGGCCAAGGGGCTGGAGTTCGGCTACGTGTTCGTGCCCTTCGTCTCGTCGGGCGCCTTCCCCGGTGGCCGCGGCCGACCCTCATGGCCGACCAGCGCGAGCTCGGTGCCGTGGCCGCTGCGCGATGACTGCACCCCGGACCTGGCCTCGTTCCCGGTCGCCGGGGAGACCCCGCGCGCCAAGCATCACGAGGCCTACAAGGAGGTGCTGCGTGAGCTGAACGGCCTGGAGAACCAGCGACTCGCCTACGTCGCCTTCACCCGCGCCGAGCGGGGCCTCGCCGTGTCGGGTCACTGGTGGGGTCCCACGCAGTCGACCCGCCGCGGGCCGGACGCCTTCCTGTCGACCGTGCACCAGGCGTGCCTCGACGGCTTCGGCGAGGTCGTGCACTGGGCGCCAGAGCCCGACGAGGACGCCGCCAATCCCGCAGGTGCGGGAGGCGTCGGTGCCGCTGGCGTGGCCGCCGGCTCCGGACCCGCAGCACGCGCGTCGCGCCTGCGCGAGGTCGCCGACGGCGGTGCGCGCGTGTCCGAGATGCAGCCAGCCCTGCCCGGGGTCGACGCCGGACCGACGGCCGGCGCAGACCGGCGGCGGACCGCGAGCGGGTCCAGGAGTGGGACGTGCTGACGGCGGCCCTCCTGGAGGAGGCGCGGGCCCGACACGCCCGCGACCCGGCAGGTGCGCCTTCCCGACTCGGTCTCGGCGAGCCTGCTGATGCGAGCGCTGGACGACCCTGATGCGGTCGCGCTGGAGATCGCCCGGCCCATGCCGCAGGCCGCCGGCCCCGGCGGCGCGTCGCGGCACCGAGTTCCACGCGTGGGTCGAGACCCGCTACGGCCAGCAGTCGCTGATCGACCCGGACGACCTGCCCGGCTCGGCGGACGCCGACATCGCCAGCGACGAGGCCCTGCTGCAACTGAAGGCCGCGTTCGAGGGCGGGCCGTACGCGCACCGCGTGCCGGTGGCGGTGGAGGCGCCGTTCGCTCTGCTCGTCGGCGGCCGGGTGGTCAACGGGCGGATCGACGCGGTGTTCGAGGCCGATCCGGGCAGCGTGGCGGCATACGACGTCATCGACTGGAAGACCGGCTCGGGCGAGCACGTCGACGCCATGCAGCTGGCGATCTACCGACTGGCCTGGGCCCGGTCGCATGGGCGTCCCGGTGGAGCAGGTCGGTCGCGGCGTTCGTCATCGTCGGCACCGGTGAGGTCCTGCGCCCGGACACCGACCGCCGAGCTCGCCCGCCTGCTCGCCCAGTAGCCCTTCGTTGAGTGGCCCGTTGTGGCGGCCTCGCGCGACCTCGACCCCGCCAGAACGGGCCACTCGACGAGCGGGGTCGGGCGTCAGGGGGTGGCGTCGGGGTCCTTCTCCTGGGCGACGAACGGGTCCTCCGGGCGACGTCGCGACATCCACCGGCTCCGCGCTGTCGGGGTCCGGCGGCGGTCTCAGCGATCGCCTCGCCGGCCTCCTCGGTCGGGGTGCGGCGCACGCCCACCCGGCCGCGCATCCACTCGCGGGCTGGCTCCTCCACGAAGCGCCACATCAGCCACGCGATGACCAGGGCGCCGGCGACCAGGGCGACCACGGCCGCCGCGTAGAGGACGCCGTCCTCGATCCCCACCGCCCGCATTCCGGCCCGCCAGAGCCCGAACCACACCAGGTGCGTCATGTACAGCGAGTACGAGATGAAGCCGCCGAGCACGAGGGTCCGCGTGGACAGGAACCGGGCGAGCCCGCGACGCGAGAGCGCGAGCGCGCCGATCCACAAGATCAGCAGGGGGACGAGGAGCAGGTGGTAGTACGGAGGCAGCGGTTCGACGTCGCCGTCGATCACCACAGACGGCGGCTGCGCCGGGCCCCACTGCCCCAGGAACACCGCGCCGGCCACGACCAGCAGCGGCAGCACGACCGCCATCACGGAGGCGGCACGCTCGATCCGCGGCGTTGCCGGCTCGGACAGCTGGTCCCCGGGCAGGAGCCGGACCACGATCAGGTAGGTCAGCGCGCCCGCGGTGAACTCGGTCAGGATCCGGTACGTCGAACCCCAGTTGTCGGTGTAGTACGGGTCCGAGGTGGACAGCCCGTAGATGATCAGCGGCGTCAGGGCGGCGACCCACGCGAGGACGAGCACCGGCGTCGCGACCTTGCGATGCAGCAACCACAGCAGCAGGACCAGCAGCGGGAAGAGCAGGTAGGCCAGCCACTCCATCGACAGCGACCAGGCGACGAAGTTCCAGCCGCGCTGCGGCTCAGGGCCCCATTCCTGCACGAGCAGCAGGTTCTTGGCGAAGTCGAGCGGATTGAGCCAGTCGCGGTCCAGGTCGTCCCCGGTGACCTGCGCCTGGGCGACGACGGCGCCACCGGCGATGAACAGCATGACCAGATGGACCGGATAGATGCGCGCCAGGCGCAGCCACCAGAAGTCCACGGTGCCGCGCACCCGCACGGCCGGTCCCAGGCGGCGCATGTAGGTATGCGTGAGGATGAAGCCGGAGAGTGCGAAGAAGAGGTCCACGCCGAGTCGCCCGATCCGCAGGGTGTCGGCGAACACCGGGAACAGCAGATGGAGCGTGTTCAGCGGCCCCTGCAGGTGGTACAGCAGCACCCAGGCGGCCGCGATGAAGCGGATGCCGGTCAACTGGCGGATGAAGACGTTCACGTCAGTCCTGGTGGGAAGCGGGAGGAAGCGGGTCCGGCCATCGTGTCACGGCGACGGGTCCGGAGCCGGTTAGGCTCGCGCAGCATGGACGCTGATCGACAGCTGCTGGGCAACCTCATGCTCGCTCGCGGCGTCGTCGACCGCGTGGCCGAGCATCGCAGCGATGCCGACTGGATCGCGGCCCGCCGTGCGGATCCGACCGCTCGAGTGATGGGGGTGTGCGACGGCAGGTCCCGGGTTCGGGCGGATCCGGACGGGACCATGGCGCTGCAGTTCGAGCCGGCGGCCGACGTCCCCGCCGACGAGGAGCTGACGTTCCTGGGGCTCGGGGCGGATGAGGTCGCATACTTCGCCCGGGCGGCGACGGACGCGGACGCGGAGGGCTGGGTGGACCTGCGGCAGGCGGGTGCCGCGCTGGACGCCCGCGACGCCGGACTGATGGTCACCGCCGTCGCCCTGGACAACTGGACGCGCACGCACTCGCGCTGCCCGCGCTGTGGAACGCCGACCGTGTTCGATGCGGCCGGCTGGTCGCGCCGCTGCCCGACGGACGGCAGCCAGCACTTCCCGCGCACGGATCCCGCGGTCATCGTCCTCGTGCTGGACCGGGACGACCGGGCGCTGCTCGGTCGCCAGCGACGCTGGGCGGAAGGCTGGTTCTCAACCCTGGCGGGGTTCGTGGAGTCGGGGGAGTCTGCGGAGGCGGCCGTGCGCCGCGAGATCCACGAGGAGTCCGGCGTGGTCATCGCCGACGGTCTCGATGACATCCGCTACCTCGGGAGCCAGCCGTGGCCGTTCCCGTGCTCGCTGATGCTCGGTTACCACGCATGGACGGATGCGCCCGACGCCATGGTCGTCGACGGGGTCGAGATCGCCGAGGCCCGATGGTTCACTCGCTCGGAGCTCGAGACAGCTTGCGGGACGGGCGAGGTGCGGCTGCCGCCGTCGATCTCGATCGCCCGCCGGCTGGTCGAGCGCTGGTATGGATCGGAGCTTCCCGGCGACTGGTCCCGCCAGCTGGCCCGCTGATCAGGTCAGGCCGAGGTGGGCCTTGACCTGGCCGATCGACGGGTTCGTCGCGAAGGAGCCGTCGGGGAACATCAGCGTTGGGACGGTCTGATTGCCGTGGTTGACATCCTCGACGATGGTCGCCGCCTCGGGGTCAGTCTCGATGTCGACCTCCGTGAAGGCGATGCCCTCACGGGTCATCTGGGCCTTGAGTCGCGCGCAGTACCCGCACCACACGGTGCTGTACATCGTCACGTCAGTCGCAGTGCTCACTGGCTCACGGTATCCGCACCTCGGGGCAGTCGCCCGTCGAGCCTCCCGGGCGGCGCGTGGTCAGGGGGCCGTGCAAGCATCGCCTCATGTGGACCCGGGGAGTGACGGCCGCATGAGCGCGTCCGGCGACGCCCTGGCAGGGCTCGACGATGAGCAGCGCGCGGTGGCCGAGGCCCTGCACGGTCCGGTCGTGGTTCTCGCTGGCGCCGGTACCGGCAAGACCCGCGCGATCACGCACCGCATCGCGCACGGCTCAGCCACCGGCGAGCACGATCCGCGGCGTACCCTCGCCGTCACCTTCACCACCCGGGCCGCTGGGGAGATGCGCTCGCGCCTGCGCGTCCTCGGCGTCGAGGGGGTCCAGGTGCGCACCTTCCATGCCGCCGCCCTGCGCCAGTTGCGCTTCTTCTGGCCCCGGCTCAGCGGCGGTGAGTTCCCCGAACTGCTGCCCAGCAAGGCCCGGTTGGTTGCCGAGGCCGCCAGCCGCTGCAAACTGCCGACAGACACCGCGACCGTTCGCGACCTCTCCGCCGACCTCGAGTGGGCCAAGGTCAACTTCCTGACCGGCGCGGCGATCGGCGAGCGCGCGACGGCAGTGTCCAGGAACCTTGCGGTCGATGCCGCAGCCGTCGCCCAGGTGCAGGCTGCCTACGAGGACGCCAAGACCACCCGGGGCCTGCTGGACTTCGAGGACGTGCTGCTCGTCACTGCGGGGGCGCTGGCGGAGCGGCCCGACATCGCGGACGAAGTCCGCTCCGCGTACCGGTGGTTCACCGTCGACGAGTACCAGGACGTCAATCCGCTGCAGCACCGGCTGCTGGGCCTGTGGCTCGGCGAGCGCGACGACCTGTGCGTCGTCGGAGACGCCAACCAGACCATCTACTCGTTCACCGGCGCGACGCCCGCGTACCTGACGTCCTTCCGCACCGCGTACCCCGACGCCACGGAGGTGCGGCTGGTCCGCTGCTACCGCTGCACGCCGCAGATCGTCACGCTCGCGAACGCGGTGATCGCCCGTGCCAGCGAGAACGCATCCCAGGCGCTCGTGCTCCGCTCCCAGCGCGACGCCGGCCCCGAGCCGACGGTCGAGGTCTGGCCCGACGACGTCGAGGAGGCCGACCAGGTTGCCCGTCGCGTCGTGCAGCACATCAAGGACGGCATCCCGGCCCGGGACATCGCGGTGCTGTTCCGGATCAACGCCCAGTCGGCCGCGCTGGAGGAGGCATTCGCCGAGGCGGGCGTGCCGGTGATGCTGCGCGGCACCGAGCGCTTCTTCAATCGCCCCGAGGTTCGCGAGGCCGTCACCCGGCTGCGGGGCGCCGCGCGGGGCGAGTCCGGTGGCGGCGCCCTCGGCGAGGAGGTGCGCGCCGTCCTGGGCACGGCGGGGTGGACCCCCGAAGCACCCCGCACTGCGGGCGCCGTGCGCGAGCGGTGGGAGTCGCTCGCGGCCCTGGCCACCCTCGCGGACGAACTGGCCGAGTCCCTCGAGGACTCGCTGTCGGGCTTCGTGGCGGAGCTGGATGCCCGCGCTGAACTGCAGCATGCCCCGGTGGCCGATGGCGTCACACTGGCGTCGGTGCACTCGGCCAAGGGCCTGGAGTGGCGGGTCGTCCTGGTCGTGGGATGCAGCGACGGCCTGCTGCCGCTCCAGTATGCCGAGACACCCGCACAGCTGGAGGAGGAGCGACGGCTGGCCTACGTCGCGATCACGCGCGCGGCGGACCACCTGCACCTGTCCTGGGCACGGGCTCGCCAGCCTGGCGGCAGGGCGGTCCGGTCGGTGAGCCCCTTCCTCGCGGAGGCGCTGGCCGGTTCCCGCACTGTCGGGGACGCGCTCACCGCAGGAGTCACGCAGCGCGGCTCGGGCAAGGCCCGCGGCGAGCGTCGACGCAAGGGCCCCGGTCGCTGCCGGGTGTGCCGCAAGGCGCTGGTCACGGCACCGGAACGCACCCTGGGACGCTGCCGCTCATGCCCGGCGGATCTCAACGAGGGGCTGCTGGAGGCCCTGCGCGAGTGGCGATCATCGACGTCGCGCGAGAAGGCGGTGCCTGCCTACGTCGTGTTCACCGACAACACGCTGATCGCGATCGCCGAGCAGCAGCCGACAGATGAGGACGCGCTGGCGGAGATCCCGGGAATCGGGCCGATGAAACTCGCGGCCTATGGGGACCCGCTCCTTGCTCTCGTGCGCGAGCACGGCTGACTGGGGCAAATCAGCCGAAACCTCGCCCTTCGCCCCCTACGATTCACCCGTGATACGGGGGGAGGCTGGGAGATGAGTTCTGGGCCCTCCACTTTCAGCGCGCTGACCTCGGGAAGCGCCCTGCGGCGCGTCATGATCGCCTACGCCATGTACAGCATGGTCGAGGTCGCCATCTGGGTCGCCATCATCCTGTACGCCTACGCCGAGGGCGGCACGACGCTCGCCGGGGTGGTGGCGGTGGTCCAGCTGCTGCCCGCGGCGTTCATCGGCCCGGCGCTCGCCGGATTCGGCGACCGGATGTCACGCGGAACGGCGCTGGTCCTCGCCCAGTCGGGAGTCGCTGCAACGACGGCGCTCACCACGGTGGCCCTGCTCGCGTCGGCGCCGGTGGCGGTGGTCATCCTCGCGTCGGTGCTGGCGACCACAGCGATCGCGGTGGTGCGGCCGCTGCACTTCGCCGCGCTGCCCCAGCTGGCGCACAGTCCCCGGGAACTGGTGTCTGCCAACGCCCTGTCATCCGCTGCCGAGGGTCTGTCGCTGTTCCTCGGCCCCATCCTGGCTGGGCTGGGCGCCCAGGTGGCCGGCCCCTGGCTGGTCTTCTCGATATCGAGCGTCGCCACGATCGTCGCGGCCCTGCTCTGCCTGCGACTGTCGCTGGGTCCGCCGGTGGCATCGGACGAGGATGACTCGGGCTGGCGTGCCGCGATCGGCGGCCTGGCGGTGCTGTGGCGGAATTGGGGTGCCTTCGCCCTGCTCCTCGTCCTGGCCACCAGGTTCGTGCTCAACGGGGCTCTCGACGTGCTGGGGGTGTCGTACTCCGAGCAGGTGCTCGGGATGGGTGAGGCCGGCGCGGGATTCGTCATCGGGGCGGTCGGCATCGGTGGGCTCCTCGGGGGCCTGGTCTCCGGTTCCGCGTCCATCCGCCGACGCCTGGCACCGGTCATCGGAGCGAGCGGAATCCTGCAGGGGCTGGCGTTCGCGGCCGTGGCCCTGACCGTCCTCATCGCTCCGGCGCTGATCCTGCTGGCGCTGTCGGGCGTCGCCTCCGCCGTGATGATGGTCGCCGGGCGAACCCTGCTTCAGCGCACCTCCGACGCCCGCGTGCTGGCCCGCGTCTTCGCCGTTCAGGAGGGGTCTCGCTGCTCGGCCTCTCGCTCGGTGCGGCCCTCGCCCCGATCCTCGTGCTGCAGTTCTCCCCGGCCGGGGCGTTCGTCCCGCTGGGCCTGGGTGTGTCGCTCATGGTGATCGCCGTCTACGGACTCCTACGACGCCTCGACGCGCGGGCCGTCATGTTCCCGGAGGAGACCGCGCTGCTCGGCTCGGTCAACTTCCTGGCGCAGCTGCCCCGGTACGAGCTCGAGCAGTTGGCCCGCGGCGCGACGTGGGTGGACGTTCCCGCAGGGCTTGAGGTGATCCGGCAGGGGGATCCGGGCGATCGCTACTACGTGATCGAGCAGGGCGAGTTCACCGTCTCCATCGATGGCGTCGCCCTGACCGAACCCCTCGTGCGCGGGGAGGGCTTCGGCGAGATCGCCCTCCTGTGGTCCGTGCCCAGGACCGCGAGCGTGACGGCCCGCACCTCCGGCCGCCTCCTTGCACTCGAGTCGGAGGACTTCCTGGCCGCAGTCACGGGGAGTCCCGACGGCGAGGCGAGGGCTCGTGAGCTGTCCCTCCAAAATCGACGGCGGCAGTGAGCTCCCTGGCCACGCGCGTGCGGGCCATCGCGGGTGACGGGCCCATGCGACGAGTGCTGGTCGCCTACTCGATCTACGACCTGATCGAACTGACGATCTGGGTGACGATCGTCCTGTACGCCTACGCGGAAGGTGGCGTGGCGCTGACGAGCCTCGTGGCGGTGGTGCAGATGCTGCCCGCGGCCGCCCTCTCCCCGGCGATCGTCGGGGTGCTCGAGCGCCTGCCCCGTGGGACGGCGCTCGCCTTGTCGCACGGTGCGGTGACGGCAGCGACGCTGCTCACCGCGGCTGCGCTGCTCATGTCCGCCCCCGTGCCCGTCGTCGTGTTCTTCTCAGCACTCGCGACCGTGGCGCTCGCCGTCGTCAGGCCGCTTCACTACGCCGTCCTGCCACGTCTGGCAGGCGGGCCGGACGAACTGGTCGCGGCCAATTCCCTGTCTTCGCTCGGAGAGGGCCTGGCCTTCTTCGTCGGTCCGATCATCGCGGGACTCGGCGTCCAGGCCGTGGGGCCGGGGATGGTGTTCGTCGGGGCCACGGTCGCTGGGGTCGTGGCGACGCTCCTGTGCCTGCGCCTCGATATCGGCCGGTCGATCGTGACGCCCGAGGGGGGCGCGGCCGGGTGGCGGGTGGCGCTCGAGGGGGTCTCCACGCTCTGGCGCAACTGGGCCGTGCTCGTGGTGCTGCTCGTGCTGACGACCAGGTTCGTGATCGGCGGTGCGATCGACGTGCTCGGCGTCTCGTTCGCCCAGTCCGTGCTCGATATCGGCGAGTCCGGCGCGGGGCTGGTCATCGGTGCGCTCGGCATCGGAGGGATGGCCGGGCGCGCTCGTGGCGGGGTCAGCCTCCCTGCGAGACCGCCTGGCGCCGGTCGTCGCGGTGAATGGGGTTCTCCAGGGCCTCGCCTTCGCGATGGTCGCGCTCGTGTCGGCGCTCGCGCCTGCTGTGGTGATGCTGGCGCTGTGCGGTTTCGGCGGGGCGATCATGCTCGTCGCCGGCCGCACGGTTCTCCAGCGCACGGTCGAGGACCGCGTCCTGGCCAAGGTGTTCGCCGTGCAGGAGGCCGTCGCCCTCCTTGGCGTGGCGCTCGGAGCGGCCGTTGCCCCCGCCTTGGTCAATCGGTGGGGTCCGGCTGGTGCCTTCATCCCCCTCGGGCTGGGCCTGGGGGTGGTCGTGACGGCTGGCTACTTCTTCGTGCGCCGGCTGGATGCGCGCGCCGTCCTTGTCACGAACGAGATCGCACTCCTGAGGAGGGTCGGGTTCCTCTCGGCGCTGCCGCCGTATGAGCTCGAGCGGCTGGCCCGCTCCGCCGCCTGGGTGGACGTCGCCGCCGGAACCGACGTCGTGCGTCAAGGCGACCTCGGGGACCTGTTCTACGTCATCGGAGAGGGCGACTTCACAGTGATCATCGATGGTGCGGCCCGGCCCGGCCTGCTGGGGCCGGGCGAGGGGTTCGGCGAGCTCGCCCTGCTGAGGGCGACTCGCCGCAACGCCACGATCACGGCCGTCACCGACGGCCGGCTGCTTGTCATCGCCGGCGAGGACTTCCTGGCCGCCGTCACCGGCGGAACCGATGGGCGAGCCGTGGCCGAGGAGGTCTCGCAGGCGCACCTCGAGCGGGACCGGCGACACGGCGGCTGAAGCTCCGGAATTTCGCTAGTCCGCGAACGCCGTTCCGCCGCATACTTGCGTACATGGCCGCGGTAGCCACGTGGTTGTGCGCGTCGAGTCAGGAATGGCGCATGTCGAACGAAGCGGGGGACGGGTCCACGAGGCGACGATTCTCGTCGTCGACGATGATCCGCTGAACCGACGGCTGCTCGTCCGTGCCCTGCCTCGGAGGGGCATCGGACCCTCGAAGCCGCCGACGGCAGGCAGGCCCTGGACGTCCTCGTCGCCGAGCAGCCCGACGTGATGCTCCTGGATGTCCTCATGCCGGAACTGGACGGGTTCGGCGTCCTCGTGGCCATGAAAGACCTGCCGGACGTGTCACACACGCCGGTCGTGATGATCTCGTCGCTGGAGGACCAGGACGGCATCCTGCGCTGCATCGAACTCGGCGCGGACGACTTCCTGCCGAAGCCTGCCGATGCCGCCATCCTGAGAGCCCGCGTCAACGCCGGCCTGAACAAGAAGCGGCTTCACGACCTGCAGAGGCGCCACCTGCGAGAGGTGTTCACGCGATTCGTTCCCGAGTCGATCGTCGATGAGGTGATGGCCGACGGCGAACCGCGCATCGGCGCCCGCGGCCTGACGGCCACGGTGATGTTCAACGATCTACGTGGTTTCACGACCTTCGCGGAGACGCAGTCGCCGGAGATCGTCATCGACGTGCTGAACCACTACCTGGGCCTGATGAGCGATGCCGTGCTCGACCACGGCGGAACCCTGGTGGCCTATCTCGGCGACGGGATGATGAGCGTGTTCGGAGCGCCGATCGAGGCCGCCGACCATGCCGACCGAGCCGTTGCTGCCGCCAGGGAGATGATCGAGACACGCCTGGCCTCGCTCAACGCGTGGCTCCCTGATCAGGGCCTGGACCACGACTTCCGAATGGGCATCGGCATCAACTCCGGGCCGGTGATGTCGGGCAACGTCGGGTCGGACCGTCGGCTCGAGTACACCGTCATCGGAGACACGACCAACACCGCCGCGCGGGTCGAGTCGATGACCAAGGAGCACGGAGTCTCGCTGCTCGTCACGCAGCGGGTTATCGACCACCTGACCGATCCGGCTGACGGCTGGGCGTTCGTGGACGAAGTCGCACCTCGCGGACGCACCGGCACGGTTCGTCTGTGGACCCTCGATCCGGAAGGAGTCGATAGAGCACATGAAGTGCTGCCCATCCACGCTCCCGCGTGTCGTCGCCCTCATCCTGCTTCCGGACCTGGCCCTGTCGGCGTGCGGGAGCGGGGGCTCCGTCGGAGGGCTCGAGCATCGCGGACGCGGTCGGCGCGCAGCCCCGCGGTAGGGTGATCCCAACACGGACAAGCTGGCGCAGGTTCTGGCGCGCGGGACCCTGGTGCTCTCCACCGACCTGGCGTACCCGCCGCATCCATCGATGGCCGTGGAGGGTGCGACGCGAGCGTCTCCCACCAAGTGCCTGGCGACGCAACTCACCGCTCCTGAGCTGACCGGCTATGACGTGGAGACCGGCACAGATGGTCGCCGACCGCATTGGGCTGGAACCGTGCTTCGTCACCCCTTCGTGGACGCAGATCGTCTCCGGTACGTGGGGTGACCGATGGGACGTGTCGTGGGGCACGGGCAACATCAACGAGGACCGCATGTCCCGACTGTGGATGACCCAGCCGTACAGGGCCGAGCCGTCCCGGTTCTTCGTGCGCGAGGACTCCCCCTACCGGATCCGTCGGAGCTGTCGGGCAAGAACGTCGGCGCGTGCGCGGGATGCTCGGACGAGGCCTACCTCCGCGCGAACTCAGCCTTGCCGGGCATCGCGTTCGACAACCTGATCAAGGATCCCGAAGTCGTCCTGTTCGACGTGGAGGGCCCGGGACTCGAGGCCGTTGGGGACGGGAAGATCGACGCCTTCTGTCGGCTCCGAGCGAGTGGGGCTGGAGGCGATCGCGTCGGGCGTGCCGCTTCGCGCCCTGGATCCGCCGCTCTTCACCGGAATGTTAACGGGCTTCGTCGACAAGAACTCCGGTCTGGAGACGAGGCCTTCGTCAGCGCATCAACGAGATCCTGATGGCAGACTGCACGCCGACGGAACGTTCAAGTCCCTGTCCGAGAAGTACTTCGGGATCGACTACGCCACCAACGCCGGCAATTTCGACCTGGCCTGATCGGGCAGACACTCAATAGAGGAGATCGACATGCTGATGGCCGGGTCTGCTCTCGACTGGGGGCGTCTCGTTCTTGCTCTGGCGTTGGCTGCGTGCGGTGGCGCGACGGATCGGGTCGGTCAGTCCGCTCGGCCCCGGCGGCAGCACGGCCGCGGCGGGTGATCCCAATACGGACAAGCTGGCGCAGGTGCTGGCCCGGGGCACCCTCGTGCTGTCGACCGACCTGGAGTACCCACCACAGTCGATGGCGGTGGAGGGCGCGACGCGCACGCCGAGCACCAAGTGCGCCGACACGGAGCTCACCGCTGCCGAGGTGTCGGGCTAGGACGCGGACACGGGCAAGGCCGTGGCGGACGGACTGGGCGTTGAGCCCTGCTTCTCGCCGCAGAGTGGTCCGAGATCATCTCGGGCGGCTGGGGCGATCGCTGGGACATCTCCTGGGGGTCGGGGAACATCACCGACGACCGCATGACACGGCTGTGGATGACGCAGCCGTACCGGGCTGACGCCCTCCCGGTTCTTCGTCCGCGAGGATTCGCCGTTCCAGCACCTGGCGGAGCTGTCCGGGACGACGGTCGGTGCCTGCACGGGATGCACCCATGGGGCCTACCTGCGCGGAACGCTCGTCGCTTCCTGGCGCCGTCACCACGAGGGCCGTCGTCGATCCGCGATCAAGACCTACGAGAACGAGATTCCCGGGCTGGAGGCGGTGGCCGACGGGAAGATCGACGGTTCCTGTCGCGCCGAGCCCGTCGGAGTCGGCGAGATCGACAGCGTCTGGCCTGCCGCATGGCGCCGGACCGCCGGCCTACCAGCCTACAGACCGGATACGTGGACCGGAGTCCGGCCTTACTCGGCGGCGTTCGTCGTGCCATCAACGAGGTCGTCGACTCCCTGCACGCGGACGGGACGCTGGCCGGGCTGTCCGAGCAGTACTTCGGCAGGGACTACGCGGCGGCGGCTGCCCAGTTCGACATGAGCTCGATCGGGCAGACGGTCGAGTAGTCGTGGCGACGAGGAGCGCGGGACCCGGTCCCCTGAGATCGACGACGCCGAGCGTCGTCCGGGTGAAGCGCGGGCGCAGCCTGATGGCCAAGCTGGTGCTGACCTTCCTCGTCCTGTCCATCGTCATGGTCGGCCTGGTCGCGGTCCTGGCGACGCAGCGCGCCCGAGACTCGCTGGAGGAGTCGGTGTACGGCCGGCTCGACGCCGCGCAGGTGCTCACGAGCCAGTCGATCGTCCGCTGGATCGAGGAGCAGCGACGCAACCTCACGTTCGCCGCGGGACTGCTCGGCGGCGTCCAGCAGCAGACGTCGACGGGTGCGAAGACCGACGTGGTCGCTCAGCTGCTGGATCCGGAGTCGGACGCCCAGGTGAAGGTCGTGGCCCGTGAAGACATGCGCCAGCTTCTCCAGTACATCGTGCGGCAGACGGCTGACGCAGCTGAGCTGTTCGTACTCGACGAGAACGGCACCATCGTGGCCTCGACGACTCCCGGGCACGAGGGCCTCGACCAGAGCGGCGAGGAGTACTTCACGCGCGGGCAGTCGGGGCAGTTCACCCGTCCTGTGGCCCGGTCGGAGCTGTCGGACGGCCCCGCAATCATCGTCTCGACGCCGTTGTTCGACGCCGACGGCCTGTTGCGCGGCGTTCTCGCTGCGAACCTCGACCTGGCCCGCGTCGATCGCATCGTGCTGCAGAAGACGGGCCTGGGCGACGGCGGTCAGAGCTACCTGGTCGATTCGGATCACGAGTTCGTCCATGCGCAGCTGGGTGAGGAGAACGGCGCCGTCCGTTCTGCGGCCATCGACCAGGGACTTCAGCAGCAGAGCGGACGTGGCCTGTACGTCGACTATGCCGGGGTACCCGTCATCGGCTCGTATGCCTGGATCGAGGACATCGGCGTGGCGATGGTGTCGGAGATCACGCAGGAGCAGGCCTTCGCGCCGGCCAGTCAGCTGGCGACGTCGATCGCCCTGATCGGAATCGTCGTCGTGCTGCTCATGGGCATTCTCATCTACGTCGCCTCCCGCCGCATCGCTGGTCCGATCCTCTCGATCACCGAGACGGCCATCGCGGTACGAGCGGGCGACCTCACGAAGACCGCGCCCGTGCGCACTCACGACGAGGTGGGCGTGCTCGCCGAGACCTTCAACGGCATGACCGCGCAGTTAAGGGAGAACGTCGAGACTCTCGAGCGTCGGGTCGACGAGCGCACGGCCGAGCTCGCCACCCAGAAGACCTACTTCGAGGCGCTCGTCGAGATCAGTCCCGCAGCCGTCGTCACGATGGATCTCGACCAGCACGTGACGGGCTGGAACCCCGCGGCGACGACCCTGTTCGGGTACGCCCCCGACGAGGCGATCGGTCGGTCGATCGACGACCTCGTGCTGGGCTCGGACGAGATGCGGGCCGAGGGGGCGGCCGTGGCCCGGGCGTCGCTCGAGGCCGGACGCCATGACCTCATCACCCAGCGTTCGCGCAAGGACGGTTCCGTGGTCGACGTCGAGATCGTCATGGTCCCGCTGGTCGTCGACGGCCGGACGGTCGGCTCGTACGTCGTGTATCACGACATCACCGAGCTGCAGGCGGCCCGACTCGAGGCGGACCGCGCGAACGAGGCGAAGAGCAGCTTCCTGGCCACCATGAGCCACGAGATCCGGACGCCGATGAACGCCATCATCGGGATGAGCGGCCTGCTCTCCGACACCGATCTGGACATCGAGCAGCGTGAGTACGCCGGCATCATCCAGGGCAGCGGCGAGGCCCTGCTGGCGATCATCAACGACATCCTCGACTTCTCCAAGATCGAGGCCGGACGCATGGACCTCGAGAGCGTCGAGTTCTCCCTGCGGCAGTGCATCGAGTCGGCCCTCGATCTGATGGGACCGCTTGCCACGCGCAAGGGGCTGGACCTCGCCTACGACATGCCGGTCACTGTCCCTGAGCGGATCGTGGGAGACCCCAACCGGATGCGCCAGATCCTGCTGAACCTGCTCGGCAACGCGGTGAAGTTCACCGAGGCCGGTCACGTGCGGCTCTCGGTCGAGGCGGCTGAGACCGGACCCGATGGCGGCCGTCAGCGGATCACCGTGGCGGTGACCGACACCGGCATCGGCCTCTCCGATGAGCAGGTGGGCCGCCTCTTCCAGTCCTTCAGCCAGGCGGACCTGTCGACCTCGCGCAAGTACGGCGGCACTGGGCTGGGACTGGCTATCAGCAAGCGCCTCGCGGAGCTCATGGGCGGCGACGTCCAGGTGCAGAGCCCCGGGTACGACGGCCAAGGAAGCACGTTCGTCGCTGACGCTGTCCCGTGCTGCCGGCGGCTGCGCCACCCGCGCCGGAACCGTTCCTTTCGGGTCGACGGGTGCTGCTCGTGGAGCCGAGCGAACTGCAGCGCGGTGTGCTGGCGCGCCTTTTGGGCTCCTGGGGGGCCGAGGTCGAAGCCGTGGCCTCGGTCGCGGATGCCCCCGGTGGAACGGACGCGGACGTCGTGCTGATCGGCTGCGGTACTCAGGACGCGGACGATGCCGTCACCTACCTCGCGTCATTGCGGCGGTCGTCCTCCGCTGCGGTCCTGGTCACGTCCGCCTATCCGAGACGAGACGTCATGGCTGACCCGCGCTGGCGTGATCTGGGGTTCGTCGAGTGGGTGACCAAGCCCGTCAAGCCCGATGCGCTCGCAGGGGCCGTCGTGCGCGGCCTGGGGATCGAGGACGCCCCGACCTTCGGGCACGACCCGAAGGATGAGGTGGTCGGGGAGACTCGGGCACGGCCCCTTGCCATCCTGCTCGCCGAGGACAACGCCCTCAATCAGCGTCTGGCAGTCACCCTGCTCACCCGCATGGGGCATTCCGTCACGGTCGCCAACGATGGACGGGAGGCGGTGGAGCAGGCGGTGACCGGCCTGTTCGACCTCATCCTCATGGACGTCCAGATGCCCGAGGTCGACGGCCTTGAGGCGACCCGGCGCATCATCGCGGAGATGGGCGACGCTCGGCCGCGGATCGTGGCATTGACGGCCAACGCCCTGAGCGAGGACCGGGTCAGCACCGCGGCCGCCGGCATGGACGGCTATCTCGCGAAACCGCTGCGCCGCGACGAACTGGCGGCCGCCCTCGCCGAGACGGCCGACCTGCTCGCGGAGGCAGCGCCGAAGACGGTGGTCGCCCTCCCCGCTACGCCGACCACGCCACCGGCCGCGGGCGAGGTGGTGAGCGCCGCCGCGTTCCGGCAACGGGTCGCGGACATGGTCGGGAGCGTGGATCCCGACTTCGAGCGCGAGCTGGTGGATGCATTCCTGGACGGGCTCCCGGGAATCGTCGCGGCCGAATCGAGTCAGGGGCGGACACCGGCGACGCCGAGCTCCTGCGCCGGTCGGCGCACACGCTGAAGTCCCACGCTGCAGTGTTCGGTGCAGTGCGGCTGGAGACCGAGTGCCGCGCCCTCGAGGGCGCCGCCGCCGACTGGGCTGCCCGCGCACGACCTCGTGGCCGTCGTGCTGGACGAGGCGCAACGGGTCGAGGACGCCGTACCGCCTGCCTGACGCATGACCCGCTCAGCCGGCGAGCAGGTACCTGCGCGTGCGATCGACGGCGGCGGTGCGGTTGGTGACGCCGAGTCGGGCGTAGGTGTTCTCGAGGTGCTTGCGCACCGTGGCCTCCGAGACCGAGAGTCGGCGCCCGATCTGCCCGTTGGTGAGCCCGGCCGCGACCAGTCGCAGGATCTCCCACTGCCGCAGCGTCAGCTGCGGAGCCCCGGCCCGCTCCTCCTGGTGCCGGTCGTACACGTCGATCAGGTGCGGGCGCAGCAGCGTGAGGAGCTGGACGTCGCGGTCGCTGAAGTCGGGTCCGGAGTCGCGCCAGAGGATGAGACGGCGATCCGTCGGCCCGATCGGCGGGCAGCGAGACGATGACGTGGTGCGCCGAGGCATCGGGCTCTGCTTCGAGGTAGGCGTGCCAATTGCGCCCATCGGTCCGGCCGGGCAGCGCGTCGGACGCGCGGATCACGCTGGCGTAGTCGCCGGTGAGCTGCGGGTAGGCGCAGTGCTCCCAGAACGCCGGCCACCACAGGTCCAGTACCTCGTCGTCCGACTGGTCGTTGCCGACGGTCAATGACGCTGTCCTGGACCGAGATGCTGCGCCGGTAGGGGTCCATCACCTGAAAGGTCGCATCGTCGTAGTCGATGAGGTGACCGAGGTCGCGGAGCAGGGAGTCGGGGACATGCTCGCCGGCCTGGCCGCAGCGACTGCGATCGACCACGTCGAGGATGAGGCTGCAGATCGCGATCCGAGATTCCGATCGTGGTGATCATCGTGCCCTCTCCGTCGGGTGGGTACGCGCTCGAGGCTAGCGGCGATCGACCGTGGTGGGAATGCGCGGAAACGCGTATGGCCGGCTACGCGCAACGACGCATGGTGCGGGGGCCGTGAGACGGCAAGAGTGATCCACGAAGAAGAGACCAGTAATAGCAACGGTTCTCGGCCGCCACCATCAACAGTCGGAGGACGTCATGAGGAAGATGCATCACTGCAGCCCTTGGTTCGATCACCGCGTTCGTGCTCGTGGTGCTGGTCGCGCCCACCGCCCAGGCGCTGGTGCCGCCCGAGCCGGCCGGCCCGGGGACCAGCCCCTCCGCCGCCATCGATTCGGGCGGTCAGCCTGCTGTCGTGGCAGACCGTCATCGTCGCCGTGGTGGCGGTGGTCGTCGGTGCGGCCATCGCACTCGTCATCGAGCACTACGTGCGCCGCAGACCGACTGTCGCCGGCCTGGCCGACGCCTGAGTCTCTTCTCGCAGGCGCGCGTCAGGCCTCGGCGAAGGTCGGCACCCAGCGCTCCAGCTCGGCGCGCATCGGCACCGTCGCGTCGAGCTGGCACAGCACCCCGATGCTGCCGAGCCACACCCGGTGGATCAGCGCGTACGACGGTGGCAGGTTGAGCTTGAGTCCGATCGTGAAGTCGGGGTTGCGCATATCGTTCATGCGGCCGAACTGTCCGCGCATCCACGCGCGGTTGAAGTGGAAGGTCTCGTGCCGCGCCGGCTCGACGAACGGGTGCGAGGTAGTTGAGCACCTGCTCGGGGTCGACCTCGACGTTCGGCCGGATGAAGCCCTCCTCGCGCAGGCCCTCGGCCACCGTCTCGGCATCGCCGGACATCGCGATGCGCAGCAGCGTGCCCATGGCGTCGGGAAGCCCATCCGGCAGCTCGGCGACGGCGCCGAAGTCGAGGACGCAGAACTTGCCCTCGGGCGTGATCCGGAAATTGCCGGGGTGCGGATCGGAGTGCAGCAGTCCGGCGCGCGCCGGGCCGGCGAGCAGGAACCGCTCGTACAGCTCGCCGGCGCGGTCGCGCTCCTCCTGGGTGCCGTCCGTGATGATCGACGAGAGTGGCCGGCCGTCGACCCATTCGGAGACGATGACGTGGGGCGCGGCCGCGAGCACGTGGGGGACGACGTACTCCGGGATCGCCCTCGAAGGCGACCGCGAAGGCGCGCTGGTTGCGTGACTCGCGCAGGTAGTCGAGCTCCTCGATGGCCCGCTCCTTGAGCTCCTCCAGCAGCGGCTTGATGTCCATGCCGGGGATCCAGGACGCGAACAGCTTGCCCATCCGGGTCATCTGGTTCAGATCCGAGATGAACGCCTTGTCGGCGCCCGGGTACTGCACCTTGACGGCGACGACGCGGCCGTCGTGCCACGTCGCCTTGTGGACCTGGCCGATCGACGCCGCGGCGGCGGGCCGGTCGTCGAACTCGGCGAAGCGCTCGCGCCAGTCTTCGCCGAGCTCCTCCGCGAGGATTGCGTGGATCGACTCCGCCGGCAGCGGGGGAGCGGCCTCCTGCAACTTGGTGAGCGCGGCTCGGTAGGGACCCGCCATCTCCTCGGGCATCGCGGCCTCGAAGATGCTCATGGCCTGGCCCATCTTCATGGCGCCGCCCTTGAGCTCGCCGAGGACCTTGAACATCTGCTCGGCCGTGCGGGCCTGCAGTTCGGCCGTCACGGCCTCGGCCGGCTTGCCGCCGAGGCGCTTGCCGAAACCCCAGGCCTGGCGGCCCGCGTACGACGCCGGCAGCGCAGCGATCTTCACGCTGCGCGTCAGCGCGAACCTCGGGATGTCGGACACCTGCCCATTGTCGCCTGAGTCGTGCTCGGGCGCGAGGGCGCGTCCCTACGCGTCGGGCCAGCGGCACCCGCACAGCGGATGAGCCGGACGTGGCACCCGGCGGGCCCGCACGTCCGGGAGGGTCAGCTCCCACGCGAACCCGCCCCAGCGAGGCGGGATCGTCGGGCGCGTCCGCCCACGCGCGGACCAGCAGTGCTGCCTGTGCTGCGGCCAGGCGCATGAGCAGCGGATCGACCGGCGGGCTCGCCATCGCCGCGCAGTGCCTGCGACCACTGGACGGACAGCAGGGGCCAGGCCGGATCACCATCCCTGCGGTGCAGGTGCGCGCACCTCAGGCAGCCGGTGCGCCCCGGCACGACGATCGGGCCGGCGACGGCGCGCTCTCCCAGCGTGGCCAGCGGAAGGTGCGGGCGATCGAGGCAGGCATGGTCGAACCGCGCGGGGACGTCGGGGTGCAGGCCGTCGGCCAGGACGGTGACGGTGGCGTCGTCGGCGTCCCCGACGGGGAGTCCGGCGGCCTCGATCGCGGCCCGGGCCTCGTCTGCCAGCGGACCGTCGCCGAGGATCGCGACGCGGCAGCGGTCCCGGCCCGCCATCGGCGTCGTAGGCCGCGTCGAGGCGGCGGTAGGCGCGCAGGGCGGAGCCGAAGCGTCGGCTGACGGACTCCCGGTCGCCCGGAGCGGCCCAGCGCATCGCGTCGGGGATCCGCGCCGCGTCATCCAGGGCGCCCGCGTGGAGAAGGGACCTCAGGAGCCGGCGGGCATCAGTGGCGGGCAGGGCCAGGTCGTCCTCGATCTCCTGCGGTGACCGGAGCCCGTCCAGCGAGGTGAGCCAGGCGACGTGCGAGCGGTTGACCCGGTCCACGATGACGTCGTCGCCGATCTGGATGCTCGCCTGATCGCGCCACAGGATCGGCACATCGCCGCGCAGTCGCGGGCGGCCGAAGCCGGCCAGCTCGGGAAGCATGGGCGCGACGACGGTGGCGTGGTGGGGCGGCGCGGTCATGCCCGGACTGTGGCCCGTCTGGCCTGTGGATCGGCAGTGGCGATCCACAGGCCTGGTGCGCTAGGCGGGTTGCTTCGGGCGTGGCGCCCAGTTTGTGCGGAAGACCACGTGCCGACGACGCGGGTCGCCGACCGGGACCCGCGGGTGCTCGAAGTCCGCCGAGGCGTCGCGCAGCATGCCGAGCCGGGTCATGACGCGCCTGCGAGCGGACGTTGTCCTGACTGGTGTAGGCCACGACCTCGTCGAGCCCGAGGTGATCATGCGCGTGGGCCAGGCAGGTGGCGGCCGCCTCGGTCACCATGCCCTGACCCCACCACGGCCGGGCCAGTCGCCAGCCGATCTCGACGCAGGGCTCGCTGGTGCGGGAACGGTGGCTCCCAGGACGTGGGCCACAGTCCGACGATGCCGATCAGCCCGCCCGCGTGGTCCTCGCGGTCGATCGGCTCGATGGCCCACGGCGCTTGCGCCTGAGCTGGGTCCCGGTCGAGGAAGGCGTCCACGAACCGCTGTGCGGCCGCGGTGACGTCGACCGGATCGTCGCCGAAGACCTGCCATACATCCGGGTGTGAGTGCAGATCGACGAGCGCCGCGCAGTCATCTGCACGCAGCGGACGCAAGACCAGACGCGGCGTTCGCATCTCCAACGCCGCGTCTGGTGATCGTTCGAGGGCTATCGGTGGTTCCGACCGCCGTGTCCTTGGCCGTGGCCATGGCTGTGGCCGAGCCACGTGCCGACGCCCCTGCCGTGCTTGGCGCCGGGGGTGAGCAGGGCATCCGGCACGGCGACATCCGGGGCGTAGGTGGCGAACGCCGCCTTGATGGCGGCCTGGTACGTGGTCAGGGCGCTAGCGAGTGAGGCCTTGGCAGTGGCGCCCGCGTCGTCGAAGACCTTCTGCTGGTCGGCCTTCGCTGCGGTGACGGCGTCGCGGAGGGCGTTCGACGCGGTCGTGAGCGCCGCGCTTGCAGCCGAGGTGTCGCCGCCGGCCAGGCGGGCCGCGCGGTAGGCGTCGCGAGCGGCCTTGAAGGCATCACGCTGGGTCTGGGTCGCTGCCACGATCGCGTCCCGGGCGCCAGCGGTGGCGGCGCGGTAGGCGTCACTAGCGGCCTTCGCTGAGGCCTTGTACTCGGTGCGCGCCGCCTTGACGGCCGTCACGAGTGCGGTGTTGGTCGCCAGCTCGGACGTCAGTCCGCCCCGGCCGCCGGTTCCGTCGTTGTTGTGCGCCGACGCGACCGACACGAAGCCGGGGGCGCTGACGACAAGGGCACCGCGGCTGCGGCGGTGAGGAGGCGACGGGTGGTACGGCTGGCGGTCATGGGGAGCCTTTCGTCGGGGAGGTCGTTCCCTTCGAGTATTGCCCCGCCCAGTCAGGCTGCGGGTTCGTGGAGGTAAAGGCCGTCGTAAGAAGGCCGCCTCGGCCGTCGAGCCCCCCTACGGGAGTCCGGCGCACTACTCGCTTCCGGCCTGGATCAGGCAGAACGGATGGTCGGCCGGGTCGAGGTAGACGCGGAATTCCTCTCCTGGCTGCACCGCGTGCAGGCGGGCCCCGAGCGCCAGGACCTCCTCCTCGCCGGACTCGAGATCATCGACGTAGAAGTCCAGGTGCTCCTGCTGCGGGTGCTCCTGGCCCGGCCACTGCGGCGCGCGATAGTCGTCGACCTGCTGGAAGCACAGCGTGACCGGCCCGTCGGCGCGCAGGTGGACCCACTCGTCGTCGGACCTCGCCTCGTCGATCGGCCAACCGGTGATGGCGGAGTAGAACGCGGCAAGCGCGCGGGCGTCCGGGCAGTCGATGGCGGTCCAGCACAGGCGGGCGATGGCAGTCATTGGTCCAGCGTGGCACAGGCCTGACGCGTCCGGGCGCGGTTCCGAGGCGCGACCGAGGTCGGCGACGGTAGCGTGCCGCGCGTGACCTCCTCTCCGCGCGCCGCCCGCCTGAGCGGTCCGCCCGGATCGGCGGGCGTGGCCGGGGGCTCCGCCGAGGTCGTGGCTGCGGCCACCGCGATCCTGCGCGCTGGCGGGTGCGCAGTCGATGCCGCGCTGGCCGCGGCGTTCGCGGCAGTGATGTCAGAGCCGGTGCTTGCGAGTCTCGGCGGCGGCGGCTTCCTGCTGGACGCGGATCTCGGCGCGTCGCCGCAGGTGCTGGACTTCTTCGTCGACGTCCCGGGCCTCGGCGGCGCCCCGGTCGACGCCGCACGTGGAGACCGATCGTCGTCGACTTCGCGCGCACCGGTTCCGCCGCGACCAGCAGCGAGCAGGTCTTCCACGGCGGCTGGGGGACCGTCGCCGTGCCGGGCTGCCTGCCGGGCTACCTCGCGGCGCATCGGCGGTCGGGGCGTCTCCCGCTGGCGGCGATCGTCGGGCCGGCGGTCGGCTTGGCCCGAGCCGGCGTCGCGCTGTCCGCGGGGCAGCGGACCTTCCTGCACCTGGTGAGCGACCTGCTCAACATCACCGACGACAGCCGCCGGCTGTTCGCCGAGGCAGAGAGCAGCGGCGTCTACCGCAACGAGGGGTACGCGCGGCTGCTCGAGGAACTGGCCGCCGGACGGATCGCCGGGCTCGCCGACCCTGCGCTCGCCGAGCCCCTGCTCGCGGGATCGCGGTGCGGGCGGCGGCCTGCTGACCGCCGACGATCTCGCGGCCTACCGGCCCGTGCGGCGCGAGCCGCTCGCCCTGTCGCGGCGCGGCAGCCGGGTCTGGACCAATCCGCCGCCGTCGGTGGGCGGGTCGATCGTGATGTCCTCGCTCGCCGCCCTCGACGAGGAGCCGTGGGGGATCCGCTGGGCCGAGGTCGCGAGCGGCGCTGGCCGACGCGACCCTCGCGCAGCGTGGCCCCGGCCAGGTGCCGACGGGCACGACGCACGTGTCGGTCGTGGACGCGCAGGGCGGCTTCGCGGCTCTGACGACGTCGAACGGATCCGGCTCGGGAACCGTCTGCCGGGCTGGGACGTGACGCTCAACAACATGCTCGGCGAGGAGGACCTGCGACCGGCGGACGGTTCAGCGCTGCCGCCGGGGGCGCGGATGGGCTCGATGATGGCGCCGACGCTGGTCGACCTCGCCGACGGATCCCGCGTCGGCGCTGGGCACGGGCGGCAGCGAACGCATCCGATCGGCGCTGCTCGGAGTGGTGCTGCGCCTGATCGACGGGGGCAGCGATCTCGCCGACGGCGATCGACGCGCCCCGCGTCCACCTCACGGGCAGCGGGCCGGTGCACGTCGAGCCCGGGTTCGCCGACGACGACCTGGTCGCGCTGGCCGAGCTGGCCCGGGAGCGCGACTGGCCCGGACTCGAGCCGTGGCCCGCGCCGAACCTGTTCTTCGGCGGGGTGCACGCCGTGCGGCGGTCGGCGGACGGGGCGGTCGAGGCGGTGGGCGACGCCCGTCGAACCGGCGCCGTTGGCCTGGTCCTGCCGGACGGTTCGATCCAGACCGCCTGAACCCGCCTCCCTCGTTGAGCGGTCCTGTTGAGTGGTCGCTCGCGCACCGGCCACGGCGGGCCGCCTGCGGTGCGCGATCGACCACTCAACAAGGAGGGTGGGGCGGGAGAGCCGCGCGGGGTCAGGCGCAGACCCGCAGGATCAGCCGGACGAGGCCCCGTGCGGTCGTGAGCACCTCGTCGACGGCCACCCACTCGTCGGGGGCATGGGCCGCCGCGGCGTCGCCGGGGCCGTACTGCACGGTCGGGATGCCGCCGAGGCCCATGAGCAGCCGCAGGTCGGAGCCGTACGGTCCGCCGTAGATCTCCGGGCTCCCGTCCGACGAGATCGCGCTGGATGCCGGCGACGAGGCCGATGATCGGCGAGTCGGGTGGCGTCTGCCCGGACGCGAACTGGCCGCCCCACCAGGTCACCTCGACCGGATGGTCGGCGAGCCACGGATCGGCCGCGCACGCGGCGGCGACCGTGGCCTCGAGCTCGGCCCGGGCCTGCAGCCATCGTCTCGCCGAGCGCGACCCCAAGCCGGCCCTCGGCGGTCAGCAGGTCGGGCACCGTCGAGGCCCAGTCGCCGGCGGCGATAGTGCCGATGGACAGCGGGTAGGCCAGCGGCCAGCGCTGCATCACGACGTCGACCGTCGGCGTTGCGGCGTCGCTCGAGCTCCTGCAGCGCCTGGAGGACCGGGTAGAACTTCTCGATGGCGCTGACGCCCTCGGTGCGGCGGGCGGCATGGGTGGCCAGGCCGCGGACGGTGAGCCGGAAGGTCAGCGCGCCGCCGTTCGCGGGGATGAGGTCCATCGACGTCGGCTCCGGCACGACGCACATGTCGGCGGTCACGCCGTGGCGCAGCAGCGCGAACGTGCCGAGGCCGCCGTCCTCCTCGCCGGACACCGCGGCCAGGATGACGTTGCCGCGCAGCGGGATTCCGGACGTCTTCACGGCGCGAACCGCGGACCACATCGCCGCGACGCCGGCCTTCATGTCGCACGCACCGCGCGCGACGATGCGCTCCTGGCCGTCGACCGTCACCGAGCGCGGCACGAACGGGTCGCCGGACCAGGCATGCGCGATCGCCCGGCGGGACCACGTCGGTGTGGCCGTTGAGCATGAGCGTCGGACCGGAGCCGTCGCCGGCGAGCGTGGCGGTCACGCCGACAGCGGCGCTGCGGGGCACCTCCATGCCGGGGAACTCCGGGTCCTGCTCGAGCGCCTCGACGTCGATGTCCCACCGGTCGACGTCGAGGCCCTCGCGCGCGCCACTGCCCGGCGAGGTGCTCCTGCACCTCGAGCTCGGCCGGGCTGCCGCTGACCGAGGGGATGCGCAGCAGGTCGAGCAGGTCCGCGAGGAGGGCGTCCTCGTCGAGGCTGACGGCATCGAGGGGACTGCACGCGGGAACATCGCCGCTCGGGGTGCGTCACAGGCGCATCCTCCCGTTTGATCCCCTTCCGGGCCAGACGGGGGCCATCATGGTTGGCGGACCCGGGGCGGGCCCGGGTCGTGCGATCCGAGGCTGGAGGCGGCATGCGACGAGCGGCTGGTGATCTCTCGCCGCGGCCGCCGTTCTGCCGCACCCCGTTCGTACCGGCCTGCCCGTGCCTCGCGCGTCCCGGCGAGGCCAGTCGAGCGCGTCCGATCGTGGGCGAGTGCTACGACCTGACGGACGAGCAGGCCGGCGACGACTACTGGGCGGATACCGGCGCCGGTGCCGTGCACGGAGCCGCACACCTTCGAGGTCACCGAGACGGCGCTGGTCCCGATGGACGTCAACGCCGATCGAGTTCGCCCAGGATCGCTGCGGCCTCCTTGACGTGTGGACCGCGGTCGGCGTCAACACCTCCGATGGCGGGCATCATCGAGGATCCGATCCGCATCGAGGCGCGTTCCTTCGTCGCTGCCGCCCGAACCAGTACGTGTGCGGCGCGGTCGCGGTGCGGTACCGACGGGCCGGCGCCGGCGACGCTGGTGCACCTTGACGCACCTCGTTCGACCGCATGCGCCCGGCGAACCACGCGCGCCCTGCGGCACTGCTCGTCCGCCGAGGACGGCCGCCGGGCGCTCGCGCCGCCGATCACCGTGCGGTGCTCGAGCCGGCCGCGATGGCAGGTCACGGCGTGGATCCTGTGGTCCGCGCTCTACGACGACTACCCCGGGTCGTGTCGTGCTCAGGAGCGGGCGGCCGAGCTGTGCGGGCCCCGGACGGTGCGGTCGCTGCCGACGGCGCCTCGTGGGAGGACGGAATCGCCGCGAACCTGGTGCTACCGAAAAGTACCGTAATATCCCATATATCCGTAATTATCCACAGGATGAATCACGCCACGCGGTGATCTGACGTTGCGCGTGGCTGGAATGGCCCTCGTGGCTGCCCTATCGTTGAGCCGACCAATCGGGGGCAACCCCTAGGTGGCACACAGCCGCCGACCGCGGCCACGCGGTACTGACGGACATACAGGAGGGCCCCATGGCCGAGAGCTACACCGGCGAGGCGTACTGCGTGAAGTGCAAGGAGAAGCGGGAGTTCACCGGCCACGTCGAGGAGACGAACGGCCGCCGCTTCGCCAAGGGCATCTGCCCCGTGTGCGGCACCAAGGTGACCCGCATTCTGGGCAAGGCCTAACCAGCCCGACCCCGGTACCGCCGGGGTTGACGCAACCTCGCGCCTAGAGCGCACGACGAGGGGGCGACCGCGAGGTCGCCCCCTCGTCCTGTGTCCGCGCCACGTGGCCGCCGAGGTGCAGCGTGGCGGGCCGCCTTCGTCTGAGGGCGAACGCCGGGCGGCGCGGCGATCTCCTCGCGGCGTATACCGTTGACCATGAGCGTTCCGTTTGGCTTCGGCATGGGTGGCGACGACCCCGACAGTCCGGGTGGCCCCGGCAACCCGGGTGGCCCCGGCTTCGGCTTCGGTCCCGGCGGCTTCGACATGAGCTCGCTCGGGCGCTGCGCTGCAGCAGCTCGGCGCGATGATGCAGTCCGGTCAGACCGGCGCCGACGCCGGCGGCCCGGTCAACTGGTCGATGGTCACCGACGTGGCCCGCAAGACGCTCGTGCAGGGCGGCGGCGACCCGTCGGTGGGCGACGCCGACCGGCGCGCGGTCGTCGACGCCGTGCGCCTCGCGGACGTGTGGCTCGACCCGGCCGTCACCTTCCCGGCCACGACGGCGGCGCCCGAGGCCTGGAGCCGCTCGGAATGGCTCGAGGCGACCGCTCCCGCCTGGCGCGTGATCGTCGAGCCGATCGCCGAGCACATGCAGCAGGTCGTCGGCCAGAGCCTTCCCGGCGCCGCCGGCCAGGAGCTGGACCTGACGGCCCTGAGCGAGAACCTGCCCGAGCAGCTGCGCGAGCATGTTCCCCGGCGGGATCCCCCCGGAGATGGCCCAGATGATGGGCCCGATGCTCGGCATGATGCAGCAGCTCGGCGCGGCCGCGTTCAGCATGCAGCTCGGCCAGGCGCTCGCCGGCCTCGCGTCGACGTCGTCAGCTCCTCCGATATCGGCATGCCGCTGACCGAGCACCCGGTGCCGGCGCTGCTGCCGCGCAACGTCGACGCGTTCGGCGAGGGGCTCGGCCTGCCGGTCGATGACGTGCGCCTGTACCTCGCCCTGCGCGAGTCTGCGCACCAGCGCCTGTTCGCGCACGTGCCGTGGCTGCGCCCGCGGATCAACGGTGCCGTCGAGGAGTACGCCCGCGGCGTGCACGTCGACCAGTCACGTCTGGCGGAGGCCATGGGCGACGTCGACATGACCAACCCGCAGGCGCTTCAGGAGCTGATGGGCAGCGGGCTGCTGCAGCCGGAGGACACCGAGGAGCAGCGGGCGGCCATCGCCCGGCTGGAGACCCTGCTCGCGCTGGTCGAGGGCTGGGTCGACGACGTCGTCGGACCAGGCGATCGCCGAGCGCCTGCCGTCCGCGGTGCAGCTGCGCGAGACGATCCGTCGTCGGCGAGCAGCCGGGGGGCCGGCGGAGAAGACCTTCGCGACCCTCGTCGGCATGGAGCTTCGTCCTCGACTGGCCCGCGAGGCGGCCACCCTGTTCGCCGTCGTGCGTGCCGGCCGCGGGCATCGATGCCCGCGACGCGCTCTGGGCGCACCCCGACCTGCTGCCTGGCCCGGACGATCTCGCGGATCCGCTGGGCTTCATCGAGGACAGCGCGTCCGAGCTGGAGTTCGAGCGTGACCGGACGAGACGGCCGATCGGACGCGTCAGCTGCTCCGGACGAGACGGCCGATCCGGACGACCCGGCGGACGCGGGCGATCCGCCGGCGTGACCCATCCGGACTTCGCCGACCTGCACGCCGACGCCCGTGACGGTCCTCGCGTCCTGGGACCACCCCGAGCCGGGGCAGCGCGCACTGCGCGACGAGTACCTGCGCTTCCTGGACGGAGCATCCGGACGCGATGTCCCGTGAGTCCCGGCCGGGCCACCTGACGTCCAGCGCCCTGGTCCTGGACGAGGACCTGAGCCGCGTGCTGCTGACGCTGCATCCCAAGGCCGGCCGCTGGCTGCAGCTCGGCGGCCACAACGAGATCGGGGATGCGTCGATCCGGGCGGCGGCGATCCGCGAGACGCGCGAGGAGAGCGGGATCCTCGACGTGACGATGTCGGCTGCACCGATCCGGCTCGATCGTCATCCGGTCAGGTGCGCCGGTGACATGAGCGTGCACTGGGACGTGGAGTTCCTGGCTCTGGTGCCCCGCGACGCCCAGGAGGTCATCAGCGACGAGTCGGACGATCTGCGCTGGTTCGCGCTGGACGATCTCCCCGAGGGGCTGGATGCCGCGGTCCGGGCGATGATCGACACCGCGACCGGGAGGTAAACGGGGGGTAAACCAGCCCGACGAATTTTCCTCCACAGGCGACCGACGCGACGTTTCTGCTGGTCACAGGGGTGTTTGCAGGGTCATCCTCAGGTTCATCCCCAGCTGTATGCACCCCTCGTCCACAGCGACACGCGGGTGCGTCAACAGGGCGTGCACAGGACATCCACAGGGCGGGTGAACGGGATGTGTCGTTCGGATTGACTCACTCCCGCCGCAGTACCTAGGTTCGACGCCGTTGGACCCCCGGGATAACACGCTCGTTCGCAAGGGGAAGGCGAACGAAGCGGAGAGCCCCGGGGGTCCGTCGCTTTCGGCCCGTCCGCGGCAAGCGACCGGCCCGCAGACCGCGTACCCTTGCGGGGAACCGCTGCGATGGGTCATCCGTCTGATGCACACGCAGCATCCGATCCGTCCGAGGAGTTCTGGGTGTCCGCACTGGCCTGGTGGCTCATCCCGTTGGTGGCCACCGTCCTGGCGGTGCTGTTCGTGATGCTGCGCAGCCGTCCGGCCAAGCCCACGACAACGGAGGACTCGATGGAACGACTGCGACGCATGCAGCAGGCCATGGAGCGACCGATGCCCTCGAGTGGCAATGCCCGCATCGTCGAGGCGGACGGCACCCCGCGCGTTCCCGACGACGAGCCGTCCGCGTGAGCGATCGGCAGGACGAGGCGCCCGATCCGTCGCAGGCGCCGCTCGACGTCTTCCTGGACGACGTGGCCGCCGACGACACCGGCTGGTGGCATGCGGTCATGCATCCGTCCCGCCGCGGCTGGATGCTCATCATCAGCTCGGCGACGACCCTCGTCCTCATCGCCATCGCGTTCCTGCTCCCCGTGCCCTTCGTGAAGCTGGCCCCCGGCCCGACGTTCAACGTCATCGGCGAGGACGACGGTCGGCCCGTCATCGAGATCAGCGGTACCGAGACGTTCCCCGTGACCGGCAACCTCGACATGACCACGGTGCTGGAGTCCGGTGGTCCCCGCGGCGGCCTGACCTTCGTCGACGCGATCGCCTCGTGGCTGGACCCCGCCGACGCCGTCGTGCCGCGTGAGCTGCTGTTCCCCGACGACGTGAGCGGCGAGGACGTGCAGAAGCGGCAGGCGCTGCTGTTCAGCACGTCGGAGTCGAACGCCGTCGCCGCCGCCATGGACTACCTCGACCGACCGGTCCGCGCTCAGGTCGTCGTCAACGCCGTCTACGCGGACACCCCTGCCGACGGCGTCCTGCTGCCGAAGGACGAGATCAAGAGTCTCGACGGCGTCGAGGTCGACGAGGGCGCAGCAGGTCGCCGAGACGATTCGCGTCGAATCCGATCGGCACCTCCTTCGACATCGTGATCGTGCGGGAC
Organism: uncultured bacterium; assembly: GCA_963700745.1. Taxonomy (GTDB): domain Bacteria; phylum Actinomycetota; class Actinomycetes; order S36-B12; family S36-B12; genus UBA10649. The sequence goes on along the minus strand of CAVOYT010000012.1, from coordinate 180,811 downwards.
GGCGTCGAGGTCGACGGGGAGATGGAGGACGACGTCGAGCAGACGGTCACGCTGACGTCCGTGTCGAACCCGGACAACCCGCGAGACGCCGTTCATCGGCATCGGCGTCGGCGAGCTGCTACTCCGCCGACTTCCCGATCGACTTCACCCTCGAATCCGTCGGCGGACCCAGTGCCGGACTGATGTTCGCGACCGGCATCGTCGACAAGCTGACCCCCGAGTCGTTGACCGGCGGCAACTACATCGCCGGCACCGGCACGATCGAGCCGGACGGGACGGTGGGGCCGATCGGCGGCATCCGGCAGAAGCTCGCCGGGGCCCGGGACGCCGGCGCCACCCTGTTCGTCATGCCGGAGGAGAACTGCGACGAGGCCGTCGGGCACATCCCGGACGGACTGACCGTGGTGCCCGTCGAGACGCTGACCGACGCGGTCGACCGCCATCCAGGATTACGCCGCTGGCAAACCCGTGGGCGCATGCCCCGTCCCGGTGACGTAGGTTGTCAAGGTGACCTTCGAGATGCCCGGCATGGGCGGTTCGGGCGCCCCCACGACGGAGGCGGCCCCTCGCCGTCGTGGCGTGCTGCTGCCCACCATCATCATCCTGGCCGTCCTGGTCGGGGGCTTCGTGCTCTTCGCCGGCTTCTACACCGACTGGCTGTGGTTCGTATCGGTCGACAAGACCCAGGTGTTCACCACCTCGCTGGTCACCCGCGCGGTGATGTTCGTCGCCTTCGGCACGATCATGGGCCTGGCGGTCGGACTGTCGATGTGGATCGCCTGGCGCACCCGACCGACGTTCCGCGGCATGACCCCGGAGCAGGCGTCGCTCGAGCGCTACCGGATCGCGATCGAGCCGTATCGCCGGCGGTTCACCATCCTCATCTCGATCGCCCTCGGCCTCGTCACGGGCCTGACGGCAGCCGCCGAGTGGGGCACCTACCTGCTGTGGCGCAACGCGGTGCCGTTCGGCATCGAGGACCCGCAGTTCGGCCTGGACCTGTCCTTCTTCACGTTCACGCTGCCGTTCATCCGCTTCGTCATCGGCTTCGCCTTCGGCGTGATCTTCCTGTGCATCCTCGCCGTCGTCGCCGTCCAGTACATCTACGGAGGCCTGCGCCTGCAGCCCCGCGGCGACCGCGCGTCCGGTGCGGCCCAGACGCAGCTCAGCATCCTGATCGGCCTGTTCGTCCTGGTCAAGGCGGTGTCCTACTGGTTCGACCGCTTCGCCCTGGCGACGCAGAGCCAGCAGCTCGTGTCCGGCTTCACCGGGCTGAAGTACACCGACGTCTACGCGGTGCTGCCGGCGCTGAACATCCTCGCGGCCGTCATCGATCCTCGTGGCGGCCCTGTTCTTCGTCAACGCGTTCCGGCGTCACTGGGTGATCCCGGTGATCGGCGCCGGGCTGCTCGTCGTCACCAGCCTCGTCGTGGGCACGGTCTACCCGCTGATCGTCCAGCAGTTCCAGGTGAAGCCGAGCGAGCTCGTCCGCGAGCAGCCGTACCTCGAGCGCAACATCAACGCCACGCGCGATGCGTACGACATCGCGGACTCCGAGGTCTCCGACTACGCGGGCACGGTCTCGCCGCCGACCGCCGGAGGTGCTCGAGGCCAGCTGCCGGCACGCTGAGCAACATCCGCCTGCTCGACCCGGCCGTGGTGTCGCCGACCTACAACCAGCTGCAGCAGATCCGCGGCTACTACTCGTTCAACACCAAGCTCGACGTCGACCGCTACGACCTCGAGGACCAGCGCCGGCGCGGCGCCGTCGTCGCCGTCCGCGAGATCAACCTCGCCGGCATCCCCGACGGCCAGCGCAACTGGACCAACGACAAGGCCGTCTACACGCACGGCTACGGCATGGTGGCGGCGTACGACAACACGGCGCTGTCGAACGGCCAGCCGGACTTCTTCGAGAGCGACATCCCGCCGACCGGCGCCCTGAACGTCGACCAGCCGCGGGTGTACTTCGGCGAGCTCTCGCCGCCCTACAGCATCGTCGGGGCGCCGGAGGGCTCGACGCCGGTCGAGCTCGACTACCCGGACGACGCCAGCCCGACCGGCCAGAAGACCAACACGTACGACGGCACGGGCGGCGTGCCGATGGGCTCGCTGTTCGGGCGACTGCTCTTCGCGACGAAGTTCCAGGACGCCAACATCCTGCTGTCGGACCTGGTCAACCCGGAGTCCCGGATCATGTGGGACCGCGATCCGCTCACCCGCGTCGAGAAGGTCGCCCCGTGGCTGACCCTCGACCAGGATCCGTATCCCGTGGCGGCGGACGGCGGGATCAAGTGGATCGTCGACGGGTACACGCTGTCGAACGAGTACCCGTACAGCAGTCGCGTCAGCCTGAGCGAGGCGACGAGCGACTCGGTCAGCTCGCGCACCCTGCCCAGCAGCCTGCTCCCGCGTGACCAGGCCAACTACGTGCGCAACTCGGTGAAGGCCGTCGTCGACGCGTTCGACGGCACCGTGACGCTGTACGCCTGGGATCCGACCGACCCGGTGCTGCTGACGTGGATGAACGCCTTCCCCGGGATCGTCGAGCCGCGCGAGAACATGTCCGAGCAGGTGCTGGCGCACGTGCGGTACCCGCAGGACATGTTCAAGATCCAGCGCACGATCCTGAGCCGCTACCACGTCACCGACGCGTCCACGTTCTACAACGGCACCGACGTGTGGATCGTCCCGAACGACCCGACGGTGAGCCCGGCGCAGGTGTTCCAGCCGCCGTACTACCTGACGCTGCAGATGCCGGACCAGGATGAGCCGACCTTCTCGCTGACGACGACGTTCGCCCCGCAACGACGGCAGACCCTTGCCGCCTTCATGGCGGTGGACTCCAAACCCGGCGAGGGCTACGGCAAGATGCGCGTGCTGCAGCTGCCCAGCAACACGACGATCCCGGGCCCGCAGCAGGTGCAGAACAACTTCGAGTCCGACCCGCTGGTGAGCTCGCAGCTGTCGCTGCTGCGCCAGGGCGGCTCCGACGTCGAGCTGGGCAACCTGCTCAGCCTGCCGTTCAACGGCGGCCTGCTCTACATCGAGCCGGTCTTCCTGCGCGCGAACACCGAGGGCTACCCGCTGCTGCGCAAGGTGCTGGTCGGCTACGGCGCCAACGTGGCGATGGAGAACACCCTCGATGTGGCGCTGGCGAAGGTGCTCGGCGCCTCACCGGACTCGACCGCCGAGCCGGTGCCTGACCAGGGCGGCGGCACGGATGGCGGCACGACGCCGACGCCGACCCCGGAACCGACGACGCCGAGCAGCGGGGATCCCGCGACGGACCTGGCGATCGCGCTCGCCGAGGCCCAGGCCGCCTACAGCGACGGCGAGCTGGCGCTGGCCAGGGCGACTTCGCCGCCTACGGCGTGGCGCAGGAGCGCCTGAAGCGCGCGCTGGACGCGGCCGCCATCGCCCAGGCCGAGCTCAGCGGAGGGGCGACGACCCCGCAGGAGACCGCCCCGCCGGACGAGGTGCAGTCCGAGGGCACGGCGGCGTGAGCGCCGGAACCGACCACGAGCGCCCCCGCCCCCGGCAGCAGCGAGTACTGGGACCACCGGTACGCGACGATCGGGGACACGAACGTGTCGTGGTTCCAGGACACCCCGCAGGTGAGCCTGGAGCTGATCGAGGCGGTGGCGGATCACTCCGCGAGCGTGGTCGACGTGGGCGGGGGAGCGAGCCGGCTCGTCGACCGCCTGCTCGACGCGGGCTACCGCGACGTCACCGTCGTCGACCTCAGCCAGCAGGCGCTCAACGCCGCGCACGCGCGCATCGGCGACTCGCCGGTCACCTGGGTGGTCACGGACATCCGGGACTGGCAGCCGGACCGCACGTTCGACGTGTGGCATGACCGGGCGGCCTATCACTTCCTCACCGACCCCGACGACCAGCAGCGCTACTGGCACCTGGTGCGCGAGAGCGTGCCGCACGGTGGGCACGTCATCGTGGCGACCTTCGCCGAGGACGGCCCCGAGATGTGCTCCGGCCTGCCGATCACCCGCTACGCGCACGACGAGCTCGCCGAGGCGATGGGGGAGGGCTTCACCGTCCTGGACACCCGGCGCGAGGAGCACGTCACCCCGACCGGCGGGACGCAGAGCTTCATCTGGCTGCTCGCCCAGCGCGCCTAGCTCGCCCCACCCCCGATGCGTCGTCACTTGTGGCGGGTCTTCTGCGTCGGAAACCCACCACAAGTGACGACCGCATCGCTCCGACCAGGGAGGCCGGTGGCCGCAAGCCCGTAGAATCGAGGCATGGCTGGTGGTTTCGGCGTCTTGGACGAGGTGTTCAACCCCGGCGCGGCCCGAGCCCGTGAGGAACTGGAGCGCCAGCACGAGGCCGTGATTCCGACGCCGAGCCCGGGCGACAAGCTCCTGAACGAGGGTCGCGTCGTCATCACGCTGCCGCGAGACTCCGACGACTCAGACTGCTAGCGTCGGCCGCAGTTCGTCCGGGCACGGACGCAGCAGGGGGCGGCGTCGGCCCGAACGGCCATCGGAGGTCAGCATGCGCACCATGAAGTCCATCATCTTCCTCGCTCCGGCACTCCTCGTCTTGGCTGGGTGCTCCACGACCGGCGCCGTCTCGCAGGCGGATCTCGAGCAGCAGGTGAGCACTCAGCTTGAGTCTTCGGTAGGGGTGGCACCGGACTCGGTGACCTGCCCCGGCGACCTCACCGCCGAGACCGGCACGACGATGCGCTGCGAGCTCACCGCCGGTGACAGCACCTACGGCCTGACGGTCACCGTCACCGGTGTCGAGAACGACGTCGCGAGCTTCGACATCCTTGTCGACGACGCCCCGCAGTAGCGCCAAGCGCGTCCTGCATCGTTCGGTGCGCCATCCTTGAGGCATGGACGACGGCCTGCGGATCAGAGGCTCCGTCGTCATCCCCGCCCACGAGCTCACGTGGCGGTTCAGCCGGTCCGGCGGCCCCGGCGGGCAGAGCGTCAACACCACGGACTCGCGCGTCCAGCTGGTCTTCGACCTGCGCAACAGCCCGAGCGTTCCCGAGCACCTGAAGCAGCGCGCGCTCCACCGGCTCGGCGCGCGCCTGCAGGACGGCTGCCTGACGATCACGGCGTCCGAGCAGCGCTCGCAGTTCCAGAACCGCCGGGCCGCCGAGCGCCGGCTCGTCGACACCCTGAACGAGGCGATGGCCCCGCCGCCGCGGACCCGGCGCCCGACCAAGCCCAGTCGTTCGGCCAACGACCGGCGGATCAAGGAGAAGAAGAGCCGCGGCATGACCAAGCGGCTGCGCAGCGTGCGCGACGCGGACTGACCCGGCTACGCGACCAGAGCGACGCCGGCCCGCGCCGCGGCGTCGCGCAGGCCTGCGTCCAGGGAGGCCAGCGGAAGGTTCGTGTCCATGGCGAGGGCGAGATATGCCGCGTCGTAAGCACTCAGGCCGAACTCCCGTGCGACGTCAGTGAGGCGGACACCGTCCATCGGTCGGGTATCCCGGTCTATCGGCAGTCTGGACAGGCCGTGGATCGCCGCTGTCAGCGCCGCGGGGCTGATCCGGCCGCGCCGTTCGGCGCTGCGCAGGCCGTTGAGAACCTCGACGTCCCACAGGCACGGCACCAGAGCGCCATCGGACGCTACGTCGCGCAGCAGCACCCGTTCGGACAGGGGAGTGAACTCGTCCTCGAGGACGAACGTCAGGGCCATTGACGCGTCGAGGACAACCCTCATCGGCTCCGCCCATCGTCGATCAGCTCACGAAGGGTGCCGTCGCCCGGGCGGGACGCCTGACGTGCGGCAAGGAGGAGGGCCAGCGCGTCCTCCACCGTCGAGCCGCTCGGCCCCACCGGGACCAGCCGGGCCGCCGGCTTGCCTCGCTTGGTGATGAGCACGTCCTCACCGCCCTGGGCGACCTGCTCCACCAGTTCCGAGAGGCGGGTCTTGGCTTCGAACACACCGATCTCGATACTCATATGAACAAACTAGTTCACCGGCTGGTTGGTCGCAACCGACCGTCACGGCGCGTTGGTACCCGTGCGTCCGTAGCGGTCCGAGAGCCGCACGACGTCGTCGCGCCAGCCGGGCGCTGCCGTGGACACCTCGACGAACTGCACGTCGGTGATCGCCGTGAGGCGGTGGACGACGGTGGGGGACAGGTGCACGGTGTGACCGGGTCGCATGATCCGCGTCCGAAGGCGGTCGGCGTTCGGCCCGTGCTCGAGGTGAGCCTCGCCGGACAGGACGCTGATGGTCTCGTCCTTGTCGTCGTGGTACTGCAGGCTGAGCGCGTGCCCGGCCCGCACCGAGATGAGCTTGCCGACGTAGCCGTTCTCGCCGGTGGCGAAGATGACCTCGTGGCCCCAGGGCTTCTCCTGGCGGGGCGAGGTGAGGATGTCGCCGTACAGGACGGTGGCGGTGGTCATGGGGTCTCCTTGGTGGTGGGGTCGGAGGTGAGCGCGGCGAGCAGGGGATCGAGGTCGACGAGGGCGATCCGGGTGGCCGAGTCGCTGCAGCCGTAGGGCAGGACGAGTGTCCGGCCGTGGAGCATGCCGCCGCAGGAGTAGACGACGTTGGGCACGTAGCCGTCGCGCTCGTCGGCGGCCGGCGTGAGCAGGGGAGTGGCGAGCCGGCCGAGCACGATGGTCGGATCGTCGAGGTCGAGCAGCAGCGCGCCGATGGCGTACTGCCGCATCGGTCCGACGCCGTGGGTCAGCACGAGCCAGCCCGCCTCGGTCTCGACGGGCGGGCCGCAGTTGCCGAGCTGCACGATCTCCCACGGGCGGTCGGGGGTCTGGATCAGCACCGGCTGGTCCCAGTGCCGCAGGTCGCTCGAGGTCGTCACGCCGTTGCTCTCGCGGTCGGCGCGTGACAGGGCCACGTAGCGGCCGTCGATGCGTCGCGGGAACAGCGCCATGCCCTTGTTCTTCGATCCCGGCCCGCTGAGCTGCGTCACGTCGAAGGTGCGGAAGTCGTCGGTCTCGATGAGCTGCGAGGCGATGCTCTGGCCGTCGTAGGCCGTGTAGGTGCCGAGGTAGCGGGTGGTCCCGTCGTCCTCGGTGAAGCGCAGCATGCGCACGTCCTCGATCCCATGGCTCTCGGACGGAGCCGTCGGCATGAGCACGCGCTCCTGGACACCGGAGTCCTCGGGGAACTCGGCGGTGTAGCTGCAGGCGGCGATCCACTCGAACCGGTCGATCGTCCGCACGGCCGCGCCGCGGGTGAGTCGCTGGTCTCGCAGCTCGTCCAGGGTGACGGTGAGGTCCTCCCGCGAGAACGACTCGGGGAGGGCGTCGAGCACGAAGCCCGAGTTGGTGCCGGTGCCGTCGAGGTCGGCCAGCTGCTGCCGGAACGCCTCGCGTGAGTAGCGGGTGGCCTTGACCGCCGGAAGGACGGCGACGTCGGCGGGCGGATCCAGCGCGAGCACGCCCGCCTCGTCGATGGTGCCGGTCCGCAGCTCGACGCTCGAGATGTGGCCCTCGCCGACCGCGCGGACGGTCATGAGGAAGCGGGTCGCGCCGGCGGGCAGTCCGGTCTGGTCGGGGTGCGGGACCATCGACGGGTTGAACAGTGCCGCGCCCTCGATCGCGAACTCCTGGGTGAAGTACGCGCCGATGAGCCGGCGGCGGTTCAACGGGAGCCGAGCGGCCCCCACGAGGCGGTGCTCCATCAGGGCGAAGTGCCTCGCCCAGGTGTCCTCGAGGTCGCGGTGCCGGTGCGTGAAGGCGGCCCGGACCGCCGCAAGCTGCTCATCGACCTCGTCGTCGGTGAGGTCGAGGACGCGCTCGAGGATGACGGCGGATCGTGACTCGCCGTGCTGCGAGGCCTCCTGGCCGGGCAGGAAGATCCTGCTCACGACGCGGGCGGTGTCGGGTCGCAGGACGTGGTCGGTGCGGTGGACCCACTGCGGGTCGGGGGTCATCGGGCGATCGCGAGCTGCGGCATCAGCGCGATCTGCAGGGTCGACAGCCAGGCGAGCGTCGACTCGGCACCCTGGTTCACGCTGGCTCCGTGGCGCTCGAGCCCGTCGAAGCCGGCGCCGGTCACCGGGTCGCACATGCGCACGCCGCCGTCGTTGGCGCCGACGAACCAGGCGTTGCACTGCTCGATGACGATCGTCCATCGACGGTCCCCCGTGGCGGCGTAGGCCGTGCGGCAGGCCTCCGCGAGCACGGCGACCTCGATGGGCTGCTGGGCGTAGCCCGGACGCGCGAGCTGCACGAGCCGGGCCGCCGGTCCTTGCGCGACCAGCCGGTCGAGGGCACGACGGACAGGTGCCCGTCGCGCTGCTGCTACGTCCACGAGCCAGTCGAGGAGCAGCAGGCCGTCGTCGAGGATGACGTCGTCGCCGAGCGCGCCGCCGATGACGATCATCGCCTCGGGCAGCACGGCGTTGGCGTAGGTCAGGCGATCCTCGGGCCACGGCCAGGAGGAGTCGGTGCCGGGCCGGCCCAGGACGCGTCGGGCGTCCTCGAGGAAGCGGAGCGCGGCGACGTCGTCGGGGGTGGCACGGAGCAGCTGGCCGGCGCCGAGGGCGGCGTAGGCCATCGCCCGGGGCCAGGTCGATCGCGAGCGCAGCGCGATGGCCGGCGCCCGCGCGGGCACGCTCGGCGAGGTCGGGATCGTCGCTGCTGGCTGCGGCGGTGCCCATCGCCCACAGGGCGCGTCCCCAGTGGTCGTCGGACGAGGGCCGGTCGCTCCAGGTGCCGTCGAGGCGACGCCGGTTGTGCAGGTAGCCGTCGGGACGCAGAGCGGCCAGCACGAAGTCGAGGTACCCGTCGGCCAGGGCGCGCACCTCCGCGGACGGCTCGGGCACGCGAGCGGTGACGACCAGCGCGCGGGCGACGTCGTCGACGCAGTAGGCATGCTCGGTGCGCGGCGAGTCGCCGAGGGCATGCTCGTACACGCCCAGCGGCGTCGTGAGGCGGGTGAGGTGATCGAACGAGAGGCCCGGCCGCATCAGGCGACGGACAGCGAGGTCGTCGCGAGCAGCGAGCGCCCGAGGCTGATGTAGCTGGCCGCGATCGCCGGCCACAGCTGCGACACCGCCAGCTCGCGCGACGTGGCGGCCATCGAGTCGGCCAGTCCGTGCTCGGTCAGGACGCGCCGCAGGGCCGACGCGAGCGCGCCGGGGTCGCGCTGCGGCACGAGCAGGCCGGCGCCGTCCGACAGCAGCTCGACGGCATGCGGGAAGGCGGTGGAGATGACCGGCTTGCCGGCGGCGACGGCCTCGGTCAGGACGCCCGACGTCACCTGGTCGCGGGAGTCGTACGGCAGCAGGATGACGTCGGCGTCGCGCACGATCTGCCGCAGCACGGGGCCGGACAGGTACTGCGCGTCGAAGCGCACCATCGAGGTGAGGTCGAGCTCGTGAGTCATCCCGACGAGGCGGTCGCGGTAGGCCTCGCCGTCGTGCTCGAGGACGCGGGGGTGCGTCTGCCCGACGATGCGGTAGAGCGGCACGGGCGTGATGTCGCGCAGCTGGGCCAGCGCGAGCAGCGCCCACTCGATGCCCTTGCCCTCGCCGAGCAGGCCCCACGTGAGCACGGTGGGTCGCAGGCCGAGGGTGGGCCGGTTGTCGAGGGGGTCGGCCCGGTTGTCCTCGGCGCCGTGCGTGATGACGGTGACGCGCGACGGGTGCACGCCCCAGCCGGCGATGAGCCGGCCGCGTGCGGTCTCCGTCATGGTGACGATCGCCGACGACGCCGCGCACAGGGCCGCGAGGACCCGGTGCTGGTTCGGCGTCGGATCGGTGAGGACGGTGTGCAGCACGGTGACGAGCGGGACGGTGAGCTGGTCGACGACGTCGAGGACGTCCTCGCCGTCCGGGCCGCCGAAGATGCCGTACTCGTGCTGGATCGACCGCGATGTCGTAGTCGTCGAGGACGCTTGAGACGACCGCGGCATCGTCAGGCCTGCTCGAGCACCCACTGGTGCACGACGGGGAGGAGCTGCGGCTGCGGCTCGTCGACCATGCGGACGACGCCGACCTCGGCCCCGAGTCGCTGGAGGTGCAGGGTCAGGGCCTCGGTGAAGGTGGCGATCCCGCACTGGGTGGGGGTGTAGGTGGCGAGGATTCCGAATCGAACGGGCATAGAGGTCTGCTTTCCGCAACTGTGCTCTGCAGCCGAGTGCTGCCATACATGACTGGGAGGGGCGTCATCCCGAGATCGTCGACCGCAGAGGCGGCTCGAGCGCCGGTGCTGAGACCGGCGTTATCTGCCCTTCGAGGATACCAGTGATTCGAGGGCCGAAATTCCCTGTACTTTCAAGGTATTCGACGTCTGGAGGACCTCGTCAGGATCGCCGTGCTCGCCTCGATCGCCCACAGCGTGCCGCCACGCTCCTACGGGCCGTGGGAGCAGGTGGCCGCCACGCTGACGGAGGGCCTCGTCGCGCGCGGCCACGACGTCACCCTCTTCGCCACCGCCGACTCGACGACGACCGCGCGCCTGCACGCCGAGGCGCCGGCCGGCTACGAGGAGGATCCACGGGTCGACGCGAAGGTCTACGAGGCACTGCACATCGCGGCGGCCTTCGAGCGTGCCGACGAGTTCGACGTCATCAGCAACCAGTTCGACTTCCTGCCGCTCGCGTTCAGCCGACTCGTCTCGACTCCGGTCGTCACGACGATCCACGGCTTCTCGTCCGAGCGCATCGTCCCGGTCTACCGCGCCTACGACGACATCGGCCACTACGTCGCGATCAGCGACGCCGACCGGCATCCGGACCTCACCTACGCGGCCACGATCCACCACGGCATCGACGTCGACGACTTCACGGTCGGCGCCGGCGACGGCGGCTACCTGCTCTTCCTCGGCCGCATCCACCCGCACAAGGGCACGGCCGAGGCGATCGACGTGGCGCGGAGGGCGGGCGTCCCGCTCGTGATCGCGGGCATCGTCCAGGACGCCGAGTACTTCGAGCAGCACGTCGCTCCCCACATCGACGGCGACCCGCGTGACCTACGTCGGTGCGGTGGGCCCTGAGGAGCGCGACCGCCTGCTTGGCGGCGCCATGGCCCTGCTGCACCTCATCGCCTTCGACGAGCCCTTCGGCCTGTCCGTGGTCGAGTCGCTGGCCACGGGCACTCCCGTGATCGCGCGGCCGCGCGGCTCCATGCCCGAGCTCATCCGCCATGGCGTCACCGGCTTCCTGGTCGACGACCAGGACACGGCTGTCGACGCCGTCCGCGCCATCGGCGACCTGGACCGACGCGACTGCCGGGCGGATGCCGTGGATCGGTTCTCGTCCGACCGCATGGTCGACGAGTACGAGGAACTGTTCAGATCGGTCGTCGAGCAGCGGTCATAATGCACACGTGCCCGGCCTGAGCCGGCGAGCGTTCCTCGCCACCACCGCCGCACTCAGCGCTGCGTGGGCGCTCCCCAAGCAGGCCCTCGGCAGCGTCCTCGCAGCCGACCTCACGCCGAGCGACGCACCCAGCACCATGCAGCAGACCATCGCCGTGGGCCCGGTGCAGAAGGGCAGCTACCGCACGCTCATCCCGGGCCTGGGGGAGTCGCACTACCCGCGGCTGGACATCACCGGCCAGCTCCCCGACCCGGGCGCGGACCGAGCGCCGCCGGTCCCTGCTCTACATCGGGCACCTGTCCGACATCCACCTCATGGACGCGCAGAGCCCGGCTCGACTCGAGCCGATGATCGCCCAGGACCACTCGCTGTGGGGCGGGGCGTTCCGGCCGCAGGACGCCCTGACCACCCACGTGGCGTCGGCCATGGTCCAGTCGATCGCCGACCTGCGCAGCTCCCCGATCACCGGTGCCCCGCTGGCCGCGACCTTCGTCACCGGCGACAGCGCCGACATGCTGAGCGACCTCGAGACCCGCTGGTACGTCGACATCCTCGACGGCACCCCGATCGTGCCGAACTCCGGCGCGACCGGCGTCTACGAGGGTGTGCAGGCGTGGTCCGAGGCCTACTACGCCTGGCATCCCGACGACCCGGCCGGCGACTGGTTCGGTGCCTACGGGTTCCCGCAGGTGCCCGGCATGCTCGAGGCCGCAGTGACGCAGGAGCTGGCCAGTCCGGGGCTGCCCGTGCCCTGGTACGCGGTCTACGGCAACCACGACACGACCTACCTCGGCACGCTCGGCGTGCCCGCCACGCTGCGGGCCTTCGCGGTCGGCGACCGCAAGTTCTACGACTGGACGGCTCTCGGTCTGGACTACGTGCAGGGCTGGAGCGCCGAGACGTCCGCGCTGTCGCGCATGGTGCAGGCGGTGACGACCAACCTCGGCGTCCACTTCGGCTCCAAGGCGGTCACGTCCGACCCGGCCCGCAAGCTGCTCGAGCAGCAGGACTTCATGGCCGCTCACTTCCAGACGACCCCCAACCCCGGACCGGTCGGCCACGGCTTCACGCAGGCCAACCTCGACACCGGCCAGACCTACTGGAGTGCCGACATCGGCCCGTTCGCCCGCGGCTTCGGGCTCGACACCTGCAACCAGGTCGCCGGTCCCGACGGGGCCGTGCCCGAGGACCAGTTCGAGTGGCTCAAGGCCGGCCTGGCGCAGGCGCAGGCCGACGGCAAGCTCGCGCTGATCTTCAGCCACCACAACTCGTTCACGCTGGAGAACGACGCGGCCCTGGCCACCGAGCCGCAGCGCCTCGTCCACGCCGAGGAGTTCGTGGCGATGCTGCTGGAGCACCGCAACGTCGTCGCCTGGGTGAACGGACACACCCACATCAACACCATCACTCCGCACCGGCGCGACGACGACGCCGGCGGCTTCTGGGAGATCACCACCGCCTCCTGCATCGACTTCCCGCAGCAGCAGCAGGTGATCGAGCTCGTCGACAACCGCGACGGCACGCTCAGCATCTTCACCACCACGCTCGACCACGCCTCGCCGGCCGAGTGGAACGGCGACCTCACGCCGGTCGGCCTGGCCAGCCTCAGCCGCCAGCTCTCGGCGAACGACTGGGTGGAGAACCCGATGATGCGGGTGGGCTCGGAGCTGGACCGCAACGCCGAGCTGCTCCTGACCGCGCCCTTCGACCTCGCGACCATCACCGACCAGCAGGTCGAGGTCGCCCAGGCCGAGGCGCGAGGCCCGGCTGCTCTCCTACGAGCAGGGGTGGTCGGCATGACGCGGCGGGCTCGCGTCGCAGCAGCCCTCGCGGCGGGGATCACCGCCGCGTCCCTGACCGGCTGCGCCTCCCAGATCGACGGCCTTGCCCCCGTCGGCGGCGACAAGACCACGGCCCTGCGCATCGCGGCCATCGACGTCATCCTCGCCCAGAAGCTGACGATCCGCGACGCCCCCTCGTGCATCCAGGTCGACGGCGACTTCAACTGCATCGGCAGCCTCACCGACGGCGACGTCATCCAGGTCACCGCTCCCGGGCCGGACCTCACCGACATGACGGTCATCGTCGGCGGCGACATCGTCATCTACCAGGGGCCGGTCCAGCAGGTGCTCGACGACGCCGCGCAGGACGCGTCATGAAGACCTACCGCGTCTCCGCGCTCGCCTCGGGCTTCGTCCGCATGTGGCGGGGGTGGACCGTCATCGTTCCGGTCGTCGTCGTCAACGCGCTGCTGCTGGCGCTGCTCATCTGGCCCGACCCGATCCCCGGGCAGGGCGCCCTCCCGATCGTCCTCGCCCTCCTCGACGCGGTCGTGTTCCTGGTCGCGTACGGCCTGATCTCGGCGACGGCACTCCACGTCGCGGACGGGAGGGTCGGCTGGCCCCAGGCCATCGGCGTGCTCAGGGGCAACGCGGCCCGCTACGCGATCTGGGCCGTCGCCCTGGCCGTCGTCGCCATCATCGGCCGTGCCTTCTACACGATCCCCGGCCTGCTCGTCCTCGCGCTCACGCCGTTCCTGCTCCTGGCCGCGCTCGACGGCCAGCGCAACCCGCTCGCGGCCAACTTCCGCACCATCGGCCGACGGTTCTGGCGCTGGCTCGTCACCGTGATCATCGCCGGCCTCGTGCTCGTCATCGGCTCGATCAGCAGCGGGCTGTTCACGTTCTTCACCCGCACCCCGCTGGCCACCCTCGTGGTCTGGCTGGTCGCCGGTTTCGTCCTCGCGTGGTTCACCACGGCGTGGGCGCTCATCTACCGCAGTGCCAACGCCGCGCCGCAGGAGCCGGAACAGGAACACGAGCCGGAGCCCGAACCGGAGCTGGCCGCGGAGCCGGCAGCCGAGTCCGCTTGACCCCGATTTGGCCCCCACCGCCGCAGCACGTATCCTTTGGGAGCAACAAGCGACGCGGGGTGGAGCAGCTCGGTAGCTCGCTGGGCTCATAACCCAGAGGTCACAGGTTCAAATCCTGTCCCCGCTACCAAAGTGAACGGTCAACTAAATGGCTGTTCAGTACGACCGAGAGTCCCTGAGAGATCAGGGGCTCTTCGTCGTTTCGGGGGAGGGCGAGCAAACACGCCCGGCACCATGTCGGGACACTTCACTCCCCGTCAACGGTGTCTGGGGCTCGGTAGGCTGCAAGTTCGCACCAGGGCACCGCGCGAGCGACTCAACGGGGGTCAATTAGACCGACAGCAATCCCGACACCTACAAGAACAGCGCGGCAGACCAGACGCACGAGTCTGGATCGAGGGCTGTGCACGAGGTGAGATCTTCGGTACCCCGAAGGGGCGGCCGGTGGTCGTTGGAGGTGGAGTCAGCGCGTGGCGAGGAGTTCCAGCAAAGTGACGGCCTCCGCGACGGGTGGGAGGCCCGCCATCTCATCGGCGACGGCCTGAGCGGCAGTTCGGTATGCCGGGTCGGCCACCAGATGCTCCACCGCCTCGGCCAGTACGGGGATGGCCATGGGTCCGCCGTCGAGATTCAGGCCAGCGCCGACTGCCGCGACGTGCTTGCCGTTGATGTACTGATCGGGAGCGAACAGAGGGACCACGACCTGAGGCACTCCGGCTGCAAGGGCCGCCATGGTCGTGCCGAACCCGCCGTGACCGACCATCGCGGCCGCGTGCGGCATCACATCCGACTGCGGCCACCAACGCTCGACATGGGCATTGGGCGGTAGTGGTGCAAGGTCGACCGGGTCTACACCCTGACCTGTGGTGAGGAGCACCCGGACCGGCTGATCGGCGAAGGCGGCCAAGACGGCCGGGTACAGGTCCGCGAAGGCACCCATCCCCGCGGCGACGGACCCGAAGGTGACGTAGACGAGCGGCTGAGACGGGTCTCCCCACGCCGGTGGAAGTGCACCTGCTCGCGTAGTGAGCGAGTCATCAAAGTAGCGGTGGATCGAACCGGCGCCGGTGCTCCCAGTCGTCCCTGAGCCGTCGAGCACCGCTGGGACACATGTGAGCGTCGAGCTCGCCCGCAGAGCCGCGGCCGCTGCGCCCTCGGGAAGGCCGGCGAGGCCATCAAGCTCGGCAAGCGGTGCCGCCACGAGGGGGACGACGGAATCGATCATCTCCATCATGCCGATCGCCACCACAGCCTGGGCGACTCCCGCCGAACGGGCCGCAACGAGGGACCCGTACTCGGCTGGCTCACGAAGGACGATGTCAGGACGCCACTCGTCGACTATCGCGGCCAAATCAGGCAGAGCGGCCTGTGCGCACAAGCGTCCGAACACGTCGGCCATGACGACGGCGGTTGCCTCCTCGGCCGACAGAGACGGCAGACGGCCGTAGACAGGGCCCAGCAGCTCGGGTGGAACGTCGGCGAACGGGCGGTGCTCGAAACCCGCAGCCCTGACTTCGCCGGCGAAGGACGCCGGGGCGGCCACCAACACCTCATTGCCCGCCGCCACGCACGCCCGAGCGAAGGGCACAAGAGGACCGAAGTGGCCGGAGCCAGCAGTGGTGGAGAACATCACGCGCATTCGTGAACCCTCCCACACCACCCGGCCACCGGCAAAGGGCGCCGGAGACGAACGAGTGCGGCCATCTCACGGAGCGGCAGGTCATGGATGGACCAACCCATGGGCTGAACCTGCTCACCTGCGGGATCGCTGCTCGAAGCCTGACGAGGGCCGCGGTGGCACTGAATCTGAACTCGACCATCACCACGCTCCAATAACCCGTCCGTGACCCTGACCCACAGAGTGCTGTGGGGGCGCTCTCGTCCCTCGCGGCAATGGTGAGGGTGACGCAACATTTGACGGTAAGTCGTCCTACTACGTACTAAGCGCGTTCGAATCCGGGTGCCAGTGGGCAAATCGTGGGCGAAGGATGCAGGGTCTCCTACCAGCGTCCGAGGACGAACTGACATCACCTCCTGGTGTCGCGACCCCTGCCGCCAACTCAAGTGGGCCACGTGATGTCGCCGAGGGCCACCTCGCGCTAGTGGCGCGCATCATTGGGGATTGCTGTCGGTCTGTTTGACACGCGACATGTCAGCTGGCATATCGACTTGGTCTGGTGCTGGCCAGGCCCATCGCGATAAGATGGACTTATGACGCTTGTGGCCGAGTACCGAGATGCCCGACGGGGCGAGGATGTTGCGCGGCTGCGTCGGGTTATCGCTCTGCGGGCCATGGTTGCTTCAGGGATGAGTCAACGCGAGGTGGCCGAGAAGTTGGGCGTGTCCCAGCCGGCGGTCAGCCAGCAGTTGCGCTTCGCCCCTGATCTAGGGACGCTCGATCCGGCGGTGGTGCTGGAGGCGGGCGCTCCGGTGCTCAAGGCGCTGGCCGCGGAGCATGGGTTCACGCGGCTGGCGGTGTTCGGCTCCGTGGCGCGCGGTGAGGCCTCACGTGATTCGGACATCGACCTGCTCGTCCGGGCCCCCCGCGGGGCATCGTCGTTCGGCCTTGTGAGGTTCCAGCAACTGCTCGAGGACGTGCTCGGTCGGCATGTGGACGTTGTCGAGTATGGCGGCCTGAAGGCGTTCGTGGACGACGACATCCGTCGCGAGGCGGTGCGCCTGTGATGGACCGTCGCGCGGCGAAAGAACTGCTCCACATCCAGCAGTGGCTGGCGCGCGTAACCGAGATCGTCTCCCGCGGCAAGCAGGCCTACCTTCAGGACGTCCTGCTCCAGGAGGCGGGCGACTCGCTGATGATGAAGCTCGGAGAGGCCGCCAACCGACTCTCGCGTCTGGACGTGCTGCCTCCTGCAGGTGTCGACTGGGCCCTGGCCGTCGCGAATCGGAACTTCCTGATCCACCAATACGACGAGATCAATCGCCAGTTGACCTGGTTGACCCTCGCCCGGGACCTTCCCGACTGGACTCACTCGCTTGAGCCCTTGTTCGGGGCTGCCGCGAAGACGATCGGGCCAGGTAAGTCATGAACGGGCTTCCCGGTGCGCATTGCGATGTCCGAACCGTGAACGTGCGTTCGAAAGTGTGCGAGGGGGGTGCGGGTCTGCACCCCCAGGGGGGTGCACCTGGGGGTGCAGAAGTGGCTGTTTGTGAGGCCAACTCGCGGGGCACGCAACCCGGTGATCGTGCGTCCTCAGTTTCTCCCCGCTACCAATGAAGAAGGACCGGCCAACGGGCCGGTCCTTCTTCCGTTTCGTGGTGGGGCGCCGCCCAAGGTGCTCGATGTCCGTGACGCGTACTCGGATGAACTAGTCGGGAATGCCGAACATGCGACGCAGTTCCACGACTTCCGGCATGAACGCCACGCCTGCATCAGCACCTCGAAGCCCTCGCCCACGGCGCAGGCAGGGCGCAGGGGTGACGCCGATGCGAACGGCCAGTTCCTGATTGCTGAGCCGACGCTCGGCGCTAGCCCTTGATCTGGGCGCGATCGCCTTCCCAGAAGTCGCGGCGGATCACGTACTTCTGCAGCTTGCCGGTCGCCGTGCGCGGCAGTGTGTCGCGGAAGATGGTCCGCTTGGGGCACTTGTAGCCCGCGAGGTTGGCGCGGCAGTGCTCGACGATGTCGGCCTCGGTGACAGGAGTGCCGTCGGTGACGATGAGCGCGGTGACCGCCTCACCCCACTTCTGGTCGGGTGTGCCGATGACGGCGACCTCTCGCACGTGCGGATGGCTCATGATCGCGTCCTCGACCTCGATCGACGACACGTTCTCACCGCCCGTGATGATCACGTCCTTCTTGCGGTCGCTGATCGTGAGGTAGCCGTCGTCGACGTAGCCGCCGTCGCCAGTGTGGAACCACCCGTCGGCGAGTGCGGCAGCCGATTCCTCCGGCTGGTTCCAGTAGGCCTCGAGCACCACATTGCCGCGTGCGAGGATCTCGCCCTCCGGATCGATCTCGATGTCCACTCCGAGCGCCGGCACGCCGGCGCGGCCGAGGAGTCGCGCCCGCTCCTTCGAGTCGAGGCCGTCCCACTCCGCACGACGGCGGTTCACCGTCAGCAGCGGTGCGGTCTCCGTCAGGCCGTAGATCTGAATGAACTCCCAGCCCAGTTCCGTCTCAATCTGCTCGATCGTCCGCGTGGGCGGCGGCGCACCCGCCACCACGACGCGGACGCGATCGCGTCCCGGCACGGGCCCGTCCCAGGAGGCAGCCGCGTCGAGGACCATCGTCAGCACGGCCGGTGCTCCGCACATGATCGTGACGCCGTGCGCATCGACGCGACGCAGGATCTCCGCACCATCGACCTTGCGCAGCACGATGTGTCGGCCGCCCACTCCGGTCATGGCAAAGGGCATCCCCCAGCCGTTCGCATGGAACATCGGCAGCGTGTGGAGGAGGACGTCCCGGTCGCTCACCCCGAGGTGGAGACTCATCAGCATCGCGTTGACCCACAGGTTGCGGTGCGTGAGTTGCACGCCCTTGGGCCGGGCCGTCGTTCCCGAGGTGTAGTTGATCGTCGCGGTGGCCGCCTCGTCGCCCTCCCAGACGCGGCCCTCCCTGCCGATCGGGAAGATCACGTCGTCACTCTCGCCCAGCACGAATCGGTGCTTGGCGGTGACCTCCGCCAGCGACTCATCGAGTTCCGGATCGATGAGCAGAACCTCCGCGCCGCAGTGCTCCACGATGTATTTCACCTCCGGCGCTGCGAGCCGGAAGTTCACCGGCACGAGCACCCGGCCCGAGCCGGATACCCCGTAGAAGCTCGTGAGCAGCCGCGCCGAGTTGTGCGACACGATCGCCACGCGACCGCCCACCGGCACGCCCAGGTCGTCGAGACCGGCTGCCTGAGCGCGAGCGGCCGCGGCCATCTCGCGATACGTCATCGGCCCGAACGGGCGCGCCGGCTGGTCCGGTTCGTCGACGAAAGCCTGGCGATCGGGGTAGACCGTCTCGGCTCGACGTAGGAAGTCGCTGACCGTCATGGGCACGAGCATGTGCACGCTCCTTCGCGGCAGGCGCAGGTCCTGAGGGGACACTAGCCCCGACCAGCAGGTCAATTCACGTGAATCAAGCCGCTGATGCGTGGATGCTCCTCCCGCACTGGCCGGCGTCGGTCAGTTCCTGAAACGCGACGATTGACCTGATACCTCGTGTTCCACGACACTCAGCTCCACAAGCATGCTCAGGAGTGTCACGCATGCTGTCGGAACCAAGCACGACAAGAGCGCGCCCGGAGGGACTCGAACCCGCAACCGACCGGGTTGCATGCCATCGGTCGATGCGGCGGTGACGCTGAGCCCGCATCCTCGGCCTGTCGAGGATCAATGGACTTGTGGCGGGGTCTGGAACCACCGTTGGCGGTTGTTGGTCAAGAAGCATTGCACTGCAACAACCGTGGTGAGGCTGCGCCATGGGCGGTGAGACTCCACGCGCGGCTGAAGGTAGGCAGATGATGGACAGAGCACGAGACGAACGCGAGGCACCGAGTCTCTGCGTGCCGCCCGCATGCCGCTTGTTCCGCAGCGCTGCGAAATCTCCCCGCTACCACTGGCGAAGGACCCGGAGATCTCCCTGGTCCTTCGCTTTGGTGTGGGAGAACGAGCACTCGTGTGAGATGCCAGCCGGTACGCGAGGGGCAATCGGCCTGCATCGGACATGCACTCCGATGCCCGAGTGCTCACTACGCGACGACGCCCCCCGTACCCTGACGACGTGCCCCCAGGCTGACGCACGGCGAGGACGCTGCTACTGGCTGCCGACCAGCGCGGTTGCCGTTCCGATGCCGAGGTGCGTGGTGGGCAGCGGAATCAGGGTTCGTCGCCGAATCGGGTGGCCAGCATCTCGGCGACCTCCGCCGGGGTCGGCATTGCGCGCATCTCGTCGGCGACCAGCACAGCCCGTTGGCGGTAGTCGCCTGATCCGACGACGGCGCGCAGCCCGGCGGTGATCGCCTCGGCGGACACCTGCTCGGGCATCAGCAGGACGGCTGTGCCGGCGTCGACCATCAGGTGTGCGTTGGCGAAGTTGTCCGCCCCCTGGGGGAGCGCGACCGACGGCAATCCGTGGCTGAGAACGCCGAACATGGTGCCTGCCCCCGCATGATGGATGACCGCCGCGCAGTGCGGCAGCACCTCGGCCTGGGGGATGAAGCGCTCCACCCGGGCATTGGCCGGGATCGGCTCCAGCAAGGCGGGATCGTTCTCCCGCCCGACGGTGACCAGCACGTTGACCGGCTCGTCGGCCAGCGCTGCCAGTATCAGTCGGAACTGGTCGAGGTCGCTGTTCTGCAGCGTCCCGAGGGTGACGTAGACCAGGGCACGACTCGGGTCGGCGAACGTCACGGGCAGTGCCGGCGCGGCGGCCATCGGCAGGGCTGACGGGCGAAGGAACAGGGTGTCGACAACGCCTTCGGCGTTCGGACCAAGTGCCGCGGGAAGCAGGTGCACGGTAGGGCCCGAGTACAGGCCCGCGGCGGCGGGCGCATCGAGTCCGAACTCCCGCCAGATGGGCGAAACGGCGTCGGTGGTGAGGTCCAGGACAGCGGGATCCACCACCAATGGGCCGAGGGTGTGGTGCACCGGTTGGGCCCCCGTCAGCGCCGCCACCAGGGGGCCGGCGAAGGAACACGTCTCGAACACCAGCAGGTCGGGGCCGAACTCCCTGGCCACCGCGAGCAGGTCGTCGACCACCAGCGACACACCGACCTCGCCGAAGAGTCGAGGGACCCAGTAGCCAAGGACGCGCTCCGGAGGTATGCCGTCACCGGGCTGACCCCGCATGCGGCGCCCCAGCTCCGCGAACCAGTCGCCGAAGTCCGGCCCCACGGCGCGGAACTCCAGCCCGTGCCGGGCGACCACCTCGGCGGCCTCCGGGGCGCTGGCCACGATGACCTCGTCCCCGCGTGCCGCGAACGCCTCGGCCAGCGGCAGCACGGGCGCCAGATGCCCCGTCTGGGACACGCAAGCAACCAGTACGCGCATTGAATCCTCCGATTAGTCGACCGGGTGGCGTGGTCCGCGGACCCGCATGGCTCAGAACCTAGGCCACCTGATCACCCCCCACGTGAAAGAGCGCGACTAGCCTCGATCCTTCACGTCGTGATGATCTTGTGCCGGGACACGGGTCTGGAGAGCAGGATGAACGCGACACGCCGCTCCGCCCCGGGTCCGAAGGCACTGCTGCATTGAGCGATCTCAACCTTCTAGTGCCGGAAATCGTCCGATCGAGACTCCCGCAGCCCTTCATCCTGAGCCACCATCGGGCGTGGGAGCGCATCGGGAAGGCGGTGCCGGCCGCCAGCAGGCAGGAAGAAGTCCCGTGGCTCGCTGAGGTCAAGTCTCAATGCAACAGCGCCAGCCTGAGCGGTGAAACGGGGGTGGCGACGGCTGGCACTCTCGGCCCGAGAGTGCTAATTTGGTGGTGCAGACACTGGCAGCGCCCGCTACTGGGGCGGGCGTCGAGGACGCTAGGAGGTAGCCATGTCCGTGTTGCGTTTTGACCCCTTCCGCGACATCGATCGCCTGTCCGAGCAGCTGCTCGGGACCCCCGCCGGCACCCGCCGCGTTCCGCGTTTCATGCCCATGGACCTGTTCAAGTCGGGCGATCACTACGTGCTGCTGGCGGACCTTCCCGGAGTTGACCCGGGCTCGATCGACATCGACGTCGACAACGGAACTCTCACGATTCGCGCGGAACGCAGTTCTCGTAGCGACGATGCCATCGAGTGGCTCGCCAGTGAGCGATTCACCGGATCATTCATGCGGCAGATCTCGCTGGGCGACGGCGTCGATGGCGATGCGATCTCCGCGTCGTACGACAACGGCGTGCTCAGCGTCACGATCCCGCTGGCGGAGAAGGCCAAGAAGCGCAGGATCGATGTCGCGGTCAGCACTGTCTCGGATGTGATCGAGGGCTCTGCGACGGAGCAGATCTCGAGCTAGTCGCTGCCTGCTGGTGCCGTGACCCCCACCGGGGGAGATCAATCCTCCGGACGGGAATCCCCTTGACGATGAAGGGCCGCCGAGAGATCGGCGGCCCTTCATCGTTCCGACATCGGGTGACTCCGCTGGCGTGGGAAAGCGGCGTGGTCCCGACACCTCCGCTTCCGTACACGGTGGGCCCGGTCAGGCGACCGGAATGCGCCGCGTGGTCAGGAGCCAGATGCCGAGCCAGCCTTCTCCGATCATGGACGGCACGGCCACGAGCACGAGGAACAGCGCTGACACCGACGAGTAGTCGGTAAGGGCCAGACGGGCGACGGTGTCGGCGACGTAGGCAACGCCGGCGAAGGCGAGAACGTAACCCAGCAGGCGGGGGGCGAAACGCGACCTCGCGACGAGTGCACCCAACAGCACCAGGTGGACACCGAACAGGAACAGGCCCAGCATCCAGGTCGTCTGGAAGGCGTCGATGGCCTGCATGGTCTGCGCCGCCTGTGCGTCGCTGGAAGGCGCCGCGGTCGTGGCCAGAGCCAGGGCCTGGACCAGGAAGACCAGTGCGACCCCGAGCATGACGCTGTAGGCGAGCCGGAACCACGCCATGACGATGGACAGGTCCCGGTTGACGCTGCGGAACACCACCTGTAGGGCCCAGGCCAACATGATGTCGAGCAGCACGATGAGAAGGAACGCCAGGATGCCGGCTCGCATCAGGCCGGGGGAGTCGGCGATGTTCGCTGTCGTGGCCAGCGGGTCGCCCTCGACGACGAGTCCCTCGAGAACGACGAAGTTGGCGACGATCGCCAGGACGAACATGAGCAGATAGGACGCGCCGGCGATTCGTGCGATGCGCCGAGCCGGCGTGCCTGGCGACGCCGACGTGGGAGTCGGCCTCGTGATGGTGCGGGTATCAACGGCCTGATTGGTGGGGGACATGGCTTCCTCTCCGACACGGGTACGTACTTAGTACGTCAATGTGCGAAACCGTACACGTACTTAGTACGATGGTCAAGCCGTCGTCGAAGGAGTGCCATGTCCGAGCCCGCTGCCCGCGTTCCGCTCACCGAGGAGCGCGTCCTCGATGGTGCCGTCGCCCTCGCCGACCGGATCGGGATAGCGGCGCTGACGATCCGCCGGCTCGCAACGGAGCTGGGCGTGAAGCCGATGACGATCTACAACCACCTGCCATCGAAGCGAGCCATCGTGGACGGCATGGTCGAGCGGGTGTTCGCCGAGATCGACCTTCCTCCAGAGGGACTGCCATGGACGATGGCGATTCGCATGCGTTGCGTGTCTGCCCGCAGCGCGCTCAACCGGCACCCATGGGCGGCGCCTCTCCTGGAGTCGCGTACGTCGCCCGGGCCGGTGAACCTGCGCCACCACGAGGCCGTGCTCGCCTGCCTGCGCAGCGGCGGCCTGTCGTGGCCGATGACCGCGCACGCCTACGCGATCCTCGACAGCTACGTCTTCGGCTTCGCCTTCGAGGAGGCGATCCTCCCGTCATCAGAGGACGAGGAGGCTGCGGAGTCCACGAGGGAGATCGCTGCGACGTTCGACCCGGAGCAGTATCCGACCCTCACGACATTCGCTGCAGAGCATGTCCTGCAGCCGGGCTACTCGTTCGGCGACTCGTTCGAGTTCGGGCTCGACCTGATCATCAGCGGACTGGACCGGGCGGCTGAAGCCGAACAGCGCAGGGAGCCGACCCGATGAGGCTCTGCGACGCACACGCCTCAGACAGTGCTCTCCGACATCACCCAGAGCCGTTCAGCGCTCTCAGGATCGATGGCATAGGGCATGACGCCTGCGTAGGGGTTCTCGGCCGATCGCGGGACGGCCTGGGCGCAGTCCTCCAGGTACAGTCCGCCGACGCCCTCGAGCTCGGGTCCGACGGCAGCCCACACGCTGGTACTGGCGCCCTGCTCGGTGGTCTTGAAGCCCGCCACTGCCTCGTCGTTCTCGTCGAGCCATCCCATCGCCCGCTGCTCCTCGATGGGCAGGTGCCGTTGAAGCGGCGTGAGGATCCCACCCGGCATGACCGAGTTGGCGAGGACTCCCTGGTCCTGGAAGTGTCGGGTGAAGCCGACGGCGAAGAGCGCGTTGGCGGTCTTCGCCTGACCGTAGGCGGTCCACTTGTCATAGCCGCCATTGCGGAAGTGCGGGTCGTCCCAGTGGATGTCGGATCGGGCATGCGCGGTCGAGGACAGCGATACCAGTCGCGACGTCCGCCCGCTGGTCTGCGCCCCCGCCACCAGTGCAGGGGCGAGCAGCGTCGAGAGCAGGAAGTGTCCGAAGTGGTTGGTCCCGATCTGCATCTCCAGACCGTCCTTCGTGTAGTCCAGGGGGCACGCCATCACGCCGGCGTTGTTCACCAGGATGTTGAGCGGGCGAGTGCCCCACCGCTCGGCGAAGTCGCGCACCGACGCAAGGTCGGACAGGTCAAGCATCTCGAAGGTTGTCCTGCCGGCCGCCGTCCGATCGATGTCGGTGATGGCGGCGGTGGCCAGATCAGGCTTGCGTGCGGCGATGACGACCTGCGCGCCGCCTTCGGCAAGGGCCCGCACGGTCTCGACCCCGATTCCCGAAGCGCCCCCCGTGACGATGGCCGTCAACCCTGTTGAGGTCATGACCGGCGACCACCTCGCGAGCCGTCGACTCGTGCCCGAACGGTGACGTGATGCGTCCATCCATGGAGACCTCCTGGGACGTGCTGCAACTCGCGCCAGGCGCTCGGCCCGGGGCACGTCTGATTGATCGAGCATAGTCACGGTGCCGCGCTGCCCTACTCGGGTCGAACGATGTCGACCGAGATCTCTACCGCAGGAACCGTCCCGCGGTTCTCCAGCCAGTGCAGGGTGTTCCGGTCCTCTGGCCAGCCCAGTCCCGGACCGTATTCCGTCGCGACTCCGTTGCGATGATCGGTGATCGTGCCCTGGAGGATGTAGACGGTGCCCGGTCGACCCTTGTGGTCGTGGGTGGGTCCGAAGACGGCCCCGGGCTCCATCGTCACCTTGCGCATGCGCAGCTGATGTCCTTCGAAGCCCGCGATCTCGGGTCCAAGATCCAATGCCGCAAGCAGTTCCACCCTGACGCCGGTCGTCTCAGGCGCCGCCTGTTCGTCGTCCACCGCGCGCTCCTCTCGCTGCACCCTTCCCCGTGCGCTGATCATGACCCTCCGGCGTCGTTCGCCGCAATCGTCGAAGGTGTGGTCCGGGAGGCCGTCCCGCTTCGATCAGACCGGTTCACCCGTAGCCGAAGCGGCGCAAAGACGAAATAGTGGAGGGGTGATGGGCCTTGCAGCAGTCGCCGCCGCAGCCTTGCAGGTCGTCTCCTTCGTTGGCGCAGGGCAGCCGGACTCGGCCCGGGCGGCAGAGCGATGCCGGACGGTCGTCACGATTCCCGACATCGGTGTGCACAGGGATCTGCGCTACTACGCGGGTTCACCCGATGACGGCAAGGGCACCCGCATCCAGGACAAGGGCGTCCTGGCCTCGCCGATCGGGTCTCGAGGCGGCGTGACGGCTGGCGAGGTGGGGAACCACTTCATTGCAGGGCATCGCACGAGCGCGGGTGGTCCGCTGCTGCACCTGCGAAAACTGCGCAAGGGCGACCTCGTGATGGTCCGAACGCGCTGCGCCGATGGCGGTGATGTCACCCACACCTACGCGGTCACCAACAGGTCCCGCTACATCGACTTCTTCACAGCGAAGGGACGGGCGGCGCAGATTGCGCCGGTGCCGTTCCACCCCGGTCAGGAACCGATCGTGCCCATGGTCACGCTCTCCACATGCGCCACGCAGGAGGACAACGCCCGGGGGGATCGCCGTCGCGACCGCCACGGCAACCCCCCGGGACGGTGGGTCGTGGTCGGCGTCCTCACGACCACCGTTCAGCGGTGATGCCTCCAACGCTCATCAGTGTGCGATGACGATCTCGACCCACTACGTGCACGTGAGGTTGAGGGTGCCCGTGCCGAGGTCCACCTGGGCGTTGGCGGCCTCGTCGAGTTCCTTGTAGCTCTCCACCCACGTCACGTTCTTGCCGTCTACGGCGGCCGGTTCCGCGCCATCACTTGCGCTTGATCTGATCACGTAGATCTTCGTCTTGCCAAGGTCGAGCTGGACATCGGACTGCGACCATTCGCCGCCGAGGAAGAACTGCGTCATCTCGAAGTCGTGCCCGTCGGCGTCTGAACCCTTGACTTCGAACGTGCCCTCGGCCGGGCCCTCGCCGTTGAACTTGCACGAC
Source organism: uncultured bacterium (assembly GCA_963700745.1). Classification (GTDB taxonomy): domain Bacteria; phylum Actinomycetota; class Actinomycetes; order S36-B12; family S36-B12; genus UBA10649. The sequence continues at coordinate 154,449 of CAVOYT010000012.1, read as the reverse complement.
TCGATCGTGAGGTCGTAGGTCGTGCCGCCCACCACCAGGCGACCTTCTCCGGCCGCCGCTGGCGGTCCGGCGTCCACGGCAGCAGCTGCCTCGGATGCCTCCCCCGAGGCGGACTCCTCCGAGGCGGACTCTTCCATCGCGGAGTCCTCTTCCGCCGACCCGTCCTCCATCTCGGCCGGGGCGCTGGACATGACCGCGGCCGGGCCGGATTGGGAGCTTGAATCGCTCGCCCCCTCGCCGTCGCCGGAGCAACCGGACACGGCGAATGCGAGCGCGGCGACAGTCGACAGTGTCATGCCTGACTTGATCGAAACCAGTTCCACGAGAACCCCTCCTGCAGCTGCGGCGACTCCCGGCTCGCTCACTCCACGGGGGACACCCGCCGGAGCGGTCGGCGTCACCTCGCACGAGGTTAGGCTCTCCTAACTTGGTCCGTCAACGGGTGGAACGGCGAACCTGGGCTTCATGCTGGCCGCACCTCTTCGCCTCAGTCGTCGGGATCGGCGGCGCATGTCCTTCTCCCGTGGATGCGGTGGGGCGTGGGGCGCCGAGTGCTGGTGGTCGACGGATCCAGGAGCATCTGCTTCTGGGGATGCCCGGCCCGGTGTGGACGATGGCACTGTGGTTCGGCGCCTCGGCACTCGTGTTGGCGCTCTCCTTGGCGTCTCCGATGAGTGCGACGGCCGCGACCGTGCCGCGCATGGTCGCTCACCCTGTATGCACTGGGGATCGCGATCGCCCTCATCGTGATGAAGACCCGCACGCCCACCTGGTTCCTCCTCGCGCAGACCGCCTTCGCGAGCGTCGCGTGCCTGGGGATCGTCTACATGTCGGTTACGCCTGCAGGGGGCTGTGACGTCGTCCATGGGACTCGTCGCCGTGGCCGCCTACTGGGGCTTCTGGGTCAAGATCCGTCAGGCATTGGCATACGTGGCTGCCACGAGCGCGATCCTCCTGGTGGTTCTGGCTGCTACGGACCGCCTCCCGGAACTGCTTGTCTCATGGTTGCTCATCAGCGCCCTGTCCTTCGGGCTGGTGCTGTCCATCGGGACGCTGATATCGCGACTCAACTACCTGGTGGTCACCGATCCGCTGACCGGGCTGCTCAACCGCAGCGGCCTGGAGATGCTCATTGACCTGCAAGGCGACATCGGCCGCGTGATAGAGCCGCGCACGGTCATCGTGATCGACCTCGACGACTTCAAGGAGCTCAACGACCGCGAAGGGCACCGCGCGGGAGACGACGCGCTGCGGGAGTTCGGCGACGCACTGCGCAAGGTCATCCGACCGGATGACATCGCCATCCGCAGTGGTGGGGACGAGTTCGTGCTGATCCTTCCGCGCACAACGCCGGGCGGCGCGACAAGCCTGGCATCTCGCCTACGGCAAGCCACCACGATCGGCTGGTCCTTCGGTGTCAGCATGTGGAAGGCCAGCGAGACATTCGACGACGCGATGGCTCGTGCCGACCGGGAGATGTACCGGCAGAAGGCCGACCACAACGACCAAGGCTGACCGAGGTGGAAGCGCTGGCGCGTGTCCCGATGGAGAACGGGGCCACCGTCCCTACGCTGGACGCATGGCCGTCAGTCGCAGCCGCCGCGCCCGTGCTGCGCGCAAGCGCCAACGCAGGATGGCTCGCGTCGACCATGACCTCACGGACGTGCAGTGGGAGGCGCTCAAGGAAGCGTGGGGAGGCTGCGCGTACTGCGGTGGCACGGATGCTTCGTTGCAGCGTGATTGCGTGATCCCCATCTCGCGCGGCGGTCGGTACACCCTCGACAACATCGCCCCGGCGTGCCCGGCCTGCAATGCCAGCAAATGCAATGACGAGGTCACGTCGTGGATGCGGCGCAAGCGGCTCGACGAACGCGTCTTCCTGCTGCGCCACCTAGACATCCAGAGGTCGCTGGCCGCCAGATTCGGAGCCGATGACGACGTCGACCATGCGACAAGCTCCTTGCACCCCTAGGTCGACGACGGTGGCCTAGGAAGCCGCTCTGGCGTAGCGCGCGGCGACGAGGCGATTCACGTGCCGAATGTCCGCGCGAGCGACTGGAGGGATGGGCGCTTCGGAGTAGGTCTGCACCTGGACGATGGCGTTGCCGACCAGGGTGAAGACTCCGTACGCGTAGAAGTCCGTGTAGCCGGGAGGCGCGTTCGCCGGATCGAGAAGGATGACGCTCTGGCCGACCGAGAAGCCGGGGCGTCCGGGTGGCAGGCGACGGGAGCCGGCGGCCAGGACCTGGGGAACGAGTTCCTGGTCATCGCCGAACGGGGAGAAGACCTCGCCGCGGCACGCGGTCAGGGTGCGGCTCTGCAGCTGGTCGAAGGACGCGCGCGCCGACGAAGTCGACCGGTACACATAGACGGTGTTCTGGATCGAGAGTCCGTCGTCGAAGACGATTTCGCGGTACGGAGCCGACACCGACTCACGCCCCACTGGGTAGATCGACGTGGACGGCGAATCACAGGATGACGGCAGCACGCGCCCGAGATCGGTGGACGTGCTGTCCCGAACCGGGCCGTACTCGGCGCGGAGGTCACCTGCGGTCATGAGATACGTGGGGCTGGCGGCGTCCCCCGCGAACGAGGGTGACGCCGTAAGGATGGCAGCCAGCACGGCTCCCACGACGACGATTGATCGCCTGGACGTCTTCAGCAGCATGTGGTCATGCTGTCACGCCGGACGACCGTATGTCCCCTGCGAAGGCGCTCGGGTCGGCCATGGGCAAGACACGGTCCAAGAGGGCGGTGGCTTCCTCGGCAGCCACCGCCTGGGAGTACAGCCAGCCCTGGGCGCTGGGGCAGCCAGCCTCTAGGAGTTGGGTCGCCTGATCAGGATGCTCGACGCCTTCGGCGGTGACCGTCATACGCAGGGCGTTCGCGAGGGTGATGACCGCGGAGACGATGGCGCGGTCACGCGGGTCGGTCGTGAGGTTGGTGACGAAGTTGCGGTCGATCTTGATGACGTCGATCGGATAGCGGCGCAGGTAGATCAGCGACGCATAGCCGGTGCCGAAGTCGTCGATGGCCACGCTGACGCCGCGCTCGTGGACGCCGGCGAGGTTCGCGCTCGCGGCGGCGGTCTGACGCAGGAGGGCGGTCTCGGTGATCTCGATGCACAGCAGCGTCGGGTCCAGCCCACTGGCGTCCAGGGCCTCGTCCAGCGCGAGCAGCAGTCCCGTTTCGGCGAGCTGGAAGGCCGAGATGTTCACTCGGACGATCATGGGCCGGTCGGGGCGGGCGGCGGCCCACGCGGCAGCCTGGGCGCAGGCCTGCCGCAGGGTCCAGTCGCCAATGTCCAGGATCAGCCCAGTGTCCTCAGCGACGTCGATGAACCGATCGGCAGTCCAGACGGTCCCGTCGGGGTGATGCCAGCGCAGCAGCGCCTCTACGGCGACAACCCTCCCGGTCGCCAGGTCCACCTCGGGCTGGTACCAGACCTCCAGTTCGCCGCGATCCAGGGCTTGCCGCAGGTCGCGTTCCACCGCCAGACGGGCAGAGACCACCACCCGCAGGTCCTCGTTGAACACCGCCACCCGGTCGCGCCCCTCCGCCTTGGCCTTGTACATCGCCGTGTCGGCCTCGCGCATCAGGTCGTCGGCATCCCTGCTGTCGGTGGTGATGGTCACGCCGACGCTGGCGCTCGCATAGAGCTCGACGTCGCTGACCGTCAGGGGAGTGCGGAACGACTCCACCATCCGCCAGGCGGCGCGGATCGCCTCCGTCGGGTCGTCCAGGTCACGCATGGCGACCACGAACTCATCCCCGCCGAGGCGGGCCACCAGGTCGCTGGCTCGCACGATCTCTTGCATGCGCGCGGCGGCGGCGATCAGCAGCTCGTCGCCGGCCGCGTGGCCCAGGGTGTCGTTGACATTCTTGAACCGATCCAGGTCCATCATGAGGACCGCCGTCGCACGGCCCGAACGCTGCCCCGCGCTCACGGCCCGGGTGATCTCGTCGAGCACCACTGCCCGGTTGGCCAGGCCTGTCAAGGGGTCATGGGTCGCCAGCATCTGCAACTGATCGCTCGCGGACTTCCGCTCCGTGATGTCCAGCGCCACGCCCCCGAGGCCGGTGATGTCCCCGGCCTCGTCGCGCAGCGCTTCTCCTCGCGCCAGCACCCAGCCGTGCGATCCATCCGGTCGGACCATCTCCAGTTCCAACTCATAGGGGGCGCCCGTGTCCTGCGCGACCGCCAGTCTCCTGCTCAACGCCTGCCAGCTCTCGGGCGTGAAGAGCCGCTGTTGCTCGGTGACGTCCGGTGCCGGCCCCGTCGGATCCAGTCCATGGATCCGGAGCAGTTCCCCCGACCACGTCTCCTCATTCGTGGCGGTGTCCAGCGTCCAGCTGCCGACGTGGGCGATGCGCTGGGCCTGCAGAAGCTGCGCTTGGCTCGTCCGCAGTGCACCCTCCGCGGCCACGCGGTCAGTGATGTCGCGGCTCGTCTCGATGACGTGCGTGATGGTCCCGTCCGGGCCGATCTCCGGGGCGACGGTCGTCTCATACCAGCGGTGCCCCTCCGTGTTGTCGATCTCGAACTCGAAGGTGACGGGCTCACCGGTCTCGAACACGGGGCGGCGATATGCCTTCCAGGTCTCGGCGAGTTCGGTTGGGTAGCCCATCTCGGCGAACGTCTTGCCAGTCCACTGTTCCAAGGGGACACCCGAGATGTCCACGACCCGCTGATTGACGTACTCCACTCGGTCATCGAGGCCGACTCTGATGGTGGTGTCCCTCGACGTGTCGAGCACCACGCGCAAGAGCTCTTCGCTGGCGGCCAGGCGCTCGGCGTCCGCATGCCGCTGGCTCACGTCCTCATGGGTTCCGGCCATCCTCAGGGGTTGGCCATCAGCACTCCACTTCACGACCTTGCCGCGGTCGCGAACCCAGACCCAGTGGCCATCGCGGTGCCGCATCCTGACCTCGGCGTCGTACAAGGGACTCAGGCCCTTGACGTGATCCTCTATTGCCCTGTTCGACTCCGCCAGATCGTCGGGGTGGCTCAGACGTATCCACGTCTGGATGCTGACCGGCTCCAACTCCTCGAGCCGGTATCCCACGATCTGTGCCCAGCGCTCGTCGAACACCGTTTCGCCGGTGACCATGTTCCAGTCCCACAAGCCCAACTGGGCGGATTCCAGCACCAGTTCCAGTCGCTGGGCCTTTTCTTCTACCGCCTTCGTCGCCAGGCTGCGGTCAGTGACATCGATGAAGGTCACCGCGATCTGCTGCAGCTGCCCGGATTCGTCGAGAACCGGACACGCGTTGACCTCAAGCCAGACATCCGACCCCGCGGGCGGCCGGACGATCATGAGGAGCCCGACGACCGGTTTCGCGGAGGCAATCACCTGCATCACCGGGAACCGTTCCAACGCCATCGGTGTGTGATCGGACTCCAGGAACACCCATGCTGGATCGACAGCGAGCCGGCCCTCGAGATCCTGGATCCCCAGGAGGTCGCGGGCGCGGTCGTTGGCCTCGACGATCTCGGTATCGGCAGCGTGGATCACGACGCCAGCGTCCAGCGCAGACAGGACGGCCTCGTATCGGCTCAGCACGGCTGTCCCCCGCGCTTCCCACCCGCGGGCACCCGAGGGGGTCGCCTCAGACGGCGGTGCCACGCCCAAGCACTGCACAGGGCCATGACATCCCCCTGTCCTTGGCTCCGAGAACGACAGTAGTGCCCTCCTGTGCCCGTTGCTCGTCCACGAGAGACCGCGGAAGCCGCATTCAGGCGAGTCGGCGCGAACCTCCCGTGGGAAGGCACAGAGTCGACCTGGCCTTCCTGGGGACCAGTTGGCGAGTTGGAGTGCACCGTCTCGGTGTGCACCGGCCCGAGGTCGGTCTCGGTTCCGTCGGAGCTGGTGTAGGTGGTGACCTAGTAATGGTGCTCGACGTGCAGTTCCTCACTGCAGGCCTTGACGTTGGTGAGCCCATCGGGGTTTCCGGTGCCGCCGACCTTCGCCGTGCCTGTCGTGGAACCCTCGACGCGTCACTCGACCGCCCGGCCGACGGCACGCAACCCTTGCCCGCCGCCCCGCACGGCGAAATCCTCATCGACGGATCCTCCCACGCCCCGAGGCGCGGGGGTATCTGGGCGTTGAATCCTTTCGGGACGATCCGGTCCTACTTGGCGGGCGTGAGGGTGATCTTCGCGTCGCCGCCCTTGCAGCCGAGTGGTCCCGCCGCGCAGTCGTTGTTCGACTGCTCGAGCACCAGGACGTCACCCTCGTCGCCGGAGATGGTGTAACTCCCACTGCCCTTCAGCTTGAACCCGCCGACGTTGCCCGTGTACGACATCTTCCCGCTGCGTCCCGACTCGTCGCGGGGATGTAGGAGAAGGTGAGGCTGGCGCCTCCGCTGCCGGAGATCGTGAACGGCTCCGCGAGGTCGGCGACAGTACCGGAGAACGTGATGTTGCCGGCCTTGCCGCTTGCGGTGTACGCGGTGGTCTTGGTGTTGAACGAGACGTCGGCCTTGGCGACCCCGCGCTTGGACCTGGCCTCCAGCGACACGGTCGCCGACTTGTCCTTCTCGCCGGGCGCGACGTAGTCGAACGTGGCGTCCGCGGGCACCTTCGACCCGGCTGGGCTGACGGACGTGTCGCCGCTGAGGGTTGCGGTGACGGTTCCACCGGTGGGGGAGCCGTCGACCTTGCTGCGCGGAGCGGCCATGATCTTGGCTGACGCGCTCGGCTTGAGTCCAGTGCGCTTGCTCGGTTCAGTCGTGGGATCGAGTGCGACGCATCGGCCCGACTCGTAGCCCTCCTTGGCTGCCTCCAGCAGCTTCTCCTGCATCATCATGGCGGTCAGGAGGCCCCACTTTCCCTGATCGTTCACGAAGGCCTCGGTCACCGCGCCGCCCGTGCGATTGATCTTGCTGCGGTAGTTGCCCATCTGGCCACCGGTGGTCGTCCACCCCACCGACTGATCCACGTACTGACCCTTGCTGTTGGCGAAGTCCGCTGACTCCGTCCGGGTGTCGGTGTCGTACGACACGAGTTTGGCGTCGTCATCGAGCTGCCCGGTGACGGTCACCTCGAGGGTGAGATTGGATCCCGTACGACCGCCGGCCGTCGTCACCGAAGCCACCATCTTCGAAGTGGCGGTGAACTGGCCCTTTGCATCAGGACACGGAGCGACGGTGATCACCGACTTCAACGTTCCGGTGACGCCGTCCACGGTGATCTTGGCCCCTGCTTCGAGCTTGGCCTCGCTGGTGGAGCCCGACATGGTGACCTGAAGCGATCCGTCATCCTGCGCCATCGACTCGGTGCGGGTATTCGGCTCGTCAGGCTTGACGTCGTTGGTCGACGTGACGATGGCCTTCGCACCGAGGCTCGTGACCATGTAGTTGCCGAACATCAGGCCCGCCGATGCTCGGGGTGTCGGCCTCCGCCACGAATCCGCCGAACCGGCCGAAGGAGGCGGCGGACGTCTCCTGCTGCAGCGGGCCGACCAGGGCCTGGCTCAGGGCCGCGTAGGCAGCGTCGGCGGCGGCGGCTCCGCCCAGGGCCGTCTCGAGTCCCGACATCGTCATCAGCTGACGTTCCAGGCTGGCCGTGACCTGACGAAGCTCGTCCTGTTGGGCGGTCGTATCCCAGTTCGCATACTGCTGGACAAGCGCGAGATCGTCCGAGGCGTTCGACGCAGGGCCAGGCGTGGGCGCCGAGGAGGATGCCGTCCCCGACGAGGACGTACAAGCGGACAGGGCCAGCGCCACGGCTACGGCTGACGCAACGAGGGTCCATGGACGGCTCGGCATCGGGGTCCCCGTTCGGCTGGGTGGAGCGCCATCATCGCCAGACGGCGCGACTCTAGTGGCCGCAGACGGCCGATGGCGCGCATTGCCCGGTGGGGAATTCCGGGACGGCATCGAGGCCGATCGGTCCGCTGGTCAGTGATCCACGTGCAGCGCTCGGGCGATGGCCTGGATGGCCTCGGGAACCACCCGGTAGTACACGCTCATGCCGCGGCGCTCCTTGGTGAGGATGCCGGCCGTCTCGAGCTTCTTCAGGTGATGGCTGACGGTTGGCTCGGACAGGGCCACCACGGGGGCCAGGTTGCAGGTGCAGGCCTCCAGATCGGGCTGGTCGAGCAGGTATCCGAGCAGTTGGAGGCGCACCGGGTCGGCGAGCGCCTTCAGGCGCACGGCCAGCGCGAGCGCTTCGTCCGGCGCCATGGAGTTGGTGCGGCCCAGGGGGATGACGGTCAGGGGGGACGAGTCCGTCAGGATCGGCAGGGCCTTGGGCATGGAAGCCATGGTCGCACCTTCTTGACAAATGTCAAAGAGGTGGCGACCATGGGTCTTAGACGAATATCTAACTACCGGATCCGGACAGGACACGTCGTGGACAGGGCCTTCACGCCAGCACTCGGTCCCCCCTCGACGGAGTTCTGAATCATGTCCCTCGTCGTCGACCGCATCCCGGCCACCCGTCGCGGCCAGGTGCTCGTACTCGTCGGCGCTGCGCTCGCCTGGGTGGGTCTGTACGTCCTGAACGAGCACGTCTGGGACTGGTTGCTCTACGGACTGCTGGGCATGAACCAGGCCGACCGGCTCACCGAGACTCTCCACTTCTTCCTGTACGACACGGCCAAGATCGTGCTGCTGCTCGTCGGCATCATCTTCATCGTCACCGTGCTCCGCTCGTTCATGAGCGTCGAGCGCACGCGCGCGATCCTCGGCGGCAAGCGCGAGGGCGTCGGCAACGTGATGGCCGCCGGCCTGGGGGTCATCACCCCGTTCTGCTCGTGCAGTGCCGTCCCGGCGTTCATCGGCTTCGTGGCCGCTGGTGTGCCGCTGGGCGTCACGATGAGCTTCCTCATCGCCAGCCCGCTGGTCAACGAGATCGCCATCGGCATGCTGCTCACGCTGTTCGGGTGGCAGGTGACCGCCCTGTACATCGGGGCCGGCCTGTTGATCGCGATCGTCGCCGGCTGGATCCTCGGCCGCGTCAGGGCCGAACGGTGGGTCGAGCCCTTCGTCTTCGAGACCACCCTCGGTGGGCAGGTCATCGACTCGGCCGCCGGCCTGACGATGGATCAGCGCATTCAGATGGGCGTCGAGGAGGTCGGCACCATCCTGCGCAAGATCTGGCCATACCTCCTGGTCGGCATCGGCTTGGGCGCGGTCATCCACGGCTGGGTCCCCACCGACTTCTTCACCACGTATGCCGGGCCCGGCAGCACGTTCGGGGTGCTCATCGCCGTGGCCATCGGCATCCCGCTGTACTCCAACGCCGCCGGCATCATGCCGATGGTCCAGGCCCTGTACGAGAAGGGTCTGCCGATGGGCACCCTGCTCGCGTTCATGATGGCCGTCGTCGCACTGTCACTGCCCGAGATGATCCTGCTGCGTCGCGTCCTCAAGCCCCAGTTGCTCGCCCTGTTCATCGCCGTCGTGGCCATGGGCATCGTCGCCATCGGCTACCTGTTCAACTTCATCCTCGCCTGACGCCCACCAGAAGGAGAATCGCCATGCTCATCAAGGTCCTCGGCTCCGGCTGCAAGAACTGCAAGAACCTCGAAAGCGTCACGCGAACCGCCCTGAGCGAGCTCGGCATTGACGCCACCATCGAGAAGGTCGAGGACTACCAGGCGATCATGGGGTTCGGCGTCATGAGCACCCCCGCCTTGGTCATTGACGAGAAGGTCGTCGTCTCCGGGCAGAGTCCCCAAGGCCGCAGAGGTACGCCAGCTCATCACCGCGGCAGTGGCCGGCTAGTTCAGGCGGATGGCTTGACGGCGAGCACCGGGCAGTCGGCGTTCAGCAGGATGGCCTGTGAGTTGCTGCCCAAGAGCAGCTTGCCGACCGGGGAGCGCCGGCGAACTCCGATCACGATCAGCGTCGCGTCCCGCTCCTGGGCGACGGTCAGCACATCGTCGGCAGGATCATTGCCGCGCACGAACTCCCGCACTTCGACATCGACGCCGCGAGCCTCGATCTCGGCGCGGGCCTGCTCCACGGCGTCGCTCATGGCACGGAGTTCGTCACTGTCCTCGTGGCCGCCTCCTCGGGCTGAGCTGACCAATACCAGCTGAGCCTGCCGCAGCAACGCCTCTTCAACTGCGGTATTCGTGGCAGCGCGTCCCTCGTTCGAATCGACGAATCCCACAACGATCGTTCCAGACACGACTACTTCCCTTCCTTGGCAAGCGCGGGGATGCGACGTCCGCGTCCAGTAACTCAGGCTATCGGGCCGACGCCCGGAATGGAGGAGAGAAAGCGAGTAGCGGTGGTTGGAAGATGCTCCTCCACGGGTGGGCCATCACTCGAACCGAGTTGCATCTCCGGCGCCGTGGCGGAGCACGACCGGTTCCGCGCCGGACAGGTCAACGACCGTGGTCTGCTCGGTTCCACGCTCGCCCGCGTCGAGGACGGCATCGATCGAGGCATCGAGCCGCTCCTTGATCTCCCAGCCGAGGGTGGCCGGCTCGTCGTCGCCGGGAAGGTGGAGCGTCGTCGTGACCAGCGGCTCGCCGAGTTCGGCGATCAGTGCCTGGGCAACCGCGTCGGCGGGGACGCGGATGCCGACCGTCGACTTCTTCGGGTGCTGCAGGCGCTTCGGCACGTCCCTGGTTGCCGGGAGGATGAACGTGTACGGGCCAGGGACGCATGCCTTGACCGCCCTGAAGGCGACGTTGCTCAACTGGCCGAACTGACTGGCCTGTGACAGGTCGTGGCAGGCCAGGGTGAAGTGGTGTCGTTCGTCGAGAAGTCGGATCTCCCGGATCCGCTCGAGCGCCGGGGTGCTGCCGATGCGCCAGCCCAGGGCGTAGGCGCAGTCGGTGGGGTAGGCGATCACGCCGTCGCGCCGGATCAGGTCGGCCGCCTGCGCGATCAGCCGCGGCTGCGGATTGTCCGGGTGGACGTCGAGGTAGCGGGCCACGGAGGCGAGGCTAGCCCTCACTCCCTTCGCGCGCCCCGCGCAGCCGGCGCCATCTGCCGGTTTCCGCCCGCGATCGGATCCGTGGGAGGACGATGGACGGATCCGACGGATCAACAAGGAGGTCAGGATGAGCGTGTACCGGGTGATCGACGTCATCGGGACGAGTGCGACGTCGTGGGAGGATGCGGCCGCCGAGGCGATCGGCACAGCTGCCGGTTCGGTGCGGGACCTGCGCGTCGCCGAGGTCGTCAAGCAGGACATCGTCGTGGGTGACGCAGGCGAACTCATCTACCGCACCAAGGTCCAGCTCTCGTTCAAGTACGAGTCCGAGTAGGGGCGCTCGGCGCACCAGATGCGCGCTCCACACCTGCGTGACGGAGGAATCCCCGGCCGCCCGTGGTGGCGTGCGACCGTGGCCGTACCGTGGAGGTGTCGCTGCGTGGGCAATCAGCTCGCGGGGACGTTCAGAAGGAGACCACCATGGACCCCAGGATCGAAGACGCCACTGGCCGCGTCAAGGAAGCGGCGGGCTCGCTGACGGGGAACGACGACTTGAAGGCCGAGGGGCAGGCCGATCAGGCCAAGGCGAAGGCGCAGGAAGCGCTGGACGACGCTGCTGACAAGGCCAAGGACGCCGTCGCCAGTGCGGCCGATGCCGCCGAGGGAGTCATCGACTCCGTCAAGGACAAGCTCTCCTAGGCCGAAGGAATAGTTGCCCACGCCCGCCGGCCAGCGAGGAAGCGGCCGAGAGCCGGCGCGCGTCGGGGTAGATGCTGCGGGTCTCGGTGCGTCGGTTGAGTCCGCGCAGGCGGTACCAGACGTCCGATACAGGTGCACCTTCGGGAGCATCTTCGCGATCGCGAGAGCTATGTAGATGAGCGTGTTGAGCGCCACGAATGACGCCCACACGGCGAACCACTCCGATTGCAGCCAGTCGCTGGGAAACAAGATCCCGGCCATCACACTTGTCGGTGCCATCATGGTGTGGCCCCTTCCGCCAGCGACTCACGCTCTTCCACGTGGCCCCATTCCGCTGTGCGGTTCGTGGTGATCTCCCACAGCCCGGCGACGAACACCACATCGAGGAACATGTCGTAGAACAGTTCCGGAAACAAGGTTGCGGCGAGCAGCCGAGCCCTCCACCCGCCCTTCCATACCGTTACCACGCGCTCGACGACGAACACGAAGCCGACGCCCAGCCAGAAGGGCCACCAGATCCAGGCATTCGTGGCGAAGATGAGGACGAACATGAGGCCCAGGTAGGCCGCCAGCGCGATGGTGCCGTACCCGATCCCGACCTGTTGCGCCCAGTAGCGGAACGTGGCGGGAGTCAGCCCGTACTGGCCGATGTTCTCGACCGCGCCCCGCTGCCACCGCATCCGCTGCCGCCACAGGTCGCCCCACGCCGGCATGATCTCGGTCACGACCCGGCACTCGTCCGGGGAGACCATCAGCAGCACCGAGCGACTTGAGGGCAATGGTGATCTCGTTGTCCTCGGTGAGCGCGTCAGTGTCGTAGACGGCTCCGGGTTCACCGGGCACGCTCCGGCCGCGCTCGGCGGCGACGGTCCGCATTGCCTCGGGCCGGAACATTGATGACGTTCCCGTCAGGACGAACACCTTCCCGCGACGACGCCGGATCGTCCGGCCGTAGCCGGACGTACTCATTGCGCTGGAATTGTCCCAGCAGACCTCCGCCAGACTCGCCGTAGAACACCCCGCCGATGGCCATCAGGGCTCGGTCGTTGGTGAAGCGGCGCACAGCTGCTTTCCAGGAACCTCTGGGTCCAGGGTGGTGTCGGCGTCCATCACCTGCACGATGTCGTTCAGTCCCGTGATGCGGTCAGGACGGATGCCAGCACCTGGTTCAGGGCACCCGGCCTTCTTGAGGCTGTTCGCGACGGTCTCGAACACCTCGACTCCGTAGCGCCCGAGCCACCTCGGCGGTGCCGTCGGTGCAGTTGTCCGCCACGACGATGATCCGCTCTGGCGGCCTGGACTGTGCCAGCAGTGCGGGTAGCGTGACCCGCAGGTTCTGCTCCTCGTTATGGGCCGGAATGAGTGTCGTCACGGTCACGTCGCCGCTGAAGCGTCCGCGAGTCTGAGCCATGACGATCTTCGGTGCCAGCGGGGTGACCCGTTCCGTGGCCCACCGGCGCGACTTGCGCCGCCCCCAGAACCAGTCCACTGAAGCCACCACCGCCGTTGCCAGGATCGCGACGGCGACCGCGGCCCAGAAGAAGCGCGGCGTTGGGTCCGTCATCGAGTAGGCGATGTCGAATTGGCCCAGGACGATCTCCTCGACCGGAGTAGGGGTGTCGACCGGCAGGTCCTGCGACAACCGTCAGCCACAGCAGCACGGCGCACCGACGGACAGGGCGGCGATCAGCAGTCCGATCACCCGCGAAAGCCACGGTGTCTGCACGGCACCCCCTCGCGTCCGCGTCCGCGTTCGCTTCACGGTATGCCGCGAGGCCGCCTCGTTGCGCGGTGGTTCAGGACTGAGTCGGGACCCTGCGGCCACGTGCCACGACTGCGGCAAAGGCAATGGATGCGATCACAGCGCCGATTGCGGAGACGGCGGCCGCCTGCCCCACAGCGAAGCCGACGGCGAAGGCCGTAGATACGACGGCGACGACGACCACCGACGCGTTCAGGATGGGAACCCGCCAGGCATCGAGGGTCCTCAAGTCCGTGGCTGCGTCCGGTGCCCGCTCGGCTCGTCTGGACACGACCATCAGCGAGATGAGCACTATCGGCCTGATCACGTTCGCCACATTCTGGATCGTGTTGCCCGGGGCGAGGTTGCCCGATTCCCAGGACGTCAACCAGGTGGACGTAGGTGGCCCCGAGGCTGAAGACCGTCACCGCTATGACGGTCGCTTCACGAAAGCCGTCCCGGCGTCCGGCAGCAACCGCACCGAGAATCCCGATCGCCAGGTTCGCGAATCCCACCTCGAGTTGGAAGGGGCTGCCGGTCGGCCAGCCGATGGAGTCGGCGATCTCGTCCGAGAGGAAGAGATGAGCGATGAAGCCACCGATCCCACTTCCGGCAACGCCGACGATGAAGAACGGGATCAGCAGCGCCTCTGAACGCCGCAGGCGGCCGGTGGCGGACGAGTCGAAGAGGATGATCCCCACGCCCAACAGCACCGGCAAGCACGGTGAACAGGAACGTGCGAGTGAGGAATACCTCCATGGTTCTCCTTCCTTGCGGCGATCGTGCCGTATCGCGGAAGCAAGGTCACGCCTTTCGGCAGCGGCGACCAAGGCGAGATGCGCCCCCGGGCTACGGTGGCCAGGTGGCGCGCATCGAGGAGTTGGCCTGGCAGGAGACGCCGTGGGGCGAGATCAACCTTCGGCGCCGACAGGACCCCGTCCTCGGTCGCGACGTGTACGAGGTGAAGCTCGGTGACGAGTTCCTCATGTCGAGCGCCTTCACCGCCGCGGAGGTGGCACTGGCCCACCTGGCCCTCGCCGAACTGCAGGGGACCGGGCTCAAGGTGGCAGTGGGGGGCCTCGGGCTGGGCTTCACGGCCGCCGCGGTGCTGGAGGATGCTCGGGTTCAGTCCATGACCGTGGTGGACGCCCTTCAGCCGGTGATCGACTGGCATGTGCGGAGGACTCATTCCCTCCGGCGCGGTCCTGGTGGACGACCCACGCTGTCAGTTGGTGGCGGGCGACTTCTTCGCGTTGGTCCGGTCGGGTGCACTGGACGCATCCGGAGAGGTCCCGACGTTCGACGCCATCGTCGTGGACATCGACCACTCGCCAGTCCACGTACTGGACCCTGCCAATCGGTGGCTCTACACGCCCGAGGGGACGCGCGCCCTGCTCGGGCTGCTGGAGCCTGGGGGAGTGTTCGCGCTCTGGTCGAACGACCCGCCCGACCCGGACTACACCGCTGTGCTGGAAGGCGCGTTCGAAACGGTTAGTGCCGAGGTCGTCAGCTTCCCGAACCCCCTCCAAGGCGGGAGCTCCACGAACACGGTCTACGTCGCGGTGGCACCCGGTTCATCCTGAGTGGCGTCGCCTGCCTGTGCCGACGGGTCGGAAGGCGACCTACGCGACCGTGAACCCCTTGGCCGCGCACGTCATCTGCAGGTACCGGGTCAGCGACTCTGCGGCCCAGCCCTGGTACGACCCGTCGAGCCCGAAGGCTCCCAGCTTGGCTGCCGTGGTGTTCGTCGCGAGCAGGGCGGCCTTGTTCTCCGGAACCGCGTAGTCCGGGCAGTAGTGCGCGGGATTGTTCGCGAAGGTGTAGAGGATGGTCCACAGGTACCTGAACTGCTGCTCGCTCATCCGCCCTGCGCCGATCTCGGCCCTCAGCTCCGCGTCGACCGTGGCGATGCCGGTCGGCTGGATGACGAACGGATCGCGAGCCGGGGTCGAGAGCGGGCGTCGGGGCGGCCGCCTTCTTGACGGGGCAGATCACGCCGTCCCTGTCCTTGTCCAGCTTCTTGTTGGCCGCGTAGAGCCGCTTGCTGGTCTTGGGCCGGTAGTTGCCCGCGGCGACGATTGCCCTCGAGGCCGCGGGGTTTCGAGCGACGCCCCACTTGTAGTCCTGGTGCATCTGCGCACAGGAGCGGTAGTGCGTGGTCGCCGCCTGGGCGCCCGCCACGGGAACCACGGCGAGAGCACATGCGACGACGAAGACCGCCGCACGTCTCATGGTTCCCCCTTGCCTCTGCGCCCAGCGTAGGAGTCCACGCCGTGCGTTGCCTGCTCACGGAGGTGCTGCCCGTCAGGCGTCGGGCCAGGCATCCATCCATGCGCGGATGGGGGGCTCCGCGTTGACGGCCTCGAAGACCTCCATGTGCCCCAGGCCGGGCAGGACCGTAGTGGCGACGTCGATCTGGGATCGCGCCAGAGCGTCGGCGAAGTCGGTGGTCTGTTCGAGGGGAACGTTCACATCTGCATCGCCGTGCAGGAGCAGGACCCGCAGGCCGTTCGCCGCCTCGGTGCCGTCGTCCAGCCACGCCGTCGGGTTCACCCGACGCCATTCCTCGGGCGCCTGGGTCGGGTCGACGCCCATCCATGACGACAGCGCGGGCCGAAGCGCATCCGTGTCGTACACGCCGGCCAGGCCGATCAGCCCATCGACAGGGACGGGCGGGTAGGGGCAGTCGGCTCCGAAGGAGTCACCCGACAGCGCGACGAGTGAGGCGAGATGGCCTCCCGCCGAATGGCCGAGAACCACGACGTGAGTTGGCGGGTGGCCCTGAGTCGCAGCCTCCTGCGCGGACCAGCGGATCGGCGCAGGCGACATCGTCGACGGCGGTGGGGAAGGTGCTCCTCGGTGTCCGTGGTCCGATAGGTGATCAACGACGTGGTCGCACCGTCGTCGGTGAGCTCCTCCGCGAGCGGAATGAGGCCCGTCGGGTCAGCCGTGGCCCAGCCCCCGCCCGGGACCATCACGATCAAGGGACTGGGCCCTGCATCGTCCGGAACCCGCATCTGGGCGGGAAGTCCTGCGAGGTAGTCGGTCACGACGACGGGGCCCGCGTCGGGTGTCGCCCCCGTCGGGGCGGATGCCGAAGTCTGAGCTTGGGGCGATGTTCCGCACGCCGCAAGCGCGACGGCGCCCACAGCGAGGCCCACGCCGAGGAGTCGTCCGCCATTGTTCGCGATGCGCTCGAGGCTACGCCGGACCGCGCCCGGACGGAAGGATCGCCGCCCTTCGGTGGTGGGAGTATGCGTTGCCGGACGCGGGTCGGTGCCTGATCGAGATCGTGGAGGAGGCGCGGTGTTCGCCCTGGTGGTGAGGTTCGAGGTCAAGCCGGAATCCCTCGAGACGTTCGACAGCCTCGTCGCTGAGACGCTTCGAGGAATTCGTGAGGAAGAGGACGGGACGCTTCTGTACGTCACCTGCGCTGTGGGGGACAGCCCGCATTCCCGGGTGTTCCTCGAGATCTACCGCGACGAGGCCGCGTTCATGGACCACGAGACGCGTGCGCATACCCGTCGATTCCTCGCCGAACGCGAGCATCTCGTCGACTCGTTCAGGGTGGAGTTCCTCACCCGCGGAAGGGAAGTTCGCGACCTGACGTCGGATCCGACCGGTCGACCGTGTCGCTGCTACCCCGGAACCGGCTCGTCGAGCCGAGCTAGCGCGACCACGTAGTTCTTGCCGTAGTGCTTCGCGCACCTCGGGCACGTCGTATAGAAGAAGTAGACGTCCGATGGCGTGCGCCCGATGTCGGTCGCGTAGGCACGCACCTCGTCATGCCAGGTCCGCACCTGGCTGAAGGGACCCTCGAAGACTCTCGAGGCGAAGTCTCCGCTGAGCGTGACGTTGTCCGCTCCGGTCACCGGTCGGGTGACGGCGTACAGGTGCTCGGCCCGGAAGGGGGAGAGGTCACGACTCAGGATCATGGTCTCGCGCTCGGGCATTGCGGCCCCGGCCGTCTCGGCGCGCTCCTGGATCTTGGTCATGACCTGCGACATGTTCAGCGGAACGAAGAACAGGCTGCGCGTGTGCATCCGGATGAACAGCTTGTCACTGAAGTTCACGACCTGCTTGTCCCACGCCTCGACGTCAGGGACTGCGCAGCAGCCGGTCTCGTTGACGGCGGTATAGGTCTGGGGGACGCCCATACCTGACCACCTCCTGCCGATTCAAGGCTAGGACAGGCAGCCATGCCTTCGCACGCGCTGGCTCAGGCGCCGGCCAGGGCCTGGTCCAGATCCGCGATGAGATCGTCCGCCGACTCGAGCCCGATCGATAGCCGCAGGATGCCCTCGCCGGGCTGTGCGTCGGTCGCCACCACGCGGTGGGTCAGGGCCGCTGGGTGCTCGACCAGGGAGTCGACGCCGCCCAGGGACACTGCGTGCGTGATCAGCGCCAGCCGCGCGCACGCGCGCTCGGCGCTGGCGAATCCGCCGGCCAGCTCGAAGGCGACCATCGCCCCCGGCCCGTCCATCTGTCGCCCCACGAGGCCCGCCGGATCGCATCCGGGCAGCCCCGGATAGAACGTGCGAGCCACGTTCGGGTGCTGAGCGAGCCACGCGGCGACGATCGCCGCGGTCGACTGCTGCTCGCGCATCCGCACGGGCAAGGTCGCCAGGCCGCGGTGCAGCAGGTACGCCGACCACGGGTCGAGAACGCCGCCGGTCACCGTGCGGATGGGTCGCAGGGTGGCGGCTCGCTCGGGTGACGTGATCACGACCCCGCCCATCGCGTCGCCGTGACCGCCGATGTACTTGGTGGCGCTGTGCACGGAGTACGCGGCGCCGAGGGACAGCGGTCGCTGAAGGAAGGGCGTGGCGAAGGTGTTGTCGATCATGACCGGTACGTCGCCCGCCTGCCTGACGACGTCCGCGATGTCGCGCAGGTCGAGGGTCGGGTTGCTCGGGGTCTCCATGACGATCAGACCGGTGCGCTCGGTGATTGCCGAGCCGACAGTGTCGGGGGAGACGAACTCGACGTCGGTGCCGAGGAGCCCCGAAGCAAGCAGGGCGTCCGTTCCGCCGTACAGCGGGCGGACGGCCACCACGTGCGGCAGCCCGGCCGCCGCCCGGCTGAGCAGCACGGCGGTGGTGGCCGCCATGCCGCTGGCGAAGGCGATCGCCTCGGCGGCGAGGCCCGGCCCGTCCGGGTCGTAGGACTCCAGAGCGGCAAGGGCGTCCTCGAATCGGGCAACGGTCGGGTTCCAGGCCCGTCGGTAGACCGCCGACATGCCGGGCGCCGGGCGCTCGCCCGCGGCGTAGGCGTCGTAGGCGTCGCGGCCCGCCTCGATGCTCGGCAGCGGGTTCGTCGTGGACAGGTCGATGGGCATCGTGTGGACCCCGAGGTCGTTCAGGTCCTCACGCCCGGCGTGGACGGCCAGACTGGCGAGAGAGCGGGGCGGTGGAGTCGTGGTCATGGGGCCACTGTCATGCAAATAGCGGGATATAGCGTGAAGAGCGCATATCATTCGACAATTGCGATCGTGACTGCAGATAGTGCGGTCAGGGCTTCCGAGAGGCGCGCCATGGCGAAGAACCTGCACCCGCTCGACCCGGTAGATACCGCCCTCGTTCGAGAGCTCGCCCGCGATGGCCGCCAGCCGAACAACGCCCTCGCCGAACGGGTGGGCATCGCGGCGTCGACGGCGCTCGCCCGGGTGCGACTGCTGGTCGAGCGAGGGGTCATCCGCGGCATCCATGCCGAGGTCGATCCCGCCAGCGTCGGGCGACCGGTCCAGGCGATCATCGCCCTGCGTCTGCGGGCCCACGATGCTGCGCATGTGCGCGGGTTCACCCGACGGGTGTCGCGGCTGCCCGACGTCGTGCAGGTGTTCCACGTATCGGGCTCAGAGGACTTCCTCGTGCATGTGGCGGTCGAGAGCACCGAGCGACTTCGCGACTTCGCACTCGACTCGCTCACCTCGGACCCCGCGGTGGGTCACGCGCAGACGCATCTGGTGTTCGAGCACCAGCGCGGAGGATTCCCCTCGTAGCAGCTCGGCGAACTCGGAGCGGCCGCTCCGTCGGGCAACGGTGGTCGCCGGAGTGACAATGAAGTGTGATCGCGGGGCGATCGTCGAGTCGTGGCTGTGGCGTTGTGCTTCCTGACGCCGCTGGTGGCCGGCTGTACGTCGACCCCGTTCACGAGCGGGACGATCGAGGAGGCCTGGACGTTCGACCGGATCGAGGCTCTGCCGGAGGCCGGTTCCCTGAACGACGTGACGCTGGCGGATGCGCTGGCCCAGCGGCGCTCGGCGCGCAGCTTCGCACCGAGCCCATCACCGCCGAGCAGACAGCGGCGTTGATGTGGGCGGCCCAGGGGGAGACGGCGCCGTGGGGTGGTCGAACGGCTCCCTCGGCCGGGGCCCTGTACCCGCTCGACGTCTATCTCGTCACCGGGGACGCCGTTCGGCACTACCTGCCGGCGACCCACGAGGCCCAGGTGCGCGAGACGTCGACGGCACTGGCGGCGGTCGCCGACGCCGTCGGCCAGGACGCGGCGGCGGCCGCACCAGCACTGTTCGTCATCACCGGGACCCCCGACCGGCTCAAGCCCAAGTACCTGCTGCGAGCTGAGCGCTACACCTACCTGGAGGCCGGCCACGCCGCCCAGAACGTGCTCCTGGCCGCCACCGCCCTCGGACTGGCGGGAGTGTCGATCGGCTCCTTCGACCAGGCGGCGCCGTCACGGCGCTGGCGCTGCCGGACGGGGCAGGAGCCGATCTATGTCATTCCCCTTGGGGTGCCTGTCGTCGATCAGTAGCGACCGATGTCGTTGCGGCCAGTGCGGATTCGGGAGGGGTGGGTTGCGTCCGGTTTGTACCAACGGCTTTCGCGGAGGGCGAATCTCGTCGTACTCTTGACGGACACTGGCGCACCTCGGTGTCCCGCACCGTCCTCGGAAGGGACACCGTCATCACCCAGCAGACCCGCACGCAGACGCCGCCCGTCCCCAACCCCGCCCCCACCCACGAGCCACGTGGACTCGACCGAGTGATCCTCGGCGTGTTCGTCGCGGTTCCGCTCGCGGCCGTCGTCATCGGGGCGCCGATCGCCTTGATCTACGGCTGGGTCACCATCCTCGACCTCGCGATGCTCGCCGTGATCTACGTGATCGGCGTCCATGGCATCACCATCGGCTACCACCGACTGTTCACGCACGACGCGTTCAAGGCCGGCCCCAAGATGCGGGCCACCCTTGCGCTCGCGGGCAGTCTCGCCGTCGAGGGACGGGTGGTCGACTGGGTCGCCGATCACCGCAAGCACCACCAGTTCTCCGACGTCGACGGTGATCCGCACTCGCCATGGGAATACGGTCCCGGAGCGCGCGGCCTGACGCGCGGGTTCATCCACGCGCACGTGGGGTGGCTGTTCACCTACTCGGGAACCGACACCAGGAAGTACGCACCCGACCTCATCGCTGATCGGGCCATCGACCGCATCTCTCGGTGGTGGCCTGCGGTGGCCGTCATCAGCATGGTGATCCCGACCGCCATCGGCTTCGCGGTCGACGGCTGGAGCGGCGCCCTGCGGGCCTTCTTCTGGGTGACCCTGGTGCGCGTCGCCCTCGTCCACCACATGACGTGGTCCATCAACTCGGTGTGCCATGTGTGGGGTGCACGTCCGTTCACCACCCGGGACCGCAGCGCCAACGTGGCCTGGCTCGCGCCGGTGTCCGGCGGCGAGTCGTGGCACAACTACCACCATGCCGACCCGTCCAGTGCTCGTCACGGTGTCCTGCCGAGGCAGCTGGACACGTCGGCGATCCTGATCCGGCTGATGGAGCGGGCCGGACTGGTCACCGGCGTCAAGTGGCCGACGCCGGAGCGCATCGCCCGCAAGCGGGCGAAGGTCGACGCTGCTCAGTAGCTCGTTCAGTAGCTGCGCAGCTCGATGACGTTGCCGTCCGGGTCGCGGATGTAGAGGCTGCGCGCGTACCCCTGGGCGCCGAAGAGCCCGTCTGATGGCCCGCTGACGACGTCGACACGGGCGTCGGCGGCTACCGCGTCCAGATCGGTGGGTTCGATCACCAGGCAGAAGTGATGCTGGTTCACGCCTGTCCGTTCGCCGTGCATGAGGTCGATCAGCGTCGTCGGATCGACCCTTACCGAGGGGAACGGGACGTCGCCGCTCTCCCACTCCTCGACGCGAACCCCCGGCAGCCCCAGTAGCCCGGTGTAGAAGCCAAGGGCGCGGTCGACGTCGGGAGTGAGCAGGACGATGTGATCCAGCCCCAGAACCCGTACCAACTCCGTCATGGGCGACACCCTACGTCGGGTTCGCGTGCCCGAGGCGGAGGGTTTGGATCAAGCCCGGTGACTGCGCCCCTTCATCGACCCCCCGCCCTGCCACCGTCAGCTGTCGACGCGCTCCAGCATTGCGCTCATCTGCTCGATCTGGGTCGTCTGGACGGAGTCGATGCTCGCGCCGAATGCCTCGATATCCGGGTTCGGGCTGTCCTCGATCATCTCGATCATATGGAGCGCGCCGACGTGGTGCTGGATCATCCCCGTCAGCCAGAGTCGGTCGAACTCCTCGCCCTGTGAGTCCGCAAGTGCCTGGAGCTCGGTCTCGGTGAGCATCCCTCCCATTCCCATCCCCATGGAGTGGTCGAGCTCCCCGGGAAGTCCGGCGTCTGACAACCATCCCTGCATCTGGACGATCTCACTCGCCTGGCCGTCGCGGATCTCCTGCGCCAGGGTGAGAAGTTCCGCGTCGGTCGACCTGGCCAGGGCCAGGTCCGACATGTCCACTGCCTGCTGATGGTGGGGGATCATCATCTGAAGGAACATCACGTCGGATCCCGTCAGGCTCCCGTCGCCTGATTCGGCGTCGTGCATGCCCATGCCCATGTCGCGGCCGTCGTCCGCGCCGATCCCCGGCATTTCGGCACTGCCGAACGGTCCGACCGTGCTGTTCCCGGAGACGAGGGCACCTGCGAGGAAGGCGACTACCACCAGGAGGGCGCCGACGACCACCACGAGGGCAGCGATGACGCCCGCGAGGATGCCGGTCTTCTTGTCGAGCGTTACCGCCATGGCTGCATCATCGCTCAACTGACCGGCGCGGGGCTGGCGGGGGCGGGGCGTGGCGGGGGCGGGTCGTCGCCGATTCCGTCGGCGTCGGCGTCGGACGAGGCTTGACCACCTTGGGCTTGGTCAGTGGCGTGATCGTCGCCTTGCGCTTCTTGTCGAGCAGGACGATCCAGAGCTGACCGGGCTTGAACGGCAGTGGAGATCCGTCGCGCAGCGTGAACGTGGTGCCGGACTTCGCGTTCGGTCGCGTCCAGGTCGTCTTCCAGACGCGGCCGTCGCGCAGCACCATCGCGGTGCCTTTGCCGATCGTCTCCGCATGCGGGGTGTTGCCGCCGCCCTTGTCCCAGAACTGCGACCGGGTCTGCTTGACGTACTGGATCACCACCGTGGCCGCTCGCTGGCCGCCGCTCCACTCCTCGGCGCGGGCCGGCTGGCCGTTGAGCGAGATCCGGTACTCCTTGTCCTTCTTGTCATACGCGAATCCTGCGGACGCGTAGCCCCAGGCCATGGATGCCTTGGTCGCGTTGAGTCCGCCGTCGGGGACCTGCTCTTCGAAGACGAAGCCCGTGTCTCGGGCCTTGGTCGCCTTGGGTGCCCGCTTGGCGGCGGCCCGACCGTCGAAGTAGAGGTTGTAGGGGGCCCGGCGTCGGTTGTCGCGGCTGTAGCCCGTGCCTCCGCGGTAGGGCGAGACGTCGTAGATCGAGGCGGCCGCGAGATAGGGGAACATCTTGCGCTGCGCGCCGGAGTAGCCGAATGCGGGCTTGCCGTACTGGGCGAACAGGTCGATGTCGGTGATGCGCGCCGAGCGGATGGGGCCGATGCGCTTGGGCACGCGGCTGGAGAACACGGCGGCGAGTCGCGTGATGCCGTACTCGACCTCCTCGATGTAGACCACGTCCGCGTCGATCAGGCCGGCATGCGGCTGCGCATTGCGGGTGTTGTCGAGCTTCATCACGAGCACCGGCTGGTACTTGGCGATGGGACGGCCGGTGAGCGGTGACATGCCGACCGGGTTGGCCGGCACGGGCACGGCGGGCCGGTTGTCCGGGGCGGGGACGGCGACGGCGGGACGCTTCCGGCTCGGGCTCGGGCTTGGGCTCGGCTTTGCCGCTGGCGTGGCACTGGCCTTCGGCGTGGCCTCGGAGGAGGCCGTCTGGGTGGGCTCACCGGAGGCACCGGACGCCGATGGGGACGGGGAGACCGTGGAATCGGGGGAAGGGCTGGCCGATGCCGATGCCGATGCCGATGCCGATGCCGATGCTGAGGTGGATGGTGACTGCGGCGATGCCGTCGGTGACGCGGAGGAGCTGGTGCCTGACGGCGTGGAGGCGGGGGACGACGCCGGTGGTGAGCCGGACGGTGTCACCGTGCAGCCGGCGATGATGCCTGCGCACACGAGGGTGCTGACCGCGATCACCGGAAGTCTCACGTCGTCAGGGTAAGTCGCCGGGACCGCCGATCCGCTGCTGGACCCCGCGTGTCAAGGGGGCCAGTCGTCCTCGTCGCCCGGGCCGCCACAGCCACTTCGGGCTCAACACCGCTTGCCTGCGCGTCTAAGGTCGGAGCATGGCGTCGACCGAACGCGAAGAGGGTGGTCACCCGGAGTCGCTGTGGGCTGATCTGGATGGTCCGGTGCACTACGTCGACCACGGCGGTCCGGCGGATGGTCCGCTGATGGTGCTCGTGCACGGCCTGGGAGGGTCGCTGCTCAACTGGGCGGCGCTGGCTCCGCTGCTCACCGAGACCTGCCGCGTGGTGGCGCTCGATCTTGCCGGGTTCGGCCACACCCGGGGCGGTTCGCGATCGACGTCGGTCCAGGCCAACCAACGGCTGCTGCATCGCTTCCTCACGGAGGTCGCGGGGGCGCCCGCGATCCTGGTCGGCAACTCGATGGGCGGCCTGATCTCGATCCTCCAGGCGGCCCAGCGCCCGGACACGGTCGCCGGCCTGGTCCTCGTCGATCCCGCGCTCCCGATCTCGCTCCGGGCCCGCCCGGACCCGCGAGTGGTGGCGACGTTCGCGGCGTTCCTGGTGCCGGCAGTCGGGCGTCGCCTGCTCGCGCGTCGGCGCGACACCACGTCGGCGGAGGAAGCCGCCCACGACCTGCTCCGACTGTGCTGCGAGGACCCGTCACGGGTCCCGAGCGACGTCGTGGACCTGCACGTCAAGCTGGCCGGTGAGCGGCGACAGTACTCCGACGTCGACTCCGAGATGCTGTCGGCAGCGCAGTCGCTGCTCTGGGTCCTCGCGGATCGGCGGCGGTACGCGTCCCTGCAGCGATCCATCGATGCGCCGGTCCTGCTGCTGCACGGGGACCGTGACCGCCTGGTCGACATCGCCTCGGCCCGCGTGGCTGCTGACGCCAACCCCTCCTGGCGATTCGAGGTCGCCCACGGAGTCGGTCACGTTCCTCAGCTCGAGGTTCCCGACTGGACGGCCGAGCAGATCCTCGGGTGGCTCGGCGATCACCCCGACACCGCCAGCATCGCGGCCCAGGCCGTCCCGTTCATCGGCCAGGGTAGGTGAGTGACGTGGACCGGCTGAGCTCACTCGATGCCGGGTTCCTGCACGTCGAGACGGACACCCAGCAGATGCACGTCGGCTCGCTCCTCGTGTTCGAGGGGCCGGTGCCGGACTACGACGAGTTCCGGGACCACCTCGAGTCCTGCTTCGACTCGGTACCGCGGTACCGCCAACGGATCCAGCGCATGCCCCTGGACCTGGCCCGGCCGATCTGGGTCGACGATCCGCACTTCTCGCTCTCGTACCATCTGCGTCACACGGCTGTCCCGGCCCCAGGGGGCGACGCAGCAGGTGCGCAGACTCGTCGGGCGGATCATGTCCCAGCGGCTCGACCTCGACCGTCCGCTGTGGGAGACGTGGCTCGTCGAGGGCCTGCCGGACTCCCGGTGGGCGCTCATCACGAAGACCCACCACGCGATGATCGACGGGCTGGCCGGCAACGAGTTGCTGGAGAGCGTGCTCGACCGGGACCCGGGTCACGCTCGCGAGCCGGCGGCCCCGTGGCGACCCCGTCCCGCCCCCTCAACACTGGACCTGGCCGCTGCGGGCGCGTCCTGGACCGCCCGGCTGCCCATGCAGGCCGGCCGTGCCGTCGGCGCCGCTGCCAGTACACTGCGCTCCCCGTCGGACGTCCTGCGTGGCGGGGCTGCCCGGGCGGCGGGGCTGGCGCAGGTCGGGCGTCGCGCCGCCAGCCCCACCAGCGTGCTGAACGGCCCGCTCGGTCCGCACCGCCGATGGAGCTGGGCCCGAGCGGAGCTCTCCAGCGTGAAGGCGGTCAAGGATGCCGCTGGCTGCACCGTGAACGACGTCGTCCTCGCCGCCATCGCCGGCGGCTTCCGGGGGTACCTGATCGCGCGGGGGGAGCCGGTCGACGACCTTGTCGTCCGGTCGCTCGTTCCGGTGTCCATCCGTGCCGAGCACCATCGGGGCCGACTCGGCAACCAGGTCACCGCGATGTTCGCCGACCTGCCCGTCGCCGTCGCCGACCCGGCGGAACGGCTCGCGGCGGTGTCGCGCCAGATGGACCACCTCAAGTCCAGCGGGATGGCGGTCGGCGTCGAGTCGATGGTGTCCGCCGCCGACTTCGTGCCCGCGACCCTCATGACCTTGGGGGCACGGGTCTACGCCACCATCGGCCAGCGAGTCGTGAACACCGTCACCACCAACGTGCCGGGGCCGCAGTACCCGCTATATCTGCTCGGGCGCCGGATGCTCGAGATGTTCCCCTACATCCCGGTGGCCCAGGACGTTCGGATCAGCATCGGCATCATGTCCTACGACGGCCACCTGACCATCGGGGCGACCGGTGACTACGACGCGGTGCCCGACCTCGACAGGCTGTGCGCGGCGATCGAGTCATCGCTGGCCGAACTCATCGCCTCGATCGCGCCGGCGGGTTCGTAGGCCAGCGCCGGCGACGTGAGCGGACGAGGGCGCTGACGTACGATGCACGGCATGACAGCCTCACGCACATTGATGACGGTCGCCACCGCGGCGGCGATCGGCCTGCTGCTTGGCGGCTGCACGAGCACCACGACCACGACCACGGAGGCGACGACGCCGGCGGTCTCACCCTCCGCGCCCGCCTCCGCAGCCCCGACCCCGACCCCGACCACGGCAGCGCCGTCGCCAGCGGTACCCGGACCTGTCGCAACCGACCCCGCCTCCTGGTGCGAGGCCTACGGAGCGCTCGCCAGCCAGCTCAACGGATCCAACGCCAGTCCGGAGCGGGCCGCCGAAGGCTTGGCAGCGATCGGGCCGCTCAACGACCTGATTTCGACCGGCGTCGAGCTCGGGTACTTCAGTGCCGAGGAGCTGGATGCCAATGCCCGCCTCTTCGCCGAGTACACCGCCGTCCTGACGCTGTACGCCAACGGATCCACCGACGATTCCGAGGACGTGGCCGCGGCTCAGGAGCAGCTCTCCGCCGTCTCCACCGAGGAAAGCGCACTCATTGCCTCGGCCAACAACAAGCTTCGGGCCCTGTGCCTACCGCCGGAGCCTTCCGCGAGCCCCGCGTCATCCTGACACCGGCGCACGGATCAGGTGCTGGAGGGCGGGTTTCGGCCCTCGATTGAGGCCTCGAGCTCCGCGATGGCCTCCTGCTGCTGATCGGCAAGGTCCTTCAGTGCGGCCAGGCTCTGCTGCACGTCGGACCGTGATCCGGCCTGCTCCTTCTTCTCCGGGCTGAGGAAGAGGTTCGCGAGATAGCCGGTGAGGGTGCCGAAGATCCCGACGCCGACGACGATGATCACCACTCCGAGGAAGCGGCCGGGATTGGTGATGGGGTACTCGTCGCCGTAGCCGACCGTCGACATCGTCACGATCACGTACCAGAGGGCATCTGATGCAGTCGTGATGTTGGCATCGGGGGTGTCGCCTTCGAGACGGAGCATCTCCAGGCTGCCGAACTCCAGGACGATGATCCCGATGAACAGCAGCATGAGAAGGGCGCTGCCCGCGCGGTCCTTCAGGACCGCCCGGCCGATGTTGCGGATCCCGTACTCCTTGAGCAGCCGGTAGACCTTGACGAGCCGGAATACCCGCAGGATCTTGGTCTGCTCGAACGGCAGCGAGGCGAGCAGGTCGGCCCAGCCCCAGTTGCGCCAGAAGTAGTAGCCGCGGTCCGGGGCGGTCTTGAGGCGGTACAGGAAGTCGATGAAGAAGATGATCGTCAGCGGGATGTTGATGATCAGGAGAACGGTGTCGAGGGCTTGATCCGTGATGGCATACAGCAGGATCAGGTTGAGGATCGACAGGATCGACAGCGAGGCGATGAAGATCTCGTAGCCGGGATTCTTCAGCCCGCTCGGGTTGTGGGCAGCCCCCGCCTTTGCGGCTTCATTGACGGGGTGTGACATACCGACATCCTTCCGCGAGGAAGGTGAGAACTGCGGCAGGCGCGGCGTGCTCGAACTCAGCGGCTACCGATGCCGGTGCCGGTAGGAGAGATGCCTGGCTAGTCCGCTGCCCCGTCTGAGCCCAAGCGGGCGGCCATCTCGTCGAGGACGCCGGCGTTGATGTTGGGCAGCTTCTCCCGCAGGCCGGAGAGAGCCTGGCTGCGCAGGACGAGAGCATCGGTCGGGGAGGTGATCGTCACCGTCGCCGTCCGGGCAACCCCTTCGAGCGAGGCGATCTCCCCGCAGAAGTCGCCGGCGCCGAGCGTGGCGACCACGGTGTCGCCCTTGGTCACCTCCGCGGTGCCGCTCAGGATGATGTAGAAGTCCCAGTCGAGGACGGCGCCTTCGCGGATCAGCACCTGGCCCGCGGGCAGGGTGAACCTGTCGGCGAGGCTGGCGATGAGGGCGACCTCCTTCTTGCTGCACGTGGAAAAGAGCGGGACGCCTTTGATCGCATCTTCCTTGGAGATCATGGTCGGGGACGTTACACGGACCTCATGGGGCACACAAGGCTCGTCCGTGATGTTGGATGGTCTCGTGACGGCAGACGCAGCACCGCGAGACCCAGGTTCGCGTGCGTATGCTCCATCGCTCGTCCATCGCAGCACGGTGGCGTTGGTCTGTGGAACACAGCGCCTGGATCGGGAACGCGCGGCGGCGGAATGGGCCGCTGACGTGGGACACGACCTGTTTCGCATTGATCTCTCACGGATCGTCAGCAAGTACATCGGCGAGACGGAGAAGAACCTCCGGCGCCTGTTCGACGCGGTCGAAGGGGGTGACGCGATCCTGTTCTTCGATGAGGCCGACGCCCTGTTCGGCAAGAGGGCGTCGGTCGGCCGAACGGGCGGCGATCGGCGGCGAGCCGTCGATCGCGCCTTCTCGCTCATGAGGAAGCAGGGCGGCCTGTGCCTCCTTGGTGCGGAGGAGGTCGATGGTCTCGACCCCGTCGTCCTGGGCAGGATCCGTCACATCGTGATCGCTGGTCCGGCGCAGGGGCGCGCAGGCTCGGACGCCTCAGGCAGCTAGCGGTAGGCCGTCGATCGCTGACAACGGCCGGCCGTCGTCAGGCCCGGACGGAAACGTGCCGATGCTGATGGCGTAGCGGTCAGGATCGGTGCACGCACGACCGACCCACAGGGCGTCGACGAGCACCCGGGCCGCTCGGTGGAGGTCGACGTCGGTACGCCACCAGTTCTCAGTGCCGCCGCCTGGCGCCACCCAGCCGGTGTTCAGCAGGGCAGGCTCGTCCAGCGGCCAGCGGTGGGTGGGCAGGTAGCGGGAGGAGACGACCTCGCAGTGCCACCCTCCGGGGTCGATGGCGGCCTGGGCATACGGCTCGACGGGAAGGTCCGTGTCGGACAGGTACTCCAGGAGGAGGAACTGACCGGGGGTAACCTCGTCGAGGGCGTACTGAACCCAGTCGGCGAGCTCGCTCCTCGTATCCACGTAACCACCATGCCTCGCGGGTCTGACATTTCCCGGGTGGCGGACGTAAGGGTCGTGTGAAGAGATGGTGGTCAGGGATAGGTGCCGACCCGGCGATGGCTGCCCTTGGCGAAGTTCAGGAAGGAGCGGAGTCCATGTCTGAAGGACCGGGTGATGCACCCGACGCCTGGGTCGACCTGTACTGGATCCCGCTCGGTGCCGGCGCGGCCGTGCCGATCGTGCACTGGAATGGCGTGATCTTCGAGACGGTCGCGTCGAGGCTCCAGGGTCGGCCAGCCCAGGACCTGTACCACGCCGGACTCGAGGTGGGCATCGGTCAGGACCGCTACGTCATCGAGATGGCTCCGGCATGGGGTGCGGGCAGTGCGGGTGCGCAGGTCGTGGGGGTGGGGCCGGTCGGGCTCCGGTGGCTCGGTCGGTCGCGGTTCTTCCGTTACCAGGTGCGGTGCTGGCGCGACGGCGTCATTCCGGACCTCATGTATGCCGTCGACAGCCCGCGACGCGTCATCGAGGACGCCGACGGGGCTCGGCGACTGCTGGACCTCGCGCCCTCGTTCCCCACCGCCACCTGGGGGCGCGACGAACTGCGGACAGGGGACATGTGGAACTCCAATTCCCTGATCGCGTGGCTTCTCGCCGGCAGTGGTGTCGACGTCACGGCCATCGAGCCGCCCATGGGAGGGCGCGCCCCCGGCTGGACCGCGGGATTGGTCGTTGCCGGGGCTGCGCCGGGGATCGCAGAGATGCGTCAGCCCCGACCCCGCATGCGGTCGACCTGACGGCGGTCGCGTTTCG
Organism: uncultured bacterium; assembly: GCA_963700745.1. Classification (GTDB taxonomy): domain Bacteria; phylum Actinomycetota; class Actinomycetes; order S36-B12; family S36-B12; genus UBA10649. Next base: position 124,402 of record CAVOYT010000012.1, on the reverse strand, counting down.
TCGGTCGCCCCGCGCCCCGCTCGCGCAGCACGGGCGCGGGGCGAGCCTCCCGCGGCGGAGGCGGCGGCGAGTGGTCCTCGTAGTGCTGTGCCGCGACGGTGGCGCTGACGCGCTTGCCGATCAGGCCGACGACGACCACGATCCGCTCGCCGCCGGGGGTGCGCGCCCGGACCGTGTCGCCGACCTTTACGGGGTGGGCGGGCTTCGCTCGTGCGCCGTTGACCTTGACGTGACCCGCCTTGCACGCGGCGCTCGACACCGAGCGCGTCGGATACAGCCGAACCGCCCACGCCCACGCGTCGAGCCGCACGCTTGAGGAACCAGTCGTCGTCATGGGGCAGTGAGAAGCTCGAGCCGTGCTACTTCTGCTTCAGCGTGCCGCGTGATGGTCGTCGTCGTGGTCCGGCCGTTGACGTCCGTCCACGACTGGCTGCAGGTGAACACGAACGCGTGCTTCTTGGCCTTCCAGGCGCCGACGATCTCGCCGGCCGACGCGCCGGCCACGCGGGCGCTGGTCCCCGCCGGGTAGCAGATCTGCTGGGAGTTGTCGTTGGGTGCGAGTGAGCCGTCGATCGGGTCGACATCCTGTCCGGACTGGCAGGGGCTCAGGCCCGAGCCGGTGTAGGTGATGGTGTCCGTCCCGGCGTAACGCAGAATCGGGGTGAGGACGATCGCCTTCGTGCGTGCGCCGAGCGACGACGTGCTCGGCGCGATCTGCGCGAACATCGCCGGTGCGGTGGTGCTCTTCGGCTTCTTGGGCAGCGGCCCGGACGCGGACCCGGTGGCGTCGTGCGTCACCGTGCAGTCGACGGTTCCGTCGATGTCACGTTCGAGGCGGGTCTGGGACAGTGTGTAGGCCCCCGTGTACGACGACCCGTTGTCCTCCACCTGGAAGCCATAGGCACCCGGGCGCTTTGTCATTCGCACTTTCATGGTCACCTGCCGGGTCTCCGTGCCGTTGAGAGCATCCCCTCCCGGCTCATCCTTCGCAGTGGTGATCGTGGTGGTCCACGAGATGGTCCCGGCGAGGGTCGTGCCCGATCCGGCGCCCTCGGCCGGCGACGCGAGCATGACGGTGGTGGTGATGGCCGCTGCGGCGCCGATGGCGACGAGACGGCGGGCGTGCCCGATGGTGATCATGTTGCGGAACCTAGCCGAGCGCGACCAATCTGACGAGGGGCTGTTCCGCATCGGAGCAGCCCCTCGTCATGCGTTGTGACTAGTCGGATTCGGCGTCCTCCAGCGCCCGGTCGGAGCGACGTTGGGCCGCAAGCGCCCCGGCCAGCCCGGCGACCCCGAGGCCCACGAGCATCAGCGGGAAGGCGAGCCGGGCGTCGAGCCGCACGTCGGTGTAGCCACCGATGAGGTACGCCAGCGCGAAGCCCAGGACGAGCAGGCCGGAGAGCAGGGAGAACAGGTCGAGCGGATGCCTACGCACGGGACACCTCCAGTGAGCCGAGGTTGGTGTGGACGGTCAGGTCGATGACGGGCCCGGTCTCGGGCCCGCCGGGCAGTTCGGCGTCGATCGACGGGCTCGGGCCGCTCTCGCGCGGGAGTCCCTCGATCCTCAGGTCGCCAGTGCCGACACTCGCGTCCACGATGACGCGGACGTCGTCGGGCACCGTGACGATGAGCTCACCGACACCTACCGAGCCTCCACTGGCACCGTCGTGACGCCGGCAGGAATGTCCAGCTCGGTGAGATCGAGGCGAGCGGATCCGATGCCCAGCTCGAGGGGTCGCTCGGCCTCGACGACGGTGACCGGAGTCCACGACCGCTCGCCGATGCCGGCGTTGATCCCGTCGCGCAGGTTCTGGCCGAGATTCGCGGGGATGAACGACACCATGATCGTGACGAACAGCGTCGGGATCGCGAACCACAGGAGCCAGCGGGCGCGGCCGGCGAAAGCGCCCACCAGGATTCCGGCGCCGAGGATCGCCAGTGCCACGGCAGGGATGACCACGAGGGGAAGGTCGGTCAGCCCAGTGACCTGGAATGAGGCGAGGATGCCGGTGACAATCACCGCGATGCTCAGGGTGACGAGGCCGAGGTAGGACCGCGGCCTGGGTGCCGGTGGCACATACGCCGGGGTCGGCGCGACGTAGCCCGGGTACTGACCCGCGCCACCGTAGGCGTAGGCGGTCGGCGGGGCGATCGCGGTCGGGTCCTGCGTCGCGAGGACGGCCGTGTCGGTCGTCGTGGCCGGATCTCCCGTCGCGGTCGGCTGTGCGCCGGCCGGGGGCTGGGAGCCGGCTACCGGTTGCGTGCCGACCGGCGGCCGGTTCACCAGGTAGAGGACCAGCGCGCCCACGGCGAGCAGCAGCAGGACCGACCCGCCGCCGCCCCAGCCGCCGAACATGGCGCCGATGAGGTTGAGGAACACGATCACCGCGACGACGACGCCGACGACGATCAGGACGGTCCGGGCGGTCGACCCGGGCTGGCGAGACTGGCGAAAGAAGTCATCAGCCGAGCTGGTCGACGTCCCCTCTGCCGGGATGAACAGCCAGCCGATCACGTAGAGCAGGAGGCCGGACCCGCCGAAGACGGCGAGGACGACGAGGATCACCCGGACGATGACCGGGTCGATGCCCAGCCAGCGGGCGAAGCCGCCGGCCACGCCGGCGATCACCTTGTCGGACTGGCTGCGGCGCAGCGGGGGCCGCGGGGTGGGCGGCAGCGGTGGAGGAGTGGTGTACTCGGTGTTCGTTGTCATGGCTCCACCGTCCTCCCCGGGGCACCCTCGGCACATCGGGGAACAACCCTGATTCACCCCTGATCTTTCCCCCTGATGCGACTACACTCGCAGTATTCGACATGGAAGGGAGCGTGGCTATGACCGTCCTCCGCTTCCATGTCCGCATGCCCTGAGCCGGCCGCCTTTGCCGCAGTGGCACCGGACGCGATCCGTCCCCCAGTCGCCGTGACCAGCTGCCCGGAGCCACCCATGACCTCTCCCTCGAACGCGTTTCCCGTGTCCTCCCTGTCCGACCTCGGCTGGCGTCCGGAGGACGCCGCCCTCCTCGACCGACCTGATGCCCGCCCTGCGCGGATCGTGCAGCAGGGTCGAGGGGCTTGGCACGGGCACGACGGCACCCGGGAGCTCGTGCTGCACGCACGCTCCCGCGGCCTGGAACCCACGCCTGTGACGGGCGACTGGGTCCTCGTCAGTGGTGACGACCCTGCGGCCTGCTTCATCGACGAGGTGCTGCCGCGGCGCAGCGAACTGGCGCGCGCGGAGGCCGGCGGGCGCAGCGCCGCCCAGGTGATCGCGGCAAACGTCGACCTGGTCGGCATCTGCGCGCCGGTCGACGCAGCCAATCCCCGCCGCCTGGAGCGGGAGCTCACGGCCGTCTGGGCAAGCGGTGCTACGCCCCTCGTCGTGCTCACCAAGGCGGACCTCCTCGAGGTTCCCCGAGTCGATGCCGACGTGGCGGCCGTGTGCCTGGGCGTCGACGTCGTTCTCGTGTCAGCGGCCACGGGCCTTGGGACTCGACGACCTTCGCGCGGCTCTCGGACGGGGTGTGACGCTCGTCCTCATCGGGCCGTCCGGGGTGGGCAAGAGCACGCTGGTCAACGCGCTGGCGGGCGGCGACGTTCTCGCAACGGCTGAGATCCGTCGCGACGGGAAGGGTCGGCACACCACCACGTCACGCCACCTGGTGCCGGTTCCGGGAATCGGAGTGCTCCTCGACACGCCGGGGATGCGCGAGTTCGCGCCGTGGGCGGGCGAGGAGGCGCTCGCCGAGACGTTCCCGGACCTCGATGAGCTGACCGGGCAGTGTCGCTTCTCCGATTGTCGACACGAGAGCGAACCCGACTGCGCGGTCCTTGCGGCCGCAGCGGAGGACGAGACGATGGCGGCGCGGGTAGACCAGTGGCGGGCGCTGCAGCGCGAACTCGCGCATCTCGAGCGTCGGCGCGACGCCCGCCTCATGTCTGCTGAAGGCAAGCGCCGGGCAGCCATCTACAAGGAGGGCCGCTCCCGCATCCGAATCGACCCTCGACGCCGGTAGGCCGATCGGCCCGTTCGCGCGTAGGTCAGTCGATGGCCGACTCGATGAGGGAGGCGATCCGTTTCTGATCGCGCCGTTGGGCGTGCTGGAGTGGGGTGACGCCTTCAGAGTCGGCGATAGATGGGTCGGCTCCGTTCGTGAGCAGTATCTCCACGACCCGCTGGTGGCGAGGGCCACCATCGCCGAGGACGACGGCCTCAAGTAGGGCCGTCCACCCGAGGTCGTTGACATGGTTCACATCGATGTTCGTGCGTTCCAGGACCGCCTTGACGTAGGCGGCATGCCCGCGCTCCGCGGCCGGGATGACGGCCACGCCCCCATATCGATTCGTGATAGTCGTGTCGGGGTTGCCTGGAAGGAGTGCGTCCAGCATCTCCACGCTGCCGGTGACGCCGGTGACGAGGAACGGGGTGTCGCGCTGATCGTCGACGGCGTTCACATCGGCCCCGCGAGCCACCAGCATGCGGGCGACGGCAACGTGATCGTACGTGGCGGCGAGGAGGAGGGCCGTTCGCTCGCGGGCATCGCGCGACTCGATGTCGGCGCCATCGGCGAGCGCGGCCTCGGCCGCGACCGCGCTGCCGCGTTCCGACGCGTGCAACAGTCTGGAGTCGGGTGTCATTTTCGCTGCCGCCTTCCTCAGGATTGTCGTCATGCGCCCGAAGTCACGACGCTGAGCATGCTCGATCGGGCGAACGCCGTCACGCTGCGAGGGAAGCAGAACGTCGGCCCCCGCCGCGACAAGTTGGCGGACCACGTTCACGTGCTCAGGTCCGCCACTGCCGAGGATGATCGCCTCGTGGAGCGCGGTCCAGCCCAGCTCGTTGACGTGGTCGACCTCGACGCCGGCGTCGAGGAGGCGCCCGACAATCGTCGGGAAACCTCGTTCGGCCGCTCGAATGAGCCCCGTGCCGTTGAAGCTGTCTTTCGCTGTCACGCGCGCGCCGTTGGAAAGGACGAGGTCGAGCAGACGGGGGTCGTCGCCGACTTCGCTCGTAGCAATGAGGTACGCACTCTGCTCCGAGGCGTCCTTCGCGTTGACGTCGGCGCCGGCCGCGATGAGTTCTGCCGCGCGCTCGACGTCGTTGGCGTAGGCCGCCATGAGCAGGGCCCGGTCAAGGCGCTCCTGCTCGTGTGCCCGTGGTGAGGGCGAGCTCGGGGGAGCTGCCGCAGGGGACGCCGAGGGTGCCTGCGCTGGGGTCGGCGGGGGCGGATCCCGAGGGGGACGTGGAGGACGTGGAGGGCGATGAGGCTCCCCCGACGGCCGAGCAGGAGGTCAGAAGCAGCCCGGCGACGGCGAGCGTCGGGAAGAGCCTCATCTGGCAGGTTCTACGTGACGATCCGACTTGGGTCAATGCCTACCCTGACTCCTACCGGAGAAATGTCAGGGGCGAACCCTGATGCCGCGGACCGCCGAGCAGGGGAAGATGCTGGTGTGAGCATCGCGTACCCAGTCCCTAGGGCCACTCGCCCCGTTCGCGGTCGCCTGGTCGCCGGGGTGGCGGCCGGGCTCGCGCAGCACCTGCGGCTGCCGGTCTGGATCGTGCGGGTGGCTTTCGTGGTGCTGGGTCTGGCCGGCGGGATCGGGATCATCCTCTATGCGGCCTTCTGGGCCGTACTCCCGCTCGACACCTCCAGCACCGAGGTCGATCCGGCCGCGGCCCGATCATCCGACACCGCGCGCCTGCTGGCCCTCGCGGCGGTCGTGGTGGGGGTCGGCCTGCTGCTCGCCGCCCTCGGGCGTGAACGTGGCCACCGGCGCCGTCATCCCGGTCATCGTGGCGGTCTTCGGGGCCGCCCTCATCTGGCGGCAGACCGATGACGAGCAGCGCGACGCGTGGGGCCGGGCCGCTGGGCGCGCCGCCCGGCAGACGGCTGGCAGCACGGCGGGCGCCGGGCGCTGGCGGATCGTCATCGGGATCGGCCTTGTCGTCCTGGCGATGATCGCGCTCCTCGCGAGCAGGACGAACCCGATCGAGGCGGTGCGGGGTCTGGCGGTCGCCCTGCTCATCATCGGCGGCATCGCCCTCGTCGCCTTCCCGTGGATGTATCGCGCGTGGCGCGAGGCCAGCGAGCAGCGCCGAGCCCTCATCCGCTCCGAGGAGCGGGCCGAGATCGCCGCCCATGTGCACGACTCCGTTCTCCAGACCCTCACCCTGATCCAGCGCTTCAGCGGCGACCCGGCCGAGGTGACCAGGCTCGCCCGCACCGAGGAACGCAACCTGCGATCGTGGCTGTACGCACCGACGGGCGACCCCGACCGCACGTTCGCCGCGGCGCTCGAGCGTGACGCTGCGTCGGTCGAGTCGGACTACAGCGCCAGCATTGACGTCGTCACGGTCGGAGATGCCGCGCTGGATGGCGCTCTGGGCGCGCTCGTCGCGGCGACCCGCGAGGCCATGGTCAATGCGGCGAAGCACGGAGGCGGCCAGGCCTCCGTGTACGCCGAGTGCCGCGAGGACGTCGCCGAGGTGTTCGTCCGCGACCGCGGGACGGGATTCGACTTCGAGGCGATCCCCGCGGACCGCCTCGGTGTCCGCGAGAGTGTCATCGGCCGCATGGAGCGCAACGGCGGGACAGCCACCGTGAGGAGCACTCCGACGGCAGGTACCGAGGTCCACCTGCGCATGCCCAGATCGACGGAGGCCACCACATGACCGACAAGCTGCGACTCGTGCTCGTCGACGACCATGCCATGGTGCGGGCCGGCGTCCGCGCCGAGCTGGGCGACGACTTCGACATCGTGGGGGAGGCGGCCGACGTGGACGAGGCCGTCGCCGTCATCACCCGCGAGCAGCCCGACGTGGTGCTGCTGGACGTTCACCTGCCCGGCGGCAATGCGCGCGCGGTGCTCGACGCGTGCCTGGCCAAGGTGCCGAGCACGACGTTCCTCGCGCTCAGCGTCAGCGATGCGCCTGAGGACGTGGTTGCAACGGTGCGCGGCGGCGCGCGCGGCTACGTCACGAAAGCCATCTCCGGCCCGGACCTGCGCGAGGCCGTGCAGCGCGTCGCCGATGGCGACGCCGTCTTCTCCCCGCGACTCGCCGGGTTCGTCCTTGATGCGTTCTCGGGAGCCCCTGCGGAGAAGGACGACGAACTCGACCGGCTCACCCCCCGCGAGCTGGAGGTCATGCGACTCATCGCCCGCGGCTACACGTATCGGGAGGTGGCCAGTGAGCTCGTGCTCTCGATCAAGACCGTGGAGACGCACGTGTCCGCCGTCCTGCGCAAGCTGCAGCTGTCCGATCGTCGCGAACTGGCCAAGTGGGCTGCAGGTCGACGCCTGGTGTGATGCGGATTTGCCTTCCATGATTAAATTGTGCACAATTTAGTTATGGCAAATGCAAATACCCTCTACGACCTGACCTTCACGACCAACCGCGGTGAGGAGGTCGCGCTCTCCGACTACGCCGGGAAGCCGGTGCTGATCGTCAACACGGCCAGCAAGTGTGGCTTCACCCCTCAGTACCAGGGCCTCCAGGAGCTGCACGAGCAGTTCAAGGACGAGGGTCTTGTCGTCCTCGGCTTCCCGTGCGACCAGTTCGCCCACCAGGAGCCCGGTGACGACGCCGCGATCGAGGAGTTCTGCCAGATCAACTACGGCGTGGACTTCCCGCTGTCGACCAAGATCGACGTGAACGGCTCCGGCACCGATCCGGTCTTCGTGTTCCTGAAGGAGCGCACCGGCGGCATGCTGGGCTCGATGGTGAAGTGGAACTTCACCAAGTTCCTCGTCGCCCCCGACGGCACCACGGTCAAGCGGTACGGGTCGCGCACCGAGCCAGCGGAGCTGCGCCCGGACATCGAGGCGATGCTGGAGCCGGCGGCGTCATGAGTGCCGCCCGGGCGGCCGAACCGGAGTTGCTGCTGGACAACCAGCTGTGCTTCCTGGTCTACCGGCTGCACCGCGGCATCACCGACCTCTACCGGCCGGTTCTCGCTGAGCTCGGGCTCACGTACCCGCAGTACCTGGTGATGCTCGTGCTGTGGGAGGAGCAGCCGCTGACGGTGAGCCGGCTGGGGGAGCGCCTCCACCTGGACAGCGGCACGCTCTCCCCGCTGCTGAAGAGGTTGGAAGCTGCCGGACTGGTGAGCCGTTCCCGCTCCCGGGTGGACGAGCGGTCGGTCGTGGTGTCGTTGACCGCGGCCGGAAGGTCATTGCGTCGCAAGGCGAAGGACGTGCCGTCCAAGATCGGTGGTTGCATCGCCGGCACCGCGGACGACTACTGGTCCACGCGCGAGCATCTCGAGGCGTTGGTGGCCCGGGTTGATTCGGCCCTCGGCGGAGTCCCGGCCTCGGAGCAGGTCTCCTAGTCCACGGTCGAAAGGTGCACGTGCAGCACGTCACCCTCGGCAAGTTCCTCACGCTGCCGTACCTGCTTCTTGACGGGCAGGATGAACGTGCCGCGAGACTTGTCCGGGAACACCGATGTCGACCACGAGGTGGCGCCGACCCGCACGGTGACGCGCACGGAGCCAAAGCCGCCGCGCGCGGTGGGGCTGTCCTCGATCTCGTCGGTCACCTCCTCCGGTAGCGCGATGAAATGCCATGCCGCCTCGCCCTGCCACCGCCACAGGGGCGCGTCGAAGGTGAACTCCATGCGGAGATCATCCTCTACAGCCTGACGCGGGCGACAACGTGTTGTAGGTGCGTAGGGTCACTGCATGGCCCCGTTGCCCGTGCCCCACGACCTGTCCTCTTCCACGTGCTCGTGCCGGGCGTACGTCCACGGCGCGCACGTCGTGGACTGGACCCCGACGGGAAGCGAACCGGTCCTCTGGCTCAGCCCGCGGGCGAGGCTCGAGTCGTCGGCCGCGATCCGCGGTGGCGTGCCGATCATCTTCCCGTGGTTCGGCTCGGGACGCACCGGCGGGATGACCCCGTCGCACGGGTTCGGCCGCCTGTCTGACTGGCGACTGGCGTCCCTCGAATGCGCATCGGACCGGGCCACCGCGGAGTTCGCGCTGGACTCGAATCACGTGACGAGCGCGGAGTTTCCCTCATCCATACGAGGTCCGCTATTCCGTGTCCGCGGGAGAGCACCTCACGCTCGCGCTGACGGTCCGCAACACGGGCGAGGAACCCTTCACGTACGAAGACGCCTGCATACCTACCTGGCGGTGGGCGACGTCACTGAAGTGACGGTGCTGGGTCTGGACGGAGCGGAGTATGTCGACCAGGCGGCCGGACCGTCGACCCGCTCCCGGTTCAGGCGGGACCGATCCGGTTCGAGTCGGAGGTTGATCGCGTCTACCGGTCAACGGGCGAGATCCGCGTGGTCGACCCGGTGCTCGGACGGATGCTCGTCGTCCGAAAGTTGGGATCGCGCAGCACGATCGTGTGGAATCCGGGCGGAGCACGAGCGGCCGAACCGAAGGCTGCTGACATCGGACCGGAGCACTGGCGTGAGTTCGTTTGCATCGAGGCAGGCAACGTCGCCGACGGCGCGGTACTCCTCGCTCCGGGCGACACGAGCACCCTCAACTATGAGTTGAGGGTGGAGGCGCTTCCCACCTGACGCGAGGGCTAGCCGGGATTTTGCCCCGTGAGGAGCGCGGTTATGCCCCGGTTAAGTGTCGGTAAAGGCCGCCGTGCCACGCCGTGATCGCGCTTGCAGCGTTCCCGTCCGCGGACATCATCGTCGACATGCCCCCCAACTCTTCCCCCCTTGCACGCGCGCGTTTTCGGGCCGCAGTCGGTCTCGTGGTCGTGACTCTGCTCGCAACTACCGCGATATCAGGAACGGCTGTGGCGGCCGCGGAGCCCGCGCATCACGACACGCGGACGAACGCGTCCGGAGTGGTGGTGGGGGCGTCCGGCCTGCCAGCGGGCTGGCGACGGGAGATGCTGAATCGGGTCAACGGCATCCGGAAGGCGGTAGGGGTCCCACCGGTGCGCCCCTGCCCGGCACTGCGGCGCTCCGCACAGGAATACGCGATGGTCATGGCGTCGCAGGACTACTACGGCCACGTCGGACCCGACGGCACGCAACCGTGGGACCGTATGCGCAGCCAGGGCTATCGGTTCCGCCAGGCCGCCGAGAACATCGCGGCAGGGCAGGCGTCCATCGAGCAGGTGATGACGGCGTGGATCGAGTCCCCACACCACTATGAGAACCTGATCGACCGGGATCTGCGCCATGTCGGCTTCGGCTTCGCCGCCAACGTGGGCAGCACCTACCGCACGTACTGGGTGCAGAACTTCGGTCGCGGCACGGGCTGCTGACCCGGACGTCCCACGCGGGCCCGGAGCATCGACTGCCTGTCTGACTGCGCATGCGATGGCGCTTCCCTGCCTGAGGCCATCGATGCGTTACCGTCCCAACGTGTGGACGAGAAGATGATCTCCATCGACGCATACCTGTCTCATGCATGACCGACCAGCGTCATCGGCCCGTCCATCGGGGTGGCGACGCGTCGCGGCGGTCCTCGTCGGCGCGCTGCTTGTCGGCGTCGTCGTGGCGCCGTCGGGTCAGGCCGTAGAGCGGACCGGCGACGGGCCTACCTCCCTGTCGTGGGGCGAGTGCGAGGGCAGACAACTTCGAGGTACCGAGTGCGCTCGACTTGACGTCCCGCTGGACTGGGCCGACCCCGACGGCAGGAGGATCAGCCTCGCACTCGCCCGCATCCCCTCCACCGGAACGGCTTCGGACCGGATCGGGGTGCTGGTGTTCAATCCTGGGGGGCCCGGGGGATCCGGAGTCGACGAGCTGAGGTTCGTGGCGCGGGACCTTCCGCGCGCCGTTCGGGAGCGATTCGACATCCTCACGTGGGACCCGCGCGGCGTGGCAGCCTCCGAGCCAGAGTTGGTCGCGTGTGGGACTGCGCAGCCCGTGGTTCCGCCGGTCACGGGCCCGGTCGACTGGGCGAGCTTCGCGACCGCCAACGTCGAGGCCACCGCTGCCCGCAATGCCGATTGCCTCGCCGTGAACGGCGACGTGGCGCCCTTCCTTTCCACCTGGTACGTGATCAGGGACCTTGATGCCATCCGCGCCGCGACAGGGGAACGACAGCTGACCTTCTGGGGCATGAGCTATGGCACGACGGTGGGGCGGGCCTATGCCCAGCGGTTTCCCGGGCGGGTGCGAGCGATGGTGCTCGACGGGGCCATCGACCCCCTCAGCACCGTGCCCTCCTACGCCCGCGAGCAATTCTGGGCCTCGGCGACCGGTCGTGCACGATTCAATGCGTGGCTGTCTCCCCGGGTGGAGACGATGCAGCGACGTGTCATGGCCGCCCTCGACGGCAGGGTGATCGCGGTCGACGATGGCAGGACGATCAGTCGTTGGGACATCATTGAGTACACCCTCGACTACCTGCCGTTCCAGGCGTGGTGGCCGGACATCCGCGATGTGATTCGGACGGCCCGTACCGCCCTGTTCGACGAAGTCCCCGCACGTCGGGCTCGCGCGGCTGAGCGCCTCGCGAACGCGATGACCCCGGATGACGCATCCCGGAGGATGCCCTGAAGTATGACCCGCTGCTTCCGTTCGTGAACTGCGTCGACCTCACCGGGAGGCTGGGGGCAGGGGACGTGGCGACCATCGCGCAGCAGGCGGCGGACGTCGGGGGCCTGGCGGCCGGCTGGTTGGCGGTCGATGAAGGGGCCACGTGCGCAGGCATTTCGGAGGACCTGGGAAGGCCGCTGCGAGCGACACCGTCGATCGCTCTGCGCACTCCACCCGTCGTGGTCAACTCGGTCGCCGACCCGCGTACACCGTGGCTGGGGGCGCGGAGGGCAGCCAACGTGTTCGACGGCGCGGTGATGGTCACTTATGACAGTGCCCAGCACGTCACGTGGATGGCGACCCAGTCGCGGTGCGTCAACGAGCCCGTGACCGACTACGTGCTGACTCGCCGACTTCCGAAGCGCGACAGTGCCTGCCCGTTCGCGCGCGTGCCAGTCGGATGACCCAAGCGCCATAGCGCCCAGCGATAGCCATAGCTACCCGGTGAAGGCGAGCCTCGCCGTCACCATCAGGTGATCGCTGCCCTGGTAGCGCTGGTCGTAGGAGCCGTCGGGATTCAGATGGGCGACGACCTCGTACCGGAGTGGCTGCACGGGGCCCAGGGACAGGATGTAGTCGATGCGGCTGGCCAGTCGACGGGGGTGCCGGATGGGCATCGTGCTCCACCCGGAGGGGTGCAGCGGCGAGTAGTTGATCGAGTTGATGTCGACGTTCAGTCGCTCCGGCGCATCGATCGCATCAACCCACCCGGCGCTGCGCAGTACCTGCTGCACGCCCTCCGGCTGGCGGACGTCGATGGAGTTCAGGTCACCCATCAAGATGATCGGGACGCCGGCAAGGCCGCGCCGCGCGGCGAGCGCCTGGGCCCAAGGCGTGGCGGCGCGCCCGAACTCCACCCGATGTTGCTCTCCGGCGGCCGACTTGTCGTTGGTCAGGTGCACACTCATCGCCAGGAACGGCCCGGTTCCGCCCTTGCCCTGGAGGAAGGCCCACGTCACCTGACGGTCGGCATCGAAACGGAGACCGGGTGCGATCCGGTCCAGCCGGGTTGTGCCCGCGCTGGCGAGGCGGCCGAAGCTCAACTGCTCGACGGTGTCCGAGCGGATCAGCAGCCGCGGGCCGTAGGTGCAGCCGAGCCGTTTGCACACATCGGTTTGAATGACCGGAGACGCGTACCCTCCGGGCCGGGTGATCAGCTGGATGTCCTGCCACTGCGTGCGGGAGCGGAAGGGCCACTGGGTTGCCTCCGTGACGGCGATGATGTCGGCACCTGATTCGTTGATCGTCAGGGCCACGCGGCTGCGCCGGACCGCCCACGAGGGCGCCGGTGAGGGGCACTGGGTCTTGCACACGTTCCACGTCGCGAACACCAAGGACGGCCCGGGCTCGGCAGCAGCGGGAGGGGAGCCACCTGCGATCGTGAGGGTGCTGGCGACGATCGCGCCCGCGATTGCGGGGAGCAGTCTTCTGATGCGGGGGTCCATGGCCTCTCGAGCGTACGGGGTGACGGCGCTGCCGATGGGGGTGGAAAGGTTCGCGGCAGGTGAAATCAGGTGTCCACGAGCAGCGCGGCGCCCTTGGTCCCGCGTCCCCTGATGACGATCGCACCGATCCCTGCGGCTGCTAGCGCGGCGAGCGCGCCCACCGCCAGGGCCCATCGCGGCCCGGCCTGCTCCGCGACCAGTCCCATGAGCGGTCCTCCCACCGCGGTGCTGCCGATGAAAGCCACGGTCCACAGGGACATGACCCGGCCACGCATCTCCGGGGCCGCGGCCATCTGGAGGGTGGCATTGCCGGTGGAGAGGAACCAGATGCTGGTCGCCCCCACGGCCACCAGGCAGGCGGATGCGACACCGACGCTCGGCGCGAAGGCGGTGACCGCGGTCGTGAGGCCGAAGGCCACCGAGGCGATGGTGATCGCCCGGATGCCGGTCGTGTGACGACTGGCGCTGAGCAGGCCGCCCACCACCGCGCCCAGTCCCATGGCTGACACCATGAACCCCAGACTGCTCGCGGAACCCGCGAATGTCTGGAGGGCGAAAGCCGGAAGGACCACCTGGAACTCGTAGGTCAGGGTGCCCACGAGAGCCATCATCAGCAGTGGGACGAGGAGGAGCGGGCTCCTGCGCACGTAGCGCAAACCATCCCGTAGCTGTCCCGGGCCCCGGACCACCGGCGCGGTGGGCGTCAGCGTCGCGCGGTCCATGAGCAGGTAGGCGCCGATGGCGGCCACGAAGCTGGCGGCGTTGACGAGGAAGCAGACACCCACGCCGACGACCGCGATGAGCACGCCCGCCGCGGCCGGCCCCACCGCCCGAGCCACGTTGACCAGCACCGCGTTGAGGCTGACCGCGTTGCGAACCAGTTCCGGGGGGACCATCTCCCGCACGAAGGCCTGACGCCCCGGGTTGTCGATGGCATTGATGAGGCCGAGGAGGACCGACAGGGTGAGGACCCAGGCCATCGTGATGTGACCGGTGACGGTGAGCAGCCCGAGGGTCAGGGCCTGCGCCGTGGCCACCGTCTGCATAGTGATGAGGAGCCGCCGCTTGTCGAGGCGATCAACGAGCAGCCCGCCATACGGGGCGAGGAGCAGAACCGGAAGCGTCTGCAGGGCGATGGCGATGCCCAGCCACGTCGCCGAACCCGTCAGTTGCAGGATCAGCCACGCCAGCGCCACCGACTGCATCCACGTGCCGGTCAGCGACACCGCCTGGCCGACGAAGAACGTCCGGTAGTTCCGGTTGACGAGTGAGGCGAAGGTGCGGCTGCGCCAGCGGGGAACGTCGACGCGATCGTCCGCCGGTCGTGGCACTCAGAGGCCTCTCGTGGGTCTAGCGCTGGTCAGGATGCTCGAGCAACTGCTCGCGCACGTGCCGATGGAGCACCTTGCCGATCAGCGACCTCGGCAGTTCGTCGACGATGAAGACCTGCCGCGGGACCTTGTAGCCGGTGAGATGCTCGCGGGTGGCGTTGCGCACGTCCTCCGGATCCAGGTGCAGTCCCTCCTCGACGACGATGGCGGCCACCACGCGTTCGCCGCCCGATCCGTCTGGCAGCCCGACAGCGGCGGCATCGACGACGCCGGGGACGAGGCGGAGTGCGTCCTCGACCTGTGACGGGTAGACGTTGAAGCCCCCGGTGATGATGAGCTCCTTGATCCGGTCGATGACCGTGATGAAGCCGTCGTCGTCCATGGTGACGATGTCGCCGGTCCGCATCCAGCCGTCGGGGGACAGGACGCTTGCGGTGTCCTCCGGTCGATTCCAGTAGCCCCGGAACACCTGGGGTCCGCGGACGAGCAACTCGCCCGGGTCGCCGGGCTCGTGCTCGGCGGTCGGGTCGAGCGGATCGATGATGCGGACCTCCGTCGACGGGAACGGCACGCCGATCGTGCCGGGGCGGCGGGTGGGGGCGATCGGGTTGCCGACGCTGACCGGTGAGGTCTCGGTCATGCCGTAGCCCTCCACGAGCAGGCCGCCGGTCACCGCCTCCCAGTGGTCGACCACATTCGTCGGCAGCGACATCGCACCCGAGATGGCGAAGCGGATGCTCCGAAGGTCGACGTCCTGCGCGACCGCCGCGTTGGCCAGCGCCTGGTACATCGGCGGTACCCCGGGAAGGAACGTCGCCGGACGCCGCTCCATGGCCTCAAGAGTCTGGTCGGCGTCGAAGCGCGGGAAGAGCACCAGGGTCGCGCCGATGCTGATCGCGAAGGTGAGGCACAACGTCAGGCCGTAGGCGTGGAAGATCGGGAGGAGTGCGTAGATCACCTCGTCGCCGTCGGCAAGGCCCGGCACCCATGCGCGGCCCTGAGCTGCATTCGCTCGGAGGTTGCGGTGACTGAGCATCGCACCCTTCGGGGTGCCCGTGGTACCCCCGGTGTACTGCAGGGCCGCGATGTCGTCGGCATCCGGACGCGGATGGGCACCGGCCAGCCTCGTGGCCTTGGACACGGCGGCATCCCAGGAGGGGATCCCCGCAACCCGCTCGGTCATGGCGGCCCGCGTCGAACGCGCACGGGCGACCGGCATGCGCAGGGCCACCCGCTTGGCGAGCGGGAGCTCCCGCGTCAGGTCCACGGCGAGGATGGTCTCCACGTTCGTGGCGGCCTTCAGGGTCAGCAGGGTGGGCACGGTCTTGTCCCACGCGACCGCGAGGCGGGCTCCGTGGTCGGCGAACTGCGTGGTCAGCTCGTCGGCGGTGTAGAGCGGGTTGTGCTCGACGACGATCGCACCGAGCCGCAGCACCGCGTAGAACGCCACCACGTGCTGCGGGCAGTTCGGCAGAACCAACGCCACCCGGTCGCCCGCCCCGACACCATGGGATCGCAGCACCTCGGCGGCACGGTCGACCTCGTCGCCGAGCTCCGCATAGCTGGTCGTCTTCCCGTAGAAGTCCAGCGCCACGTGGTCGGCGAACCGGGCCACGGCGCTGTCCAGCAGATCGCACAGCGTCTCGTCGGTCGCGTCGATGTCGGCCGGCACGCCCGGCGCGTACTGCGCGAGCCACGGACGAGAGTCAAGGTCGGGCACGTGTGACCTCCTGCTGCATTGTCGTCCCAGCCTGTCACACCCGGGGCCGGGCACCCCACCGCCGGGAGGGCCGCTGGCTCAGGCCGGTCGCTCAGGCCGGTCGCTCGGGGTTTCCTTCTTGCCCAGGGACGTGCTGAGCACGCTGGCGTGCAGCGAGCACGAGCACGAGCGCCGCGCAGGCCGTCATCCACGCCGAACCCAGCAGCCACCCGCCGAGGACGTCACTTGGCCAGTGCACGCCGAGGACCGTTCGGCTGAGCCCGATCACGGGACCCAGGAGCAAAAGGGGGAGGGCGACGAGCCAGCGCATCCGGCCGGTCAGCACTGCGAGTGAGACGAGGGCAAGCGCCACCCAGACGGTGAACCCGGCCTGCGAGTGACCGGAGGGGTAGGACGGCGACTCCTCCAAGGACCACAGCCCATTCCACGGTGGGCGGGCGCGGTCCACGCCGGCCTTCACGGCGGTGTTCAGGAGCGCACCACCGGCGGCGCTCAGCACGAGGAACGTGGCCGCGTAGATCCGCACCGCTCGGGAGTGGTGCCGGCCGGCTGAGGCGATCAGCAGGACTGCCACGATCGTGACGACCGCGATACTGACGGGCACCCCGCCGATGACCTCGAGAACGAGGGCGACATCAACCGCCCACGCAGTCGTCAGCGCGAGCCCATGGATCGCGGTGTCGATTCGAAGATCCAGCGACGTGAGGGCCGCCGGCTGCGCGATCACCACCCAGGTCAGGGCCGCGAATCCCGTCCAGAGCATTATCGACCCCGCAAGCCACGGGGTGACCGCCGTCTGCCGAGGCGTGCGCGCGACTATGTGTACTCCTTGGCGATGTCGTTCAAGCGGTCACCGAGATCATCGAAGCGGCCCAGCATCTCGTCATAGTCGCGTAGCGCCTGCAGGCCCTCCCACAGTGACAGCCTCGGCTCAAGGGTGGCGCGGACGGACTCGAACGATGACTCGGCCGCCGCCCGGGCGCGACGATGCGCAGCGATCGCGGCGCGCGCAGCGGCCAGAGCCCGTGTCCGGGAAGCCGACGACGAGGCGAGCTGGGACAGCCGTCGGGTGGTGACGACCACCGATGCGAGGTGTCGGTCGGCCGCTGCGCGATGCAGGTCCATCTGGGCCTGCTCGGCAGCGGTGAGCCGGTCGCCGTACGTGTTCTCGTAGTCGCGGATCATGGCGTTCACCGCACGTCGCAGCGCGCGCGCCTCCCGCGCGGCAGTCGCGGCGTCCGAGGCCGGGGACGCCGTGACGATCGCGGGGCCGGAGGCAGCGAAGGCAGCACTGGGTGCCACGGGCACGAGCAGAACCGCGAGGGCGATGAGGGCGGCGGCCAGGCCACGGAAGGGCATGCCCTATTGACGCACGACCTCTGCCGGGCGCTTCATTGAGGGTGCTCACGGATCGGTGACCACGACGCTCGTGCTGTCCGCCTGGCGCCGCACCTCGATCCGATCCGGGATCGACTCCTTCATCTCGGTGACGTGGCTGACCACGCCGACGGCCCGACGGCCCGCTCGGAGCTGGTCGAGCTGCTCGAGCACCTGGTACAGCGTGTCCTGGTCGAGGGAGCCGAACCCCTCGTCGACGAACAGCGTCTCCAGGGACGAACCGCCGGCCTCGCCGCGGACGACGTCGGCGAGCCCGAGGGCGAGGGCGAGGGATGCGTAGAACGTCTCGCCGCCGGAAAGGGACTTGGGGTCCTGCGGCTTCCCGGTCCACGAGTCGAACAGCGAGATTCCCAATCCGGACTGCCCCGCCCGAGCGGTCTCCTCGTTCAGCTCGAACCGGAACTTGCCAGAACTCATCCGCTCGAGGTGCACGGAGGCGGCTGCGAGTACGGACTCGAAGCGGCGCTGGAGGGCGTAGCTGCGCAGCTGCAGCCGCTTGAGGTTGTCGGCACGGACTAACGCCGCCAGTCCGATCGCCGGGGCCGTCGCGGCCTCGACGGTGCGCCGGCGAGCCAGCGCGTCGCCGAACGCCGCGGCAAGTGGTCTCGCGTCATCGAGCAGGGAGGACAGGGCACTGGCCTCGTCGGTGAGTCCCGACAGCAGGGAGTCGGCCGCGGCCTGCTTCTCGTGCGCGACCCGCGCGTGCGCCTCGGCGCTCTCGATCGGGAGAGTGCGTAGCTTCGTCGGTACGGACGCCGCGACGGCGGCGAGGTCGGCCCATGCCATGGCCATGGTCTCGACCGCAGCGATCCGGGACCGGGTCTCGGCCAGAAGGTCGCTCGCCGACTCCGCCTCGCCGATGATCCCCGCGATCAGGTCGGTGCGCTTCTGCTCGACCCGGTCGTCGGCCGCGATGGTGGAGGCAGCGGTGGTGGCCTGCCGATCCTGGTCGGCGAGCTGCTCGGCAAGGGAGCGCTCGGTATCGTCGAGACCACTGATCGACGACACGATCTCGGGGAGTTCAGCAAGGGCTGTCTCGGCCCGCAGTCGAGTTCCGCGCGCAGTCTCCAGGTCGGCCTGCAGTGATGCCTCGTCCTGGTCGCCGAGGGCTCCGACGAGGCCGGCCACCGACGCGCGGACCTCCTCGTGGGCCTGACGGGCACGATCGGCCGCCGTTGCTGCGGCGCCCGCGTCCGCGCGAGCCGTGGTGGCCGTGGCGCGAGCCTCGCGCACCTGCGTGTCCGCCACGAAATCGGTGCCATCCGCGACGAGAGCCGGATGAGGATGCTCGCTCGACCCGCACACCGGGCAGGCCTCGCCCGCCACCAGCATGGTGGCGAGGGCCGCGGCGGTGCCGCTGTGCTGCCGGACGGTGAGGTCCTCCCACGCCGCAGTGGCTTCCTCCGCCGCCGCCTGGGCAGCAACCGCGTCGGCCGCCGCCTGCTCGAGGGCCAGGGCGAGAGCGTGGAGAGCGGTTCGCTGTGCCGCCAGCTCGCCGGCCTTGGCGACAAGCGCCGTGAGGCGCGCCTCCTGCGCCCGGGCCGCGTCCAGGCCGCCGGCCAGGGACTGGGCTGCGTCACGACGCTGCTCGAGTTCGGTGCGGAGCTCGGGGATGGACCCCTTCTGCGCCCGCAGGAACTCGATCGACTCGCGTAGCTCCTGCTCCCGCCGGGCGAGCTCCTCGCGCACGGCCGCTCGCTGCGGAGCCTGCTTCTCCCATGCGGCGTGATCCTCCAGCGATCCCTCGAGTCTGCGCAGGTGCCCGATGCGCGCTGTGCTCGTCGATTCGGTGAGGTCGGCGTCCTCCGGCGCGAGGGCCTCGCGCGCCAGCTCCACGGCCTCCTGCGCCTCCCGGATCCCGCGCAGCGTGGCCAGCGTCTCGTCGGCCACCCTCGCCGCCTCCCGGAGAGCGGATGTTGCGACCGCCTGCTCGTCCCGCGCCCGCGCGCTGGCCTCGGCCTGGCTCGCGACCTCGGCCAGCACCGTCTCGACGACATCCCGGCGCCCTTGGTCAGCGACGGCCGGGTCGGTGAAATCGACTTCGGGGGGCGTGGCCTCCAGGCGCGCCTTCAGTCGGCCCGCGAGTCGTTGCGCCGACTGGTCCACCGCGGTCACCGCGGCCCGGCGCTCATCCTGAGCCGCCCTGCCCTGCTGGTCGAGGTCGTTCTGCACGCGCTCGATGAATCCGTCCTCGAGCAGCGGGCCGAGCGAGGCGAGTCGCTCGGCCGGCGTCTTGCGCAGCAGTTCAGCGAACTGGCCCTGGGGCAGGACGACGAGCTGACGGAACTGCTCGGTGGTCATGCGCAGCAGGCCCTCGACGTGATCCTCGATGTCCTTGCGCGACGTCAGCACCCGCACCTCGGAGCCGTCCGAGCCGAACTCCGTCAGGGTCTGCCGGACTCCTTTGGACTTGGCCGGCTTGTCGGGCTCCTCGGGATCACGCACGCCAGCCGGCACCCGAGTCACGCGGTGTCGCCGGCCGTCTACCGAGAACTCGCAGGTGATGCCGGTGGGGTCGGTCTCGCCGCAGTAGTGGCTGCGGATCCGCATGCGCGTGACGTCGTCACCGCCGGCGGAGACAACGCCGAAGAGAGCGAACACGATCGCGTCGATGATCGTGGTCTTGCCCGAGCCGGTTGGCCCCTCGATGAGGAAGAGCCCAGACGATGACAGGGCGTCGAAGTCGATCTCCTGCCGGGTCTTGAACGGCCCGACTCCGGTGAGGACGAGTCGATGCAACTTCATCGGGCCGCCTCGGCGATGCGCACGCGCTCCACGGACTCCTCGATCAGGGCACGCTCCGCCTCGGTGGCTGGCTCGCTCGCGACGTGCTCGACGAAGGACATGACGATCTCGACCGGATCGCTTGAGCTGGGGTCGACGCGCGGCGTGACGTCGGGCAGTGGCTCGCCGTCGAGGTGCGGTGACCAGGTGAGCTCGATGGTGTGGGGGAACCGGGTGCGCAGAATCTCCATCGGGTTCTCGGGTCGGCGCGTGTCGGTCACGATGGCACGCACCCAGTCGTCCGCGGCGTCCGCGAGTCCCTCGTCCTCGATGAGCGCGGCGAGATCCCCGGTGATGGTCCGCAGGCGCCGAGGCACCGGTGCGGGGATGAGTTCCGTCGAGATACCGCCGTCAGCGTCGATCTCGACGATGGTCACCGACTTCACGTGCGACTCCTCGGAGAAGGAGTAGGCGAGGGGGGAACCGCTGTACCGAGTGGTGGGACCGCCCGCGTTGCGGATCTCCTGGGGGCCGTGCAGATGGCCGAGGGCCACATAGTCGACGCCGGCGAAGACGTCCGCCGGGGCGTCGGCGATGCCGCCCACGCTGACGTCACGCTCGGACTCGCTGACCGTCCCACCGGTGATGAAGGCGTGGGCCATGACGACGGCGCGGGGTGCCGGGGCACCGCTCTGTTCGGCCTGCTGCCGACGGGAAGCGAGGTCGGCGCGAACCCGGTCCATCGCCGCGGTGAGCACGGCCTCGTGGGACTTCTCCGCGTCGAGCGCCTTCCGCACCACCTCAGGCTCGAGGTAGGGCAGGCCGTAGACCAGCACGGTGGAGTGGTCATCGGTCAGCGCCACGGGTCGGTCGACGTCGTCCACGGACGAGCGCAGGTGCACGCGGGCCGCCTCGAGCAGCGGACCGCCGAACCCGAGGCGAGTGGCCGAGTCGTGGTTGCCCGAGATGAGCACGACCGGGCAGACGTCGACGAGCCCGACGAGCCCCTCCTCGAACAGATGCACCGCGTCGATCGAGGGGATGGCCCGGTCGTACACGTCGCCGGATACGAGGACGGCATCGACACGCCGCTCGCGGGCCAGGGCGGCCAGCCAGGCGAGGAAGGCACGCTGGTGCTCGACGAGCGGCACGGTCTGCAGGTAGCGCCCGAGGTGCCAGTCCGAGGTGTGCAGCAGCCTCATGGCCTCCCCATCGTCAACTCGAGCCGCAGCGGTTGATCCGCATGGTATTCGCCGAGACTGACGTTCAGCGCTCGCTGCGGCCGGAGCGGCCTCAGGGGCGGTGCTTGAGTCGGTCATCGATGAGCGTTCGGTCCTATTGTCAAAGTGTCAGGTGCACGGATGTCACGAGGAGGCAGCGATCATGGAGATCTTCGTTCACAGTGAGAATGCGGTCGTCGTGAGCCCCGACCTCGATCGGCATGTCCGAGGTGTCCTGGAGAGTCGGCTGGCGCGATTCGGACAGAGGCTGACCCGCGTCGAAGTCGGGTTCACGGACGAGAACCGCAGCCAGGTCGGCATGGCGGAGATGCGGTGCACCATCGAGGCTCGGCCGTCGGGGCTGCAGCCCGTCGCCGTCACGGCTGATGCCCCCGAGTTCGTCGCCTGCTTCGATGCGGCCGCCGACAAGCTCGTGAGCATGCTGAATTCGCGGCTCGGCAAGGAGGGCGACCACAAGGGCGCCGCCTCCATCCGGAAACTCCCGGCCGACTGAGGCACGTACAATCGGCGCATGAGTACCGCGCGAGTCGAGCCGGCTGACCGATCCTGGACGACGACCAAGGTGGTGGCCGTCATCGTGGCGATCCTCACCGCCGGCTACATGCTGCCGTGGGCCATTGCCGCGGTTCGCGACGTGCCGCACTGGTCGGTGTTCTGGGTCAACCTGCTGCTGGGATGGACCGTCGTCGGCTGGATCGTCGCGCTCGTGATGTCACTTCGCGCGCAGCGACAGGTCATCGTCATCGACTAGCGATGCGACGACTGCCGGCCGCGTTCATATCCATCGCCCTGGCGGTGGGCCTCCTGGCCGGGTGCTCCTCCGAGGACTTCGATTTGGGTGACCCACAAACGGACGGTGACGGCGCCATCACGATCGAGGGCAATGTGATCGGAGATGAGCTTGCTGACTGCGTGGATCTCACGGAAGGCACGACCCCGGGCTGCACGGGGCAGTAGCCGGCCGCCGCGGGCGGCTGCTGGAGGTCAGGGGGAGGGGACGACCACCACGGGGATCTCGGCGAACTCCAGTACCTCAGGCCTCCTCGACGAACCAGATCTGCGGCGCTCCGACGACGCCTGTCGTCGCCGAGCGATAGACCATCTGATGGCGGACGCCGCCGTTGGTGCGGACGTCGGCGTTCGCGTCGTAGCCCGCACGCCAGCGGTCGAAATCCTCTACCTGATGGCGAACGATGAGCATGGCCATAGGAACTCCTTGAGAGGCGGCCCGAGGGGCAGAGCGCGTCGGGTGGCCGGGCCGGCGTGTGCCGCCGCGGTCCAGACGAGCGAGCGCGGTGTTGGCATGCTCCTCGCATATGCCGCCCCGCACAAGGGGTGCGCGTGCCGGACGCCATCCGCGTCCTGGCGGCGGACATCCGCGATCGGCCCGTCCCACCTGAGAGGCTTGGCGAGTGAAGATCGCCGTCATCGGTGGAGGCTCGACCTACACCCCCGAACTCGTCGACGGTCTGTCGCGCCTGCCGGTCGGCCTCTTGGTCGAGGAGCTCGTGCTGGTCGATCCCGATGCTGAGCGACTGTCGGTGGTTGGTGCCTTCGCCGATCGGATGCTGCGGCACGTGGGCTCGCCGACACGACTGGTCCTGACCGATGACCGGGCGCAGGCACTCGACGGCGCGGCGGTGGTGCTGCTGCAGTTCCGTGTCGGGGGCCAGCAGGCACGCGCGCGCGACGAGTCGTTCCCGCTGGAGTTTGGATGCGTCGGCCAGGAGACCACCGGTGCGGGTGGCCTTGCCAAGGCACTGCGCACGGTGCCGGTGGCCCTCGACGTTGCCCGGGAGGCGGCGATCCGCTCGGAGCCGGACGCCTGGATCGTCGACTTCACCAATCCCGTCGGAATCGTGACCCGGGCCCTCCTCGACGACGGACGCCGCGCGGTGGGCCTGTGCAACGTCGCGATCGGCTTCCAGCGGTTGTTCGCGGAGTGGCTCGCCGTCCAGCCGGACGAGATTGTTCTCGACCATGTGGGGTTGAACCATCTCACGTGGATCCGGTCGGTGCGCGTCGGCGGTCTCGACGTCCTGCCGCGGATCATCGACGAGTTCGGGCCGGCGCTGGCGGAGCGACTTGACCTCCCCCTGGTGCTGCTGCGCCAGCTGGGCATGGTGCCGTCCTACTACCTGAGGTACTACTACGCGCATGACGAGGAGGTGGCGCGGCTGCGCCGTGAGGGCACGCGAGCCCAGGAGGTCCAGCGGATCGAGGCCGGGCTGCTCGAGCGCTACCGGGATCCTGGCCTGCTGGCCAAGCCGGCCCTGCTCGACCAGCGCGGTGGCGCCTACTACTCCGAGGCGGCGGTCGGGCTCATCGCCGCGCTCCTCGGTGGGCCCGAGCACGCTGGACCGCACGTCGCGAACGTCCGCAACGATGGGACGCTGCCCTTCCTCTCGCCCGATGCGGTCATCGAGACGGTGTGCGACGTCACGAGCGAAGGTCTGCGACCGCGCGAGGTCGATGCCCTCCCGCCACTGCTCTCCGGGCTCATCGCCCACGTGAGCGACTACGAGGCGCTTGCGCTTCGTGCCGCGCTCGAGGGAAGCCGGGATCGCGTGGTCGAGGCGTTGCTCGCCCATCCGCTCGTCGGCCAGTGGGATCGGGCGACCGGCGCTCGCCGATGCGCTGATCGCCGCCAACCGCGAGTTCCTGGAGTGGGCGCGGTGACCGCCCGCGGCGTCGTCGTCGCGGTCGACGGGGGCGGCAGCAAGACCGACGTCGCGGTGATGGACGAGGGGTCGGGAGCCGTCCTCGCGCGGCATCGCGGACCCGGCTGCTCGCACCACGAGCTGGCGCCGCCGAGGCGGTCCGGCGGATCGATGCGTCCGTCCTGGCCGCCCTGGCTTCCGCATCCACGACGGCTGACCGCGTCGTCCACGCCGGCTGCTACCTGACGGCCATCGACCTGCCCGAGGACGAGGCGACCATGGCCCCCCTGCTCCGGAGCACGGCCTGGGGGTGCCGATCCCTCACGCTCGCCAACGACCTGTTCGCCCTCCTGCGGGCCGGGACGCGGGAGCCCGACGCCGCCGTCGTGGTGTGCGGATCGGGCATCAACGGACTGGCCGTCCGCTCGGACGGGTCGATCGCCCGCATCCCGGCGCTCGGTCGGTGCTCCGGCGACTGGGGCGGCGCCATCGACCTGGTCGAGGAGGCGCTGTGGCTCGCCGCGCGCGCCGAGGACGGACGGGGGCGGCCGACCGCGCTCCGCGCCCTGGTGCTGGCGTGGTCAGGGACAACGTCGGTGCGCGAGGTGGCCGCCGGCGTGCACCGGGGAAGCATCGATCCCGCGGATTGGCGAGGGCGGGTGCCCGACATC
This sequence comes from uncultured bacterium, assembly GCA_963700745.1. Classification (GTDB taxonomy): domain Bacteria; phylum Actinomycetota; class Actinomycetes; order S36-B12; family S36-B12; genus UBA10649. The sequence goes on along the minus strand of CAVOYT010000012.1, from coordinate 99,688 downwards.
TTCGCCGCGGCCCGGGACGGTGACGAGGCCGCGCGCGCGCTCGTGCACCGTCAGGGCCGGGAGATCGCTCTGCTGGCGGCGTCGCTTCTCGCGCGGCTCGGGCTGGAGGAGCGGACCGTGCCGATCGTCGTGGGCGGGGGAATCGGGGCGTCCGGTGATCCGCTGCTGATGGCCGCCGTCGAATCGACCCTGGCCGATCTCGCGCCGTCCGCGATCGTGACCGTCACGTCCACCCCGCCGATCGACGGGGCGATCGCCTTGGCCACGGAGCGCTGGGCAGGACCTCCCATGAGCCTGCCGGGCGTGGCACCGTAGAGAGATGGACGTCGGGGGCATGACGTGAGCGGGTCGCAGAGCCCGGACTGGCCCCTGCTGGTGGTCTCGCTGGCGGGCGGCCTGGCGCTGTTCCTCATCGGCATGGACCAGATGACGGACGCCCTGAAGGCGCTCGCCGGCCACCGACTCCAGCGCGTGCTGCAGAGGCTGTCGTCGAATCGTGTCATGGGGGCCCTCACCGGGGCGGTGGCGACGGCCGCCCTCCAGTCCTCATCGGTGACGACGGTGCTGACGGTGGGGTTCGTCTCGGCTGAACTGCTCACCTTGACCCAGGCGGCCTCGGTCGTCATCGGCGCCAACCTGGGCACGACCGTCACGGCGCAGGTGATCGCGCTCAACATCACCCAGTTCAGCCTTGGGCTGGTGGCTGTCGGCGCCGTGCTGTGGCTGTTCGTGCGGCGCCCATCGTGGCTCGAGACCGGTCGAGCGCTCGCCGCACTCGGGCTGGTGTTCCTGGGCCTCGAGGTCATGGGCGACGCGATGTCACCGCTCGCCTCGTACCAGCCGGTACTCGATGTCCTCAGCGGGTCGAGCAGTCCGCTCGTCGCCCTGCTGGCCGGCGCCGCGCTCACCGCCCTCATCCAGTCGTCGAGCGCCACGACCGGCATCGTCATCACCATGGCCGCCACGGGCCTGATCGACCTGCCCACGGGGATCGCGATCATCCTCGGCGCCAACATCGGCACCTGCGTGACGGTGCTCATCGCCGCCATCGGCAAGGGGCGTGAGGCCCTGCGCACGGCGATGGTGCACGTGACGGTGAACCTGCTGGGCGCAATCGTGTGGCTCCTGCTGCTGCCGGTGCTCACCGGGCTGGTGGACCTCATCAGCGGGGACACGTCCGCGGTCGCATCTCCACGAGAGCTCGCCAACGCGCACACGCTGTTCAACGGCATCAACACTGTCGTGTTCCTGGTGCTGCTGAGCTCCGCTGCTCGCCCTGGTGCGACGGATGGTCCCCGAGCGGCCGGAACCCGCGGTCGAGGCGGGGGAGAGCGCCTTCCTCGACGAGGACGTGGCCGGGACCGCCACCCTCGGGCTGTCCGCCGTCGATCGGGAGATCGATCGGCTCCTGGACGAGGTCGCCGACTACTTCAACGACGGATTCCACGCGTGCGCCCTCGACGATCCGTGGGAGGACGACTCCGCGTTCAACGACTGGGTGGAGCAGGGCAAGGACTCCATCCGGCAGCACCAGCGAGCCGTCGTCGGCTATCTCGGGGCGGTGTCGACCAGTGCTCGCGACGAGGAGCAGAGCGCCGAGCTGCTGGCCTACGTGGGCGAGGCCGACGAGTTGGCCCATCTCGCGGACCTGCTCGCCTCCGGCTTCCGGCGGGTGCACCGGCGCCGTCACCGGCACGGCGTGACGATCCCTCCGGAGACCGCCGAGGTTCTCGTCCGCATGCAGGAGACCACTCGCGCCGACCTCCTCGCGTCGCGCACGGTGCCCCGTCCGGCGACGTTGCGGGCGGACATCGACGCGGAGCGCGAGCTGGCCGGCACCCGTCTGGCTCGCTGGTTCGTACGGACGAAGGACGTGGACACCTACGTCGTCGTCACGGACCTGCTCGACCTGATCGATCGAGCGTGGATCTCCGCCGACCGGCTCGCGGCTTCGCCTGCGCGGCAGGTGAGATCGGGTTAGCGTCGCTCACATGCTTTCCGACGGGCGGACTGTCGACCGTGGCGTCCTGAGCGCGATCGGCAACACCCCGCTCGTGGAACTCGTTCGTCTGGTGCCGGACGGGTCCGCCCGGGTGTTCGTCAAGCTCGAGTGGGCGAACCCGACGGGCAGCATGAAGGACCGGATGGCCTGGTCGGCGATTTCCGGGGCCATCGAGTCGGGAGCGCTAGCGCCGGGCGACACTGTCGTCGAGTACACGGCGGGCTCGACCGGGATCTCGCTCGCCTTCGTCTGCGCGGCCTTGGGCTACCCCATCCACATCGTGTCGTCGGACGCCTTCGCCGAGGAGAAGCTGCGCACGATGCGGGCCTACGGCGCCCTCGTGGAGGAGGTGCCCAGCGACCGGGGTCGCATCAACGAGACGCTCATCCGGGCCGTCATCGAGCGGGCGGGTGAGGTCTCCGCACTGCCGGGGCACTGGGCGTGCGACCAGCTGAACAACCACGATGCCATTCCGGGGTACTACGCCCTCGGCGAGGAGATCTGGGAGCAGACCGGGGGAGCGGTCGACGCCTTCGTCCAGGTCGTCGGCACGGCTCACTCGATCCACGGTGTCGGGCGGATCCTGCGGGAACGCAACCCGGACGTGCACCTGACGGCCGTGGAGCCTGCCGAGTCGGCCGTGCTCTCCGGGGGGCCCACCGGGTCGCACCGGATCGAGGGCACGGGCATCGGATTCGTCCCGCCGCTGTGGGAGCCCGATCAGGTGGACGAGATCGCGCAGGTCACCTCGGACGACGCCATGCAGATGGCCCGGCGGCTCGCGAAGGACGAGGGCCTGTTCGCCGGGACATCGTCCGGCGCCAACGTGGTCGCGGCACTGCGGCAGGCGGAGCGGCTCGGACCCGACGCCACCGTCGTCACCATCCTGTGCGACTCCGGGCTGCGGTACCTGTCCACCGAGCTCTACGGCGACTGACGGTGGGCGAACGGGCGCCGGACCGGTGGCATGGCAGGCTGGCCGGATGAGCGGACGCATCGTCATCATGGGATCAGGCGAGACCGCTCCCACCATGGTCAAGGTCCACCGGGGCCTCATCGAGCAGTCGGGTGCGGGCAGTCGGGCGATGCTCGACACGCCGTTCGGGTTCCAGGCCAACGCCGACGACCTCACCGAGAAGGTGCAGGAGTACTTCGCCGACTCGGTCGGGACGCCGCTCGAGGTGGCCCGCTGGCGCCGTCGTGACGAGCCGGTCGCCGACCGCGAGCGCACCCTGTCCCTTCTGCAGCGGTCCTCCTACGTCTTCGCGGGGCCCGGCAGCCCGACCTATGCCCTTGGCCAGTGGCAGGACACCCCGGTGCCGCGGGCCCTCGTCGACGTGGTCGGCCGCGGCGGCACGATCGTGCTGGGGAGCGCTGCTGCGGTCACGGTCGGCAGCGTTCTCGGTTCCGGTCTACGAGATCTACAAGGTCGGCGAGGAGCCCCGGTGGGTTCCCGGTCTCGATCTGCTCGGCGCACTCGCGGGGATCGAGGCTGCCGTGATCCCGCACTACGACAACCGCGAGGGCGGCCGCCACGACACCCGCTTCTGCTATCTGGGAGAGCAGCGACTGGAGGCCATGGAGGCGATGCTGCCGGCGGGGGTCGGGGTCATCGGTGTCGATGAGCACACCGCGGTCGTCGTCGACGTCGTCGAGCGCACGGCCACGGTGCACGGTGCCGGCGGACTGACCCTGCGGGTGCAGGGAGTCAGCCAGGTCGTGCCGGCCGGCGAGTCGATCGCCCTCGCGGATCTCGCCGGCGTCCTCGCCGGAGACAGCGGCGAGAGCATCGCGGCCGCCCTCGTTCCGGCCGCTGACGGCGTTGAGTCGGAGGCGGACGACTCGGCCGGGGAGGTCGGCCACCTCGCTGCGGCGCCACGGCGGCCGACCTGAAGGCCCGCTTCGACGCCTGCCTCGCCGACGCGGACGCCGACGGGGCCTTGGCCGCCTGTCTTGACCTCGAGGACGCCATCCACGCATGGGCGAACGACACCCTGCAGAGCGACGACATCGACGTGGCGCGACAGGCATTGCGGTCGATGATGGTGGAGCTGGCGGGTTCGGCCGTTCTCGGCCTGCGTGATCCGCGCGGCATCCTCGCACCGGTGGTCGACGTGGCCATCGACGCGCGTCGGCGGGTGCGCGAGGCGAAGGACTACGCGACCAGCGACGCCATCCGCGACGGCTCTGGCCGCCGCGGGCATCGAGGTGCGCGACACCCCGGACGGCGTCACGTGGGATCTCGCCGCCGACTGACCTGCTCGTCACCTGTGGTGACTTCCGGGGGTCGGAACCCGCCACAGTGACGAGGCGGCGGGGGTGAGCGTCAAGCGGTCGCCGAACCGTCGGCACGAGGCGGCGCGGCCGCGGCGCCCACCACGCGCGGCGGGCACGAGTGCCCAGCCGCCGAAGACGTAGCCGATGACGGCCCCGAGGATCAGGGCGATCGGCCACTTCATCTGAGCGGTGCCGATCACCGAGGCCACGATCCCGACGACGATCGCCGCCGTCGCGGAGGGTCCCGACGGCAGGACGAGGGACACGAAGAGTCCGGCCGCGGCCCCGACGAACATCACCGGGAAGAACGGGCCGCCCCGGAAGCCCGCCCCCATGGACGCCGCGTAGGCGACGGACTTGAGCAGGAGGACGGCCAGGACGGTGGAGGCCACCGTCTCCTGGGACAGCTGGGAGATGTAGCCCTCGCCGGACGTCACGACGAACGTGACGGGTGCATCCGGTCCACGCCTGCAGGAGCAAGGCCGACGCGGACACGACGAGGGCGCCACCGACCAGGGCCCACAGGCGTGGCGAAGGACCGGTGGCGCGGAAGATCAGCCAGCGCGCCCCCACGGACCGACGGCCACGACGAGCGCGGTCAGCAGCGCAGTCGGCACGGCCCAGGCGATGTCGGCGACGACGAGATCGGACGTGCCGCCGAGGGAGAGCGACCCGCTGAGGATCGGCTTGACGAACAGGGCGAGCAGGGAACCGGCGGCGCTCGCGGCCACCACGCGCTTGGCATCCGCCCCGGTCGCCTTCGCGACGAGTCCGCCGATCACCGCGCCGGTGGACACCATGGCGACCTCGGGGCCGAGGACGATGCCGCCGAGCAGTGAGGCGGCGATGGCCAGGATCGCGTCCAGGTAGCCGCGTGGGGTTAGCGGACTGACGGTGATGCCGCCGAGCGGGGAGTGTCCGTGATCGCCGAGGAATCGCCGGATCGCGAAGACGAGGACGCCCGCGGCCAGCGGCACCGCGATGACGTACCAGGCAGGGGTCCCGCCCATCTCGTCGGGGACCGTCGTCCAGATCAGCGCGATGCCGCCCTGGACCAGGATGAGGACGACGTAGCCCAGGACGAGGCCGAGCAGGGCTCCGACGAGAAGCACGACCGGTTTGCGACCGGGGGTCGCTGCGGTCGACGGTCCGGGGGTGGATGCCGCCTCGTCAGTCATGGGCGCTATCCCATCATGTCGAGCTCCGCGCGGTGACGGCTGATCGCCGGTACCTCGTCCAGTACCTGCCACCGACCCCCTATCTCCGAGGCGGATCCGCAGGTACCGTGACGTGGAGGAGACGAGCCGAGAAGGGACCCGCATGGAGACTCTCACGCTTTCCGACGGCAGGACCCTGGCCTACGACGTCTACGGCGATCCCGACGGCACACCCGTGATCTTCAGCCATGGCTTCTCGGACTCGCGACTCATCCGCAACCCGGATGAGGCACTGACGGCAGCTCTCGGTGTCCGGATGATCGTCGCGGATCAGCCCGGCGTCGGCGGCTCAAGCCCCAAGCCGAACCGCACGATGGCGGACTGGGGCTCCGACATGGAGGAGCTGGCCGACCATCTGGACGTGACCGAGTTCGCCGTCGCCGGTCACTCTGGCGGAGGTCCGCACGCGCTGAGCATCGCCATCCGGATGCCCGATCGCGTCACGCGAGGAGTGCTTGCCTCCCCGGTCGGCCCATTCGACAAGGACGGCTTCAGCACGATGCTGGCCATGAAGGATCTCAAGCTGATCGTCAAGCTCCACCGCTTCCACCACGTGCTGAGGTGGGCCTTCACATCGGACGTGAAGAAGGCCCACAAGGACATGGACGCCTACCTGGAGGAGGTCGTCAAGGGCGACCCATCGGACGCCGGAACCTTCCTGGCCAGCCCCGAGCAACGATCCATGTTCATGGACAACTTCAGCGCCGGCATCGCGCAGGACGAGGAGGGGCTGTACGAGATGACCCTCGCGCTCTGGGACTGGGGCTTCGACATCCAGGACGTGCAGCAGCACTTCGACGTCTTCTACGGGGACGCCGACGATGTCCTCGAACCGGCCATGCCCGCCTTGGTGGCCGAGCAGCTCCCGAATTCCACGGCGCATGTCTGGAAGGGCGCAGGGCACTACGGGTTCATCGACGCCGAGCGATGGCAGCAGTTCATCGGCGCCGTGGCTGCATCCTGAGCCTGCGTGGGGGCGCGGTCGCCGCTAGGCCGATCGTCGCAGGTGCGTCAATGCGCGCATCACGATGGCCGTGATGACCACGGCCGCCGCGGAGACGATCACGGTGTTCGGGTCGACCGCCGGACGCCACGAGACCTGGCCGTCGCGGATCACATACGCGCCGGCCGGTCGAGCGTTCAGCCCGAAACCGCCGCCCTCGCCCTGCTGGCCGTTCTCGTCCTGCCCGGTGCCACCGCCACTGCCTCCCATGACTCGGGCGGCCGGGATGAACGTGAGGCCGTCCTGCTCGTAGGGCTCCCCGTAGACCTTGCGGACGGTGATGGCGTCCTGGGCCCGGCTGATGAACTCGTCGAACTGCATGCGGTGAACCTCCTGGTCGGTTGCCTCGACGCTACGCCGTCCGCCGGGGTGCGCGCAGGCCTCCACCCCACGCGTGCTCGATTCCCCTACTGTCTTGGCATGAGCATCTCGATCCGTCGTGCCGTCATGCCCGTCGTCGTCATCGCCGCCACCGGTCTGCTGGTAGGCGGGGTGCCCGGCCCCGCCGCCGCGTCCGGGGCATCCACCGCCACCGTCACGAACGTGAAGGTCGGCGGACAACCGACCGGCATGGCGATCACGCCAGATGGCGCGCGAGCCTATGTGGCGAACCCCGGCACCAATGCCGTGAACGTGATCAACATCGCGTCACGCACGCTCATCACGAGCATCCCGGTGGGCGTGAGCCCGCAGCCCCCGGCGATGAGTCACGACGGGACGAAGGTCTTCGTGTCGTGCCAGGGCGACAACACCGCTTCGGGTCATCGACACCGCAAGCAACGCGGTGACGGCGGTCGTCCCGGTGGGCATCGGCCCGGGCACCCCGGCCATCGTCGGCGGCCGCCTCTACATCTCCAACGTCGGCAGCAACGACGTCTCCGTCGTCGACATCGCCAGCAGCACGGTGTTCGCCACGATTGCCGCAGGAGCGGGACCGACGACCGGCGTGAGTGGCAGCGGGAACCAGTACGCGCCGTACGGCTCGGTCCTGTTCGTGGCGAACACCCCAGTCGGGACGATCTCCGTCATCGACACGGTCAGCAACTCGGTCACGGGCACCGTCGTGCTGGCGGGAACCGTCAGCGGCGCCGCGGTGTCGCCCTTCCTCGGCGTGATCAGTTCTGGGCTGTACGCGTCCAGTCCGAGTTCCGGGACGGTCACGGTGATGTCGCAGCCGGACGGGACGCGTCTACCAGACCATCGCTGTGCAGAAGCAGCCCGGAACGCCGACGGTGAACATCGACGGCACGCAGGTCTATGTGTCGAACGCGGGCTCGGATTCCGTGTCGGTCATTGATGTCGAGGCCTCGCCGGCCAAGGTCGTCTCGACTATCCCGGTCGGCGCCAATCCCGGCTACCCCGTCCTCGACCCGTCGGGTGGGAGCATCTATGTCCCGAACTACGGCGGGTCGACGGTCTCCGTGATCGACACGAACACCCGGGCCGTTCGGGCGTACTACCAGGTCGGCAAGAAGCCGCTCGGAGTCGCGTTGACTCCCGCCGGCACGACCATGCTGGTGTCGAACTCGGGCGACGGCACGGTGTCCGTGGTGGACACGAACCCCAAGGCCCTGCCCAAGCCGCCGACGAAGCTGTCGGTGAGCTCCACGACGTCGAAGCAGGCAAAGGTGTCGTGGAAGGCGTCGACGTCGTCCGGCGTGAAGGGCTACGTCGTAACCGCACTGCCCGGGGGCAAGACCTGCGCGACCACGGGAACCAAGTGCACGGTCAAGGGCCTGACCGGAGGCAGCAAGTACACGTTCGCGGTCCAGGCGAAGAGCAAGTACGGGGCCGGCGCTCCGGTGACCTCGAAGAGCGTGAAGATCAAGAAGTAGCAGGCGGCTGGCCCGGAGGGGCGCTCTCGTTCCGTTGCGGACGAGGGGGTCAGGCCTCGATCGCCCGGCCGAAGTAGAAGTCGAGCATCGCCGTCAGCGGCTCGGGACTGCCGCGCAGCCTGCTGCGCAGTGCGGCGCCCTCCCAGCAGTCGACCAGGAGGGTGGCCATGGCGGCCGGGTCGGCGTCGGCGGAGATGTCGCCGTCAGCCTTCGCCTGCGCCAGGGAGCCCTCGATGCGGTTCGCGATGTAGGCGAAGCACGATTCGATCTTCGCCCGGAAGACCTCGCTGGTGCCCGACAACTCCTGCCCGAGGTTGCCCATCAGGCAGCCCAGGTAGCCATCACCGGCATAGCTCTGCTGGGTCAGCTCGAAGAACCCGCGGATCCGGAGCAGCGGCGGACGGGTGGTGTCGTCCAGGCACTGGTCGAGCCCCGCGTGCACCTGCCGCATGTACTCGTCGATGACCTGGAGCGCGAAGTCCTCCTTGTCCGCGAAGTGGTGGTAGAAGGACCCCTTCGGGGTGTTGGCTGCGGCCAGCAGCGCCTGCGTTCCCAGGCCGTGATACCCATGCTCGAGGAGCAACGGCATCCCGATATCCAGCAGGCGCTGCTTGGTCGCATGCGTGGAGTTCTCGCTAGCCATTCACCTTCTCGATCATGTGGTCGATCACCAAGCTGTGCTCGCGCTGAGGGCTGAACATCACGATCTCGGCGTCCTCCTCGACCTTAACGTTGTGGCCCGGCGGCCAGTAGAACAGGTCGTTGGTGCTGACCGTCTCCTCTGCACCGCCGGCGTCGGTGGTGGTCAGCCGACCCTGGAGCACGTAGCCCCAATGCGGGCACTGGCACAGGTCGCCGTCGAGACCCTCGAAGAGGGGGGTGGTGTCGACGCCGGCGGACAGGCTGAAGTACTCGCCGCTCACCTTGTCGAATCCGGTGGCGTCACCGAATCCGGTCTGCTGCCGGATCACCGCGCCGGGGATCTCCATTCGTACGTCGACGTCGCTCTTGGTGATGCGCATGGTCCGGCCTCCCGAGGGTCGTGGCATTAGACCGATCGGTCTAATACCACGAAGATACTCACCATTGGGCCGCCGTCAAGGGCTTTCGCATCGCGGTACTGTCGCAATCCAGCGGGCGGCCGCGGCCGAAGGCTGGCACCAGAACGGTTTGGGAGGCACACATGGGACGCGCACCGTGGACCGACGGCTACCTCGGCAGCCTGGGGCTGACTGCCGCCGAGCCGTCGATCGACCTGCTCAGGGAGCTGGTCCGGCGGCACGTCGCCACGTTCGCGTTCAGCAGCATCGGGCCACGACTGGGAGACGAGCTCCCGCTGGACGTGGCGTCCCTGTACGACCGCATCGTGGTGCGTCGCCGCGGCGGCTACTGCTTCGAGCAGAACGGCCTGATGTACGAGGTGCTCTCGGACCTCGGGTACTCCGTCGAGCTGTACCTCGCCCGCGTCATCCACAACCAGGACACCCACCCCGGGCTGACCCACCGCGTGAGCGTCGTCTCGCTCGATGGTGTCGATTGGGTCGTGGACGTCGGTTTCGGGCCGATGGGTCCGCCGCAACCCGTGGCCATCGCGAGGCAGTCATCCGACACTGACGACGGCTTCTACCGCGTTCGGGAGGGACGGCGAGGCGAGTTCCACATGCAGGTGCTCAAGGGGGAGGACTGGTACTCCCTGTACCGCTTCGACCGCGTGAGGTACGGGCAATCCGACTGCGAGGTGGGGCACTTCTACTCGCACCGGCATCCGGAGGCGACCTTCGTGAACAATCTCGTCGCCTCGCTCATCCTCGACGATGAGGTCCGGTCCCTGCGGAACCGCGAGTACTGGGTCCTGCGCGGTGACGGCGGTGAGCGGCTCGAGATCGAGGACGCGGAGTCGCTGCAGTCGCTCCTGGTCGGCGAGTTGGCGCTGAATGTGACCGATGACGAGGCCCGCAGGCTCTTCGACGGGCTGCCGCCGGTGGCCGCCGACTGACGCCGTCCGACACAATGGCGTGACCCGGCACCACCGTCGGGCCGCTGCCTGCCCTAGGAGACCCGTGTGAGCACCGCCGCCGCAGTGCCCCAATCCTCGACAATGCCGGCGGCGCGAGCAGTCGAACTCACCAAGGTGTACGGGGAGGGCGAGACCGCCGTCACCGCACTGGACTCGGTGACCGTCGACTTCGACCGGGGTCGGTTCACGGCGATCATGGGCCCGTCGGGATCAGGCAAATCCACGCTGATGCACGTGTGCGCCGGTCTGGACTCCGCCACGTCGGGCAAGGTCTACATCGGCGACGTCGACCTGACCACGCTCAAGGACAACGATCTGACCCGGCTGCGCCGCGATGCAGTCGGCTTCGTGTTCCAGGCGTTCAACCTCGTTCCGACCCTGTCGGCGGGGGAGAACATCACCCTGCCGATGGACATCGCCGGCCGTCCGGTGGACCAGGAGTGGGTGGACACCGTCATCGACACCATCGGCCTGCGCGACCGGCTCGCCAACCGACCGAACCAGCTGTCCGGCGGGCAGCAGCAGCGGGTCGCGGCCGCGCGGGCGCTCGCCAGTCGTCCGCAGATCGTCTTCGCCGACGAGCCCACCGGCAACCTCGACTCGCGCGCGGGCGCTGAGGTCCTGTCCTTCCTGCGGCGCAGCGTGGATGACTTCGGCCAGACCATCGTCATGGTCACTCACGACCCGACGGCGGCCTCGTACGCGGACCATGTGCTCTTCCTGGCTGACGGACGGATCGTCGACACGATGGTCGACCCGACGGCCGAGGCAGTCCTCGACCGGATGAAGGGTTTCGACGGCAAGGGCCGGAGGTCCTAGCCGATGCTGCGCAGCGCATGGCGGAGCCTGCTGCACCACAAGCTCCGCCTCGTCCTTTCCGGCATCGCCATCGTCCTGGGCGTCGGCTTCGTCGTCGGCACGCTGATCTTCACCGACACCCTGAACAGCACCTTCACGAACCTGTTCGCCGACACGACGTCGGATGTCGTCATCACGCCTAACCAGGAGGTCGACGGCCGGGGGTTCGCGGGCACCGTGGCGACGATCCCGGCTTCCGTGCTTGTCGACGTGCAGTCTGTGGACGGCGTCGCGAAGGCCGGTGGCCAGGTGATGATCGACGGGGTGACCGTCGTCAGCACAGACGGCGAGGCCCTGGGCACGACGGGAGCCCCGCAGTTCGGCGGCAACTGGACCGACGACGAAGATCTGACCCCCTACCGCCTCGTCGAGGGTCGCGGACCGATGACGGGGGGCGAAGTCGCCCTCGACTCCGTCTCGGCAGAGAAATCCGGGTACGTCGTCGGGGACACCGTCTCGCTGGTCGGGCCGCAGGGGCCACTGGAGCCCACCTTGGTCGGGGTCTTCCGCTATGGCACGTCCGGGAATCTCGCGGGTGCGACGATCGCCGCCTTCGACACCGGCACCGCGCAGGAACTGCTGCTCGGTGGGCAGGACGCCTTCACGGAGATCGATGTCGTGGCGGCCGACGGGGTCACGCAGGACATCCTGGCCGATGACGTGCGCGCGGTCACGGGGGAAGGCGTGACCGTGCAGACCGGTCAGGAGGCGGCGGACGAGGCGACCGCGCAGCTCACGGAAGGGCTCGCGTTCATCAACGTGTTCCTGCTCGTCTTCGCCGGCATCGCGCTGTTCGTCGGCACCTTCATCATCCTCAACACCTTCTCGATGCTCGTCGCGCAGCGCAGCCGCGAGTTGGCCCTGCTCCGTGCGCTCGGTGCCACCCGCGGCCAGGTCGTCCGGTCGCTGATCGCGGAGTCCTTCGGCCTCGGACTTGTCGGCGCCCTGCTCGGCCTTGCAGTTGGGGTGGCGGTCGCCTACGGACTGCAGGGTCTGTTCGCGGCGATCGGGGCAGAGATCCCCAACGAGGGCCTGGTCCTGCTGCCGCGCACGGTCATTGTGGGCCTGGTGATCGGAGTGGCGGTGACGGTGGTCGCCGCCCTGGCGCCGGCCATCCGCGCCTCCCGGATCCCGCCCATGGCGGCGCTGCGGGACGACATCGCGCTGCCCGCTCGTTCACTGCGGCTCCGGGCCATCGTGGGCGGGGCGCTGCTCCTCCTCGGACTGGGGTCGATGACGGCGGGAGCCTTAGCCGGCGGCGGCTCGGGTTCCCAACTCGTCGGCCTCGGGGTGGTGGCCGCTCTCATCGGCGCCATCGTCGTGAGTCCGGCGATCGCTGGTCCGCTGGTCCGGTTGATCGGTTTCGCGTATCCCCGGATTTTCGGGACGGTGGGATCGCTCGCTGTCCAGAACGCGGAGCGCCAACCGCGACGCACAGCGGCGACGGCATCGGCGCTGATGATCGGACTGGCCCTGGTCTCCGCGCTCACCATCTTCGCGACGTCGGCGAAGTCGTCCATCAACGTCGTCATCGAGCGGGTCATCGGGGCAGAGTTCCTCGTCATCAGCGCGGCGCAGCGACCCTTCCCGGAGCAGGCGGCCGTCGATGCGGCGGCCGTTCCTGGCGTGGGCGTCGTGTCCGCGGTGAAGTTCGTACCCGCCGAGGTGGACGGAGACGGTGCGGCACTCGTTGCCGTGAATCCCGCAACCCTCGGCGAGGTGATCACACTGGACTTCACCTCCGGCTCGCTGGCCGACGTCCAAGGGGACGGCCTGGCCGTGGACACCCAGACCGCCACTGCTGCCGGACTGGCACTGGGGGATACCGCCACCGTCGTGACAGTGGGCGGTCCAACGGACTACCGCGTGACCGGGCTTTACGAGCCGGCCGGTCTCTGGAGCGGGTATGTCGTGAACCGGGAGTCCCTGGGCAGCATCGGCGTCGACCTGGGTGACTCGTTCGTCTACATCAACGCTGAGGCCGGTGCCGACCTGGCCCAAGTGGAGGACGGCCTGACGGCCGCGCTGGCCGCATTCCCGACAGTTGAGGTGCAGAGCCAGGCGGATTTCCTCGCGCAGATCACGTCCAGCGTCGACCAGGTGCTGCTCGTCATGGTGATGCTGCTGAGCCTGGCGATCCTCATCGCGGTGCTCGGCATCGTGAACACCCTCGTGCTGTCGGTCGTGGAACGGACCCGCGAGATCGGCATGATCAGGGCGGTCGGGGGGCTGCGTCGACAGATCCGGTCGATGGTGGTGCTGGAGGCCCTTGTCATCGCGGTGTACGGCGCCGTCATCGGGCTCGTCCTCGGCATCTGGTTCGCGGTGGCCCTGCAGCGCACGCTGGTCGACCAAGGGATCGAGGTCCTCGATATCCCCTGGACCGGACTTGTGGCGTTCCTCCTGCTCGCCGGCGCGGTGGGAGTCCTGGCCGCGCTGTGGCCGGCGTATCGGGCTGGCAAGCTCAATGTCCTGCAGGCGATCACGACGGAGTAAGGCGTGATCCTGCAGGATGGCGGCATGGATCTCGCAGGACTCGGCTGGTTGCCGTGGCGGTATGCGCTCGTCGCCGCCGTCATCCTGCTCGTCCTCATGCTCGTGGCGCGGTCGATACCGCGGCTGCGATCCTCGACGCCGAGTCCTTGGTGAAGTGGCACTGATCCTCGGCTTGTATGCGGCCTGGCAGTACGCCGGCTCCATGTCGGTCGGTGGCTTCGACCAGGCGGATGAGGCCGGCCTGTTCCTCGCCAACCTCGAGCAGTGGCTGCGCTGGCCGAGCGAGGTGGCGCTGCAGGAGCAGGTCCTGGGCAACGATGCGCTGGTGGCCGCGGCCGACAGCTTCTACGCCGGCCTGCACGCTCCGGTATTCGTGATCACCCTCATCTGGGTGCTCGTCTTCCATCGGCGGGACTGGCCCTTCGCCCGCACGACCGTGGTGCTGACCACCGCGATGTGCCTGCTGATCCAGTTCGTGCCCGTGGCGCCGCCCCGGCTGCTCCCGGAGCTCGGGATCGTCGACACCGCCCTGGAGAACGGACGATCGGTGTACGCAGCTATCCCGGGCGCGAACCAGTTCTCGGCGATGCCCTCGGTGCACATCGCCTGGGCGGCAGCGGTTGCCCTGATCGTGATCGTCAGCGCACGTCCGGCGTGGCGGTGGCTCGTCCTTGCCTACCCGCTCGCGACGTTGTGGGTGGTCGTGGTCACGGGCAACCACTTCCTCATCGATGGGATCGTCGCGGTGGTCCTCCTCGGGGTGTCGGCGGCGATCACCCTCGGCTTCCCGTCTCAGCGGCCCGAGCGCCTGGCCCACGTGTTCGAGTCACCGGTTGAGTTTGAGGCGACCGCCATCTCCCGCTGAGCCAACCCCGATGGGTCGTCAGGCGTGGCGGCTTTCGGGGCACCCGTCGACCCGCCACGTCTGACGACGCATCGGGGGTGGGTGCGACAGGTCGACTCAGCGCGCGTCGCCGTGGAACCCTGACGTCATGCGCGCGTGGGTGGTCGATCGGCCCGGACCGATCGAGACGGGTCCGCTGGCCCTCGTCGACCGCCCGGATCCCGAGCCGGGGCCTGGGCAGGTGCGGGTCCGTGTGCGCTGCTGCGGGGTGTGCCGCACCGACCTGCACCTGGCGGAGGGCGACCTTCCCCCGCGCAGGAAGGGCGTCGTCCCCGGACACGAGGTGGTCGGCGACGTGGACGCCGTCGGCGAGGGTGTGACCGCGCTGACGATCGGCCAGCGGGTGGGGGTCGCCTGGCTGGGCGGCACCGACGGCACCTGTGCCTACTGCACGGCTGGCCGCGAGAACCTCTGCAGCGTGCCGACGTTCACCGGTTGGGACGTCGACGGCGGCTACGCGGAGTTCTGCCTGGTCGACGAGCGCTTCGCCTACCTCCTACCGGATGGCCTGGACGACGAGCAGGCGGCGCCGCTGCTGTGCGCCGGGATCATCGGCTACCGGGCGCTGCGCACGTCGGCCGTTCGGCCGGGCGGGCGACTGGGTATCTACGGGTTCGGGGGATCCGCGCACCTGACGGCGCAATTGGCCCTGGCCGAGGGAATGCGCGTGCACGTCCTGACCCGTGGCGAACACAACCGTCGCCTCGCAGCGGAGCTCGGCTGTCACTCGGTGGGGGCGGCCGCCGACGCGCCGCCGGAGCCACTTGACGGCGCGATCCTGTTCGCTCCCGCGGGGGAGTTGGTTCCGGTGGCGATGCGGGCATTGGATCGAGGGGGAACGCTGGCGACGGCGGGGATCTGGCTGTCCGACATCCCGGTGATGGACTACGAACGGGACCTGTTCTACGAGCGGGTGCTGCGCAGTGTCACCGCCAACACGCGAAGCGACGGCGTGGAGTTCCTCGCGCTCGCCCAGCGACACGGGATCCGGGCTACCACGGTGTCCTACGCCATGGCGGACGCCGACCGGGCGCTGGGCGACCTGGCTGCGGGTGCGTTCGGGGGAGCGGCCGTCCTGCACGCTTGGTGAGGCATCATGGCGACGTGCTCCCGGATGACGCCGAAGCGGCCCTCGCCCGCCTTGTCGGCGCGGGCGGGGTCGTCGTCCTCAGCGGCGCCGGCCTGTCGACCGAGTCAGGCATCCCGGACTACCGCGGAGCGACCGGTGCGGCTCAACGACGACACGCACCCATGACCTATCAGGCCTTCGTCAGGGATCCGCACGCGCGCCGCCGATACTGGGCTCGTAGTCACCTGGGGTGGCGGGTCATCTCCGATGCCAGAGCCGAACGAGGGGCACCTCGCGGTCGCGGACCTCGAGTCGCGCGGGCTCGTCAGCGGGACGATCACCCAGAACGTCGACGGGCTTCACGAGGCGGCCGGATCCCGCCGCGTCATCAACCTGCACGGACGGCTCGATCGGGTGCGGTGCCTGTCCTGCGGCGAGACGTCGACGCGGCAGTCGCTGGATGCCCGCCTCAGCGAGGCCAACCGCACGTGGCGCGCGCAGGCGACGGGCGTCAACCCGGACGGCGACGTCGACCTACCCGATGACGTGCTCGACGGGTTCACCGTCGTCGACTGCCTGGCGTGCGGCGGTGTCCTGAAGCCCGATGTCGTCTACTTCGGCGAGAACGTTCCGCCGGATCGGGTCGCGTCCGCCTACGCACTCGTTGGGTCAGCCGCCTCGATCCTGGTGCTGGGGTCGTCGCTCACCGTGTTCTCCGGCCGCAGGTTCGTCGTACGGGCGGCGCAAGCGGGTGTTCCCGTGGCCATCGTGAACGAGGGACCCACCCGTTGCGATGACCTCGCGTCGGTGCGGGTCCACGCACCGCTCGGCGCGACGCTGGGTCGACTCTCGCCATTGCCGGGCGCTGGCTCCTGACGCAGTCGGTGCCCGTCAGCCCGGGTTCACGTACTCCCGGGTGCGGGGGTCGGAGGGCTCGCCGAAGATGGCCGACGTCGGTCCGTACTCGACGAGTTCGCCATGCCGGGACTTCTCGTCGTGATCATGCGCGACGAAGAACGCGGTCCGATCGGAGATCCGCTGCGCCTGCCGCAGGTCGTGGGTGACCAGCACGATCGTGAGGTCCTCCGCCAGTCGTCGGGTGAGGCTCTCGACTGCGGCCGTCGCAACCGGGTCGAGGGACGCCGTCGGCTCGTCCATGAGGATCACCTCGGGGTCCACGGCGAGGCACCGGGCGATGACGAGGCGCTGCTGCTGTCCCCCCGACAGGGCAGCGGCGTTTCGGTGCAGATCGTCCTTCACCTCACCCCACAGGCCGGCACGCGTGAGGCATTGCTCGACGAGGTCGTCGAGTTGCTCAGTCCGCCCGTGGAGCGTCGGCCCGTAGGCCACGTTCTCGAAGATCGACATCGGGAACACGTTCGGCTTCTGGAAGACCATGCCCACCCGACGGCGCAGGTCCACGAGGTCGACGTCCGCTGCGTGGATGTCGCGTCCGTCGAACAGGACCCGGCCGGTCAGGTGCGCGTCCGCGACGAGGTCATTCATGCGGTTGAGCGTGCGCAGCAGCGTGGACTTGCCGCAGCCGCTCGGCCCGATCAGTGACGTCACGCCGAGTCGCGGGATCTCCATCGTGACGTCACTGAGGGCGAGGATGTTGCCGTAGGTCACGCTGACATGGTCGAGCGTGAACACTGCCTCGGTCATGTCGCCGCCGCGGGCTCGGCGACATTGCGGCCCAGGGTCGTTGGGAGAGGGCTGATGAGCCGGGTCGTGACGACCGCGGTGATGGCCTGGACCAGCAACAGCCCGATGAGGACGAGCAGCTGCACCTGCGCGGCGGCCAAGGGGGTTGCCCCGCCCAGCAGCATCCCGACGAAGGCGCCGGGCAGCGTGACCAGGCCGGCGCTCTTCGTCTGGTCAAGGGTCGGGAACAGGGACCGCTCGGACGCTCGCGTGGCAAACTGCCGACCCGCCTGCCGGTACGTGGCGCCGAGGGCCACGTAGCCCTCGAAGGTGATGAGCTGGTCCTGCACGTCGTCGCGCAGCCGGACCCCGGCGAGCGACGCCGTCGTCATCGCACCGCCGATCATCTGTGCGGTGAAGGGCAGCAGGCTCTGGGCGCTGAACTGCAGCGCCCCGGTGACGGCGACGACGCTCACCGTCGCTGCCGATCCGAGGAAGATGGCAAGCAGGATGCCCAGCCGATCCCGCGAATCCCCGCCGATACGACGGTTGGACGTGTAGGCGGCGACCACGAGCATGACGCCGAGATAGACGACCGCGCCCTCGGGGTGCGTGAAGATCCAGGCGATGAGCAGGGCGACGAGGATGAGCTGGACGAAGGCACGGCCCGCCGCGATCGCCAGCTCCTTGCGGTACCGAAGGCCGCTGACGGTCATCACGGCGAAGGCGGCAGCCAGCAGCACGGCCAGCGCTAGTCCGGTGCGTAGCGGCTCCACGTCCACGCACGCATTGTGTCGTAGTGGCGGTCGGGCACACTGGAGGAATGAACATCGCCGATGCCCTTGCCTATGCCCGTCCGATCCGCCGCGGAACGCTCGCCACGCTGAAGTCGGACGGACGTCCGCAGTTGTCGAACATCATGTTCGTGGTGGGGGACGACGGGCTGGTCCGGATCTCCGTGACCGCAACGCGGGCCAAGACGGCCAACATGCGCCGCGACCCGCGCGTGTCCCTGCATGTCACGGCCTCGGACTTCTGGTCGTACGTGGTGCTCGAGGCTGACGTCGAACTCACGCCCGTGGCTGCGGATCCGGGAGATGCCACGGTGGACGAGCTGGTGGAGTACTACCGGGAACTGCAGGGCGAGCATCCTGACTGGCAGGAGTACCGCTCGGCCATGGTGGCCGAAGAGCGTCTGGTGGCTCGGTTGACGCCCACGCGCTGCTACGGATCCCTGCCCGAGTCGGGCTGAGCGCTCACGCGCGAGCCCATTGCTGCGCTCACGCGCGAGCCCATTGCTGCGCTCACGCGCGAGCCCATTGCTGCGCTCACGCGCAGGGCATGCAGCTCCAGCACAGCCCGGAGTTGTCGGTCCGGCTCACGGCGCCGTGGCATTCGCGGCACAGCTCTCGCTCGCTCAGGCCCATTGGATCGCGCCGCTCGTCGTCGAGCGTGGTCATATACATCGTGTTGGTACGCATGGTGTCTTGCCTTCCTGCGGCGCGCGCTGCGTATGCAGCGGTCGCGCCAAGTTGTCTTGGTGGTCCGCCTCGCTCAGGGGCACTCCGTTTAGGGTGCTCACCGGGCTGGGCTTCGACCGTGTGCGGCCGTGGTGGCCGGCACGTCTATTGACGGTAACACGCATCCAGGTGAATGCCGAATCGTGGCGGGGGCGTCTCGGTGCTCGACGACCCTCAGGACGAGATGATCACGACCGTGATCGACAGGGCGGCGAAGAGCAGGACGACGACCGCAAACACCACAGCGAAGATCTTGTAGCGACGATCGTGGCGCTGGCGTTCGAGCGACACGGAGTCGTCGGCCTGGCCCTCGGGCGTCGAGTCGGCTGTCGGGTGAGTCATCGGGTCAGTCATGGGGTCAGTTGCCGAACACCCGGGAGAAGAAGGAGCCCTTCGCGGCGGCGCGCTCAGCCGGCGTGCAGCTGCACCGCTGATTCTTGGGGATGCCGCGCAGCACCTGATTGCGGTGCTGGCCGCAGCCGGCCCAGGTTGCCTTCTTGCAGGCCCGGCAGGTGGTCTGTCGGCACATCGGAGCCCCATCGCGTCGGTGACGCCCCGGCGGCGTCGATCGCGCAACCATACCCTAGGGGGTATATGCGCGGAACTCACCCCGGGAAAGCACGAGGGGCCCGGCCATCAGGCCGGGCCCCTCGTCGTGCTGAAGTCAGGTCAGACCACGCGGACCTTGTCGGCCTGCGGACCCTTCGGGCCCTGAGTGATCTCGAACTCAACTGCCTGGTTCTCGTCCAGCGAGCGGTAGCCGCTCGAGTCGATGGCCGAGTAGTGGACGAACACGTCAGGGCCGCCATCGGCCTGCTCGATGAAGCCGAAACCCTTTTCCGCGTTGAACCACTTGACGGTGCCTTGAGCCATGTTGAACTTTCTCCTTCAAAAAGATCATGACGAACCGTTTGCTCATCACGAGGTCTGCAGGACCCCGCACCCGTCCCGTTGTGGGAGTTTGCCCTCCATATACGGAACCCGCCATCGTTCGGCCGGAGCCGAAGGAGAGCGGGCTTCCTAGGACTGAGGTGAGAGCTTCTGTTTTCCTGAGTCCGAGTGTCCCCTAGTGACGTTCAGAACACAAGTAGGCGGGCGACGGGTCGCCAGCCGCGACACAACTGCGACATTAGGGGGCCGTGTCGGGACCGGGACCCGGCTCCGGTGGGGGATGCTGGCGCAGACTCAGGAGGCACTCATGCAGATCAATCGACGCTCCTTCCTCAAGGGGTCCGTGGGGGCGTCAGCGCTCGTTCTGGGGGCAAGCGTCCTCGGGAGCGCCGATGCGTGGGCCGCGCCGCGACCGGACGGCAAGGTCGTGACGCCCGCCGACGCGCTCCGGTACCTGCGTCAGGGGAACGCACGCTGGGCAAGCGGCAATACCCAGAGGAAGACCTACGCGCCCCCAGGGCAGAGCCCTGAGGCAGGCCAGTGGCCCTTCGCGGCGATCGTGTCGTGCTCGGACTCGCGGGTGGTCCCGGAGGACATGTTCGACGTCGCGCCGAAGAACCTCTTCGTGATCCGGAACGCGGGCAACGTCATCGACGACGTCACGCTGGGCAGCCTGGAGTACGCCGTGGAGCACACCGGCATCTCCCTCATCGTGGCGCTCGGACACGGCGGCTGCGGTGCGGTGAAGGCCGCCCAGGGGACTCTCAACACCGGCACCCTGCCCGGTGGGTACGTGGACGCGATCGTTGAACGGATCATCCCGGCAATCACGCCACTGCCAGCAGATCACACGATCGACGAGGCGGTTGCCGCCAACGCCGCCCAATCCGCGCAGCAGATCCAGGACCTCAGCTCGGTCGTGGCCGCCTCCACGGCGGCAGCCACGGTGGGCATCGTCAAGGCTGTCTACGGCCTGTCGTCTCGGAGGGTGACCTTCTTCTAGTCGGCGGCTAGTCTCGACTACAAGCGAAGTTCGTATCTGGGGGCGGTCGTGGACTACGTGCATCTTGGTCGAACGGGACTCGTCGTGAGCCCGCTGTGTCTGGGCACCATGAACTTCGGTCCGGTGACCGACCGGCCTGACTCCTTCGCGATCATGGACCGCGCCCACGAGGTCGGGGTCAACTTCTTCGACACCGCGAACGTGTACGGCTGGGAGGACAAGGGCCTCACCGAGCGCATCATCGGCGAATGGTTCGCCCAGGGTGGCGGCCGGCGGGAGCGCACAGTTCTGGCCACCAAGCTCTACGGCAACATGAGCGACTGGCCCAACGACGGCAAGCTGTCGGCCCTGAACATCCGGCAGGCGTGTGATGCCTCGCTGCGTCGTCTGCAGACCGACCACATCGACATCTACCAGATGCATCACGTCGATCGTGCGACGCCGTGGGACGAGGTCTGGGAGGCCATGGAGATCCTGCGCCAGCAGGGAAAGGTGATCTACGTCGGCTCGTCCAACTTTGCCGGCTGGCACATCGCCCAGGCTCAGGAGGCGGCCAACCGACGAGGCGTGCTGGGGCTGGTCAGCGAGCAGTCCATCTACAACCTGGTCGAGCGCACGGTCGAGCTCGAGGTGCTGCCAGCGTGCCAGGGCTACGGTCTCGGCGTCATCCCCTGGTCTCCTCTGCACGGCGGGCTGCTGGGCGGCGTACTCCGCAAGCTGGCCGCGGGAGAGGGCAAGCGCAGCACCGGTGGCCGGGCCGCGGAGACCCTCGAGCGGCTCCGGCCCTCGATCGAGGCGTGGGAGTCGTTCTGCGACGAACGGGGCGAGGCGCCCGGCGACGTGGCGCTGGCCTGGCTGCTGCATCAGCCCGCCGTGACGGCGCCGATCGTCGGCCCCCGCACCCTGGACCAGCTCGACAGCGCCCTGCGCGCGCTGGACGTCACGCTGGATGCGGACGCTCTGGCCCGCCTTGACGAGATCTTCCCCGGCCCCGGCGGCACTGCTCCGGAGGCATACGCCTGGTGAGTGGGGACGGGTGGCGCCGTTCGTTCGGTCGCTGACCCGGCATCCAGAGTCGTTGGTCCCGTTCTCGACGGGGATGGCGCGCCGGCCCGCAGTAGCCTGAAGGCGGCAGGTGTCGACACCGCGAACTGGGAGGTTGGTATGCAGGCCAAGGTTGGAGACCGGATGGTGGTGCACGGCGCCCACGTGTCCGACCACGTGCGCGACGGCGAGATCATCGAGGTGCACGGACCGGACGGAACGGCGCCGTTCCTGGTGAGGTGGTTCGACGACGGTCACGAGTCGCTGGTGTTCCCGGGCCCAGGTACGACGGTTGTCCCGGCGGAGCCGGAGGCATCGCCATGATTCGACTGTTGACCGATCTGCCTGACGACGTCGTCGGCTTCGAGGCGATCGGGAAGGTGGAGGCATCGGACTACACCACGGTCCTGGACCCCGCTATCGACACGGCGCTGGGCAAGAACGAGAGGATCCGGCTCCTCTACGTCCTCGGCAGCGAGTTCACCGGGTACTCCGGAGCGGCCATGTGGGAGGACGCCGTGGTGGGTACCAAGGACTTCTCGCGGTGCGAGCGCATCGCCGTCGTCTCCGACACCGAATGGGTGCGGCACAGCGTCAACGCGTTCGCATGGTTCGTCCCGTCCCGCATCAAGACGTACGGTCTCGCGGAACAGGCGCAGGCGGTGGCCTGGGTCACTGCGCACTGAGGCGCTGCCCCCGGCCGGCACGCATCGTGGTGGCAGCATGGGACTCATGTGGATCGACGAGTCGGACACGACCCAGCTGGCTCAACGACTCCGCGTCGGCCCCCGTGAGTTGCTGGAGCACGTCGGCGGTCCTTGGCATGTGGTCGAGCGGTCGTCCGAGCAGGAGGTCGAGCAGCCCGGCACCCTCTTCGTGGGCCGGGCCGGTCCGTCCGTGGCGATCCTCGTCACCGACCAGCCGAGTCCGGCGATCCGGGTCGGCGTTGCGGTGGGGGACTGGCAGGGCTCGTGGCCGCTGCTGTGGTCGCTGACAGAACCGATCGAGTCCCTTCGAACCCCGGAGCCGGGAACGCCGTCCGTAGCCACCGACGAGCTCCTGTCCCGGCTGCGAGAAGCCGTCGACACCGCCGCTGCCGCGAAGGCACCGTCATTGGTCGTGTGCCGCTACTGCGGAACGCTGGTGGCTCCGGAGCACGCCCTGGGAGACGAGTTGTGCCAGAAGTGCGGAACCTCGGTCTTCGGGATCTCGTACTGAGTCACGGCGATGGCTGGACGGACACCAGCACCAGCAGCGCTGCCGCCCCCTAGGCTGGTCAGACCCGATCCGAGGAGCCCCATGGTCGCGCCCGCCGCGCTCGTCGGTGACGCCGTCGAACTGGACGACTTCCTCACGTGGACCGAATGGGCGCTCGCCCGTGTCGGGTTCCGCCCGCGCAACTGCCTGCCGATCGTCGCCACCTGCCGGGACGAGTTGATGGCCGACGTGGATGAGGCGGTGGCGGGAGTCTGGGGAAGGCCGTTCCAGGTCGGGTCCCTCGGTGGTCTCGTCTTTGTCGGGCGCACCGGTATTCAGGCGGCGCTCGGTCACGTCCCGGGTGAGGACGGGCGGCACCGACTCGCCGTGTTCGTGCTTCCACACCTCGGCATCGATGCGGAGGGAGTGGTCGGTCGTGTGCAGCGCCGCGGGATGTACCGAGCCTCTGCCGCCTGCGGCGCCCTCGCGGCGTTCCGCGAGGAGCTGGTGGCGGGGTTGTCCGAGGCGGTGGTGGACCCGGACGACGTAGAGCAGTCCTTCCTGCGTGGTCGCCTGCATCGGGCGCTGGGGGCCGCGCCGGTGCCGGAGCTCCGGGAGCTCACGGAGTTGGCGCGGCGGTCGACGGTGGAGGACATGCACCGGTACATCGACCTTGCACGGGGCAGCGAGCCCGTGGACGTGGCCTACATCAGCGGCATCGTGCTGCACCTGCCCGGCGACGTCGACCTCGTGGCCTCGGTCGAGGCGGAGGTGGTCATCGACGGCGTGGTCGTGCCGTTGCCGCACTGAGCATTCGATGCCGCGGCGCTGGACGCGCTGATCAGCGGACTGGATACGGTGAGCCATGCGCGTCACCAGGCTGTCCATCACCCCCGTCAAGGGCCTTGCCCTGCACCATCCACCGAGTGTCGAGGTGCGCGCGACGGGCGTCGTGGGGGACCGCATCTTCTACCTGGTGGACGATCGCGATGCGCTGTACTCGATCGCCAAGACCGGGGCACTGGTCGGTTTTCGGGCCGACTTCGACGCCGATGCGAACGTGCTGACCCTCACCGGACCTGACGGCATCCGGGTTGAGGCTCCGGTGCCCACGGGGGACCCGCACGTGGCCAGCTTCTTCGGCTTCAAGGACGTGCGCGGCCGGCTGGCTCCGGGACCGTGGGATGCCCTGCTGTCCGGCCGCGCGGGCCGCTCGCTGCGGCTGGTGCGGGCCGATGACCCCCACGGCGGTCACGACGTCGAGCCGCTGACACTGCTGGGCGAGGCGTCGACGGCACGCCTGGCCGAGTCAGCCGGGCTCGAGGACGTCGACAGCAGACGGTTCCGGATGCTCATCGAGTTCGACGGCGCCGCCCCGCACGCCGAGGACGGCTGGGAGGGGCGGCCGATCCGGATCGGGACCGTGGTCGCCGACGTGGGCGGACCGGTGCAGCGATGCGCGGGGACCACCCGCCATCCGGACACGGGAGACGTCGACCTGAAGACGTTGTCCCTCATCGGCGACTACCGCGGACGACAGGACTCGGTCTTCGGGCCCGGTTTCAACTTCGGCGTATACGCGCGGGTCATCACCGAGGGCCGGATCGCCCTCGGTGATTCCGTCGAGCTGTTGACCTGAGCGGGTGCCTCAGGTGATCGACGCGTCGTAAATGGTCTGGATGGTCGCGTCGAGCACCGCGTCGAACTCGTCGTCGGACTGCTGAGCACTCAGTCCCTCGGTCAGTGCGCGCGAGAATGACGCAACGACACCGGGGTTGCGGGCCAGCAGGCTGTTGGCCTCCTCGCGGCTGTAGCCACCGGACAGAGCCACCACTCGCAGTACCCGCGGATGCGCCACGATGTCGGAGTAGAAGCCGTCCATGGTCGGGAGGGTGAGCTTGAGCATCACCTGTTGATCGTCCGGGAGCAGGTCCAACTGCATCGTGAGGGCGGTCTTGAGCAGTTCCTCGGCCGCTTCCTTCTCCGGGCTGTGGATGTCGACCTCTGGCTCGATGATCGGGACGAGATCCGCGGCGAGGATCTGACGGCCGATCTCGAACTGCTGACCGACGACCTCGGCGACGCCGTTCGCATCGGCAAGCTTGATGACGGACCGCATCTTGGTCCCGAAGACACCGTGCGCCTTGGCGCGGTCGAGCAGTTCGTCGAGACCGGGCATCGGCTTCATGAGCTGGGCGCCCTCGGCCTCGTCGGCCAGGCCCTTGTCGACCTTGAGGAACGGCACGACGTTCTTCGTGCGCCACAGGTACTCGGCGGTGCCCACGCCATCGACCTGACGCTCCATCGTCATCTCGAACAGGATGGCGCCCAGGATGCGGTCGCCACCGAACGAGGGGCTCGTGATGATGCGGGTGCGCATGGCATGGATGAGATCGAACATCTCAGCATCGTTCGAGTACTCGGACTCCTCGACCCCGTACAGCCCCAGCGCTTTGGGAGTGCTGCCGCCGCTCTGGTCCAGGGCGGCGATGAAGCCCTGCCCGTCCTTCATCTTCTGGAACATCTCGGCGTTCATGGCAGTCCCTCTCCTCGCGTGGCTCGTTGGTCGGCCTTCACCGGGGCGATGGCCGATTCACCCTCCACGGTAGCGAGGTGAGCAGCGCGAGGCACGCTGACCGCCGCCCGACTAGCCCGCGACGGAGCGCAGGCGCCCGTTCGGGCGTGGTCGACTCGTTGTCCCTCGGACGACGAGCGGCCCCGGTGGAGTGAGGCGCAGGCCCGCGGGGGGCTCTCCTGACAGGCGCCTCAGGAGCACGTCCACGACGATGGCGGTGAGGTCGTCGGCTCGCTGCTCCACTGTGGTGATGGACTGGTGCGGAAGTCCGGCCTCGGGGATGTTGTCGAAGCCGACGACGGACACGTCCTGCGGTACCTGCACGTGGTGTCGCCGGAGCCCATCGATGAGTCCATACGCGACCCGGTCGTTGTAGGCCACGACCGCGGTCGGTAGGTCGGCGGCCGCGAGCAGGCGGGTGCCGGCCGCGACGCCGTCGATCTCCGTGCCGCCCCCAGCAACCACGCGCGCATGCCGATCCAGGCCCCGCGTCGTCATGGCGGCAAGGTAGGCGTCTCGTCGAGGCTGGGCGCTGACGAAGTCGCCACCATCGACATGCCAGATGTCCTGATGGCCGAGGCCGGTCAGATGGTCGATGCACAGGGCGAGCGCCCGCGCATCGTCAATGCGGAGCACGTCGGCCGCGGGGAGTCTGACGTAGCGATCGACGATGACGACGGGCACGCCGTGGCAGGCCTGCGTCAGGGCGGCCAGCTCATCCTCCGGGACCGTCGGACCGATGAGGACGACAGCGGCGCAGCGCTGGGCCAGCAGTGTGTCCACAGCACTGGCCAGCGTCCGGCTGCCCGTGCTCAGCGCGATGGAGAGCTCGTAGCCCTGCAGCCCCGCCGCCTCGTGAAGTTGCTCGACCACGGATACGTGGAACGGATGCACGGCGGTCAGCGTCACCCCGATGACGCGCCGCTCCCGGCTGCGGAGCTGGCGAGCGCGGTCGTCTCGCCGGTATCCGAGGTCGGCGGCCGCCTGGAGGATGCGTGCACGGGTCTCGGGGCTGGCGCCCGGGACGCCGCGGAAGACGGTCGAGACGAGCGAGCGTGATACCCCGGCTCGCGCGGCGACGTCGCGCATGGTGGCCGGTCTACTTGCCTGGTTCATCCATGACCCCGGATCGCTCGGCCTGCGTGACTAGGGATATCCCGCAGCGGGGAGACGGGCGGGTGATCAAGCCGGCCCATCGCCTCAGGATCCCCCTCAGCGCTGCTACCCGAGGCGAGGGGCCGGCTGTTCGAATCCCCCGCGCCCGAACAGTATGGATCGTGCCATATAACGGCTATGGATCGTGCCACATCCGGGAAATCCGCCTGCAGGCCCTGGCGAGGGGTAGCGATGGCCGCGCCCGGCCGAGATGGCCCGCTGGTGATGCTGGATTAGTGTGCAACTCATGACTGATGAGCCCTCCCAGCCAGGTGAGCCCGTACCGAGTGACCAGCCGATGACGGAGCCGGTACCGAGCGCGCCTGCGCCGACGGTCGTCGTCGGTTACCCGCAGGCCGTCGCCTCAGCCGCCGCTGGCGATGCCGGATCGGGGGTTGCCAGCCTGCGCGGTCAGGTCCGGACGCTGCGCTACCTGGTCGTCGCCTGTCTCGGGCTGCTGGTCGTCCTGCTGATTGGTCTGGCCGTCGCCCTCGCCGGCAGCCGCACGCAGCTCGACGCGCTCAGTGAGCAGGTGACGGCGCTGGGGACCCAGGTCGACGCCGCCGCCGTGCAGGCTGCGCCGCAGGCCGCGCAGCCGGCACCGGAGTCGACCGAGGTGCCACAGCTGGGCCCCGCACCCGACCTGGAGGGGCTGGCAGAGCTGCCGTCAGGAGCCGACGCGGCCGGGGCCATCCTGATCGGGGATCCAGCCGCGGCCGACGTCGTCGAGGTCTACGTCGACTACCAGTGCCCCTACTGCCAGCAGTGGGAGCAGACCATCGGCAAGGAATTGATCGACAAGGCCGTGCAACCCGGTTCCGGCCTGCTGGTCAAGCAGTACAACCTGGCATTCCTCGGCGAGACCAGTCCCGATCTCGAACCGGCCGGTGCCTCGGCGCGAGCCGCCAGCGCGGCCGCCTGCGTCGTCAATCACGATGGTGGCGAGACGTTCGTCGCCTTCTCGCGGGCGGTGTTCGCGGCTGCCGACCCGAGCGAGCCGGCGGGGCAGTTCACCGCGCCGGTTCTGGTGGACCTGGCACAGCAGTCGGGGGCGTCGGCGGACGCGATCGCCTGCATCGAGGCAGAGGAGAACGTGCCGTTCGTGTCCGCCACGACCAAGGCCGGCTTCGGGCGTGGGGTGGGCGGCACGCCGACCGTGGTCGTCAACGGCCAGACGGTGGGCAACCCGTTCACCGATCCGGCGCTACTCGCGGTGGCCGGGGGTTCCGCCTCGGGGTGACCCGGTGATCGGCTGCGGGCTCAGGGGTCCGTGGACGGAACGGGTCCGCTGCTACCTTGACGCCGTGACGTCTCGTTGGCTGGCCGCCGTTGTCGCCGTCCCCACCGTGCGTCGCTGACCGCCTGCGCCCCGATGAGCCTGACGACGACGTCCACGGCGGCGGACGTGCCGCGAACCGTGAGCGTGTCGGCCACGGGGCAGGCGGAAGCCGTTCCGGACGCGGCGCGTGCCTCGCTGACCGTCGAGGTCACGGATCCTGCGTCTGCCCAGTCCGCCCAGCAATCGGCCGCCGAGGCCGCCACGGCGGTACTCGGTGCGCTCTCCGCGGCCGGGGTGGACGACGCGGACGTCGCGACCCAGGGGGTGAGTGTCGGTCCGCAGTACAACTACACGTCCGATGGCGGGCAGGAACTGATCGGCTACCGCGCGGCACAGACCATCGAGGTCACGCTGCGCGACCTGGCGACCGCGGGTGCCACTCTCGATGCCACGGTGGCGGCCGGCGGCAACGCCGTGCGCGTTGACTCGCTCTCGCCGTACGTCACGGATCCGACCGTGGCCGCCAGCGCCGCCCGCGCCCAGGCGGTCGAGATCGCCAGTGCACAGGCCGCGCAGTACGCGCAGTTGCTCGACTTCACCCTGGGGCCGGTCGCCTCGGTGTCCGAGTCATCATCGACGGTGGCGCCCCCGCCCATCGCCTACGCCGAGGATGCGGCGGTGTCGGCCGAGAAGGTGACCACGCCCATCGAGCCTGGGACCACGCTGATCAGCGTGACGCTCAACGTGGCGTGGGACATTGAAGGCTGATCGAGTTCAGGGACCCGGGTCGTGACCGGCCCCTACACCAACGCCGTCATCGTGGTGTCCCTGCTGCTGGCCGCCTGGGCAGCCGTCCTGGTGCTCATCAACCGGCCACCCGGGCGATACGCTGCTCGCTGCGGTCGCGGTGCTCGAGGTGATGCTGCTCGTATTCGCCATCGGCGGGATCGTCCAGATGGTCGGCAGTGACCGCGACTTCGCCCGCGCGGAGTTCGTCGGCTACCTCGCCGCGTGCGTGGCCATCGTCCCGGCCGCGGCATGGTGGGTCCGCGGAGAGAAGTCGCGGGCGGCGGCCGGTGTTCTCGCCGTGGTGTTCCTCGTGGTGCCGGTGCTGATCGTGCGTGTTCAGCAGGTCTGGGCTGGCCCCGGTGGCTGACGAGTCGGTGACGGTCCCTCGACCGACGGGGCAAGGCTTCGGACGTGTCCTCGTCGTGGTCTACGCGATCTTCGCGGTGGCGGCGACCGCTCGGTCCATCGTGCAGATCGCGACGAAGTTCGACGAGGCGCCGGTCGCCTATCTGCTGTCGGCTCTGGCCGCGGGCATCTACGTGGTCGCGACCGTGGCGCTGGCACGCGGGGACCGGACCTCCCGCCGCGTCGCGACGGTCTCGATCTCGGTGGAACTCGCCGGTGTCCTCGCGGTCGGCACTCTCAGCCTCCTGCTGCCCGACGCCTTCCCCTCGGCGTCGGTCTGGTCTGGCTTCGGCGTCGGTTACGGCTTCGTTCCGCTGGTCCTGCCGTTCGTCGGCCTGTGGTGGTTACGCCACACGGCCGGACACCACCCTGAATGAGTCGGCGACTGCCTCGTTTGGACTCCCTATTGGTCTGCCCCAGCGGCTAGCCTCGTCGTGGGAGGTCGCGTGGATACCGGGGCGTCGGATCGCCAGCGTCGGGATCTTCGGCTTGGCTTGGCGCAGCGTCAGATCCCGGAGATCCTCGGCTGGGCGGGAGTCCTGACCCTGATCTTCGGATTCGTCAACTTCTTTGCCATCCCCGACCTCCCAGCCTTCAACTCCCTCATCAACGTGACCTTCGGGCCGCTGTTCATCTGGCTGGCGTGGGCGATCCGGCGGGGCACCGTCCCGATGACCTGGGTCCCCTGGGTGTGGGCGAGCAGCGCCACCCTGCTGGTGGCCTTGCTGGTCAACGCGTTTCGGATGGAGCCCAACGCGGCCAATCTCGCCTACATGGCCGTGGTCATGACGGCGTTCGGGCCCGTGACGCATGCGTGGTGGCCCTTTGCGGTGGCGTCCTCGATCATGCTGGTGCTGGCGGTGCTGGGCTTCGCCTTGGCCTCCTGGCCCGGAGGTGACGCGGATGTCCTCGTGTGCGTCGCGGCCATCGTCGTCAGTGCATTCCTCCTG
Source organism: uncultured bacterium (assembly GCA_963700745.1). Classification (GTDB taxonomy): domain Bacteria; phylum Actinomycetota; class Actinomycetes; order S36-B12; family S36-B12; genus UBA10649. The sequence continues at coordinate 69,558 of CAVOYT010000012.1, read as the reverse complement.
CGGCTGCGCCTGCTCGCCGTCAATGCGCTGGCCGACAGCAATGCGCGACTCGAGCGCCAGGCGCTGCTCGATGCCATGACAGACACGCTCAACCGCACCGGCCTCGCCCGAGCGGTGCCGGGACTCCTCGCGACGGCCGAACGCTCCGACAGTCAAGTGCTGGCCTGGTTCGTCGACGTGCGCGGACTCAAGGAGGCCAACGACCGGTTCGGCCATCGCTTCGGTGACCGCGTCATAGTCGCCGTCGCTGAAGCGTTGAAGTCGGGGATCCGCTCCAACGATCTGCTGGTGCGGTGGGGCGGTGACGAGTTCGTCGTCCTGGGCACCGGTCGCGAGGGGTCAGCGGACGATCTGAATGCCCGGGTCGACGCGATCCTGTCTAGTCAGGGGCTCTCGAACGACTCCTGGAATGCCGGGGTGACCGTTGGCTTCGCCTCTGGGACGGCTCCCAGCGATGTTCTCGCTCTCGTGTCCGCGGCGGACGAGGACATGTACCGAAGACGGGGCGTCGGGTGACCGACATGCGCTCCACTTGCGGCGTAGGGTCATGAACGTGGAAGCAGACGAGCATGCCGTCATCAGCGTGGAGGATGACTCGACGCTGCTCTCCGTGGTGGGGGAGCTCTTCCCGCCGCTGTTCGGCTTCCAGCTCACGCCGGTCCCCGAGGGTGCACTGGCGGCCGAGACCGAGGTTGGGACGCTCTTCGTCGGGGTCCTCAGCGACTTCGTCATCAGCCTGGAGCTGCGATTGGCGGGGCACTATCGGGCGACCCCAGAGCTGCTGGGCTACCTGAACGAGGAGAACGCCGGTTCGGCCTTCGTGACGTTCTCGACGCTCGACGAGCACGTCTGGGTCTCGGGCAACGTCGACGGGCGACCGCTCGTGCCCATGCACCTTGCCCGCGTGCTGACGTACATGTTCCAGGCCGCGACGACCGTTCACGGCGAGCTGATGGCCGACCCGGAGTAGGGGGTCCTGCCCAGAACCGTGTGACGGTCGAAAGTGGCCGCTCCCAAACAATGACCGTTCATGGCGCCGCTCATCGGCACGTGCACGGTCATACTGGGATCAGGGGAAGGGGGTGAGGTCGTGAGTTGGTACTGGTGGGTCCTGTTCGTCGTGATCGCCTACGGCCTCGGCCTGCTCGGATCCCGGTACTTCCAGAAGACCCATCCGCCGGATCGCCGCAAGGCGGATCGCCGCAAGGCTGATCGCCGGGCCCCCGCGGGCAGGCACGCCCACGCGTACGAAGGTCCGGATCGCCGCCAGGGTGATCGCCGAAGTGGGGTCGATCGCCGAAAGGGCAAGCCGATCTGGCAACTGGCCACGGTCGTCGCGGCTGGCGCCTTCCTATCGATCATCGGCGTCGTCGCCTACGCCGAGTCCCAGGTTGCCTCCATCTTCGCCGAGAGCTCGCCCGAGCTCATCAACAGCGGTTGGGCGGACTGCGATACCCCGATCACCTGGAGCATCGACACCGGCAGGGTCTCCGCGGCTGACCGGAGGATCGCGGTCTCGCAGTTGACGTCAGACCTGGCCAGGTGGGGAGACGTTTCCGGGCTCGACTTCCAGTACGTCGGCGAGGTTCCGGTCATCTACGACGACACGAACTACGTGGTGACCAGCGAGCAGCACCCGAGCGCGCGGCACCTCTACATCGCCTTCCTGAACGCTTCCGAGTCGTCGCTGCTCGACAAGCGCACCGTCGGGTTCGCGTCACCCACCAAGGTCTACAAGGACCAGAAGGAGATCGTCGAGGGCAGCGTCGTGCTCAGCATCGACTACGTGAAGAAGATCAACGCGCAGAAGCAGAGCGCGCTCTACCTCCACGAGCTCGGGCATGCGCTCGGGCTGGCGCATGGCACCGAGGCGCAGGACGTCATGTACTACCTGGTCGACACCAACAACACCCTGAGCAACGCTGACATCCAGGGCATCCGTGCCTTGATCAAGGCGTGCAAGACCCCAGCGCCCTGACGGGGCAGTTCACCACGATCCGCCCCCGCCACCGCCTCCGCCGCCGCCGGACGAGCCTCCTCCTCCCGAGCCGCTGCTCGGTGCCGTCATCGCGCTGGACATGGAGGACGTGCTGCTGCTCACCAGATGGTCCATCGCGCCGATGGACCCCACGTAGAAGCCATGGCCGACGAGCTCGTCCGGGCTGAGGTCAGGGAAGGCGCCGATCCATGAGCTCTCGAGCCGGAAGATCACGGCGAACGGAAGCATCGTCGCGAAGATCGCCGCGGCCGACAGGCCGGAGCGCTGGGCGAACTCCCGGCGGGCTGCCGCGGCGTCCGTGCCCAGGACCTTCTCGAAGCCGGCCACCTCCGCGAGGAAGCGGGCCGACTGCTCGGTCTGGTTCCGGGGAGTGATCGCGCGGGCCACGAAGAAGCCGATCAGCGCCCCGACGCCGAGAGTGAAGGCGGCCGCGGTGATGAAGGGCTGCTCGATGAAGATCGACAGGAATCCCACCACCAGCAACGGGAATGCGATGAGGCCGAGCCACCGCCACCGCTGGTCGGGCTCGTCGCCCCGCGGATTGCGTCGGCCGACCGACTCCTGCTCGCGGACCAGACCGCGGATGGACAGGCCCCACAGGATCGCGAGCTGCTTGTCATAGCCGCTCACCGTGGCGGCGGGCTGACCCTTGAGGACTGCTCCGACGACGGACTCCTCCCAGGGGGCCATGGGAGTCGTGCCCGTACCCACCCAGGTGACGGTGAGGTGGCCGCCGCCGTCGGTCGTGACATTGATCCAGCGACGGGCCGCCAGGTCCAGCAGGGTTGCGACCAGCACCCGGGAGTCCGTGGTGCCCTTGCGGCCCTCCCACGCCGCCGACATCTCGGCCGGCCTCAGGCCGTCGGGCGGCGAGTACTGCGGCGGCGCCCCGGGCACTGGGGCACCGGCGTCCTCGCGACGGCGGGTGACGGCGATTCCGATCGGGATCGCGGCAAGGAGCACCGCCGGGATCGCGGCGGCCATGAGTCCCACCAACGGGTTCGAGGGCAACCCCTGGGTGACGTTCTCCCGCGGGGGTGAGGCGAAGGCGGCGGCCGGGTAGACCACGGCTCCGGTCAGCGCCTCCCCGCTGCCGAGTCGTACCGGACCCATGAGGGCGAAGGTGCTCCACCATGGCAGTCGGGCAGCGAGTGTCGCTGCCGGCCGGGCCGTAGTAGCAGATCGAGCTGAGCACGGCGCCCGGACCTGTGACGGCGGCCTTCGCGGACTGGATCGGGACGTCCCAGCCAGTCCCGACGAAGTCCCAGAACAGCTCGACATCGCCGGCGGAGACGGCCGCGGGCATCTGCGGGTCCGCGGCGTCCTCGTCAGTGATGACGCGCAGGCCGTCCGCAACGATGTAGTCGACGACGTAGACATGCGGCCCGGTGATCGTCGAGTTGGGGTCACCGATCTTCACGTTCAGGTAGGGGCCGTCCTGCGACGTCGTCCAGGGCACGACCGCGCCGTCCATCGACACGCTGTTGACGGCGACTCGGTACTGGCGGCGTTGACCGGTGATGGTCTCGTCGTAGACCGGGATGTCACGGAAGATGCCGTGGCGGTAGGCGCCCTCGAAGTCGTAGGTGATCTTCTCGACCACGCGGAAGGTGGTGTCCGAGTTGATCGTCACGGCGACGTCGAAATCCTGGATCGACTCGGCCGCGGCGGCGGACGCGAGGCCGACGGAGCCCGCCGCCGCAAGCAGGAGCGTCCCGAGAAGGATCGCCCCCCTGCGTCGGAAGGCCGACATCAGAAGTCGACGATGGGTGCGGCCCGTCGTCCGGCATCCGGCTCGGCGTACATCTCGCGCTCCTGCACGCTGGCCATCCCGGCGAACCACATGGAGGGGATGGTCCTCAGCGCCGTGTTGAGGTTCACGACCGAGTCGTTGTAGTACTGGCGCGCGAACTGGAGTTCGCCCTCGACCTGGGTCAGCTGGCCCTGGAGGTCGCGGAATCCGGCGGTGGCGGTGAGTTGCGGGTAGGACTCGGCGACCGCGAACAGGCGGCCGAGTGCCTGCGTGAGCTCACCGTCCGCGGCTGCTGTCTGCGCGACCGTCGTGGCGCCAGCGGCCTTGGCACGCGCGTTCGTGACATCCTCCATGGTCCCTCGCTCGAAGTCGGCGGCGCCCTTGACCGTCTCGACGAGGTTCGGCACGAGATCGGCGCGCTTGGCGAGCAGGGTGTCGATGCCGGCCCAGGCACCCTGCGCGAGCACGTCGAGTCGACGCAGCTTGTTGAACTGCGAGACGACGAACAGTCCGATTCGCGACGACGATGACGATGACGACGATGATGGCGATCGCGCCGCTCATGGAGCCTCCTGGTCGTCTGGTCCTGGCTCGACCGTACCCGCCCCCGGCGGCGTACTCGGGGTGTTCCTCGACAATCGCAGGCGCAGTCGGCTCCGCCGACTGGTCCGTCTGGCCATGCGATCGGGATCCTGATAGCCGCCACGCGGTGCGGCCTCGCCTTGGGTGCCAGGTCGGCTGACGTCATGGTCGACCACGATGAGCTCCGCGGCGGCCTCGTCCTGCTGTTCCGACTCGTCATCGGATTCGCTTTCCGGAAGTGCCTGCGGGTGCGCCTTGCCCTTGAGCCGCGCCGCCTTGCGGGCCGCCCGGACGCCGGCGGAGATGCTGTGCCACATGTGATCCTCGCCCAACTGCTCGATGAAGCCGGCGTTGGTGAGCGTGAGCCGGGCCCGGTAGAACACCCTGACGAGGTAGAGGTCGATGTCGCGCTCGCGCAGTCGGCTCAATACGAGTTCGAGCATGTCGATGCTCGTGGTGTCGAGCTGGCTGGTCGCCTCGAGATCGAGCAGGAGTGCGGTCACCCGCGGTGACTCGTCAACCGTCGCGAGGATCCGGTCGTGGATCTGGGTGGCGTTCGCCCAGAAGAGGGGCACGTCGAGTCGCAGCACGACGATGCCGTCGTAGGTGAGCCGTTCGGCGTGGTCGGTGATGCTTCCCCAGGCTGCCTTCTCGCCCGGCACCTTGCCCATGATGTCGGTCTCCACCCGGCTGGACCGGTAGACCAGCCCGAGCACGGCCAGACCGACGGCCACCAGGAGCCCGTACAGGGGTCCGAGAATGAGGACGCCGACCATGGCCGCGAGGGCAGCCATGAAGTCGTTGCGCCGGATGTGCCGGTACCTCCGAAGCGCGGACACGTCCATCAACCCCCAGACGGCCTGGATGACGATGGCCGAGAGGATCGCCCTCGGCAGCGGTGCCAGCAGCTCCGCGAGGGCGATCAGGGCGATCACGACGATCACGGCAGTTGTGACCCCGGTCATCTGGGTGACGCCGCCCGAACGACGGGAGGCAGCGGTCTTGGAAAGGGAGCCCGCGACCCCGAGGCCTCCGGAGATACCGGCGGCGACGTTGGCGGCCCCGGTGGCCAGCAGCTCCTGGTCGGTGTCGATGGTGTATCCCTCGCGCGCGGCGAAGAGCCGGGCGGCGCTCAGGCCCTCGGCAAGGCCGACGAGGGCGAGGGCGATGCCGCCGAAGATGACCGGCGGGAGGTCGGACACCCCGACATGGGGCAGTCCCAGGGGTGGCAGGCCCTGGGGAACGGGTCCCACGGTCACGACCCCGTCCGCTGCGAGATCGAGGCCCGAGGACAGCATGATGCCCGCGATGAGGACGATCAGGCCCCAGGGGATCCGAGGGGCGAACCTGGCGCCGGCGAAGAGGATGGCGAGGGCGCCGAGACCGAGCACGGCGGTCGTGGGGTCGATCTCGGTCAGGGACGTCACGATCGACCACACGCGATCCTGCACGTCCCCTGACGTCGCCGGGATCCCCAGCAGGCTGGGCACCTCGCCGATCACGATGAGGAGCACGAGGCCGAACACGAAGCCGGTGACGATGGGGCGTGACATGAACTCGGCCGCCCAGCCCAGTCGCGCGACGCCGCCGATGAGCAGGCCGACGCCGGCACCGATGGCCAGGGCCGAGGTCAGGGCTACTGCTCGGGCCGGGTCGCCGCCGGACATGTCGGCCACCAGGGAGCCGGACAGCACGGACACCGTCGAGACGGGGCCGACCACCAGGTGAGGGGAGGAACCCAGCACCGCATAGGCGATGAGTGCCAGGGGGATGGCGTAGAGGCCGACGATGATCGGCACCCCAGCGATGGTGGCGTAGCCCAGGGACTGGGGGATGGCGAGAGCAGCGACGACCAGGCCGGCGAGCAGGTCACCGGCGATGTATCGGCGCCGGTACTTGGGGAGCCAGGCGGTGATCGGGGCGTACCGGCGCCACGTCCCGGCGATGGGAGGCGACATGGATGCGACTCGTGCCTAGATCCGTCGCGCCCTCACTCGTCCCAGTTCCTCTCGTCCTCCTGCTCACGGACAGACGTGCTGAAGAACTTCACGCCGAGGGCGATGGCGCCGATGATCATGAGGCCGATGATGGCGATGGTGATGAGGTTCCGCACGATGGGTCTCCTTCGCGCTTGTGGTGAGTTCGCGCTCGTGTCGAGTGCGCTCGCGTCGAGTGCGCGCTCGTGATGTGCCGTCAGGCTAGCGCTCCGATCACGGATTGGCGCTCAGTCCGCCATCGACGACCAGGGACTGCCCGGTCACGAAGGAGGAGGCGTCGCCGGCGAGGAACAGCGCCGCCTGCGCGATCTCCTCAGGACGTCCCCATCGGCGCATCGGAACCCGGCCGATGACCGTGTCCTCGAGGGCCTCGTCGGTGCGAAGGAAGCCGGTGAGATCGGTCTCGATCCAGCCCGGGACCAGGGCGTTGACCCGCACCCCCTCGGTGGCCACCTCGATGGCCAGACTCTGGGTCAAGGAGATGACGGCCGCCTTGGCCGCCCCGTAGTGGGACATCAGCGGGGAGCCACGAAGTCCGGTTACCGACGAGACGTTGACGATGGATCCGTGACCGCCGACCACCATGGCGGGCAGGGCTGCCTGGATCAGGCGCACCGTGGAATCGAGGTTGAGCACCATCGTCTTCTGCCAGCCGGAGAAGCGCATCGTCTGCAGCGGCGACATGAACGAATTGCCTCCCGCATTGTTGACGAGGATGTCGAGGCCGCCGAACTCCTCGAGGGTGCGGTCGACGATGCGCTGCGGGGCATCGTCGGCGGTCACGTCCGCGGCCACGGCGATCGCGCGACCGCCACGGCCGGAGATCTCCGCCACGACCGAGTCGAGGGTTTCGGCGGATCGGGACACGACGACCACATTCGCCCCCTCGTCAGCGAGGAGAATGGCGATCGCGCGACCGATGCCGCGCGACGCGCCGGTGACGATGGCGGTCCGGCCCTGCACTGCGTTGCCGTTCATGGGTCTCCTTCGGGTCAGTCGGTGATGTCGAGGACGAGCTTGCCGAGGTTGTCGCCGGCGAACAGGCGGAGGAACACCTTGTGGAAGTCGGTCACGCGTCCCGGAACGACGGTCTCGGGCGCCGAGATCCGGCCCTCGCCCACCCAGTGCGCGAGCCGCCGACGCGCGGTCCGGTACTCAGCGACGTGGTCGAAGACGAGGAAGCCGGTCATCGTCGCCCGGCGGACGAGGAGGGCCATGTAGTTCGATGGCCCGGGGGTGGGCGTCTCGGCGTTGTACTGCGAGATCGCGCCGCAGACGACGATCCGGGCGTGCATGGCAAGGTTGGCGAGGGCCGCATTGAGCACGGCGCCGCCGACGTTGTCGAAGTACAGGTCGACGCCGTTTGGGCAGGTCTCGCGGATCGCCTTGCGCATTCCCGGATCGCGGTAGTCGACTGCCGCGTCGAAGCCGAGGGTGTCCGTGACGTACGCGCACTTGTCCGGACCGCCCGCGACGCCGACGACCCGGCAGCCGTTGATCCTGGCCAGCTGGCCGACGACCGAGCCCACGGCTCCGGCGGCGCCGGAGACCAGGACCGTGTCGCCCGCTCGTGGCCGGCCGTGCTCGAAGAGTCCGAAGTAGGCCGTGAGCCCCGTCATGCCCAGGACGCCCAGGTACATCGAGGGCGTGCCGAGGGAGAGATCGACGCGGACGAGATCGGCGCCGTCGAGGACTGCATACTCCTGCACGCCGGTGTTCCCCTGCACGAGCGTCCCGACGGGGAAGCGCGGGTGGTGTGAGGTGATGACCTCGCCCACGCCGCCCGCTCGAATGACCTCGTCGATCCCGATCGGCGGGAGGTAGGAGGGTCGGTCGTCCATCCAGCCGCGCATGGCGGGATCGAGGGAGATCATCCCCACGCGCACGAGCACCTGGCCGGGGCCGGGCTCGAGAATCGGGTCGGTCGAGATTCGGAAGTCATCCGGGGCAGGGAGACCTGTGGGGCGCTGTGCCAGTCGCACCGACGTATTCGAGGGCATGGTCGTGTTCGAGGGCGCTGACGTGTTCGAGGGCATGGCTCAGGGTATTGGCTGGCCCCGCCGCGGGCGCAGGACGGCACTCAGCGGCACCAGCAGGGCGGCCGCCACGATCGGAACCGTCAGTCCCCAAGCGATGCCGAAGCGTTGCGCGATCGCGCCGACCGCGATGGGCGCGACCACGAATCCACCCCTGGCGATCCACCCGACGGTGGCGACGCCCATGGCCGGCCGCACGCCGGGAATCCGGGTAGCGGCGTGCATGGCTGCGGGGAAGAGCGTTGCCACGCCGAGCCCGATGACGACGCAGGCCGCGACGTACGCCCAGGCCGTGCCGATGAGGAGTGCCACGGCGAGGGCGCCACCGGACAGGATCATGCTCACGCGGACGACGGTGGCCTCGGTGAACCGGTTCACGAGGGCGTCGCCGGTGAACCGCCCGATGGTCATCGCGATGGTGAAGGCCGTGAATCCCAGGCCGACGAGCGACGTGGGTGCGCCGACGTCGGTCAGGTAGATGGAGCTCCATCGGGCCGGGATGTCCTCGATGATGACGGCCAGCAGGGTGAACAGGCCGAGCAGGACGGTCATGCGGGTCAGGACGCGGCCGTATCCGGCGGAGGGGGGCACCACGGGCGCCGAGCCGGGATCAATGCCGGACGTCGCCTCGGCGATCGCGTCGTCGTCACTGAGGTGCTGCTCGGGATCCGAGCCGGGCAGGAGCCAGCGTGCGGTGGCCGCCAGCGCGATGGCGCTGATGCCGGCCACAGCGGCCAGCATCCAGGCGATCGGCAGCCCGACGATCAGGCTTGCGCTGCCGATCAAGGCGCCCGCGACCGTCCCCAGGGACCAGTAGCCATGGAAGCTGTTGATCACGGACCGGCCATAGCGGTGCTGGACCCGCAGGCCATGGGCGTTCATGGCACCGTCCATCACCGCGTCGAGGGCACCCAGCCACAGCAGCACCGCTGCCAGCGCCACACCGCTGCCCGCCAGCCCGATGATGGGCAGGGCGACGGCCATGAGGGCGAAGCTCACGACGGAGACCCGGGCGCTGTTCGACCGCGCGACGAGATAGCCCCCGAGTGGACCGATCAGCAGGCCGCCGGCCGCGCCGGCAGCCAGCACCAGTCCGAGCTGCGCATCGTTGAGGGCCAGGCTTGCCTGGAGTTCCGCCAGCCGCGGCAGCCATGCACTCAGGGTGACCGCATTGATCACGAACAGCACGGACACCGCGATGCGCGCGCGCAGCAGCGGCGTCGTGGGCACGGAGCCACCCTAGGGGCAGGAATTCGGCAACTCGGGCAGGCGTTGGACCCCATGTGACCGAACAGCAGGTGTACGAGGTAATCGAGAGCCATGGCCCGGTTGAGCGCCGCAGGTACGCAGCGTGCGTCGTTGCCGAGGTGACCGTGGGTGGTTCGGTGGAGGGAGCCGGCAACGCCGCGTTCCGGCCGCTGGTGTCGTACATCTCGGGTGCCAACCTCCGGCGCGGGTCGCTTGCCTCGTCAGTGGGGCGCGAGTCCTCGGGGGAGCGCATGGCGATGACGGCGCCCGTCATCCAGCAGGAGGCCGATGACAGCGCCGAGGAACGATGGGTCGTGTCGTTCGTGCTGCCGGGCGAACGCGACATCGATGACTACCCCGAGCCGACCGACCCGCGCGTGCGACTGCGCGCCCTGCCCGCACACGAGGCCGCATCGATCAGGTGGTCGGGACGCTGGTCAGCCCACAACGTGGCGGTCCGGACGGCCGAACTCCATCGTGCCCTCGACCAACACGGCTGGGTGGCCGTGGCCCCGGCGCGGTGGGACCGTTTCGACCCGCCGTGGAAGCCGGCCTTCCTGCGCCGCAACGAGATCGTTGTCCCAGTGGCTTCGTCATCGGTACGGGACTCAAAGCAACCTACGCTTCCGTAAGTTACGGTATAGTAGGTTACCGACGGGTACCAGAGCGAGGGGGCAGCCATGAACGAGCACGACACCCGGACCCCGGACGTGCTGCGGCATGTCCAGCTGAACGGGCGGGACCTCGCCTACCTCGACCTCCCGGGTGTTGGCGACCCCGTCCTCCTGATTCACGGCATCGGCTCGAGCTCGCAGACCTGGCTCGACATCCCCGAGCGCCTCGCGGCGCGTGGGCTTCGTGTCATCGCGGTTGACCTCCCCGGACACGGGGAATCATCCTGCGACCGCGGCGACTACAGCCTCGGTTCGCTGGCCAGCAGCCTGCGCGACCTGCTCGACCACCTCGGCGTAGACCGGGTTCACCTGGTCGGCCACTCCCTGGGCGGCGGGGTCTCCATGCAGTTCAACTACCAGTTCCCCGACCGGGTCGCATCGATGGTGCTCGAGTCGAGTGGCGGGCTCGGCGAGGAGACCTTCTCGGGACTGCGCGCCGCCAGTCTCCCGGGCTCGGAATTCGTGATTCGCTGGGCGATCAATGAGCGCACTCTCAAGGGCGCCTCCTGGGTCGGCAGCCAGCTCGGGAGAGTAGGCGTCACGCCGCACGCGCTCAGTCCGCGGGCTCTTGAGACGGTGTCGTGGCTGGGGGAGCCGGACCGGCGCACCGCGTTCCTCGCCACGCTGCGCAGTGTGGTGGGTCCGAAGGGCCAGAACGTCTCCGCGCTCGACAAGCTGCACCTGATGGAAGGTCGGCGGGTGCTGATCATCTGGGGTGACAAGGATCCGATGATCCCCATGAAGCACGGCGAGAACGCGCATGCGCTGCTTCGAGGCAGTCGGTTCGTGGTGTTCCCCGGCGCCGCCCACGAGCCGCACATCCATGACCCCGAGCGGTTCACCGAACTGGTCGCCGGACACGTCGCAGGACCGACCGAATAGCGGCACGTATCCTTGATGGACCCGAGGACCCCAGGAGACCGATGCCCAGCGAACCCGATCCCTTCGACGAGATCAGTCTTGACGAGGACTTCGTGACCGGTGGAGTCAAGGAACCGACGGCCGAGGAGCGCATCGCCAAGGCCCAGCGCATCGCTCGCAGCAATGACCAGCTCAGGGCTTCTGGTGAGATCTCGGATGGTTCGGGCAAGCCGCGCTTCCATCGAGTGCGCAAGTCGGCGCCGTGGGTCGCGATCGGGGTTGCCGTCGCTATCGGGATCGTCGTCGTCGTCCTGATCGCCCGCTGACGGAAGGGACCCCACTCGGTGTCCGAAAGCCTGTACATCACCTCGACCACCATCAGGGCGGGCAAGGCCGTCATCGCGCTCGGCACTCTTGAGGTGCTGGCCCGTCAGGTCGGTCGCGTCGGTGTCTTCCGGCCGATCGTCGACGGCGATGGGCGTCGCGATGCGCTGCTGGACCTGCTGACCGATCGCTATCACCTCGCCCACGACAGTTCGATCGGCCTCACCTATGCCGAAGCGGCGAGCTACGTCGACGAGGGGGGCGATACGCGACTCGTCGCTCGACTCGTCGATGACTTCATGCACATGAAGGAGGCATACGACTTCGTCATGGTGATCGGTACCGACTTCACCGGCCCGTCGTCGTCGACCGAACTCGCACTCAACGCGCGGCTGGCCGCGAACATGGGTGCGCCGGTCCTGGCCGTCGTCAACGGCCATGACCTGGACGCTGACTCGATCGACAACGCCATGGACTCGTCGACCAGCCTGCTCACCCGGCTGGGATGCTCGATCGTGGCCACCATCGTCAACCGCGTCGATCCGAAGGCCGTCGGTGCGATGCGCGCCCGCCTGGCCGAGGAGGCCCACGAGCCGCCGGTCTACGTCCTTCGTGACCTGCCCGTGCTCTCGGCGCTGACGGTGGAGGAGGTGGCCGTCGGACTCGGCGGGACCATCCTGGTCGGAGGGCGAGAGAGCCTGCAGCGGGAGGTGGAGGCGTACGTGGCCGGCTCGGGGCATCTGCAGACGCTCCTGCCGGCGCTGACGGACGGGGCCCTGGTGGTGGCGTCCGGAGACAGGGCGGATCTGGCGGTGGGCACCGCCGCGTCAGCGCTGAGCCGCGACATGCCGACCCCGGCGGGCGTCGTCCTGACGTGCGGCCACCGCCCGGACCCGATGACGCAGTCGCTGCTCACGGCTTCGGGGATGCCGATCATCGCCGTCGAGGCTGACACCTACGCGACCCTGCACGCTCTGGAGACGCTGCGCGGTGAGATCCGCACGGCGAGCCGGCGCAAGATCGCGGCGGCCCTGGGCGAGTTCAACGACGGGGTCGACGTCGAGGCTCTGAGTGCGCAGATCCGGCTCTCGCACCCCGATGTCATCACCCCGCTGATGTTCTCCTTCGGGCTCTTGGAGAGGGCGCGCCTCGATCGGCGGCGCATCGTCCTTCCCGAGGGAGAGGACGAGCGCGTGCTCCGTGCCGCCGAAGAGCTCGTCCATGCCGGCGTCGTCGACATCACCCTGCTGGGTCACCCGGCCGAGATCCAGGCCAAGGCCGTGGCGTTCGGCGTCGATCTGACCGGCATGGAGATCATCGACCCGGCCGCCTCGCCGCTGCGGGAAGTGTTTGCCGAGGCCTACGCGGGCCTGCGAGCGCACAGGGGCGTGACCATCGAGCAGGCCCAGGACACGATGCTTGATGCCACCTACTTCGGCACGATGCTCGTCCACACCGGGAGGGTCGACGGCATGGTGTCTGGCGCCGCGCACACGACCGCGCACACCATCCGGCCCGCGCTCGAGATCATCCGGACCGTTCCCGAGTCGCCGCTGGTGTCGAGCGCCTTCCTGATGTGCCTGCCGGATCGCGTGCTGGTGTTCGCAGACTGCGCCGTCAACCCGGATCCGACAGCGGACGAGTTGGCGACCATCGCGATCAGCAGCGCGGCAACCGCCGTCGCCTTCGGGATTGATCCCCGCGTCGCCATGCTCTCCTACTCGACGGGTACGTCCGGGTCCGGGAGCGATGTCGACAAGGTGCGCGCCGCTACCGAACGCGTGGCGAGCCGCCGCCCCGATCTTCCGCTTGCCGGCCCGATCCAGTACGACGCTGCCGTCGATGAGGCCGTGGGCCAGGCGAAGATGCCCGGCAACCCGGTCGCCGGTCACGCCACCGTCCTGGTGTTCCCGGATCTCAACACCGGCAACACGACGTACAAGGCCGTTCAGCGGTCATCGGGCGGGGTGGCGATCGGTCCGGTGCTGCAGGGCCTGCGCCGCCCGGTGAATGACCTCTCCCGCGGATGCACGGTGCCCGACATCATCAACACCGTTGCCATCACGGCGATCCAGGCGCAACAGGTGGAGAGCGCGTGAGCGTTGTCCTGGTCGTGAACACCGGCTCGTCGAGCTTGAAGTACCAGGTGGTCGATCCGGCGACCGGGGTCTCGCACGCGCGGGGACTCATCGAGCGCATCGGGGAGGGCCGTGGGCGAGTGCATCACCATGCGGAGGGCGCCGAACCGCTCGTGGTGGAAACCGAACTGCCGGACCACGGGGCGGCCCTCGCCTACATGCTCGACATCCTGCGAGACGGAACGGCGCTCGACCAGGTCATCGCGGTGGGTCATCGTGTCGTGCACGGGGGGAGTCGGTACCGCGAGCCGGTCGTCGTCGACGACGAGGTCGAGGGGGTCATCGAGCGGCTGATCCCCTTGGCGCCGCTGCACAATCCGGCAGGACTGCAGGGGATCCGGGAGCTGCGGCGGCTGATGCCCGACGTTCCGCACGTCGCCGTGTTCGACACCGCCTTCCATGCCACGATCCCACCGGAGGCGTACACCTACGCGATTCCGACCGAGCTGGCGGAACAGACCCAGGCCCGCAAGTACGGCTTCCACGGGACGAGCTACCAGTACGTGACGCGCAAGGCCGCCGAGTTCCTCGGGGTGCCATCGGCGGCGGTGAACCTGATCGTGTGCCACCTGGGCAACGGTGCCTCCATGGCGGCCATCCGGGCAGGAGTGAGCGTCGACACCACGATGGGCATGACACCGCTTCAGGGCCTCGTGATGGGAACGCGATCGGGCGACATCGACCCGGCGGTCGCCTTCCACCTCGTGCGCACAGCAGGGCTATCGATGGACGAGGTCGACGTCATCCTCAACAAGGAGAGCGGGTTGAGGGGACTGGCCGGCATTCAGGACATGCGCGAAGTGCGCGCTCGGGCCGCGGCCGGTGACGTGGATGCGCGCCGGGCCCTCGACGTCTACTCGTACCGGATCCGGTTCTACGTCGGCGCCTACCTGGGCGTGCTGCCGTCGGTCGATGCGCTGGTGTTCACGGCGGGTATCGGCGAGCACGACGCGGCCCTACGCGACGGAGGTGTGCGGGCCGCTGGGCCATCTCGGGATCCGGCTGAGCCCTGAGGCGAACTGGGCTCCGGGAGACGGGATTCGCGCCATCGATGACGGCAACGGACCGATCCGCGTGCTGGTGGTGCCGACCGACGAGGAGGCCCAGATCGCTCGTCAGGCGGCCGAAGCGGTGACGGCGGCCGGCTGAAGCGGACCGTTCGATGCGACCGCAAGGGCAGACGTGCCCTGGTTGGCGGGTCGCAGACACGCCGTAAGCGCTGTCATTGGTGCGAGATTCATGTCACAGTTGTGTCACAGCCAAGTCCTCACGTGATGTGGCGTGGATCACAGCACGGTTCCGGCTAAGCGGACAATAGGGGCAAAAAGTCGACTCGTTGAGCGCGCCCTTCATTCGTCGAATGTCATTGCCCTGCCTAGACTTTTCCTCGGATGGCGGTCTTCCCCAGCCGTCCGGCGAAGCAGGACTTCGCGATGCCCCAGCGGCCGCCGCCGCAGGGAGCCGTGTGACCACCAGCGTCAGGGCGTGAGATTCGCCCCTGACCGGCGCGCGGCTGGATAGCCAGGCGAGGCAGACCAGAGTCCTCGCTGCGGCACGGACCCGCATCGTGACCACGCACCGGGCAACCGAGTGCCGTTACATGAGGGTGTATGTCGAAAAGCACGATCGTTCGAAGTGTCAAGGGTGTCAGCGCTGTCGCAGCCGGAGTGCTGCTGACGGCCTCCGTCGGATCCGCCTCGGCGGCACCAGTCCCCGCGACCGCTCAGCCGATCGAGGTGGTCGCCCCGGCGGTCGACTCCGCCATCGTCACTTCGCCATCGTCCTGGCGTGAGTCCGCAGTCGTGACCTCGATCACCGCCCAGCGGCCGAGCCGTGCCACCAGCGCGCGCCAGGTCCAGGCTGCCAAGTTCGCCAAGTACACCAACTTCACCTTGAACTCCCGAGCCACCAAGGACATGCGCGGCATTGAGCCGAGCCTGTACCACGGCAAGTTCTATCGCGGCGCGACCGAGGCCAAGCGCCTGTGCATCGCCGAGCGCGAGAGTGAGGGTCACTACGACGTCGTGTCGGCCAGCGGCTCGTACTACGGCGCCTACCAGGTATCGCGAGAGCTGGCCCGAGGCGCCACCTGGATGATGCTCAAGGAGCACAAGCAGTTGATGGGGCCGACGGCCGCGAAGAAGGTGCTTGCGAAGTTGCGTGCGACGCCCATGAACAAGTGGCCCCGCTACTGGCAGGACGCGGCCTTCCACACCGTCATGAACTGGGAGCACACCGGATCCGGTGCGGCCCACTGGGCCGGCGGCCGCTGGCACTGCTGAGGATCGGTGCCTCAGCGGGTCAATGACAGCCTGCGACGGCATTCCTTCTTGGCAACCCGGACGAACTGCTCGGCCGCCGGCATGGGGGTGGCCCCGTGCGGCACCGCGATCAGGATCGTGCGTGGCTCGAGTGGGGGATCGAGTCGCTTGACGACGATTCCGGGATCCCTCGTGTCCACGGCCAGCAGCGGCATGACGGCCGGGCCCATTCCCGCGCGCACCATGCCCTGCATTGCACCGTTGTCGTTGGACTGGAACACATAGCGAGGTCGTACCCCGTGGGCTCGCAATCCGCCCTCGATCATGTCTCGGCGACGGTCGGGGGAGTTCCCCCCGACCATCGGCACATCGATGAGAGCCTGGGTGGGGAAGACGCGTCCAGGGTGCGCACGGGCCAGCTCGCCGTCGGCCTTCAGCAGGACAACGAACGGGTCGAACCCCAGGTCGATCATCGTCAGCCGGCTGTCCTCGTAGGGGCCGGCGAGGAAGGTGACATCGATGATCCCGTCGAGCAGGTCCTCGGCCAGCGTCTCGTTGAGGTCGTGCTCCACGAGGTTGATCGCCAGGTCCGGGGCGATCTCGCGCAGTTCGCGCACGACGTCGGGGAGCAGTTGTACGGAGACGCTCTGGTAGGTGCCGATGCGCAGTCGTCCGGCGGTTCCCGAGGAGAGGTCAGCGAGATCGGTCTCGGCGACGCGAAGCTGCTCCGCGATGATCTCGGCGTGCTCGAGCATGAGCCGCCCGGCGGGCGTGAGGGTCACCGGTCGAGGTCCACCGGGGCGGTCGAAGAGCGGCTGGCCCACGGCTCGCTCGAGCCCGGCGATCTGCTGGCTGATGGCCGCCTGCGAGAAGCCCAGGATGTCCGCTGCGCCGATGAAGGAGCCTTCTTCCGCCACAGCGGTGAGGGATCGCAGGTGTCGCATCTCGATGTCGTCGAAGGCCATAAACATAAGCATAGACGATCGACACGATAAGAATACATCGCTTTTCTTTATTGAAACAATTCCCTACTCTTGATGCATGAGAAGAGAGGGGCACGACATGATCACCGACACCCAGACGATGTCATCGCGTATCACCGAGCTCGATTACGCGCTCGCGGACCGTGGGATCGCCGCCGACCCGGTGAACCTGCTGCTGCTCGCCCATACGGCGGCCGACCTCGGAGTCGACGACCTGATGGTCTCCCTGATGGTCGACGAGGGCGAGCCTGAGGTTGCGCGCATCCGCGCCTACGCCAAGGTGTCCGTCCAGGTCGCGAACCGGCTCAACGCACGGTCCGTCGCCCACACTGTCCACGAGCTGCAGCCAGCCTGCTGAGCATCATCACCAACGACGAGGGGCGGGTCCAAGCGGACCCGCCCCTCGTCGTTGTCGCGCGTTGAGCTAGGCGGCCTTCGCCCCGCCCACGCGGCCCGTCAGGTTGAGAAGAGCCACGCCGATCAGGATGAACACGATGCCGACGCCGATGGCCATCGCTGCGACTCCGAAGGCGAGCACGGAGGTGAACAAGGATGCGCGCAGGAACGAGCCATTCATCGCGGTGGCGCGCAGCGGGTCCTCACGATCGAGCTCCGCGTACGTCTTGCCACCGGTTGCCTCGAGCGCATGCTTCTCGATGATCATGGCCTCGCAGTAGGCCGTGAACGGGCCCGAGACTGACTGGCCACCGAGGCAGGCATCCTCGGAGACGGTGATGCGCTCGTCGGCCAGCGTGCTGCTGACCATGCCGTATGTGACTGCGCCGGCGAGGACCATCAGGGCACCGACGACCATGACGACGATGCTGATCCACTTGGCGGTGCCAGAACCGGAGTTGCTGGACATGTGTACTGCCTCCCCACGTCAGCCAACCCTTGGCTGACAGGCCTCACTCTTCCCAAAGAGGCACCCGATGGGAAGCAACTGAGCCGTCAATCATCCGATTTGCGCGAAGTCGGGACCAAAGTCCTTTCAGGGTGCGGGACGTTGGCCGCGCACTGGTGACGTGAATTCGTAGACCCGCGGGTACTTCGTCCCGCGTCCGTGACGTGGGTCACTCGGTGATGGGACGCGGTGCACCTTGTGCTGGGCCGCCTGCGCCACCGGGCGCATGACCATGAGGTCGATGTTCACGTGGGCCGGAAGCGTGGCGACCCAGGCGACCGACTCGGCGATGTCCTCAGCAACAAGGGGTTCGGCGACCCCGGCGTACACGGCGGCGGCCCTGTCTGGCGTCGCCGCCGAAACGATTCGCCGCGAACTCGTCGGTGCGAACCATGCCGGGGGCGATCTCCGTGACGCGGACGGGCAGGCCGCACAGTTCCAGTCGCAGGGTGCCGGCGATGGCTGCGACCGCATGCTTGGCGGCCGTGTAGCTGCCCCCGTTCTCGTAGACGCCTCGGCCGGCCGTGGAACCCATCAGCACGATCAGCCCTCGTCCTGAGTCGGAGAGGTGGGGGAGAAGGGCCTTCACGGTGCGCACGGTCCCGAGCACATTCACGTCGTGGGTGCGTTGCCACGCGGCCAGGTCCGCGGTCCCGATGGACTCGGAGTCGAAGGCGCCACCGGCGTTCGCGACGAGCACGGTGACGTCCTCATCAGCCAGGGCCGAGACGAGCGCATCGACGCTGGCCTGATCGGTCACGTCCAGCTCGAGGGCCTCGATGTTCGGGTCGGTCGCCGCAAGTGCGGCAAGCCGATCGATCCGGCGCGCCGCCGCGATGACGCGGAAGCCGCGGTTCGCGAGGGCCTTCGCGGTCGCGGCACCGATGCCGCTGCTCGCTCCGGTCACGACTGCTGTTCCGCGCCCTGCTGTCATCGTGCGTCCTCCTGGGTTCTCAGCGGCCGACCAAGGTGGTGTCGAAGGAATGCGCGTCCGCACGGTAGCAGTGCTGCGCATACTCGACGGCCCGGCCGGAATCGTCGAACGCGGTGCGCTCCATCGTGAGCAAGGGGGCTCCGGATCGGATGTTCAGCAGTCGAGCGTCGGACCGGGTCGCCACCCGGGCGCCGATGCGCTGGTTGGCAATGCGCAGATGCACTCCCGCTCGGCGGAGCAGCTCATAGAGCCCCTGCTCCGCGAGCGCTGCGGCATCGAGTTCGATCACGTCGAGTGGAAGCCAGTTGCGCATGATCGCCAGGGGTTCGCCGCGCTGGAGCCGCAGCCGCTCGACGTAGGTCACCTCGGCTCCCGAAGGGATGCTCAGCGCAGCCGCCACCATGCCGTCTGCTGCGACCGACCGCAGGTCCAAGACGGTCGTGCTCGGCCGATGATCAGCTGCGGCAAGGTCGTCGAAGAGGCTGGTCAGCCCAAGCGGGCGGTGGAAGGTCGCACCGACGACCTGGGTACCGACGCCGCGTCGCCGCACCAGCAGTCCCTTGCTCACCAGTTCCTGGACGGCCTGGCGAACGGTGGGCCGTCCGAGCCCAAGCCGCCGGGCGAGCTCGGTCTCGGTATCGATCCGATCGCCGGGGCGCAGCCGGCCGTCGTCGATGGCCGCCTCAAGCTGTTGGGCCAACTGGAAGTACAGGGGCACGCGGCTGCCGCGGTCGACGGTCAGGTCCAGTGCCATGTCTCGAGGGTAGGCGGTGTCCCATACTTTGTAAAGACATATTGACGTATCCCGACGCTAGTTCTAGACTCGGCGCTATCCACCTCATCGGAAGCAGGCAATCATGACCGGACGCGTTACCCACTGGATCAACGGCCGACCCTGGGACGGGACGGCAGACCGCACCGGGGACGTCTTCGATCCCGCAACCGGACAGGTGACGAAGAAGGTCGACTTCGCCTCGAGGGCGGTGCTGGACGACGCGGTCGCCGCAGCCAAGGCGGCCTTTCCCGCGTGGCGTGACAGCTCGCTGACCAAGCGCACGCAGATCCTGTTCGCCTTCCGGGAACTGCTCAATGCCAACAAGGAGAAGGTGGCCGCCCTCATCACCGAGGAGCACGGCAAGGTCCTCAGTGACGCCTTGGGCGAGGTGACCCGCGGGCAGGAGGTCGTGGAGTTCGCATGCGGCATCCCGCATCTGCTCAAGGGCGGGTTCTCCGAAGGCGTCTCGACCGGGGTCGACGTGTACTCGATCCGTCAGCCGCTGGGTGTCGTCGGCATCATCTCCCCGTTCAACTTCCCGGCGATGGTCCCGATGTGGTTCTTCCCGATCGCCATCGCGGCCGGCAACACCGTCGTCGTGAAGCCGAGCGAGAAGGACCCGTCAGCGATCATGCTCGTCGCTGAGCTGTGGAAGCAGGCCGGTCTTCCCGACGGCGTCTTCAATGTCGTCCATGGCGACAAGGAGGCGGTCGACGGACTGCTGGAGAACAAGGACGTCAAGAGCATCTCGTTCGTCGGATCGACCGCGATCGCGCAGTACATCTACGAGACCGGCACCAAGAACGGCAAGCGGGTGCAGGCGCTCGGAGGCGCCAAGAACCACATGCTGGTTCTCCCGGATGCCGATCTTGACCTAGCTGCGGACCAGGCCGTCAACGCGGGCTTCGGCTCGGCTGGTGAGCGCTGCATGGCGATCTCGGTCGTGCTGGCCGTCGATCCGATCGGCGACGAACTCGTGGCGAAGATCGCTGAGCGCATGCCTTCGCTGCGTACGGGCGACGGGCGTCGCGGATGCGACATGGGCCCCCTGGTCACGGGTGTCCACCGTGACAAGGTGCGGTCGTACGTCGATGCCGGCGAGGCGGCGGGGGCCGACCTGGTCGTCGACGGCCGCACCATCGACGTGGACGGGGACGAAGGCGGCTTCTGGCTGCTGCCGACGCTGTTCGATCACGTCACCCCGGACATGAGCATCTACACCGACGAGATCTTCGGACCGGTCCTCAGCGTGGTCCGCGTGTCCTCCTACGAGGCCGGCGTCCAGCTGATCAACGATCACCCCTACGGAAACGGCACGGCGATCTTCACCAATGACGGCGGAGCCGCCCGACGCTTCCAGAACGAGATCGAGGTGGGGATGATCGGCGTGAACGTGCCCATCCCCGTGCCCATGGCGTACTACTCCTTCGGCGGGTGGAAGGCGTCGCTCTTCGGTGACAGCCACGCGCACGGCGCCGAGGGAGTCCACTTCTTCACCCGCGGCAAGGTCATCACGAGTCGCTGGCTTGACCCGAGCCACGGCGGGATCAACCTCGGGTTCCCCACGCAGTCCTGATCCCACGGAGATATTGATGTCCGAGTCACCCCTGCTGCGCATGACGCAGACGACGCCGACCTGCCTGTGGAACGACTCCGCAGATCCGATCGAGCTCTCGCAGGCGATCGGCTGGGGTGCCGTGGGGGCGACATGCAACCCGGTGATCGCGCTGGCGGCGCTGAAGGCCGACGCCCCGACCTGGCAGGGCCGGATCCGGGACTTCGCGGCCGAGCATCCGACGGCGACGGAGGACGAGATCGGCTGGGCCATGGTCAAGCGGCTGTCCGTCGAGGCGGCAGCCCTCCTCGAGCCGGCGTTCGAGCGCTATGCCGGGGTGAACGGGCGACTGTCGATCCAGACCGATCCGCGCTTCTACCGGGATACCCCGTCCCTCATCGAGCAGGCGGTCGAGTTCAGCTCACTGGCGCCCAACATGATCGTGAAGATCCCAGTCACCGCTGCCGGGGTCGACGCCTTCGAGGAGGTCACCTATCGCGGGGTGAGCATCAACGCCACGGTCTCCTTCACCGTGCCGCAGGCGATTGCCGTCGCGGAGGCGGTGGAGCGGGGCCTGCGGCGCCGGGAGGCCGAGGGCCTGGACATCAGCACGATGGGGCCGGTGTGCACCATCATGGTCGGCCGGACCGATGACTGGATGCGCGTGTCCGCCGAGCGCGACCAGATCACTGTCGATCCGGGAATCACGGAATGGGCCGGCGTGGCGGTCTTCAAGAAGGCCTACAGCATCTACCAGGAGCGCGGCTACCGGACGCGACTGCTCTCGGCGGCCTTCCGCAACCACATGCACTGGAGTCAGTTCATCGGCGGGAACGTGGTCATCTCACCCCCGTTCGGATGGCAGAAGCGGATCAATGCCAGTCGCATCGAGCCCACGCACCGCCTCGACGACCCGGTCGACCCGCGTATCGTCGAGGATCTCTACGACAACTTCGCCGAGTTCCGCAAGGCGTACGACGAGGACGGAATGGCGGTGGAGGACTTCACCGACTACGGGGCGACCCGACGGACACTGCGTCAGTTCCTCGGTGCGAACACCGAGCTCGAGGCCTTCGTCCGCGACGTCACGCTGCCCTAACCCCGATCGGTAGTCGACGGTGGCGTCTCGGGAGGAGTTCGCGGAACGACTGATGTCGCTGCGGGAGAGTCGCGCCCGCCTCCCTGAGCTCGTCCGGAACCGATTCATCTCCCGGCACCGGCGATCGGTGTCCGGGCACTCGGGTCGGCTTCTCCTCATCGACGTAGCCGGCCCCGCGACCGGCGTCGTCGACCAGGAGGCCGATCCGAGGAGCCTGCATGACCGCGCCGAGTTGCTGCGCCGACTCGTCCTCGCCCTGATGTTCCCCGGCGTGGACGGGGTCATCGGCGCCGCGGACGTGCTGGAGGACCTGCTGCTGCTCGAAGTGCTCGACGACCGACTCGCGGTCGGGGCGATCACCCCCGCCGGTGGCGCTTCGCAGGACGACGTGCTGAGCACCAGCCTCGTGGGGTACGACGCGGAGACGATCGGCGTGAGCCGGCTGGACGGGGGGCGCGTGGGGATGCGCATCGACCCCTCGGATCCTGCGTCGGTGGCACGGCTGGAGGAGTGCGCCCGTGTGGTGACGGACTTGGCGAGCCGCTCGGTCATGGTCGTGCTCGAGCCATCGTGGTCCGGGGCTGCCGGGAAGGGCACGAGGTCCGGGTCCGCGGTGGCCTCGCAGGTGCGCGCTGTCGGCGTCGCCTCCGCGATCGGCGCACGTTCGTCGTACAGCTGGCTGACCCTTCCTGCCTCTGCGGGCTTCGCGGAACTGTCGGCGGCCACGACACTGCCGATACTGGTCGGCGCGGGGCAGTCGATGAACGACGGTGCGGTCGAGTTGTGGGAGAACAACCTCGCGAACCCGGGGGTACGTGGAATGGTGGTGCCGAGCACGCTGCTCTTCGCGCCGGGTGAGGATCCGTCCGGGATGCTGGAGATCGCCGCCCGCCTTGTGCATGGCAGTTCGGTCGCCCCCAAGTGATCCTCCGGTCCCGAAGAGGGTGAGGGAAAGGACGTGACGTCGTGACCGGACGGCAGAGCCTGAACGCCGGGTGGCTGAGCGAGGCTGACTGCTCGCTGCCCGACCTCCTGGCCATCGAGCAGGTCGGCACCGACCCGGAGCTGTATCCGCACGCGACGGCGGTCGTCGACGACGTGCTCCTGTACGAACGATCGGGCATCGCCGCCGCGATGGCCGACCCCGTGGCGCGCCGGGCGCTTCAGTCCGAACTCGCATCCGCCTTGAGCGAGGGGCCGGGCATCGTGGTGTTCCCCGGCGCCTTCGACGACCTCGAAGTCGTCGACGCCGTGACGGACGCCTTCCTGTCGATCATCGCCGACCAGCGCAGGGCAGGCGGACCGGCGGGGGACCACTTCGGCGAACCCGGTGCCAACGATCGGATCTGGAATGCGCTGGAGAAGCTGGCCATCCGGGCACCCGACCTCTTCGTCCGGTACTACGCCAACGACGTGATCGCACTGATCTGCCAGGCCTGGCTCGGCCCTGGCTACCAGGTCACGTCCCAGGTGAACGTGGTCAACCCGGGCGGGGCGGCCCAGGCGGTGCACCGTGACTACCACCTGGGCTTCCAGTCCAACGGAGTTGCCGAGGAGTTCCCTGCGCATGCGCACGCACTCTCGCCCGTCCTGACCCTCCAGGGGGCCGTGGCGCATACCGACATGCCCGTCGAGAGCGGTCCGACGCTCTACCTGCCGCACTCGCAGAAGTACCTGCCGGGCTACCTCGCCTGGCGCCTGCCGGAGTTCCGGGCGCACTTCGCGGAGGCCTACGTTCAGCTGCCACTCGCCAAGGGTGACGCGGTCTTCTTCAACCCCGCCCTGTTCCATGCGGCAGGCACGAACCGGACGACGGACGTCAGGCGCATGGCGAACCTGCTCCAGGTGTCGTCGGCGTTCGGTCGCGCCATGGAGACCGTCGACCGCTCCGCCGTGTCGGCGGCGATCTACGACGACCTGATGAAGGCCCACGTGACCGAGGGCTGGGATCCGCGGGAGATCGACAACGTGGTGGCGGCCAGTGCTGAGGGCTACGCCTTCCCGACGAATCTGGACCGCGACCAGCCCATTGACGGCCTGGCACCTGCGACCCAGGCCGACCTCGTCCGCCAGGCCCTGTGCGGAGGGCTGGGATCACGCGGCGCTCGTGGCACGGCTGGCCGAGCAGGTCGAGCGCACGCGATCGGCGTCTGCCACCGCGAGTGACGGACGGCTGACGGCCGTGCCGCTGATCGACCGTGACGACTGCGTCCTCGTCGTCATCGACGCGCAGGACGGCTTCTACGGACCGCATCGCGATCGATGTCGATCGTCCGCTGATGCGAGCCAGGCTCGACACCGCCGCCTGGATCTGCGGCGTCGCCGCGGCCCTCGACATCCCCACGGTGGTGACCGAGGAGGACTCGGCCACCAATGGTCCGACCGACCCGACGATCGCGGCAGCGCTGGCGACCACCGTTCGGTACGACAAGTCGGTGTTCGGTGCCGCGGATGATCCGGCTGATCGACGCCGCCGTCGGACAGACCGGGCGAGGCACCATCGTTCGTCGTCGGCATGG
Organism: uncultured bacterium; assembly: GCA_963700745.1. Lineage (GTDB taxonomy): Bacteria > Actinomycetota > Actinomycetes > S36-B12 > S36-B12 > UBA10649. The sequence goes on along the minus strand of CAVOYT010000012.1, from coordinate 44,916 downwards.
AGACCGATGTCTGCGTCACGCACTCGGCCCTGGGATGGGCAGCGCGCGGTCGCCGCGTCCTGGTCGTCCGCGATGCGGTCTACTCGGCCGGCGGCGCCAGACGAGGCCGGCCTGCGCCGGCTCGAGCAGGAGGGCATCATCCTGATGTCAGCGAAGCAGGTCTACTACGAGTGGCTGCGAACGCTGGCGGCCGTCCGTGCCTTCGACGCCGCTCATCCGGACTTGGCGAACCCGCCCGGCTTCTCGCTGTAGCCGTTCGCGACGCGAATCAGGGGTTGCCCGACTTCAGCTCGCGCAGGCAGGTCACGAGGAACTCGTGGTCGTCCACCTGAGGCAGCCCTGACGCATAGAAGCCGCCGACGACCCCCACGCCCGCCACGATGACGGGCATTCCACCACCGTGCGCGGCGTACTCGAGCTCGCTGAGTCCGGTGGACTCCTCGAAGGTCGTGCCCCGCTCCTCGTAGCGCACGCGGGTCGACAACGTCGGCTCGTGGAAGCGCTCGACGACCCGGCGCTTGCGAATGATCCAGTCGTCCGAATCGGGCAGCGAGCCGGGCAGGGCGGCGCGGTACGCGAGCCGGCCGAGGTGGTGGACCTCGATGACGATGGCCAGCTGATCGGTGATCGCGCGGTCGGTCGCCATCAGGCCGAGCGCCACGGCCTCCGCGGGGCTGAAGGAGGCCAACTCGAGCTCGGCGAGCTGCTGGGCCAGGCCCTCGGACGTGTAGCCACCGGTAGTCATGTCGCGAGCCTAGTTACTCGTCCCGTCTCACTCGTCCCGCCGTCGATCCGGCGGATTCGCTCCTCCGGCATTCCGTCGTATCGGACACTAGGCTCAGTGCTGGGGAGGAGGGGGCTCATGGTGAGGCGCAGCCATCCGATCGCCACCACCGCGTTCCCCTGGGCGTGGGCCAGCGCCGCCGGGCTGGGCACGGCCGCCGCCTACTTCTTCCTGCCGCTGCTGGCACCGGGGGAGCTGACCGGCGTCGTCAACGAACTCCTGCTCGGTGTGGTGCTCGGACTTGTCGTCGGCATCGCCCTGCGGGTCGACCGGCAACTGCTCGTGCCCATGGCAGTGGGAGCGGTCGTGGGTGTCTTCGTCCGGTTCGCGGGCAGCGACCAGAACCCGCTCGTCAGCCTGGGCATTGCCGTGCTCGTCGGGGTTGAGGTGTGGGCGATCACCTACCTCCTGCGTCGCACCGGCGCGCGGCGACTCGCTGACCCCGGCGATCTGATCGCCTTCGCACTCGTGGTCCTCGCCGTCTCCGTGCCGGTGGGGCTGCTGGCGGCCGGGGTGTCCGTGGTGCACGGCTCGAGCGACGATGAGTTCATCCACCTGGCAGGGGCATGGGTGATCGACGACCTCTTCGGACTCATGGTCCTGGCTCCGGCAATCATCACCTTCCACCGACCTTCGTCGTGGACCTGGGCGCGGGCGCTGGAGTGGTCCATCGCCGTGACCTACACCGTCATCAGCGTCTGGTACGTCTTCTTCCTCGTGGTGCCCGGCGACCAGGGCATCGTGGGCTGGCCCTACTTCATCATCATCGGGTCGCTGTGGATCGCCGTTCGCCTGGGGATGCAGGCGGTCGCGCCCGTGGTTGCCGTCTCGTTCTGGATCGCCACGGTCGCCACCGTAGCCGGCTTGGGGGCCTTCGCCATCGCCGATGTGGAAGCGATCGGCCGGCTTCTTGCCGTCGAGATGTTCTGCATTGTCATGGCCCTGGTCATCTTCGCGCTGGCGACCCTTCGGGACAGCCGTCTCGTGCGCGCGACTGAAGTCGAGTCGTCGGCACGACTGCTCCGCGAGGTCGTCGACGGATCGGACGCGATCATCTTCGCGAAGTCGTATGCCGACGATGACGCACCGGGCCGGTACATGCTGGTGAACGACCGATGGGAGGAGGTCCTCGGGTCCGAGGAGACTTCGGTGGTCGACCAGTCGGGACCATGAGGTCCTGCCCAGCGAGCTTGCGGCCACGATACGTCGCGGAGGACCGTCGGGTGCTCCAGGCGAACGCCGCGCACCGAGTCCGAGGAGATCCTGTCCGATAGGTGGGGGCTGAGCCGTCGCGAGTACCAGTCACCCGATTCCCTCTTCGCCGGGCGGACGGCACGCCGTGGGGCGTCGGTGGGATCGCGCACGACGTGACCGACATTCGCGCGGCCAACGAGCGCGAGGTGCAGCCAGGCCGAGTTGCTGCACGCGGTCTTCGAGCAGTCGCCGACACCGGCAGTGCGACTGGCGGTCAAGGAGGGCACCGGTGTAGAGGTCACCGCTGCCAATGCGGCGATGTGCACCCTGCTCGGTGCCCGCCCCGGGCACATCGAGGACTGCGACCTGTTGGACCACGTGCATCCCGACGATGCCGGGACGGCACTGGACGTCATCACCACCGCCACGGCCTACACCCGGGTGGACGACGCCCCCGCGATCCGCCAGCGAGAAGTGCGGATGCACACCGATGACGGACGGACCCTGTGGGTGGTCATGAGCGTGGCCGGGCTGCATGGCGCCGAGGGCGCCACGGAGGTCGTCGCTCAGTTCGAGGACTTCACCGCTCGACGAGCGGCCGAGCAGGCGCTCTCAGACCAGGCGATGCGCGACGCCGTGACCGGCCTGCCGAACCGGCGTGCACTGCTCGAGCGGATGGAGACGGCCCTGGCCAGGCTTCGCCGTCACCCTGGCTTCGTGACGGTCCTCTTCTGCGATCTCGACCACTTCAAGGACGTGAACGACAGTCTGGGCCACCAGGTCGGGGATCAGTTGCTGGTCGCCACCGCGACGCGGCTGAAGTCCGCGCTGCGACCGGAGGACACCATCGCGCGGTTGGGCGGCGACGAGTTCGTCGCCATGGGCGAGGGCATCACGGATACTGCGGACGCGGTCATGGTGGCGCTCCGCATGCAGGACCGGCTCAGCGCCCCGTGGCCCTTCCGAGGAGAAGGTCTTCCGCCCGGCCATGAGCATCGGCATCGCGATGACGTCCGACCCGGACGTCTCTGCGGATGAGATCCTGCGACGCGCGGACCTGGCGATGTACCGGGCGAAGGAGGGTGGCCGCAACCGCGTCGAGGTGTATGACCGATCGGTCGACGACGAGGTGCAGCAGGCCGTCAACGTCCAGCACGAACTCCGTCGGGCGATTGACACGGACGCCCTCATCCTCCACTACCAGCCCATCGTGCGGCTCGCTGACGGCGAATTGGTCGGGGCGGAAGCGCTCGTGCGGATGAGGGCGGGTGACGGTGGCCTCATGGGCCCGGTCGAGTTCGTCCCGCACGCCGAGGCGAGCGGACTGATCATCCCGATGGGTGCGTGGGTCGTGCATCGGGCACTGCTGGACCTGGCGAGGTTGAGGGCAGGCCGGCAAGCGAGATCACGATGTCGGTGAACGTCAGCCCTTCGCAGCTTCGGGAGGAGGGATTCGCCAAGTTCCTGCTCGACCAGGCCGACATTGCTGGAGTGAAGCCTGCATGGATCTCGGTCGAGGTCACGGAAACGGCTCTCATCCACGATCCGGCGCGCTCGGGGCAGGAGCTCGCGCTGCTGCATGATGCCGGAGTGCGGGTGTCCCTCGACGACTTCGGCACGGGCTACTCCAGCCTGGCCTGGCTGACGCAGTTCCCAGTCAACGTGGTCAAGATCGACAAGTCCTTCACAGACGACGTCGGGATCGACGATCGCAAGACGGCGATCGTGAGTGCGGTGATCTCGGTGTCCCACGAGCTCGGGTTCAGCGTGGTGGCGGAGGGCATCGAGACCGATGAGCAGCGGACGAGACTGATCGGGCTTGGCTGTGACTGGGGGCAGGGTTACCTGTTCGGGAAGCCGGTGTCGATAGAGGAGGCGCCGTGGGCGTGACCGACGGCCCCCTCTACCTCGTGGCCGTCATCCGACCTCGGCCGGAACGGCTGGTTGAGGCTGAGCGGGAACTGCGCGCCCTCATCTCGGGTACGCGTCGCGAGCCTGGCTGCGTCCGCATGGATCTCGTTGTCGAGGATGGCGACGAGAGCGACGCGCCCACCTGGTACATGCTCGAGGAGTTCCGATCGCGTGCCGACTGGGACCGCCACATGAAGACGGACCACGTCGTGGACGGCAACCGTCGGCTGACCGACCTGCTTCGCGAGCCGACGCTGCTGCACTTCTACACGGACAAGTAGGCCAGGTCGGCCGGTTGTCCGAACCTAGAATCGGTCCATGGCCGTCGAGATCGATCTCAACGCGGATGTCGGTGAGGAGTGCGGCGACGACGAGGCGCTATTCGGCATCGTCACCAGTGCGAGCGTTGCTGCCGGTGGCCACGCCGGCGGCGGAACCGTCCTGCACGAGACCGTCCGGCTCGCTGCATCGGCCGGGGTGCGCGTCGGGGCGCATCCCTCGTACCCCGATCGCGAAGGATTCGGCAGACGTTCCCGAGCCCTCGACCACGACGCCAGCAGCGTGGCGGTCTTCGTCAGCGCGCAGGTCCTTGAGGTGGCCATGGCCTGCGGGCACCGGTCCGTCAGCCTGGCGCACGTGAAAGCCCACGGCGCGCTCTACAACGATGCCGTCGCGGACGCGGCCATGGCCGAGGCCTTCCTCTCCGGAGTAGTGCGGGCCGGTGCCGAGCTCGGCGTGGCGTCAATCCCCGTGATGGGGATCCCCGGCTCCGCCCTGCATCGGGCCTGCGACCGGAGGGACGTTCCCTTCCTCGGGGAGGCGTTCGCCGACCGGGCCTACTCGCCGGACGGTTCGCTCATCCCGCGGCACGACGCGGGCGCGGTCCTGCACGACCACGATGCCGTTGCCCGCCAGGCGCTGCGGGTGGCCCTCGAAGGATCCGTCGTCGCGGCCGACGGCACCGTGATAGCGATGCCGGCGGTGACGGTCTGCGTGCACGGCGACACCCCGGGTGCGGTGGCGATGTCCCGAAAGGTGCGCAGGGAGCTGGAGGCGCACGGCGTCCACCTCGTCGCCCCGGGTGGCCCCGCGTGACTGGACCCGAGAGCGGGATCGTGACTGCCGACTGGTTCGGGGATCGGGCCGTCATGATCAGGCTCTCGTCCGCCGGCCTTCGTTCGGCGGTCGTGGACTCCCTCCAGCGTCGGCATCCCGACCTCGTGGTTCGGGCCGGCATGGATTCGGTCCTTGTCGAGGCAGCGCAGCCGGCACCTGGCCTGCGTGACCTTGTTCGCAACGCTGTGGCGCATGTCGAAGCCGCCGCCGAGCCGGCCGAAGGCCGCGGCAATGACGTCACGATCCCCGTCTCCTACACGGGTGAGGACCTTGCCTTCGTCGCCGAGGCGCTGGGGACAGGCGTCGACGACATTGTGCGGGCGCACCAGCGACAGCGGTGGACCGTCGCGATGATGGGCTTCGCGCCAGGCTTTGCCTACCTCGTGCCCCTTGGGCTGCCGGTCCTCGACTGGTCGGTCCTCGCCCGGCGCGATCACCCGCGGCATCAGGTCCCGGTCGGAAGCGTGGCGATAGCCGCCGGCATGAGCGCGGTCTACCCGGCGGCCATGCCCGGCGGCTGGCACCTGATCGGGCACAGTCCGATGCGGTTGTTCGACGCCGAGGCTCTGCACGATCCCACGGCCCTGCATCCCGGCGATGAGGTCGCGTTCAGGGAAGAGCGCCGATGACGACGACGGTCGCGGAGGTCGAGCGTGCGGGCTACGCGACCGTGCAGGACGGCGGCCGACCGGGGTTGGCGCATGTGGGGGTCCCTGCCTCGGGAGCCTTCCACCGCCAGCGCTACCTGGTCGCGACCGCCCTGCTGTCCGGTGCGCCGGATCCGACGAGGCCGGCCATCGAGGTGCTGGCCGGTGAGCTGCGCATCGTCGTCGCCGTCGAGTCGGTGCTGGCAGTCGTGGGACCGGGCGACCTGCAGATCGACGAACGACCGGCGGCCATCGGGACCGCCGTCCTTGCGCATGCCGGTAGCCGGGTCACGGTCGACACCCCACGGCTCGGGGCCGCTCTACCTGGTGATCTCCGGCTGGACCCCGCCGCGGGTACTGGGGTCGGCGGCCACGGACACCTTCTCCCGGCTCGGGGGCGGCCTCCTCGCGGCGGGCTCGGTACTCGTCGGCACGGCCGACGTGCGAGCGCGGAACAGGGTCGGTGCGTTCCACCGTCCGCTCGCCGCGGGTACCGGGGCACTGCGCGCCGTCTCAGCGGCGCACCCGGCGATCGCGGACCTCACGACGCAGACGTGGACGGTCACGTCGGTAGCCCGCTCGGGCGTGCGGATCTCCGGCCCGGTGCTGCCAGGTCACGGTTCGAGCGCCAGCATGCCGGTCGTCCCCGGTGCGATCCAGGCGACCCCTGACGGGTCCGCGATCATCCTGGGTCCCGATGGGGGAGTGACCGGTGGCTACCCGGTCGTGGCCGTGGTGGCGTCGGCGGATCTCGACCGGATCAGCCTGCTGGGGTCGGGTGACTCCCTGACCTTCCGGGTGGTGGAGGTTGACGATGCGACGCGCGCGTGGTCGCACCGCGAGCGGGAACTCGGGCGCGCCATCGCGCACCCTGACCAGCTGCCCTGACGAGGTCGCTAGGCTGCGCGCTGTCCTGGAGGGGGTGGCATGCGCGGGCTCGGTACGGTCCTGAACGTCGCCGCCATCCTCGTCGGGGCGGGGCTCGGCGTTCTCATCGGGCATCGGCTTCCCGAGCGGACTCGCCGCACCGTCACCGACGCCCTGGGGCTGGTCACCCTCGTCATCGGCGGCCTCAACATCGCCGCCCTTCGCGACGAGGACTACGTCGCAGCCGTGGGGAGTGGCGGCACCCTCCTCGTGGTGCTGGCCGCGCTGCTCGTCGGCGGGATCGCGGGCTCGCTGCTGCGCATCGAGGACCGATTGGAGGGCTTCGGCGCCTGGCTGCAGGGCGTCTTCACCCGGGGGGACGCCTCCGCGTCGAGGGGCCGATTCGTCGAGGGGTTCGTCGATGCGTCCTTGGTCTTCTGCATCGGCCCGCTGGCGGTACTCGGCTCCCTCAGTGACGGTCTGGGTCAGGGCATCGAGCAACTGGCCCTGAAGTCCACCCTCGACGGCTTCGCCTCACTCGCCTTCGCCGCGTCCCTGGGGTGGGGGGTGGCCGCGTCCGCCCTGTCGGTCGGGGTCTGGCAGGGCCTGCTGACCGTGCTCGGCGCGCTGCTCGGCGCGTTCATGTCGGCCGCCCTGATCGCGTCGTTGACGGCGACCGGTGGCGTGCTGCTCCTCGGGGTCGGCCTTCGTCTGCTGAACATCCGACAGGTGCCGGTCGGCGACCTGCTCCCCGCGTTGATCGTCGCGCCGATCGTGACGGCTCTCGTGATCGCGGTGCGGGGCTAACACCTGGCCGAGCAGGGCGAGCGGCCTCCGAGGCCCGGCGACCCGGGGCCGGCGGCTCCCCGCTCCGCCGGCCAACCCGGGACGCGCCCCCCGAGTGCCTACGTCGTCGGCGCCTCTGGATCGACGGACTCGACGGTCTCGGTGACGGTCTCGACGACGGGTTCCTCGGCCACGACGGTCTCGACCGACGGGTTCCTCGGCCACGACGGTCTCGGTGACGACGGTCTCGTCGACCGGAGCCTCGGCCACGACGGTCTCGGTGACGACGGTCTCGTCGACGCGCGACTGCGTCGACCGGTCCTCGGCCACGACGGCCTCGGTGACGACGGTCTCGTCCATGGCGATCGCGTCGACCGGAGCGTCGCTGACGACGGTCTCGGCCACTGCAGCACCCGCAACTGGGACAGCCAGGGCATCCACCGGGGCGTCCGTCGGCTTCCGGCGACGCATGATCAGCACGACGACCACCACGATGATCAGGGCCAGCACGAGCAGGCCCACCAGCACGACGAGGATCTGCGACACCGACACGCCGCCACCGCCGGCCTCACTCTTGATGGTGACGTCGATGTTGCTGGTCATCGTGCCTGACACGGTCGCCGTGGTGTCCGACGTCTTCTCGGCCCCCTCGCCGGTGAGCTCCGTGATCGGACCGGGGAAGGTGACCTTGACGTTGATGGAACCCATTGATGCGTCCCCGAGCAGGGCGGACGCGTCGGAACCTTCGGTGCCGGTCTGGCCCTCGTTCACCATGCGGAACACGATGAGGTCGCCTTCCTTGGCGATGGTCCAGATGCCGTCGGACTCGGTGAAGGCCTGGTCGGTGAACGTGCAGGAGTACACGTACCCCGTGTCGGACTCGGAAGCATCGCAGTTGCTGAGGGCGCCGAGGCCGCTGTCGGACAGGTCCCCGCTGGTGAGCTGGGAGCTGAAGGTGTCGAGGTCGGAGATGCCGAGGAAGCCCGCGGCCTCCTTCTGGAGCTCGAAGCTCAGGCTGCCGCTGCCGAGCGCCTCGGAGTTGATCGTGACGTCTGCGTCGACCTTGATGCAGCCGGTCAGGGCGAGCGCGGCAACGACGCCAGCGGCGGCAAGTCCGGCGACTCGTGCGGACATGCGTGGTCGTGATGTCACCGAGCTCATGAGTTCCTCCTCGACGGCGGATCGGTTCTTGTCATCGTAGGGCTGCGTCAGACCCGAAGGCGGATCTTGTCGACCTTGCCCATGTGATTGCGCGGCAAGGCCTCCACGAAGACGATCGCCCGAGGTCTCTTGTGGCGGGAGAGCCGGTCGGCGACGTGCTGGATCAGTTCCGACTCGGCGACGGGATCAGCGACCACGAAGGCGACGATGCGCTGGCCCAGGTCGTCATCGGGCTCTCCCACCACTGCGGCCTCCCGCACCGATGGGTGGGTGAGCAGGGCGTCCTCCACCTCGCCGGCTCCGATGCGGTAGCCGCCGCTCTTGATCAGGTCGGTAGCGGCGCGACCCACGATCCGGTGGATCCCGCTCTCGTCCACCGAGCCCACATCCCCGGTACGGAACCAGCCATCTGCGGTGAACGCATCCGCGGTGGCCCGCGGGTGGTCGGCGTATCCGGCGAACACGGTGAGTCCACGAACCTGGAGCTCTCCCAGTCGAGTGTGGCGCAACCGGCTCCCCGTCCTCGCCGATGAAGCGCACGTCGATGCCGGGCAGTGCAGGTCCGACGGTGCCGCGTTGAGGAGGGGCATCGGCTCGTGCGGCGAGAGTGATGAGAGTCTCGGTCATTCCGTAGCGCTCCACGGGTGGGTGTCCGCACAGCGAGTGCAGAGCGTCGAACGTCGGTGCCGGAAGCGCGGCACTGCCCGAGACGAGCAAGCGTGCGCCGGACAGGGCCCGGGCGGCGGCGGGCTCGGCCGCAACCCGTGACCAGATCGTCGGTACCCCGAAGTAGAGGGTTCCGGACGCCTCGGCATAGGCCGACGGCGTCGGACGTCCGGTGTGGTGGAGGGACGAGCCCAGCATGATGGGCCCGAGGACGCCGAGGACGAGTCCGTGCACGTGGTTCAGGGGGAGGCCGTGGACCAGGACGTCGTCGGGGGTCCATGCCCAGGCCTCGGCGAGGCCGTCGATACACGCCCGGATCGCCGGGGCCGTGATCGGGACGCCCTTGGGGGGACCGGTCGTGCCGCTTGTGTACAGCAGTAGGGCCGCGTCCGAAGGGGGCCGCCCGGTACGTGGGGCAAGCTCCGTCGAGCGCCCGCCCTCCACGAGCAGTGTCGCGGCCGAGTCCTCGCTCACATGACGACGCTCCACGTCTCCTGCGGCCGGGCTGATCGGTGCGACGGTGGCTCCGGCCGCCATGGCCGCCATGAGTTGGATGACGGTGTCCAAGGTGGGGGACGCGACGATGGCGACGACGTCGTGATCCGCGTAGCGCGGAGCCGCTGCGGCGACGCGATCATGGAACTCGTCGCGGGCCAGCGCATCGTCCCCGATCCGGATGACCCCGGTCCCACTGAGCTCCACGGCCCGACGCTACCGCCGCATGTCTGCGCCCGGTGAGGTCGCGAGCGACGTATCGTCGCTGCGTGCCCTCCGACCGCTACGGCCAGGACGTCCTCGCCGAGGATCCGCGACGCCCGACCAGCCGGGTGCGCACGGTGCAGGCGGACACTGGGCTCGTCGTGGAATGCGCCCGCAGCGGGTGGTGCGGCGCCGTGGTCGGTTGGCAGCGGGGCGCGGACGGCTGGGCTGTCGTTCTCGAGGACCGGCACGGTCGCCGCCGTCCCTTCGCGCTGGGGCCCTCCTTCCTCATGGACGGTGAACTCGTCATCCTCACTCGGCCGACCCGGTCCAGCGCGCCGGCAGGACCGTCCCGCACGGCCTCGGGTTCGGTCGCCGTCCCTGGGCAGCGTGCCCGCACCGCACGCGCCTCGCGGATCTGGGTCGAGGGTCGCCATGACGCGGAACTCGTGGAGAAGGTCTGGGGGGCGGATCTGCGGGTGGAGGGCGTGGTGGTCGAGGAACTCGGCGGCATCGACGACCTCGCCCGGCGGGTGCGCGAGTTCGCGCCCGGACCGACTCGGCGGATTGGGGTCCTGGTCGACCATCTGGTGCCCGGCGCCAAGGAGTCCCTGATCGCGCAGGAGGTTCTCGCGGAATGGCCCGATGACGTGATGGTGCTCGGCCACCCCTATGTCGACGTATGGCAGGCGGTTCGCCCCCAGGCGATCGGGGTGTCCGCATGGCCGGTCATCCCGCCGGGGACCCCGTGGAAGGAGGGGATCTGCGACGCTCTCGGATGGGGGCAGGACACCGGCCTCGCCTGGCGGCGGCTGCTGGCCCGCGTGGACGACTACACCGATCTCGAGCCGGTCCTCCTCGGACGCGTCGAGGCGCTGATCGACTTCGTCACGACCGACGGTCCGTGACGGCGACTGCAGAGAAGAGTGGGGATGCCGGAGGAGATCGAGAACGTCGTCATCAGCACGATGACCGCCGACGACCTGCACTGGGCGGTGGACTGGGCAGCTAGCGAGGGCTGGAATCCGGGGCTGCACGATGCTCGTGCCTTCTGGGCCGCGGACCCCGAAGGATTCTTCATCGCCCGGATCGGCGAGCGGGTCGCCGGAACCATCTCCTGCGTGCGCTACAGCGAGACCTTCGCCTTCGCCGGCTTCTACATCGTGGACCCCGCCCTGCGCACCCAGGGCATCGGCCATCTGCTCGGCGACGCCGCGTTCGAGCACGCCGGGGACCGGGTGCTCGGCATCGATGGCGTCGTCGAGCAGCAGCCGACGTACCTGTCTCTCGGATTCACGCTCGTGCATCGAAGCATCCGGTTCGCCGGATCTCCTCGAGGCACGGCCGATCCAGGCGCCGTCCGGCTCACGACGGCCGACCTCGGCGACGTCATCAGGTACGACGAGCCGTGTTTCGGGGCGGCGCGGCCGGAGTTCCTCCGGGAGTGGCTGGACCAGCCCGGGTCGCACGCCGTGGGGATACGGGACGGCGATCGCCTCGCCGGCTACGGGGTGATCCGCGAATGCCGCGAGGGCTTCAAGGTCGGCCCGCTGTTTGCCGACGATGCCTCGCTCGCCGACCGGATCCTGAACTCGCTCGTGGCATCGGTGCCGGGCGGTTCGCCCGTCTACCTGGACGTACCTGAGCCCAACGGTGCCGCTGTCGCGCTCGCCGCCCGGTACGGAATGGAACCGGTGTTCGAGACCGCACGCATGTACCGCGGAGGGCAGCTCGACCTGCCGCTCGAACGCGTCTTCGGCATCACCACGTTCGAACTCGGATGACACGCGACTGGTTTCGGGGGAGGGGGGCTTCGTCGCGTCACGAAGGCTAGGTTGAGAGGGTGATCAACGAGTCCGCCCACGTCATCATCGTCGGGAGCGGCATGGGTGGCGGGACCCTGGCCTGGGGGCTGGCCCAGCGAGGGATCGACACGCTTGTGCTCGAACGCGGAGAGGTGCTTCCGCGCGAACCGGAGAACTGGTCCCCGGAGGCGGTGTTCGTCGAGCGCCGGTACAAGCCGGACGAGACCTGGCTGGACGACGACGGCACCGAGTTCCACCCGGGAGTGCACTACGTGGTGGGCGGCAACACCAAGGTCTACGGCGCCAGCCTCCCTCGCCTGCGAGAGCGCGATTTCGCCGAGAAGGTCTACCCGTCCGGCATCTCGCCCGCCTGGCCGTTCACCTACGCGGACCTGGAGCAGTACTACACGCAGGCCGAATCCCTCTATCGCGTGCACGGCACCACGGGGGAGGACCCGAGCGAGCCGTGGCGGAGTCGGCCCTATCCCTATCCGCCGCTGGCGCACGAGCCGTACATCGTGGAGACGATTCGGCGCTTCAAGGAGCAGGGGCTTCATCCGGCCAGCACCGCCATGGGCATCGACATCCGTCCCGGAGGAACCTGCATCCGGTGCCAGACCTGCGACGGGTTCCCCTGCCGGCTGGGCGCCAAGTCCGATGCGGAGACCTGTGCGCTGGGTCCGGCCCTGGCCGGGGGCGGCGTCCGGCTCCTGACCGGTGCCCGCATCCGCTCGGTCGAGGTCGGCGACGACGGGCGCGTGGTTCGACTGCACGGGGACGTCAACGGTGAGCCGCTGGTGGTCGACGGAGGAGTCTTCGTGCTGTCCGCCGGCGCCGCCAACTCCGCGGCGATCCTGCTGGCCAGCCGCTCGGACCGGTACCCGACCGGGGTCGGCAACTCCAGCGGGCTGCTGGGCCGCAACTACATGGTTCACAACAACACCCATCTCGCCGCGGTCGACCCTCGTCGACCCAACGACGTCGTCTTCCAGAAGACGATGGCGATGAACGACTTCTACGACGACCTCGGCGACGGGTATCCGGGCGGGACCATCCAGCTGATCGGGAAGGTCCAGGGGTCGATGATGAAGACCCACGCGACGCGGACGCCGCGTGCGGTGCTCGATCGCGCCGCCCACCGCAGCCTTGAACTGCTCGTGATGAGCGAGGACCTCCCGTCCGTGCACAACCGGGTCACCCTCGACGCGGACGGTCGCATCGCCGTGTCATGGCGTCGCACGAACTACGACCGTCATGAGGCACTGCTGGGCCGGGCGAAGAAGGTGCTCCACAAGGCGGGCTACCGCGGGGTCTTCGAGCAGCGGTTCACGATCGACATGAACAGCCACATGTGCGGCACCGCCGTCGCGGGCCGCGACTCCGCCACGAGCGTCCTGGACCCGTGGTGCCGCTCGCACGACGTCCGCAACCTGTTCGTCGTCGACTCGGCCTTCTTCCCGTCTTCCGGCGCGCAGAACCCGGCGTTGACGATCGCGGCGCAGGCCCTGCGCGTGGCGTCCGAGATCGACTGGAACGCCGTCACCTGACGGCCGAAGAAGGGGGAACGCGATGATCCGCACGCTCAGCGCCCTGATTGCAGGAAGTGCCCTTCTCGCCGCGCCGCTTGCCCTCGCGGCGGCGCCAGCGTCCGCGCAGCCGGCCGACAAGGACATCACCCTCACCTCCGCTCAACTGACGCAGTTCGGCTGGCCGCTGACGCCGAACACGACGGCCTGGTCGCCTGGCACCGCGTCCCTGCCGACGAACTCGTGCCGCCCAGTGGCAGGACGTGGTCATCACCGGGAAGGCGCCCGGATTCACCGATCCCGGGCAGCTCCTCACGATGTACCGGTTCGTCCCCAGCGACACCTCCGGATCGGGCGAGAACAAGGCGCTCAACATCACCGCGGTCGTGCAGCCCAACCGGACCTTCAGCATGCACTTCCAGCTCGGACTGCCCGGCACCTACGGCTACGCGGTGGGCTACGACACCGGCGGCGACAGCCCTGAGTTCGTCGCCTTCCAATTCCAGTTCACCACGACGGGCAGCGGGAAGCCGGCCCCGTCCACGGGGTCGAGCTCGGCCGTGACACTGAGGGCAAAGAAGCTCGCCGCCGCCGGCTTCACGAAGTCGCCGAACGTCGTCGCGTGGGGCGGAACCGCGAGCATCAGCACCAACCGTGCCAAGGCGGGCACCCCGGTCACCCTGTCGGGCAGCGCTCCGTCCGAGCTCAAGCCGGGCACGGTACTGAGCCTGGAACGATTCGTGCCCACCGACAAGAAGGGCTCCGGGCACTTCGAGCCGGTCGGCAATGTCAGCACGGTGGTCAAGTCCGACGGCAGCTACTCATTGACCTTCGAGCTCAACCAGAAGGGCCGTTTCGGCTACACCTTCGGAGCGGGCCTGAACGAGGAGTGGCTGGGCGTCGAGTTCCAGCTCAAGACGACGTAGTGGCGCTCACAGTCGTCACCGCGAACGTCAACGGGATCCGAGCTGCCGGCCGGCGCGGGGGGCTGCACTGGCTGGCCGACGCCGACGCCGACGTCATCTGCCTGCAGGAGGTGCGGGCGACCCATGAGCAGCTGCACGAGGCGCTTGCCGAGTCCGAGCTGCGCGACTGGCACGTGGCGCATGCCCCGGCACCGCAACTGGGTCGGGCCGGTGTCGCCGTGCTCACGCGCGAGCAGCCGACAGCGATCCGCACCGAGACGAGCCTGCCGGGGATCGATGGGCAGGGCCGCTGGCTGGAGGTGGACCTGGCCACCGAGGTCGGGCCCCTCACCGTGGTGTCCGCGTACGTGCACGCAGGCGAGGCGGACACTCCGAAGCAGGAGGACAAGTACGCATTCCTCGACGGCATGGACCGGCGGCTGGAGTCGCTGCGCCGGTCGGCTGCCCGCCGCAAGGGGCATGCGCTGCTGTGCGGCGACCTCAACGTCGCTCACCGCGAGGTGGACATCAAGAACTGGAAGGGGAACCGCGGCAAGTCGGGCTTCCTGGAGGACGAGCGAGCCCACCTCGACCGGTGGCTCGAGCGCTGGGTCGACCTCGGGCGCGAGCTGGGTGGGCCAGGTCCGGGGCCCTACACGTGGTGGTCGTGGCGCGGCAAGGGCTTCGACACCGACGGCGGCTGGCGCATCGACTACGCCATCGCCACCAAGGGGCTGGCCGCGATGTGCACGGCGGCGACGGTGGGCAAGGCCGCCTCGTATGCCGAGCGATGGAGCGATCACGCCCCGCTGACCGTGACCTTCACGTCTTCGTAGCCAACGGGGCTCGGCTGGACCCGTGAACGCGACAACGGCCCCTCCGGTGGGAGGGGCCGTCGTTGGGCGGCTGGGCCGCCTCGGGGAAGTGGAGTGGTGCCGGATGGTCGACCCGGCACCAGACTGGGGTCTGGGCGGTATGCCCTAGAGGTTGCGCGAGAAGATCGCGTCGATCTCCTCCCGCTCCGAGGGCGACATCGCGCTTGCGCGCTGACGGTCCCACTCGCGGTGGATCTGGCGGCTACGGGCCGTCTCCTTGTCGAAGGACTCGTGGCCGAACATTGATGCGAATACCTTCGCAAAAGGCCTTCACGGAGGATCACTCCTGTACTCGTCGGTGTGGTGCTCGGTGTCTTCTGGGGGTCTCCCTTCCGACATAACGATTATGTCTCAGGTTTGTCGTAGACGCAAACAAATCTGCCCGAATGTGAGCAGGTTCACGCAAGATCTTGCAGAATCGTGCGGGGGACCACCGCTGCGGAGGGGGTGTGCGACGATTCCTTCCGCACGACACACGTGATGGGAGGCCTGGGTGACCTCGACTCCCACGCTGCGCCGGATCACCTATTCGCCCAAGGTCTTCATCCCGCTGACCATGCTGTGCCGGGACCGGTGCGGCTACTGCACCTTCGCCCAGTCGCCCGCCGCACCTGCCCAGCGCCTACCTGCCGATGGACGAGGTGCTCGACGTGGCCCGGGCGGGCGCCGAGGCCGGCTGCCACGAGGCGCTGTTCACGCTGGGGGAGTTCCCCGAGGACCGCTACCCGGAGGCCCGGCGCTGGCTGGACGACCACGGCTTCGGCTCCACGATCGACTACGTCCTGCACGCCGCGCAGACGGGTCCTCGACGAGACCGGCCTGCTGCCGCACGTGAATGCCGGCGCGCTCGGCCGGGACGACCTGGCTCGCGCTGCGACGCGGTGTCGCCGAGCCAGGGGATGATGATCGAGAGCCTCAACCCGGACCTCCCGGCGCATCGCGGGCGCTCCGGACAAGGACCCCGAGCGTCGGCTGGCGACCCTGCGCATGGCCGGTGAGCTCGCCATCCCCTTCACGACCGGGGTGCTCGTCGGCATCGGCGAATCGCGGTCGGACCGCATCGTGGCGCTGGAGGCGATCGCGGCGGCGCACCGGGACTTCGGCCACGTGCAGGAGGTCATCGTCCAGAACTTCGTGCCGAAGCCGGGCACGCTCATGCGCAACCATCCGGCCGTGCTCCCTCGACGACCTGCTCGAGACGATCGCGCTCGCCCGCCAGATCCTGCCCGCCGACGTGCACCTGCAGGCGCCACCCAACCTCGTCGACGACCCCGGTGCCCTGATCGACGCCGGCATCGACGACTTCGGCGGGATCTCGCCGGTCACCGCCGACCACGTGAACCCGGAGCGGCCATGGCCGCATGTCGACGTGCTGCGAGCGGCCGTCGAGGCCCGTGGGCTGGCACTGGCCCCGCGGCTGACGATCTACCCGGAGTTCGCCCTCGACCCGGCCCGCTGGCTCGACGAGAACGTGCGGTTCGCCGTGCTCGACCGCTCGGATGCCGAGGGCATGGGGCGAGACGATCCGGGATCGATGTTCCCCGAGCGCCACGAGGCCGCCGCGAACGTGGGCACCGGGCGCCGAGGTCATCCAGGTCGGCCGTCGCTCCACCGCCTGGTACTCCGGCGCCGATCGCGCCGCCGATGGTCCTCGTGCCGGGACCCTCGCATGCCGGAACCGCCGTGTCGGAGGTGCTCGCCGGTGTCGCTGCTCGGGCAGGAGCCGGGAGTCGAGGAGCTCGCCACCCTGTTCGAGGCGCGCGGCCCGGAGGTCGTGGCCGTCGCGGAGTTCGCCGACGCGCCTGCGTCAGCAGGTGAACGGCGACGACGTCACCTTCGTCCGCAACCGCAACATCAACTACACCAACGTGTGCACCTTCAAGTGCTCCTTCTGCGGGTTCTCCAAGGGCCCGCTGTCCCTCAACCTGCGTGGCAAGCCGTACCTGCTCACGCAACGACGAGATCGCCGACCGGGTGCGCGAGGCCGCCGAGCTCGGGGCGACCGAGGTCTGCCTGCAGGGCGGCATCCACCCCGACTTCGACGGCGACTACTACGTCGAGGTCACGCGGACGGTCAAGGCCGCGGTGCCGACCATGCACGTGCACGGGTTCACCGCCCTCGAGGTCACCGAGGGCGCTCGCCGCCTGGGCGAGCCGCTCGAGTCGTACCTGCGCCGGATGAAGGACGCCGGGCTGGCGTCGCTGCCCGGGACGGCGGCGGAGATCCTCGACGACCAGATCCGCGAGGTGCTGTGCCCGGACAAGATCACCACGAGCGAGTGGCTCGAGGCCCACGAGATTGCGCACGGCGGTCGGCCTGCGGTCCAACGTGACCATCATGTTCGGCAGCGTCGAGCAGCCGGTCCACTGGGCACGGCACATCGTCCGCACCCGCGACGTGCAGAAGCGCACCGGCGGCTTCACCGAGTTCATCCCGCTGCCGTTCGTGCACATGGCCTCGCCGATCTACCTCAAGCGCCGCGCCCGGCGCGGGCCCACCTGGCGCGAGACCGTCCTCATGCACGCGGTGGGTCGCATCGGCTATCACGGGCAGATCGACAACGTCCAGGCGTCCTGGGTGAAGCTCGGCGTCCGCAGGCGCCCAGCAGCTCCTGCGCGCCGGCGTCAACGACCTCGGCGGCACCCTGATGGACGAGAACATCTCCCGCGCGGCCGGAGCTGCCCACGGCCAGGGCATCACCGTCGAGGAACTGCGCGAGGTCGTCGAGCCGATCGGGCGCACGCTCGTCGAGCGAACGACCCTGTACCAGGCGCGCTCGCCGATCCCGGCGGGCCGGTGACGAAGGAGTGGTCGGACATGGACGTTCGCAGCATCACGGCATCGGTGACCCAGACGGTCCGGGAGGCCGGACTCGCCGGTGGACCCGCCGACCGCGGTGGGCACGGCCGTCGATCGTCGTGCGCAATCCGCTCGCCGGACGCGGTCGGGTCGACGACCTCGGCGAGCTCGAGGCACTCGGGCGCGCAGGCGGCCGCGCTGCTCGTCGAGCGGGCCCTGGCCGTGCTGGCGTCGGTGGGCGTGGCGCCCGCCGACGTGCGGGGCTACGGCAAGGGGGCCATCGTCGGCGTCGACGGGGACCGCGAGCACACGGCCGCGATCCTGCATCCGCGATTCGGCGCGCCCGTCCGCGCCGCGATCGGCGGGGGCGCCGACATCATCCCGGGAACGAAGAAGATCGGCGGCCCGGGCTCGGCGATCACCATGCCGATCGGCAACAAGGACGACCGCTGGGTGTTCGACGACATGGACGCCGTCGATGTCAGCGTGCCGGACGCGCCGCAAGGCGGACGAGGTCGTCATCGCGCTCGCCCTGAGTGCGGGCGGCCGGCCGAACGCCCGCGTCCAGAAGCCAACCGCCTGACAGGAGCTGCCCGTGTTCAAGGCCATGATCATGCTCACCCGTCGCTCGGACATGACGCATGAGGAGTTCGTCGGCTGGTGGCTCGACGAGCACGTCGCCGCTGGCCGTCCAGCTTGCCCGGAGTGCGCAAGGTGATCTTCAACGTCGTCGACGACGGCTACGACGAGGCCGGCATCGACGGGGTCTCCGAGCTGTGGTTCGACTCGCGCGCCGACTTCGATGCTGCCTACGCGAGCGACGTCGGCCAGGCGACGGCCGCGGACTCGCTGGCCCACGTCAGCGGGCGGGTGCGCCTGCTCGTGACGGAGAACGTGTTCGTGCCGGGGTCGTGAGCACGGCCAGCACCCTCGCGCTCCTCCGGGAGCGGGTGCTGCCCACGAGGGCGGACTACTCCGGGCTGCGGCGCAGCTGGCGAGGCGACGTGCTCGCCGGGCATCACCGTCGGCGTCGTCGCCCTGCCGCTGGCCCTCGCCTTCGGCGTCACGTCGGGGTCGGTGCGTCCGCCGGACTGATCACCGCGATCGTCGCCGGCCTCGTCGCGGCGGTCTTCGGCGGATCGAATCTCCAGGTCTCCGGACCCACCGGGGCCATGGCGGTCGTCCTGGTGCCGATCGTGTCGCGCTACGGCGCCGAGGCGGTGATCCCGGTGGCGATCATGGCCGGACTCATGGTCATGGCGATGGGGATGTCCGGGCTCGGGCGCGCCGTGGCCTACATCCCGTGGCCGGTGGTCGAGGGCTTCACGATCGGGATCGCCACGATCATCTTCCTCCAGCAGGTGCCGCTCGCCCTGGACGTGCCGAAGCCCGAGGGGGAGAACACCGCGGTCGTGGCGTTCCGCGCGATCGCGGCGACGGACTGGCAGCTCGGCGGTGCAGTCGCTGGCCCTGGTCGGGCTCTGGTCGTCGTCCTGATGCTCGGGCCTGCCGCGCATCCGTCGATCAATGCCCGCCTCGATCATCGCCATCGTCGTCGCGACCGCGCTGACCGCGTGGCTGGCATGGGACGTCATGACCATCGGCGCCCTCCCGGGCGTGATCCCATCGCCACGGCTGCCGATCCTGGACACGGCGACGACCAGCGCGCTGTTCTCGGCAGCCCTCGCGGTGGCGGCCCTCGCGGCGATCGAGAGCCTGCTCTCTGCTCGCGTCGCCGATGGCATGTCCGACGGCTCTCGACTCAACCCGGATCGTGAGCTCTTCGGCCAGGGTCTGGCGAACGTCGCGAGCGGCCTCTTCGGCGGCATGCCGGCCACCGGGGCGATCGCGCGCACCGCGGTCAACGTGCGAGCGGGCGCTCGCACCCGGGTCTCGGCCATCGTGCACTCGGTTCTGATCCTGGCCGATCGTCCTGTTCGCCGCGTCCCTGGTGGCCCGTATCCCGCTGGCGGCCCTCGCCGGCGTGCTCATGGTGACGGCCGTGCGCATGGTCGACCGTCGGTCCGTGACGCTCGATCCTCACATCGACGACAATCCGACGCGCTCGTCATGATCCTGACGGCGACGGCGACCGTCGTGTTCGACCTCATCCTCGCCGTCGAGATCGGGATCGCCGTGGCGGCCGTGCTGGCCCTGCGGGCGATGGCGAAGAGCAGCACCGTCGAGCAGGAGGAGGTGTCGTTCGCGCGGGCACGGAGTCGGTCAGCGACGACCAGGAGGAGCACGCTCTGCTGCGCCAGCACATCGCGGTCTACCGTCTGGACGGTGCGCTCTTCTTCGGCGCGGCCCAGCACTTCCTCGACGTCTTCACCAGCGTCTCGGACGTTCGCGTTGTCATCCTCCGACTGGGTGGCGTCCGGGTGATCGACGCGAGCGGCGGCCACGCGCTTGAGGAGATCATCACCGGCCTGCAGTCCCGCGGGGTGACCGTGCTGCTGTGCGGCGTCGGCGAGCGGTCCGGGAAGATCCTCGACGCCGTGGGAGCGATGGCCGCCCTGGAGGCCGAGCGGCACACCTTCACCTCCCTGCCCGAGGCGATCGAGCACGCGCGCGCTCACGTCGAGCGGCACCTGTCCCCGCACGACTAGCGTGAGCGTACGAGGGGGTGACATGGGCGTCCCGTGAGTACGAGGGACGATCGTTCGTCGGCACCCCGGCGACGGCGCCCGGACCGCTCGGGCCGGACATGCTCCGGGCCTTCTCCGTCATCCGCCGGAATCCGCTCGACTACCTCATGTCCGCGTGGCGCGAGTACGGCGACGTCGTCCAGTTCCCGATCCCGCGTCCGCCCAGCTACCTGGTGAACGACCCCGACGGCGTGCGTCGCGTGCTCGTCGCCAACGGCCGCAACTACGGCAAGTCGACCATCCAGTACCGGTCCCTGTCCCTCGTCACGGGGGAGGGCCTGCTCGTCGCCGACACCGAGTCGTGGCGTCGTCAGCGTCCGCTGGTGCAGCCGGCCTTCCACCACGAGACCCTCGAGCACATCGTCGGGCACGTCGACGTGGCCGTGCAGCGGATGTTCGCGAACTGGGACGCACTGCCCGCCGGGACGCGTCGTCGACGTGGACGCCGCCATGATGCACGGGGCACTCGAGGTGGTCGGCCATGCCCTGTTCGGGACCGACCTCTCCGCCGACGCCGATCGGCTCGCGCGGGCGACCCTCTCGGCTCTCGACGTGGTCGTCGCTCGTGCTCGGGTGCCCATCACGCCCCCGGCCTGGGTGCCGTCGCCCGCCAATCGCAAGCTGCAGGCCGCCGTGCGGGAGCTCGACGGCGCCGTGCAGCGGATGCTCGACGAGCGTCGCCGCGGCCGCGATGGCGCGCCGGCGGACATGCTCGACCTGCTCATCGACTCGCGCGACGACACCGGTGCCGGGCTGGGCGTGGAGGAGATCCGCAACCAGGTGGTGACCTTCATCGTGGCCGGGCACGAGACGGTCGCCAGTGCGCTGACGTGGGCGTGGGCGCTGCTGGCCGAGCATCCCGACATCCAAGCCGAGCTGCAGGCGGAGTCCGATGCCGTCCTGGGCGGCCGCCCCGCCACCTTCGCGGACTACGCGCGGCTGCCGTTCGCGCGCGCGGTCCTCGACGAGGCGCTGCGGCTGTACCCGCCGGCCTGGCTCATCACCCGCAAGTCGCTCGACCACGATGTCCTCGGCGGCCACGACATCCCGGAGCTCAGCCCTGGTCATCCTCAGTCCGTGGCTGCTGCATCGTCATCCGGACGTCTGGCCGCGACGCGGAGCAGTTCCGACCGGATCGGTTCGTCACCGGCGAGGCCGACCGCACCTCGTTCATCCCGTTCGGGGCGGGCCTGCGACAGTGCATCGGCCGCGACTTCGCCTACGTCGAAGGCGTGCTCATGCTTGCGGCGATCGCCGGCCGCTACGCGGTGGCCTACCCGGACGGGCGCCGGCGTGCCGAGGTCGGAGCCGCTGGTGACGGTCCGGCCGGTCGGCGGGCTGCCGCTTGCGGGTGACCCGCCGCTGACCCGTCGTCGACTGCCCGTCGGGTCGTCAGACGTGGCGACTCCGGGGGCCGGCAAACCCGCCACAAGTGACGAGGCATCGGGTTGCTAGCCCCGGGTGATGTAGTCCATCAGTGCGGCCCGCTCGCCCTCGAGCTCGCCGAGCCGGGACTTCACGACGTCGCCGATGCTGACGATGCCGAGCAGCAGTCCTTCGGGATCGGTCACCGGGATGTGGCGGACGCGCTTCTCCGTCATCACGTGCATGAGCTCCTCGACGTGCGCCTCCGGCGGGGCGCGAGAACACGTGCTTGGTCATGATCGACGCCACCGGCTGCTCGAACGCCGGTCGGCCCCGTGGGCCATGGCCCGCACGACGTCGCGCTCCGAGACGATGCCCGTGATCGTGCGGCCGTCAGCCGACACGACCAGCGCCCCGACGCCGTGCTCGGAGAGCATGGCGATCAGGTCCGCCACAGTGGCGTCGGGCTGGATCGTGGCGACGAAGTCGCCCTTGCCGGCGATGATGGTGGACAGTTGCATGGCACCTCCATGGCTGGTGACGTCTACTCATCGTGCCGTGGTGAGGGGTTCTTGTCACGGCAATCGTCGAACCGGGGCCGCCGTCAGGGCACGAAGTAGCAGGCCAGGACTTCCTCATGGAGCAGGCCGTTGGTCGACACCGCCGAGCCACCGGCGATGGCCGAACCGCCGTCGTAGGCGGTGAGTCGCCCGCCCGCCTCCTCGACGATCGGCACGAGGGCGGCCATGTCGTAGCTCTCCAGCTGGGGCTCGGCGGCGATATCGACGACGCCCTCCGCGACCATCAGGTGCGACCAGAAGTCGCCGTAGGCCCGCTGCCGCCACGTGCCGTGCAGCAGGGCGGTCAGGCCGGCGCGCGGATCCGCGCTCGTCCCAGCCGACAGCATCGGAGTACGAGAAGGACGCATCCGTAAGGCTGGTGACACGCGCTGACCTGCAGCCGTCGGGGCTCGCGCGCGGTCGGGTCGGTGACGAAGGCGCCGCCTCCCCGCGTCGCCCACCAGCGGCGGGCCAGCGCAGGCGCCGACGCCACGCCGAGCACGATCGTCCTCGTCGATCAGCAGGGCGATGAGCGTGGCCCAGACCGGAACTCCGCGGACGTAGTTCTTGGTGCCGTCGATCGGGTCGATGATCCAGCGGCGGCGTGCCTCACCAGCCGATCCGTACTCCTCGCCAAGGATCGCGTCGTCGGGGCGAAGCCGGACCAGCTCGGCCCTCAGGGCGCGCTCGACGGCGCGGTCGGCCTCGGAGACCGGGGTGAGGTCGGGCTTGGTGTCCACGACGAGGTCGGCCGCGCGGAAGCGCGACAGGGAGAGCTCGTCGGCGGCGTCGGCCAGGTCGAGGGCGAGCGCGAGGTCGGCGGTCAGTGGCTGCTCGGTCACGCGGGCAACCTACCGCGCGCCCATCGGCGTCGCTGACGACCGGACCGGCAGGAACGTGCCTAGACTCGCCCCGTGGGATCCCTCTTCGACACGATCGCCGGCCTGCCCGTTCACGCCCTCGTCGTGCACGCCGCCGTGGTCCTCATCCCGCTGGCCGCCCTCGGCGCCATCCTGATGGCCGTTCGTCCGAGCTTCTCGCGCCGCTTCGGCAGCCTCGTGGTCATCGTGGCCGGCGGTGGCCGCGGCGTCCGCGGTGGCGCGAAGGAGTCGGGGGAGCAGCTCGCCGCTGCGCGTCGGCACTCCCGAGCAGCACGCCGAGCTTGGCGATCTGCTGCCGCTGATCGCCGGCGTCCTGTTCCTGCTCGTGCTGGTCTTCTGGCTGTTCGACCGTGGCATCCCGGCGAACAAGTCCAGACCGACGTGGCTCACCGTTCTCGGCGTGGTGATGATCCTGGTGTCGCTCCTGGCGATCTTACTGGACGATCCGCGTCGGTCACACCGGTGCAGAGGCCGCGTGGTCGGCCATCATCGAGAACACCAACAGCGAGCTGACGCCGCGTCAGCCCTCGTCGTCGACAGTCGTCGACCGGCTGCGGATGAGCCGGCGCAACGAATCGATGCGCAGGGCGGCGATGGAGCCGTCGTCCGCGAAGTCGTTCAGGGCGCAGTCCGGCTCGTCGTGCGAGCACGACCGAGGGCACGCCGGCCGTGAGTGCCCCGAGGTCCGGGAACGCGTTGATCACTCGGTCCACGTCGACGTGGGCGAGACCGAAGGACCGGATGCCCGGGGTGTCGATGATCATGCCGCCGTCGGGGAGGTGCAGCGCGACCACGCTCGTCGACGTGTGCCGCCCGCGGCCCGTGACCGCGTTGACGTGACCGATGACGCGATCGGCCGACGGCACGAGGTTGTTCACCAGCGTGGACTTGCCGACGCCGGAGTGGCCGACCAGGACCGTCGACTCGCCGATCAGGGCCTCCGCCAGTGCTGCCGGAAGCTTCTTGTTGGTGATGGTGAACACCGGCAGGTCCAGCGGACCGTAGAGCGCCAGCAGCTCGTCGGCCGGCTTCAGGTCCGTCTTCGTGAGCACGAGCATCGGCTCGATCCCTGCGTCGAGTGCAGCCACGATCGCACGGTCGATCAGGCCGGTCCGCGGCTCGGGGTCGACCGTCGAGGTCACGACCGCGAGCTGCGTCGCGTTGGCGACCACCACCCGCTCGACGGGGTCGGAATCGTCGGCCGTGCGGCGCAGCGTGGAGATGCGGGCGCCGCGCCGCACGATGCGCCCCTGGGTGTCGGTGTCGCCGGACACGTCGCCGACCACCTCGACACGGTCGCCGACGACGATGCCCTTGCGACCGAGCTCGCGGGCCTTGATGGCATACATCGCGGTGCCGTCGGCGAGCTCAAGGGTGAAGCGACCGCGATCCACGGTCACGACGGTGCCCGGACGGGCCTCGGCGTGCTCGGGGCGCTCCTTGGACCGCGGCCGCGACTTGCCTCGGCCGGGACGGACGCGAACGTCGTCCTCGTCGAGGAGGTGATGCTGTCGCGTCACGTGCGCGGCGCCGTGCTTCCCGAGGGGCCAACCATGTCCTGCCACCGGCGGGCGAAGTCGGGAAGGGTCTTGGCCGTCGTGTCGATGTCCTCGACCCGGAGACCCTCGACTCGCAGACCGAGGATGGCCGCGGCCGTCGCCATGCGGTGGTCGTCGTAGGTACGGACGTCGCCGCTGTGCAGCGCGCGCGGACGGATGCGCAGTCCGTCCTGGGTCTCCGTCACGTCGCCACCGAGTCCGTTGATCTCGGTCGCGAGCGCCGCGAGGCGGTCGGTCTCGTGCCCGCGCAGGTGCGAGATGCCGAAGAAGTGACTGGGGGAGTCGGCGAGGGCTGCCACGGCGGCGAGGGCGGGGGCCAGCTCGCCCACGTCGGAGAGGTCCGCCTCGAGGCCGTTGACGGTGCCGGTGCCGGTGACCGTGAGGCCGTCGTCGCCGAGCACGACCTTGGCACCCATCCGGGCGAGCAGGTCGCGCAGCGTGTCGCCGGCCTGCACCGTGTGCTGCGGCCAGTCGGGGATGGTCACCGTGCCGCCGGTGACGAGCGCCGCCGCGAGGAACGGCGCCGCGTTGGACAGGTCCGGCTCGATGTGCCGGTCGAGGGCCGGGATGTCCTGGGGGTCGACATGCCAGATCGACGACTCGTCGCGCCGAACCTCGATGCCCTGCTCGGCGAGCATCGCGATGGTCATCTCGATGTGCGGCATGCTGGGGATCTGCGGACCGACGTGGTGCACGGTGACGCCGGCGTTGAACCGGGCGGCGCTGATCAGCAGGCCGGAGATGAACTGGCTCGACCGGGACGCATCCACCCAGACCTCGCCGCCGGTGACCTCGCCGGTGGCATCGATCATGAACGGCAGCCGGCCGGTGCCCCGGTCGTACACCTTGGCGCCGAGGTCCTTCAGCGACTCGATGACGGTGGCCATCGGCCGACGACGGGAGTGGACGTCGCCGTCGAAGGTGATCTCGCCATGAGCGAGCGCGGCAACCGGAGGAAGGAAGCGCATCACCGTGCCAGCCAGGCCGACGTCGATGGATGCGGGGCCGCGCATGAAGTGCGGGGTGATGGCAACCGTGACATTGCCGACGTCATCGTGACCGACGACGTGGACCTCGTTGCCGAGCAGTCGGAGTCCGGCCATCATCAACTGGGTGTCCCGGGCGTCGAGCAGCCCGGTGATCGTGCTGGGTCCGTCGGCGATGGCGGCCAGGATGAGCGCCCGGTTGCTGGCGGACTTGGACCCAGGCACCGGGACGACGGCCTCGATCGGCGAGATCGCCGTCGGGGCGGCCCACAGGTCGGGTGTCGTCTGGTTCTCGGTCGTCGTCATCGTCGCAAGGCTATCGCTCCGACGATGATGACGGTCAGGCCAAGGAGGCCGCCGACGAGCAGAAGGACGGGCATGCCGCCGCTGTCCGCCGGCTCCTCGCTGGCCGCCACGTCCGAGGGTGCCGACGGTGACGGTGACGTGCCGGGAGGTGACGGTGACGTGGACGGCTCTGCGGCAGAGTCGTCGTCGTTCCTTCGGGGGTCGCCGTCGCCGGATCCGCTCCGCCCAACACGGTGTAGTCGAAGGTGGACGTGACGGTGTGACCGTCCTGGGAGACGACGCGGTAGGCGACCGTGAACTCGCCGCCGGCGACGTCGGTCCGTACGGGAACGGAGATCTCGTTCCGGTTGATCTCGGGCGGACCGCTGGTCACGTCGCTGCCGTCGGCTGCTCGCACCACCAATGCGGCGCCGATGTCCATCAGGGGCGAGTCGAACGTGATGACGACGCGGTTCGGGGCATCGTCGAGGCGCGCATCGGCGACCGGCTCCGAGCCCGTCTGGGACGAATGGGCCTGGACGCGGCCCGCCGGAGGCCACGATCATCAGCGAAGCGAGCAGGCCCAGGACGAGCAGGCCCCGCACGAACACGACAGCGCGATGTCGCGGGCTCACGCGAGCAGGTCCTCGGCCAGGTAGCCGCCTTCGGCCACACCACCGGGCATGACATACGCCGACGAGCCGATGGTGGTGTTCCACTGGTTGAAGGCGTCCGACGCCGCGATGCGCTCCTGCATCGGAATGAAGCTGGTGCGCGGGTCCCGCGCGTACGCGGCGAAGAGCAGTCCCACGTCATTGGTTCCGTCGCGCATCCCGTTGTCGTACGAGTACGGGCGCCGAAGGATCATCTCCGCGGGCGTCGCCGCGTGCGCCACGCGGATGTGGGCATCCTGCGGGATCACCGGCAGGCCGAGGTCGTCGGTTGCGTCGAAGGGCACGGGATCGGACTCGCTCGTGCCGCCGAGGGGGGCACCGGTGTCGATGTGGCGGCCGATGACGGTCTCCTGCGTCGTCCGGTCGAGGATCTCCCAGGTGTCCATGAGCATCCGGATGCGGCGGAGGACGAGGATCGTGCCGCCGGCGTACCACTCGGGGCCCTCGTCGATCCAGACGACGTCGGCGAACTCGCCGGCCTCCGGGTTGATCGTCCCGTCGACCTGTCCCATGAGGTTGCGCGTCGTGCTGCCACCGGGCACGGCCGGTCGCGGTGATCGGAATCCCGGTTGGGTCCACGCCACCGCGGTCAGGGTGGACAGGTCCTTCGTCAGCATGCGGATCGTGTGCGCCAGCGTGACGGCGTTGTCACTGCCCACCTGGAGGAGCAGGTCCGTCTGCGACCAGGGGTCCTCGAAGGCGTCGGTGCTGAACTCGGGCAGCTCGGGCAGTTGGGCCGGGATCCGGTCCTCCAGGCCGACGCGCTCGAACAACGGTCGGCCGAGACCCACCGTCACGGTGAGGCGATCCGGATGGGCGGCCAGCTCGGGCTCGGTATCGCCCAGAGCGGGTTCACCGCCGGTGAGCCGTGCGGCGTCGTCGGTCACGAGGCGAAGGACTGCCTCCAGAGAGTCGCGGGAGGGCTCTCGCAGGTTCAGGCCGACGAAGGTCTGCAGCAGGGCCGGCTCGGTCTCGACTCCGGCTTGGTGCGTCCCGTAGAAGGGGATGGTCGGCGAGCCGCCGCTGGGAGCGGGTGTCGCAGTCGGGGACGCAGTCGCCTCGGTGGTCGGCGTCGGGACCGGCGCGGAGGCCGACCCGGTGCCGTCGGCGCGTGCTGTCCCGAGTGCGAACCCGCCGGCGGCGCCGAGTAGTGCGGCGCCGCCGGCGGCCAGCACGCCGCGTCGGGTGAGGGCGGGGCTGGAATCGGGCACCGTCCCTACATTCCCGACATGCTGGGCATGCTGCCGGAGCTCGCCGAGTAGTCCTCGTTGGCGCCGTTGTAGACCTTGCCGAGCACCTTGGTCCGCATGAGGGCGCCGGTCGGAGGTCACCAGGGTGACCGGCACCAGGGTGCCGGCCTTGATGGGCTTGGTGATCTCCATGAACATCAGGTGGTTGCCGCCCGGCTTGAGCTCGAGCATGCCGCCGGCTGGGATGACGAATCCGCCGG
This sequence comes from uncultured bacterium, assembly GCA_963700745.1. Taxonomy (GTDB): domain Bacteria; phylum Actinomycetota; class Actinomycetes; order S36-B12; family S36-B12; genus UBA10649. The sequence continues at coordinate 16,766 of CAVOYT010000012.1, read as the reverse complement.
TCTTCTGCTGCATGACCATGGCGCCGTTCTTGTCGACGACCTCGTGGAGCTGAACGACCTTCGAGTAGGAGCTGAAGGCGCCCACGATCCGAATCGGCTTGCTGGTCGGGTTCTTGACCATGCCGAAGGCGGCCGACATGCCGGTGCTGGCGGCCTTGGCCCAGCCGTCGGAGACGGTGAGCGGCGATCGTGAGATGGCCTTGCCCGTGCCCCAGCGGGGCTTGGCGCTGGCGGTCTTGCTCGTGCAGACGTAGACGTCGCCGTGGTTGATCTCGGTCATTCCCGACGTGGCGCAGGTCTTTCCCGGCTTCGGTGCCTCGTGGGCCTGGGCAGGGGCGGCCACCGCCAGGACGGCGAGGCTCGTGGCGGCCGCCCCGAGCATGGCTCGGGACAGGGTGGAACGCAGGTGAATACGCATGTGATGTCCTCAAAGTAGGTGGATCGCGAAATAGGGATGTCGAACGTGAAAGTGGAGTCGCACCGCCGCGAGTGCGAGACGCTCGGCCGGCAGTGAGCTGTTCAGGCCAGTGGGAGGAGAGCGGGTGGGCCGCGGCGCGTGTCCTGGCGTAGCAGCGAGTCGAGCAGGCGTGAGGAGGGTGCCGGTGCTGGCGTGGGCTGGCCGGTGCCCCGAGACGTCGGTGCCGATCCGGGTGCGGGCGTGCCGAGCACCGCGTTCAGGAAGGCGAGCCAGCGATCGATCAGGGCGTCGGAATGAGTGAGCAGGCCGGCGGCGAGGATCGCCGCGACGACGTGTCCGGCGATCATGGCCCGAGCGTCCGGTGCGGCGGCATGCGCCGCCGTGGGCATGGGCTGACGAGAAGGTCAGGACCAGGTGCAGGAATGCCTGCCCGGCGAGGAGGAAGACGAGCAGGCGAGTCGCGGCTGAGGCGACGAGCCGAGGTGGCGAAGGCGAGCCCGAAGGACAGCCCCGGACGACTGCGCGAGTCCGACGACGTCCGGGAGACCGCCGCCGACCGGCCGTGTGGCCGGCGATGGTGAGGACCGTGAGCGCGACCGAGGTCAGCAGCGCGCGGTGCGCCCGTCGCTGCGCCTGCGAAGTCACGCCGGAAGTGTACGCGGCCCACCGGCGGCCTCGGACACCTCTACCCCGAGTCGAGACGGTGCCTTTCCGCGTGACCGGCGAGGTGGCAGGCTGCAGGCATGTGCGGACGGTATGCGGCGGCGAAGGACCCGGCAGCGCTGGTCGAGGAGTTCGAGGTCGAGGCGGCCCCGGAGGAGGAGCTCCGCGCCGGACTACAACGTCGCGCCCACCAAGAAGGTCTACCTGGTCGTCGACCGGGTCACGGACGACGTCAGGGCGAGCGGGCGCTCGTGATCGGGCGCTGGGGGCTGGTCCCGTCCTGGGCGAAGGACCCGTCCATCGGCAGCCGGATGATCAACGCCCGAGCCGAGACGGTCGCCGAGAAGCCCGCGTTCCGTCGGGCGTTCGCGAAGCGGCGCTGCCTCGTCCCCGCCGACGGCTACTACGAGTGGTACCTCCCGACCTCGCCCGACGCGCCGCTCGGAAAGGGCGGCAAGCCGCTGAAGCAGCCGTTCTTCATTCATCCCGCGGACGGGTCGTCCCTCGCGATGGCCGGGCTCTACGAGTGGTGGCGCGACCCGACCCGGCCGGACGACGATCCCCAGGCGTGGCGGCTGACCTGCACCGTGATCACCACGGAGGCCTCCGACGACGTGGGACGGATCCACGACCGGATGCCGATGACGATCGGCCGGGCCGACTGGGAGACCTGGCTCGACCCGGCGAACGGCCCCAGGACGTGGCCGGGCCTGCTGGTGCCCGCGGCGGCGGCTGCCCTCGATGCCTACCCGGTCTCGACCGCCGTGAACAGCGTGCGGAACAACGGCCCCGAGCTGATCGCGCCCCTGCCGCCGAGGACGTCCTCGGCGACGCCGCACTGAGGACCGGCCGATGAGCGTGCGCAGGTCCGTGCGCCTGATCGAGACGTCGGCGGGGACCGCGCGCGTCCATCGGGCCGTCCCGACGGGGGCCTCGACCGGCGCCGCTCCTCGTCCTCGGCCACGGCGCGGGCGGCGGGAGTGGAGGCCGGGGACCTCCAGCAGGTGGCCGCGGCCGTGCTGCCGTGCGGGATTCCGCGTCGTCGCTCGTCGACCAGCCGTGGCGGGTGGCCGGACGCCGGATCGCCCCTCGTCCCGCCACCCTCGACGCGGCGTGGGTGGAGGTGCTCGGCCGGCTCCGGCTCCGCGGGCCCGCTCGTGGTGGGCGGGCGATCCGCCGGGGCCCGGGTGGCCTGCCGGACGGCCGGTCGAGGTCGGGGCCGTGGGCGTGCTGGCGCTCGCCTTCCCCCTGCACCCGCCGGGCCGTCCCGAGGCCAGCCGAGCCGAGGAGCTGGTCGGACGCGGGGTGACCGGTGCTCGTCATCCAGGGGGATCGGGATCCGTTCGGGACTGCCGCCGAGGAGATCGAGGTCCAGGCGCCGGGTCGATCCGGGTCGTGACCGTCGTCGGAGGCGACCATTCCCTCGTGCGGGGCGACCTGGGCGTCGCGCTTCCTCCGGGTCGATCGACTTCCTCCGAGGGTTCGTGGAATGAAGCCGGCGGGACTCGCGTTGGCGCCGGTGTGCTGCTCATCGCTGCCACCGACGGTGGCCTGTCGACCCTCGACCGGACCGGTGGTGCCGTCGGGCTAGGCTCGTTCGCCGATGACAGATGACGCCGCTGACGGCGGCCCGGCCGCGATGCCGGAGGAGCTCGACCACCGACGCGGCTCCCGAGGAGTCCACGGAGGCGCGGGTCGCGCGCTTCGAGCGCGACGCGATGCAGTACCTCGACCAGCTCTACGGCGCGGCGATGCGCATGACGCGCAATCCCGCCGACGCCGAGGACCTCGTGCAGGAGACCTACCTGAAGGCGTTCGCCGCCTTCGCCTCGTTCACGGACGGCACGAACCTCAAGGCCTGGCTGTTCCGCATCCTGACGAACACGTACATCAACATCTACCGCAAGAAGCAGCGCCAGCCCTACCAGACCGGCACCGACGACCTCTCCGACTGGCAGATCGCCGAGGCGGAGAGCCACACGTCGCGCGGGCTGCGGTCCGCCGAGGCCGAGGCGCTCGACCGGCTGGCCGACACCGACGTCGTCGAGGCACTGGCGGCCGTGCCCGAGGACTTCCGGATGGCGGTCTACCTCGCGGACGTCGAGGGCTTCTCCTACAAGGAGATCGCCGAGATCATGGACACGCCGGTGGGCACGGTCATGTCCCGGCTTCACCGCGGCCGCAAGCTGCTCCGCGAGCTGCTGGAGGACTACGCGATCGAGCGGGGCCTCATCCCGGCCGCCGTCGGAACCGAGGGGGGTGATGGGCATGAGCTGCGGCAACCCGCACGAGACCGACTGCCCCGAGGTCCTCGCCCTCGTCTACGACTTCCTGGACGGTGAGGCGGACGACGCCGACCGGGCGCGGATCGCCCAGCACCTGGACGAGTGCGGCCCTGCCTTCGGCAGTACGGCCTGGAGCAGGCGGTGAAGTCCCTCGTGCACCGATCGTGCGCCTGCGAGCAGGCGCCCGAGCGGCTGCGCGTCCAGATCGTGGCGCGCATCCGTCAGGTGTCGATCACCTACCGCTCGAGCGACTCGGCCGACTAGCCTCCTCCCAGACGGGGCGACAGGGAGAACACGTGGAGCAGACGCTGCGAGCCGAGATGGTCGCATCCGTGCATTCGGTCGTGGTGCAGGTCGGCGACGAGGTCACGGTCGGCGACACCATCGTCATCCTCGAGTCCATGAAGATGGAGATCCCGGTCCTCGTGGAGGCTCCCGGGCAGGTCACGGAGATCAGCGTCGCCGCGGGCGACGTCGTCCGTGAGGGCGACATCCTCGCGATCCTGCTCTGACCGCGACCGGTAGCCGGACGCAGCGCGCGCGGTAGGCGAGCAGGTAGACGCCCTCGCGCGGGCTCCAGTCCCGCTCCGGCAGCCGATCGAATCCGAGGCGCTCGTACAACCGATGCGCGCCGTCGTTCGTGTCGATCACGCAGATGACGTGCGCGCGGTCGCCGGCGGCCACGGCTCGCTCCTCGCAGGCGTCCACCAGAGCCTCGCCGACGCCGGTGCGCCAGGCCTCTGGTGCCACAGCCAGGAATCGGAACTCGCTCTCGCCCGCCCGGCCGATCTCGGAGAACGGAGTGCCGGGCGGGCAGATGGTCACGGTGCCCACGATGCGGTCGTCACGCTCGGCGACCAGGATCTCCGTCGTCTCCGCCCGGGTCCGGGCGTCGCGGAGCGTCTCGGCGTAGACGTCCGCCGGGTCCAGGTGTCCCGCCGAGGCATAGGCCGTGACGCAGAGGTCACCGACCGCGTCCAGGTCGGCCTCGGTTGCCGGACGGATCAGCAGGGTGTCGGGCATGGGCCCACTATCTCCGATCAGGGGCCGGCGCCCGGACTTGGGTACGTGTGCGGGACCGGTCGGTCCCGGAGAGGTCATCGTGACGGTCACGCGCATCGTCAACGCCGTGGTCTGGTGCGGGCCGCCTGACCCCGCCACTGGCCTCGCCAGCGAATCCGACGCGATCGCCTTCGATCACGACGGGATCCTGGCGCTGGGCGAAGAGGCCCTCGCCGTGCCGGCCGAGCTGGTGGTCGACGGCGGCGGGGGATTCGTGTGCAGTGCGTTCCGCGACGGCCATGTGCATGCGATCGCCGGCGGCTTCGAGCGTGCGCTCGCGCCGGTGCAGGAGCACGACAGTCCCCAGCAGGGTCGCCGCGGCCGTCGGCCGGTGGGCGCGCGAGCATCCCGAGGCGGAGTGGGTGCGCGGCGAGGGCTTCGACCAGTCGCTGGCCCCGGGGGGCATCTTCCTCGCGCAGTGGCTCGATGCCGAGGTGCCCGATCGTCCGGTGGTCGTGCGCGCCTCGGACTACCACACGGTCTGGGTGAACTCCGAGGCGCTGCGACGAGTGGGCTACACCGCGGACACCCCGCAGCCGCACGATGGCGAGATCGTCCGCGATGAGCGAGGGCAGCCTGGTCGGCACCCTTCGCGAGTGGGGCGCCTGGCGCCCGGTCTACGACCTTCTGCCGCCCATGACGCGCGAGCAGGCGTTGGACGCGCTCACGATCGCGTCGGCGAACTTCGCGTCGGCCGGGATCGCGTGGGTGCAGGACGCGTGGGTCGAGCCGCATGACGTCGACTCGTGGCTCGCCGCGGCCGAGGAGGGAGTGCTGCGCTTCCGCGCCGACCTGGGGCTCTGGTGCGACCCGAACACCTGGCGGGACCAGCTGGCCGACTTCGCCGAGACCCGAGAGCGGGTGGCCGCAGCGGCCCCCGGCAGGCTCAGCGCCACCACCATCAAGTTCTTCGCCGACGGGGTCATCGAGTCCGGCACCGGAGCGATGCTGGAGCCCTACTGCGACTGCCCGCACTCGACCGGGCTCCCGAACTGGGAACCCGAGGAGCTCAAGCAGGCAGTGGCGGCCGTCGATGCCCTCGGCTTCAGTCCGCACATCCACGCGATCGGCGACGCGGCAGCACGCACGGCGCTGGACGCGATCGAGTACACGGAGGCGGTCAACGGCCGGCGGGACCGACGAGCGACGATCGCCCACGCCCAGCTCGTGGACGCTGCCGACATCGGCCGGTTCGCACGGCTGGGCGTCATCGCGAACTTCGAGCCCTACTGGGCGAAGTACGACGTCACCCAGACGGAGTTGACGGCGCCGCGGCTGGGCGAGGACCGCACCGCCCGGCAGTACCTCATGCGCACGATCCTCGACTCGGGGGCGCCGGTGTCGTTCGGCAGCGACTGGCCGGTCACCCGGCACGAGCCGCTGGCCGGTATCCAGGTCGCGGTCACCCGGCAGGCGTCGCCGGACGGCCCGTCGTGGCTGCCGATGGAGCGGCTGACGGTCGAGCAGGCGCTCACCGCGTATACGGCCGGCGTCGCGTACCAGGCCGGCGACGATCGCGGCGGGTCACTGCGCCGGGGCGCCCGGGCCGATGTGGTCCTGCTGGACCAGGATCCGCGTAGGGTGCCACCGATGGCGATCGAGGGCATCCAGGTCCTCGGCACCTGGTGCGATGGGCACCGCGTCCACGGAGGGTGACATGCCCCTGACCCCCGGAGAGAGCGACCGCCTGCTGCTGCACCTCCAGGCCTCGCTGGCGCAGCGCCGCCGCGACCGGGGCCTGCGACTGAACGTCCCGGAGGCACGGGCCCTGATCGCCGATGCGGTCTGCGAGTGGGCCCGCGACGGATTGAGCATGGTCGAGGCCCGTGACCGTGGCCGCCTCCTTCTCGGAGCCCACGACGTGCTCCCGGATGTGCCCATGGCGCTCGACGAGATCCGCGTGGAGGCCCGGTTCGACGACGGAACCCGGCTCGTGGTGGTCAAGGACCCCTTCGGCGTCGGCGTCGACGGCGGACCCACGCAGGAGGAGGCGCCGCCGGCCGGCACCGGGGAGCTGGACATCACGAACGAGGCCACCACCGACATCGGGCTCACCTCGCACATCCACCTCGCCGAGGTCAACCCGCGGCTGCGGCTGGACCGATCGGCCGCGTTCGGCATGCGGCTCGCGGTGCCCACGGGCGAGACGGTATGGATCCGTGCCGGCGAACGGGTCCGGCTGCCGATCCTGCCCATCACCGGGGCGCGGGTGATGATCGGCAACTCGGGGGCGGTCGACGGCGCTCTCGATGACCCGGAGGTGCGCGCCCGTGCGCTCGCCACCCTGCGCTCCTGCGGCTACCTCGACGTCGTCGACGGCCTTGCGGTGGGCGATCGCGGGCTCAGCGTCCGGTGCGGTGGCGGCGCTCATGGCCGCCGGCCGGGGCGCTCGAGAGGGGGACGGCTCATGAGTCGCGAGTACGGACCCCTCGAGGGGGACATCGTCGTGCTCGGGGACACCCGGCTGCGGCTGCGGATCGACGCTCGTGTGGCCGACCGCGGCGAGGAACTGCGTGTCGGATTCGCGAAGACGGGCCGTGAAGCCTGGCCAGATCCACGACCTGTCCGAGGGCGGCCTGGCCGTGGCCGCGGCGGAGATGGCCTTCGCCGGCGAGCTCGGGCTCGAGCTCGACCTGCGGCCGCGTTCCCTGCGACCCGCTGCCGGCCGGCTACGACCCCGACGCCCCGCGGCTGTTCTCCGAGTCCTGCACGCGCTTCCTGGTCGAGGTCGACGCGCCGTCCGCGCGGCGGAGCTTCGAGGCCGCGCTCGCCGGCCTCCCCTGCGCGCGCTCGGCGCGTCGCGGCGGCGCGCGCGCTGCGAGATCTCGGCGTCGACGGCGCGCGTCGCTCGACCTCGAGCTCGAGTCCCTGCGCCGCGCCCACGGCGGCTCCCACGCGGCCCCAGCCGAGCTCCCCCGAGGCCCACCCGACCCGCGAACGACCAGCCCCAGGCCCCGCGCCCTCGTCCTGCGCACCGCCGGCACCAACTGCGACGACGAGACCGCCCGCGCGCTGAGCTCGCCGGCGCGCGGACCGAGATCGTGCACCTGACCCGGCTGGTCGGCCGACCCCCGCCGCCTCGGCGCTTCCAGCATCCTGGTCGCTTCCCGGGCGGCTTCAGCTTCGGCGACGACGTCGGCGCCGGCCGCGTCTGGGGCCTCGAGCTGCGCCGCGCGCCTGGCGACCGCGCTGCGCGCCTTCGTCGACCGCGGCGGGCTGCGTGCTCGGCATCTGCAACGGCTTCCAGGTGCTGGTCGAGTCGGGCCTGCTCGACCCGCCCGGCCGCGACGGCGAGCGCGCGGCGCGCTCGATCGCGCTCTACGACAACGCCTCGAACCACTACGAGTGCCGCTGGGTGACGCTCGAGTCGCACGCTGCGCCTGCCCCTGGCTGCCGGCCGGGCGAGCGCTCGCCGGTGCCCGTGGCGCACGCCGAGGGGCGCTTCGTCGTGCGCGACGACGGCGACCCTTGAGCGCCTGCGGCCGAACCGGCAGATCGCCCTGACGCTACGTCGGCGCCCGACGGCGCGCCGCGCGGCTACCCCGACAACCCGAACGGCTCGGTCGCGGACATCGCCGGCATCTGCGACCCGACCGGCCGCGTGCTCGGCCTGATGCCGCACCCCGAGCGCAACGTCGCCCCTGGCACCACCCGACCTGGACCCGCGGGGCCGGCGCGCGCGGAGGGCGAGGGGCTGGCGTTCTTCCGGTGCCTGGTGGAGGCCGCGGCCGGCGCGCCGTGCTCGCCGCCGCGCTGAAGTCGCCCTCACGCGGCGATCGAAGCGCTTTTTTCTCGCTCGCGCGTTGCTGAACCGGCCGGCGACGAATCGCTAGCTTCGCTCCAGCGAGGCGTCGACTCACCGCGCGACGGACGCTCGACGCCTCGCTCCAGCCGCGCGTCGGCCTGGACTGCGAGCGCGTCGCGGTCGCCTCGAACGCGCCGGCGCGTCCCCTGAGCGTCATCCCGCATCGTCATCCCTGCACCGACCGCACGGCCGCGATCCCGCGAAGCGCGGCCGGCCCGCCGACCGGACCGCCGCCGGCGCCCGCACACGCCATGCGACAAGACCCTCCCGCTCCTGCTCCTCGCGGTCCCCACGCTCCCGGCTGCGGCGCCGTGCTCGGTGTCGGCGCCGGCGTCGTCATCAGCCAGGAGGTGATCGACAACAACACCTACGTCGCGCTGTCAACCAGGACGCCGACATGGTCTGGGCGACGGCCAAGTCGTCTCTCCCACGAGTCGGCCGAGCTGATCGAGACCGACGAGGACCTGCGCACTGCTCGGGCACCATCGACGGCGCCACCGTCACGGTCGGGGTCGAGGTCTACGACCTAGCACCGCTGCCGGCTGCGCGTCGGCCGCAAAGTTCGGCGTCTCCAACGGCGAGATGGCCGAGCTCGTGATGAACAAGATCGTGCGCGCGCTCGAGGAGCGGCCGCCTGACCGGCTGAGAGGCCGCCGCTCGCCGGCCCTGCCCGCCCGCCGGGCCGGTCGGAGCTCTGCACCGCGACCCCGGTGGCCTAGGACGACCGCGTCGGGCGGTCTCCGGTCGGGCGCCGGCCGCGCGCTCAGCCGCCCGACGCCGGCCTGCTCCGCGCCGGCGTGCTCCCCGGCGCGGCGCGCGCGGACGCAGGCGGGGCAGTAGCCCATCAGGCGCAGCGAGTGCGTCGACCAGCTCGAAGCCCTTGCGGGCCGCGACCTCCTCCTGGAGCGCCTCGATGCGCGGCTCGTGGAACTCCTCGATGCGCCCGCACTCCAGGCAGACCAGGTGGTCGTGGTGCGCGTGGCCGAGCACGTGCTCGTAGACCAGCTCGCCGCCGCCCGGTGTCGAGCGACTCGACGAAGCCGCCCTCCTCGAGCAGGCGAGAGCGTGCGGTAGACCGTGGCGCGAGACGCGCCCGGCCGCCCTCCGCGCGCAGCCACTCGTACAGCGTCTCGGCGCTGAAGTGCTCGTGCGTCGCGAAGGCGCGCTCGAAGATGCGCTGGCGCTGCGCCGTGAGCTTGAGCCCCTGCTGGCGCAGGAAGTCCTCGAAGCGCTTGCGGATCGTCGTCGTGCTTCACGGGTCCGCTGCTCCGCCCGTCCGCCCCGCGCCGCGCCTGGCGCGGCGCGGTAGAGGCGCGCCAGGCGCGCGGGCGCGCGCGCCCAGCAGGTAGGCCGCGTGTGAGGATCCAGTTTCGGAGCGTGCAGCGCAAGGCGCCCTCGCGCTGCGCCAGCGGCGCGGACGAGACCAGCGAGGCGCGCGCTCGCTCACGCGGCGCGCGCGGCGCCGCGCGCGCGCAGGCGGCGGGAGAGCTCGACGTCCTCGAACAGCGGCAGGTCGCGGAAGCCCCCGACCGCGCTCGTAGAGCCCGCGCCGCACGCACAGGCCGGAGTCGCCGTAGACCAGCCCGAGCCGCGCCGCGCGCACGCTCGGCGCGCGCTCGACCAGGCGGTAGAAGCGCCCCGGCGCCTCGACCTGCTGGCGGAAGGCGCCACCTCGAGCGCGGGCTCGGCGAAGCGCCGCGCGCAGCGCGGCCAGCGCGCCCGGCGCGGGCAGGCAGTCGGCGTGCAGGAAGCACAGCACGTCGCGTGTCCGCGCCCGCGCCGCGGCGGCGAGCTGCGCGCCGCGACCCGCGCGGGGCCTCGACGACGCGCGCCGCCGCGGCGCGCGCCAGCTCCAGCGTGCCGTCGCGTGCTGCCGCCGTCGCCGACGACCACCTCGTCGGCGCGGTCGTCGGCGCCCGCGCCGCAGCAGGCGCTCGAGCAGCGCCGGCAGCGCCGCGCGCCTCGTCGAGCGTGGGGACGACGACGCCCAGGGTCGGCGCGCGCCTCGCCGCCGCGCGCGGCTCAGCGCCCCTTCGGCCTCGGGGCCGCCGGTCATCGCGCGGATGCGCTCGCGGCGCGCCTCGAGGCGCGCGCCGATGTCGCGCCGACAGAACTTGCCGTCCCAGTCGATCAGGTCGTAGGCGTCGTAGGCGCCTCGCGCGCGCGCGCTCGATGTCGTCGCCCAGCGCCGTGACGCACAGCACGCGGCCGCCGGAGGTCGACGCACGTGCCGTCCGCCGCGCCGGCGGCGTGCCGGCGTGGAAGACGACCACCTCCGTCGACGCGCGCGGCCGCCTCCAGGCCGTCGATCGCGTCGCCCTTGCGGTAGCGTGCCGGGTAGCCCTCGCTGGCGGCCGACGACGCCGACGCAGAAGCGCGGGTCCCACTCCGGCGGCTCGATCGTCGTCGAGCTCGCCGCGCGCGGTGGCCAGCAGGTACGGCACCAGGTCGCTCTTGAAGCGCCGCACGATCGCCTGCGCCTCGGGGTCGCCGAAGCGCACGTTGAACTCGAGCACCTTCGGGCCCTGCTCGGTGATCATCAGCCCGCCGTACAGCACGCCGCGGAAGTCGATGCTCCTCGCGCTGCAGGCCGTGGAGCGTGGGCACGAGCACGTGCTGCTCGATCTGCCGCAGCAGGCGGCGCGAGAGGCTGGGCGCGGGCGAGTAGACGCCCATGCCGCCGGTGTTCGGTCCGCTGTCGCCCTCGCCGCGCTGCTTGTGGTCGACGACCGGCTCGAGGATCAGGATCGCGCTCGCCGTCGGTGAGCGCCAGCACGCTGGCCTCCTCGCCCTCGAGGAACTCCTCGATCACGCACGCGCTCGCCGGCCTCGCCGAGCGTGCGCTCCTCCATCAGCGCGTCGATCGCGCGGCAGGCCTCGCGCGCGTCGTCGCACACGAACACGCCCTTGCCGGCCGCCAGCCCGTCGGCCTTGACCACCTGCGGCCACTGCGTGCAGCCCTCGAGGTAGGCCTTGGCCGCGCCCGAGCGGTCGAAGCGGCGCCAGGCCGCCGGTCGGGATGCGGTGGCGCGTCGAGGAGCTCCTTGGCGAAGGCCTTCGAGCCCTCGAGCCGCGCGCCCGCGGCGCTCGGGCCGAAGCAGTCGATGCCCGCCTCGCGCAGGCGGTCGGCGAGGCCCGCGCACAGCGGGTCCTCGGGGCCGATCACGACCAGGTCGACGCCCTCGCGCCGCGCCAGCGCACGAGGCCGGCGACGTCGTCGGCGGCGCACGTCGACGTTGCGCGCGACCTCGCGCGTGCCGGCGTTGCCCGGGCGCGCAGAGCACCTCGGTCAGCAGCGGGGAGCGGCGCGATCTTCCAGCAGAGCGCGTGCTCGCGCCCGCCGCCGCCGACGACGAGGACCTTCATGCTGACGTCGGAGCGTGGGGTAGAGCCGCGCACCGTAGCCGGCTGCGCGCGCCCCGGCCAGCCGAAGCCCCCCTCGCCCCCCGCCCGCCCGTGCCTACCCGTGGCCGTTCGCGTCCGACCGCCGCGACCGCCGGGGAGTACCTCAGTTGGTAGAGGCGTAGCTTTGGGTGCTACGAGTCGTGGGTTCGAGTCCCATCTCCCCGACCCCCCCGCCCGCGCGCGCCCGTAGCTCAGCCGGATAGAGCATCGGATTTCTAATCCGAAGGTCGCAGGTTCGAGTCCTGCCGGGCGTGCCAGCTCGCGGGGCCGCGCGGCGCGCGCGGCCGCCCGGGGGCACGAAACCGCCAAAAGGGGTGGCACCGGCGGGGGCCAGGGGCGAGGGTTGCGGGCCGCAGTCTCGCCGTTCACCCCCCGCTCACAGGAGCCGCCGTGAAGATCGCCAGCAAGACCGTCGCCACCTTCGAGTACGCCCTGACCGACGACGAGGGCAACGAGCTCGACAGCTCCAAGGGCGGCGAGCCGCTCGTCTACGTGCACGGGATCGGGTCGATCATCCCGGGCCTCGAGCGCGAGCTCGAGGGCAAGGCGGTCGGCGACGCGTTCCAGGTCCGCATCCCGCCCGAGGAGGCCTACGGGCACCGCGACGAGGAGATGGTCCACACCGTCGACCGCGCGCAGCTCCCGCCCGGCGCCGACATCCAGGTCGGCATGCAGCTCGCCGCCGAGTCGCAGCAGGGGCGCCACATCCTGACCGTGGTCGGGATCGAGGCCGACGAGGTCACCCTCGACGCCAACCACCCGCTGGCCGGCGTGGCGCTCAACTTCCAGGTCGAGGTCGTCGGCGTGCGCGAGGCGACGCCAGAGGAGCTCGAGCACGGCCACGTGCACGGCCCCGGCGGCCACGCCCACTGAGCCGGCCCCCGTCGGCCGCGCCGCGCCGCCGATGAAGACCAACGCCTGCCGGCTGCTCGAGCGCCTGGGGGTCCCCTACGAGCGGCTCGAGTACGCCGTCGACCCCGACGACCTGTCCGCCGGCCACGTCGCCGCCACGCTGGGGCTCTCCACCGACCTGGTCTGGAAGACGCTCGTGGTGCGCGGCGACCGGAGCGGCGCGCTGTTCGCGGTCGTCCCCGGCAGCGCCGAGCTCGACCTGGCCGCGCTGGCGCGCGCGTCGGGCGACAAGCGCGTGCGCCCGGTCGCGCTGCGCGAGGTCGAGCCCCTGACCGGCTACGTGCGCGGCGGCGTGACGGTGCTCGGCGCGAAGCGCGCCTTCCCGGCCTTCGTCGACGAGACGATCGAGCTCCTCGAGCGCGTGTGCGTCTCCGGCGGCGCGCGCGGCCTGCAGCTCTGCCTCGCGCCAGCGGACTACCTGCGCGCCACCGGCGCCTCCCTGGCGCCGATCGCGCGCTGACCTCCGAGCTCAGCGCCCGGCGTCGAGCGCCGCCACGCGCGCGCGCGCCTCGCCGCGCACGCCGGGCGTGATCGCCAGCTCGGCCAGCGCCGCCAGCTCCCCGCGCGCCCGCTCCAGCGCACCGGCGCGCGCGCGGTCGCTGGCCGCCGCCAGGCGCGCGCGCTCGATCCAGCGCCGGTGGTCGGCGCGGTGCGCGAGCACGTCGTCCCAGGCCGCCGCCGCCTCGTCCCAGCGCGCCAGCGCCTCCAGGGCCTGCGCGCGCAGCACGCGCGCGTAGGTCTGCGCCAGCGGGTGCAGCGCGGGCCGGCCTTCCCGGTCGGCCGCGTCGTCGGCGCCGTCGGCGCCGTCGGCGCCGCTCCCCAGCAGCCGCGCGGTCTCCGTCGCAGCCGCCGCCGGCCCGGCGCGGCGGCCGGCGTCGACGCGCTCGAGGTCGGCGCGCGCCGGCTCGAGCACCGCCAGCAGCCGCTCGACGACGCGCGCCCGGGCGCGCTCCAGGAACTCCGCCGGCGCCAGCCCGCTCGACTCGCGCACCAGCTGCTCCAGCGTCGCCCCGTCCGCCAGCCGCGCCACGAACGACGCCAGCGGGTCGCCGGGCGCGCGCGCCGCGCGCTCCTCGAGCAGCACGACCAGCGCCAGCCCGGCCTCGCGCGGCGGGTCCCACTCGCCCGGCGCGGTCTCGAAGCGCGGCTCCAGCGCGCGCTCCGGCGTCGGCCCCAGGAGCAGGTCCGGGTCGCGCTCCAGCGCCACGCCGACGAGCGCGCGCTCGAGCGCCTCGACCTCGCCCGCCAGCACGTGCGACAGGCCCTCGGTGGCCACGGCGGCAGCGCCTCGTACGCCAGCCCGCACTCGGCCAGCAGCACCGCGTGCCCGAGCTCGTGCACCAGCAGCGTCTCGAGCTCGGCCAGCTCGAGCGCCACCAGCTCGGCCGTGACCACCACCACCGGCGCGCGCCCCGGGAGCCGCGGGTCGCCGCGCGTGAAGGCGGCGCGCGACAGGCCCCCGCCGGGGTGCGGCGCGGCGCCCACGCGCACCGCCGGCAGCGACTCGGTGGGCCGGCCGAGCGCCGCCGCCAGCCGCGCGCGCGCCGCGGGCAGCGCGGCCGCGACGGCCAGGTCGGCGGCGCGCAGCGCGGCGTCCGCCGGCGCGTCCGGGCCGTCGTCCGGGCCTTCGGTGCGGACCGGATGGCCCGCGCCGCCCAGCACGCGCGCCAGCGCGCGCACCTCGCCGTCGTCCGCCGCGCGCGCCAGCCGCGCGTACTCCGCGCGCGCCTCGCCGGCGCGCCCGCAGGCCTCGAGCGCGCGCGCCCGGTCCAGCCCGGCCTCGGTCTGGAAGCGCGAGCGCCACGGCGGGCTCCAGCCGGAGAGCGCCTCGACGCAGGCCGCGAACAGCGCGCAGGCCTCGTCCGCCGCGCCGCGCGCCTCGAGCGCACGCGCGCGCAACAGCTCGAGGTCGATCGCCAGCGCGCGCGCCACCGGGTCGGCGTCGGCCGCGCGCGGCCTGCGCACCGCGCGCCCGGTGCGCGCCAGCTCCTCGACCGCGCCCAGCGCGCCGCGCTCGTAGCGCGCCTCGGCCACCAGCCGCGCGGTCACCTCCCAGGCCGGCGCCTCGACCGGCAGCGCGGCGAGCGCGGCCGTGCCGAGCGCGTCCAGCCGCTCCCAGGCGCGCGCCGAGCGCAGCTCGAACAGCGCGCCGAGCAGCTCGCCGGCCGGCGGCAGCTGCGCCGCGGCGGCCGACGGAGCGGGCGGCGCGGGCGCCGGCCCAGGCTCGGCCTGGCGGCCCCGCGCGACACCCGCCGGGACGCCGAGCAGCGCCAGGGCCAGCGCGCCGGCGCGGCGCCGGCGCGCGCGACCCCGCCCGCCCGGCCCGGCCCGCGGCCCGAACGCGATCCGTCGCACGCCCCGAATGTAGGCCGCGCGCGCCCGGCGCGCAGGGCCCGACCGGAGCGGGCGGCAGAGAATCCCGCTTCCCGGACCCGCGCCGAGGGGGCCCGCGCGCCCCCCGGGCCCGGCCCGGGAGGACGGGCTGCGCGGAGGGACGCCCCCCCCGCGCCCTGGGCCACGTCCACCGCCCGGCTCCGCGGCGCCGCGACGCTCCGCGGCGCGGCCGGCGCGGGCGATCCGCCGCGCGTCGTCGACCAGCTACCTGCGTGTCGGCCGCCGGCGGCGCAGGAACTTGTGGGCCTCCATCACGAGCAGGATCGTCGCGGCCAGGGCCGTGAGCTGCAGCCAGAGCGCGAGCGGGATCGGCGCGAAGCCGAGCACCGCGGCGAGCCCGTCCGTGTGGACCGCGACGAGGTGGATCGCGAGCGCGCTGAGGGTGCCGAGCAGCAGCACGCGGTTCGAGAACGGGCTCAGGCGCGCGATCGAGATCGTCTCCGAGCGCGAGTTCCCGATGTGCATGATCTCGAACAGCACGAACAGCTGCACGAGCAGGTTGCGGGCCTCCTCGACCGGGCGGCCCTCGCGCAGCCACCAGGTCCAGCACGCGAAGCCCACCGCGGCGAAGTAGAGGCCCGCGAGCAGGGTGCGCTCGATCATCAGCCGGTCGAAGATGCGCTCGTTCGGCGCCCGCGGCGGCCGACGCAGCACGCCGGGCTCGCCGGGCTCGAAGGCCAGCGCGACGTCCTGGATGCCGTTGGTGACCAGGTTCAGCCACAGGAGCTGCACGGCGCTGAAGGGCAGCGGCAGGCCGGCCGCGATCGCGCCGAGCACGAGCACGACCTCGCCCGCGCCGGTCGAGACCAGCAGGTAGGTCACCTTGCGGACGTTGTCGTAGGCGACGCGGCCCTCCTCGACGCCGGCGACGATGCTCGAGAAGTCGTCGTCGGTGAGGATGAGCTCGGCGGCCTCGCGCGCGACGTCCGTGCCCGAGCGGCCCATCGCCACGCCGATGTTCGCCTGGCGCAGGGCCGGCGCGTCGTTGACGCCGTCGCCGGTGACGGCCACGAAGGCGCCGGCGCGCTGCAGCGCGAACACCACGCGCAGCTTGTCCGACGGCGTCGCCCGCGCCACCACGACGTGCAGCGGCGCGACCCGCGCCAGCTCCTCGTCGGAGAGCTCCTGGATGCGCGCGCCCTCGAGCGGGCGCTCCGCGCTGGACCCCAGGCCGATGCGCTCGGCGATCGCCGCCGCCGTCACGGCGTGGTCGCCGGTGATCATCACCACGCGCACGCCGGCCTCGTGGCAGCGGCGGATGGCGTCCTCGACGCCCTCGCGCGGCGGGTCGGTCATGGCGACGAAGCCGAGCAGCACCAGGTCGGTCGGCTCGGGCGGCGCCAGCTCCGGCGCGGGGCGCACGGGGAGCCGGCCCTCGGCGACCGCGAGCACGCGGTAGCCGCTCGACATCAGCGCCTCGACCTCGCGCTCCGCCCGAGCGCGGTCCAGCGGGCGCGCGCCGCCCGCGTCGTCACCCTCGTCGGCGCACATCGCGAGCACGCGCTCGGGCGCGCCCTTCACGCACACCAGCGCGGCGCCGTCGGCGGCGCGGTACGACGCGGAGTAGCGCCGCTCCGGCTCGAAGGGCAGCGTCGCCAGCTCTTCGTGGGCCGCGCGCAGCTCGCCGCAGTCGACGCCGCTCTTGATCGCGGCGGAGAGCAGCGCGACGTCCGTCGGGTCCCCTGACCAGGACCAGCCCTCGCCGTGTCCACGGCGCACGAGCGAGCCCTCGTTGGCGAACACCCCCGCGCGCAGCAGCCGGTAGAGCCGCGGGTGCTCGGCGAGCACGACCGGCCGCCCTCCCTCGAGCAGGTCGCCGGCC
>CAVOYT010000011.1:0-19416 GCA_963700745.1 uncultured bacterium | reverse complement strand
AGGTGGTTCTGCCGGTGCGGTACGTCGAGATGACGCGCGAGGTGGAGGACGAGCTCTCGGCTCGGGCGCGAACGGCCCGTCTCGACGTACGACAGGTGGCGAGTGGACACTTCGGCGAGCGAGGCGAGATCGAGCTGGCTCATCCGGCGCCAGCGCGCCACGTTCGCAGCAGGGGGCCGATGGCGTGCTCGGTCGACGATCGTTGCCGCCGCCCACGGCCGGCCCCGAGGGACGTGACGACGTTGCCGGACATGTCGGCCGCCCGTACCGAGTGGCCCGCATGCGTTCGATGACCTCGCAGGTCATCGACGCCGGGTCGGGCGCGGCGCCGATGACTCCATGACCGACACCGCCAGCCACACCGACCAACTCGACCGAGTCCCACCCCGACAACCACGACTTCGCGCGCCGCTTGCGCCTCGTGCTGCGCCTCAACGCCCTCAACTCGATCGTGTTCGGCGTCGTGCTCGCCACGGTCCCCGGCCGGATCGACGAACTGCTCGACACCGGGCGTCCCGGTTGGATCCGAGTCGTCGGACTCGGCCTGGTTCCCTTCGGCCGCGTTGTCCGCGTGGCTGTCGACGACCTCGTCGACGACGCTGCGGCGGATCACCCGCAGGTCGTCGCCGGCGATGTCGCGTGGTTGGGAGCGAGCGCCGCCACGGTCCTGCTCGGGTGGTACTCGGGCGTCGGGGTCGTCGCCGATCCTCGCGATGGCAGCGATCGTCGATGTGTTCGCCGTTCTACAGTGGAACGCATGGCGACGTCTGCGCACGATGCCCTGATCGAAGTCCGGCGGATCTGCCTGGCGCTGCCCGAGACGAGCGAACGGCTGGGCCACGGCGCGCCGACGTTCTTCGTCCGCGAGAAGAAGACGTTCACCACCTTCCACGACGATCACCACGGTGACGGACGAATGGGCATCTGGTGCCCGGCTGCGCATGGTGTCCAGGAGCAGATGGTCGAGGCCGAACCCGAACGGTTCTATCGACCTCCGTATGTCGGTGGACGTGGCTGGCTGGGCGTGAACCTGGGCATCGACCCCGACTGGGACGAGGTCGCCGGCGTCGTCGAAGAGGCGTTCCGCCACGTCGCCCCCAAGACCGTCCTGTTACACCTGAGGTCGTAACGGGCGTACTGTCGCTGCGTGCTGAGAGCCGTCCGCGAGGCGTTCGTTGGAGAGGGTGCGCTCACGCAGCGGCGAAGGGTCCATCCTGGTCGCCGGCGCCGGCGTGTTGTTCGGCCTCACCGCCGTCTCCGTGGCGGCGGTCGAGGACGCAACCGACTTCCAGTTCCTGACGTACCGCGGCGGGTCGACCGCGCTCGCCATGGTGCTGCTCATTGTCGCTCGCCGCCGAGCTCGGCCCGGTCGACTTCTCCGGTCTCACGCCGACGGTCTGGCTCGCGAGCGGCATCCTTGCGTGCACGTCGATGCTGTACATCCTCGCCCTGTCGCGAACCTCCACGGCGACGACGCTGTTCCTCCTCGCCGCGGCCCCCGTCTTCGCCGCCGTGATCGGTTGGCTGCTGTTGCGGGAGCCCGTGGCCATGACGACCGGCCTCGCCGTCGCGGTCACGGCCGTCGGCGTGGCGATCACCGTGACCGCCGGCCTGGACGTCGGATGGATCACGGGACTGGTGCTCGCCGGGCTGATCCCCTTGACGGTCGGGTTCTACAGCGTGTTGATGCGGTCGGCGTCAGGAGTCGACCCGGTGATCCCCACGCTCATCGCCGGCGCGATGCTCGGCGTCGGTGCGGGCGTCGTACGCGACGATGCAGGGCGGGCTCGCGATCAGCGCTGGAGATGTCGCCCTGGCGTGCGTGTCGGGTGGCGTCGCACTCGGCCTGGGGCTCCCGATGTTCAACCTCGGACGTCGCTTGGTCGCCGCCGCCAGAGTGCCGCTGTTGCTGATGACCGAGGTCGTCCTCGCGCCGCTCTGGGTGTGGGTCTGGCCGGGCGAGGTCCCCGGCCCCGCCACGCTCGTCGGCGGGGCGGTCATCCTCGGCGCCGTCGTCTGGCTCATGCTCGTCGCACGCGATGCGCCCGATGCGCGCCAGCAGCCGACTCGCCGCGCTGCCCGCCGACGGACCGGCGTAGGTTGGCCGCAGCGGGTTGCAACAGGTGCGAGCGACGTGGAAGGCGCGCATCGTGCACGGGCGGAACCACTCGCCCATCTCGGCATCCACCTCATCGATGCGATCCGCCGGCACGGCATCCCAGGAGGCCTGATCGGCCCACGTGATCACGCAGTGGATCTGATGCGGGTGCTCACGATCGGTCCAGACCTGCTTGCCGACGAAGCCGGGCCGGCGTTCGAGGAACCGGCTCCACGTACGTTCCTCGACCCGCAGCCGCTCCCCCTGGTCCTCGGGCGTGACCGTGGTGTTGAGCATCTCGACGACCATGCACCGACGATAGCCACGGCCACTTCGTCGTCGCCGGCGCAGACCGCCGTACCCCCTGTGTGATGCCGATCACAGACAGCGGGCTCGGCAGATCGAGGATGGCCTTCGCCCCCGCACAGACTACGATCACCGGCGTCTGCGCAAGCTCCTGCAGGTCGGCGCTGATGTCACTGCCGAGGCTGGCGTTCCCGCTCGCCCCGCCACCGCGATGCACGCCGCCGATGCCGCCCGTTGCAAAGACTTCGATGCCGGCGTGGTGTGCGATCCACATGGTCGCAGCAACGGTGGTCGCGCCGTCCAACTTACGCGCCACCGCAATGGGCAGGTCGCGCCGGCTGACTTTGCGCACGTTCGCCGCCGTGGCCAGATGCATAATCTCCGCGTCGTCCAGTCCCGCGACAAGCTCGCCCCCCAATGATGCCCGAGCCGGTGCGCGGCTCCGCGCCGTGGTTGCGCACCACGGCCTGCATGTCCCGCGCCAGCGCCAGGTTCTGCGGATACGGCAGGCCATGCGGGATGACCGTGGACTCCGACCGCGACGACCGGTACAGCGCTCACGAGGCATCCTCCAGTTCGTCGCGCACACGGGCCACCACGTACGCCAACCGCAGTTCCTGAAGGCGCTCCGGCGACACGCCGCCGCCCTGCGCAAAGTCGGGCCGTCCGCCGCCTCCGCCGCCGAACTCGCTGAGCGAGGCAGGCACAACAGGTTCCCGGCGTGAACAGGCGCACCCTGGGCACCGTGCGAACACGACCGTCGCCTTGCCCCCGTGCGTACTGCCCAGCAGGGCGACCACGCCTTCGTGTTCCGCCAGCAAGTTCGCCAGCGTCTTCACAGCGGCCACGTCCAGATCGTCGAAGCTCCGCGCCACGACGCGACATCCGCCCAACGTATCTGCCGACTGCGACGAATCCTCGGCCGCCATACTGAGACGCACTGTCTGCAACTCGGCCAGCTCGCGCTGCATCCCCCTCAGACGTTCCATATCGCCGCGCTACGACCGCGGGGGCCTGCCCAATCTCGGTGTCATAGAGCACGGCCACCTCGGTGATCAGCTCGTGCTTGCCCGCGTAGTCATCCACGGCGCGCTGACCGCACAGGAAGCTGATGCCGCACCTGCCCGCGCATACGCGCCTGGCGTACAAACTTGACCGGGCCGATCTCGGCTGTGGTGCGCACATGCGTCCCGCCGCAGGCCAAGCCAGTCCCCGCGCCTTCGATTTCGACAATTCGTATCTGGCCGCTCACCTTGGGTGGTCGACGCAGCGGCACGCGGTCGATCTCGCTCTCGTCCACGAAATAGGCGGTGATAGGCAGGGGCGCGGAAGACCTGCTCGTTAGACCAGCGCCTCTGCGCAGGGGACTGGGCTGGGATCCGGTCCTCCAGGCCCACGCGCTCGAACAACGGTCGGCCGAGACCCACCGTCACAGTGAGGCGATCCGGATAGGCGGCCAACTCGGGCTCAGTATCGCCCAGAGCCGGTTCACCGCCGGTGAGCCGTGCGGCGTCGTCGGTCACGAGGCGAAGGACTGCCTCCAGAGAGTCGCGGGAGGGCTCTCGCAGGTTCAGGCCCACGAAGGTCTGCAGCAGGGCCGGCTCGGTCTCGACTCCGGCCTGGTGCGTCCCATAGAAGGGGATGGTCGGCGAGCCGCCGCTGGGAGCGGGTGTCGCAGTCGGGGACGCAGTCGCCTCGGTAGCCGGCGTCGGAACCGGCGTGGAGGCCGACCCGGCGCCGTCGGCGCGTGCTGTCCCGAGTGCGAACCCGCCGGCGGCGCCGAGAATTGCGGCGCCGCCGGCGGCCAGCACGCCGCGTCGGGTGAGGGCGGGGCTGGAATCAGGCACCGTTCCTACATCCCCGACATGCTGGGCATGCTGCTGGATCCCGCCGAGTAGTCCTCGTTGGCGCCGTTGTAGACCTTGCCGAGCACCTTGGTCCGCATCAGGGCGCCGGTGGAGGTCACGAGGGTCACCGGCACCAGGGTGCCGGCCTTGATCGGCTTGGTGATCTCCAGGAACATCAGGTGGTTGCCGCCCGGCTTGAGCTCGAGCATGCCGCCGGCTGGGATGACGAATCCGCCGGTCTTCTGCTGCATGACCATGGCGCCGTTCTTGTCGACCACTTCATGGAGCTGAACGATCTTCGAATAGGCACTGAAGGCGCCCACGATTCGAATCGGCTTGGTGGTGGGGTTCTTGACCATGCCGAAGGCGGCCGACATGCCGGTGGTGGCGGCCTTGGCCCAACCGTCTGTGACGGTCAGGGGCGAACGGGAGATGGCCTTGCCCGTGCCCCAGCGGGGCTTGGCGGTGGCGGTCTTGTTCGTGCAGACGTAGACGTCGCCGTGGTTGATCTCGGTCATGCCCGACGTGGCGCACGTCTTGCCCGGCTTCGGCGCCTCATGGGCCTGGGCAGGGGCGGCCACCGCCAGGACGGCGAGGCTCGTGGCGGCCGCCCCGAGCATGGCTCGGGACAGGGTGGAACGCAGGTGAATACGCATGTGACGTCCTCAAAGTAGGTGGATCCCGCAAGGAATACGAACGTGAAAGTGGAGTCGCACCGCCGCTACGAGGCGGCAGTGACTGTTCAGGCCAGTGGGAGGAGAGCGGGTGGGCCTCGGCGCGTGTCCTGGCGCAGCAGCGAGTCGATCAGGCGTGACGAGGGTGCCGGTGGGGGCGTCGGCCGACCGGTGTCGTGAGCGAGTGGCGCAGATCCCGGGGAGGGCGTGCCGAGCACTGTGTTCAGGAAGGCGAGCCAGCGATCGATCAGGGTGTCGGCATGAGTGAGGAGCCCAGCGGCGAGGATCGCCGCGACGACGTGACCGGTGAGCATGGCCGACGTGTCCGTGACGGCGGATGCGCCGTCGTGGGCAGTGCGACGACGAGAAGGTGAGGACGAGGTGCAGGAACGCCTGCGCGGCGAGGAGGAAGACGAGCAGTCGTGCCGCGCTGAGGCGACGAGCCGAGGCGGCGAAGGCCAGCCCGAAGGACAGGCCGGCCACGGCTCCGAGGCCCACGATGTCGGGGAGGGCGCCACGCCCGGCCGTGTGACCGGCAATGGTGAGGACCGTCAGCGCGCCCGAGGTCAGGAGCGCGCGGTGCACCCGTCGTTGGGCCGGCGAAGTCACGCGCGCAGTGTACGTGGCCCGCCCGGCGACCGTCGAGCGCCTCCGCGCGCCGCCCTGGGACGCGTCTTTCCGCGCGCCCGGTCAAGTGGCAGGCTGCAGGCATGTGCGGACGGTATGCGGCAGCGAAGGACCCGGCTGCCCTCGTCGAGGAGTTCGAGGTCGAGGCGGCTCCGGAGGAGACGCTGGCGCCGGACTACAACGTTGCTCCGACGAAGAAGGTGTACCTCGTCGTGGACAAGGCGAAGGACGAGGTCAGCGAACGGGCGCTGGTGATCGGCCGCTGGGGTCTGGTTCCATCCTGGGCGAAGGACCCGTCGATCGGCAGCCGGATGATCAACGCCCGTGCAGAGACGGTGGCGGACAAGCCCGCGTTCCGTCGCGCGTTCGCGAAGCGCCGATGCCTCATCCCGGCCGACGGGTACTACGAGTGGTACCTCCCGACCTCGCCGGACGCGCCGGTGGGAAAGGGCGGCAAGCCGCTCAAGCAGCCGTTCTTCATTCATCCCGCCGACGGCTCGTCCCTCGCCATGGCCGGGCTCTACGAGTGGTGGCGGGATCCGACCCGCCCGGACGACGATCCACAGGCCTGGCGGCTGACCTGCACGGTCATCACCACGGAAGCCTCCGACGAGGTGGGGCGCATCCACGACCGCATGCCGATGACGATTGGCCGCGCCGACTGGGAGACCTGGCTGAACCCGGGGAACAGCCCCTCGGAGGTCACCGGGCTGCTGGTGCCTGCGGCGACGGCTGCCCTGGACGCCTATCCGGTCTCGACCGCCGTCAACAGCGTGCGGAACAACGGCCCAGAGCTCATCGCACCTCTGCCTGCCGAGGATGTCCTTGGAACTCCGCAGTAGGGACCGGTCATGAGCGTGCGCAGGTCGCTGCGCCTGATCGAGACTGCCGTGGGTACCGCGCGCGTCCGTCGCGCAGTGCCGCCGGGGGCATCGTCGGCGCCGCTCCTCGTGCTCGGTCACGGCGCGGGTGGCGGTGTCGAGGCCGGCGATCTCCAGCAGGTGACGGCCGCCGCGCTGGCTGCAGGGATCCCGGTCGCGCTGGTCGACCAGCCCTGGCGGGTCTCAGGCCGCCGGATTGCGCCTCGTCCCGCCACTCTCGATGCGGCCTGGGTCGAGGTGCTCGCCCGGCTTCGGTCCGCGGGTCCGATCGTGGTCGGGGGGCGGTCGGCCGGTGCCCGGGTGGCCTGCCGGACGGCGGTCGAGGTCGGGGCCGGTGGCGTCCTGGCGCTCGCCTTCCCGCTCCACCCGCCCGGACGCCCCGAGGCCAGTCGCGCTGACGAGCTGGTGGGCGCCGACTGTCCCACCCTCGTCATCCAGGGGGACCGGGATCCGTTCGGGACCGCCGCCGAGATCGCGGCACAGGCACCGGGGATCGCCGTCGTGGAGGTGTCTCACGGCGACCATTCCCTCGTGCGGGGCGATCTGACCGCCGCCCTTCCCCGGGTCGTCGAATTTCTCCAAGGGTTCGCGGAATGAAGCCGAGGGGAGTCGCGTTGTCGACGGTGTGCTGCTCATTGCCGCCACCGACGGTGGCCCATCCACCCTGGACCGCACCGGTGGCGCTGTCGGGCTAGGCTCGATCCCGATGACAGACGATGCCGCGGAGAGCGGCCCTGCCCCCACGCCGGAGGAGAACGCCGCCGGCGAGTCTGCTGAGGAATCCACCGAGGATCGGGTCGCCCGCTTCGAACGCGATGCGATGCAGTACCTCGATCAGCTCTACGGCGCCGCGATGCGCATGACGCGCAACCCGGCCGACGCGGAGGATCTGGTCCAGGAGACGTACATGAAGGCCTTCGCCGCCTTCGCATCGTTCACCGACGGGACGAACCTGAAGGCCTGGCTGTTCCGCATCCTGACCAACACCTACATCAACATCTACCGCAAGAAGCAGCGTCAGCCCTACCAGACCGGTACCGACGATCTCACCGACTGGCAGATTGCCGACGCGGCGAGCCACACCTCGCGCGGTCTGCGGTCTGCCGAGGCCGAGGCACTGGACCGGCTGGCCGACGCTGACGTCGTCGAGGCGCTGGCCGCGGTGCCCGAGGACTTCCGCATGGCGGTCTACCTTGCCGACGTCGAGGGCTTCTCCTACAAGGAGATCGCCGACATCATGGACACGCCGGTCGGCACAGTGATGTCGCGGCTTCATCGGGGCCGCAAGCTGCTCCGCGAGCTGCTGGAGGACTACGCCATCGAGCGTGGCCTCATCCCCGCGTCCGTTGCGACGGACGGAGGTGACTCGTCATGAGTTGCGGCAAGCCACACGAGACCGACTGCTCCGAGGTGCTCGCCCTCGTCTACGGGTTCCTGGACGGCGAGGTCAGCGATGCCGACCGCGCACGGATCGCGCAGCACCTCGATGAGTGCACGCCCTGCCTGCGGCAGTACGGCTTGGAACAGGCCGTGAAGGCCCTCGTCCACCGATCGTGCGTCTGCGAGCACGCACCCGAGCGGCTGCGGGTCCAGATCGTGGCGCGCATCCGACAGGTGTCGATCACCTACCGCTCCACCGGCCCGGCCGACTAGCCTCCTCCCAGGCGGGGGCGATCAGGGAGAAGACGTGGAGCAGACACTGCGGGCCGAGATGGTGGCATCGGTGCATTCGGTGGTGGTGCAGGTGGGTGACGAGGTCACGGTCGGCGACACCATCGTCATCCTCGAATCGATGAAGATGGAGATCCCCGTTCTCGTCGAGGCTCCCGGGACCATTACCGAGATCAGCGTGTCCGCGGGTGATGTCGTCCGCGAGGGCGACATCCTGGCGATCCTGCTCTGACCGCTACGCGTAGGGAACGGCTCGGCGGTACGCGACGAGGTCGACACCCTCGCGCGGGCTCCAGTCCCGATCGGGCAGCCGCGTGAAGCCGAGCCGCTCGTAGAACCGGTGCGCACCCTCGTTTCGGTCGATCACGCAGATGACGTGGGCGCGATCGCCGGCGGCCACGGCCCTCTGCTCGCAGGCGTCGACCAGTGCCTCGCCGACCCCGGTGCGCCAGGCCTCCGGTGCCACCGCGAGGAAGCGGAACTCACTCTCGCCCACCTCACCGATCTCGGAGAAGGGAGTGCCGGGCGGGCAGATGGTCACGGTGCCCACGATGCGCCCGTCACGCTCGGCGACGAGGATCTCGGTCGACTCCGCGCGGGACCGGGCATCGCGCAGCGTCTCCGCATAGATGTCCGCCGGGTCGAGGTGGCCAGCCGAAGCGTAGGCGGTGACGCAGAGATCGCCGACCGACTCCAGGTCGTCGTCGGATGCCGGGCGGATGAGGAGGCTGTCTGGCATGGCCCCACTATCTCCGACCGCGAGGTAGCGTCCGGACTCGGGTGCTGTGCGGCACCGGTCGGACTCAGGGAGGTCACGATGTCGGTCACGCGGATCGAGAACGCCGTGGTGTGGGCCGGGATCGCCGGCGCCGACGGCGACGAGGAATCCGATGTCGTCGCCTTCGATCACTCAGGGATCCTTGCGCTGGGGGAGGGCGCTCGATCGCTCTCAGCCGACACCGTCGTCGACGCCGCCGGCGGTTTCGTGGCCCCTGCGTTCCGGGACGGCCACGTGCATGCACTGTTGGGGGGCATCGAGCAGGCCCTCGCCCCTGTACGCGAGCAGTCCTCGCCGCAGGAGATCGCCGCGGCCGTTGGTCGGTGGGCGCGCGAGCACCCCGAGGTGGAGTGGGTGCGGGGCGAGGGCTTCGACCACTCGTTGGCTCCCGGTGGAATCTTCCATGCAGCCTGGCTCGATGCCGAGGTGCCGGATCGGCCGGTTGTCGTTCGGGCGACGGACTACCACACCGTGTGGGTGAACAGTGAAGCGTTGCGTCGGGTGGGCTACGACGCGCACACGGCCCAGCCCCACGACGGCGAGATCGTCAGCGATGAGCAGGGCAGTCCGGTCGGGACGCTGCGCGAGTGGGGCGCCTGGCGGCCGGTCTACGACCTGCTGCCGCCGATGACACGGGACCAGGCCCTGGCCGCCCTGTCGGTCGCGTCCGCGGCGTTTGCGTCTGCCGGCCTCGTCTGGGTTCAGGACGCCTGGGTCGAGTCGCGCGACGTGGACGCGTGGCTGGCTGCCGCCGAGGAGGGCGTGCTCGACTTCCGGGCCGACCTGGGCCTGTGGTGCGATCCGAACACGTGGCGCGAGCAACTGGCTGACTTCGTGGCCTCTCGTGAACGGGTGGCGGCCGCGGCCCCTGGTCGGCTCAGCGCGACAACGGTCAAGTTCTTCGCCGACGGCGTGATCGAGTCCGGTACGGGCGCCATGCTGGAGCCCTACTGCGACTGCCCGCACTCCACCGGACTGCCGAACTGGGATCGCGTCGAGTTGAACGCGGCAGTGGCCGCGGTCGATGCCCTCGGCTTCAGTCCGCACATCCATGCGATCGGCGACGCCGCGGTGCGCATGGCGCTGGACGCGGTCGAGCATGCCGACCACGTCAACGGCCCGCGGGACCGACGCGCGACCATCGCCCACGTTCAGCTCGTCGACCCGGCCGACCTCGGGCGCTTCGCCCAGCTCGGGGTGATCGCCAACTTCGAGCCGTACTGGGCGAAGTACGACGACTCGCAGATCGAGCTGACGGCACCGCGACTCGGTGAGGACCGCACCGATCGTCAGTACCTGATGCGGACCATCCTCGAGACGGGGGCGCCGGTCTCCTTCGGCAGCGACTGGCCGGTGACCACCCACGCGCCGCTCGCCGGAATCCAGGTCGCCGTCACCCGGCAGAGATCGGAGGGCGGCGATCCGTGGATGCCCGCCGAGCGGTTGACGGTCGTGCAGGCACTCACCGCCTACACGTCTGGGGTGGCTCGCCAGGCCGGGGACCCCCGCGGCGGCGTCCTGCGACCGGGCGCTCGCTCGGATGTCGTCCTGCTGGCGCAGGATCCGCGTAGGGTGCCACCGTTGGCGATCGAGGGCATCCAGGTCCTCGGCACCTGGTGCGACGGGCACCGCGTCCACGGAGGGTGACATGCCGCTGACCCCCGGAGAGAGCGACCGCCTGCTGCTCCACCTGCAGGCCTCGCTGGCGCAGCGTCGCCGCGAGCGCGGCCTGCGGCTGAACGTCCCGGAGGCGCGGGCGCTGATCGCCGACGCCGTCTGCGAGTGGGCGAGGGACGGGCTCAGCATGGTGGAGGCCCGCGACCGTGGACGAGGGCTGCTGTCCGCGACGGACGTGCTCCCCGACGTGCCGATGGTGCTCGACGAGGTCCGCGTGGAGGCCCGGTTCGACGACGGCACGCGCCTTGTGGTCGTCAAGGACCCGTTCGGGCTCGCCGGCGACCTTGGGTCCGACGACGTGGAGGCACCACCGACCCGCACCGGCGAGATCGACATCGCGAACGAGGCCCGCACCGACATCGGCCTCACCTCGCACATCCATCTCGCGGAGATCAACCCACGGCTGCGCCTGGACCGCTCGGCTGCCTTCGGCATGCGCCTGGCCGTACCCACGGGGGAGACGGTGTGGATCCGCGCGGGCGAGACGGTCCGGCTCCCGATCATGCCCATCACGGGGGCGCGGATCATGATCGGCAACTCGGGGGCTATCGACGGAGCGCTCGACGATCCGGGCGTGCGCGCTCGGGCCCTCCCGATCCTGCGGTCCTGCGGCTACCTCGACATCGTCGACGGTGAGCCCCTGGGCGAGTCGGCGGGGGCCGCCGCCGCCGTGGCTGCCCTGATGGAGGCGACTCGGGAAGCTCGGGACGGGGAGGACGCATGAGTCGCGAGTACGGACCCCTCGCGGGCGACGTCGTCATCCTCGGGGACACGCGCCTGCGGCTGCGGATCACCGACCGGGTCCCGGACCTCGGCGAGGAACTGCGGGTCGGCTTCGCCAAGACGGGGCGAGACGGCATGGGCCTGCTCGCCGCCTCCGCGCGGGAGACGTGCGACCTCCTGATCACGAACGTCGTCGTCCTCGATCCGGTCGACGGTGTGCGCGTGGCCAGCATCGGCATCCGCGAGGGTCGCATCAGCGGGATCGGCAAGGCAGGCAACCCCGACACCTCCGACGACATCGACGTCGTGGTCGGCACCGGCACTGCGGTCATCGACGGCGATGGCCTGATCGCCACCCCGGGCGGCATCGACACCCACGTCCACACCCTCAGCCCTCGGGTGTTCGAGGCGGAGATCTCATCCGGCGTCACGACCGTGATCGGGCAGGAGGCCGGCCCCATGTGGGGGGTGGGCCTGGGATCGGCGTGGGTGCTCGAGCGCGGCCTGCGGGCGATGGACGCGTTCCCGGTGAACGTCGGGCTGCTCGGCCGGGGCTCGTCGTCGCGCGGCTGCCGCCATCCGCGAGGCGATTGGTGCCCACGTCTGCGGCCTGAAGGTCCACGAGGACACCGGTGCCACCCTGCGCACGATCGACACGGCGCTGCGGGTCGCCGACGAGTTCGACATCCAGGTCGCCCTGCACACCGACGGCCTCAACGAGACGATGTCGGTCGAGGACACGCTGGCCGTGCTCGACGGCCGCGTGCTGCACGCGTACCACGTCGAGGGCTGCGGCGGCGGGCACGCACCCAACGTGCTGGAGCTCGCCGGGCACGACAACGTGCTGGCGTCGTCGACCAACCCGACCCTCCCGTACGGCGTCAACGCCGTGGCCGAGCACCTCGACATGATCCTGCTCAGCCACGGCATGAACCCGGGCAACGACAGTGACGTGCGGATCGCCCGATCCCGCGTCCGTGACGTGACGATGGCGGCCGAGGGCCGGCTTCACGACCTCGGAATCATCGGCGTCACGTCGTCGGACGCTCAGGGCATGGGCCGGGCCGGGGAGACGTGGTGGCGGACCTTCGCGCTGGCCGGCGTGCTGGCCGGGCTCGAGGTGCCGGGGGAGGAGCCGGCCACGGAGGACGACAACGACGCGGATCCTGCGCTACCTCGCGAAGATCACCATCAATCCCGCCCTCGTGCACGGGCTCGCGCACGAGGTCGGCCGCCTCGCGGTCGGTCACCTCGCGGACATCGTCCTGTGGCGACCCGAGTACTTCGCGGCCAAGCCGCAGCTGGTCATCAAGGGCGGCTTTCCCGCCTGGGGCGTCACCGGCGACCCGAATGCCAGCATCGACTCCGCCGAGCCACTGGTGCTCGGTCCGCAGTACGGCGCGCACGGAGCCGTCCCGTCGGACCTCGCGGTGCTGTTCTCCAACCAGGCCGCCGTCGCCGAGTCGGCGCCCCCGGTCTCCCGGCGCGTCGTGCCGGTGCGCGACTGCCGGACCGTCCGGGCCAGCCACCTGGTCCGCCACGGTGGGCTCGGTCAGGTCCGGGTCAGCGACGACGGTTCCCAGGTCACCCTGGACGGCGAGCGGCTGTCGATGGAGCCTGTGCGCAGCGTCCCGATCTCCCGTCTGCACTACTGGTAGGGCTGGCGCGCGACCGCCGCAGCGGCGAGCGGGCCGCAGGCGCGTATCCTCACCAGGCGTGGCGACCCTGACTCAGCTGGTCGAGGACCGGACGGACTTCGGGCCGGACGACATCGACCGGCTGTCGCTGATCGTCGAGGAGTGGTCGCTGCTCGCCGACCTGGCGCTCAGCGACCTCGTCCTGTGGGTCCCCACCTGGAACGACAGCGGCCTCGTCGCGGTCGCTCAGATGCGGCCGACCACGGCACCCACCGTCGTCCCCGAGGACGTGGTCGGTCGGTTCGTCCCGCGTGGACGCTACCCGCAGCTGGACCAGGCCGCGGCCTACGCCCGACCGGTGACCCTGCGGGACGCGACGCATCCCCATGCGCCAGGCCCGTTGGAGGCGTTTCCGATCCGGCGCTCCGATCGGGTGATCGCCGTGGTCGCTCGCTATGCCTCGGCGACCCCGTGGGTGGTGGGGCAGTTCGAGGAGATCTACCTGACGTCCGCGGACAACCTGTTCGCCATGCTGGTCGACGGGCTGTTCCCCGAGGTCGAGACCGGAATCGGGTCGACGGAGACCCCGCGGGTCGGCGACGGTGTCGTCCGGCTGACCGCCGACGGAGTCGTGTCCTATGCGAGCCCGAACGCGGTGAGCGCCCTGCGACGGCTGGGGCTGGCGACCGACGTCGTCGGCTCCTCGTTCGCGGCCCTCGCGCTGCGACTGTCGCACCGGCCCGGCCCGATGGACCAGTCGCTGTCGGCCGTTGCGTCCGGCCGGTCGGCCGGTCGATCCGAGATCGAGAACGCGACCGCGGTGCTCCTGCTGCGGGGCATCCCGCTGTCGCAGGCCGGGCGACGCACCGGGGCGCTGATCTTCCTCCAGGACGTCACGGACCTGCGGCGTCGCGAGCGGGCGCTGATCAGCAAGGACGCGACCATCCGCGAGATCCACCATCGGGTGAAGAACAACCTGCAGACGGTCGCCGCGATGCTGCGGCTGCAGGCACGCCGGGCGACATCCGCGGAGGCGCGGGAGGCGCTGGCCGAAGCCGAGCTGCGGGTCGCCGCGATCGCCGTCGTGCACGAGTCGCTGTCCTCAGACGCGGGCGAGCAGGTGGACTTCGACGAGATCGTCGATCGCGTCATCGGGCTGGTGCGCGACCTGGCGCCGGCCTACGCCGAGGCGCCGCTGGTCATCGCTCGGGTCGGCTCGTGGGGGTCGCTGCCGTCGGACCTGGCGACGCCGCTGGTCATGGCGGTGTCGGAGCTGCTGCACAACGCCGTCGAGCACGCGGCCGCGTCGACGTCGAGGTCGGCTTGATCGAGAGACGTCGACGGAGGTCCTGGAGTTCGTCGTGCGCGACGACGGCCGCGGGCTGCCGGAGGGCTTCGACGTGGAGCAGGCCGGCCTCGGCCTGAGCATCGTGCAGTCCCTGGTCACGGGCGACCTGCACGGGTCGTGCGAGGTGCCCAGGCCGATTCAGGCGGCACCGTCGTGCGGGTGCGGGTGCCCGCGCCGAAGTAGGCCCGGCCGAACGGCGATCTCGCCGAGACAGGGTTGGCGGAGCGGCGGGAAGGTCAGGCGTTGCTGCGTGCCCGCAGCCGGGCGTTGCGGCGCTTGAGCGCGCGACGCTCGTCCTCGCTCAGCCCGCCCCAGACACCGGCGTCCTGGCCGGTCTCGAGGGCCCAGCGCAGGCATTCGTCCACGACGCTGCAACGCCGGCACACGGCCTTGGCCTCTTCGATCTGGACCAAGGCGGGTCCGGTGTTGCCGATGGGGAAGAACAGCTCAGGATCTTCGTCACGGCAGGCGGCCTCATGGCGCCAGTCCATGCGTACCACTCCATCTGGGCAGGCACCGGGGTCTCCGGTGCTCGTGATTGCATTCACGATCTGGCGCGACCGCTTCCCTCCGGGGGTCTCCCGGGCGGATGCGGAGGAGGAATGCCAGCCCGTGAATGCATCGGGCCCGTATAGGTTCGCAGACGTTTCCCACCCTCACAAGGGGAAACCGCTGGTTTCCGGCCGTGGACCTGTCATCTAGGTCACAAAGAGGTCACAACGGGCGTATATCCCTTATGTGCAACCGAATATCGGACGGCGAAGAAAACGCTTGCAGACCGCCGCTGGCCGCCTCACGATCAGCAGACCACCCGCAGGGCCTCCGGATGGCTGGTGAACACCACCTCGGTGATGGTGCCGATCCCCTCCCCGTCGATCTGCAGCGCGGTCGGACGCTGCGCCGTGAGCGTGAAGCCGGGCTGGTCGTGCCAGGAGATGATGCCGCCGCGCGCGGTTCCGCGGGTGGAGCCGGTGAGCATGCGACGGGTCGCGGTCAGAGCGGTGGGGACGTGCATCCGGCGCAGCGCGAACACGTCCAGGCCGGCGTCCAGGGAGGCCTCCGGGCAGGGGTTGATCGGCCACGATCCGTAGAACGTCCACGGCGAGGTGTTCTGGACGAAGGCGAAGAAGACCCCGTCGAGCCGCTCGATGCCCGCATCGTCCGGGTGGTGGCGGGTGAGCGTGAGGGCCGGGTCCCGGCGGTTGGTGCGGCGGAAGAAGGTGTTGAGCGTCGTCGCGAGGTACCGGGTCGGCGTCGCCTTGTGCCCGGCCTTCCGGTGCTGCTCCATCGCGGCGATGATCTCGGCGTCGATCCCGATGCCCGCGTTGGCGACGAACCAGCGGTCGTTCGCGGCCCCCAGCCCGATCTTGCGGATCGCCCCCGGTGCGGATGCGGTCCAGGAGGTAGCCGGTCGCCTCGACCGCGTCGTTCGGCATGCCGAGGGAGCGGGCGAAGACGTTGCCGCTGCCGCCCGGCATGGTGGCCAGCAGCGGCACGTCCGGGCCCGGTCCGTCGACCAGCATGCCGTTGACGACCTCGTTGACGACGCCGTCGCCGCCGAGGGTCACGACCACGTCGAGCCCCTCCTCGAGGGCTCGCTCGCCGAGCAGGATGCCGTGCCCCCGGTGGGTGGTCACGGTGACGTCGAGGTCGAGCTCGTCGGACAGGGCATGAACGATGACGTCGATGACGCGGGGTGAGGTGGTCGTCGCGCGGGGGTTGACGACGAGGAGGCCACGCACGCTGCGAGCCTAGTGCGGATGCCGGACGCCGAGACGGCTTCCCGCCGCGACGTCGCCGGGTAGCGTGCGGCGTGACCGCGCCGGACCGTCCCTTCGTCGCGCTGGCGGTCGTCGCGCTGCTGCAGGGCGTGGCCCTCCTGGGCTACGCGGTGTTCGACGTCGTCGAGGCCGTGCGGGTCGGGATCACCGGCCCGGAGGAGGTGTCGAACCCGGCCGCCCTGATCCTGCTCATCGTGATCACCGCGGCGTTCGGCGTCGGGCTCGTCTGGGTCGGCGTCGGGCTGGTGGCGCGACCGGCGGTGGGCGCGGGCGCCCTTCATCCTCGCCCAGGTGATCGTCGGTCCTGATCGGCTACGAGCTGTCCCAGTCCGAGGGATCGGTCGAGCGGGTGGTCGGGATTGCCTGCGTCCTCGTGGCGATCCTGGGCCTGGTGCTCGCCTTCGCCCCCGGCGTCTCGCGGCGGCTCGACGGCCGCAGGACGCGGATCAGTCGGACTAGGAGGCCTGAAGGCCCTCGCGCAAGCTGGGCAAGCGAGCGTGCCAGCAGCCGCGACACGTGCATCTGCGACATCCCCGAGCTCCTCGGCGATCTGCGTCTGGCTCATGTTGTGGAAGAAGCGCAGCAAGATGATCCTCCGCTCGCGCTCCGGCAGCTGCTCGAGCAGGGGGCGGAGCGACTCCCGGTCGTCGATCGCCTCGAAGCCGGCTCGTCGAAGCCCAGCCGGTCTGCCAACGGGTCGACGGACCGTCGTCGTCGCCGGGCGCCGTCGTCGATCGACCCGGTCGAGTAGGCGTGCCGCGCCTCGATCGCGTCGAGGATGTCGTCCTCGCTCACGTCGAGGGCCGCGGCCAGCTCGCGCACGGTCGGGGAGCGATGGAGCGTACGGGTCAGCTCGTCGGCTCGCGCTCGTCACCTGTGCCTGCAGCTCCTGCATGCGCCGCGGGACCCGCATCGCCCACGTGCGGTCGCGGAAGTGCCGCTTGATCTCGCCGAGGATGGTCGGAGTCGCGTACGTGGAGAACTCGACGCCCTTGTCGACGTCGAACCGGTCGACCGCCTTGATCAGCCCGATGGTGCCCACCTGCACCAGGTCGTCCAGCGACTCGCCGCGATCGCGGTAGCGGCGCGCGAGGTGCTGGACGAGCGGCAGGTGCATCGTCACGAGCTCGTCGCGCACCTCGCGCGTGCCGAGGGTCGTCCGCCTCGAGGTCGTGGAGCTCGCGCAGGAGCTGCCGCTCGCGATCGCCGGCGCCGTGGCCGCCCGCTCGAGCTCGACGGCTCCACCGGGGTCAGCGTCACGCGTCCACCACGACGTGGCGGACCACATGCATGCGGATGGTGACGACCCCGTCGGCCAAGCTCGCCGACACCTCGTCCACGAGGGCCGACAGGACCGTCCAGCTGAAGGTGTTGGTACCCGGCAGGCGGCCGGACTGGGAGGGCGCGGACACGGTGATGTCCAGCTCGCCGCCATCGCGAGTGAAGCGACAGGTGACGTCCGCAGAGTCGGGAGCGTCGAGGATCGACTGCGACACCGCCTCGTCGACGGCGAGCCGGACGTCCTCCAGCTGGTCGAGCGGGAGATCGGCGCGCGCAGACATCGCCGCGGCGACGGTCCGGGCGAGGGCGGCGTTGTGGGTGCGCGCCGCGAAGGTCAAGGTCACCGTGTCGCTCATCTGACTCCATCCGTCGTGGGGCGTGATGATCATGGCCCCCGCGTCCGACTGCCGTCCAGCCGGCGCGATGACCTGGTGGACCGGGGCTAGTGTCGTCATAGCACGCGGGCCCCCGATAGCCAGGAGCGGAGGTGGCTGATGTCAGGTGTGCGCAGCGCCTTCTCGTCGAGCGTGAATGCCGCCCCGGTGTCCTTCCTCGGACGCGAGGTGGCCGGTCGTCCTGGGCCGATCTGGTCGATGGTCGCCTGGTACGGACTCGTGACGACCTTCCTGCTGGCCGGCATCGTCAGCTCCGAGGTATCCCCGAACCAGATCGGCGCCACGGCGGTATCCGGCTACCTGATCGCCTACTGCGTGGTCGGCGCCGTCGTCGTCGGCGGGCTGGGGGCGCGGACGCCAGGCTGGGCCTTGCACCTGCTGGTCGACCTGAACGTCGCGGTGACCTGCCTGACGGCGGCTTCGAGGCCGACCGCGCTCCTGGCGGCGATTCCCCTCGTCACCCTCGTGTTCGCCGCGCTCTACGCGGCCACGTGGTTCCGCCAGCGCGACATGATGGCGCACCTCGCGGTGCTGACGGTGCTGTCGGCCGTCGTCGTGTTTGCGCGCGCCGATGATCCGAACCTGCGAGCGCTCTGGGTCACGGTCCTCATGCTGAGCTGGGGACTGGGCTTCTTCGTCAACTCGCTCATCCGCGACCTGAACCGGCAGGTGCTGTCCGACCCGTTGACGGGCCTGCTGAATCGCACCGGCCTCGACCTCCTGGCGGATACGCGTTCGGGCGACCGGGTCGAGGCGCTTCCCCGCTCGGTTGCCGTCCTCGACCTCGAAGACTTCAAGGAGGTGAACGACCGGGACGGGCACCAGGCTGGAGACCGGGTCCTCCGTGACGTGGGCGAGGTCCTGCGCTCGCAGCTTCGCCCCAGTGACACGGCGGCCAGGACCGGCGGCGACGAGTTCGTGGTCCTCCTGCCGTTCACGACGGTTGACCACGCGCGGACCGTCCTCGCGCGGGTCATCGCCTCCATGCCGATCGGCTGCTCCATCGGCCTCGCGGACTGGACCGCGGGATCCACGTTCGAGGAGGCCGTGCAGGCCGCCGACCGCGAGATGTACGCCGACAAGAGGCGCAAAAGCCGCTAGCCCGCGCCGATGTCGCTCGCGTCGCTGGGGTCGATGCCCGCCGCTGAGAGCCTCTGCAACGCATCGCCCGTGACGCGGTAGGGGATCCACTCGGTCAGCGCCGCAGCGCCGTGGGCCTCGTAGAACTCCCGACTGCTCGCGTTCCAGTCGAGCACCCACCAGTCGAGCCGGCCGTACCCGTTGTCGAGGCACTCCTGAGCCAGGGTCGCCAGCAGGCGCTTCCCGTAGCCGGTTCCACGCAACTGCGGTCGGACGTACAGGTCCTCCAGGTAGATGCCGTTGCGTGCCCACCCAGGTGGAGAAGTTCAGGAACCACAGGGCGAAACCGCCGAGGTGGTGTCCGTCGGCTGTCTGGTGCTCCACGACATGGGCGAACACCGTCGGGTTCGGGCCGAACAGCGCGGCCTGGAACTGCGCCTCCGTCGCCACGGCCTCGTCGGCGGCTCGCTCGTACTCGGCGAGGTCGCGCACCATCCCGAGGATCTCCGCCACGTCCTCCGGACGGGCTCGCCGGATCGTTCCGTCAGTCATGTCCGTTCCGTCCATCATGGCGCGTCCTCGGCAAGTCTCATCGCATCGGCTCACCCTACG
>CAVOYT010000010.1:0-13917 GCA_963700745.1 uncultured bacterium | reverse complement strand
GGCGAGACGGTATGGGCCTGCTCGCCGCCTCCGCGCGTGAGACGTGCGACCTCCTGATCACGAACGTCGTCGTCCTCGACCCGGTCGATGGTGTGCGCGTGGCCAGCATCGGCATCCGCGAGGGTCGCATCAGCGGGATCGGCAAGGCAGGCAACCCCGACACCACAGACGACATCGACGTCGTGGTCGGCACGGGCACTGCGGTGATCGATGGCGATGGCCTGATCGCGACCCAGGGTGGCATCGACACCCACGTCCACACCCTCAGCCCACGGGTTTTCGAGGCGGAGATCTCATCCGGCGTCACGACCGTCATCGGGCAGGAGGCCGGCCCCATGTGGGGGGTGGGCCTGGGATCGGCATGGGTGATCGAGCGCGGCCTGCGGGCGATGGACGCGTTCCCGGTGAACGTCGGGCTGCTCGGCCGCGGGTCGTCGTCGCGGGGTGCCGCCATACGCGAGGCGATTGGCGCCCACGTCTGCGGCCTGAAGGTCCACGAGGACACCGGTGCCACCCTGCGCACGATCGACACGGCGCTGCGGGTGGCCGATGCGTTCGACATCCAGGTCGCCCTGCACACCGACGGCCTCAACGAGACGATGTCGGTCGAGGACACGCTGGCAGTGCTCGACGGGCGCGTGCTGCATGCGTACCACGTCGAGGGATGCGGCGGTGGGCACGCACCCAACGTGCTGGAGGAGCTGGCCGGGCACGACAACGTGTGGCGTCTCCACCAACCCGACCCTCCCGTACGGGGTCAACGCCGCGGCCGAGCACCTCGACATGATCCTGCTCAGCCACGGCATGAACCCGGGCAACGAGAGTGACGTGCGGATCGCCCGGTCCCGCGTCCGTGACGTGACGATGGCGGCCGAGGGCCGACTCACGACCTCGGAATCATCGGCGTCACGTCGTCGGACGCTCAGGGCATGGGCCGGGCCGGGGAGACGTGGTGGCGGACCTTCGCGCTGGCCGGTGTGCCAGGCCGGGCTCGAGGTGCCGGGGGAGGAGCCGGCCACGGAGGACGACAACGAGCGGATCCTGCGCTATCTCGCGAAGATCACCATTAATTCCGCCCTGGTGCACGGGCTCGCTCACGAGGTCGGTCGCCTGGCGGTCGGTCACCTCGCGGACATCGTCCTGTGGCGACCCCAGTACTTCGCGGCCAAGCCGCAACTGGTCATCAAGGGCGGCTTTCCCGCCTGGGGCGTCACCGGCGATCCGAATGCCAGCATCGACTCCGCCGAACCACTGGTGCTCGGACCGCAGTACGGCGCGCACGGAGCCGTCCCGTCCGACCTCGCGGTGCTGTTCTCCAACCAGGCCGCCGTCGCCGGTCGGCGCCCCCGGTCTCCCGGCGCGTCGTCCCGGTGCGCGACTGCCGGACCGTTCGGGCCAGCCACCTGGTCCGCCACGGTGGGCTCGGTCAGGTCCGGGTCAGCGATGACGGTTCCCAGGTCACCCTGGACGGCGAGCGGCTGTCGATGGAGCCTGTGCGCAGCGTCCCGATCTCCCGTCTGCACTACTGGTAGGGCTGGCGCGCGACCGCCGCAGCGGTGAGCGGGCCGCAGGCGCGTATCCTCACCAGGCGTGGCGACCCTGACTCGGCTGGTGCAGGACCGGACGGACTTCGGGCCGGACGACATCGCCCGACTGTCGCTGATCGTCGAGGAGTGGTCGCTCCTCGCTGACCTGGCGCTCAGCGATCTGGTCATGTGGGTCCCCACCTGGAACGGCAGCGGCCTCGTCGCGGTCGCTCAGATGCGGCCGACCACGGCACCCACCGTGGTCTCCGAGGACGTGGTGGGTCGGTTCGTCCCGCGTGGACGCTATCCGCAGTTGGACCAGGCGGCGGCCTACGCCCGAGCGGTGACCGAGCGGGACGCGACGCATCCCCACGCGCCAGGTCCGTTGGAGGCGTTTCCGATCCGGCGATCCGATCGCGTGATCGCCGTGGTCGGTCGCTATGCCTCGTCGACCCCGTGGGTGGTGGGGCAGTTGGAGGAGATCTACCTGACGTCCGCGGACAACCTGTTCGCCATGCTGGTCGAGGGGCTGTTCCCCGAGGTCGAGACCGGAATGGGGTCGACGGAGACCCCGCGGGTGGGGGACGGTCTCGTCCGGCTCACCGCCGACGGAGTGGTGTCCTATGCGAGCCCGAACGCGGTGAGCGCCCTGAGGCGGCTGGGGCTGGCGACCGACCTGGTCGGCTCCCCGTTCGCGGCCCTCGCGCTGCGACTGTCGCACCGGCCCGGACCGGTGGACCAGTCGCTCTCGGCCGTTGCGTCCGGCCGATCGGCGGGACGATCGGAGATCGAGAACGCGTCCGCGGTGCTGCTGCTGCGGGGCATCCCGCTGTCGCAGGCCGGTCGACGCACCGGGGCGCTGATCTTCCTCCAGGACGTCACCGACCTCAGGCGTCGCGAACGGGCGCTGATGAGCAAGGACGCGACCATTCGCGAGATCCACCATCGGGTGAAGAACAACCTGCAGACGGTCGCCGCGATGCTGCGGCTGCAGGCACGCCGGGCGACATCCCCGGAGGTGCGGGAGGCGCTGGCCGAGGCCGAGCTGCGGGTCGCCGCGATCGCCGTCGTGCACGAGTCGCTGTCCTCAGACGCTGGCGAGCTGGTGGACTTCGACGAGATCGTCGATCGCGTCATCCTCCTGGTGCGGGACCTGGCGCCGGCCTACGCCGAGGCGCCGCTGGCCATCGTTCGGGTCGGGTCGTGGGGGTCGCTGCCGTCGGACCTGGCGACGCCCCTGGTCATGGCCGTCTCGGAGCTGCTGCACAACGCCGTGGAGCACGCGGCCGCGTCGACGATCGAGGTACGGCTTGATCGGGAGACGTCGACGGAGGTCCTGGAGTTCGTCGTGCGCGATGACGGCCGGGGGTTGCCGGAGGACTTCGATGCCGACCAGACCGGCCTCGGCCTGAGCATCGTGCAGTCCCTGGTCACGGGCGATCTGCATGGGTCCTGCGAGGTGTCCCAGGCCGATTCAGGCGGCACCGAGGTTCGGGTACGAGTGCCCGCGCCGAAGTAGGCCCGGCCGAACGGCGATCTCGCCGAGACAGGGTTGGCGGTGCGGCGGTGCGGCGGTTCAGGCGTTGCTGCGGGCACGCAGCCGAGCGTTGCGGCGCTTGAGCGCGCGACGCTCATCCTCACTCAGTCCGCCCCAGACGCCGGCATCCTGGCCGGTCTCGAGGGCCCAGCGCAGGCATTCGTCCACGACGCTGCAACGCCGGCACACGGCCTTGGCTTCTTCGATCTGGACCAAGGCGGGTCCGGTGTTGCCGATTGGGAAGAACAGCTCAGGATCTTCGTCACGGCAGGCGGCCTCATGGCGCCAGTCCATGCGTACCACTCCATCTGGGCAGGCACCGGGGTCTCCGGTGCTCGTGATTGCATTCACGATCTGGCGCGACCGCTTCCTTCCGGGGGTCTCCCGGGTGGGTGCGGAGGGGGAATGCCAGCCCGTGAACGCATCGGGCCTGTATAGGTTCGCAGACGTTTCCCACCCTCACAAGGGGAAATCACTGGTTTCCCGACGTGAGACTTGTCATTTAGGTCACAAGGAGGTCACAGACGGGTGGTATATCCCTTATGTCCAACCGATTATCGGAGGCCGACGAAAACGCTTGCAGGCGGCCCTGGTCGGCGCCCGATCAGCAGACCACCCGCAGGGCCGCCGGATGGCTGGAGAACACCACCTCGGTGATGGGCGCCGATGCCCTCCCCGTCGATCTGCAGCGCGGTCGGACGCCGCGCCGTCAGCGTGAAGCCGGGCTGGTCGTGCCAGGAGATGATGCCGCCGCGCGCCGATCCGCGGGTGGAACCGGTGAGCATGCGCCGTGCGGCGGTCAGTGCGGTGGGGACGTGCATCCGCCGTGCGGCGAACACGTCGAGGCCTTCATCCAGCGAGGCATCCGGGCAGGGGTGGATGGGCCAGGACCCGTAGAAGGTCCACGGCGAGGTGTTCTGCACGATGGCGAAGAAGACCCCGTCGAGTCGCTCGATACCCGAGTCCTCCGGCCGGTGCCGCGTGAGCGTGAGCGCCGGATCGCGGCGGTCGGTATGCCGGAAGAACGTGTTGAGCGTCGTCGCCAGGTACCGGGTCGGCGTCGCCTTGTGACCGGCCTTGCGGTGCTCCTCCATGGCAGCGATGATCTCCGCGTCGATGCCGATGCCCGCATTCGCGACGAACCAGCGGTCGTTCGCCAGCCCGAGTCCGACCTCGCGGACATCCCCCGTGCGGATCAGGTCCAGGAGGTAGCCGGTCGCCTCCA
Source organism: uncultured bacterium (assembly GCA_963700745.1). GTDB lineage: Bacteria > Actinomycetota > Actinomycetes > S36-B12 > S36-B12 > UBA10649. The sequence goes on along the minus strand of CAVOYT010000010.1, from coordinate 9,629 downwards.
CGGCGTCGTTCGGCACGCCGACGGATCGGGCGAAGACGTTGCCGCTCCCGCCCGGGATGGTGGCCAGCAGCGGCACCGCCGGCCCCGGTCCGTCGCGGAGCATGCCGTTGACGACCTCGTTGACCACGCCGTCGCCGCCCAACGTCACGACGACGTCCAGGCCCTGCTCGAGGGCTCGCTCGCCGAGCAGGATGCCGTGGCCACGGTGAGTGGTGACGGTGACGTCCAGATCCAGTTCGTCGGACAGAGCATGGACGATGACGTCGATCACGCGCGGCGAGGTGGTGGTCGCACGGGGGTTCACGACGAGGAGGCCACGCACGCTGGGAGCCTAGTCCGCGACAGACGACATCGACCGCCGGCCATGTGAGCGGTGTTACCCCCGCCTCGGTGGCGGTGTTGGGTAGCGTGACGGCGTGACTGCTCCCGACCGTCCCTTCGTCGCGCTGGCGGTCGTCTCGATGATCCAGGGCGCGGCCCTCCTGGCCTACGCGGTATTCGACGTCGTCGAGGCCGTCCGGGTGGGGATCACCGGACCGGAGGACGTGTCCAACCCCGCCGCCCTGGTGGTGCTCATCGCGATCACCGCGGCGTTCGGTGCCGGCATGGTCTGGGTCGGGATCGGCTGGTGGCGGACCCGGCGCTGGGCGCGGGCACCATTCATCCTCGCGCAGGCGCTCGCGGTCCTGGTCGGCTACGAGCTGGCCCAGTCCGAGGGGGCTGTGGAGCGCACCATCGGGATCGCCGGCGCCTGCTTGGGGATCCTGGGCCTGATTCTCGCCTTCGCGCCCGGCGTCTCCCGGCGGCTCGAGGCTGCCGACGCGGATCAGTCCGCGTAGGCCTCCTGCAGGCCTTCGCGCAAGCCGGTCAGCGAGCGAGCGAGCAGCCGCGACACCGTCATCTGCGAGACGCCGAGTTCGTCGGCAATCTGCGTCTGGCTCATGTTCTGGAAGAAGCGCAGGAAGATGATCCTCCTTTCGCGCTCCGGCAGCTGGTCCAGGAGCGGGCGGAGCGACTCGCGGTCGTCGATCGCCTCGAAGCCGGACTCGTCGAAGCTGAGTCGATCGGCCAGCGGTGTCGAGCCGGTCTCGCCGTCGCCTGGCGCCACGTCGATCGATCCGGCGGAGTAGGCGTGCCGCGCCTCGATCGCGTCGAGGATCTCCTCCTCGCTGACGTCCAGGTCGGCGGCCAGCTCGCGGACCGTCGGGGCCCGATGCAGAGTCCGGGTGAGCTCGTCGGCACGCGCTGTGACCTGCGCCTGGAGCTCCTGGAGGCGGCGCGGGACGCGGATCGCCCACGCCCGGTCGCGGAAGTGCCGCTTGATCTCGCCGAGGATGGTTGGCGCGGCATAGGTGGAGAACTCCACGCCCCTGTCCACGTCGAACCGGTCGACGGCCTTGATCAGCCCGATGGTCCCCACCTGCACCAGGTCCTCCAGCGACTCGCCTCGATCCCGGTACCGGCGGGCGAGGTGCTGAACCAGGGGCAGGTGCATCGTCACGAGCTCGTCGCGAACCTCGGCGTGCCGAGGGTCGTCCTCCTCGAGTCCGGAGTACTCGAGGAGGAGTCCGCGCTCGCGCTCGCGACGCGCGGCGGCCGGGCTCGGGCCCGACTGCTCCGCAGGGGGTTGGGTCACGCGTCGACTCCGACGTGGCGGACGACCTTCATGCCGATGGTGACCGAGCCGTCGGTGACGCTCGCCGCCACCTCGTCGACGAGCGCCGACAGCACCATCCAGCTGAAGGTCGTGGTGCTCGGCGGCTGTCCCGACGCCGACGGAGCCGTCACGGTGATGTCCAGAGCCGCGCCGTCGCGGGTGAAGCGGCAGACCACCTCTGAACCGTCCGGGGCGTCCAGGATCGACTGCGACACGGCCTCGTCGACCGCGAGACGGACATCCTCGAGCTGGTCGATCGGCAGATCCGCTCGGGCGGCCATCGCGGCGGCGACGGTCCGGGCGAGGGCGGCATTGTGGGTTCGGGCCGCGAAGGTCAACGTCACCGTGTCGCTCATCTGACTCCATCCGTCGCAGGGCTTCGATGATCATGGCCCCCGCGTCCGACCGCCGTCCACTAGACCCGAATACCTCGATCAACTGGACTAGTGTCGTGGCAGTACGCGGGCCGCCGACGACGACGGGCGGGAGGTGGCTGATGGCAGCGTTTCCTCGTGCCTTGTCGGCAAGTGTGAATGCCGCCCGAGTGTCCTTCCTTGGACGCGAGGTGGCCGGACGCCCAGGGCCGATCTGGTCGATGATTGCGTGGTACGCGGTGATCACGGCCCTCCTGCTGACCGGCCTTGTCAGCTCCCGGGTGTCCCCACAGCAGGTCGGCAGCGCGGACGTTTCCGGCTACCTGATCGTGTATTGCGTGGTCGCCGCCGTGATCGTCGGCTGGATGGGGGCGCGGACACCGGGGTGGGCCCTGCACGTGCTCGTCGATCTGAACATCGTCGTGACCTGTCTGACCGCGGCTTCGAGACCGTCCGCGCTGCTGGCGGCCATTCCCCTCGTCACCCTCATGTTCGCCGCGCTGTACGCGGCCACGTGGTTCCGCCAGCGCGAGATGGTGGCGCACCTCGCCCTCCTGACGGTGCTCTCGGCCGTCGTCGTGTTCGCGCGCAGCGATGATCCGTACTTGCACGCGATGTGGGTCACGGTCCTCATGCTGTGCTGGGGTCTGGGATTCTTCGTGAACACGCTCGTCCGCGACCTGAACCGGCAGGCGCTGTCCGACCCATTGACGGGCCTGCTAAATCGCACCGGCCTCGACCTCGTGGCGGAGACACGTTCGGGCGACCGACCCGAGGTGCTACCTCGTTCGGTGGTCGTGCTCGATCTCGAGGACTTCAAGGCGGTCAACGACCGGGAGGGGCACCAGGCCGGCGACCGGGTCCTCCGAGAGGTGGGTTCGGTCCTGCGTTCGCGACTTCGCCCCAGCGATACCGCGGCCCGGACCGGCGGCGACGAGTTCGTGGTCCTCCTTCCGATCACCACGGTCGAGCGCGCGCGGGCCGTTCTCATGCGAGTCACCGCCTCCCTGCCGATCGGCTGCTCGGTCGGCATCGCGGACTGGGCGGCCGGAGCCACGTTCGAGGAGGCCGTGCAGGCCGCCGACCGCGCGATGTACGCGGACAAGGGGCGCAAGAACCGCTAGCCGACGCCCAAGTCGCTCACGTCGCTGGCATCGCTGCCCGCCGCCGAGAGCCTCGGCAGCGCATCGCCCGTGACGCGATAGGGGATCCACTCGGTCAGGGCGTCCGCGCCGTGCGCCTCGTAGAACTCCCGGCTTGCCGAGTTCCAGTCCAGGACCCACCAGTCGAGTCGTCCGTAGCCGTTGTCGAGGCACTCCTGGGCCAGCGTCGCCAGCAGCCGCTTGCCGTAGCCGGTCCCGCGGAGGGTCGGCCGGACATAGAGGTCCTCGAGGTAGATGCCGTTGCGGCCCAGCCAGGTGGAGAAGTTCAGGAACCACAGGGCGAAGCCGCCGAGATGGTGACCGTCGGCCGTGTCGTGCTCGACCACGTGCGCGAACACGGTGGGGCGCGGCCCGAAGAGCGCCTCGTGGAACTGCTCCTCGGTGGCGACCGCCTGCTCGAGGGCCCGTTCGTACTCGGCGAGGTCCCGCACCATGGCGAGGATCTCGGGTACGTCCTCGGGTCGGGCCCGCCGGATCGTGCCGTCAGTCATGGGGTGTTCCGTTCATCATGACGCGTTCCCTCCGTCATGACGCGTCCTCGGGGTGTCCGTCCTGACGCGTCCTCGGGCAGTCTCATCAGCATCGGCTCACCCTACGACCCCGCACACACCGATGCCTCGTCACTTGTGGCGAGTTCCGGGGGACCGGAACCCGCCACAAGCGACGAGGCATCGGGTGGTTCAGGCCTTCGTGATTCCCCGACGGGTCTTCCAGCCACGGTCCAGAATCGCGTGAAGCAGCGCCACCCCGCCAAGTGCGGCTAGGGCGCTCCACAGCAGGCGGCTTTGGTCCCACGGGCCGTTGAGGGGGGACGGGAAGAGGGGCACCTGATCGGGCAGCGGGCGCGCGATGGCCACGGCGACCGTGAGCAGCACCACGTAAGGCGCCATCACTCGGCCCGGCTGTCCTGCTCCGCGCGAGCGCTGCCACGCCGCAATTCCCACCACAACCGCAGTGGCACTCGCGCCCTGGACAAGGACGTCCAGCTTGCGCCCGAACAGGTCGCCGGCCAACAGCAGGACAGCGCACATCCATGAGGCCCCCACGACCGCGATGCCGAGGGACTGAGCGGCCAGTCGCCAGCGCAGGTGGCGCGGCACGGCGTCCGCGATCTCCGGCGACGGCTCGTCCAGGCACCACGCCGCCGTTCCCGCCAGTACCCCGACGGCGGCCCCCTCGAGTGGCCACATCGGCCCCGGCCACCGCCCGACGAGGCCGACCATCACGGCGATCATCGCGGACGACACGAGGACCAGGGTCCACGGCACGGCGCGACGCGCGTGCGCGAGCATCACGGGCCCGAGGCCGCCGCCTCCGTGCTGGGGATCGGGTTGACCATCGTCTCCTGCACGCCCGACGTCATGGTGATGACGCCGAGGACGAGGGCGACGATCGCGGTCACAATGATGCCCACCCGCAGGCGCTCGCGGGGTTGCTCACGGTCGCGGTAGAGGGCGACCAGGATGCCGAGGGCGCACAGAGCGAGGAGGTAGACGACGTACCACTCAGGCGAGCCGGGCAGGATCAGCGTGCGGTTCTCGTCGCCCTCGATCCCGAACTGGCCGCCGAACCAGGTGAACGGCCAGAAGACTCGGACGTTGCGCAGGACCTCGAAAACGCCCAGCGTCATCAGCACGTTGAGCGCCATCGACGCGATGATGATGAGCACCGCGGTGACGACGGCGATCCCCCGGCGGGGGAACCACCGGGCGAGGTCGAGTCCGATGATCGGCCCACCGGCGCAGCTGACCACGCCCAGCGAGAACAGCCAGGCGTACGCCCACGAGTCGCCCACGTCTCCGAATGGAAGCCCGTTGGGCGGGGTAACTGTGTTGCTGTAGCTCCAGACTGCCCAGACGAACCACAGCAGGCCGGCGCTGAACGGCACGAGCACCGCCCACGCCAAGGCCGCCGTGCGCGCCCGCATCCCGACTGCCGGAGAGCCCGACACCTCTGCCAGGCGATCGGAGCTGCGGGTGAGTCGGTACATCACCACGATGCCGAAGACGCCGATGAACAGGGCAGGAAAGAGGACGTAGGTCGAGCCCTGAGTTCACTTCACCTGTGGAATCCCCGAGCGCCGCCAAGACGACGGTGAGGACGGCGCCGACGAGGAACAGCGGGTGCCGGGCGTACCTACCCGCCTCGGTGAGGGCGAGTCGACGGACCGCGGAGCGGGGCAGGGGCGGAGAGACGGGCAGGGGGGTGGCGTCGGTGCTCAACGGGATGCTCCTTCTCTCGGGGTGCGTGATAGTCCGGTCATCAGCAGATAGGCGTCTTCGACGGTGGCGGGGACGGGAGTGGCGTCTGGGCCCGGCCGCCCGCCGACGGACCGGATGGAACCGGTGCCAGTGCGCCAGGACGCATGGCTGTCGGGCGCGGCCGACCCGCCGACCCACACGTGCCCCTCCGCGGTCGCGATGAACTCGGACACCGGACCGTCGAACAGGACGCGTCCGTCGACGAGCAGGATCAGCCGGTCGCACAGAGCGGCGACGTCCTCGGTCTGGTGCGTGGCGAGGAAGACCGTCCCCTGCTGCGCCAGCCCGGAGAGGACGTCGCGCAGCGACGCTCGCTGCTCGGGGTCGAGACCTGTCGTGGGCTCGTCGAGCACGATCAGCCGCGGGTCGCCGACCAGTGCCTGCGCGAGGGCGAGCCGCCGCCGCTGACCTCCCGACAGCCTCCGGATCGGCCAGGTGCGCCGATCGCCGAGCCCCACGAGGTCGAGCACCCGGTCCACCTCACGGTGGCGGACGGTGCCGTCCGTCCACTCCTTGAGCACGGCGATGTAGTCGACGAAGGCGAAGGCGGTCATGCCACGCGGGAAGCTCACTTCCTGCGGCAGGTAGCCGATGACCCGGCGCGCGGCCGTGCGTTCGGCGATCGACCCGGTGACATCGTGCCCGTCGACGACGATCTGTCCCGATGTGGGTGGCATCGCCGAGGCCAGCAGGCGCACCAGGGTGCTCTTGCCAGCACCGTTCGGACCCAGCAGGCCGACGACGCCGGACTCCAGTCGCAGCGAAGTCGGCTGCAGCGCCTTCCTCGAGCCGTAGGACTTGGTCACGTCGCTGACGACGGCGGTGGGAACGTTCATGGCCTGCCTCCACCGGACTCCGAGGAGGCGAACCGCGCGACCAGGACCGCGACGGCACCGAGTGCGACGATGGCGCAGGCCGCCTGCAGGGGCGCGGCCGCCAGCCGGCCCACGGCCTCACGGCCGCCGACGAGAAGGACGGTCAGTGCCCAGGCCGACACCACGCCGGTGCTCGTCACCCACGCCGGCCACCACTTCAGGAGCACCAGCGCGACCAGAGTCAGGGCAAGAGAGGGCAGCAGCCAGGCGAAGGCCACCGCGCTGAGGTCCGACACCATCAGTCCCAGGAGCAGGACGGGAGGCACGCTGCAGGTGACCACCACGAGCGTGCGGAGCAGCAGAAGCCTCAGCTTCGACACGGGTGTGGTCTCCGTCGATCTCTCGGACGGGGTCGGTGCTGTCGTAGGAGGCGGCGACGCCGATGGCCGGGAGAAGGGGGGCCACTGCCAGGTAGATCAGGTCGGCCCGGCGGTCGCTGAGAGCCGCAAGCACGACCATGGAGACGAAGGCGACCATCACCGAGAGCGCCCAGGGCAGTCGAAGCGACTGGGACGCGCTGAGGACCACCGCGTCGGCGTCGGGCAGCCCGACCCGGCGCAGCTGCCGGACCAGCCACGGCTGCCTGGGTGTCGCAATCTCCGCCCGGACCGCGGACCACAGCGTGGCCACGTCGGGTGGCGGAGCCAGCCGGGCGACGTCCTCCCGGCAAGCACCGCACGAGGTCAGGTGGGTCTCCACGGATGCCGAGGCGGCCGCGTCGAGTGTCCCGTCCGCGTACCGCTCGACCAGGCGGGGGCTGACGTGCCAGGTGGTGCCGCTCATGTGTACCTCCGGACCGGGGTGAGTCCTGCACGCAGCGCTGACTTGGCCGCGCGGAGTCGTCCTTTGACCGTGCCCTGCGGGAGCCCGAGCAGCACCGCGGCCTCACGGGTGCTCAGGCCATCGATCAGGGTCGCCTGGACCACCTGCCGCAGTTCTGGGGACAGGCGTTGGAGTGCGGTGCCGACATCGCCATGCTCGACGGCGACGAGGACGAGGTCCTCGGCGCTCTCGACGGGTGACAGCGCCCAGTCGAGGGCCTCGTCGGAGGCGGGAACGGCCCTGTCACGCTGGCTGCGGATACGCGAGATCAGGCGCCGGATGGCAATGCCCCAGATCCAGGCCGCCACCTCGCCGTCCCCCCGCCACCGCCCAGCGGACCGCCACACCGCCACGAACGTGTCCTGGAGGACTTCCTGGACGACGTCGGGGTCTGCCATGCGACGGCGAAGGCGCAGAGCCAGCCACGGGGCATGACGACGCACGAGGGCCTCGAGAGCGGCTTCGTCGGCGTCCGCCACCCGACGCAGCAGTTCCGCGTCGGGGGGTTCATGCGGCTGGGTTCCGCCCATACCCAGACTGTCGCAGAGCAGGGCCCCAGCGGATCACGGTTGCCGGAATCCGCTTCAGACGCACCGATGCCTCGTCACTTGTGGTGAGTTCCAGATGGTCGGAACCCGCCACAAGCGACGAGGCGTCGGGTGGTTCAGGCCTTCTTGGTCTCCTACTAGCCCTCACAGATGGTACGCGCTGAACAACGTTGGCTGCGGGCGTTCCATGAGGGAATCCGGGCTGGCCACCAGTGGTGAGTGATGGTCTGCGCTGAACTTCTTGCGGACTGTCTGCGGACTGAGTCGAGCTTGGCACCTGGCACGTCGAGGACGACGAGGATCCGGTGATGGCGCTGTGGCGGATGGAGATCGAGGCACGGGCGGGAAGCTGTGACACGACGGCGACAGACGTGGAGGCCGTGGGGCGGTAGGTTGGCTGGATCGTCGCCCTTCTGGTTGCGGTGTTCGGTTTCCGACACGGCAACTGTGGAGTGCATGATGCGGGTACGACGAATAGTGGCGAGTGTGACCACGGCAGTGATGGTCATGGGCGGGGTGTCGCTGGTCGCGGCCCCGGCATCCTCGGTGGGGACCTGCCCGACCCAGAGTGGGCCAAACGCTCCTTTCACGGTGACGCCGGCCCCGACTCCCGGCGTGGACTGGTCCGGTTGTGACCTGACCGGCGCGAACCTGACCGGCGCGGACCTGATCGGCGCGCACCTGGGCGGCGCGAACCTGACCGGCGCGAACCTGGACCGGCGCGAACCTGGGCGACGCGAACCTGACCGACGCGAACCTGACCGGCGCGAACCTGACCCGCGCGAACCTGACCGGCGCGAACCTGTCCGGCGCGAACCTGGCCGGCGCGAACCTGACCGGCGCGAACCTGACCGGCGCGAACCTGTCGGCGCGCGGACCTGACCGGCGCGGACCTGACCGGCGCGGACCTGACCGGCGCGAACCTGGGCAGCGCGAACCTGACCGGCGCGAACCTGACCGGCGCGAACCTGCGACGGCGCGAACCTGACCGACGCGAACCTGACCGGCGCGAACCTGACCGGCGCGAACCTGTGGCGCGCGAACCTGACCCGACGCGAACCTGACCGACGCGGACCTGGACGGCGCGAACCTGAGCCGCGCGACCCTGACCGGCGCGAACCTGACCACGCGGACCTGAACGGTGCGTTCGTGGAATGCCCGACAGGTGGGACCCTGGGGAGCGCCATCATCGGGGTCCCCCTGAGCCTTCCGGCCGGGTGGACGCTGGTGGGCGGCGTCTTGACGGTCCCGGTCGTGGCGTGTGCGACGGTGGCGTTGGACGAGCCGACCCCGGTGTCGGTGGGCGTGTCGGTGACGGTGCGGGCGACCGTGACCCCGGCAACGGCGGCGGGGGTGGTGAAGTTCTTCGCCAACGGGACCTCACTGGGCACGGCTCCGGTCGCTGGTGGGGCGGCGACGCTGCCGTGGGTGCCGACCGCCCCCGGCACGGTGAACCTGGGCGTCCAGTACATCGCCATCGATATCCCTCCGGGCGGTGTCCCGGGCGCGGGCACCGGCAAGGTGGTGACCGTCGCGGCCTCACCGACCACGACGCCGACCACGACACCGACCACGACGGTGACCAAGCCGGTGACCAAGCCGGGCAAGGTCGCGGGGTTGAAGGCCGAAGAGCAGCGGCAAGCGCAAGGTGACCCTGCGGTGGCGGGCGTCGAGTTCAGGGTCGCCGGTGGTGACGTACCAGTACCGGGCCAAGGGCAAGACGAAGTGGAAGACGACCACCAGCACCAAGGCGACCGTGAAGAGCAAGAAGTTGAAGAAGGGCAAGAAGGTCACGTTCCAGGTCCTCGCCAAGAACAGCGCCGGCACCGGACCCGTCAGATCGCAGAGGATCAAGATCACGCGGTAGACCACCGCTGGCCGCACACGACCTGGACCCCGGCCCGCACCAGCGGGTCGGGGTTCTGTCAT
>CAVOYT010000009.1:0-557753 GCA_963700745.1 uncultured bacterium | reverse complement strand
CCTCCTCGACCACCTCACCCGGGGCCGCATGATGTGCGCTCTCGGGCCGGGCTCGCTCGCCTCCGACGCCCAGATGATCGGCCTCCCGATGGCCGACCTGCGCGACGCGTTCGAGGAGGACTTCGACGTCCTCATGCACCTGCTGACGAACGACGAGCCGCTCTCGGTCAAGACCGACCGCTACGAGCTGGTCAACGCAGCGTCGATGCTGAAGCCCTACTCGGACCCGTGCTTCGAGATTGCCGTGCCGGGCGTCGCGTCGCAGATCGCTCCGCGCCTCGCGGGCAAGGTCGGCGGCGGCCTGCTCTCGCTGGGCTCGACGACGCCCGAGGGGATGCAGGTGCTGCGCAACCACTGGTCGATCCTCGAGGCGCGCGCGGCCGAGTTCGGCCAGGTGGCCGATCGCCGCAAGTGGCGCCTGACGAGCCACGTCCACCTAGCGGAGACCAAGGAGCAGGCGCTCGAGGAGATCGAGCACGGCTTCATGACCTGGTTCGACTACTACGCCGACAACACATCGCATCCGGCGTTCACGCTCGAGGGCAGGACATTCGAGGAGCGGCTCGAGTTCCTGCAGAACGCGCGTGCCGTCATCATCGGCACCCCGGACGACTGCATCACGGAGATCGAGGGCTTCGTCGAGGGCACCGGCGGCTTCGGCTGCTTCCTCCAGTTCCACCACGAGTGGACGACGTGGGAGGCGAACAAGCGTCACCACGAGCTGTTCGCGAAGTACGTGATGCCGCACTTCCAGGAGCAGCTGCAGCGGGCGCCAACCCGTACAACGCCGCCAAGGCAGGCAAGCAGGCGTACCTCGCCGAGATGACCACGGCCATGTCGGAGTACATGGCCAAGCACTCCAGTAGGGAGCGGAGCGGCGCGGAGCACGCGGCCCGGTCGCCGGGTCGGAGTCGATCCATCCGGCGGCCGGGAGACACACGACGATGAGAACCACACCGACCACCGCTTCCCGCCGGCCGACGAGGTCGTCGTCCCCGATCTCCTCGCCAAGTTCGCGGCTCGAACGCCCGACAAGGTCTTCGCCCTCTTCGCCGAGGAGCGGTGGACGTACGCCGAGACGGCGGCCCGCACGTGGTCCGCCGCACGCGGGCTGCGCGGCCTCGGCGTACGTGAGGGCGACTACGTCCTCTCCTGGCAGCCGAACGACACTACACGCTCCGTTCGCGTATTGCCGGATTTGGATGTCGACTGCCCTGACGAGAAAGTCGCGACGCTGTTTCAGAAGATCCCTTAGTTGCGACTTTCCACTTACATCGGCCTGCCTTTGCCTGAAGACGTCGGGCAGGACATTCGTGACAGACACGGCGAGGAAAAGAAATGCTGCCCCAATGATTAGCCCGATTCGCATCGGTGGCTCCTTTCGTGTTGTGTGGTGCCGCATTACGGTCGCGCAATCGAATGCGAACTCAATCGATACCGCTATTGTAGACGTTTGGAGTCTCCGATTTGATCAGCTTGTTGAATTCACCTCTTCACCATTTCTGGGCAGTTCTTCTCCAGCCATTGCGTTGCTGATTCGGCATCGACAGGCCCACGCACTTTTCGTTCGATCTTCCGTTGCGTCTGCCTGATCCGACGCGACACCATCTCGCTCTCGATGGATTCCTCTTCAGACATGCCGAGTTTCCTGAGAAGATTCTGTACCCACTCGCCAGCAAAGGCTTGCATTATCGGATCTTCCAGTGAAAGGTGATGTGACAACCAACAGCGGCATGGCAAGTCGGCGACAAACGCTTCGAGACGTTCATCCACCGACGCCAAGGGGGGCCGTTCGCCAACGATAATGTCGATGACGGTCGACTCATCCAGATTGAGGCTGGCAGCGAGGTCCGTATTCAGATTGCTTGCCAGCACAGCCTTCACGGGCACACCTGATTTGACCTGATCGGCGATCCCTTGAAGGTGTGCCAGCACATCGGGAAAATGTGCGACCAGCAAGATGGCAACGGCCTCGGCCTTTGAACGTTCGGCAACCTCCTTGGCCACACCGGCGAACTTGGCCTCTGTGGTCATCCAAATACGGTCAGGAACAACCTCGATGTTTGTTCGCTTCTTCGTGCCCAGTAGGAAATCAAAGAATCCCATAAACAGGTCCTTCTGATCTGTTCATGTAAAGGAAGGATCGTTCCATGAGTCTACGTTTACGCTGTTCCACGAATCAATCCCGAGAGCAACCACGTTGCATTCGTAGTCGGTCAGAGTGCAGTCAAAACGCGTTCCAGGGCTTGCTCCATCCAGTGTGCTTCCTTCGGTGAGAACTGTCCGCCGAAACTCAGCGTATTACGGTCGCTGCGAGAAATGATGTGTGCTATCCGGCCGGTCGGGCTGTCCTTCCAGCTGAGATCAAACTCCTCGAGTTCGTTAAACAGGGGAAGCACCCTTGTCGCTGCTACAAGGTGACCCGTGGGGCCACAGGCCATTGTGCCGACTGTGATCGACTGGAGGATCTTTTCTGGCGTTGGGGTTAAGTGTACGGTGGGAATCGCAACCATGTCACTTTCCGTTGCGATTGTGGAGGTCGATTCATGATGTTCGCCAAGGACATTGATCATCGTTTGTTTCACGTATCCGGAGCGATCGGTTTGACGGTCGCTGGGTCGTAGCGGGATGCAGATCTTCGCGGCGGTGCCGATCTCGACGACGACACAGTTTCATCCGACGGAGACGCGACCATGGCGTGTTGGCAATCTGCTCGAGTCTGTCGCGTCGTCACAGTATTCACGAGCGCGTGGCTCGTCACTGCCGGTTGTTTCGCAGCGAACGTGCCGTTGATACCCACCCATCTGCGATGTGAGTACCTGGTCAACCCTCTCGGGATTCACGTCGAGAAACCTCGTTTGAGTTGGGTGCTGCAGTCCGACACCCGCGGTCAGCAACAAACGGCGTATCGAATTCTTGTTGGCCAGAGCAAGAACATGTTGGCGTCCGACCGCGGTGACCTGTGGGACAGCGGCAAGGTTGCGTCGGACCAACAGCTTCACATCGAGTATTCCGGTAAGCCGCTTACCTCACGCATGTGGTGTTACTGGAAGGTGCGGGTGTGGGACCAAGACGGTGAGGCGTCCCCGTGGAGCGAACCGGCGATGTGGTCCATGGGCCTGTTGGAGCCGGAGGATTGGCAGGGACAGTGGATCGCGGGCGAAGAAATCGAGGTGCGGGAGCCCCACAACGGCTATCACACCGAGTTTGCCAATTCGCCAGATGCCGAGAAGTGGGTCACGGTGGACCTGGGCGAGGCGCGCCGCATCGACGGCGTGCGGTTGTGGCCGGCCCGACCGTTCAACTGGCAGCCCGACACGCCGGGCTTCCTGTTTCCCGTGCGGTTCCGTGTCGAGGTGGCCGGACGAACAGGATTTCTCCGATCGACGCGTGGTGGTGGACCGGACCGCGAGGACGTGCCGAATCCCGGCACCGAGGCCATGACCTGCCGATTCGAGGAGGTCAGCGGCGCGCTACGTGCGCCTGACGGCAACCCGTCTGCGCGGCCCGAGACGAGAACAACCACGGTATGGCGCTGGCGGAACTGCAGGTGCTGGAGGGCGACAAGAATCTGGCGTTAGGCGTAAAGGTCGAGGTGTTGGACTCGATCGAGCAGGGCGACTGGTCGAAGACAAAGCTGGTGGACGGCCGCCTCGCGGCCGGACCGGGGATCGGCGGGGCCTCGCCCTGCGACCTTGTTGAGGAAAGAGTTTGCGATCGACGGCCCGATCCAGAAGGCGACGCTCTACGCGACCGGGCTGGGCCTGTACGAAGTGCATCTGAACGGCCGGCGCGTGGGTGACGGCCTGCTGGCGCCCGAATACACGAAGTACGTGCGGCGGGTGCAGTACCGCGCGTTCGACGTGACCAAGCTGCTGAAATCCGGCCCGAACGCCGTGGGCGTCATGCTGGGCGACGGCTGGCATGGAGACCGGTTCTTGGGAGCACCGCCGGTCGCCAAGCGCAAGTTCCGCGGTCAGCGCGGCTTCCTGATGCGGATGGACGTCGAACTGGCCGGCGGGGCGAGACGGTGACGGTCGCGACCGACCCGACGTGGCGCAGCACCGAGGACGGCCCGGTCCATCACGCCAGCATGTACGACGGCGAAATCTACGACGCCCGCATGGAACAACCGGGATGGGACAGGCCGGGATTCGACGACGCCGACTGGCAGGGCGCACGCGTAGTGGAGTTTCCCGGCACGCAACTGGATCTGGCAGCCCAACGAATCCGCTCCGGGTGACGCGGGAGCTGACGCCGGTAAAGGTGACCGAGCCCGCAGAAGGGCGTCTACGTGTTCGACCTAGGGCAGAACATGGTGGGCTGGTGCCGGCTGACAGTCCGTGGCGGCACGGCCGGCCGCGAGATCAGCCTCGCAGCACGCCGAGCGGCTCAACGCCGACGGCACCGTCTACACCGCCAACCTGCGCAGCGCGAAGCAGCGGGACGTGTACGTTTGCCGCGGCGATGGCGAGGAAGTCTTCGAGCCGCGCTTCACCTATCACGGCTTCCGCTACGTCGAGGTGCGCGGCCTGACGGAGAAACCTCGGCCGAGTGACCTCGTGGGCCGAGTCTTCCACTCCGCGGCGCCCGAGGTGGGCCGCTTCGAGTGCTCCAATCCGCTGATCAACCAACTCATGCACAACGCCTTCTGGAGCCAGCTCGGCAATCTGACGAGCATCCCCACCGACTGCCCGCAGCGCGACGAGCGTGCCGGCTGGATGGGCGACATCCAGGCCTTCTCGCAGACCGCCATCTTCAACATGGACATGGCCGCGTTCTTCACCAAGTGGCTCGCCGACGTGCGCGACTCGCAGGCCGACGACGGCCGGTTCTCGCGATATCTCGCCCCATCCGGGCGATCCGAACGAGAACCTTTTCGGGGGCTCCCGCCTGGGCCGATGCCGGCGTATTCGTGCCCTGGCGGATGTATCAGAACTACGCCGACACGCGGGACGATGCCGTTGTCGATGATCGCAATCATTCCCACGACTGAGATTACGTTCGGAACGGCGGGAATGATTTCCGTGACGGGCGTTATGCTGCTGCTACGCACCGTGATCGAGGGCGACTACCTTTTCGCGCCATCAAGTTTGTCGTGCCCGCGGCGGCGGTGACCTTGGTTTGTTGCTGGCTTTCGATTCGCTGGGCCGTGCACTTGTTTAACGACGAATCGGTCCTGTTCCGCGAGAGCGAGCGGTTTAGTGTTCGCGTCTGGTTAAGGCACTTGGTCCGAGACAGGGGCGTCACACCGAGCTTAGCCGAAGGGTTGATGTGTGGGATGCTGCTGCTGATGCTGCAGTTTTTCGGTCGGCTATTCGCACCCATGCCCGAGAGTTGGAGAGATTTTGTCCGTCTCGACGCTGGTTGTTCAATTGGGGATGATTGCCGCTCCCGTCCTTGTGATGGCGATTATGCTGACCGCCAGTCCGATGCGAACTCTCTTATTACGTCCCGTTCGTTTGGCCGTATTGGCGGCCACCGTCTTGCTGGCCGTGTGCATTCAACCGGCCGCATCCGCCCTGCGTAGAGTTTGTGCAGGTCGTTTACCCAATTAGCCCCGGAGACGTTAACGCTACTGGAAGGTCTGGGCATCATGATGGCCGAGGCACCGAACTGGCAATTACTGTTGTTGCTTGCAGTCACACCCGCCATTTGCGAAGAGTTAGCGTATCGTGGTTTTGTGCTATCGGGACTGCGTGACTGGGCAATAAAAGTATGGCAATATTCATTAGCAGCCTGTTGTTTGGAATCGTTCACGGGATTCTGCAACAGTCAATCAACGCATGTATTCTCGGGATGTTGCTCGGTTACCTCGCAGTTCAGACTGGAAGCCTTATTCCGTGCGTTGCGTTTCACGCCTTGCATAATGGTCTGCAACTAATGTCAGGCGTCAAGTTGAACGCACAGACGCTCCTGGAATATCCAGCGCTCAGGTTGTTCTATGTTGAGTCGACGAATTCGCCGGGGGCACTCGTGTTCCGTGTGTCGATCATCTTTTGCAGCGTCTTGCTGACGGCGTTTTTGCTCCGTTGGTTCGCAAAACATTAATAAATATTTAGTTCCGTACGGAAATGTCGAAAAATTGAAAGATAAAATAATTGAGCTTCATAATTTGGAAGAAACAGTAAAGAATAAATTAGCTGAAGAAATTAGAGAGTTTACAAAAGAGTTTACCTGGGAAAAGATTTCAGATCAATACATTAAACTTTATACTGAATTGCTGGACAGACGATACAACCATTAAGTCATTCCTAAATAGCATAATTCTAACATCAAAATGTTAATAAGAAATAATTAATGAACTGTAAAATTTCTGTAGTGATGGCTGTATATAATGAAGAGAATTATTTAAGAGATTCTATTGAGAGTATTTTGAATCAAACTTTTACTGATTTTGAATTTATTATAATTGATGATGGCTCAACTGATAAGTCCTCTAAAATAATTGAATCGTATAAAGATAATCGCATTCAGTTTTTTAAAAATGAAAAGAAGGGTATTGTTAAACAATTAAACTTTGGAATAAATGTAGCAAATTCACAAATTATTGCCAGGATGGATGCAGATGACATTGCTGAAAGAAACAGATTCAAAGAACATAACCGGCGAAATGAAGCAATCCCATTGTTCGAAGAAGCGTTACGTCTCAATCCCAAGCCACAAAATGTATATTTGCGTCACTATGCAGCAGCTCTCAGAAATTTGGGACGATATGAGGACGCAATCGCGCAAGCCAAAAAAGCTATTGAGAAAGAAACCAATGATTTAATCGCTTGGATATTTCTGACATCGTCATACAATCTGGCGGGGCGTGAAAAAGATGCCCGAGCGGCGGCAAAAGAGATCCTCAGAATAAACCCGCAATTTTCCGTTGCATCGATAAAAAAGACAAGCCCGAATCAGGATCGAGCCCCTGTGAAACGTTTTTGTGATGCTCTACTTCGAATTGCAGGATTGCCTGATTAAAATGAGATTGGCAGATCAAATTAACGTAAGCGTTCGGGAAACGCAACCCTTAAGCAGGGCAAGAGATTTTTCGGTGTCCAAGTGGAGCGGCAGGAGATTTCGATAAAAATTCCTGCGATTTTGAAAATCAATGACTATGTACAAAAACTTGTATGATTAATGCTTCATGTGCTAAGATGAAAATATTCAAAGCCTCTTCAAGTTGGGCGTAGAACTCCCATCAGTTGCCGGTAAGGTGGTAAAGCGCGGCAGCTTCTTAACGACTTAGGAAAGGAACATTACCGATGAACGTAAGAATGCTCGGTCAGACAGAAACGAGTCTCCCAGCAATTGGGCTTGGCTGCATGGGACTATCAGAATTCTATGGTCCGCCGACGGAGCGGGACACTGCCATCCAGCTTCTCCATGCCGCCATTGAGCTCGGTGTGCAGCATTTCGATACGGCGGAACTCTATGGCATGGGGGCGAATGAGACCTTATTGGGCGAAGCATTTCATGATCGTCGTGACAAGGTCTTCATTGCGACCAAGTTTGGGCCGATCCGTGATCCGAAGACCGGCGCCCCCGTTGGGATCGATGGCTCACGCGCAAATTGCCGACGCGCAGTGGAGGGCTCGCTAAAGCGACTGCAGACCGACGTGATCGACCTCTATTATCTCCATCGAGTAGACTCTGTAACCCCGATCGAGGAAACGGTTGCGGCAATAGCCGAACTGGTTACAGAAGGAAAGGTTCGGGCAATTGGACTATCCGAGGCGGCCGCCTCCACGATACGTCGAGCCGCCGAGATTCACCCAATTCGGCTGTGCAATCCGAATACTCCCTTTCAGTCGCGATATTGAGGATACAGTGATTCCGGCCTGCATTGAGGTCGGTGCGACGCTCGTGGCGTATTCACCGCTGGGACGCGGCATGTTATCGGGGAGATTTAAGCATGACGTCCGCCCTGCAGAGGGCGATTTTCGGACGTGACTCCGCGGTTCCAGGGAAATGCCTACGAAGCGAATGTTGCGCTTGTCACGGAAATCGAAGCGTTAGCATCCGCAAAATCCTGCAAGCCAGCACAAGTCGCGCTTGCTTGGGTACTTAGCCGTGGCGATCATGTCATAACAATTCCCGGAACGTCCAAGCTCGGTAATTTGAAGGTCAACCTCGGAGCATACGATACTGCTCTGGCAGATGACGAATTGAAAAGGCTGAATCGACTTGCACAGCAAGTTAAGGGTGATCGCTACGACGAGCGCGGCATGATGATCATTAACGGCTGATTGAGAAATCAACGACCTTAATTGGCCGAAGGAAACATTCGGAGGAACTCCAAACCCGTATAACAATCGCATGGAACAGTCGCGGTATAGAGAATGTGCCGAAAATCACATTAATGGCATGTGGAATCATGAATTGGAGAATTGTCGAACACGTAGTTTCAAAAACTGCGGGTTTTTCTGAGTAAATCTGTACATAAGATGGAGGAAACGTGTATAAATTTTTCTGATGAATCATGGGAACCATTGTGTTTCTGCTATAAACATTCATACAAAATTGTAGCCCGATGAATTTAATGAAATGGGTCATTTTCTGAAGTCTATCGCCAGAGATAAGCTTTCAGCGCTATTTCCGATAGCATCCACGGCTCGAACCTTGTAGTGATGAACACCTTCCTTCTGATTCTCGCCGAAAATGTCGTCGTAGTGATACCGTTTCTCATTAATCTGGGGGGTGTGAGAAATGATGCCGATCACTTCGTCATCTCGAAGCACATCATATCGTTCTATCGGTTCGGTGCCTGCATAAGCGGTGTCCCAACTAACGCGGATTGCATTTCGGGCCAGGGCCGGCATGGCAGAATCTTCTTCGACACCAACGTTGCGGGGTGCAGTGAGTCCAATGGCTTTGCGCTGGAAGTAAGCATTAGCCGAATCCTTGCCTGCCGATGTGACCATTTTTTCGATTCTATTCATTTCATTATTGTCCAGAGGCTCTACGAGCTGGGCTGCACCCAGATTCTGCTCAAGCTGGCATTTATCGGTCTTGTCATCAATATGACCGATCCCGACAATAAGTGTACTGATTCCGTCGACGGAAAGGGCGTACCGGATGAGATCTCTGCTTGGCAGTTCCTGCGACCCGATGCCATGGTAAACATCATCCGGACAATCTGAAAATTTTACATCCTTGTGATAATACGCCGCGTCTGCGAATACCTTCATACCAATCACTCCCATATCAGCCGCGGCTGCAGCTGCAATTGCGTTGTGACGATGTGCCAAATATCTGCTATCGCTGGCATTAATGGTTACCAGAAGTGTATCGAGAATCCTTTGTTTGTCTCTTTGTATGGCATACATATGTGCTGCCGTGTTCCAGTGGCCGGATATGCCGATATGTTTGATCAGTTTTTCTTTCTTGGGATTACATCCTGTCCTGTTGGTGCCTTCACGCAGGTCCAGCATTGCAGCCAGAGATCCCAACCAGGGAATATCCGAACTCGGATCATCGAAGCCTTCAAAAAGCATGTCGACTTCATCCATAGTGTTAATATTGTGAAATTGTATACTGTCCAGATAGACCCCTTCCGGGTAGGCACCCCGTCCATCACCGAACAACAGGCTCAAGGAACGACGGACATCGTCTACTGCCGTTGAAACACCGAATTCGTCCAGCATTCCCTCACTGTAATCTGTCCGGAA
Organism: uncultured bacterium; assembly: GCA_963700745.1. Taxonomy (GTDB): domain Bacteria; phylum Actinomycetota; class Actinomycetes; order S36-B12; family S36-B12; genus UBA10649. The sequence goes on along the minus strand of CAVOYT010000009.1, from coordinate 548,094 downwards.
GCGCTCGCCTTCCGGACACCTTGCTGTCCGAATATGGGTTTTGCTCGCAATAAATATTTTTTCACGGGCAATCGGATCGTAATTACCTGTTGATGGGGATAGCTTCAGACGGCGGAATGCTTCACCGAAATTTTGCTGACTTGGCCCATAAACGTTCGATGTGTCCATATAGTTGATGCCAAGGCGATAGGCTTTTTCGATGATAGCAACCGGATCCACTCCTTCAGCGGGCCATTGAATCGATGCCTGACCACCCAGGCCAAGTGTGGTAACCTTTCTACCGGTTCGTCCTAATCTGCGTGTGATAAGTTTTGCCATTGTATTTCTCCCTGATAATTTTCGATTATTCAAAAACTCAGTTGTTCCGAAGAAAATAGTAACCAATTTCAGCCGACCCGCCAAGATATTTAGCCCATATTTATGATACGGTTGATGCGCAAAAGCCCCTGAAACGTCAATGGCCGCTACATGGGGTTTATTGTTGGGGGTCGTCTCATTTTTCGAGGCGAGTCGCGGCCACGCCCGGCCAGGAGGCCGCAGAGATGCCCCTCCCAGGACACGCGGGTGAAAGTCGGCAAAAGGCCCCAGATCAGACTGCCGTAGGTCACCAAGGTGATGAGCGACACGAGGATGGCACTAAAGCTTTTTTCAGGATACCCCTGGCCACCAAGAAACCGAAATAGCCGATACAGTTTTCGCATAACCGGACTGTCGCATCCGGTTTACTTTGAATAATATAGTGAAAAATTGATGATTGAAAAAAGAGCGGGTTTACCATGTGCAACCCTCAACCTTGAAATATTCCAGCTTTCTGTGGTAATCTTCCTTCTCGATCTCTATAAGCGCATGAGCATCACGAGATCGGGTGAAAAAGGAATCACCCCACTATGCCATACCTAAAAAGCAATTAAACCAGCTCTACACAGGCGGTGGCAAGGGCGCCTTGATAGGTAAGGCGCACCGAAAATCCATCGCGTTGAAAAGAGACTGCTGGCTCACAGCGGCAGCCTCCTTCTTTTCCTCGGCCGAATTACGAAGCCAGATGATTTTTTTAGCGGAGCGAGGGAAGGTGTGAAGCAATGAAGGTTTTTCAGATCGTTTTGCCAATGCTGCTGCTGTTCGTGCATGGGGTGCTCTACAACACGATCGGCGAGATCGCGGCGGCCCGCGGTGTCGATTATCTTCCATGGATCGAGATCCCGCTCGATGCGCGGGTCCCCTTCGTGCCGGTGTTCGTGCTGGCCTACCTGCTGGTCTGGATCTTCCCGATCCTGCTGATCGCCTGGAGCGTCGCCGAACGCGGGGTCGATCCGGCCTTCTTCCGGCGCCTGTCGGTGTCGCTGTTGGTGCTGATGCTGTTCTGCTACGGGCTGTGGATCCTGTTTCCGGTCTGCGACAAGCTGCGGGTGGACGCGGCGGAGCTGGCCCGTCACGGGTGGCTGGGAGACCTGGTGGGTTTCAACTACGTCCGGGCTTCCCACTGGAACGCCTGTCCGTCGTTCCATGTCGCCGGCCCGTGGTTCCTCTACCGCGCCATTCCCCTGGCGTCCCGATGCGGACGCTGGATCTTCCTGTTCGCGGTGCTGGCGATCATCGCCTCCACCGTGCTGATCCGGATCCACTACCTGCTCGACATCGTCTTCGGGATCCTGGTCGCCGAACTCGTCTATCACGGGATGCACCGCCGGCTGGCACCATCATGAAATGGCATCGATGGTTTCACGCCTTGATCCGCCGCCTCTATTTCAGCCGGGTGGCGGTGACCGGGGCGGAGCATGTTCCGGCACGGGGGCCGGTGCTGGTGCTCTGCCTGCATCGCAACGGGGCGGTGGACGGGTTCGTCTACCGGGGCGCGTTGCCGGCGATCACCTTCATGGTGAAGGCGTCGCTGCGGCGGAGTGTCTTCGGGCAGGATGTTCTTCGACGGCATCGAGGTGATGCGCGGCACCGCCGGCTCCCGGGCTGATCGCAACCTTGAGGCGCTCGACGACTGCGTGGCACTGCTCGGCGACGGCGGCTGGCTGGTCGTTTTTCCCGAAGGCACCAGCAAGCTCGGGCCGCGCCATCTGCCGTTCAAGAGCGGGGCGGCGCGCATTGCACAGCGTCATCTCGAAGGGGGGCGGGCGCTGGCCGTGCTGCCGTTGGGGATCCACTACGAATGCCCGTGGGCGTTCCGCTCGCGGGTCGAGGTGGTGGTCGGGCCTCCGCTGCACCTCGCCCCGGGGACCGGCGGCGTGGACCGCGGCGCGCGCCTGCAGGAGTTGAAGCGCCGCTTCGCCGAAATCCTCGATCAGGTGGGTGTCAACGTGGCGGACGACGAGTGGCAGGACCTGGCCCAGAAGTTCGCCTACATCGCGACGCTGGGAACCGGTCACGGCTATTTCACCGCCCTCAAGGCGATGGAGCGGCGCCTGCCGCCCGAGGCGGTCGCCGCGTGGAGAGCCCTCGATGAGAAGGCACGGGGAAAGTGGCTGCTGCGCCACCAGGGCGTGCCGCTGTTTCCGCTGTCGCACCCGTGGGGGTATGCGGCTCTAACACTTCTGCTTGCCCTGCCGGTGGCGACAGGTGCGCTCGTCAACCTGCCCCCGCTGGTGATCGCGTGGTGGGCCGGGCGGCATTTTCCCGACGACCGGAATGTCATCGCGCTGTGGCGGATCCTGACCGGGGTGCCGGTATTCATCCTCTGGGCCGCGGCGTGCTGCGCGGCCGCCATCGTGTGGGGGCCGTGGTGGCTCCCGGCGGCCTACCTGCTTTTTACCTGGCTGTCGCTGCACGGCTGGTACCGGCTCAAGAAGGTCGCGGTGGTGGCCTGGAACGGGCTGCTCCACAGCCGCCTGCGCCCCGACGCGCTGGCGGTCCACCAGGCCGTGTTGGCTGCGCTGACCACGCCGCTTCCCCCGTCGCCGACAGCCGTCCACGGCCCCCATCGCGTCGCGGTGTCCACCCCGAACCCCGCCGAGGGATGAAATGGACGCTCCGCTTTGATGATCCGCTGGCAATCCGCCCGCAATTCACCGGCGGCAAGGGAGCGAATCTTGCCCGTCTTGGCTCCGGCGGCTTTCCGGTGCCACCGGGGTTCATCGTCATCGGCGCCGCCTACCGGGCCTGGCTCGAAACCGCCCCGTGGTGGCGGGATGGCGAGCGCGCCCTGCCGCTCGACGACTCGGCCGCCCTTGCCGAGGCGGCAACCGGGATGCGCCGGCAGCTGGCCGCCGTGCCGCTGCCGGAAACCGTGGCCGCCGCGGTCCGCACCGCCATCGCCGGCTTGCCGGCCGGAACCTGTTTCGCGGTTCGTTCCTCGTCGACCATGGAGGATCTCGCCCAAGCCGCCTTCGCGGGCCAACACGACACCTTTCTCAACCGCTGCGGCGCCGAGGCCGTGCTGGCGGCGCTGCGCGACTGCTACCTGTCCCTGTGGCACGATCGCGCGATCGCCTACTGCCACCGCGGCGGCTTTGATCACGGCGCGGCCAACATGGCGGTGGTCGTCCAGCAGATGGCGGATTGCACCGCCGCCGGTGTCGGCCTTCAGCATCACCCGGTCACCGGCGACCTGACCACCGCCGTCATCGAGGCCAACCACGGGCTCGGCGAATCGGTCGTCAACGGCGGATGCGAAGTCGATCACTGGGAGGTCGAGAAGGAGTTTCGGCAGGGTGCTGTCGACGACGATCGCCCGCAAGACCGTCCGCACCGTCTGCCTGCGGGAGGGCGGCGTGCCGGGGAACAACGCTGAGCGGGTCCGACGGTGAAACGCCCGTCACTGACAAACACGCAACTGGCCGCGGTCACCGACCTGCTGTGCCGGGTCGAGACGTGGTTCCGCTTTCCGCAGGACATCGAATGGGGGCTCGTCGGCGGGCAGGATCGTGCTGCTGCAGTCGCGCCCGGTCACCACGATTCCGCCGCGCTGGACCCGCGATGAATCGGCCGAGCGCTTCCCCAACGTGTCACCCCGCTGACGCTGGGATTTCGTCGACCGTGGGTTCCGGCGCTCGATGGATTATTCGTTCCGGCTGATGGGCTTCCCGCCGTTCTCCGGAAGCTGGTTCGGCAAGCACGGGCACTATGTCTACGGCAACCAGAACGCGGTCGACATCTACCTGCGGCGCTTCCCGTTCGAGCTGACATCGCTCGACGATCTGCCGACGCTGATCCCGCGCCTGCGCGAGGAATTCCGCTGGGTCCAGGAGTTGCCGGTCCACTGGTCCCGCGACCTCGACTACTACCTGATCCGGCTCGGCGAGTTCATGGCCGAACCGACTCGAGACAAGTCGCTCGCCGGGCTGTGGCGCTTCGTGTGCGATATCAACGAGCACGGTGCGCAGTATTTCCTGCCGAACATCGCCATTTCGGTCACCCAGGGGATCCTCTACCGGCTGCTGCAGTTCCTGCTGGAGCCAGTTGTTCGGAGCCGGCCGAGGTGGCGCCGCTGATCGACGGTCTGCTCGCGTTCTGCGAGACGAAGACCGGCGCCATCAACAAGGAACTCTTCGAACTCGCGCAGATGATCCGCCAGGATCCGCCGCTGGCGGAACGCCTGCGCGCGCCGGACGGCAGCCGGGTGCTGTGGGACGGTGGCATGATCGGGCGCGAGCACCCAGCGTTCCACCAGCGCTTCCTGCGGTTCCTGCGCGACCACGGCCACCGCGAGATCGATCTCGATCCCTACCACCCGCTGTGGGCGGAGGTGCCGTGGGTGGTGCTCGACCAGCTGCGGCTGATCCTCGACGCGCCCGGTCGACCTGCACCCCGGCCCAGCGCGAACGGGAACTGAAGATCCGCGCCCAGACGACCGAGTTCGCGCTGTTCCAACGGGTTCCGGCGGAACTCCACTTCTTCATGCATGAAATCATCCGCCTGGCGCGGCTCTACACCACGCCTTGACGATGTCGAGCACTATCAGACGACCCGCCTGTCGCGTACCGCTGCGCAAGGGCCTGAAAATGTTGGGGCAACGGCTGGTGGAGCGGGGTGTTCTTGCCGATCCGCTGGACATCTTCTTCGCGCGGATGGCCGAGATCACCACGGCGATCGACGCGGACACCCCGGCCGCGTGGCGGCGTTCTCGGCCGCGGTCGCAAAAGAAAAGACTTCATGGGAAAAGGCGCGCACCGCCGATCTCGTTGTGGCCAAGGTGCTGAACAACCAGGGGCAGGGCGACGATGCGCTGGTCCTCGAGGGCATGGAGTGGTGCGCAGCGCGCAGCGACGTCGACATCATCTCGATGGGGTCTCGGCGGCGGCTCGACCGATGGCAACGATCCGATGAGCGTGGCCGCAAACTGCATCGCCGATCCGGACTATGCGCCATCGATTCCCGGATTTTCCGGCGTCTCCCTTTGCGGCGGCCAGACCGAGCCGAAGATCTTGGTCATCTCGGCAGGCAACTCGGGTGCCGTGCCGAGCACCATCGGTAGTCCCGGAGTCGCCGAGAATGCGATCACCGTCGGGTCGATCGCCGAATGGTCTGGCAACCCGGCGGCCAACTGGCAGGATGACGGGCTCTACCTGAACAGCTTTTCCAGCCGCGTCCCGGTGATCGACGCAACGACGGCTTCATCCGGATCAAGCCTGACATTGCGGCGCCAGGTTCGGCGGTTCTGTCGTCCTATATCGGATCCAGCCCGAACGCCTATGGGGTAGCCAGCGGCACATCGATGTCGGCGCCCTTTGTGAGCGGTGTCATCGCGCTGATGCTGGAGGCCAACCCGTCGCTCGGCAGTGCCGATGCGGGCGGGCTGCCGCATGAGAAGGTCCGCCAGATCCTGGCTGCCACGGCCGAGGATCGGGGGGCGCCCGGACTCGATAGCGAATACGGGCATGGTGTGATCGACGCCTACAGCGCCATCGCCGAGGCGGCAGGCTCCCTGGCGTATGTGCCGAACGCCTATCCGGGCTACACCCGGCTTTCCGGCGAGAGCGTCGCGGACAACGGCACCTGGACGCACCAGTTCACGGTTACCTCCGACCTACTGGGCCTTCCGATAGCCGGCACCGCCACGATCGAAGGTGAGGTCGTGCAGGAATGCGTTTTCGTGTTCCTGGGCACCTGCATCGGCGAAGTCACCTACTGGTCCCCGGATCTCGAGCTGGTGCTCGAACGCGAGTCAAGTCCCGGGAGTTGGTCTCCGGTAACCCCCGGTAGCGGCGAGATATCCGAAAGCCTCTGCCCGTCCGCAGGCGAGTGTGGCGGCGCGGGACGCGCCGAACTGGTGCATTTCATCCCGCAGAGCACCGGCAGCTACCGGTTCCGGGTCTACCCGGCAACCGACCAAACCAATCAGGGGCAGGGGGGGGGCGTTCGACTTCGAAATCTCCATGGGCGCGCCTGCGCCGGTGGTCGGGGGGAACAAGCTTCCCGTCGCGGGCTTCACCTTCGTCTGCAATGACCTCGCCTGCAGCTTTACCGACACCTCGATCGATGTTGATGGCGGCGTGGTGTCGTGGAGTTGGAATTTTGGCGGCGCTGGCAGCGGCGACGAGCCCGACCAGCAGAATCCGGATTTCACCTACGACGGAGGCGGTACTTATACCGTCACTCTAACCGTCACCGATAACGAAGGTGCGACCGACAGCCAGTCGCACACGATCACTGTCAGCCCGGCGGGCGTGAACATCCCGCCGACGGCCGGTTTCAGCTTCACGACGTCCGGCCTGACGGCGAACTTCATCAATTCGTCCTCGGACGCGGACGGCACTGTCAACTCGTGGGCTTGGGACTTCGGCGATGGCGGAACATCGACGAACGCCGATCCGTCCCACACCTATCCGGGCACGGGAACGTATGAGGTGACGCTGACAGTCACGGACGACGGCGCGGCATCGATACCGAAACCAAATCGGTCAGCGTGGCCGAGCCGGCACCCAACGTGCCGCCGGTAGCCTCGTTTATCGTAGATTTCAATCCGTGCGGAGGGCTGGTCGAAAATCAGTGCAAATTCACCGACACGTCGACGGATAGCGACGGCACCGTCACATCATGGGTGTGGGATTTCGACGGCGGATCCGCACTCGGTTTGCCGGTCTTGCCCGGTCACGAAATTATCGTCACTTTCCCCGCGGATGGTCCAGATCCGGCTACTGTAACACTGACCGTAACCGACGATGACGGTGCAACCAATACCGTGAGCAAGGAGGTCCGGCTCAGCGATCCGGCCACACCGAACGCTCCGCCATCTGCGTCGATCACCGCGCCATCCAGCGGAGCGAGCTTTACGCAAGGCGCATCAGTCGCGTTTTCCGGCACCGCGAGCGATGCCGAGGATGGTGACTTGACCGGATCGCTGGCTTGGAGCTCGAGCATAGACGGCACCATTGGCTCTGGCGGCAGTTTCTCGACCTTAGCGCTGAGCCTCGGAACCCACACAATCACCGCTTCAGTTGCCGACGGCGGGGGCCTTGGAGGTTCCGACTCGATCACGGTCACGATCAACGCGCCGCCGGACACCCAGCCTCCCGCCGCGCCGACGAATCTGACTGCGTCGGTTCAAAGCTCGGGGCGAGGCAAGGACAAGGTTGTCACCGGCGTCGTATTGAGCTGGTCGGACAATTCCGGAAACGAGACGGGCTTCGTTGTCGAGCGCTGTCTGGAAACCGGAAAGCGCAACAGCAAGACCTGTGACTTTGATGTTATCAAGACGGTAGCTGCGGATGTCACGACCTACACGGACAGTCCCGGCAGTGGCACCTTCAAGTACCGTGTGAAGGCGGCGAATGATGCTGGCTATTCAGCCTATTCGAACGAGGTGAAGATCTGATGACCGGTCCGGGCCTGACCTGGCCCGGACACCGGCCGGCGCCTCGGGCGAGTTGGGGTGCTGCGTATGGGGGGCCGGAAAGGCCCTGCGAGCCTCACTCCAAGAGCACCACGCCCATCACCTCCGGCGCATCGACGCGAGCCGGGGCCATCAGGGCGCGGAACTCGTCGGCAGACTGCGCCAGCAGCGGGAAGGTGCGGTAGTGACTGGGGATCACGACCTTGAAGTCGAAGAACTTCTTCGCCGCAAAGGCCGCCCGCCTCGCATCCATGGTGAAGTGACCGCCGATCGGCAGGATGGCATAGTCCGGCGCGTGCAGCTCGGCGAAGATGCCCATATCCGCCATCACGTCGGTGTCGCCGGCGACGTAGAGCGTGCGGCCGCCATGGGCGATCATGTAGCCCGAACTCACAGCCCGCATAAGTGGGCACCCCGCCCTCCCCGGTGACCGATGAGGAATGAACCGCGTTGACCATGGTTACCGCCACGTTGCCGAGCGTCACCGTGCCGCCCTTGTTCATGCCGATGCCGCCCGTCAGCCCGTGCCGGGCGCTGACCCAGGTCACCCAGTCGTAGATCCCGACCACCGGCGCCCCGGTCTCGGCCGAGATGCCCGGCGCGTCCGCCGCATGGTCGCCATGGCCGTGGGTCACCAGAATATGGGTCGCGCCCGCGATCGCCGCGGCGCGGTTCGCCTCGTCGAAGCTCGGGTTTCCCTTCAGCCAGGGATCGAGCAGCAGCACCTGGTTCCCGACCTCGATCCGGAACGAGGCATGTCCGAGCCAGGTGATCTTCCAGCGATCCGCCATCGGTCTGTCTCTCCTTTTCAAAGCGCCGGCGCCAGAATGCGCAGTTTCCGCCGGGGGGCAAGGGCTGGAACTGGCGATCGGCCCGCCGGCCGGCAGGCGCGTGCGGCCCGGGGACGGTCCGATCCGCGTGGCGGCCCGGCGCGCCCCGGCCGGTGAAGCCACGGGGAGACCCGGGTTCGAAAGATTTTGTTTGCAGATTCAGTCCGTTTGCCGGTTTCCTGTGGCGGCTGCCGGCCATCCCGCCGGTGTCGCGGAGGATACCATGGAGTTCAGCGTGCAGCTCTCGGCCTATTACCCGGACACGACTTACGGCGGCGACCGGCTCTAGCCGGACATGATCGAGCAGGCGGTGCTGGCCGACCGGCTCGGCTTCGATGCCGTCTCGATCACCGAGCATCATCTGTCAACATCCTGATGATGCCGGCGCCGCTGCAATTCGCGGTCAAGATCGCCGATGCGACCAAGCGGCTGAAGATCATGACCGCGTTGCGGTGCTGCCGCTGCACGACATGCGCGATCTATGCCGGCGAGATCGTCGCCGCCGACATCTTTACCGATGGGCGGCTGATGCTGGGCGTCGGGCGCGGCGCGTTCGCCTACGAGATGTCCCGCCTGGGTGTGCCGCTGGAGATCAGCCGCGAGAAGTTCGACGAATCGCTCGACGTGCTGACTGCACTGCTGACCCGGGAGGAGGTGTCGTGGAACGGCAAGTACTACAAGTTCGATCCGCTGACCATCATGCCGCGCCCGATGAGCGCCGGCGGCCCGCCGATCATGATGGCGGTGCTGGTGCCCGAGGCGATCTATCACTGCACCCGGCGGGGCTTTCATATCCAGACAACACCCCTGGCGGGCGACCACCGGCACATGCTGGACCAGGTCGACGCGTTTCGGCGCGGCAAGAGCGGAGCTGGGCGACGCGGGCGCGCCTCACCCTGTCGATGTCGCGGGTGGCCTTCGTTCCGCGACGGTGCCGACCGTCGCCGCAGATCGAGGCGGCGCACGATTACTACAGCCGATTCGACAATGTGTTCACCGGGCCCGGCATCGTCAGCGCGGCATGATCGAACCGCTGCCGCGGAAACAGACCATCGGCGAACTGGCCGAGAGTCTACTCATCTGCACGCCGACCGAGATGATCGACAAGCTGGGACCCTACGCCGAGGCCGGCGTCGACCGGGTCATCCTGAACATTAATTTCGGCGCCATCAGGCCGAGACGCTCGAATCGATCCAGCATTTCGCCGAGGAGATCATGCCGCATTTTTCAGACCCGGCCACCGCCCACGATAATTCCATCGCCGCCGAATAGGCCAAATTTTCCCGGAGCAGGGCCATGCCGATCATTCGTGTCGAAATGTACAAGGGCCGCACGCGCGAGCAGAAGCGCGCGCTGGTGCGCGAGCTGACCGACGCATTCCTGCGCACCTGCGGCGGCAAGCCCGATTCGCTGCAGATCGTCATCAGCGATGTCGATCAGGAGGACTGGGGTTCCGGCGGCACGCTCGCGATCGACAAGAAACCCGCCTGAGGCGGCCGGAGATGGCGACCGCGCTCGACTGCGACTATTCGATCGAAGGTAGCGGCCCGCCTTTGTTCCTGATCCACGGCATCGGCGCGGCGCGCGGCGCCTGGCGCTTTCTGGTGCCGATACTGCGCGACCATTTCACCGTGGTCGCCTACGATCTGCGCGGGCACGGCAGCCTCGCCGATGCCGTCGGCGCCGTTCGGACTGGACGCGCTGGTCGCCGACCTCGAGCGGTTGCGCGAGCGGACCGGGTTCGCGCGCGCCCATTTCGCCGGCCATTCGCTCGGCGGCATGATCGGGCCGGCCTATGCGCGCCGCCATCCCGACCGCGTCCTCTCGCTCGGCCTGCTGTCGACCGCCGCCGGGCGGACGGCGGAGGACAGCGCCAAGGTGCGCGGCGTCGTCAGCGCCATGGAGGAACGGGGTATCGCACAGATCCTGCCGACGCTGGTCGACCGCTGGTTCACCGACGATTTCATTGCCGACCAACCGGGCGATCGTCGATGCCAGGCTCGCGCAGGTTCTTGCCATGGATCCGGGCGTGTTCCTGAACGTGTTCCGGATCTATGCCGAAACCGAGATGGCGCCGTGGCTGCACGAGATCGCGGCACCGTCGCTGGTGCTGACCGGCGAGAACGACGGCGGCTGCAATCCGCGCCTCAACCGGTTGATCGCCGATGCGCTGCCCGATGCCGAGCTGGTGATCCTGCCGCGCGTGAAGCACGCCATCCTGCTCGAGGCGCCGGACGACGTCGCCGGACATATGATCCGGTTCATCGCTGGCTAGCCGGGAGTGGCACTCACGGTGTCGCTGCCTCGCGCTCCAGCCAGTCGCAGACCGTTGCGGTGGCGCGCGATTTCCGCGCGCCGGGGCAAGTAGCAGGAAGTAGGCGCGGCTCGGGGCAAGCTCGGCGTCGAAGGGTCTGATCAGGAGCCCCGCGGCCACCTCGCGGGCGAGGAAGGGAAAGATCCCCAGTGCCACGCCCTGACCGTCGATGGCCGCCTGGGTGACGACGTTCGAAGTCGGTGATGACGGTCTCCTCGGCGAAGCGCAGTCCCGGCACGCCGGCCAGCGCAAGCCAGGCGGCCCACTCGGTCCGGTCGTGCTGGTGGATGACCGGAAATCGCGCCAGGTCGGCGGGGTCGGCGAGGCCGCTGCGCTCGGCAGCCAGGGCCGAACTCAGCACCGGGGCATAGCGGATCTCGAACAGTTTCCGCGGTCGAGGCCGCTCCAGGCACCCTCGCCCCAGTCGACGGCAAGGTCCGTGGTCATGGCGGCGGCGCCGGTGATGCGCGCGCCGTGATGGAGGATCAGCTCGACCTCCGGCGCTATCCGGTGGAAGCGCGTCAGCCGCGGGCTCAGCCAGCGGGCGGCGAAGATCGGTCCGGCGGCCAGGGTGACCGGGGTGCGGGCGGGGCCGACGCGCGCCTCGATCTCGGCCCGGATCGCGGCGAAGGCATCGTGCACCACGCGGGAGAGCGAGCGGCCGGTGTCGGTCAGCACCACCTGCCAAGTCCGGCGCTCGAACAGCTTGCAGCCCCAGTCGCGTTCGAGGCCGCGGATCTGATTGCTGACCGTGGTCGGGCTGAGCCCGAGCTCTTCGGCCGCGGCCTTGAAGCTCTCGTGCCGCGCCGCCGCCTCGAAGGTCCGGAGCGCGGTCAGGGGAAGGCGCGGGCGGCTGGCCGGCATGCACTCGTTCCTCTCTCCATGGGTGGTGATTTCGCTATGCATATTCGGCCGATTACTCGTTTGTCGACTGAATTGCGCGGGGCGATGATCGGGCGTGCGCAGCGCCTCCCGCGCCCGAACCTGGAGACCGCCGATGGCGAACCGATCCGACGACGCCAAGAGCGGCGAGACGGCCGATGCGGCGCCTGAGGGGCGGCGCGGGCGGAGCGGGCGGTCTGCCACGCCGCCAGTGCGCCACCATCCGGTCACCGCCGGGGTCGCGGGCGGACGCTACGCACCGCTGACCGAGCGCGACCTCGCGCGCATCGATGGCGCGGCGCTGGAGCTGTTGTGCTGCACCGGCATGTCGGAGGCGCCGCCCGTCGCAGTGGAGCTCGTGGCGGCCCGGGGCGGGCGGCTGACGGCTGCGGGCCGGCTCATCTTCCCGCGGGCGCTGGTCGAGGAGGCGATCGCGGCGCTGGCGCGGGAGTTCACCCTGCATGGCCGGACGCCTGGCCACGAGTTGGAGCTTGAGCGACGCCCGCGCGCGTGCATGCCGCTCGCGGTGCACGCCGAGCGTGATCGACCTGGTACCCGGGCGCTGCCGCAACTCGACGCTCGGCGACCTCCACGACGCGGCGCGGCTGGTCGATGCGCTGCCGGACATCCATTTCTTCAGCCGCTCGCTGGTCGCCCGCGACATGCCGGATGCGCTGAGCCTGGACGTGAACACCGCCTATGCCAGCCTCGCCGGCACCGCGAAGCACGTGATGACCAGCATCAGCGATCCCGCCCATGTGGCGCCGGTCGCCGATGTGCTCCACTCGACCCGGTCGCCATAGGTCCCGCTGGCAGCAGTGCCATCAAAGGATGTGGCGTTCATCTTGCTGATGGCCGGCCCCGGCCTGAGCGGGGAAGAGATCCTCTACCTCCAAACCCGCTTGATTTCGCAAGCGGAGGGAGCCAGTGAAAAACTGATCGAGCAGGAGCAGAAAGATGCGAAAGCGGTATTTGCCATCATCAAATCCGAGCCGGATGATTCCCTGGCGGCGCAAAAAATCCGCGCATACCAAAAACAGGTCTGGGAAACGCTGGATGAGGATTTGAAAGCGGAAGCGCTAAAATCCGGCGATCCTCAAAGAATGTTGGAAATGAGCCTGAAACGCATGCTGAGTCCCTGGTTCCGCTTCTTCCTGACCTACGATCCCCGCCCCACCTTAGAAAAAAGTTCGCTGCCCGGTGCTGGCGATTAACGGGGAGAAGGATTTGCAGGTGCCGCCAAAACAGAACCTCAGCGCCATCGAATCCGCTCTGAAAGCGGGCGGGAATACTCACTATACTGTTAAAGAATTACCGGGATTGAACCACCTTTTCCAAACCGCCAACAGTGGCGCGCCTACGGAATACGGCAAGATTGAGGAAACCTTCTCCCCCACAGCAATGGAGATTGTTACCAAGTGGATTGGGGGTTAAATCTAGGAATACTATATTTCTTTAACCAAACTCTGCGATAAAATGGACAGGAAATGCATAAGGCAGAATCAAAAATGACAATCCCTTATTGCTAATCTTTAAACTTATTTTTTCGCTGATTTTTTTGTTGTTCTTTCTTCATAGCTCCCTCACTTGCAACTTTCTTTTTGGTGACAGACTTTCTCTTTTGCGTCATAGCGCTCCCGCAACAGTATACTGGAATAATTGACTTTCCTTCTTTGCTAATCTTAACTTCTCTGCCACACCGGTTACATTCAAATATTGGACCTGTTTTGAACTTTGCCATACTTTACCTCCTTCTGCAATATTCCAATGGAGTATATCTATTTGCTTACTGTCAAATACGAGCAAACGATTTAGGATACTATTGAAGTTTGAACATCGGGCCGGGCCAATCTCCATTATTGTTATAACCACGCGATTCCCAATATCCCCGATAATTGCGATCAGCCGAAAGTTCGATAGCGTTTACCCACTTGACCCACTTATATCCCCATTTCGACTCAGCCACAACCTGGAAGGGAAACCCCCGCTCTGCTGGAAGTGTCAGCCCGTTGATCTTGAAAGCCAGCAAGATGTGGTTCTTGCGAACGTATTCCAAAGGCAGTGAGGAACTATAGCCATCAACAGCATGAAATATTACAGTGACTGCGGCGCGCTGAACTCCTGCATCCGCCAAAAACGCCTCCAAGAGAACTCCTTCCCACAAAATAGTCACATCCCACCCTTCAACACAGTGGAGCGTTACAACCTTGCTGTGGTGATCGTACTTGAGCACTTGCTCATAGGTCAACGTCAGCGGATGCTCTACAAGACCCGTGATCTTTAAGCGAAAAGTGTCTAACGAAACATTTTGTGGGCCAGCAATTGAATTTTCCCGGAAATCGCTGATAGGCGATAAGTTCTTTCCCTGGTACTGGCGGATCTCGACCGGCTCTAATGCGGTCACTACCTTCTTATCGCTTGCCACGCCAGATGCTGCCGAAACCAAGAGAACTAATATGAGGAACCCCAATGTGCACTTGACAGTTTTCATGACGTTATCCCTTTGACTGTATCATACCATCTAAAGAGCTCCCAGAGAGATGCTCGCATAAAGGAGGGAGAGCAGCCAGCAGGAGGGCTACTGGCTGCTTACTAATGAAGAAAGTTATTCGCTTAGATATAAGGATACATGGGAAAAATGAAGGAATAGCGAAGGAAACGTGAAAACATTGTGAATGTTGCTTATCAGACGTTCAGGATCCACAATATGAAATGATTCCTACTTGCGCCAGGAAAGATGATTCTCTCCTAATTGCCCAAAAGTGCCTATAACCTCTGTAGCCTTTGTAACCCCTTTTTTACATATGACACCCTTCTAAAATATTGAGGAAAAGCCGCTTCTGATCAGGCGCCAAGGAGAATTGCGCTGCCATCTGCGCATGGGTTTTGTGACGTTTTTATGACACTAAATGGTATAATTAACCGCAAACCCTTGTGCCCCCTTAGCTCAGTAGGATAGAGCACAGGTTTCCTAAACCTGGTGTCGCAGGTTCGATTCCTGCAGGGGGTACCATTTTCACTTATTTTTCAATAACTTTCCGTTTCTGTCCTGGTAGCTCTGATAACTGACAGGCTAAGGGTGGGTATTCCTAACCAAGTGATTTTAATGAATAATGACAAAACCTACACCAGGTTAAATGGTTCTGGTGTAGATTTGTAGTCAATCTGGAAAGAAGTATGACAAGAATTTTTGTTGAATTCGTTTTGAAACATAAACAGCTAATACTTCTTCTATAGGTGCGATGTTCACATAGACCTTATGATTAAAAAGTAGAAGACAAGTCCCCCGATTGTGTATGTTGTGTCTGGACAGATGCAACAAACCAAAAGGAGGGACTTGTCATGCACAAGATTAGCAAACTTGATTTTAAGGGTCAACAGATTTATGTGGGGATGGATATTCATAAGAAGAGCTGGAGCATTAGTATTCTCACGGATAACCTTGAACATAAAACATTTACCCAGCCTCCTCATGTGGAGGTATTAGTGAAATATCTCAAGCGCAATTTCCCAGGCGGATCATATAAATCAGTGTATGAAGCAGGCTTCAGTGGTTTCTGGATCCACGACCGCTTGCAAGAGCATGGGGTGCAGTGTCTTGTAGTGAATCCGGCCGATGTACCCACAAAGGACAAGGAGCGAAGAAGCAAAACCGACCGAGTGGACTGCCGCAAGCTGGCAAGGAGTCTCAGAAGCGGAGAGATTGACAGCATCTATGTTCCTTCCCGCCCCAAGGTGGAAGACCGTAGCCTTATCAGGACACGGCACAGTATGGTGAAGAAACAGACGCGCTGCAAGAACCAGATCAAGTCCATTTTGCACTTCTACGGGATACAAGTACCGGAGGAACTGGCAAAAGGTCACTGGTCCAAACGCTTCGTTCGTTGGATCGAAGCAATCAGGATGGAACGGGCCAGCGGCAATGTTGCCCTGAAAGTGCATTTGGAGGAACTCAATAATATGCGGAAGATCATTGCGGATATCACCCGCAGTATCCGTAGCCTTGCCAACTCAGAGGAGTATCGGGAAAACGTTCGTCTGCTGAAGACCCTGCCCGGAATTAGTACGTTGACCGCCATGACACTGCTGACGGAATTGTACGATATCAGCCGTTTCAAGAATCTCGACAAGCTCTGCAGCTACATCGGCCTTATCCCTGATACGGATTGCAGCGGGGAAACAGAGCGGAAAACCGGCATCACCAAGAGGCGGAATGCGCACCTGAGAGGCATATTGATCGAGAGTTCCTGGGTAGCGGTACGCAAAGACCCTGCTCTGCTGATGACTTTTACTACACTGTGCAAGAAAATGCCAAAGACGAATGCGATTGTCCGGATTGCCAGGAAATTGTTAAACCGTATCCGGTATGTCCTTAGGACTCAACAGGAATACGTAACGGCTGTTGTTCAGTAGAGTGTGATTATAAAGTATAGGAGCATATCTTCAAAATGAGGTGTACCGTGGGTATCGTATTCGTGACTTCTACAGCGCATGAAAAGATGCTGTCTGTCATCACATAGACTACGAACCCACGCCTTCAAGTACATGAACAAGGCAATGCAGCGTCATTCATTGATGAAAGACTGTCTGCTCATAGAAGATTGGTTTTGAAGAAGATGCTCACTATAAAGACGTTGCAACATACTGCGTTGGGGTGAAAGGGTCTTGCTTTTTAACATAGAAGAACTTCTCACCCCTGATATTTTTGAAAAACGCTTATTTCCCATGCAAACACACACCTATTTCTTATTTAAGACTCCTACATGCAATTTGAAGGACTGCTTATCTCCATAAAGATAACTGATCAAATGGAAATCTGCAAAAATTAGGGTTACAAGTAGTGTATCAATTCAATGTAGGATAGGTTCCTTATAAAAAAAAAGCCGAAAGGGCTCCACATGAAGAAGAAAACAAAGAAGACGTTCAGCAAAAGCGAGGAACATTTCCGCTCTACCTTCGAGCAACTCGCCGTCGGCATAGCACACGTTGCGCCCGACGGGCGTTTCCTGCACAGCAACCAGCACTTCTGTGATATCGTCGGGTACTCCCACAATGAGATGCTTGAACTCACGTTCCAGGATATTACCCATCCTGCCGACCTTGATGCTAACCTTGAATATGTACGCCAAATGCTGGCCGGGGAAATCTCAACCTACTCAATGGATACACGATATGTCCGAAAGAGCGGCGATATCGTGTGGGTCAACCTGACGGTCTCTCTGGTGCGAAATAAAGCAAACCAGCCAGAATGCTTCGTATCGGTTGTCAAAGATATCAGTGAACGCAAGCAGGCACAGATGGACTTGAAACAGATAAGGGCCTATACTGATCATCTGCTTCAAAAAGCCAATGTGATGATCATCAGCCTGGATACCGAAGGACAGCTGACACACTTTAATCCTGCTGCGGAGGCCATTACCGGGTACTCCTTGGCAGAAGTAAGGGGAAAGGACTGGTTTGAGGTTCTGGTCCCGCGCGATCGATACCCGGAAGTATATGACGAGTTTAACCGGCTGATACAAGGCGGTATGCCACAGGTTTTTGAGAATCCTATTGTGACCAAGGACGGCCGGGAACGATTCATCTCCTGGAGCAACAGCGAAATCAGGCAAGGCGAGGAGATTGTCGGGCTCACCTCGTTCGGTATTGACATCACCGAACGAAAGCAGGCAGAGGAGACGTTAAGGGAGAGTGAAGAGAAATTCAGGCTTCTTGTGGAACAGTCTCCTTTTTCTATACAAATCCTGAAACCTGATGGACATATCTATCAGATCAATGAAACGTTTAAGAAACTGTGGGGTATACCGGAAGAAACCTTACCAGAAGTTATGGAGAAATATAACATTCTTGAAGATGAGGAAGCTGTTGAGCGGGGCGTTATGCCAGCTATTAAGAGGGCGTTTCGTGGTGAGGTTGTTACTCTGCCTCAGATCGAATATGATGCGACCAATACGATGGCAGACCTTGGGCTGGCCGGTACGAAAGCAAAAAAAATCTACTTAAAGTCAAGTTTTTATCCTGTGAAGAACAGCAAAGGCGAGGTGGTAAATATTGTGAATGTTGAAGAGGACATGACCGAACGCAAACACGCAGAGGAATTGCTAAAGGCAAGCGAAACGAAGTTTCGAAATACCATCGAGCAGTCTCCCGTGTCGATCCAGATTCATTCAACGGATGGTTGTTTGGTCCAATCGAATGCGGCTTATGCCACGCTTTACGCCCTTAACAAAGAAACGCTTGCAGAGCTTTACCATAAATACAACGTTCTTCAAGACAAGCAGGCTGAGCAAAAAGGGCTGATGCCTTTTATAGAAAAGCCATTTTTAGGAGAAACAGTAACTTTTCCAATTTATGAATATGATGGCGTAGATACATTGAAGACGCTTGATATTAAAAAGCCAATATCAAGGAAATGCTGGGTGCAAACCAGGGGGTTTCCGATAAAAGACGTCAACGGCAAAGTTATTTATGTCGTTTTTATGAGTGAAGATATAACCGAACGCATAAGAAAAGAAGAAGAGATGGGGCAAATGAAAGCGGAATTACTACACGCTACCCGCACAGGTACCTTAGTGGAGCTTACCGCAGCCCTTGCGCATGAAATTAACCATCCTTTGGGTTCCATCCTCAATAATGCCAACGCCGCAAAAAGGTTTCTTGAAAGCGGGAATCCAGACATTGATGAGATTAGGGCGATTATCGATGATATCATCTCTGAAGACCGAAGAGCCAGTGATGTTATTCATAAGCTGAGGGCTTTGATGAAAAAGTCAGTGATTGTATTTTCCGAAATACAGATAAACGATATTATTGAAGAGATACTTACACTCACTCACAGTGAACTCGTTATTGAAAATATTTCTTTGTCAAAACAAATGGCAGGGAAACTTCCCAGCATACATGGTGATCGTGTTCAGCTTCAGCAAGCATTTCTAAATCTGATCATTAATGCCATCGACGCAATGAGGCAAAGCAAAATAAAGAATCTTCATATATCCACTGCTCAACATGATGCCGAGAGCCTTATTGTGTGCGTGCAGGATTCGGGGATGGGTTTCGATGATAAGGAAAAAGACAGCCTGTTTAGCCCTTTTTTTACCACGAAAAAGGAAGGCATGGGGATGGGACTGTCTGTGAACATGACGATTATTAAATCACATGGCGGGAATATTTGGGCTGAAAATAATGAAGAAGGAGGGGCGAGCTTTTTTCTCACTCTCCCTATATAAGGACAAGAAGTTGTGAGTGAAATAATACCTAAAATATTCATTGTCGATGATGACGCAGCCTTTCTCAGGAGCCTGGCACGGTTGGTCAAGTCTATTGGATATGATGTTGAGACATTTACATCGGCTGAAGCATTTTTACAAAGAAAGAGTTATGATGGACCCAGTTGTGTGCTGCTTGATGTCCGTATGCCGGATTTGACCGGACCTGACCTTCAAAGAGAGCTTGCGAGACACAATATTTCTATTCCTGTTATTTTCCTCACCGCCCTCAAAGATGTTCCTACTGGCATTCAAGCTATGAAGGACGGAGCTGTTGATTTTTTGTTAAAGCCTGTAGAGGAGCAAAATCTGTTCAAGGCTATAGATCAGGCGCTGGATAAAGACGCGCAACTCAAAAAACAGCAGGATGAAATAAGTAATACACAGCACCTTATTAATTCTCTTACCCCGCGGGAACATGAAGTATTCCGCTGGATAATAACAGGCATGCTCAATAAACAGATTGCGTATTTTCTTAAAATATCAGAACGTACGATAAAAGCACACCGCGCTGAGATAATGAGGAAACTCAATGTCGTTTCTGTGGCTGAGCTTGTCCGGATGGCCCAGAAAGTGGGCCTCTCCCCTGCAAGAAAAAGCCCAAAAGTCTAAATCAGCCATATTGTACTAAAGTACAATAGACAGGTATCTGAGATTCCTTTATGCTTTCCGTATAATGCGAAAAGAGAACTTCCATGCCTACATTGTCGATGATGACGTTACATTCTCCAGGTCACTTCAACGGCTTTTAAAAGCCTCTGGATATCCCGCAGAGACATTTTATTCCCCTCAAACGTTCCTTGATTTCGTTCCGGTTGAATACAAAAAAGGGATACTGATCCTTGATCTGCGCATGCCCGGGATGGACGGTTTTGCTCTGCAGAAAAAACTGAACGATTTAAGGAGCGATCTCAAAGTCATTTTTATCACTGCAGATGCCAAGCCGGGTGACCGTTCCCATGCGATGACGTGCGGGGCAAAAGGGTTCCTACAGAAGCCGTTTCAGGAAGAATCTTTATTGGAAATAATTCGTCGTGTGATGAATGAAGACGATTGATAGGGCAGTCAATTTCTACAGGACAAAAAAGGAGGAAAGATCAATGAAAACAAAACGATTTGCCACACTCTGTATCGCAGCGATTGTCATGCTTGCCATCATCGCTCCGATAACACTTGTAGGGGCACAAGAGGAGGGGAAACACGTCTTTCATGATCTGGCCAAGCAGTCCCAGAACCCGGTCAGCAGCCTCATAAGCGTGCCCTTTGAAGGTAGCTTTAAATTAAATGCCGGCCCACAGGATAAGACAGATTTTGTCCTCAACATCAAGCCCGTTATGCCGATGAACCTCACCGAAAACTGGAACCTGATCAACCGGGCCATCGTACCGCTCATTTCTCAGGGAGGGCGTGTCCCAGGGCAAGGGAGAGTGTTCGGTATGGGAGACTTCACTTATCAGGGCTTTATTACACCTGCAAAGCCCGGTAAATTGATATGGGGAGTGGGACCACAACTGGGAATGCCCACCGGCATGGATCGTGCGACCTCAAACCAGTGGACTCTCGGCCCGTCTTTCGTTGGGCTGACCATGCCGGGTCCCTGGGTTATCGGTGCGCTCGTCTCGAACGTCTGGAATATTGGAAACGGGTATGATGACGCCCCGAACGTGCACGCATTCTCTGCCCAGTATTTTGTCAATTACAACATGAAGGGCGGCTGGTATCTGACCTCAGCCCCTACCATCACGGCCAACTGGAATGCGGACAGCGGTGACGTCTGGACAGTGCCCTTTGGCGGAGGTGCTGGCAGGGTGTTCAAGATCGGAAAGCAGCCGGTAAATATGGCGTTAAGGTCGTATTACAACGTGGAAAAACCTGATGACGCATCGGACTGGACCATGCAGTTTCAGCTCACGTTTATGTTTCCGAAATGAGGAAATGAAATACTTAAAAGGAATATAAATCAAAAATTGCAGAGTAAGAAGGGAGAAGACAAAATGAAAACAAAAGGTTTATATCCACTGGCTATGGCTCTGATTGTGCTGATGGCCGTCAGCCTGCTTACCGTCGGCTGTAAAAAATCGTCTCAGCAGTCTCCCAATCAACCACTCAAAATGAACATGACCACCGAAATTCCGGCTAATGTCTTGATTCCGGATGAGGTGGATACCCGTTTAGGCACGCTGAAATTCTTTGACGGGGTTCCCACGGCAGAAACCGCTGAAAAAGTGTGGGATCACCTGGACTTTTCTCGTGCTGTAGAGTCCATGATCATGACTACTCCTGCGGCTTCACTGGCAGGTTTCAGAAGAGGAATCCGTGAATATGGTCCTGATAATGAAACTGCTATTATCTGGGAAAGTCGTCTGGATTCTAAAGGACTTCTGTTAACCGGTAATACGACGGTGATCTACCTATTCATGTGGATTGACACGAAAAGTGGGCCGGTTGTTATGGAAACACCCCCCGATGTATTGGCCATATTAGACAACTTCTGGTTCCACTATGTCACCGATATTGGAAATGCAGGGCCCGATAAAGGTAAAGGTGGAAAATACATCATTCTTCCACCTGATTATGAAGGCGATCTGGAAGAAGGCCCCTTTGTTAAAAGGTCAGATACATATGGTAACTGGTTTGCTCTAAGAGGTTTTCCTAAGGGCGATGACAACGCAGCTGTTGTAAAAAATATTAAGGATCATTTAAAAGTATATCCTTTAGCGGAAGCTGATAACCCAACGCCTGTAAAGTTTCACGACGTATCTAACAAGTATATCAACACCTTGCATGCTCAGGATATTACTTTCTTCCATGAAGTGAATGAGGTGGTACAGGAAGAACCCGCCGCTGCCTGGGATACTGAATCATTAGGCATGCTTGCTTCTATTGGAATCGAGAAAGGGAAAGAGTTCAAGCCCGATGCTCGAATGACCAAAATTCTGAAAGAAGCAGCATTAGTTGGTACCGCCACGCAACGCTCTATTATCTGGAGAAACAGAAACGAAAACGTAAAGATCTGGCCGGATAGTAAAAGCTGGGAAGTCGGTTTTGCCGGTGGAAGCTACGCTTTTGACCATAATGGTGCACGCTTAATCAACGAAAGAACCCGCTTCCATTACTATGCAACCGGCATCACACCGGTTATGGTCAAACCTCCTGTAGGTGCCGGTTCTCAATATGTGATCGGTCTACGCGACTCAGAAGGTGAAATATTGAATGGTGCCAATAATTACAAGCTGCATATTCCTGCCAATGTACCAGCAGAAAGGTTTTGGGAAATCACAGTGTACGACAATCAAACACGTTGCATGTTACAAACTGATCAGCGTTTGCCGGGAGTTACCAGCATACAAAGTGACGTAGTGCAAAATGCAGATGGTAGTTACGATGTTTATTTTGGCCCAGAAAAGCCGGAAGGCAATGTAAACTGGGTACAGACCATTCCGAATAAAGGGTGGAACGTACTCTGGAGAATCTACAGCCCAACCCAGGTCTGGTATGACAAAGCATGGCGCCCGGGTGAAATTGAATTGGTGAAGTAGAGAAATAAGGTTCAAAGGTTCAAAGTTCAGAGGTTGAAAAACAAAACCCTGAGCCCTGAACCCTGAACCCGGAACCAGGAACCATAATTATAGAAAGGAGTAAAGACAATGAAAATGAAATCATTAATAAACATGGCCATTACCGGACTGATGGCGGCCAGCCTGGTTGCTCCGGCTTACGCCGAGCAGGGAAAGAGCATCTTCGAGCAGGCTGACGCTCAAGCCCCACAATCTGCAAAGGATTTCAAACCGGCGCCCGATAAGATGGAGACCCGGTTCGGGAAGCTGGAATTTCCCGGTGGCTACCCGACTGAGAAAACGGTGCAGAAGGTCTACGACGAGCTCGATCTGCAGCGTGCAACGCAGCTGTACCTCGATATGTATCCCGCCCTGTCGATGCGTGGAATGATGATCGGAACAGCACGGGATTACGGTTCACGCAACAGCTCGGATATTGCGGTGACGGCTGACCGCCTGGATTCAAAGGCAATGTGGCTGACCGGTAATACGGAGAGCATCTATGCCATGATGGTGTTTGACCTTAAAGTAGATGGCCCTACGGTTTTTGAAGCACCCGCCGGATTGATGGGACCTGTGGATGACGCGAATTTCCTGTTTGCTTTCGATATTGGCCCCACAGGCATGGACAAAGGTAAGGGAGGAAAATACCTGATTCTTCCTCCTGGTTACAAAGGTGATGTGCCGGACGGCTATTTTGTATTTAAATCGCCGACCTATCGTCTCTTTTCGTTTGTTCGCGCCAACGCGGCGGTAGTCGGAACGGGCGAAAAAGCGATGGAATTCTTTCGCAAGAACGCCAAAATCTATCCGTTAAAAACAGGACCACGTAAAGGCAAATTTACCAATGTGACAGGGGTGCCAATCAATACCCTGGTTCCCGAAGATGCCACCGCATTCGAATGGATGCATGACATCATTAACTATGAACCGGCCGAAGCCTTTGGCAAAGAAAAGCTGGGTCGCCTCGCATCCATCGGCATTGTACAAGGCAAGCCGTTCAACCCAGACGCACGCATGAAGAAGATCCTCAACCAGGCCGCTAAAGATGGCGTCGCTATGTCCCGCGTGATCGCGTTCGACAGTCGTCAGTCCATAGCGAAGGTCTATCCGAATCGTATGTGGGAGAGCCCTTACATAGGCGACAGCTCGAGCTTTGATCCAAAAGGCTACTTTAATCTAGAGGCGCGCACGACCTTTCACTTTACCGCCGATGGTATCACGCCCGCCATGGCCGCCCAGATGCCAGACGGATTAGGTTCCAGATACCAGACCACTTACAAAGATAAGGATGGCAAATACTTTGACGGCAATAAGACCTATAAGCTGCATATGCCAGCCAATGTTCCGGTCAAGCTGTTCTGGGCGGTGACGGTCTACGATACATGGACTCGCTGCGTAGTACAGACGACTCAGCCCTACCCAAGTATCAGCAGCCAGCAGAAGCCGGCACCAATAACTAATAGTGATGGCTCCATCGATATCTACTTCTCTAACGAGAAGCCGAAAGATGTTGCTGCTCAGAACTGGGTCCAAACGCTGCCGGATCAGGGATTCTTTGTCTACATGCGCTACTACGGGCCGCTCAAGGCGTTCAATGAGAAGACCTGGATCCCGAATGATGTGGAGCTGGTGAAATAGATGAAATCTTTAATTTTGCTGGCACCGGCAAAAACAGCTGCCGGTACCCGTGAATATCAAATATTTACCCTGCTTTGTAAGAAAGGAGAAAAAGCATGAAATTGAAAAGCACTCTCGTTTTAGTCTTGGCGGCCGTGATGCTGGTCAGTACACTGTCCGGAGCCTGGGCGACAGAATCGGGAATAAAAATGATAACGCAAAAGCCGGAAATGAAAATGACCACGCCTATTCCGGAGAATATCACCACGCCGAATAAGGTCAAGACGCCGATTGGAACCCTGGAGTTCTTCGACGGCATCCCCATCGGGGACACCAAAGAGGCAGTCTATGACTACATGGATCGTGCCCGTGCGGTTCAGGTTTACGTTAATATGATGCCTGCGGTATCCACCTACAGTCTGCTCCAGGGAAGCCGGGACATGGGTATGGGAAAAAGCCACCAGGTCGTGCTTTGGGAGCAGCTGGGGGATTCCAAGTCGCAGGTGCTGACCTATAACAACACCTCCCTCTATACCTGGAGCTTTCTCGATCTCGACAAAGACGGTCCGACCGTGATTGAACTCCCGCCTGATGTGCTGGGCATCCTCGATGATGGCGATATGCGCTATCTCAGCGACATGGGGGCGGCCGGTCCGGACAAAGGAAAAGGCGGCAAGTATCTCGTACTTCCTCCGGGTTACAAGGGTGAAGTGCCGAAAGGCTACTTTGTCGTCAAATCCACGAGCTATGTGGTGTGGAACTTCATGCGCGGTTATGTCAGGGGGAGTGTGACCAACCCTGCCGACGTCAAGAAGTCGGCCGACAACATCAAGAACAACCTGAAAGTCTATCCGCTGGCAAAGAAGGACAATCCGCCGAAGATGGAGTTCAAGAACATGACGGGCGTATATTACAATACGGTTCCGCCGAACGATTTCAGCTACTTTGAACGGCTTAATGAAATCATCCAGAAGGAACCGATCAGCTTCATCGACCCCGAGACCCGCGGCCTGATTGCCGGCATTGGCATCGTCAAGGGAAAACCTTTTAAGCCGGATGCTCGCATGAAGAGATTGCTAAACGAAGCGGTTGATATCGGCAATGCATATGCGCGCGCTAATACTGTTTATCCACGTGATCCCGGACATTATTTTTATCCAGAGACAGACAGCGAGTGGGTCATGGCATTTCCTGACAAGGATGCATTCTTTCTAAAAGATGGAATCCGTCGAATAGATGCTCGACTTTGGATGCATTATAACGCTGTATGTGTAACTCCGGCTATGGCAGGTATTAAACCTGGTGTCGGTTCGGACTACGGTATTGCCGGGTTAGATTCGAAACACCAGCCTTTGGATGGGGCAAAAACATACAAACTTAACCTCCCGCCTAATGTCCCGGTAAAAGATAATTGGTCAGTTACTATTTATGATCCTCAGACGCGCAGCATGCTTCAGAGCGACCAACCTAATGCCGGGGTAAATAGTTTAAGCGGAGAGGTCAAAGCCAACAACGATGGTTCGTATGATATCTACTTTGCTCCCAAAGCGCCAAAGGGCAAGGAGAGCAACTGGATCCAGACCATCCCTGGCAAGAGCTGGTTCATCATCCTGCGCATGTACGGACCGCTGGAGCCATGGCTCAACAAAACCTGGCGGCCGAGTGAGCTGGAGCTGGTGAAGTAATTCGCTCAAAACAAATAAGCGGCGGGTGAATACCCCGATCCTTAACAGAATACAATGAAAGGAGAAGAAATGAAAACAAAGAAATTATTAACATTGGCTTTAGCCGTAATGATGGCAGTTAGTTTTATAACTGTTGCAGGGGCACAAACGCCAAAGATGAAAATGACGACAGATATTCCAAAAGAATATACAGCACCGAATATGGTTGAAACCTCCATTGGGACGTTACGCTATTTTGATGGGGTACCATCCAAGGTAACAACAGAGGCGGTTTACGATTATCTTGATCGTTCACGGGCTGTTAATGTTTATTTAAATTCTATCCCAACCTTGTCGGCCAATGCCTTGCGTGAAGGTCAGGCCGCTATGGGCGCTGTTAAAGCGAATGAGATCTGTATTTGGGATACGTTGATGGATTCTAAAACCATTCTTTTAACAGGTAATACATCGACGATGTATGCGGTTGGATTTCTTGATTTAGCGAAAGACGGCCCAGTTGTTATTGATCTTCCTAAGGGGATGTTGGGCATACTTGATGATATGGCTTTTAAATACATGGTTGATCTAGGCGTGGCCGGCCCTGACAAGGGTGAGGGCGGGAAGTACTTAGTTCTTCCTCCGGATTATAAAGGCGATGTGCCTGATGGTTATTTTGATGTGCCGTCAAAAACAAATGGCGTGTGGGTGTTCATGCGCGGCTATCTGGATAAAAAATTACCTATTGAAAAAGCAATTTCTGCTGCTTCAGCTAATATCCGCAGCACTTTAAAGGCATATCCATTATCAAAGGCATCAAATCCTCCAAAAATGAAATTTGTCAATGTTTCAGGGAAAGATATGCACATGATCGTGCCTAACGATTACAGTGCATTTAAAAAAATACATAAAATCATTCAAGATGAGCCGGATGATTTTCTAGGGCCGGAAGCTAAGGGTATGATGGCGGCTATTGGCATCGAAAAAGGTAAGCCATTTAAGCCGGACGCTCGGATGAAGAAAATTTTAAAGGATGCAGCTGAGATTGGTAACGCAGCAGCTCGTGCGATCAGCTATTTCCCGCGTGATCCCGGCAATTTAACCTTTAAGGATAGTGAATCCTGGGTTACGGCCTATGCCGACAAAGATACCACCTTTACTCGTAACGGAGCTTATCGCTTGGATCCGCGAGTGCTATTCCACTTCGGTTATATTTGTGTTTCCCCAGCCATGGCCATGACCGTTCCTGGAAAAGGCTCAGACTACTCTATGGGAATGCTCGATTCTAACGGCAACGTCCTGGACGGCTCCAAAACCTATAAACTACACGTACCGCCGAATCCGCCAGCCAAGGATTTCTGGGCGATTACGATGTATGACACGCAGACCCGTTCACAGCTGCAGACGGATCAGCAGTTTCCAACGCTGGGCAGTCAGACTGAAGGCATAAAGAAGAATGCTGACGGTTCTTGCGATATTTACTTTGCGCCTACAGCGCCTAAAGGCCAAGAAGGTAATTGGCTGCAAACTATCCCAGGCAAAAGTTGGTTTATCGCTTTAAGAATATACGGACCGCTTCAACCCTGGATTGACCAAACCTGGCGGCCGGGTGAGATCGAGTTGGTGAAGTAGGTGAAATGGAGGAATTAATAAATGTACGGAAGGAGAAAGAAAAGTGAAAGTAAAACATATAGTTAAACTTGCGCTGGCCTTGGTGATGGCGGTCAGCCTGGTGACCCCCGTGTGGGCTCAGAAGTCTGCCACTCCAGAAGAAACGAGGAACCTGTTTGAAACGGCGGGCCCAAAACAGACCAACAAGGATTTTAAACCCGCTCCGGACAGGATCAACACCAGCTTTGGCACTTTGAATTTTGAACTGGATGCTTTTCCCACCGAAGAAACCGCGCAGAAACTGTATGATGAAATGGATCTGCAAAGAGCCACGCAAGCCTACATGGATTTTTTACCGGCGCTGTCTGTGAACGCCATCATCAAGGGGCAGATTCGCGATTTCGGATTTAAGACATCATCCGTATATAGGTGTGCACCCAGCCCCGGGCTAACACCCACTGAGCTGTATCTGACCGGCAATAACAGCACCGTATATGCCGTTGCCTCACTCGACCTGAAGGTCGACGGCCCCACAGTGTTAGAAGCTCCGCCGGGGATGTTAGGCACCGTGGATGATGCAAATTTTAAGTTTTTGACGGACATTGGTGTTGTCGGGCCTGACAAAGGTAAAGGCGGCAAGTTCCTGTTTCTGCCTCCAGGTTTTGATGGCAAAATCCCTAAGGGTTATTTTGTGGTCAAGTCCCCGAGCTACCGAATCTGGGCGATGATGCGCGGCTGGGGTGATGTCGGTGTAGGCGATAAAGCAACCGCATGGTTTAAACAAAACTTGAAAGTCTACCCGCTTGCAACTGGACCTCGTCAGGGTAAGTACACGAACACGGCAGGTGTCGGGCTCAATTCGTTAGCGCCGGAAGATGGTTCTGCGTTTGAACTGCTGAATGAAATCATACAATACGAACCAAAGGAATTGTTTGGTGCAGAGCAGTTAGGGCGCCTGGCGACATTAGGTATTGTCCAAGGAAAGCCATTTAATCCAGATGAGCGCATGAAGCGTATTCTGGATCAGGGCGCGAAGCAGGGCGCAGCCATGTCACGCGCTATTGTGTTTGCCTCGCGCGATCCTGATATCCGATACTGGCCGAAACGGCATTGGGAAAAAATGTTCCTGCACAATACGACTTTTGAACGTAATGGCGTAGCCGATATTGATGCGCGCACCCTGTGGTTTTATCAGGCCATCGTGGTTTCTCCTGCCCTGATCTCTACCACTCCGGGTGCAGGTACGGCTTACTTGGGTAGTTTCCGTGATAATAAAGGCCGGTATCTGGATGGTAGAAGAACCACAAACTGCGTGTGCCGGCCAACCCGCCAGTCAAGAATTTCTGGGCGGTAACGGCTTACGACCCAACGACCCGCAGCCTGCTGGATCCCGGAAAACACAAGAACATTTCGGTAGGCAGTCGTGAAAAGCCGGTCAGCTAATGCCGATGGTTCAGTGGATGTTTATTTCGGTGCCAATCCACCTAAGGGCATAGGAAAAGAACTGGGTGCCGACAAATCCGGATAAGGGCTTCTTTGTCGTCTTCCGATTCTACGGTCCGCTCGAGGGATATATCGATCAAGACGTGGGTACTCACGATAACTTCGAGCTGATGGAGTAGTTGAAAAGAAACAAGAGAGAAAGATGAAGGAAATGGAGTATTGGAGGTGATGAAAATGAGACTATATTGCCATAAAGATCGGCGGGTTTTAACTCTGACAACCCTTTGCTTGGTCCTGTTTGCGTTATCCGGCTGCGCCATGGTGGGTCCGAGGTCTATCAGCATGGGACGGGCGGATTACAATGAAGCCATAAACAGAACCGAAGACGAGCAGATGCTGCTGTCGATTGTTAAGGGTCGCTACGGAGAAACATTTTCTCTCCTTGCGGTAAGCGGTGTGGCTGCGAACGTTCGTTTCAGAACCAACGCCGGTGTCGAGGCTGGATTCGGCCCTGAGAAGAACTATGTCGGGAAACCTCGTTCCCTTCAGCGGCGGTTTTGCCTACGAGGAAAACCCCACGATTACCTATGCGCCGGTTCAAGGTGAGCAGTATCTTCGGCAGTTGATGTCGCCTATCCCTTTGGACATCCTGGTATTATTCATCCGTACCGGGACAGACTCATCACGGGATCTTCTCCCTGCTCGCAAACAGAATTAACGACATGCGAAATCCCGACTTTCTTGATGCACCGTCTGCTGAGCCTGATCCTCGATTTCAACGCTTTGTTGAACTAGACACGGAATTGGATAAAGCGGGTGTTCTTGACAGTTGGTGGCAGGATCCGAGAAAAGATGTTCCCTTCGATATCCTGATCAGCGGTTATGCTCCCGGCCTACTCTGAAAAGGTACGTGAATATCTTGACGTTGCTTGGACTTCCAATGCCGACGGACGAATCGAAAGATATCGTCTTCCCTGTCTACTTTGCGGTCAAAGGAGGGGAATTGGATGGCATCGCAATATCAACGCGGTCAACATTATGACCTGATTCAGATCCTGAGAGCAGCAATAGAGATTCCGCAGGAGCATGCGAGAGCAGGGCTCGCAATTAATTATCCAACAATGGGTCTGGCAGGAAAAAACATTCATATTCATACGTCAAAGGATAAGCCAAATCGGGCGGCAATGGCGGTAAAGCACCGTGGATACTGGTTCTATATCGATGACACCGATATGCAAACCAAGTTGTTCTATAAAGAGCTCCGATCGCTATGGTCCGTCAGCATTGCCGCTGCAACGGATCAGAAGGCCGCACCAGTATTGACCATTCCCGTGAGTCGGTAAACAGGCAAAGAAATGAGGAGTACATTGCAGGATGAGTTGATGTTTAAAAAGGTTGTATTCATACAATCTAAAGGAAAGGGTAAGTCACACTATAAGTATTGTGAAGGTTCTATTTTAAGTATGATTCGAGATGCTCATGAGACTTCTTGCAAAGAGAACATTGGGGATTGTACTGCTGATGGCTGTACTTCTGATATCAAGCCAACACGCTGGCACAAGAGCAATCCCAGAGGTGATCAAAACTCAGATGCTGAAAAAGGAATCACCTGTTGCAGTCCCGGAGCTGGCACAATTTATACCTTTAGCGACAGAATTGTCCGGCCGCTTGGCAGGCCTTGAACATAAGGTTACGGGTGTGCTGGATGTCGCTGCAATTGAGGGAAGTACACTGAGATTGAAGCGAATCTTGAAGAGCCCTTGCCGATCAATTACAGACGGCTCAAGGATTCGAAAGATTACAAGTACAAAAAGCTTGTGGAACTCAGGCAGGCAATCGAGCCAGAGAATAAATTGTTCGAGGAAATCAGCAAGCCCCTGAACAAAGCAATTGGTCAGCTTGGGGCGTGGAGAAAAGAGTGGCTGGCGGAGAAGAAACGCTGGAATGAATGGCACTCTTCCCTGAGCAAAGAGGGAGCTCCTCGATCAACTCAAATCGACCTTTGCAAAAGCGAATGACACTATCGATACGGCCCTGAATCTCGTCCTGCCGAAGCTGGAGGCGATGCTGAAGGTACAGGAGAAAGCCAGTACTATCCAAGGAGAAAATAAACGCTCTTTCCGCCGAATTAGACGGTCTGATCCTGCTCAAGCAGCGGAGCGTCCTGCTTGATGCATCACCCCCGATGTTCTCCTCCCAGTATTTTGCTCAATTCGGAAGCACGTTGTGGTACGAAGCAAGACAAGGTCTTAATGAGATCTCATGGCCAGACAAGCGGTTCTTTGCACAACATGGATGGACCGTTCTCCTTCATGGGTTCCTTTCTCTCGTGGTGATCATCGCCGTGTACCGCAGCCGGCGGGTGTTAAATGAATCAGATCGCTGGCGATTTCTTGCTGCACGGCCTCTTTCCGCTGGGTTCTTTGTGGGCATTATGGCGACACTGTTGTTTTATGAATACGGGAGGATTTCAGACATATGGGAACTGGCAACTACGATTATTGCTGGTATCTCCTTTGCCCGACTTTGTGGATGCTTAATCGAAACATCCTGGAAAAGACAGTTTGTGTATGGATTAATAATCGTTTTAATCCTCACCGGACTAATGTACGTGGTCAGCCTGCCGCTTCCACTGGTCCGACTCTATATAGTTCTCACAGCGCTGCTTGGTCTTTTTTTCTGTGTTCGGTGGGCTCGGGAAAGCGTCCGTCTTAAAGACTCGGGCTTTTATACATGGTCGCTTCGTCTGGGTGCTCTCTTTTTGGCTGTCATCATGATGACGGAGATGTGGGGTAAAGTAAGGCTGGCATTGTATCTGTTCGTCATCTCTCATAGATTCGATCGCAACGGTGTTTGTCTTCATGTTGTTTATGTACATGATGTACGGGGGACTGGAATGGCTATTCCGCACTTCTCCTCTCCGGCGGGTAGCGGTGTTGAATGATGATGATACCGATAGCATTATCCGACGAATGGGACGATTCATGTACGTTGGTGTTTGGGTGCTGGTTTTGATCCCCGGTATACTTATGATATGGGGGGTGTACGAAAGCCTGGAAGGAGCGACGAAAGGTGTGCTTGCACTTGGATTTAACCTGGGTGCCCAGCGGATTACTGTAGGCTTGATGGTTGCTTCAGCAGCCGTATTGTATGGATCGTTTCTCGTATCCTGGATCTTCCAAAAAGTGCTCATGGATAAAGTGCTCGTCAGGCGTCAGGTGGAAAAGGGAGTCCGGCTTTCAATAGGACGATTGGTTCATTATTTCTTCATTTTCGCAGGCTTCTTGCTGGCACTCGCGACACTTGGGATCGAGATCACAAAGCTCACTATCATGTTGAGCGCCCTTGGCGTTGGAATCGGTTTTGGCCTTCAAGGCGTGGTGAACAATTTTGTCAGCGGACTCATCCTGCTCTTTGAAAGACCTGTGCGAGTGGGTGACTATATAGAAATAGGCGGGCAATGGTCTGAAATCAAGAGGATGGGTCTACGATCCACGATCGTCCAGACCTTTGACAATGCAGATGTCATTATTCCCAACGCTGACCTGATCACCAACCAGGTGACCAACTGGACGCTGAGCAGCCGCCGGGTGCGGCTTATTATCCCGGTAGGAGTAGCCTATGGTTCAGACGTTCCTCTGGTAGTGGAAACACTGAGGGCGTGCTCCAAGGGAAACCCACTGTTGGCTGTAACGCCTGAACCCCAGGTGCTCTTTCTGAATTTCGGAGAGAGCTCGCTTGATTTCGAGCTTCGTGTCTGGGTATTGGACGTTGAAAACAGGCTGAACGTAAAAAGTGAGCTTCACCAGGAGATTGACCGTAGGTTCCGGGAAGCGAATATCGAGATCGCTTTTCCCCAACGGGATCTGCATCTACGCAGTATGGATGAATCGGTCATGCTGCGGCCTCCGGAAACTACGAAAGAAAATCTATGAAATGAATGAAAGGAGTAAATGCAGATGAAAAAATTTGGTGCAGTTTTTTTTGCAGTATGTTTGATCCTTTCTGTTGCATCATGTGCGTCGCACTACAAGGAGGTGGAGCAGGACCTGGAGAAACCGGTAAACTGTGAAACCGCAGAGGCTGATATTATGGTGCTGGAAAAAGAAAAAGTGCACGCAGCCGAGCAGATAGCGGCAGGGGTAAGGGCAATCATGCCGATTGGCCTTGTTGCAGGGGTTGTCACGGGGACGGAAAGAAGCAAGGCAAAGGTGGCAACCGGTGATTACAACAAAATGATCGACGAAAAGATCGCGGAGATCAAAAGCGAGTGCGGGTTAGAGTGAAAGCATGAATGTGTATAAAAAAATACATGGATACTAATTATGAATAAAAAGAAGCAAGGTGAATCCATTCTGGCTGATTTCAGTGTTGCCGACAGTGTGCTGGCGACAGTGCTCAACAGCATTTTCGACGGGATCTATGTGGTCGACAGGGAGCGAAAGATCATCTTCTGGAACAGGGGCGCGGAAGAGATTACCGGCTACAGCGCAGAGGAGGTGATGGGGAAGCGCTGTAGTGACGACATCCTGAACCACATAGATGAAAACGGCGTGCTCCTCTGCCGGAATTCCTGTCCCTTGGTAGAAACGCTTAATACAGGCAAGGACATCCGGGCCAAGGTCTATCCCTTCCATAAAGACGGCAGGCGTTTCCCTGTGCAGACCCACATTGGGCCTATCAGGAATGACAAGGGCGAGATTGTGGCGGGCATCGAGGTGTTCCGGGACGTCTCCAAAGAGGAAGATTTCCGCATACTCCAGGAGAAGTTCAACGTGATGGTAAAGAAATATATGTCTCATGCAACGTTTGCAGAGATCATGGGCCAGCTGCAGGGCTCAGAAGGAAAAGCCCACATAAAGGACCGCACCGTGCTGTACTTGGATATCGTCAACTTTACCGGTTTCTCAGAGAGCCATTCACCGGAAGAGACGGCGAAGATGCTGAACGACCTGTTCGGCATCTGCGAAGTGATTACAAAGGAGTGCCATGGGGATATCGACAAGTTCATCGGTGATGCGGTTATGGCCATATTCATTGACGCGAATGATGCGGTGCACGCGGGGATCAAAGTGCTGGAAGCGCTCAGGGAATTCAACAAAACCAGAGAAAAAGAAGGTCGTGCAGAGATACAGATCCGGATAGGGGTCAATTCAGGCCTGGTGATACAGGGAGAGATAGGGACCCCTGACCGAAAGGATGTGACAGTGATCGGCGACGTAGTGAACACCGCCTCCAGAATAGAATCAGTCACTGAGCCTATGCACATGTGCATTGCCGAGTCAACGTATTCAAGGGTGAAAGATCCGAATTTATTCGTTCTCATAAATCAGTAGATGTGAAGAACCGTAAAGAGCCTGTATCTATTTACAGGTATGTTGAGGCCGATGATGACTGAAGGTCGCAGTGGGGTGTGCTTTTTCAATACAGACAATGGACTCAATATTTTTTTAAAAGGAAAGGAGAGGTGAGAAGAATGAAACAGAAGAGCAAAACGCTGCTTGTTGCTGTGATCGTAGGAATGCTGTCGCTTTTCATCAGCATGCCGTCATACGCCCAGGAAGAGGGGGATACGGGGTGGGAATTTTCTGTGATTCCCTATGGATGGATTATGGGTATCGACGGAACTGTGACGATAAAAGGGAATAAAACAGATGTCGATGTGAGCTTTAGCGATATACTGGACAATCTTGATTTTGCGGGATTGGTGCATGTTGAGGCCATGAAAGACAGATGGGGGATGTTTCTGCAGCCGAATTACCTGAAGGTTTCGGCCGATGGAAAGACCCGCCACTTAAAAACAGACACGACTATTCAGATACTGTTTATGGAGTTTGGCGGATTCTACCGTGCAAGGGAGTGGACTATCGGAGGAGACAGCAGAAGGCCGGTGACGCTTGATGTGCTGGCGGGTGGAAGATATTGGGATATGAAGACTGAAATAGAGCTCAAAGACCCCAATCTCGGCATCCGCATCGATGAAACGAAGAGAAACGATTTTGTGGACCCATTCATTGGCTTTCGCCTCGGAGTATCCCTCGCAGAAAGTCTCATGCTCAATTTAAGGTGGGATATAGGCGGATTCGACATGACGTCCGAATCGTCCAACTTCACCTGGAACGCGTTGGCTGTCCTGGGATATGAGGTCTCAAAGGTCACCACCCTCTATGCGGGGTACCGTGGATTAGGCCTTGACCATAACAATGCCGACCTTACGATTTACGGTCCGATCGTTGGGGCAGGGTTCAGGTTTTAGCATGAATAAGGCAAAAATAACCGTATCGCCTTAGAAAAAGAATATACAGCAGACCGGAAAGGAGAAACAGAATGCGTTACCCAATTAAATTATGTCTCACAATTTGTGCAGTAATAGTAACCCTGTGTCTGTCCCCTGTGGTTCAGGCACAGGACAGCCCGTTTACAATCGATAACGTTCCCAACGTGGTGGGCGTTGGGATAGGCATATTCCCGGACTATCAGGGATCAAACGACTATACAGTGGGGGCAGCCCCGTTTGCGAGGATAACGATGCCGGGGCAGGAGCGCTACCTCATGCTGAGGGCAACCGAGCTGTCCGTGAATGTGCTGAACCATACATGGATTCGCTTTGGCCCGGTAGTAAACTATCGTTTTGGTCGTGATGATGACGTTGACGACGATGTGGTAAAGGACATGGAGGAAATTGACGGAACCATCGAGGCAGGGGCATTCCTGGGTGCTGAGTTTGTGAACAGTGAAAGCCCGCGCGAACGTTTTATTACATCGGTCCAGTTCCTGTCAGACGTAGGCGGTGAATACAACGGGTATACTCGTGGATATCTCCGCACGCTACTGGTACCCGGTCAGTCTGCCGGTGGATATCTCAATAGGGGTTGGCGGGACGTATGCCAACAGCAATTACATGGACACCTATTTCGGTATCAGTAAGCAGGACTCTGACCGTACCGGGATGTCCCTTTTTGATGCCGGCAGCGGAATGAAGGGCGTCAGGGTCTTGCCTGCGGTGGTCGTGCATTTCAGCGAGTCATGGCACCTGGGTATCGGGGCCCGCTACGAGCGCCTGTTAAATGATGCAAAGAACAGCCCGTTGGTGGATAATCATGGTTCGGCGGATCAGTGGGTAGCCGGTCTCGGGGTTGCCTACTCCTGGTAAGAAGGAAAAACACATAATAGAAATGACTGGATTCCCTCCCCTGATGGAGTGAAAAGTGAAGAGTATTTCAAGGGATACGAATCTCACTCACTTGCTAACCCCTCCTTCGTCAGGGGAAGGGGATTTTTCAAACAATATTTTCACGGAATGAAGGGTGACAATTGAGAGAGACATGCATACAAAGAGTTAAGTAGATTTTGGCAAGCGTGTTTTGTGTGTTCAATCGTATCATTTGTTGTTGATTTTCATTTGAAAGGCACACCTCTGGAAAAATGTTGAAGGTGTGAACTTGATGAAGAACTATTGATTTGATATATTGTGTAATGAATGCTTATTTTGAGATAAAATCAACAGTAATGAGGGAATTAAATTCCAATAATTATAAGATTTTCATCTAATCTTTAAAAATTGAAACGTGACTAAATCGTGACAGACTATAGCTAACTATATCGAACTATAGCCAACTATATATAAAACTAGCAAAGTTGTAGAAGGTTGACTGGTAAGGGTTTATGCGGTATTTTCAAGCACTTATGAAATCCCATGGAAGATTTCCTAAACCTGGTGTCGCAGGTTCGATTCCTGCAGGGGGTACCATTTTACTTATTTTTCAGGTACTTTTTGTTAGTCTTCTGGTGACTGATCGTGACTGATTCTAAAGGCGGGTATTTTTCAAGCCCTTAATTTAAAAGAATAATAATAGAATCGACACCAGGTTAACTGGTTCCAGTGTCGATATCTCCTTCGGTGTAGTGCTAATCACAGATCCTCTTAAGGCAGTCTGTCAAGAAGGATGACAAGGATTTCCGTTCAGTTTGTTTTGGAACATAGCCCTCTGTGAGTTCTTATATGAGCGTGATGTTAACATAGTAATCCTCATTGGATGATTTTTTCGATATCGTGTATTTCCCTTTCAAACATGCATGGGTGATTGCTTTTTTGCGTGGTCAAGACTACCTTTGGAAACAATCAGAGAAAAATTCTTCCTATAATGTTGCAGGGAGGGGCTATCTTTTCCGGTCAATAGTGCGAATAAGCAGCATTCGGCTGCGTGAGTTGCGGAATGATGCTTATTCGCTGATAATAGTATGAAAAGCCTGAAGATGCGTAATCGCGACAATAATTGTTAATTGTGCCTCAATTTTTTTGCCAACTCATCTTATCGATTTTTTCCCTCCACAATACTTCATGTGTGAAAAACGACGTAGCCTTTCCAAGGCCATAACAAGAAACCTTCTAAACCCTTGGTATTGGCGGTCCCAACGGGATTCGAACCCGTGTTTTAGCCTTGAGAGCCAAGTTTAACAACATTTTGTAAAGGGGCTTCTGTCAAGGGTCTGGGCATAAGTTATTAAATTAGCGAAGAAAATAGCTTTCCATATTTTTACATCAATTTATATATTTTCTGCCATTTCGGATAGATTCTGCTACAAATCTGCTACAATCTACTACGCTGAAACAGTGAGAACAACTTCCTTGTTTATCCGCACCTCTGATATGCTTTCCAAAACTACAGAGTACAAGCAGAATTAATGAATGCAGAAGGTAAGGGCTGATAACAAAAGGTCGGTATGATGGTCCTCAGAAGCAAAGAAGGCATAACGGCATGTCGATTGATGTCTTTAAAAGGAAGAAATACATACTATAAAGCTTTTTTTGAGGAACAAGTTCTCGTTTAATAGATATCAATGTTATGCCTGCTTTATAATATAGGCACAGATGTCTAAAGATCAGAAATCAGAAAAAGAAAATAGTGTAGGGGATTCTATATCTGCTCCAAATGCTCGATGGACATTCAGCTGTGGAGTTGCCGAGCACTTCGACAGTCATGTCAAACGGTCTATCCCATTTTTTCAAGATGGCCATGAGTTAATTCTTAAGCTTTCTGATTTTTTTATATATAATGGATCCCTCGTTTACGATCTCGGGTGCTCGACTGGTTCTCTAATCGGCCAGCTTGCGATACGAAGTGCAGGTAAAAACGTTAGGATTGTTGGTATAGACAACGAACCTGAAATGGTCAAGAAAGCCCAGAAAGCCTGCTTGAATTTCCCCAACGTCATTATTCAGGAAGGTGATATCGTTGATTCTCCTTTTGAACCAACAGACCTGATTATATCTTTTTACACTATCCAGTTCGTGCGTCCGCGTTACCGTCAACAGCTCTTCAATGAGATTTACAATACCTTAAACTGGGGGGGAGGATTCATATTATTTGAGAAAGTCCGTGCACCAGATGCGCGCTTTCAAGACATCATGACTTCTCTTTACTCAGACTATAAAATCGATCAAGGATTCAGCGAGGTCGAGATCGTTAACAAAGCTAGAAGTCTCAAAGGGATTCTGGAACCATTTTCGACTCAGGGCAACATAGATCTGCTTAAGAGAGCCGGCTTCCTTGATATCATGACTGTGTTTAAATATGTATGCTTCGAAGGATTCCTGGCGATTAAGTAGAACAGTTTGAAATATATATGTGAATTCATTGGACAAACTGGGAAAGATATACCATCCGCGATATCATGACATAAAGAATATCGGTTCTTTTAATGCTGCCAGAAAGATTCTGCCAATTCTGTTCCATGCTTTTAAGATTCAGTCAGTCGTTGATTTCGGTTGTGCCGCCGGCACCTGGTTAGCTGCTGCCAAAGAGCTGGGAGCCACAGATCTTACTGGCATTGAGGGATCATGGGCTGACAACTGGGTTAATGATACCATTATTTCGAGAAACGATTTCTCCTTAGTTCTGCAGAATCTGGAAGAACCAGTTCGAGTTACAAAGGAGTATGATCTGGCAGTTTCACTTGAAACAGCAGAGCATCTTAGACCTAGGCGAGCAGAGACCTTCGTTGAAGACCTTTGTGCTGCCTCAAAAAAGATTCTCTTCAGTGCGGCGATACCTGGCCAAGGCGGAAACAACCATTTCAATGAGCAATGGCCCAGTTACTGGACGGCAATTTTTTTACGTTTTTGTTACGTGCCCGTCGACTGCATCCGTCCAAGGATCTGGAGCGATGACACTATACCTTGGTGGTATCGTCAGAATTGTCTGCTATATGTGAAGGAGAGTGATCTGGAGAGAGTTCGTTTGGAGATAAATAGTTCACTTCCCCCTTTGTCAGGGCCGTTAGATATTGTCCATCCCGAGCTCTTCTTGCAAACTCAAACAAGTTGCATTAGATCTCTAAAAGCAAATAGATTTCCTATTTCTCTTTTCCGCGCTTTATGGCGGCGCTTAAGAATGCGGCAATAAGCATATTTCTCCTAAAAATCTTCAGTTGCTGTAATTTCCTGAAAGTGTGGTGTAGTGGGTGGACCCGACACCCCGCAAAGCATCTATTCGCCAGCAGACGTTTTTCGTTTCAAGAAGTATCTTTCTTATTGATTTGCATTTGAACAGCGCATCCCACCAAAAATAGCCTCAATGCGTCTTTGATGTAGATATCTTTCCTGAAAAGTTCGCTTTGTAGCAACCACTTGATTGAAGTGCCTCGCGCTTCAGACTTAATGAAGTCATGGAAAACTCTGGTAAAAGCCTCTCAATCACTGAGGACTATTTGAGGCAGATTTCTATACGGTCTCACTCCTTATTCTTTAGGGCGAAGAGCCGGTGAAAGATCCACGCCCAAAATTAACTGAGTTTATACTTCAAAAACTGAGTCACACTTCACTTTCGGACATGGCACGTTTAAAGCGTCATACCGTGAAAAAGTGTTAGCAATACGTTAGCAATTTATCTCTCAGCAAAATAATTAAAGTCCTTCGCACTTCGAAACCCATTGCTATTATTGATGGTGCGAGAGAGGGGAGTCGAACCCACCTTGCTCGCCTGTAACTAATTGATTTTATTACTTATTGAAGCCTACCAAGTAGCCCTGGGGACACTCTGGGGACACAACCATACAGCAACTTACTTGCCGGTCTCCGAGAAAGACTTGATGATTCTCAGCAGGATATCAGCCAGTTTCCTCTTGTCTTCCTTCTTCAGATCCTTGCGTCTGTCGAGTTCCACGAAAATCCTCTCGAAATCAGGATCGGTCAAGAGGCTCTTCTCCGCCTCCGTCATGCTGCTTGAGAGTCCGGTCTCGACCAGCATATTCGAGAGAGAGAAATCGAGTGCCTTGGCTATCTTGGCAACATACTGAAGGTTGAAATATTTCTTGCGGTCGCTTTCAATGCGCCAGAGCTCCATCGGGCTAATCTTGGTTTTCCTGCTCAGCTCTTTGCGAGTCAGGCCCCTCTGGATCCTCTGCGTCTTTATGTAAGAACCTACCGTTACCATTCGTATGAGATGATAGTCTTGTTCATTTTTTTAATCAAGTTGCCCGTTATACTGTTTTAGTATATTTTGTTGACATTTTATAACCGATCGGTTATCATCACTCGGCATGTCAAAAGAATTCGAAGGGGCAAAACTGAAACGAAAGAGAACAGAGTGTGGCCTTACGCAGAAGGAGCTTGCCGGAGCAGTCGCCGTGTCTTCTGCATCCATAGGCAGATATGAAAGAAACCGCAGGACTCCGGATTCAAATACGCTCATGAGGATAGTGCGGAAATTGAAGTGCCAATGCGATGATCTGTTCTCATAGACATTTTTTTGGAGTCAAAATATCATTTTAGTTATATTTTTCACTATTTTTGCAACTATTTATAATTTTTAGCATAACAAAAAAGCATATTTAATTCAAATCAGAAATATAAGACATGTTTCCATTGCGAGAACTGTATAACGCGCAGAAAGCCGACAACCTAAAGAAGATCCACTCGCGAGGGCCCCTGTGAAAGACCGTTTCACCGGCTTCAAGCTTCCCAACTATACACAGGTACCCGATGAACTCTTCGATACGCTCCTGCCTGATCTTGTCGAGTCGGAACTCAAAGTGCTGCTTTATATCATTAGAAGAACCCTTGGCTTCAAGAAGCGGCTGGACGCTATATCCCTGAAACAGCTCGAAAAGGGCATCCCCGGAAAAGATAGGGGAGCTGGAATAGGACGGCGTCAGATCATCCGGTGCCTCAAATGCCTTGAGGAAAAGAGCATCATCCGTATCATCAGGCAAAAAGACCTTCAAAACATCAACGAAATAAATTTCTACTCGCTCAACTTCTCCGAGGGGAATGGGGGTGGTGACTTCCAAGACACTACGGTAGTGTCACCCAAGACACCACGTAGTGACATTGGCGACAGAAGGGTAGTGTCACCGATGTC
Source organism: uncultured bacterium (assembly GCA_963700745.1). Taxonomy (GTDB): domain Bacteria; phylum Actinomycetota; class Actinomycetes; order S36-B12; family S36-B12; genus UBA10649. The sequence goes on along the minus strand of CAVOYT010000009.1, from coordinate 506,769 downwards.
ACCCAACAAGAAACAGAATACACAACAAACAGAGCAGAATCCTTCGGATGCCCTTTTTGAGAGAATCTCAAAAGCTTGCTTCAGAATAACCAATTCAGGAGCGCAACACGACTTCAACCCCGTCCAGTTCTCCATAGCGATGAAAAAATCCGGGGTATCAACCGAAGTGATCGCTTATGTCATGGAAGAACTCGCAAGGTATAAGAAAGGTATAAAGAACTTCTGGGGGTACGGCATCACCGTCCTTAACCGCTATATTCCCGAACACAATCTCCAAAAGGAACTTCTCAAACACTACCAGATGAAACAGCTGTTCAAGAAATCAGCAGACATCGCCAACTTTTTCGTAAATAACAAAACACAGGAGGATAATTCATGATCCGTTTCATAACCGTAATCATATCTCTTTTATTTCTGGTTTCGTGCGGAGGCCTCAAGAACGAGGATAAGAATTCTTCAAGCCCATCAAACCTGAAAATAACAGCGCAGCCGGCAAAGATAACACATCAGATAGAACCTGACGACCCGGGGACCTGGCAGGAGGATCAAATCATCGTACAGACGTTCAAGACAGTCTCAAGCAAAGATACCCCCGTAGAGGGAAAGGTGCGGGTGACCTCCCTTTCAGAACATGTCAGGATCCTTGGGGAGAATAACCAACAGCTCACGTCAGGAGCATTGGTTACCGCAACAAATGGCTTGTACGTCTTCAGGGTCCAATACTTCACCCGGGCCAATCCCCCTCTCCCCTATGAATCAAACATTATCTTTCAGCACCAGTCAGCTGCATCAGTCGTACCGGTCGAGATCAAAGAACCGCCGTCAGTCAATTACACCTTGACTACAATACCAAACAGGATAGAACAAACCGCACCGGCAAACGATACCGGCACATGGAACACCGTAAATGTGCTCCTGAGGTTATTGGCGGAATCGGATCCGCTCGAAGACAACGTCTCCATCTTCATCCGGAGCGGTCAGAACATACGAGTCTACGACACCTTCGGGAATCAGATCGCTTCCCATGGATCCATCAGGACGGACAGCATTGGACAGGCGCTCTTCAACGTTTCCTACTATACGTCTTCGACCTCACGCTATACCGACTCGATAGAACTCAGCTACAAGTCAACATCGACCTCAATACCAATAAACGTCTACACCGCCGAATATCCAGATCGTCAAAACATATCTGACGCCCGAACTATTTACCTATAAGGCACCCAATAACGATACTGGGACCTGGCGGCAGGCATTCTTCAATGTATATACAAAGGACGATAATGACAACTTTCTGTCAAATGCGAAAGTAAATCTAGCGACATCTTCTCAGTTTACAAAACTCATCTGCGACAACACAGAAACGTCCGAATGCACCGTCCAGACCAACCAATCAGGGATATATACAGCATCCCTGAAGTTCTATACACAGTCACTCCCATATAAAAACGACTACTCCGCACACTTGATAGCGAACGAAGCGATTTCAACGCTCACGATAAGCGGGAGCGACCCGGAACCGGTCACGACGTACACGGTAACCGTATCCCCTTCACAGTACACATATACCCACACAGGAACGGACGCGGGGACGTGGAGGTCTCAATACTTCATCATTGTTGTCACGGACAACAAAAACAACATCGTCCCCGATGCGGAAATCTCTATCATTGCCCCCTACCCTGATTACACCAGACTTTATAACAACAGCGGGCAGGAGATACCATCTCCTATGACCGTCAGGACAGGTGCGGGAGGACAGTATGACCTGAGAGTCGACTATTTCACCCAGGCAGATTTCTCGACAACGCCCGCAACGAAGCTCACCTATTCGGGGCAGCTTGTTGTCACCCATAAACAGTTCAGCAAGACCGTGATATTCACGGTCCAGTAGGAGTCAGACATGAAAGAAAGGCCGGAGCTCGCCAAGGGATCAACGAGGCTCATCAAAACAGGATGCGGTAACCTATACGTCACCATCAACCAGGATGCAAATGGCAGGCTTATAGAACTCTTCACCTCCATAGGAAAAGCGGGAGGATGCGCCTCAAGCCAGGCAGAGGCGATCGGCAGACTCGTCTCGATAGCGTTTCAGTCAGAGACAGATCCCAGGGAGATCATAAAGCAGCTCAAAGGCATCCAGTGCCACACGCCATACGAAGACGACGGTACGAGGGTACTCTCCTGCTCGGATGCAATCGCGCAGTCCATTGAACGCTATCTTCAAATTTTGCTAAAAGAAGAAGAGCCGGAAGAGAAAAGGAAAGCAACCACCGGATGAAATACCTCCTCTCCATCCTTTTCGTATCGTTCCTCAGCGCATCACCAATCTATGCAGAGGAGCACCTTGCATGCAAAGCAAGCACAGACAGAAACAATCAAGGATAATCCAGGAATCCAGATCAAAGAGGAAGTTTCAGATGAAGAATTCTTCAAGAGCCTTCCCGACGAGCTTAAGAAACTTTATCAGATTCCCTCTGACTTCGTGAAAGATAAGGACGTTCAATCAAAGACACCCGCGGAGACAAAGGAAGATGAAGAAGATCACAATCTTTTGGAACAACTTCCTCAGAATGTAAAAAGGCTGAACGAGATCGAAAAGGAGAAACCGGAGAACCAGAAGACAGAGCAACAAAACAAATTGCAAAAACCTTCTCCTGAAACAACTCCGCCAAAACAGACGATACCTCCGCCGGAACTAGCAAAAGAAAGCACCTTCGATAAGATCATCGATACGATATTCGGAAAAGGCAAAAGAGAAAAATACACTTATTCTTCCCCTGCAACAGAGGTGATAGAAGAGCAGGACACGTCAGGATGCACCCGATCACGCACAGCGTGAGCAAGCAGCTGCTGCCCGTCTACGACAAGCCGATGATCTACTACCCGCTGTCGACGCTGCTCATGGCGGGCATCCGCGAGGTCCTGGTCATCACCACACCCGACGACGCCGGGGCGTTCCGGCGGCTGCTCGGCGACGGCAGCAGCCTCGGGATCGCGATCACCTACGCCGAGCAGCCCTCGCCCGACGGTCTCGCGCAGGCGTTCCTCATCGGCGCGGACTTCATCGGCGACGAGGACGTCGCCCTCGTGCTCGGCGACAACATCTTCTACGGCACCGGCCTCGGCACGGCCCTCTCGCGCGTCGGACCCGTCGACGGCGGGCACGTCTTCGCCTACCACGTGAGCAACCCGCAGGAGTACGGCGTCGTCGAGTTCGACGCCGACGGACGGGCGGTGTCGATCGAGGAGAAGCCCGAGCACCCGAAGAGCCGCTTCGCCGTGCCCGGCCTGTACTTCTACGACAGCTCGGTGGTCGAGGTCGCCCGTGGCATCCAGCCAAGCGCGCGGGGCGAGCTCGAGATCAGCTCAGTGAACTCCCACTACCTCGGGCAGGGGCGCCTGCACGTCACCGTCCTCGACCGCGGCACCGCGTGGCTCGACACCGGCACGGTCGACGCGCTGATGGCGGCGGGCGAGTTCGTGCAGGTCGTCGAGCAGCGCTCGCCCGCCACGTGCTGCGCTGAGAGGTCCGAGGAGAACAGCTGCATGAAGACGCCCTCGCCGCAGCGGGCGGAGAGCTCACGGGTCGGAGACCGGTCGCACAGGTCGAGCGACGCCCTGACGTCCATCCCCGTCGCGAACATCAGCCCGTGACCCACGCCGTGAAGCAGACCCGGCGTTCGTGGGGGCGCGGACACGCAGCAGGTCCCTTCCGGAGTTCGTACGAGGAGCCAAGGACGGTCTCGATCACGCCGTGGATGAAGCCACCCCCGCACACCTCCGTTCCATTCTTCAGGGCCTTGCGGGCCCGGCCGCCCGCCAGCTCCACGGCCTCATGGCCGAGCTCGTGAGCGATGGCGTGGCACACCCCGGCCAGTTCCGGGACGTCGTCGATCTGCCGCTCCAGGAGTGCGAGGGCGCGCCCGGACCCCCGCTCCGCCTGCACGGTCATCAGCTCCGTGCGCGTGGTGTCGAACAGGCTGCGGGCTTCCGGCGGCACCTCCTCGTGCTCATGACCGTCGGTGCCTTCGCTGCTCTCGTCGGCGGTGACGGGAGTGGTCGGCGCGCTGCCTTCCGGCGCGGCGACCGCAGTGGCCGACGCGACTGCCGTAGGCGGCCCAGGACTCGCCACGGGTGCCGAGGTGCAGCCCGTGACGACCAATGCAGACACCGCCAGGAGGACCCCGAGGCCGCGTGCGCGCATGGGCGAACCCTAGGTGCCGCAAGCGATTGCATCCAGCCCGGGTGCAGCCCCTAGACTGGCCATCATGGCTGCCATTGACGCGATCATCGCCCGTGAAATCCTCGACTCCCGTGGCAATCCCACGGTGGAGGTCGAAGTCATGCTCGACGACGACACGGTGGCACGCGCCGCCGTGCCCTCGGGTGCCTCGACGGGTGCCTTCGAGGCCGCCGAGCGCCGTGACGGCGGTGAGCGCTACGGCGGCAAGGGCGTCCTGGAGGCCGTCGCCGCCGCGGAGGACGAGATCGCCGCTGAAGTAGTGGGGCTCGAGGCGACCGAACAGCGCCTGCTCGATCAGCTGATGATCGATCTTGACGGGACTCCCAACAAGTCGCGGCTGGGCGCCAATGCGATCCTCGGCGTCTCCCTCGCGGTCGCGAAGGCTGCTGCGCTGTCTGCGGAGCTTCCGCTCTTCCGCTACGTCGGCGGCCCGAACGCCCATGTGCTTCCCGTCCCGATGATGAACATCCTCAACGGCGGCGCGCACGCGGACTCGAACGTCGACATCCAGGAGTTCATGATCGCGCCCATCGGCGCGACGACGTTCGCCGATGCAATGCGTCAGGGTGCCGAGGTCTACCACGCGCTCAAGAGCGTGCTGAAGAAGGAGGGCTACGCCACGGGACTGGGTGACGAGGGCGGCTTCGCTCCGTCGCTGCCGAGCAACCGGGCCGCGCTCGAGTTGATCGCCACGGCGATCGAGAGCACCGGGCTCAAGGTCGGCTCGGACATCGCCCTGGCCCTGGACGTGGCCGCGACGGAGTTCTTCGCGGATGGTTCCTACACCTTCGAGGATGCTCAGCGGTCGGCCGAGTGGATGACCGGGTACTACGAGAGCCTCGTGGCGGACTTCCCGATCGTGTCCATCGAGGATCCCCTGTCAGAGGACGACTGGAGCGGCTGGGTGCACCTCACCGACGCCCTGGGCGACAAGGTCCAGATCGTGGGCGACGACCTGTTCGTCACCAACCCCGAGCGGCTCCAGCGCGGCATCGATCAGGGGGCGGCCAACGCCCTCCTCGTCAAGGTCAACCAGATCGGCACTCTCACCGAGACCCTCGACGCGGTCTCCCTCGCCCACCGCAATGGCTACCGGTGCATGATGTCGCACCGCTCCGGCGAGACCGAGGACACGACCATCGCTGATCTCGCCGTTGCCACGGACTGCGGTCAGATCAAGACCGGCGCGCCGGCGCGCTCCGAGCGGGTGGCCAAGTACAACCAGCTCATGCGCATCGAGGAGGAGCTGGCCGAGGCCGGCCGCTACGCGGGCGCTTCGGCGTTCCCGCGTTTCGCTCGCTAGTCGCTTCGGGAATCCGTGACACGATCGACTCGTGACGGACCTCGATAGCGGCGCGCCCCAAACCGGGTCGTCGGCGCGCACCGGTCCCGCGCATCCCGTGCCGCCGCTCTCGAAGGGTCCCTCCTTCACCGGGCGTGCCCTCGTCCTTGCCGTCGTTGCAGCCACGCTCCTGCTGACCTTGGCCGTTCCCGTCCGCGGCTGGTTCGCACAGCGGGCCGAGATCGCCGGCCTTCGGGCCGACGTCGATGCAGCCCGTGAGCGGGTGGCGGCCCTGGAGGTGGAGACCCAGCGATGGGATGACCCGGCCTTCGTGGCCGCCGAGGCTCGTCGTCGCCTGCACTTCGTGCTGCCGGGGGAGGTCGGCTTCGTCACCCTGGGGTCCGCAGCGGCCGCCGATGCGGCGGACGGGGCCGCCGGATCGCAGATCCCCTGGTACTCCTCCCTGTGGAGCGCACTGCAGGAGGCCGATGCGGATGTCTCCAAAGCGGCCAAGTAGCGGGATCGACGCCGCCGACTCCGCGGCCATCGCTCGGCAGCTCGGCCGAGAGCCGCGCGGCGCCGTCCGCGTCGCCCATCGCTGTGCCTGCGGCCTTCCGGACGTGGTGACGACAGCACCACGACTCCCCGATGGCACCCCTTTCCCGACGCTGTACTACCTCACCTGCCCGCGGGCTGCCGGCGCCATCGGAACGCTCGAGAGCAGCGGCCTCATGCGTGACATGGAGGCCCGACTGGTCGACGATCCCGACCTCGCCCTGCGGTACCGGGCGGCGCACGAGGCGTACCTAGCCGAGCGGGCCGAGTTGGAGTCGGTCGAGGAGATCGACGGGGTCAGCGCCGGTGGCATGCCGTCCCGCGTCAAGTGCCTGCACGTGCTCGTTGCTCACGCTCTGGCAGCCGGACCCGGAGTGAACCCGCTGGGTGACGAGGCGCTTGCGATCCTCGGCCGGTGGTGGGAGCCCGGCTCGTGCGCGGACGACGGCGAGACGGAATGACCGGGCCGATCGCCGCGATCGACTGTGGCACCAACGCCATCCGGCTGCTGGTCGGCGACGTTCGATCGGACGGCACCCTTGACGAGCACGTGCGTCTCATGCGGATCGTGCGCCTCGGCGAGGGGATCGACCGCACGGGGATGATCGCGCCAAGGGCGCTCGAGCGAACCTTCGCCGCCATCGACGAGTATGCCGGGGTCATCGCCGAGGCCGGCGCCACGCACGTGCGTTTCGTGGCCACGTCCGCGAGCCGCGACGCGACGAACCGCGATGCCTTCATCGCTGGCGTGCGGGACCGGCTGGGCGTGCTGCCGGAGGTCATCTCCGGAGACGAGGAGGCAGCGCTGTCCTTCGAAGGGGCGGTGCGCGGACTGGCACCGGGCCTGGTGTCCGCCCCTGCTCTCGTGGTGGACATCGGGGGAGGCTCAACCGAGTTCGTCCTCGGCGCCACCTTGCCGGAGTACTCGGCCAGCGTCGACGTCGGCTGCGTCCGGATGACCGAGCGGCACCTTGCCGGTGACCCGCCGACCGCAGAGCAGGTGGCCGCGGCGTGGGCGGACATCGATGCCGCCGTTGCTCGGGCGGGGGAGCTGGTGCCCTTCGAACAGGCGGCCTGCCTGGTCGGACTGGCGGGGTCGGTCACGACTGTCGCCGCGATGGCGATGGACCTGCCCGAGTACGACGCCACCGTGCTGCACGGCTCCGTGATCGCCTTCGAGCAGGTCGTGGACGTGACCTCGCGACTGATCACGATGACGAGGGACGAACGCGCTCGACTGCCGTTCATGCACCCCGGGAGAGTCGACATCATTGCTGGGGGCGCCATGGTGCTGCAGGCGGCAATGCGGGCCGCTGGGGCCCCGTCCGTCATCGTGTCCGAGACGGACATCCTCGATGGCATCGTTTACAGGATTTCCGGCGTTTCGGACTGATTTACGGTGCAACCTTTCATGTAACCGCTTGTGTCAGCAGGTTCGCGCTCCCTAGACTCGCTGCTCGGGAGGATCTCGTGGCCATCACCATCAAGGACGTTGCCGACGCCGCAGGCGTGTCGACGGCCACCGTCTCGCGTGCTTTGCGCGGGCTCCCGAACGTCGATGCCGCCACTCGCGAGCGGATCCAGCGGATCGCCGCTGAGCTCGACTACGTGATCTCCCCCAGCGCCTCCCGGCTGGCCAGTGGCCGCACCGGCAGCATCGCCGTCATCACCCCCTACATCGCGCGCTGGTTCTTCAGCACGGTCCTGTCCGGCGTCGAGTCGGTACTCCAGAACGCCGGGATGGACCTGCTCCTGATGAGCGTCAGCACCCCGGACGGGCAGCACCGACTCCCTCCGGCCCCGCGGTTGCGTCGGCGGGTTGACGGCGTGCTCGTCATCGCGCTTCCACCGCAGGACCCGCAGCTCCACGAGGTCCTCGGCCTGAGCATGCCGACGAGCCTCATCGGCCTGACGTTGCCGGGCGTCCCGAGCGTGACGATCGACGACGTCCTGGCCGGCCAGATCGCCACCCAGCACCTGATCAACCTCGGCCATGAGCGCATCGGAGTGATCAACGGGGCGCCGATCATCTCGCCGTACACCGCGGAGAACGATCGCTACCGCGGGTTCGAGAACGCGATGAAGGACGCGGGGCTGCCGGTGGATCCGATGCTCGAGGCATACGGCTACTTCACGATCCCCGGCGGCGAGCAGGCGATGACCGCGCTGCTGACCCAGAAGAACCCGCCGACCGCGGTCTTCGCGATGTCGGATGAGATGGCGTTCGGCGCCATGAAGGCCATGCGCAGCCACGGACTTCAGCCCGGCAAGGACATCTCCCTCGTCGGGATCGATGGCCATGACATGTCGGAGTTCCTGGACCTCACGACGGTCATGCAGCCCGTGCAGGACCTTGGGCGTATTGCCGCGGAGGCGCTGGTTCTGCAGCTGCGCTCGCCCGCCACCGAGGTTTCGGCGGATTCGATCAGGCTGCCGACGCAGCTGATCGTCCGCGGGTCGACCAGCCCGATGAAGCCCTGATTCCTGCGACCGCAACGCACGATGCCCCCTCGTTCTCGAGGGGGCATCGCGTCGTCTGGTGCGACGTTCGTCGCTATGAGAGTCGGGTTTGGTCGCCTTCGTTGTCGAAGACGTAGGTGCGGCTGGGGTTGACCTTGACGGTGGTGCCGATCTTGGGGGCGGTGATGCCTTGTCCGCGGGCGACGAGGTCGATGGGGCCGTCGGGTCCGGCGTAGGTGCCGTACACGTAGGTGTCGGCGCCGAGCTCCTCGACCAGGGTGACGGTCATGTCGGCTCCCTCGGTGGTGATCTCCAGGTCCTCGGGGCGCACGCCGAGGATGACCTTGCTGCCGGTGGCCTTGGCCAGCACGTCACGCTCGATGGGGATGAGGTGCCCGTTCATGTCGACGCCGCCCTCGACGATGACGGAGGTGATGATGTTCATGCTCGGGGAGCCGATGAACGTGCCGACGAACGCGTTCGCCGGGTCGTCATACAGCTCCCGCGGGGAGGCGCACTGCTGCAGGATGCCGTCCTTGAGGACCGCGACCCGGTCCCCCATCGTCATCGCCTCGACCTGGTCGTGGGTGACGTACAGCGTCGTGGTGCCCAGCCGGCGCTGCAGCGCAGCGATCTGGGTGCGGGTCTGCACCCGCAGCTTCGCGTCCAGGTTCGACAGGGGCTCGTCCATGAGGAACACCTCGGGCTCGCGCACGATCGCCCGGCCCATCGCCACCCGCTGCCGCTGACCACCGGACAGCGCCTTCGGCTTGCGCTCCAGGTACTCGGTCAGGTCCAGCAGCGCCGCCGCGTCGGTCACCCGACGGTTGATCTCGTCCTTGGACACCTTCTGGATCTTCAACGCGAACGCCATGTTCTCCGCCACGCTCATATGCGGGTACAGGGCGTAGTTCTGGAACACCATCGCGATGTCCCGGTCCTTCGCCGGCACATGCGTCACGTCCCGCTCACCGATAAAGATCGTGCCACCGGAGATCGGCTCCAGACCCGCCAGCATCCGCAGGCTCGTGGACTTCCCACACCCCGACGGGCCCACCAGCACCAGGAACTCGCCCTCGGCGATATCCAGGTCCAGATGCGAGACCGCCGGCTTCGTGCCACCGGGATACACCAGCGACACATCGTCGTACTTCACTTGCTTCGTCATCATCAAATCCCTTCAACCGGCAGGAACGTGCCGGACGATCCGAAGTGGAAGGTGCGCCGGTCGGCGCGGATCACACGGTAGCGGATGGCTGGCGCCTGGTGGTGCGGTTGGACGAACGGGTATGCAACAGCGTTACATCACCGGCTGGCGGCCGCGTATATCAAATTGTGATGAATTGCAGGCCTTCGTGACGGCCTTTGGGGTTGCGACGGCCGCTCCGGGCGAGACATGATGACAGCGTTTACGTCAATTGGCTGTGCCAGTCGACGTTCAATCCGATGGGGACCGACCCCGTCGGCACCGTGATGGCAAGGAGAATCCATGACCGCATCCATGCGGCGCCGTGGGGCCACGCTCATCGTCGGTGGTGTTGCAGCGACCATGCTGCTCGCCGCCTGCGGAGGCAGCAGCTCCTCGAGCGAGAGCAGCAGTGAGGCTGCTCCGTCCACCCAAGAAAGCGCTATGGCCAGTGAAGGCGCTGTCGCGGCCGGCTGCGAGCCGTACGCCGCGTACATGGGCAACGAGGGCACCAGCGTGACCCTCTTCACCTCGGTTCTGCCGCCTGAGCAGCAGCGCTACGAGGATGCCTGGAAGCCGTTCGAGGACTGCACGGGCATTGACATCGTGTACGAAGGCAGCGATCAGTTCGAGGCCCAGCTGCCCACCCGCATCGCTGGTGGCAACGCTCCCGACCTCGCGTGGATCCCGCAGCCTGGTCTGCTGGCCAAGCTCGTCGAGCAGGGTGGCCCGGTCGCGGCTCCCCAGGCCGTCGCCGACAACGTCGACACGTACTTCAACCCTGCCTGGAAGGACTACGGCAGTGTTGACGGCACCTTCTACGGCGCACCCAACAGCTCGAACATGAAGTCGTTCGTGTGGTACTCGCCGTCGAAGTTCGCCGAGTGGGGCATCACCGTTCCGACCACGTGGGACGAGCTCTTTGCCGCTAGCGACGCGATCGCAGCGGCCGGTGTCAAGCCATGGTGTGGCGGCATCGAGTCCGGCGGCGCGACCGGTTGGCCGGCCACGGACTGGCTCGAGCAGGTCGTCCTGCGTCAGCAGGGTGGCGACGTCTACGACCAGTGGGTCGCCCACGAGGTCCTGTTCAACTCACCGCAGATCACCGAGGCGATGGACACCATCGCCGGCTGGATGAAGAACCCCGACTACGTCAATGGCGGGTTCGGCAATGTCCAGACGATCGCAACGACGGCGTTCCAGGATGCCGGCAAGCCGATCCTCGACGGCGAGTGCGCGATGCTCCAGCAGGCCTCGTTCTACGCGGCCCAGTGGGAGTCCTTCAAGCCGGGTGCGGTTGTGGCTGAGGACGGCGACGTGTACGCCTTCTTCCTGCCGCAGATCAAGGATGAGTTCCCCAACCCGGTCGTGGGTGGCGGAGAGTTCACCACCGCGTTCTCGGATCGTGCCGAGGTCCAGGCCGTGCAGACGTACCTGTCGTCGCCTGAGTACGCGACCGCACGCGCTGCCCAGCCGGGCGGCTGGGTGTCGGCGAACAACGGCGTGCCGTTGGACACCTACACCGACGCCATCGCCCAGCTGTCGGCGCAGTTCCTGACCGACCCGAACGGAATCTTCCGCTTCGACGCTTCCGACCTCATGCCCGCCGCCGTCGGCGCGGGTGCGGAGTGGACGCAGATGACGGCATGGTTCGGCGAGGACAAGCCCACCGAAGAGGTTCTGCAGGCCATCGATGATGCATGGCCGTCGTCCTGACCTGAAGGTCACGGTCAGTTCGCGTGAATGACTGAGGGCCGGGGTCTAAGGGTGAGACACACTCTTCAGCCCCCGGCGTCGGCATGTCGGCTGACGACGACGCCGCACCTTGGTGGAGACGGTTCGGCCGTGGCATCACGCGGACAGCGTAGAAGGAGGATCGGTGGAGGAGCTCACCGCCGGCTTGGCCAAGATCGGCACCGGTCTTGCGGCGGTGGCCATCTTCTGGGGCTGCTGCTCATCATCTTCTTCATCGGAGCCAGGGCCAAGGGCAAGCTGCAGTTCCCGGCCGCGATGATCGTGTTCCTCGGGCCCGCCGTCGTGCTGCTGGCCTACGGCCTCATCGCACCGGCGTTCCTGACCACCGTCGGCAGCTTCCAGAACGCCAACGGCAATGACTTCGTCGGCTTTGCCAACTACTCCTGGATCTTCACGACCGAGTCGAACCGCACGGTCCTGATCAACACGGCGATGTGGATCATCATCGCGCCGCTGTTCTCACGGGCATCGGCCTCATGCTCGCGCTGCTGCTCGACCGCATGCGTCGAGAGTCGATCTCGAAGTCCCTGATCTTCATGCCGATGGCGATCTCGTTCGTCGGCGCCGGCATCATCTGGGGCCTGGTCTACGAGTACCGCGACCCGTCCGGCAGCAGGTCGGCCTGCTCAGCCAGCTCGCGGAGTGGGTCAGGTGGGCGGATCCCCCCAACTGGCTGCTCTGGCAGCCATGGAACAACTTCTTCCTCATGGTCATCATGATCTGGATCCAGGTCGGCTTCGCCATGGTCGTCCTCTCGGCGGCGATCAAGGCCATCCCCGGGGACGTCGTGGAGGCGGCCGAGCTCGACGGCGCCACCGGCTGGAAGCTGTTCAGCCGGGTGACCATCCCGATGGTCCGAGGCACCCTGATCGTGGTGTTCACCACGATCATGATCGCGGTCCTGAAGATCTTCGACATCGTCCGCACCATGACCAACGGAAACTTCGGCACCCAGGTCGTCGCCAACGAGATGTATGCGCAGGCCTTCGTCCAGTTCGACGTCGGCCGCGGCAGCGCCCTCGCCGTCGTCCTGTTCGTCGCCGTCATCCCCCTGATCGCCTACAACGTCATTCAGCTGCGGAAGGAGCGGACGATCCGATGAGCGTCGAAGCGCACGAGATCATCCCCATGCCGCAGCCCAGCCGCCCGGAGGAGTCCATCCCCGAGGCAGCGCGGCGCAAGCTGAGCAGCCCGTGGGCGACGGGACTCGTCATCCTCATCACGATCCTGTGGACCATCCCGACCTTCGGCCTGCTGGTCACCTCCCTGCGTCCGTCCGAGCAGGCGCAGAACTCGGGCTGGTGGACGATCTTCACCGACCCCACGATGACCCTGGACAACTACAGCCAGGTCATCACCGGCGGGTCGGTCATCCCGAACGGCATCGCGCCGTACTTCTTCAACTCCTTCGCGATCGCCATCCCGGCGGCGATCTTCCCGCTCGTCATCGCCTGCATGGCGGCCTATGCCATTGCATGGATTCCGTTCAGCGGATCGACGTTCGTCTTCTTCACCATCTTCGCGCTGCAGGTCATCCCGCTGCAGATGTCCCTGCTGCCGCTGCTGACGATGTTCAACAAGGGATGGAGCCTCGGCCCGATCCCGATCTTCCCCGACCTGAACAAGCCAGATACCGACGAATCCATCTTCTTCGGCACCTACATTCCACTCTGGATCGCGCACACGATGTTCGCGCTGCCGCTGGCGATCTTCCTGCTGCACAACTTCATCAACCAGTTGCCGCGTGAGCTCTTCGAGGCAGCCCGCGTGGATGGTGCCAGCCACTTCCTGATCTTCCGCAAGCTCGTCCTGCCGCTCACTGTTCCGGCGATCGCCTCCTTCGCGATCTTCCAGTTCCTGTGGGTGTGGAACGACCTGCTGGTCGCCTTGACGTTCGCGGGAGGCACGCAGACGTAGCGCCGATCACGGCGTATCTGGCGAATATCAAGGGCTCCTACGGGGCCCAACTCCACTTGATCACGGCAGGAGCCTTTGTCGCGATCATCGTGCCCTTGATCGTGTTCTTCTTCGCTCCAGCGGTTCTTCGTGCGAGGTCTCCTGGCAGGTTCGGTCAAGGGATAGCCCTGCATGGATCTCACGTTCCCGCCCGGCTTCGAGCTTGGCGTGGCCACCTCGGCATGGCAGATCGAGGGCGACGTCCGCTGGCCGCGGGCGCTGCAACTGGGACGACTTCGCCGAGATCCCCGGCGCCATCGTCGGCGGCGTCACGGGCGAGTTTGCCTGCGACCATGTGCATCGTCTGGATGAGGATCTCGACCGCCTCTCATGGTTGGGCGTCGATGCCTATCGCTTCTCGATCAGCTCGGCACGCGTCATGCCCACCGGTGTCGGTGCGCTGTCTGACGTTGGGCTCGACTTCTACGACCGGCTGATCGACGGCTTGCTCGCGCGGGGGATCAGGCCCGTCGCGACCCTGTTCCACTGGGACCTGCCCAGCCCGCTCGAGGAGGCCGGCGGCTGGCCGAACCGTGAGACGGCCTACCGGTTCGCCGACTTTGCACAGGTGATGGGGGAGCGCTACGCCGACCGAGTCGATCGCTGGGCCACGCTGAACGAGCCCTGGTGCTCAGCCTTCCTCGGATACTGCGACGGCTACTTCGCCCCCGGCCGCAAGGAACCCGGCGCGTCGCTGGCCGCGGCCTATCACCTGATCCTGGGGCACGGGCTCGCCGTGCAGCGACTGCGTGCGCTGAGGGCGCACAACCTGGGGATCGTCCTCAACCTGATCCCCGTGATCAGCGAGTCGCCCTCGATGGACGCCGCGACGCGACACGTCGACGGCACCCAGAACCGCCTCTTCCTCGACCTGTTGGCCGGGAACGGGATCCCTGCCGACCTGTTGGAATCCTGCTCGAGCGTCACGGACTGGGCTTTCGTGCGCGAGGAGGACAACTCGATCCTGTCCGAGCCGATCGACTGGCTAGGAGAGAACTACTACTCGGTGATGCGCGTCGCGGAGCCGGACACCATCACCACCGAGGCGGTCGGGCAGGACACCGCCGCGATCCCCGCCTGCCCGCCGTTGCGCTTCGACCCGCACCCGCCCTTCACGGACATGGGCTGGGAGATCCTGCCCGAGGGTCTCGAACTGGCGTTGCGGAAGGCGACCGATCATCTGCCCGGCGTGCCGCTGTGGATCTGCGAGAACGGCGCGGCGGTGGCGGAGGTGATCGATGCCGAGGGCGTCCATGACCCGGCGCGCATCGAGTACCTCGACGATCACCTGCGTGCTCTCACCCGGGCCTGCGACAGTGGGTTCGACGTCCGCGGCTACTACGCCTGAGAGCCTCATGGACAACCTCGAGTGGGCGTCAGGGTGGACGATGAAGTTCGGGCTCGTCCACGTCGATCCAGGGACCGGAGAACGGACGCCTAAGGACAGCGCACTGGTACCGCGACGGTTCTGGCCAGTCGCCGGTAGCACGTGGTTTCGGGGCGCGAGCGCGCTCTTCGTCGGCCTCGTGGCCCTGCAGGTGCTGCCAATCCAGATGGCCCTGCTGCCTCTCTTGACGATGTTGACAACGGCTGGCTCGCCCCATATCGCTGTTCCCCAATCTCGACAACCCGGAAACGGGTCGGTCGCTGATGATGGGGACGTTCGTGCCGCTCTGGCTGGTGCACTCGGCGGTCGCTCTGCCCCTTGCCATCTTCCTGATGCACAACTTCATCGCCCGGCTGCCGCGGGAGATCATGGATGCAGCGCGGATCGACGGGGCCAGTCACTACGTGATCTTCCGGCGGATGGTCCTGCCGTTGGCTCTGCCGGCCATCGCGGCATTCGCCATCTTCCAGTTCCTGTGGGTGTGGAACGACTACATCGTGGCCCTGACTTTCGCCGGCGGCACCTCCGACGTTGCCCCGGTCACCCCGTACCTGGCCAGGCTGTCCGGCAGTTTCGGGCAGAATGAGCACTTGCTGACCGCGGGTGCCTTCGTCGCGATCATCGTCCCCGTCGCCGTGTTCTTCCTCCTCCAGAGGCATTTCGCTCGCGGCCTCGTGACGGGCGCGGTCGACGGCTGACCGACCAACGCGCCGCGGACGCCGCCAACGGGCTGTGCGGCAGGGAGTCCTGCGCCAGACTGTGCCCATGCGAAATACGACCATCAGCATTGACGGTGCCGACGTCCCCGGAGTCATCTCCATCCCCTCGATCCGGCTCTGGCCCCGGGGTGATCGTGGTCCAGGAGTGGTGGGGACTGTCCCGCACGTCGTGGACGTGACCAGCGGCTCGCGGCCGAGGGATTCGTCGCACTGGCGGTGGACCACTACCGCGGGGCCGAGACGACCGAGCCGGACGAGGCGCAGAAGCTGATGCTGGGCCTTGACATCGCGCAGGTCGCCCACGACTTCGCAGCGGCGGCGGATGACCTGCTCGCCCGGCCCGAGGTCGAGGGGGATGCCGTCAGCGTGATCGGCTTCTGCATGGGCGGGGGCCTCGCCCTGCTCGCGCCGACGGTGTCGGACGTGATCCGCTGCGCGACGGCCTTCTACCCGGCGATGCCATGGCCGCAGTACTCGCCCGACTGGAGCCGCTACGCCGGGAAGTCGGCGATGGTGCACAAGGCGGAGTCCGATGAGCCCGGCAACGGGCCGGCGATTGCCGAGTACGCGTCGGCGATCCGGGCCAGCGGCGGCACATGCCGAACTCTTCGAGTACCCCGGCAGCGTGCACGCGTTCTTCAACGACGCTCGGCCAGAGGTCTACCAGGACGACCACGCACGGCTGGCCTGGCGCCGGACCATCGACTTCATCCGTGCCTGCGCCGACTGACCTCGCTGCCCTCGACGCCGCCATCTGCGAGTGTCGCCGATGCCCTCGACTGGTCGAGTGGCGCGAGCAGGTCGCGGTCACGAAGCGGGCGGCCTTCGCTGACGAGGAGTACTGGGGACGTCCGGTCCCGGGTTTCGGCTCGGCGGAGCCATTGATCTGGATTGTCGGCCTGGCTCCGGGCGCCCACGGCGCCAACCGCACGGGCCGCATGTTCACCGGGGACCGCAGCGGCGACTGGCTGTACGGCGCACTGCACCGCGTGGGGCTGGCCGCCATCGGGACGTCGACCAGCCGCGACGATGGGCAGCGGCTCGACCACGTGCGGATCACCGCCGCCGTTCACTGCGCCCCGCCGGACAACAAGCCGACGACGCAGGAGCGCCATGAGTGCGCCGCGTGGCTCGTGGAGGAACTGAGCCTCGTCGAGCCGTCGGTGCGGGTGGTCCTGGCGCTCGGCGGCATCGCCTGGACCGCCACCCTTGCCGCCCTGCGTGAGTCCGGGTGGGAGGCGGAGCGAGTGCCCTTCGGGCACGGGGCGAGCGCCTCGGCCCGTTCGCCTTCGGGTCGCCAGGTGACCCTGCTGGCCTCGTACCACCCCAGCCAGCAGAACACCTTCACCGGCCGGCTCACCGAGGACATGCTGGACGACGTGCTGGGGCGGGCCAAGGCGGCGGCCGGCTTGCCCTAGCCCGATGCGTCGTCACTCGTGGCGACCTCCAGGCCCTCCGAACCCGCCACGAGTGACGACGCATCGGTGAGGGCGGGTCGTATCGTGGGGCCACGCCCCTGTAGTCCAACTGGCAGAGACACCCGGCTTAAACCCGGCACAGTGAGGGTTCGATCCCCTCTGGGGGCACTTTCCCGGTCGTGAGGGGGTCCTGATTGGCGAAATGGGCTGCGTCAGTTAACGTGGATCCATGCAGTCAAACAACCCAGTCCTGACTCGGTACGAGAAGACCGATAAGTCCGGTTTCGCCTATGACGAGGGCGTCTCGGCGTACACCCAGGCCGCCACCGGCGGCGCCGGTGCGGCCGACACGAACGCCGCCTTCCAGCAGATCACCGCGGGCAGCGGTGCCCGGCTGACGATCAACGACGTCATCATCAAGACGTTCGCCGTGTTCGCCATCACCGTGGTCTTCGCGGTTGCCGGCTGGAACCTCATCGAAACGATGCCGTGGCTGCTCTTCGTCGGCCTGATCGGTGGCCTCGCCCTCGGCTTCGTCAACGCGCTCAAGAAGGTCCCGTCGCCGCCGCTGATCCTGCTGTACGCCGTATTCCAGGGCGTCATGCTCGGCGGCATCAGCAACTGGTACGCCGCTTACGCCGCGGGCAACGGTTGGAACGACATCGTCCTTCAGGCCGTCGTCGCCACGATGGTCACCTTCGGCGTCACCTTGACCCTGTACGTCACCGGCGTCGTGAAGGTCACCAAGAAGTTCGTCGGCATCCTCATCGTCGCCGCCGTCTCGTACCTGGTGCTCGGTCTCGGGTCGCTCATCTGGGCGATGTTCGGCGGAGGCGATGGCTGGGGAATCTACGGCACCGGCTTCGGGCCGATCGTCGCCGTCCTCGGCGTCCTGATCGCGGCCTTCTTCCTGTTCCTGGACTTCGAGGCGATCAGTCAGGGCATCAAGCTCGGCGCTCCGGAGCGCGAGTCGTGGCGCATGGCGTTCGGCCTGCTGGTCACGCTGATCTGGCTGTACCTGGAGTTCCTGCGCCTGTTCGCGATCCTCTCGCGCAACTAGGGCAGCGCACGCCTCAACTCGACGAGGGCGTTCAGCACCGGATCCAGGTCCGGCTCGCTGGACGCCCTCGCTGCTTCCACGTAGTCGCGGCCGAGAACGCCGATCATCGCCCCCAGCCCCTGGGGAGCCAGTCGGGGGAGAGCGGCATCCGGTGGGATCGAGTCGGAGAGCAGCCGGGTCTGGGCCACCAGAAACTCCGCGGTGTCATGCACGGCGTCCGCCGAGGCGGCGACCCTGGTCAGCGGCATGGAGTTCAGGCGATCGACGATCCGCCCCAGTTCTCGTTCCACCTCATGCAGATCGGCCACGGAGCTGCTCAGCGCTTCCGGCTCAGGAAGCCGCGGACGGTCTCCCGCGCGTTGTCGCGGATCTCCGGACCGTGGGTGAAGGCGGCCACGTCGTACTCGACCTCCCCGAGCACGTGGGCGGACTGGTGGTTCTGGCGTGCGGACGTGCAGACCGCCGCGATCGGCCAGCTCATGCGGGCAGCCATGTTGAAGATCGCGTCCCCCGTGATCAGGACGCCGGAGCTCTCGTGCAGGAGTGAGACATGGCCGGGGGTATGTCCTGGCGTGTGCAGGACGCGAATGCCCCCCGCGACGTCCAGGACCTGTCCGTCGACCAGCTCCGTGACGACGGGCACCGTGTCGAAACTGGCCATTGGGCCCCGACTGAGCATCCGGCCGACCGTGGTGGGGGCACCGGGGGCGTTGTGACCAGCCCGGATGAAGGGCACGTCGTCGATGTGCACGTCGACACCCGAGGCGGACGACGCCGACAGGACCTCTCTTGCTCCGCCCGCGTGGTCGCCGTGAGCGTGGGTGAGGATGATCCTCGTGACGTCGGACGGACGCTTGCCGATGCCGGCGAGTGCGTCGACGATCCGGCGCGGCGCCCGCTTGAGCCCGCAGTCCACCAAGGTCACCTGGCCGTCGTCGTCCAGGAAGGCGAACGAGTTGATGAAGTCGCCCAGGGTCGGGATCCGGTACACCGCTGGCGCGAGCATGACGACCGGCGCTGCCATACCGGCAGCCTACGGCGATAGTGTCGCGGGATGCAGGTACACGACTCCGTCCTCGATCTGATCGGCAACACCCCGCTGGTGCGGCTGCGCAACGTCACCACGGGGATCGTTCCCGAGCCCGGGCCCATGGTCCTGGCGAAGGTCGAGTACGTGAACCCCGGCGGTTCGGTCAAGGACCGGATCGCGGTGCGCATGGTCGACGCGGCCGAGCGCGAGGGACTGCTGAAGCCAGGCGGCACGATTGTCGAGCCCACCAGCGGCAACACCGGCATCGGGCTCGCGCTGGTCGCCCAGCAGCGCGGCTACCACTGCGTCTTCGTCTGCCCGGACAAGGTGAGCGAGGACAAGCGCAACGTCCTCAAGGCCTATGGCGCCGAGGTGGTCGTGTGCCCCACCGCCGTGGACCCCGAGGACCCACGCTCGTACTACAGCGTCAGCGACCGGCTGGCCCGCGAACTCCCAGGTGCGTGGAAGCCGGACCAGTACGCCAACCCCAACAACCCGCTGTCGCACTACGAGACCACCGGCCCCGAGCTGTGGGAGCAGACCGACGGTCGGATCACCCACTTCATCGCAGGTGCCGGTACCGGGGGGACGATCTCAGGGGCCGGCAAGTACCTCAAGGAGGTCAGCGGGGGAGTCGGTGCGGATCATCGCGGCCGATCCCGAGGGTTCGGTGTACTCGGGCGGAAACGGACGGCCGTATCTCGTCGAGGGCGTGGGCGAGGACTTCTGGCCTTCGACCTACGACGCCACCATCGCCGACGAGGTCATCGCGGTGACCGACAAGGACTCCTTCGAGATGACCCGCCGGCTGGCCCGCGAAGAGGGCCTGCTGGTCGGTGGGTCGTGCGGTATGGCCGTCGTCGCGGCCCTTGAGGTGGCGGCGAAGGCCGGGCCGGACGACGTCGTCGTCGTCCTGCTGCCGGACGGCGGACGCGGCTACCTGTCCAAGGTGTTCAACGACGAGTGGCTGAGCAGGTACGGGTTCCTGCAGTCGGACAGCGACGCGACGATCGGGGACGTGCTGCGCGGCAAGTCAGGTGAGCTGCCGTACTTCGTCCACACCCATCCGACCGAGACGGTGCGCGACGCCATCGACATCCTGCGCGAGTACGGGGTCTCGCAGATGCCCGTCGTGCGGGCCGAGCCGCCGGTCATGGCGGCTGAGGTCGTCGGCTCGGTGATGGAGCGCGTGCTGCTCGACGACCTGTTCAACGGTCGCGCGCAGCTCGCGGACACCGTCGACGCGCACATGTCGGATCCGCTGCCGATGGTCGGCGCCGGCGAACCGGTGCAGTCCGCCGTCGACGCGCTGCAATCGTCGGACGCGGTCATCGTCGTCGACGACGGCAAGCCCACCGGCGTCATCACCCGCCAGGATCTGCTGGGCTACCTCTCCCGCTGACCGCACCGCCGTCACCGCCCGCCTCCCTCGTTGAGCGTGCACTTGTTGGGGTCCCGACAGCTCTCGTGACCCCAACAAGTGCACGTTCGACGGAGGGTCGGGGAACTGGCCTACGAGGCCGGGGGGCTCGGTGGCGCCGGCAGCAGTGGCGAGCAGGTGTCCAGCGCAGCCTGCGACGTCAGGATCCTCGCGGTCCAGGTCCCGCATCCCGAACTGGTCGTCGGTGACCTCGACGCCGTTGTCGGCGAGGCAGGAACGGAACGCCGCCATCGCACTGTCGTCGATCCTCGCCGCGCCTCCGCCTCCGAAGCCGCCTTGGGGAGCCACGTCGGCGCAGGCGGCCTGGGCGGTGTCGAAGGCTTCCTGATCGACCCCGTCGGGGAGGCCGCCGGGGATGCCGCTGGGAGGGCCGGACCCGTCTGCGGGCCCGCCACTTGGACGGCTGGTCACGTCCGGAAGGGTCACGCCGTTCTCCGCCATGCAGTCCCGGTAGGCCGCGAAGTCAGGCCGGCCGCCAATGGAGCCGGCGGGCGGAGCGGACGCGCCCGGTACTGGCGTGGCGTCGGATGCTGATGCATCGCCCTGCGAGGCAGATCCGCCCCCGCAAGCGGTCAGGGCGAACAGGGCCAGGGTCGCGCCGGCCAGGGCGACGACCGTCGTGCCGCGATGCGTGCGCATCAGTTGTCTCCTTCGTTGGGGATGGTGGCATCGCGACCGGGTCGCGCCCCGGACACGCCGCCGGGAAGTGCGCCTTCGGACACGGAGGTGGCAGTCACCACCCCGTCGTCACCGGTCTCACCTCGGATGACGACGGACATGCCGGCGGTGAGCTCAGACAGGTCGATCGGGCTCTGGGAGGTGACTTCGGCCGTGGCGGGAACGGTGGCCTTGATGGTCTCCCCCGAGGCCGTGGTGATGTAGAGATTGCCCTTGTCGACGAGTTTCACGGTCCCGAACGTCACGCCGGGCAGTCCGCCCGCACCGGTGGCCTCGGACCCTGCGGCGCCGCCGGTCAGACCGCCCGGCAGACCGGCTGGCAGACCGGCGGGGAAGCCGGCGGGGAGGCCGGCCTGCGTGCTTGACGAACCGAACTGCTGGTTGGCGAAGGCACCCCCGATGAAGCCCACCGTCAGGGTCAGCAGGGCGAGCAGCGCCCAGGTCATCCGGTTCGGCCTGGCATGCTCGCGCCGCTGCAGGAGCGTCGCCAAATCGTCATCGATCACCTCGTCGACGGGCGGCACGTCCTGGTACTCCACGCTCTCGATCTCACTCATGTCTCAGCGCCTCGATTGGTCGCAGGGAGGCAGCCCGATTCGCGGGATAGCTGCCGAAGAACAGTCCGACGGCGACCGACACGGCGAAGGCCCCGACCACGGACGCGGGGACGATCACCGGAGTGACGCCAGCAACCGTCACCTGAGTTGCCAGCAGGGCGACCAGGACGCCGAGTCCACCCCCGATTACAGACAGCACGGTGGCCTCGATGAGGAACTGACCCATGATCGCGGATTTCTGCGCTCCGATCGCCTTCCTGATGCCGATCTCGCGGGTGCGCTCCGTGACAGTGACCAGCATGATGTTGGTGATGCCGATGCCGCCCACGAGCAGGCTGATCGCCGCAACCGCACCCAGCAGCACGGTGAAGATGCCGATGGTGTCCTGGACGGTGGAGATGAGGCTCGCCTGGTTGAGCACCTGGTAGTCGCGGGACGAAGCGTCGCTGCTCCCGTGGCGCTCGTCGAGGATCGAGTAGACCTCCGACTGGGCCTGGGTGCCCACCTCCGACGAGGCCGCTTGGACCAGGATCGAGTCGAGGCTGCCGTAGCCGGTCAGGTGGCTCTGCACGGTGGTGAGCGGGGCGATGATCACGTCGTCCGCATCGTTGAAGCCGCTGCTGCCCTTGGACTCCAGGACCCCCACGACGGTGAACGGAGTATCCCCGCAGGTGATCTGCTTGCCCAGCGGGTCCGTTGAGCCGAACAGCTCGTCGACCACTGTCTGGCCGAGCACCACGGAACGTCGGTTGCTCACCACGTCGTCATTGACGAGGTACGTGCCGCTGGCGATCTTGCTGTTGGAAGCCTCGAAGTACGACGGCCACGTCCCTGTCACGCTCGTGTCGTAGCTCGTCCCCTCGAAGGTGCACGAGACCTGGGCCGTCGCTACGGGCGAGGAGCTGACGATGTCCGGCGCAAGGACGGGATCGAGGAGAGCCTCGGCGTCCGCTGTCGTGAGGTCCTTGAACTGGGTCCGCGTCCCGGAGTCCGGCGGACCGAATGACCCGTGTCGGATAGTGAGCGTATTGGTTCCGAGCTGCTCGATGCTCTGGGTGACGGCGACCGACGAGCCGTTGCCGATGGCCATGAGCACGATCACGGCGGCCACGCCGATGAGGATTCCGAGCATCGTGAGCCCGGATCTCAGCCGGTTCGCGGCGATGCCCTGGAGGGCGATGCGGAGCGTTTCGAGCAGGTTCATGCGCTCGTCCGGACGTCGCTGGAGATCTCCCCGTCGACGAGGGTCACGATGCGGCCGGCTCGCTCCGCGACGTCGTCCTCGTGCGTGATCATCACGATCGTGCGCCCCTGGTCATGCAGCGCGTCCATCAGGTCGAGAACGTCCTTGGTGGAGCGGCTGTCGAGGTTGCCGGTCGGTTCGTCGGCAAGCAGAAGTGACGGCTCCGCAACAAGGGCGCGGGCGACTGCCACCCGCTGCTGCTGACCGCCCGACAATTCGTTGGGTTGATGGTGCATGCGGTCCGCCAGGCCGACGGCGGTCAGGGCGGCGGTGGCGCGATCCGTGCGCTCCTTGCGGCGCACCCCTCGGTAGAGAAGGGGAGCTCCACATTGGAGAGCGCGGAGGTGCGCGGAATGAGGTTGAAGGACTGGAAGACGAAGCCGATCTTGCGATTGCGGACGATGGACAACGCCGACTCGTCGAGGGAGTCGATCCCGATGCCGTCGAGCGCGTAGTGACCAGCGGTCGCTGCGTCCAGGGCGCCCACGATGTTCATGAGCGTCGACTTCCCGGATCCGGAGGCGCCCATGATGGCGACGTAGTCGCCCCGTCCGATGGTGAGGTCGATGCCGCGCAGGGCCCGCACCTCAGTGTCGCCGGTGCCGTACACCTTCGTGATCTGCTGCAGGTCGATTACCGGATTCACGGCTGCGGTCCCCCGCCGCGCCCGCCGCCGAGGCCGCCGCCCGGGATGCCGCCGATCGGGAAGCCGCTGAAGCCACCGCTGGCGTCGCCGGAACTGACGACGAGCTGGTCTCCCTCGGACACGCCGCTGGTGATCTCCACGCCGCTGTCCCCGGCGAGGCCGGTCTGGACGGAGACGACCTCGTCCGTCCCGCCGACGCGCACGGTCACTGTGCTCTGGCCCCCTGCTGTGGTGATTGCGGCGGTGGGCGCCCAGAGCGCGCCGGAGACCTCCTGGGTCGTCACGATGACGCTCGCGCTCATCCCCTCGCGGATTCCATCAGGGGTGGAGTCGAGGGTGATGGTCGCTGCATAGGTCGTGACGCTGCTGGTGGCGTTGGCTCCACTGCTCGCGTCGGTGGGCAGGACGGCGACCGACGTCACGGTCCCGGTGGCGGAGGCATCCGGCAGCGCGTCGAACGTCACGCTGGCGGGCTGGCCCACGGCGACCTTCATCGCGTCGGCCTCGGAGAAGTCGGCGACGATCTGGAAGGGGGCGTCCGGAAGAATCGTGACGACGGGGGTGCCCGGGGTGGCCGGATCGCCCGCGGACATGTCCACCGAGCCGATCACGCCGGCGACGGGCGCGCGCAGCACCGTCTGCGCGAGGGATGCGCGGGCCGCGACGAGCCCGCGCTCGGCGAGGTCGATCGACGCCTGATCCGGAGTCACTGTGCTGGACCCCACGGTCACGGGTCGGCTCGCGGCCGACTGCGCGGCGAGCGACTCCTGGGCGCGCTGCACTGCCTGCTTGTCCGCCGCGGTGCCCTTCTTCTGCGTGAGGAGGGCCGTGTCGAGCGCGTCACGCGCAGCGTCCACCGAGTCCGCGGATTGCGTGCGAAGGGTGGCCTGCAACTTGCGCAGCGCCACGTTCGTCTGCGTGATCCGATCGGCCGCGTTGACGAGCGTCTGCTGCGCAGTGATCGCCGCTGCCTGGTTCGTCGTGACCAGTAGCTCGTACTGCTGCTCCGCGCTGCGGCGGGCGTCCACGGCCGACGTGCACTGGGTTGAATCGGACCCATAGGTGTTGCATGCGCTGTCCTGCTTGGCCTGGGCCGCCTCGGCGGACACCTGGGCCTGGCTGAGCTTGACCTGGTTGGTCTCCTCCTGCAGCGTCGCCGTCTGGACGGCCTGCTCGTAGGCCGTCGTCGCGCTCGCGATGTCGCCCTCGGCTGCTCGCAGCTGAGCCCAGGCATTCTGGTCCGGGCACGAGCCGGTCGGGTCCAGGCAGGAGTGCGTCCAGGAGGACTTGGCGTCGGCAAGGTTTCGCCGTGCCACATCGACGCTCTGCTGGTACGACTTCTCGTTCAGGGTGGCATTCCTCTGTGCGTCCGAAACCGCCTGCTGCGCGGACGCGAGCGACAAGCCGGTCTGGCCGGAGCTGGACACGGCCTGCACATAGGAGTTCTTGGCGCTCGATACGGCCTGTCGCTCCGAGGTGTCATCGAGGGTGGCCAGCTTCTTGTCAGCGAAGACGGTGTCGCCCTCCTCGACCCGCACCGTGTCCACGATTCCCGAGGTGTCGAACGCGACGTCGATAGCTCCGGTGGTCTCCACGGTCCCGGTGGCGGTGACGGTCTCGCTCACGGTGCCGCTCTGCACTGCCACGGTCCGGCCGGTGGGCTCCGCCTCCTGCGGGGCGAAGAGCCAGAGGTAGGCACCAACTCCGGCCGCGACGAGCAGGACGACGAGGCCCAGGTTGATCCACACGATTCGACGCCTCATGCCAGCACCCTCGCCAACGATGCTGGGAGTTACCTGTGAGAAAGGTACGGATCCCCTGTGAATTCTCAGATTCACAGGTTCCTCACAGGAATCCCACAGGAATCCTGATGCTGATCTGGCCAGACTGTGTCCATGGCCGGCGCAGAGACCCCCGAGGCGAGACTCCTGGTCGTTGATGACGAGCGGAACATCGTCGAGCTGCTCGACGCGAGCCTTCGCTTCCACGGCTTCGATGTGGTCACCTGCACGGATGGCAAGACCGCGCTGGCGATGGCCAAGAAGAACCCGCCGGACCTCATGGTCACGGACGTGATGATGCCCGGGCTGAACGGCTTCGATCTCGTCCGGAGCCTGCGGGCGGACGGATACCAGTTCCCGGTGCTCTTCCTGACCGCCAAGGACGACGTCGTGGACCGGGTGACCGGCTTGACCATCGGCGGCGACGACTACATCGTCAAGCCCTTCAGCCTCAGTGAGGTGGTGGCCCGCATCCGGACGGTGCTCAAGCGCACCGGACATGGCGCCCTGGAGCCCCGGTCGGGAGTTCTTGCCTATGCGGACCTCGAAGTGGACCAGTCGGCCCACGAGGTCCGGCGCGCCGGCAGTGAGATCGCCCTGTCGCCCACCGAGTTCCGTCTGCTGTGCTACCTGCTGGAGAACGCCGAGAATGTGGTGAGCAAGCCGCAGATCCTCGACCACGTCTGGCAGTACGACTTCGGCGGCGAGTTGAACGTGGTGGAGTCGTACGTCTCCTACCTGCGCCGGAAGGTGGATGCGGGCCGCCCGCCGCTCATCCACACGATCCGAGGCGTCGGGTATGTCCTGCGGAAGGCGCGCACATGAGGCGCCCCCTCGCCGGCCGGCCGTTGCGCGTCCAGTTGAGCCTGCTCATCGTGCTGCTGCTCTCTGCCGGGCTGCTGCTCTCCAGTTTCCTGGCCACCGCGGCCCTCAGCGGCTACCTCCACGGTCGGGTTGATGACCAGCTGGCCCGGAACGCGCGCCCGTTCGCCACATTCCCGGGGCAGATCCCCGTTCCGACGGATCCCACCCGACCGCAGCCCCGCCTGCCGTCGCTCGGCTATGCCGAGATCCGAACGCCGGAGGGCACGCGCGTCATGGATACTCCGGACGGCGCTGACGGGAGTGTTCCGCTCCTCCCCGACGACCTGACGTCCCAGGTGGGTGCCCCCTTCACGACGGATTCCGTCGAAGGAGGTGACGAATGGCGAGTACTCGTCACGCCCTGTCCTCCGAGGACGGCTTCGGTGTGGTCGCGATCTCGCTCGGCGACGTGCGCGCGACTGTCGGACGCCTCATCCTGCTCCAGCTGGCGGTGGGTCTGGCCGTGGTGGCCACCGCCGGTATCTTCGGATTCCTCCTCGTGCGTCGCAGCCTGCGCCCCCTCGACGACATGGCCGTGACGGCGCACGACATCGCCGAGGGAGACCTGAGCCTGCGGGTGTCGCAGGCGCCCAGCAGCACCGAGGTCGACGAGCTCGCCTCGTCGTTCAACGCCATGGTGACGCGCATCGAAGCATCGTTCGCCGCTCAACAGTCGTCCGAGGTGCAGGCGCGCCAGTCGGAGGAGCGCATGCGACGGTTCGTCGCCGATGCCGGGCACGAGCTGCGCACGCCGCTCACGAGCATCCGTGGCTATGCCGAGCTCATCGAGCAGGGGGCCGCCGGCGACTCGACCGACGCGGTCCGCCGCATCCAGGACGAGGCCTCGCGTATGGGGGGCCTGGTGGACGACCTGCAGCTGCTGGCTCGCCTCGACGAGCATCGACCCACGCGCCAGGACGACGTTGACATGGCCGCCCTGGCCGCGGACGCGGTCGAGAGTGCGCGCGTCGCCGATCCGGCGCGGCTTATCTCGCTGGAGGTCGACGAGGAATCCGGTCATGCGTCGGGCGACGAAAGCCGGCTTCGGCAAGTGCTCGACAACCTGCTGTCGAACGCCCTGCGGTACTCGCCGCCCGGCTCGCAGGTCTGGGTCCGGGTGGAGCGCCCCGGCGACGATGATCAGACCGTGCGTGTCGAGGTTTCCGACGACGGCCCCGGCCTGACGGGCGACGAGGCGGCCCGCGTCTTCGACCGGCTGTACCGAACGGACGACGCCAGAAGTCGTGTCGACGGTGGCAGCGGACTCGGGCTGGCCATCGTGCAGTCCATCGTCGAGGCGCACGGTGGGTCGGTATTCGTCGACAGTGCGCCCGGACGTGGATCGACCTTCGGCTTCACTATCCCGGTCCAGGGGTAGGCGTCGACGCCGCAGGGGCCGACGGCTTCACCACCTCGTTGACCGTGCAGTCGTTGGGGTCGCGGGTGGTCTGCAGGCACCAACAACTGCACGTTCGACGAAAAGCGTTCGTGGGAAGGCGGGCTACGCCAGGGCGGGAAGTGAGAGCCCGGTGTTGGCGTGGCAGCGGTACCCGTTGGGGTTCTTGTACAGGTACTGCTGGTGGTAGTCCTCAGCGAGGAAGTACTCCCGATCAGTCGCAGGCGCGATCTCCGTGGTGATGTCGGGGTAGCCACGCGCGGCGATCACCTCGCCGTACGCCGCCCGAGTGCTCTCGATCAGGTCCCGCTGCTCGTCGGTCGTGTAGTACAGGGCGCTGCGGTACTGCGTGCCCGTGTCGTTCCCCTGGCGGTAGCCCTGCGTCGGGTCGTGGTTCTCCCAGAATGCCTTCAGGATGTCGTAGCGCGAGATGACGGTGGGGTCGTAGGCGACCATGACCGCCTCGGTCTGACCGGTGCGCCCGGTGCACACCTCCTCGTAGGTGGGGTTCGGGGTGTACCCGCCCATGTAGCCGACGCTGGTGGTCACGATCCCGGGCAGCCGCCAGTAGATCTCCTCCGCTCCCCAGAAGCAGCCCATCGCCAGGTAGATCACCTCGGTGCCCTCGGGCCACGGACCCGTGAGGGACGTGCCGAGCACCGCGTGGGGGGCTGGGTTCGGGTGGACGGGCGTGGTCCGACCCGGAAGCGCGTCGTCCGGCGCCACCATCCGGGACTTCGAGAAACCGAAGATGCTCATCCCCCTAGGGTACGGAACATGGACGGATTCGAAACTCGGGCGATCCACGCCGGCCAGGAGCCAGACCCGCTGACCGGCGCCGTGGTGCCGCCGATCTACCAGGTGTCGACCTATGCGCAGGACGGCGTGGGCGGACTGCGCGGCGGGTACGAGTACTCGCGCAGCGCCAACCCGACGCGTACCGCGCTGCAGGAGTGCCTAGCCGCCCTGGAGGCCCCGGGGCTGGACGGTGCGACCGGCCTCGCCTTCGCCTCGGGGCTCGCCGCGGAGGACACCCTCCTTCGCGCCGTCTGCCGTCCCGGCGACCACGCGGTCATTCCCGACGACGCGTACGGGGGCACCTACCGCCTGTTCGCCAGGGTCGCCGAGCCGTGGGGACTCGAGCACACCCCGGCCGCGCTCACGGATCCGGATGCCGTGGCCGCCGCGATCATCCCGGGCCGCACGAAGGTGGTCTGGGTCGAGACTCCGACGAATCCGCTGCTCAACATCGCTGACATCGCGGCCCTCGCCGACGTCGCGCACGCGGCCGGCGCGATTCTCGTCGTCGACAACACCTTCGCCTCGCCGTACCTCCAGCAGCCGCTGCTGCTCGGCGCGGACGTGGTGGCGCACAGCACGACCAAGTACCTCGGCGGTCACAGCGACGTCGTCGGTGGCGCCCTGGTGACCGCGGACGCCGACCTTGCCGAGCGGCTCACCTACCACCAGAACGCCATGGGCTCGGTGCCCGGGCCGTTCGACTCGTGGCTGGTCCTGCGCGGCATCAAGACCCTCGGCGTCCGCATGGACCGGCACAGCGCGAACGCGCGTGCCGTTGCGGAGTTTCTCGTGTCCCATCCGGCGGTGTCGCAGGTCCGCTGGCCAGGGCTGCCCGGCCATCCGGGCCATGACGTCGCCGCTCGGCAGATGCGCGACTTCGGCGGGATGGTGTCGTTCCAGGTCGCGGCCGGCGAGCAGGCCGCCGTCGACGTGTGCGGTGCCACGACCGTCTTCACGCTCGGCGAGTCCCTGGGTGGGGTGGAGTCCCTGATCGAGCACCCGGCGCGAATGACCCACGCGTCGGCCGCAGGCAGCCCTCTTGAAGTGCCGGCCGACCTGGTCCGGCTCTCCGTGGGCATCGAGACCGTCGACGACCTGCTCGCGGATCTCGACCGGGCGCTCGGCTAGCGATGCCCGAGCCCGCGCCGCCGATCTCGTACCGGGGAGAGCTGCGGTGGCCGATGGCCGTCGCAGTCCTCGTCGCGGCGGTGCTGCACTCCCTCCTTCCGGAGGAACTGCGGCTGGGGACCTCCGCGTGGCTGCCGTGGGTCGCCACTCTCATCCTTGTCGTCCTCGTCTTCGGTGATCCGGGACGTATCGACCAGCGCCGGACGTGGCTTCGCGTCCTCACGAACGTCCTCATCGCGATCATCACCTTGTCGAACGGCTACGCCGCCGTGACGCTCGTCGTGGGCATCATCGACAACGCCTCCTTCGAGACCGCGCGAGTCCTCCTGTTCGCCGGCGGGGCCGTGTGGATCACCAACGTGATCGCCTTCGCCCTGTGGTTCTGGGACCTCGACCGCGGCGGGGCCGCCGAACGCGCGCACGGCTCCGACCGCAGCCCCGCCCTGATCTTCCCGGAGATGACGCACACCGAGCACGTGGCACCTGGCTGGCGACCAGTGTTCGTGGACTACCTGGCCTTCTCATTCGCGACGGCCACCGCGTTCAGCCCGACCGACGTGTCGGCGGTCAAGCCGTGGGCCAAGGCCATGGTCGTGGTGGAGTCCCTGCTGTCGCTGGCGCTTGCCACGATCGTCATCGCCCGTGCGATCAACATCCTCACCTAGTTCGGCGAACCGGTCCGCTACCGGGTCAGCAGCCGCCCGTATCGGTGCATCGTCCGGGAGACCGACTGCTCGAGCAGCCAGTGCGGCAGCTCGACGCGGCCGTCCCCGACCAGCGGGCTCCCGTCCACGACGATTCCCCGAGCATGAGCTGCCGCGAGCAGCGCGTCCGAAGCACCGAACGGGGCCCGCACGCGGGTGAGGTGCGGATGCGCGACGGTCTCGAGCGCATCGAGCGCATCGAGCGCATCGAGAGCCTCGGCGGAGCCGGTCACGACTGCGAGTCGGACCCCGCACACTCCGGCGGCCAGCTCAGCCAGCGTCCGGAGGTCGACAGCGTCCTCGGGAGCGATGAGCACGACCGAATCGAGCGGGCGGTAGCGCAGGACGTTGAGCTCGCAGGCCAGTCCGGTGGGATCGCTCTCGACGGAGAAGTGGCCTTCCCACGCCTGCCGGAAGGAGACCGAGGCGGCCACGGGATCGCCGGCGGGGTCGGTCCAGGTGCCGTAGCCGTGCAGGTGATTGGGCCCACCGGGCTTGTGGCCGGCGCCGATCGACGAGGCCTTCCACCCACCGAAGGGCTGGCGCTGGACGATGGCACCGGTGATGTGCCGGTTGACGTACGCGTTGCCGACCTGGACGCGGGCCAGCCAGTGGTCGATCTCCTTGGGGTCCAGGCTGTGCAGTCCGCCGGTCAGTCCGTAGACCGGGGCGTTCTGCAGCGCGATGGCGTGGTCGAGGCCGTCCGCCCGCATGAGGCCGAGCACCGGGCCGAAGCACTCCGTGAGGTGGAACCAGGACCCCGGCCGCACGCCCACTCGCACCCCGGGGGACCACACGGTGCCATCGGTGTCGAGCTGGCGCGGCTCGACCAGCCACTGCTCGCCCGGCTCGAGGGTGGTCAGGGCGCGTCGCAGGTTCGCTGACGGCGGGGAGATCAGCGGCCCGGCCTTCGTCGCCGGATCGAGGGCGGAGCCCACCTTGAGGCTCGTCACCGCATCCGCCAGTCGGCGGTGGAAGGACGGGTCGTCGTAGACCGACGCCTCGACGATGGCCAGGCTGGCCGCCGAGCACTTCTGGCCCGAATGGCCGAAGGCCGAGCGGACGAGGTCCTTGATCGCCTGGTCGATGTCGGCCGCGGCGGTGATGACGAGGGCGTTCTTCCCGCTGGTCTCCGCGTTGATGTTCAGGTCCGGCCTCCACTCCAGGAACATCGAGGCGGTGTCGTACGAGCCGGTGAGCATCACGAGGTCGACGTCCTCATGGGTGATGAGTCGCCGGCCGACCTCGTCGTCGGGAGTGGCGGCCAGCTGGACCAGGTCCTCGGGGACGCCGGCTCGGTGCAGCTGGTCGACGAGGAGGGCGGCCACGGCCCGGGTCTCGGGCGCGGGCTTCACGATGACGGCGGCCCCGGCCGCGATGGCGTGGACCAGGCCGCTGGCCGGGATCGCGTAGGGGAAGTTCCACGGCCCGGCCACGACGACCACCCGCGACGGCGTCCAGTCCAGTCCGGCGGCCACCAGATCCTCATGCTGATGGGTCAGGTGCGCCGCGTACCTGGCGAAGTCGATCGCCTCCGACACTTCGGGATCGCCCTCGGCCACCGTCTTGGCTGCGGTGTGGGCCATCGTCGCGATGGTCCGACCACGCTCGAGCTCCATCAGCGCGGCCACTGCGAGCAGGGTGGCCCGGCGCTCGTGCCAGGTGCGGGTCGCCCACGCGGACTGTGCTTCGAGGGCTCGTCCCACGAGTCGATCGACCTCGTCGACCCGCGTGACGAGGTCGGGCTCGCCGGCCTCCGACGCGTCCATGGCCGCCTCGATCCAGGCCCGGTTCGCCGGACGGGTGAAGTCCGTGTCGGGAGCGTTCTGGAATGCCTCAGCAGTCGACCCGGGTGCAGAGACGTCGGGACGCACCTGGGTGCGGTGCGACGTGGTCGCGACGGTGTGCCGGGCGAGCACCGAAGCGCGGAAGCGTTCGGCCTCGCGATGCCAGGCCGGCGATCCCGGGGTGATGTCGAACAGCGACTTCAGGAAGTTCTCCGGGGCCGAGTTCTCGTCGAGCCGTCGCGAGAGGTAGGCGATCGATGCCTCGCGGTCGGACTTCTCGACGACCGGGGCGTACAGCAGGAGCTCACCGAAGCGCTCGCGGACTGCGCGCGCCTGGGCGGGGGCCATGCCCTCGAGCATCTCCAGGTCGATGCGGTCGGTTGCGCCGAGGTGCTCCGCGACGACGAGGGCGTAGGCGATCTCGAACAGGTTGTGGCTCGCGACTCCGATCCGGAGAGCGCCGGGGTTGCCCTGCATGAGCGCGGTCTCGAGCATGCGCTTGTAGGAGGCGTCGACCTCGCCCTTGTCGAGGTAGGGGGCCTGCGGCCAGGTGTGGAGCTCGGCCTCCACCTTCTCCATCGCCAGGTTGGCGCCCTTGACGAGCCGGATCTTGATGCCGGCCCCGCCGCGCGCCCGGCGCTCGTTGGCCCATCGGCACAGCCGGTCGAGGGCGGCGTGCGAGTCCGGGAGGTACGCCTGCAGCACGATGCCGGCGGGCAGGGTCATGAACTCGTCCTCGTCGAGGACGGACATGAACGAGTCGAGGGACAGGTCGAGGTCGCGGAACTCCTCCATGTCCAGGTTGACGAAGGTGGCCGGCCGGCCGGCCGCGGCGGCGCGGTACAGGAGCCTGAGTCGGTCGGCGATGCGGGTGAGCGAGTCCTCCTCGGCCAGCACGTCGAGGTTGGCGCACAGCGCCGAGATCTTCACGGACACGTAGTCCACGTCGGAGCGCTCGATCCGGGCGAGCACCTTGCGGCACCTCTCATCGGCCTCGTCGTCACCGAGGATGGACTCGCCGAGGACGTTGACGTTGAGCCGGAAGCCCTCGCGCCGGCGCTTGCGTACGTGATCGGCGAAGGCAGGATCCTCAGCCGACAGGATGACGCCGGCCGTGTCGCGGTCGATGCGCCAGTCGACCGCCCGGTCGGCGAGTCCCGGGATCGCGGGTGCCAATCGACCCAGCGCACCTAGGCCCATGCGGTCGACGGGCCCGAGAGCGGCCGGGACGCCATCCGTCGTGAGGTCGTGCAGGCGACGAGCGGCCCGGCGCGGGTCGCGGATGCGCAGGACCTGGTCGGTGAGGGCCAGGAGCAGGTCTCGACCGCGGTCGTCATCGAGCAGGGCGGCCAGGCGCCCCGAACTGCGCCGTTCCGCCCCCGTCGTCAACGACTCCGACCGCTCGAGCAGTTTGCGGGCCAGCGACTCGGACTGGGCGATGAGGTCCTCGTCTGGGGGCAGCATCGACGGCATCAGACCGGTGCCGGGCATCGTCGAGGTGTCGGGAGATGTCGTCATGCGACCATCAGACCACGCCTGTCTTGTGCGAGGATCGCACTGTGCCTGTCGCATTAATACCAACACAGCCCAGGTCGGGCCTGGCGGTCATGCCGCCCACCGCGGTGACCTTCGCGGAGCTGGTCGAGGGCGTTCCCCAGGTGTTGGGGTGCATCAAGGGCCCTGATGGTCGCTACTGGTGGGTGAACTCCGGCTTCGCGAACCGGCTCGGCCGGACTCCGGACCAGGTCGTGGGACGCCTGGTCGACGAGCTCTTCCCGCCCGAGTTCGCCCGCTCCTACACCGCCCAGGATGCGCTCGTCCTGGGCTCGGGGCAGCCGCTGCAGCAGCACCTGGAGCTCATCGTGCGGGCGGACGGCGAGATCGGCTGGTACGTCACCTCCAAGTCCCGGCTGCTCGATCGCGCGGATGAGCCGTGGGGGGTGGCCGTGCTGTCCATCGACCTGCACGCCCACCTCGAGAGCGGGCACACCGGACTGGCCGCCGCCCTCGAGCGCGTGCGCGCCGATGTGGGCCGCCCGTGGCGCGTGGCCGAGCTGGCCGGCATCGCGGGGATGTCGGTGCGGCAACTGGAGCGGCTGGCGCGTCGCACCCTGGACCTCAGCCCGCAGCGGCTGGTGCAGCGGCTCCGGCTGGAGCACGCGGTGCAGGCCATCGTCGCGACCGACCGGTCACTGGGCGAGATCGCCGCCGAGTGCGGCTTCTACGACCAGAGCTCGTTCACGAAGCAGTTCCGCTCGGTGCTCGGCGTGACGCCGGGTGCTTACCGTCGGCATCGCGGGACCGGGTCGGTCAGCTGACCCCGTCGGGGAGAGGGATGGCATCCGCCGTGCGGCAGGTGTCGCCCGCACAGGACTTCACGGCCTGCAGCTGCGAGTAGAGAGCAGCCACGAGCCTGGGATCCGCGGAGTTCGCGATGTTGTTCATCTCGAACGGATCGGCCTTGACGTCGTACATCTCGCGCTCACCGTCGCGATACACGACGAACAGGTAGTCAGGAGTGCGGATCGCCGTGAACGACGGCGGCGCCTGCGGCTGGTAGTCCGGGTCGCCGGGGCCGGACGTGCCGAGGCTCTCGGAGACGGTGGCGTTCCGCCAGGTCGGCGGCACCTGGCCGGACGCGATGATCTCGGTGAGCGAGCGGCCGTCCACCCAGGCGGGCGCTTGCGTGCCGAGGATGGACGAGAACGTCGGTGCCAGGTCGATGGTCGACGTCATGGCGTCGATCCGCGTCCCGGGGGTGACGCCCGGCCCGATGACGACCATCGGGACGACGGTGTCCTCGCGGAAGGCCGTGCGCTTGCCCTTCGTCAGGCGGTGGGTGCCGACGTGGTAGCCGTTGTCGGTGGTGATGACGACCAGAGTGTTCGCGTCGCGGCCGGTCTCCCGGAGGGCGGCCATGACGGCATCAACCGAGTCGGCGACCGACTCGGCAGACTGCGCGCGCTTGCGCCACAGGGCGTCCAGCTTCGACTGCTTCCACGGCGTGATCGGCTTGATGCTCTTGAGCCACGACGCTTCGTTGACCCCGTAGTTGTTGTAGCTGGGCGTCCGCGGGGCAACTGTCGCGGCGTGAGTGCCCTTGTTGCGCACGGCGACGGGGGCGGGCTTGTGCGGGTTGTAGGTGGACAGCTCGAGGAAGAAGCCGTTCGGCGCGGTGCGAATGAAGTCAGTGGCCTTGTTCGTGATGACGTCGTTCAGGAAGTCCGTCTGCTTCTTGCCGTAGGAGCGCAGGCGCCCGTTGTCGTTCAGCACGTAGTTGTAGCCCGTGTACGAGTCGCCGCGCGAGGTCGGGACGGCCCACTGGTTCCAGCCCGGTGGCACGTAGCGAGCGGCCTTCGGCTTGTCGGGGTAGTCGTTGAGGTACTTCCCGAACAGCGCGGTGGTGATGCCGGCGGACTGCAGCCAAACCGGCAGGCAGTCGTTCTCCTCGCCGCGGTCGCGGAAGGTCGGCCAGCCGCCGCCGGTCCGGCTCAGGTTCGAGACGACGCGGTGATTGTGGATGTACTGCCCGCGCAGGATGGAGGTGCGCGAGGGGCAGCACAGCGAGTCGGTGACGGTGTGGTTGGTGAACGTCATCCCCTGGTCCTGGAGCGCCGCCAGCCGGGGCACCTGCTGGAACAGATTCCAGTCGAGGTCGTCGGCGAGCACGAAGACGACATTGGCGATGCCATCCAGGGTGGTGGCGGCCGGGGCGATCGAGCCGGAAGTTGTGGTTTCACCGGCGCCGGTGGGGTTCGTGGCATCCGTCGTGGTCAGCCCGATGGAGTTGCCGTCGGCGGCGGCGGGCACCATCTCGGAACTCGCCGTGGAGGCCTGCGACGGGTTGGTCGTGACCGCGAGGAGTCCCAGGCCCGCGAGGATGGCGACGGCAGTAAGCGCCGCTGTGGCCGAAACAAGGGCACGACGACGACCGGTCTGGACAGGCTGGCTCATGCGTCGGCGGGCTTCCTATTCCGGTTCAGGGTCTCGGGCATCAGGTATACCAATGTAACCGCTGCCAGACAGATCGCCGCACCCGCCGCGAACGCCCAGTCGAAGTCGAAGGCGTCCACGAGGAGTCCGGCCACGAGTGGCCCTGTGATTGCGCCCACATCCGACATCATCTGGAAGGCCGCCACGACGATGCCCCCTCGGCGCCCTCCCATGATGTCGCCGACGACGGCGGCCGGCGCGGAACCCAGGAAGGCGGCGGCTGCGCCCTGGATGGCCATCGCCAGCAGGAACAGGGCCGTGCCCAGCACCGCATGCGTGCCCAGGCCGTTCGCGGCCACGTCCGCGGCCGTCAGGGTCAGCATTCCGATGGTCGTGCCGATCGTGCCGAACATCAGGGCCTTGCGTCGGCCCTGGGTGTCCGCCATGCGTCCGGCGGGGAGCAGCAGGACGGCCTGGAGGCCGGCGGCGATCAGGAACCCGATGCCGGTCAGCGAGGCGCTGCTTCCCAGCCCCTCGGTGACGAAGAGCGGCACTGCCGAGGCCCGCAGGCCGAAGACCACGAAACCGGTGACCAGGTTGACCCCGATGGCAGCCCGGTAGGCCCCGTCCCGCAGCGCCTCGCGCAACTGCTCGAGCTTGTTCTCGGCCCCCTGGGCTACCGCGTGCTCGAGCTCGTTGAGCCGGGACTTGGCGAGGAAGACCAGGGCGACAGCGGCGGCGAGCAGCAGGGTCACGGCGTAGACGAAGAACGGTGCCCGGATCGACCAGGCCACGACGAGCCCGCCCACGGCGGGCCCCGCGACTCCTCCGAGCAGGAATCCGCCCTGGAACGCCCCGCTGGCGCGACCGCGCTGGTCGCTGTCGACGACTCTGAGGAGCAGTGCCATGGCCGACACCGTGAACATGCTCGAACCGAGTCCGCCCACGCCTCTGAGCAGCAGCAGCTGGGTGTAGGTCTGGGAGAAGCCGGCCGCGGCGCTCGACACGGCCACGATCAGCAGGCCCGACGACATGACCATTCGCTCGCCGATTCGGTCGACCAGCGCGCCGGCGAGCGGGGATGTCACGAACCGGACCAGCGCGAACACCGAGATGACCGCGCTGGCCTCCAGGGCGGACACGTCGAAGGACCGGGCGAACACCGGAAGCGCGGGAATCAGGATGCCGAAGCCGAGGGCCACGCAGAAGGCGACGCCCGACAGGACCGCCACCTCGCGAGGCAGTCCGGAGAGGAGGGGGGTACGTCGTAGTGCTCGACCGACCCGGCGGACAGGGGTCATCTGCGAGTCACCCCAGGCCCTGTCACCGCGTCACCCTATCCTCCGTTTCATGCCGTCGACCGCCGTGTACGCCGCTGAGGACCAGTGGTCCGCGCTCCTGGATCGCGGTGGCCCGGTGGACTTCTTCGGCTCGCGGATCGACGTGCCCGCCCAGCGACGGTTCGCGGACGTGGCGTCCGTCCAGGTGTACGTCGACGCCGCACTGTCGACGCCCTTCGTGCGGGAGCGCTACGCCCTTGCCGGTCCGGTCGTCGTCCGCGAACGATCCGGGCAGCGCAGTGCGCACTACGACCCGGCCACCACGACCATCGCCATCCCGCTGCGCACCCTGTGGGCCGGTCGTGAGGCGGTCGTCCTGCACGAGCTGGCCCATCACCTCGCCTGCTCGACCGGGGTTCAGGCGGGGTCGCGCCGGTGGCACGGGCCGGAGTTCCTGTCGGCGATGCTGGGGCTGGCGGACGTGATGCTGGGGGAGGCGGCCGCGCTCCTCCTCCGAGCCGGCTACGACGCCGCAGGAATCTCCACCGCGACGGCGACCGTCAAAGGGGGTGGGGGGCGATGAGCGCGACGCTCGACCGGATATCCGCACTGCTGGCCAAGGCGGAACGCACGGACAACGAGGCCGAGGCCGATGCCTACCTGATGAAGGCGCAGCAGCTGGCCACCCTGGCCAGCGTGGATCTCGCGGTCGCCCGGGCGCGAATCGCCCGGCGTGAGGCGCGCCAGCAGCCTGAGTCCCGGACCACGAGCATCGGCGAGAAGGGCCGTCGCGCCAACCCCCACCTCATCTCCTTGTTCGTCGCGGTGGCGCATGCCAACGACACGCAGGTGGACGTGGCCGCGAACTCGACATACGTCATCGGCTACGGGATGCCGGCCGATCTCGATGTGGTCGAGACGATCTTCGCGTCGCTGGCCGTGCACATGGTCCACGCCGGGCAGGCATACGTGACCGAGCGCACCTGGGTGGGCGAGACATACGTCGCAGCCGCGTCGCGGGGACGTCGACGCCAGCGCCGCCCGCACACCGCCCAGACAGCGCGGGCCTCGTTCTACCGGGCATACGTCGAGCGCATCGCCGAGCGACTCGCCCAGGCCAGGCATGATGCGCTCGCCCAGGTGGCCGTGGACCGGCCGGTCCGGGCCGGCGACGAGATGTCCGGAGGAGTGCTCGTCCTGCGCCAGAAGGCCGCCGAGGTCCGCTCCTTCCATGCCCGCGAGTCCCAGGCCCGGGGTTCCTGGTCGGGCTACTCCGGCGCGGTCAGGAGGGCGAGCGGGACTGCGGCGACGGCCGGCCGCAGCGCCGCCTCACGAGCCCGGCTGTCACCTCAGGCCGAACTGCCCGGCAAGGGCCCCGGAATCGGGGGCTGACGCTCGCCACGGGTGACAGGATGGCCCGATGACCGCCGCAACCGTCACCGTCGCGGACATCGAGGCGGCAGCACGGAACCTCGACGGGGTCATCCGCGAACTCCCGCTGGCCGGTGCGCAGTGGTTGGAGAAGCTGGTCGGCGGCGAGGTGCGCCTCGTCACCGAGAACCTGCAGCGGGCTGGTTCCTTCAAGATTCGCGGGGCCTACAACCGGATCAGTCGGCTGTCGGAGGAGGAGCGGGCGAGGGGAGTCGTGGCTGCGAGCGCGGGCAACCACGCTCAGGGTGTTGCGGTGGCGGCGCAGCTGCTTGGCGTGAACGCGACCGTGTTCATGCCGGACGGCGCGACGATCCCGAAGGTGCAGGCCACTCTCGGCTACGGGGCAGATGTCCGGTTCCACGGTGCCACGATCGACGTAGCGCTCGAGGGTGCCCGCGAGTTCGCGCAGGCCACGGGTGCGATCCTGATCCATCCCTTCGACCACCCCGACGTCATCGCGGGCCAGGGCACGCTGGGACTGGAGATCATGGCGAAGCTGCCGGGGGTCCGCACCGTCCTGGTCTGCACGGGCGGTGGCGGGCTGCTCTCCGGAGTCGCGCTGGCGATCAAGTCGGTCGACCCGACGGTCCGCGTGGTCGGTGTCCAGGCGGCTTCGGCCGCGGCCTATCCGCCGTCGCTGGCGGCCGGTCACCCCGTTCTCCTTGAGTCGATGGCGACCATGGCTGATGGCATCGCCGTCGGACGGCCCGGAGATGTCCCGTTCGCTCTCGTGCAGGAGTTCG
Organism: uncultured bacterium; assembly: GCA_963700745.1. GTDB lineage: Bacteria > Actinomycetota > Actinomycetes > S36-B12 > S36-B12 > UBA10649. The sequence continues at coordinate 467,302 of CAVOYT010000009.1, read as the reverse complement.
TCGACGAGGTGCGCACGGTGACCGAGGAGCAGATCTCGCGTGCGGTCCTGCTTCTGCTCGAGCGGGCCAAGTTGGTGGTGGAGCCGGCCGGCGCGGCTGCGGCGGCTGCGGTCCTGGCCACCCCGCATGACTTCGAACCGCCGGTGGCCGTCGTGATCTCCGGCGGCAACGTCGACTCGCTGGTCCTGCTGCGGATCATTCGCTACGGCCTGGCCGCGGCCGGTCGCTACCTGACCCTCGCTGTGCGGATGCAGGACCGGCCCGGCTCGCTTGCTCGTCTTCTCGACGACATCCAGGGGTTGCACGCGAACGTGGTGGACGTCGAGCACAACCGCGTGGATGGCGGCCTGCGCGTGGACGAGGTCGACATCGTGGTCCACGTGGAGACGCGTGGCCGCGAGCACTGCGAGCAGTTGATGGCAGACCTGCGTGACCGCGGCTACCACCTGCTCAAGGAACCGTCCCCCCTCGCCCCGGTGCGGCAGCACTGATGGAGCAGCCGTGATGCGGGGCTGGGTCTCGGTCGATGTCGAGACGGCGGGCCCGAACCCGGGTTCCTACTCACTCCTCGCGATCGGTGCCTGCCTCATTGAGGTCCCCGACGTCACCTTCTACGTCGAGCTGGCGCCGGATCGCGACGGCGAGACGGCCGAGGCGATGGCCGTGCACGGACTCTCCCTCGCCGACCTCCGCCAGACGGGCATGCCCGCCGGTCAGGCAATGTCGGCGATGGCTGACTGGCTGGCGGATGTGGTCGAGCCGGACCCCCCGCGCATGGTGGCGCTCAATGCGCCGTTCGACTGGTCCTTCGTCAACGACTACTTCTGGCGCTACCTGGGTCGCAACCCCTTCGGGCACTCGGCGATCGACGTGAAAGCGCTCGCGATGGGGCGCCTTCGCATTCCCTGGGAGCAGACCTCGATGTCGAGCCTGGCGGATCGCTTCGGCATCGCGAGCCAGCTGACTCACCACGCACTCGAGGATGCCCAGCACCAGGCTGCGCTGATGCGATCGATCATGAATGAGGAGTAGCGCATGAGCAGCAGCGATCTTGAGCGGATTCTCGAGTCGGCGGCCCGGCTGGGCGTTGAAGTCAACGAGGAGGAGGCGCTGGCCTGGCTCACGTCGATGGCCGCGATGGAGCTGGACGACGTGCAGATCGACGTCGACTCGGGCGTCTTCGGCCATCGCGTCACGCTGATGGACTTCAGCCCGGACGACCTTGCGTACTTCCGAGCCATCGGGAACGTGGTCGAGGTCCCGCAACGGCCCGGCGTCGTCGAGTGCGCCCTGGCGCTGTCCGGCTCCGCGGCGCAGTCCCGCATCCAGGCCAACCCCGGCGACTGCGACTACTTCCAGCGGGTCAACATCATCGCCGACAGTCGGGACGAGGCTTCCGCGATCCTGGCCGAGATCCTCCATGACCATGTCCTGGCAGCGGCTACCGGCGTCGGCCATCGATTTGCCGAGGCGGTGCTGGGCTCGTACCCGGTGGCCGGCACGCGCAACGGCTTGGCCGTGCGTGCGGGCGCTCCGTTGAGGTGGAGCCTCGAGGACGTCGTCGAAGGCATCGTTCAGTACACGTCTGAAGACGGTGAGTCGGTCGCGGTGACGTGGCTGCAGGCAGCCCAGGATCCGGGCTGGGTGAAGCTGGACTGGATCGTCGCCCACCCGCAGAGCCGGCTGCTGGCCAACGCGAGCAACGTGCTCGACGTCACGTGGGAGGCGCCCGACGGCTCCCTCGTCCCGCTCGACGGCCAACTGGATCCGTACTTCCAGGAGGTGTACCTCGACGCGGAGTCGATCCCGCTGTTCAGCAAGGTGGCCCGCAATGTCGCCGCTGACGCGATCGACTCCTACACCGAGGCACTCGAGCGCGAGATCCGCAAGTACCTGGAGCCGGGTCACGAGAACTACGGCAAGGTCGCCAAGCGCCTGTACAACGTGTTCCGGATGACTGGCCGCCATGCCGAGGCCGGGTACATCCGCGAGCTGTTCGACGAGTCTGCGACCGTCATGTACCGAGTGGCCGCCATGATCCGGTCCGCGGACGAGGCGCAGGTCCTGGAGTTCGACGACGCGACGGTCCACCTGCAGATCGATGCCCTGGTCCTGGCGGCCGTGGAGACGTTGGAGGGCGAGCTCGAGGTCGACGTGGTCCGGCAGCTGCTGGGCCTGCGCGCCGCCATCCTCCTGCAGGACCTCGATCGGGAGCTGAAGGTGGCGGCCGCACAGGCGGCCGCGCTCGACATCGTGAACGTCTACTTCAAGGAGCGTCTGCTGGACGTCCCGGCGATCCGCGAGTACCTGCAGGACCTCACCTCGGACTAGCCGCCGTAGGTCTCGACCTTCAGGATCTCGACCGTCATCTCGTTGCCGTTGGCCAGGCTGTACGTGGCGTTGTCGCCCGTGCGCTTGCCGTTGACCGCATCGCCGAGGGGTGACGTCGGGCGAGTAGACCTCGATGGACGCGTGGGCGGCCTCCTCGCGGGAGCCGAGCAGGAAGGTCTCCTCCTCGTCCCACGCGGGGAAGCGGACGGTGACGACCTTGCCCGGGGCGACCTCGTCGTGGTCGGCCTCCGGTGCCCCGATCTGGGCGTGCTCGAGCAGGTGCTTCAACTGTCGCACGCGCGCCTCGTTCTTGCCCTGCTCCTCGCGCGCCGCGTGGTAGCCGCCGTTCTCCTTGAGGTCGCCCTCCTCGCGCGCGGCCTCGATCCGCTTCTTGATCTCGTTGCGCAGGGGGCCCTCGCGGTCGGCGAGCTCGGACTCCAGGCGGTCATGGGCCTCCTGGGTCAGCCAGGTGATCGGTTGCTCGCTCATAGCGGTCAAGGCTACCTGCGGTGGCCCGTCCCGGCTCGCGCCGCCCGCCATCCGATGCGTCGTCACTCGTGGCGGGCCCGCGGCCCGGAAAACCCGCCACGAGTGACGAGGCATCGGGGGTGCGTGCGGGTCAGGCGCGGCGGGACCGGACGTAGTCGGTGACGACGTAGTCCCCGAGCCGGTCGCCGGAGACGGCGAGCACCCGCCCGCCGTTGCGCCGGGCCATGCCGTCGAGGAAGCGGGCCAGCCCCGGATCGTCGCCCAGCCGGAACCAGGAGATCGGCACGCGGCGACGGGTCATGCGGTCGACCTGGGCGACGGTCTCGGTGATGGTCTCGTGCGAGGGCGGCCAGGAGAACCAGCCCTCGCCGTCGGGCAGGAGATGCGCGGTCGGCTCGCCGTCGGTGACGACCATGACGATTCGCTGCGAGCCGGGGTGCCGGTCGAGGAACTGCCCGGCGAGCAGCAGCGCGTGCTGCAGGTTCGTGCCCTGCACGTAGCTGGCCTCGAGATTCGGGAGCTCGTGCGGATGGACCACTCTCGCCACGTTGGCGAAGGAGATGATCTGGAGCGCGTCGAGCGGGTAGGCCGTCGACGCCAGGGTGTGCAGGGCCAGGGCCATCGTCTTGGCCTCGCGCCAGGTGTCGTTCATCACCATCGAGAACGACTGGTCGATGAGCAGGGCGACCGCGGCGCGGGTCATGGTCTCGGTCTCGTGAACCTCGAAGTCGCCCGCCTCGAGCCGCGTCTCGTCGTGGCCGCCGATCACTCGGCGTGACACGGCATTGCGGACGGTGCGGACGACGTCGACGGGCTGCTCGTCGCCGAAGGTCCACGCCCGCGTCGTGCCGGTGAGCTCGCCGGCGGCACCCGACCGGCGGATCTCGTGTGTCCCCCGCGTGGTCCCGTCGAGGGAGTCGAAGACGGTGCGCAGCGCGGTGCGGCCGATCCGCCGGATCGCCTTGGGGGTCAGCTGCAGCCCCTCGCCCTCGTTGAGCAGGTACCCCTGCCGCTCGAGCTCGCGCTGCAGGGTCTTCAGCGCCTCGAGGTCGTCGCGGGCCTGCCGACCGAGGGCGCGCTCGACGGCATCCTCGTCGATGTCGTCGAGATCGGCCCGCGAGAACCCGTCGCCCAGATCGTCGGACAGCTGCTCGAGGTCGGCCAGCTCGGCCAGCGCGTCGGTGGCCTCGGGCAGGCCGAGCCGTCGTTCGCCATCCATCGACTGGCGCCCGCCCCACCCGAACTCGGGTCGAAGTGCCTGCAGGCTCTGCTGCAGGGCCGACATCTCGGACTGCAGGTCGAGATCCTCCAGCGCCTGCTCCATCGCGGACTGCAGCTCGGCTCGCTGCTCGGGGCTCAGCGAGTCCAGCATGCGCTGCATGGCGGCCGAGCGTCGGGCCAGCTCGTCGATGAACTCCTCGATCGTGTCCGGCGCGTCGGGGAAGAAGTCGCGGTGCTTGTCGATGAAGTCCGCGTAGTCCTGGGTCACGTCCTCGCCGCGCTGGTGCTTGTCCAGCAGGGCATTGAGGTCGGCCATCATGTCCTTCAGGGCCGCGCGCGCCTCCGGCGACGACATGCTGTCGATGCCCTGCGTGAGGTCCTTGAACTGCTGGTCGACGACGTCGCGCTGGAGTCGCTGGCGGATCTCCTCGAAGGCGGCGCGGGCCTCGTCCGACCGCCAGTCGTAGCTCGCCAGCTCGCGGACCGCCCGTCCGATGTCGTCGGGCACGTTGTCGAGCATGGCCTCGCGGAAGCGCGCGTCGTCGGATGGATCGGGGAACAGCGCCGTGCGCTCGGCATCGAGGGCGGTGTCGAGCAGGTCGCGCAGATCCTCGAGCAGGCCGTCGAGGCGCCCGGACCGCTCCAGGTCCCGGCGACGGTCGCGGATCCGCTCCGCCATCTCCTGCAGGCCGCGTCGTCCCTGCATCCCCTCGCGCAGCAGGTCGCGCAGGGCATCACCCACGGACTGGCCGCCCAGGATCCGTTGGGCGAGCTCATCGACACCGGCACCGGCATCCGGCGGAGCCGCCAGGGGATCGGGGCCGCCGTGAAAGGCGCCGTACTTGTAGCCGGTCACGTTGGCATCGCCGCTCGCGTCATGAGGAGCCGTAGCGGCTCACGCCGCCGATGGAGTCCTTGTCGATGCGCCGCGTCAGCCACAGCCCCTCGACCGCGAACTCGATGCAGGCCGCGGCCAGGCCGGGCGACTCCGCCATCGCTGGCTCGAGAGCGGTGACCAGGCGGCCCAGTCCCTCGAGGGGGCCGAGCTCGTCCAGCAGCGTCGCCGCCGGGACCGCGTCACCGGCGATCAGCGAGTTGCCCTCGTCGAACCAGGACACCAGGGCGGTCAGGGTGGGGCGCACGTCGCCGCCGCCGAGGTGGGTGCGCCAGGCGTCCGCGGTGGCGCGACGGGCGAGGAGCTGCAGCGTCTCCTCCTCCTGGCCCTCCTCGCTGACGTCGAACTCGACCTTGCCCCGCAGCGTGGGGACGACCCCGGCGAGATCGCCGATCCGCGCGACCGGGTCCTCCTCGCCGCTCAGCGCCGCACGTCGCATCGCCGCACCCGAGAGGGCCTCAACGCAGGCGATGGCGAACCGGGCGGAGACACCGCTGCGCTGATCGACGGCCGGCGACTCACGCACCTCGCGGGTGAACCGGGCCACGACGTCGAGCAGGTGCCGCGGGACGATCGCCTCGATGCTCGCCTCCTGCAGGATCAGCGAGGTCTCGGCGTCAAGGCTCACCGGGTAGTGGGTGCGGATCTCGGCCCCGAAGCGATCCTTCAACGGGGTGATGATCCGGCCGCGGTTCGTGTAGTCCTCGGGGTTGGCGCTCGCGACGACGAGCAGGTCCAGGGGCAGCCGCAACTGGTACCCGCGGACCTGGATGTCCCGCTCCTCCAGCACGTTGAGCAGCGCGACCTGGATGCGCTCGGCGAGGTCGGGCAGCTCGTTGATGGCGAAGATGCCGCGGTTGGTGCGTGGGACGAGCCCGTAGTGGATGGTCTCGCTGTCGCCGAGGCTGCGTCCCTCCGCCACCTTGACCGGGTCGACGTCGCCCACCAGGTCGCCGACCGAGGTGTCGGGCGTGGCCAGCTTCTCGCCGAAGCGCTCGCTGCGGTGGCGCCAGGTGACCGACAGGTCGTCGCCTCGTTCAGCGGCCAGCCGCCGGCACCGGGCGCAGATCGGCGCAGTCGGGTCGTCGTTGATCTCGCAACCCTCGACCACGGGGATCCACTCGTCGAGCAGGGCCGACAGTGACCTGATCAGCCGGGTCTTGCCCTGTCCGCGCTCGCCGAGCAGCACCACGTCATGTCCGGCGAGCAGGGCCCGCTCCAGCTGCGGTCCCGACCGTGTCCTCGAAGCCGACGATCCCCGGGAAGGTGGGCTGCCCGGACCGTAGGCGTCCGAGCAGGTTCGCCCGGATCTCGGCCTTGACGCTGCGGGCCTCATAGTCCGAGGCCAGGAGTGTCCCGAGGTCGGTCGGCAGGTGGGCGGGGACGGGCGGGGCGAGGGAGGTCACTCGCCGACCGTACGTCCATCGGGGGAGTTGCGCGAGGGGGATCCGCCGCGAGCGAACGGTCAGGACCAGGGCTGCTGGGGCGGGACGACGCCTGGCGGGAACTGTGGTGGCGGGACGGCGGGGAGCCCGCCCGTGGCGCAGCCCAGCAGCTCGGCGGTGTAGGCCGGGGCGAGTGTCCGCAGAGAGTAGTCGAGCGAGACCTCCCCGGCGCCGGCCGGAATGGCCACGACGGCGTATCCGACATCGATGCGCTTGACGTCCTGGGCCCGCAGCACGCACTGCACCTCGTCCGCCGCCGGTCGCCGCACCTCGATCGTCATGTCGACCCGGTCCGGCGCCACGACTTCCCACGAGACCAGCCGCGCCTCGATGGAACTGCGGGTGACGCCGAAGCCGACGAAGGCGAGCACGCCGACGAAGGCGACGATCAGCACGACCACCGTGATCCACAGCCCGATGGGCCGGCGGTCGAGTCCGTAGCGCTCCTGCATCTGGGGGCTGAGCTGGTCCCGGGTGAACGGCGAGGGCACGTGGTGGAGACTATCCCCGTGACCTCGCCCCTCCGCCTGATGGCCGTGCACGCCCACCCCGACGACGAGTCCAGCAAGGGGGCGGCCACGACCGCGAAGTACGTGGCCGAGGGCGTCGACGTCATGGTGGTGACGTGCACCGGCGGTGAGCGAGGCGACGTGCTCAATGCCGCGGCGCAGCACGAGGTCGACCAGCGGGGCATGGTCGCGGTGCGCGTGGACGAGATGGCGTCGGCCGTCGCGGTCCTGGGGGTGCGGCATGCGTGGCTCGGGTTCGAGGACTCCGGATTCCCCGAGGGGGATCCGCCGCCCCCGCTGCCCGAGGGCTGCTTCGCCGCCCTGCCGGTCGAGGACACCATCGAGCCCCTGGTGCGACTCATCCGCGAGTTCCGCCCCCAGGTCGTGACGACGTACGACGAGAACGGCGGGTACCCGCATCCCGACCACATCCGCACGCACGAGACCACCATGGCCGCCGTCGAGGCGGCGGCGGACCCCGAGCGGTTCCCGGGCGTGGGCGGCCCGGCGTGGACGGTGTCCAAGATCTACTACAACCAGCAGTTCTCGAAGGCCCGGGTCGAGGCGCTGCACCTCGCGATGATCGACGCCGACCTGGACTCCCCGTATCACGACTGGCTGACCCGCTGGGACGACCGACCCGAGGACGCCGACCGCATCACGACGCGCATCGATGCGGCCGACTGGTTCGAGGTGCGCGATCGCGCCCTCCTGGCCCACCGCACCCAGATCGATCCCGCGGGGATGTGGTTCGCCGTCCCGCTGGCGTTCCAGCGTGAGGTGTGGCCCACCGAGGACTTCGAGCTCGCCCGCTCCACGGTCGAGACGGACGTGCCCGAGGACGATCTGTTCGCCGGCCTGCGTGAGGACGCCTCATGATCACGACGTTGTCACTGCTGCTCGCCGAGACGACGGATCCCGACCAGCAACGGTCTCTCATCGATGACGCCGGTCCGATCGCGGGCCTGTTCGTCCTGCTGCTGGGGATCGCCATCTTCTTCCTGTGGAAGTCGATGTCCAAGCAGATGAAGAAGATCGACCCCAATCTCCCCTACGGCCGGGACGACCGGGAGCAGGCTCTCGACCGCCAGCGCACCGAGGACGCGGTCAAGCGGGGCGAGGCAGACGAAGCGGATGACTCCGCCGGAAAGTAGGACCATGCTCCGCCTGGCGCTGACGCCGCGATGGATCGTCGCCGCCGTGGTGGTACTGCTCTTCGTGGTCCTGGCCATCCTGCTGGGCCGTTGGCAGTGGGACCGCACCCAGACCATCCTCGCCGCCGAGCGGGCGGCGATCGCTCAGCCGATCCCTGTGGAGGACGTCTTCGGGGACGACGACGGCACCGAGGTCCCGGCCGAGGGCATCGGCCGCCCGGTTCTTGCCGACGGTCGCTACGACCCTGACCGTCAGGTGGCAGTGGGTGACCGCGTGCACGAGGGTGAGGCGGGGGTCTGGATCGTGACGGGCCTGGACCTGGCCGACGGGCGGGTGGTCGCCGTCCTCCGCGGATCGCTGCCGCAGGCGACCAGTCCGGGTGCGATCCCGCCGGCGGGTGACGTGGCCGTGACGGGCGTGCTCCAGCCCGATGAGGCGTTCTACGCGGACGCGGAGTCGGACGCCGGCACCGTGGCATCCATCGCCCATGATCGGCTGGCCGAGCTGTGGCAGGCCGACGTCCTGCCCGGGTTCATCGTCCTGCAGTCGCAGGACCCGATGGTCGCGCCGGCGCCGTTGCCGGTTGAGCCGACCGTCCAGACCGCGGACGTGCCGTTCCCGCTGCAGAACTTCTTCTACGCCTTCCAGTGGTGGGTGTTCGCCGCGTTCGGGATCGCGGTGTACCTGCGCTGGCTGTGGATCGAGTCGCGTCGCGCGGTCTGATGTCGACCGGCTACGTGGCTGAGACCTCGCGCCGCTCGACGCCGTAGGAATCGCTTCTCCCCGACGGCATTGATGCCCCAGCTCCAGATCACCTCGGGGGTGATCCGGATCCGCAGACCCCCGGTGCCCTCCTCGATCGCCGCGGCGCCGCGGACCTTCACGCCGCGCGGCGACCACGGATCCACGGAAGCCAGATCGTCGATCACGATCACGGCCCGCGGGTTCTTCAGCAGGTTGCCGTGGCGGACCGTCTTCGTGATGTCGAAGCCGCCGCTGACGATCGTGTCCCCGTCGACCCCGAAGGTCACTGCGGCAACGTCGGGCTGGCCGGTCGGTGACGCCGTGGCGAGGCGCGCCATGCGCTGGGACTGCAGATACTCGATCTCCTCGTTCGTGAACACGCTCATTGGACTCCTTGGCCGCTGCTGGCGGGGATCGGTCGACTAGCCTTGCCCATCATGATCACTGTCATCGGCGAGGCGCTCGTCGACATCATCGTGGACGCCGAGGGCGAAGTGACATCGGTGGTCGGTGGTGGACCGCTGAACACGGCCCGGACGGTCGCGCGACTCGGCCTGGAATCGAGCTTCCTGGGCGGTGTCTCGACGGATCCCTTCGGCCAGCGCATCATGCGGCTGCTCGAGCGGGACGGCGTGCGACTCGGCCTGGGAGAGCAGGTTCCCGAACCCACGACGCTGGCGATCGCCCAGATCGACGACAGCGGCGCTGCCACCTACCGATTCATGCTCGACGGGACGTCCGCCGCCACCGTCACCCCCGAGATGGCGCTCGCGCACGTCGACGGCAGGACGACGGCCATCCACGCGGGCACGCTCGCCCTCGTCATGCAGCCGCTCGCGGACGCGCTGGTCGCCGTCGTGGGGGCCGCCACAGACGACCAGCTCGTCATGATCGACCCGAACTGCCGCCCGAGCGTCGACCGGTTGCCGCTGCTGCGTTCCTCCCTCGCCGCCGTGATCGACCGGGCGGACATCGTGAAGGTGAGCGGCGACGACCTCGAGTACCTGTACCCGGGGGTAGGACCGGTCGCCGCAGCGCAGGACATGGCGGCCGCGACCGACTCGGTAGTGCTGTTCACCGACGGCTCGAACGGCGTCCATGTCATCACGTCCGGCCGGCGCGAGCCAGCCGTCGACATCGTGATCGACGTGCCACGCGTGCCGGTCGTCGACACGGTGGGGGCAGGTGACTCCTTCAGCGGCGGTTTCCTCGCCGCGTGGATGCACAGCGGACTTGGTCGCGCCGAGATCTCCGACACCGACCAGCTGGTGGCGGCGGCCCGCTACGGCATCGCGGTGGCGGGGGTCACGTGCCAGCGTCCCGGCGCCGACCCTCCGCATGCTGACGAGGTTCCCGGAGGCTGGCGATGAGTGGTGCGTTCCTGCGCTATCGCATCATGGCCTGGGTCACCGGTGTCGTGCTGGCGACCGCATTCGTCTGGCTCGTGGTGGGCCGGTTGTTCTTGGACTACGGCAACCCGGACGCCCGGCCATCGCTCTACGGGTACCTGTGGATCGCTCACGGATGGCTGTACTTCCTGTACCTCGTCGCCGGCGTCGATCTCGCCTTCCGGGTGCGGTACAGCGTCGGACGCACGCTGCTCATCCTGATCGCTGGCACCATCCCGTTCGCGTCGTTCTTCGCCGAGGCGGCCGTCCACAAGGACCTCAAGAACCGCGATCTACTCCCCTCCTGATCGCTCGCCAGTCCCGTACGGCCACCCCCGTTCGTTGAGTGGCCGGACGTGGCGGTCCCGGGTGTCTGAACCTCAGCCACAACGAGCCACTCGACGAGTGGCGGCTAGGTCAGGGACCAGTCGATGCCGTCGGCGCCGAGCTCCTCGAGCTCCGCGTTCGCGCGGCTGAACGGTCGCGAGCCGAAGAAGCCACGGTCCGCCGACATCGGGCTCGGGTGCGCGCTGGCGATGATCGGCACGTCCGGAAGGTCGGGAGTCAACGACTGGGCATCGCGGCCCCAGAGGATCGCGACGAGCGGGGCGTCCAGCCGCCCGACGAGGGCGGCGATGGCGGCGGCCGTGATCGGCTCCCAGCCGATCCCGCGGTGACTGCCGGGCTCGCCCAAGCGAACCGTCAGCACCCGGTTCAGCAGCATCACGCCGTGCCGTGTCCACCGCGTCAGATCGCCATTGACCGGTGCGGGCAGGTCGAGGTCGTCACGAAGCTCGCGGAAGATGTTCTGCAGGCTCCTCGGGAGCGGACGCACTTCCGGGGCGACGGAGAACGACAGGCCGACAGCATGTCCGGGCGTCGGGTAGGGGTCCTGGCCGACGATCAGCACACGCACGTCGTCGAGCGGCTGGTCGAAGGCGCGCAGGATGTTCGCGCCGGCCGGTGCCCACGGCCGCCCCGCTGCTGACTCGGCACGCAGGAAGGCGCCGATCTCGGTGAACTGCTCCTGGTGGGGTGCCAGGGCCGGAGCCCAGCTGGGATGGACGAGTTCGTCGATGGGCGCCGGCACGGGTCGACTCTATTCAGGTTGGTCTATTCAGGTTGGACGCGAGTAGGCGTCCAGATCCAGGGCCTTCGCGCTGGCCCACATACGCGCTCCCGGCGTGACGTCCAGGTCCGCCACGGCCGCCGGTGTCACGGCGACCACCAGGCTCGGCGGTCCGTCAACGTGGACGAGGATGCGGTCGAGACGCGGCTCGAGCTCGCGAACCACCACCGGCCAGACGTTCCGCGCGCTGCCCTCCGGATGGGCCCGGTGGAGGGAGATCGCCTCGGGGCGCATGACGATCACGACCTCTCCGGTGAGCGTCTTGTCCGCGATCGTGATCGCTGTCCCGTCGGGGACCTGGACCCGCCCCCCGTCCGCCGATCCGTGGATCAGGTTCGCGCCCATCAGCGTCGCCACGTACGGAGTGGCCGGGCGTGCCGCGACCTCGTCGACCGAGCCTCGCTGGGTGATTCGGCCGGCCTCGAGGACCACCATGTCGTCGGCCAGGACCAGGGCATCGAGCGGATCGTGGGTGACGATGAGGGTGACCCCGGGGAACGTGCTGAGGTGGGTGCGCAGCTCGCGTCGCACGTCCAGCCGGGTCGACGCGTCCAGGGCCGCGAGCGGCTCGTCGAGCAGGAGCAGGTCCGGCTCGGTCGCGAGGGCGCGCGCCATGGCCACCCGCTGGGCCTGCCCTCCGGAGAGGGAGGCCGGCCGCCGCTCGGCGAGTTCGGCGATGTCGAGGCGCGCCAGCCAGTCCTGGGCCCGACGGCGAGCATCGCCCTCGCCCCGGCTGCGCGGTCCGAAGGCGACGTTGTCGAGCACCGAGAGATGGGGGAACAGCAGGAAGTCCTGGAACACGAAACCGATGCGGCGCTGCTCGGGAGGAACGAAGATCCCGGCATCGACCTCATCGACGACCGCACCGGCAATGGCGATGCGGCCGGAGTCGATCGCCTGCAGCCCGGCCAGGGCGCTGAGCAGGGTCGACTTCCCCGCGCCGTTGGGACCAAGGACGGCGGTGATGCGGCCGGGCGCCGCCGACAGCTCGACCGCCAGCTCGAACTCGCCGCGCGCCGCCACGATCCGCGCGTTCAGGCCGGTCATCGGTGCAGCCCGGTGAAGAACCGACCCCGCAGCGAGACCAGGATCGCGACGGAGACCAGGAGCAGCAGCACGCTGAGGGCGATGGCCTGCGACCGGTCCACGTCGAGGGCGGAGTACACGGCCAGCGGCAGCGTCCGCGTCACGCCCGGGAAGCTCCCCGCGAAGGTCAGGGTCGCCCCGAACTCCCCGAGGGCCCGAGCCCAGCACAGGACGGCGCCGGCCGCGATGGACGGTGCGATCAGCGGCAGGGTGATACGACGGAACACCGTCCACCGGCTGGCCCCGAGGGTGGTGGCCGCCTGCTCCAGGCGCCCGTCACTGGATCGGAGCGCTCCCTCGACGGTGATGATCAGGAACGGCATGGCCACGAACGCCTCGGCGATGACGACGGCGGACGTCGTGAACGGGATCTGGACCCCGAACCCGTCGTAGAGCCACTGACCGACCAAGCCGCGTCGGCCGAAGGCCATCAGGAGGGCAACGCCGCCGACGACGGGCGGGAGGACCAGTGGCAGCATCACCAGGGCACGCACCCATGGGTTTCCGAAGCCACGGCCGCGGGCCATCAGCAGGGCCAGCGGGATCCCCAGGGCGACGGCGACGACGGTTGCGAGGACCGACGTGACGAGCGACAGTCGCAGGGCGACCAGGGCCTCCTCGGAGGTGAGCAGCGACCACATGTCGCCCCACGGCGCCTGGCCAAGCAGCCCGGCCAGCGGGAGCGCGAGGAAGGCCACCGCGAGCAGGCCGGGCACGACGACGTACCAGGGCATGCGCTGCGCTGCGCGGCTGCGGGTCATGGCGCTGCGAATCCACGGTCGGCGAGGGCCTGCTGTCCGATGGCACCCGTGACGAGGGAGATGAAGTCGGCCGCGAGGTCGGAGTGGGGTGTGGCGTCGACCGTGGCGATGAGGTAGTCGGTGGACTCGTTGGTCTCATCGGGGATCGCGATGGGCTCCACGTCCGACTTCGCCGATGATGCGTCCGTCACGTAGACCAGGCCGGCATCGACCTCTCCCGCGGCTACCCGTCCGAGCACCGTCTTCACGTCGGGGTCGAGGGTGACCGCGTTGATGCTGATCCCGTTGCGCTGCAGCAGCTGCTCGGTGGCTGCACCGCACGGCACCTGGGGGGCGCAGATCGCGGTTCGCACCTTGGCGTTCGCCAGGTCGGCCAGGGCCGACACCCCGGCCGGGTTGCCCTTCGGGACGACGACGGTGAGCCGGTTGGTGGCGAAGGCCCGGGGATCCTTCGCGTTCCCTGCGTCCTCGACGGTCGCCATCGTGGCGGCGGACGCGGTAGCGATGACATCGACCGGCGCTCCCGCGTTCACCTGCTCCGCGAGGGCGCTGCTACCCGCGAAGTTGAGGGCGACTCGCACTCCTGGATGGTCGGTCTCGAACTCCGCCGCCAGGTCGGTGAACGCCTCCGTGAGCGATGCGGCGGCCGAGACAGTCAACGTGGTGTCGGCTGCCGAGCTTGCCGAGCATCCGGTCAGGGCGAGCGCGAAGGCCGCCAGCAGCACGCTCAGGTGGCGTGGGGACGTCATCTCTCGATGTCCACGACCACGTTGGTGGCCTTGATGCTCGCGGCGGCGGGCACGCCGGGGGCCAGGCCCAGCTCGTCGGCAGCCTCCCGGCTCATCAGCGAGACGACGCGGTGGGGGCCGGCCTGGATCTCGACGAGGGCCATGACCCCGTCCTTCTCGACCCGCGTCACGATCCCCGGGAACCGGTTGCGGGCGGACTGGTGGACGACGGCCGGCGTGGCCGGGGCCTGCTCGGCCATCAGGGCGGCCACGCTCGCGGCGTCGACGGTCCGGGGTCCGGTCGCCTCCGGGCCAGCGGCGAGTCGTCCGGATTCGATCCATCGCCGCACCGTGTCGTCACTCACGGCGAGGAGTTCAGCCGCTTCGGAGATCCGCAGATACGTCATGCGGAGTAGTATTCCTCCGCAATTGCGGAAGCGCCAGTGCTAGCCAGGCTTGCTGCAGAAGAACTCGACCGCGATCCCGTCCGGGTCCCGCGCGGTCACCGCCCAGCCGTAGGGCACGTCCTCGACCGGGCCCCGCGTCATGCCGAGCTCGTCGAGCCGAGCCGCCCAGTCGCGGACGTCGGCCTCGGACGAGCACGCGAGGCCCACGTGATCCAGGCCGATGCGCGCGTGGTCGAACCCCTCGCCCGGCGGCGTGGCGTCATGCGCGGTGACCCCGATGACGATGCCGCTGGGCCAGGCCATCCGGATCCGGCGCCAGCCCGGGGCCTCGCGCCGCACCACGTCGGCGGGCCCGAGCAGCCGCAGGTACCAGCTCGGCGCTCGTCTCGACGTCGCTGACGGTCAGGGTGAGGTGGTGGATGCCCGTGACGTTCATGCTGCCTCCGAGACCTGGGCCAGTCGCCGTTCGCGCACGGCGAGGAAGAGCGGGAAGGTGAATCCGACCGCGGTGATGAACGAGAGGACCACATACAGCCAGTACCAGCGAATTCCGAGTCGGCGGCCCTCGAGGATGATGAAGATCGACGCCGCACTCGCCGTGGCCAGCAGGTCGATCGACAGCGACGTCACCGAGGGGTTGGCGAACCAGGCCGAGAGGAACGGTTCGCCGCTCGGCTCGCGGATGCTCTGGAGGTTGAACCACGCGGTCCCCAGCAGGCCGATCGCCGCGACGGACAGGTACACCCAGAAGGCACCGGGGCTGCGTCGAGTCATCGGGTCAGCCTGTCAGGTTCCCGCCGGGTCCGTGCGCGGTATTCGGGCTACAGTGAACGGGAGGAGGTGGACATGTCACCGGCACTGCTGTGGATGATCGCGGCGCTGATCGCCGTTGGTGCGGAGATCTTCACCGTCGACCTCACCTTCGGACTGATCGCCGTGGGGGCGGGCAGCGCGGCCATCGTCGCCGCCGCCGGTGCTCCACTGTGGGTCCAGGCGATCGTCGGCGTGGGAGTCTCCCTCGCCGGCATCGCCTTCGTTCGTCCGGTGGCGCTGAAGCACCTCCGCAAGAACAATGCGCTGATGCTGACCGGCGTCGACGCGCTGCCGGGTTCCCGTGCCAAGGCGCTCAGCGAGATCACCAAGGACGACGGCCGGATCACCCTCAAGGGCGAGATCTGGTCGGCCCGACTGGACCTCGACGTGACCTCTGAGGCCGTCGAGGACGGCACGGAGGTCGTGGTCACCCGGATCGACGGCGCGACCGCGCTGGTCTACCCGGTCGACCCACGATGAGCTTGCCAACCGCTGCACGATGAGGGAGTAGTCATGGATCTGTTTCTACCGGCGGGCGTGGTTCTCTTCGCGCTCATCTTCGCGCTGCTCCTGCTGACTCGCACGGTCGTGATCGTCCGGCAGGCTGACACGGCCATCGTCGAGCGGCTCGGCCGCTACCAGCGCACCCTGAGCCCCGGCCTGAGCATCCTCGTGCCGCTCATCGACCGGATCCGCGAGCGAGTCGACATGCGCGAGCAGGTGGCGTCCTTCCCCCCGCAGCCGGTCATCACCGAGGACAACCTCGTGGTCTCGATCGACACCGTCATCTACTTCCAGGTCACTGATCCGAAGGCGGCCACCTACGAGATCAACAGCTTCATCGTCGGCATCGAGCAGCTCACGGTGACCACGCTGCGCAACGTGATCGGCTCGATGGACCTGGAGGAGGCGCTGACCTCGCGCGACCAGATCAATGGCCAGCGTGGCGTGGCGACCGGCAAGTGGGGGATCCGGGTGAACCGGGTCGAGCTGAAGGCGATCGACCCGCCGCACTCGGTCCAGGAGTCCGTGGAGAAGCAGCTCAAGGCGGAGCGCGAGCGTCGTGCTGCGATCCTGACGGCCGAGGGCGCCAAGCAGTCGGCGATCCTCAACGCGGAAGGTGCCAAGCAGGCCGCCGTGCTGAGCGCGGAGGGCGAGGCGACCGCTGCGGTCCTGCGGGCCGATGGTGAGGCGAAGGCGCGGATCATTGCGGCCGAGGCAGAGGCGACCGCCGTCACGAGGATCTACGAGGGCCTGCGGGCGGCGAACCCGAAGCCGAACGGAGCTTGCCCACCGGTACCTGATGGCGCTTCCTGAGGTCGCCAAGGGCGACGCCGACAAGGTGTGGGTCATCCCCGCGGAGCTGACCGGCGCGATCGGCCGGATCACCGACGGGATGACGGGGTCATCCAGCGACTGACGCGGCTCGGCTGAGCCCGCGTAGGGCCTCGCGCCGCGCCACCGTGCTCAGGTCCGGGTGCGCGTCGACGAATCGCTGCACGGCGGGGGCGTCCCACCGGGTGACGTCGCGCAGCGCCCAGCCGATCGCCTTGGCGATGAAGAACTCCCGGTCGGCCGCGAACCGATCGCACATCGCGAAGAGTCGGTCCAGATCCGTGTGGCCCTTGAGGCCGCGCTGGTGCTGGATCGCGGCGCGGATGAGCCAGCGATCGCCGGAGTCCAGCCAGCGCCACATCGTGTCGACCTGATCTGGGATTCCGGTCCACGAGCGGCGTGATCACCGCGGTGCCGAGGGCGTCGACGGTGTCCCACCATGGCCGGTCCGTGAGCAGCGACTCCACCGGGTCGACGACGAAGGCGCCCGGGCAGCCGGCCGGCGTGCCTGGCCAGCAGGTCGCAGGCGGCGTACTGGTACTCGCGCTCGGGCCGCGCCCAGAGCGCGCCCGGCTGACCTCTGCGACGTCGTCCGGCGTCGAGCGCCGGGCAGTGCCGCCCAGGCGGCACCGCAGCGCCGCGGCGCCGATCGGGTGTCGTCACGCCGAGGAACGGCGCGACGTCCTTCATGTAGGCGTGCATCGGTGCTGCGCGTTCGGGATCGGCGAGCGGCACCAGCGCGGCGATGGTCGCCTCGACCCAGGCAGTGGGCGCGGTCATGTGCCGCAGACGGTGCGGGCGATGTCCTCGGCGCGTCGCTCGCGGGTGTCGGGCCGCTTCGCGGAGTCGACCTGGTAGATCAGCTGCTTGCGCATGCCGGGCGCTGAGCGCGTCGAACGCCTCGAGCCCGCCGGACGCGCCGGCGAGGGCCGCGGCCAGCTCGTCGGGGAGCTCGAGCGCCTCGCTGCGGTCCAGGATCGTCCAGGAGCCGTCAGCCACGGCCCGCTCGATGACGGCCTCGCCGGCGGCGGTCATCAGGCCGGCGGCCCGCAGCCGTTCGACCCGTGCCTTGTTGCTCGCGGCCCACACGCCGCCCTTGCGTCGCCGGCAGAAGTACAGGCTGGTGCGCCGTTCGTCGACCGAGCGCGGCGGTTCCGTCGATCCAGCCGAAGCAGAGGGCTTCCTCGATCAGGTCCTCGTAGGTCGGTCCGGACTGGCCGGCGGACTTCTTGAAGTAGACGACGAAGACGCCGTGCGCGGTCCCATGGTTCGCCCGCAGCCATTCGCGCCAGGCCTGCGCGGGACTCGAACTCGACCTGCTCCGCGTCGGCGTGGCCCATCGGCGATCCACGCCAGCCCGAGGCCGACCGCCACCTGGCGCATCTGGTGGTCGAAGAAGTCGGCTTCGCAGGCCGCTGGATCCTCCTCGACCACGTTGTGCAGGTGGCCGAACAGCTCCAGCGAGATGGTGCCGAGCAGCGTCCCCCACGAGGCGAGGCCGCGCAGCAGCAGGTCCTCGGACACGCGCCGCCGGTGAACGCCATCATCGGCGCGAGGCTGGCGGCCACCTCGGCGCGAGACCGGCACGGGTTCGGGGGCGGCACCGGCGAGCCGTCAGGTCGACGAGGATCGTCAGGAGGACGACGGGAACGCGGGTGGCCGGGCGCGATGGTGTCCTCTGGGGCGGCGTATCCGGGAACGGGGGAGCCGTAGATGAGGGCGTACTCGTGGGGGTTCCGCCGGGCCCAGTCGCGCACGGCTCGGCAGGTGGCCAGGAAGCGACCGAGGTAGTCCTCCCGAGCACAGGCATGATCCGCCTGCTCGACGGCCGGCCCCGACGGTGTCGTAGGCGTCGATGATGAGCATCGTGAGCAGCGCGTCCCGGTTGGGCACGTAGCGGTACACGGCCGACGAGACCATGCCGAGGTCGCGGGCGATGGCGCGCAGCGACAGCGACGCGGCACCGTCTCGCGCGAGGTGCGCTCGGCCCGCCTGCAGGATCTCGGACATGATCTCGGCGCGGGCGCGCTCGCGGGCGGTGCGGGGGACGTCGGTGGCCGTCATGGGGACCAGTCTGCCCTAATTCGAGAGCAGTGACAATGAATGTGAGCAGTGCTCTTGACAATGGGTCCGACCGAGCCCTAATGTGAGCAGTGCTCGCAGACAAGAGCACCAATCGCAAAGGAGCCGTCATGGCCACTCTTCCCATCACCCCCGCCTCCGGCACCCACCTCGTCGTCGGCGCCGGCGAGGTCGGCTCTGCCGTGGCGATCGTGCTCGCCGATGCCGGTGCCGACGTGGTGCTCGCGAGCCGCAGCGGCCGCGGCCCGGCCGACCCGCGGATCCGCCGGGTCAGCGTCGATGCCTCGAGCGTGGACGGCGCTGATCGCGGCGGTCCCCAACGCCGTGGTCATCTACAACTGCGTGAACCCCGAGTACCACCGCTGGGCCACGGACTGGCCGCCGATGGCAGCGGCCTTCCTGGCGTACGCCGAGCGGACCGGAGCCGTGCTCGCGACGGTCTCCAACCTCGTACGGCTACGGACCGGTCGACGTGCCCATGACCGAGGACCTGCCGCTCGTGGCCACCGGTGAGAAGGCACAGGTCCGCGCCCGCATGTGGCAGGACGCGAAGGCGGCGAACGATGCCGGACGCATCCGCGCCACCGAGGTCCGCGGATCGGACTACATCTGCCCGGGTGCCCAGAGCCAGCTCGGCGACCGCGTCATGCCGCGCGTTCTCGCGGGCAAGGGTGTCCAGCTGCTTGGGCGACGTCGACCAGCCGCACACCTGGACCGCTCCGGTCGACGTGGCACGCACCCTGGTCACGGCGGCGGCCGATGAGCGCGGCTGGGGCCGGGCCTGGCACGTGCCGAGCAACGCGCCCCGCACCCAGCGGCAGGCGGTCGACGACCTCGCCGCGGCGGCGGGTGTCCCGACTGTCAAGGTCTCCACGGTGCCCACGGTCATGCTCCGGGTGATCGGGCTGTTCCAGCCGGTGATCCGGGAGCTGAAGGAGACCGAGTACCAGCGCGAGCGCCCGTACCTTCTCGACGAGACGGCCGCGCGTGCGACGTTCGGACTCGAACCGACACCGTGGGACGAGATTCTCGCGGGGATGGTTGAGCACTACCGGGCCAGCGAGGCGGCCGTCGCGTAGCGATGCCTCGAGTCCTGGCGGCCGACACTTCCGATGGCCACATTTGGCCATAGGCGGGCGTGCTGACCGACGCTTCCGATCGTCACATAAGGCCCATAAGGTGCCTGCATGACGACTGACGCGGCGGTCCACGCCGAGGGCCTGGTCAAGCACTTCGGTGACGTCGTGGCGCTGGACGGCATCGACCTGACGGTCGAGCGCGGCCAGGTCGTCGGGCTGCTCGGACCCAACGGGGCCGGCAAGACGACCACGGTGCGGATCCTGTCGACGCTGCTCCAGCCGACGGCCGGGAGCGCCACGGTCTCCGGGTTCGACGTCGTCAAGCATCCCGACGACGTCCGCCGCGCGATCGGGCTCACCGGTCAGTACGCCGCGGTCGACGAGTACCTCACCGGCCGGGAGAACCTGCGGATGTTCGGCGACCTGTACCACCTGTCCCCGAAGTACGTGAAGGCGCGCAGCGCGGAGCTGCTGGAGTGGTTCGAACTGACCGAGGCGGCGGATCGGCCCGCCAAGACCTACTCCGGTGGCATGCGTCGCCGGCTGGACCTGGCCGCCAGCCTGGTCGCCCAGCCGTCGATCCTGTTCCTCGACGAGCCCACGACCGGACTGGATCCGCGCTCGCGACTCGGCCTGTGGGGCGTGATCAACGACCTCGTGGCCCAGGGCACGACGGTCCTCCTCACCACCCAGTACCTGGAGGAGGCCGACCAGCTCGCGCAGGACATCGTCGTCATCGACCACGGACGGGTGATCGCGCATGGCACCTCTGAGCAGCTCAAGGACCAGATCGGTGGCGACCGCATCGAGGTCTCGGTGCTCGATCCCGCGCTGACGGCGCAGGCCGCTGCGGCGCTGGCAACCGTCAGCACCGGGGAGCCGCTCGTCGAGGAGCTTCGGGTGTCGGCGCCCGTCACCGGCGGGTCGACGGTGCTCGTCAATGCGATCCGGGCCCTCGACGCCCGTGGCGTGGAGGTGTCGGACCTCGTGCTCAGGCGACCCACCCTCGACGACGTGTTCTTGTCACTGACCGGGCACATGGCCGAGGAGGAGCAGGCACCCGCGCCGAAGGGTCGCCGACGAGGAAAGGGGGCGGCATGACATCGCTCAGCACGGCAGCGCCGGTGGCGCTGCCCCGGCCCATCTACGGATGGACGCTGCACGACGGTCTCGTGGTGGCCCGGCGCAACCTGATCCAGACGATCCGGGTTCCCGAACTCCTGTTCTTCTCGCTGGTCCAGCCGGTGATCTTCGTCCTGCTCTTCGCCTACGTCTTCGGCGGAGCGATCCCCATTCCGGGAGACACGGGGGCTGACGCCTACCGGCAGTACCTCATGCCCGGCATCTTCGGCCAGACGGTCGCGTTCGCGGCCGCGTCCAGCACGGTCGGACTCGCCGAGGACATGCACAAGGGCCTCATCGACAGGTTCCGCGCGCTTCCGATGTCACCGCCAGCGGTCCTCGTCGGCCGGACCTTCGCGGACGCAGCTCGCCAGATCCTCGTCCTGGTCGTGCTGAGCATCACCGGCTACCTGGTGGGGTGGCGCATCGACAACGGCCTGCTCAACGCGATCTGGGCCTACGCGCTGCTCCTGCTGTTCGCGTACACGGTTGCGTGGATCGGATCGTGGATCGGCCTGTACATGCCGAACCCCGAGACCGCCAATACCGCGGGACTGGTGTGGCTGTTCCCGCTGACCTTCCTGTCCAACGCCTTCGTGCCCATCAACGCGCTGCCGGGCTGGTTGCAGGTGGTGGCCGCCTGGAATCCGATCTCGGCGCTTGTTCTGTCCTGTCGTGAGCTGTTCGGCAACCCCACGGGCATCCAGCCTGACTACTGGCCACTGCAGAACGCCGAGCTCTACACGCTGCTGTCATGCGGGGTGCTGATCGCGGTGTTCGGCACGCTGGCCGTGCGGCGCTACATGCACACGACCAGCCGCTAGTCAGCGACGGCGGCCAGCGCTGAGGTGAGCGCGGCCGTCACCCCGTCCGCCAGTTCGGCCATGCCCTCGCTGCCGCTGAGGTCGACCATGGTCTGAGGATTGATCATTTCGACGACCGTTCCGTCGGGAGCGGTGCGCACGACGACATTGCACGGCAGCAGCAGACCGATGGCTGGTTCTACCTGAAGTGCACGATGCGCGAAGCCCGGATTGCACGCACCGAGAATCACCTGCCGTTCGATGTCGACTCCGAGCTTTGCCTTCAGCGTGGCCTGCATGTCGATCTCGGTGATGATCCCGAAGCCCTGCTCGGCCAGGGCTGCCTTCACTTCGCCCACCACCGTGTCGAAGTCGCGGTCGACGGTGGCAGTGAGTCCGTAGGTCGTTGTCATGCGGCCATTGTCGCCTGTCCGCTCACATCCGCAGGTAGCTGGCCCCGTTGAAGTCCAGGATGGCGCCGCTTGCCCACTCGGCCTGTGGCGAGGCGAGGAACAGCACCGCGTCGGCCAACTCCTCTGGGGTCGCCACCCGGTCGAACGGGCTCTGTCCGCGGATCTCGTCGCCGGTGGGGCCGGCTAGCAGCTCTGCGGCCATGTCCGTGTCGACGAAGCCTGGCGCGATGGTCGTGACGGCGATGCCCAGGGGCGCCAGCGCCTTCGCGATCGACTGCCCGAAGGCGGCGATCCCCGCCTTGCTCGCCCCGTACGACGGATTCTGCGGTTCGCCGCGGAAGGCGCCGCGGGACCCGACGTTCACGATGCGCGAATGCCCGTGCCGCGGCATGTGCTGCAGCGCGCACCAGGTCACGTTGGCCGCCCCGACCAGGTTCACCGCCAGTGTCTCGGCCCAGGCGCGCTGCCACTCCGCATAGTCCACGCTCTCGATCGGGTGCGCGACGAAGACGCCCGCGTTGTTGACGAGGACGTCGATGCCGCCGAGCTGTCCGGCAGCCGCATCGACCATCGACCGGATGGACTCGGGGTCCCTCAGATCAGCCCGGGCGAGGAGGTGTCCCTCGCCCGCCAGGGAGGCCAGCACCTCCTCGGCGGCGGGCAGGGACGACCCGTAGTGCACGGCGACGCGATCCCCGTTCGCCGCGAACGCGCGAGCGATCGAGGCACCGATTCCACGCGAGCCTCCGGTGACGAGGATTGACCGGCTTGGTGATGTCATGTGCCGATCATGGCAGCGGGTACCGTCACGGTCATGGAGGACTCTGAGGTTCCCGTCGACTACCGGTTCCTGCTAGCCAACGAGCGCACCTTCCTGGCCTGGATGCGCACCGCCCTCGGCCTGATCGCCGGCGGTGTTGCCCTCGACCAGTTCGTTCGCATCGAGCAGGGCGAGGGTGTCGTCGTCACCATCGCGATCGCGACCATCATGGCCGGGGCGCTCATCGCGATCGTCGGAACGGTGAGGTGGTCGCGAACAGACAAGGCCATGCGAGCCGGGATCCCGCTGGGACGCACCCCGGTCCTCATCGTGGTCGGGGTGCTGTTCGCCGTCCTCGCCACCCTCATCGCTTTCGTGCTCGTCGTGTCATGAGCACCGCCCCGCCGGCCTACGACGAGGTCGGAAGTCGTACGCGTCAGGCATGGCTGCGCACGAGCCTGGGCGTGCTCGCCGTCGCCCTCCTGTCGATGCGCAGCCTGCTCCTGGCGGATGCGCCCACCTGGACGATCGTGGCGTGCCTGGTGCCCGCGGCCGCGTTCATCGTGATCGCGGTCGTGCGGACGATGCGTGTCAACCACGCGGAGTCAGAGCACGCAACGGCGGCCATGGGGTATGCCGTCGTGGCAGCCATCGCGGGACTGGTCGTGATGGCCATGATGTCCGTCCTGCTCGGCACGTCGACTGGCGCCCTGTGACGGACTCTGAGCCGCACGACCACGAGCGCACCGTTGGCGAGGCTCACTCCGTCACGCCCCTGGAACTGTTCTTCGACCTCGTCTTCGTCTTCGCCTTGACCCAGGTCACGGCGCTGCTCGCCGAGGACCTGACCTGGGTCGGCATGCTGCGCGGGTTCGCGGTGCTGGCGGTCATCTGGTGGGCATGGGTCGGCTACTCCTGGCTGACGAACTCGATCCGCATCGACGACGACATCTCCTCGCGACTCGTCCTGCTCATGGCCATGGCGGCGATGCTGGTCGTCGGGCTGGCCGCTCCCGGAGCCTTCGGCGAGACCTCGATCGTCTTCGGTGTCGCCTACCTCATCGTTCGCCTGCTGCACGTGACGCTGTACGCCGTCACGACGCGGAACGACCCGGACGTGTTCGCGGCCGTGCTCAAGCTCGTTCCCGGAATGGTGCTCGGCGCGACGCTCATCCTGATCGCTGGCTTCGTACCGGCGGGACCGGTGCGTGCCGCCCTGTGGGGCGTGGCCATCATCGTCGACTTCGGGGCGCCCCTCCTGACGGGGACGGCTGGCTGGAAGGTCGATGCCGGGCACTTCGCCGAGCGGCATGGCCTGATCATCATCATCGCGCTCGGCGAGTCGCTCGTGGCGCTGGGCATCGGGGCGCTTGACGCCGAGTTCACGCCGGGAGTGATCGCTGCCGTCACCTTTGGAGTCGTGATCGTCTCGGCGATGTGGTGGCAGTACTTCGACGTCGTCTCCATCGTCGCTGAGCGCGTTCTCGAGTCACTCACTGGCTCCGCGCGTGCCGCCATGGCCCGTGACTCCTACAGCTACATCCACTTCTTCATGATCTGGGGGATCGTGCTCGTCGCGCTGGGTCTGAAGAAGACGCTGCTTGACGTCGGATATCCCCTGAAGACCGTCGCCGCGGTGGCCCTATTCGGCGGCTTGGCCATGTACCTGATCGCCCACGTCGCGTTCAGGTGGCGCAATATCGGCACGGTGAATGTCCAACGAGTGGTCGTCGCCGTAGTCCTGTTGGTGATGATCCCGGTCGGCACGGCAGTCCCGGCCCTCACGTCGCTGACGATCGCGACGGCACTGATGGTGGGCCTAGTGGTGTTCGAAGTGATCCGGTACCGGGGCCTGCGGCACGAGGTGCGGCAGCATCACGGCGAACTGCCTCCCCGCTAGCGTCCGGCCGCCTGCTCCTCGAGGTGCGCGCGGATCTGCAGCGCCACTGCGGCCCCCTCGCCCACGGCGGCGGCCAGCTGCTTGGTGGAGCCGGCTCGTACGTCCCCGGCCGCGAAGATGCCCGGGACACTGCTCTCCAGCATCCGGTTCGTGACGACGAAGCCGGCCGCATCGAGCTCGAGGAGCCCGTCCAGCCACCCGGTGTTGGGGTCGAGTCCGACGAAGACGAAGGCCCCGTCGGCTTCGTGCACCTTCTCCGTGCCGTCACTGTCGGCCAGCGTCAGGGAGGCCAGCTTGCCGGAGTCGTTTGCGGTGAAGCGGATGAGCGACGTCTCCGTCAGGACGTCCATGCCCTGGTGGCTGGCAACCTTGTCCTGAAGGAGCGCGGACGCCTTGGGCGTGGCCGAGCGTTCGACGATCGTGACGTGATCGGCGAACTGAGCGAGGAACAGACCCTCCTCGAACCCTGAATTACCACCTCCCACGACGACCAGTTCGTCGGCTCCCTTGTAGAAGGGGCCGTCGCAGGTGGCGCAGAAGTGGATGCCGGCCCCGATGAGGTCGTCCTCGCCCTCGACGCCGGTGCGGCGGTACGTGGATCCGGTGGCGACGAGCACGGCGCGGGCGGTGATCTCCTGGCCGGTCGATGTCCGCACGAGGGTGACGCCGTTTCCCTGCGGCTCCAGGGACGCCACCGACACGGCCGGCAGGGTCTCGACCTCGTAGCGGGCGGCCTGGGCCGCGAACCGCTCGGCGAGATCGGCGCCGGCGATCCCCTCGGGGAAGCCCGGGTAGTTGTCGAGCCGCTCGGTGACGGCAGCCTGTCCGCCGAGGGCGGAGCGCTCGATGATCACGGTCCGCAGGTTCTCCCGGGCGGCGTAGATGCTCGTCGTCAGGCCGGTGGGCCCGCCGCCGACGATCACCACGTCGTAGTGGTTCTCCATCGCCGCACGGCTCAGCCCCAGCTTCTCGGCGAGCTCCTCGTTGGTGGGCTCGGCGACGTAGCTGCCGTCCGGGAAGACGATCGTGGGGATGATCTGCTTGCCGTCGTTGAGGTCCTGCACGATCTGGGTGGCCTCGGGACGCTCCTCGAGGTCCACGTAGGTGAACGGGATGCGCTGCTCTGCAAGGAAGGCCTTGGACCGCTTGCAGTCCGGGCACCACGTGGCGCCGTACAGGGTGATGGTGTCGGAGGGCATGGGTCAGCCTCTCATCCCCTCCGACGGAGGGTCAGCCCGCGTACGCCGGCGGTCGGCGATCCGCCCAGGGGAGGGCCTGCTCGAGCTGCGCGGACAGTGCCAGCAGGGTCGCCTCGTTCCCGAGCCCGCCCACGAGCTGCATGCCGATCGGCAGGCCGTCCGGGGACTGGTGCAGCGGCAGGCTGATGGCCGGTTGACCCGTGGTGTTGAAGACGGGCAAGAACGACTCCCATCGCGACCAGGTGGCGAAGGTGTCGCGCGGCTCAGTGAACCCGACGGGGTCGTAGTGGCCCACGGCGGGGAGCAGGGCGCCGAGGGTCGGGGTCAGCAGCACGTCAAAGCGGGAGAAGAACTCGGTCATCAGGTACGTCAGCGCGGTCTCCACGTCGATCGCGTTGAGCAGTTGCAGGGCCGACACCCGACGCCCGTACTCGACCATGGCCAGGGTCGCGCCCTCGACGGAGTCCGCGTTCACCTCCCGGCCGAGCGCGGCGGCCAGCCCATCGATCGTGTGCGCGTTGGTCGACGCCCAGACGTCGGTCATCGCCTGGAGATAGGCCTCCCACGAGAACTCCGGCGTGGCCACTTCGACGTGATGCCCGAGGCTCTCCAGGAGCGCGGCGGTGGCCGCAGTCGCTTCGGTGACCACCGGGTCGGGCTCGTGCCCCGACCACGGATGGGACCACCACGCGATGCGCAGTGGCGTGATCGCCGAGGCCGCGGACTGCGCGAAGGGAACTGCGGGTCGTGGCACTCCCTCGTGGTCGCCCGGCGTCGGTCCGCCGAGCACGTCCAGGAGCAGGGCAGCGTCGCGGACGCTGCGAGTCATGGCGAACTGCACCGCCCAGCCCAGGAGTGGCTCCTTCAGGTGCAGGCCCCACGGGACGCGGCCGCGGCTCGGCTTGAGCCCGACGACGCCGCTGGCCGAGGCGGGAATGCGGATCGAGCCGCCGCCGTCGCTGGCGAGGGCGACCGGGACGACGCCGGCGCCGACCACCGCCCCAGCGCCGCCGCTCGAGCCGCCGGCCATGTGGTTCGAGCTCCACGGACTGCGGGTGATGCCTTGCGCGATGGTCTCGGTGGTGCCCATGATCCCGAACTCCGAGGTCGTGGTCCGACCGACGCTGGTCATCCCAGCGGCGACGGCGCGAGCGTAGATCTGGGTCCGTTGAGGCACCGTCCACGCCTCCGACAGCCGACTGCCGTTGCCGCAGGGCAATCCGGCCTGACCGTGGAAGAGGTCCTTCACCATCATCGGCACGCCGGCAAGTGGGCCGGTCGCGCTCATGTCGTCTGTGTCCTGCGGATGGACGGCGACGACCGCGTTGATCTGCGCGTGCACCTGCTCGTGAGCGGCGAGGGCGCACTCCTGGAGTTCGGAGGGTGAGACATCGCCGGCTCGAACGAGATCCGACAGGCCGGTCGCGTCGTACCGCGCGTACTCGTCCAATCGCACCCGTGTGATCCTAGGCTAGGGGTGCTACGCGATGCGTCCGCATGCGTGGTGGCGTGGGCCACATTCGCGGAGCAAAGACACGAGGGCGGGTGATGACGTGCACGACGAGCCGTTCCCGGTTCATGTTGCCGACGTCACGCTGCCGTTCCGGTGCGTCGATGGCGGCTTCGTGCCCGGCGCAGAGGCGGCCCGGGAATTCCATCGCGCCTGGCCGTCCTACCGGCGCTGGTTCCTCCACGACGGGGAGGAGGCACGTCCGTCCTACGCCGACTGCCGTGACGCCGTGCGCGCGTGGATGCCGGAGATCTTCGACGATTACCTCGGGTTCGTCGACGCCGTGGGCGGCGGGGACCTCGAGGCACGGTTCCTGAGCCATTGGTGCCCGCCGCCGCTCGTGACGGCCTGCTCGATCGCGATGCTGAGCACCCCGGCGCCCCTCCTCATCCGGAACTACGACTATCCGCCCCAGTTGACCGATGCCCTGGCCCTGCGGACGCACTGGTCGGGCCGTTCCGTCATCGGGATGTCCGACTGCGGCTGGGGGCTGATGGACGGCATGAACGAGGCCGGCCTGTCGGTGGCCATCTCCTTCGGTGGCCGGCGTGAGGTGGGTCGCGGGTTCGGCATCGGCCTCATCGTGCGCTACCTCCTGCAGGTGGCGGGGACAACCGCCGAAGCCGTCGACCGAATCACGGACCTGCCGGTGCAGATGTCGTACAACCTCGCGCTCAACGACGCGGTGGGCGACCGCCGGGTTGTCCACCTGGCTCCGGATCGTCCTGCGCGCACGAGTCCGTTCGCGTTCGCCGCCAACCGGCAGGGCGAGACCGAGTGGCCACGGCACGCGGAGTACTGCAACACCGTCGCGCGGGAGGAGTACCTGGCCTCACTGGTGTCCTTCCCGCTCATGGACGGCCCTGAGCTCGTCGCGGCATTCCTGCGGCCGCCGTTGTACCGACCGCTGTTCGAGAGCACGTGGGGCACGGTCTACACGACCACCTATGAGCCGACGACCGGGACGATGACGCTCCTGTGGCCCGATGAGCACTGGGCCATGAGCGTCCACGGGAACGAGACCGGAGAGCATCCGCGCACCGTGGCCGCGCTCCTGCCTGACCTCAGCGCCCTGCGCAATGAGGCTCACCGGCCGGCGGGCACGTTCTTCCTCACGTAGTCGCCGCAGAGCCTAGAGTTTCCTCGTGTCCGTACTTGATGTACGCGCGTGGTGGGCACGGCTGACGGAGCCGCTACGACGACGGCCCCCGGAACCAGCGCAGACGGAGGAGACGATCATGACGGAGAGTCCCGTGGACCAGGACCCGCCTGAGCGCCCGCACCTGCGCGGAATCTCGGAGATCTACCGCTTCTTCCGCGAGAACGAGACGCCCATCTACTTCGTGTCTCCCACGGCCTACAACATCCTCGGCATCGACGACTGGGTCAGTGCGATGAGGTACGTCTGCTACTTCGACTCCTTCGACTCCGCCCACGACCACATCTTCGTCCCGACGCACCCCGGCCCCCGCGAGTTCGAGACCTTCGAATCAGTCAACAGCTACCTGCTCGGCCACAAGGAGGTCATCGACCACATCCAGGCCCGCGGCGCCGGTCACGTGCTGTTCGTCATGTTCGACGAGGAGACCGAACGGCTGGCCAACCAGCTCGGCCTGTCGATTGCCCTCCCTCCGCGCGAGCTCCGCGAGCGCATCGACTCCAAGATCGAGACGACGCGACTTGGCAACGAGGCAGGAGTCGCAAGCGCCCCGAACATCATGACGCGGTGCGACACCTATGCGGAGCTCACGACGGCGGCGGCGGAAGCCGGCCTCGGCAGCCGCCTGGTGGTGCAGCTGCCCTACGGGGACTCGGGGAGGACAACGTTCTTCATTGACGAGGAAGCCGACTGGGACGCGCATGCCGAGCACCTCGTCGGTGAGGACCTCAAGATCATGAAGAACATCCGGCACCTGCCGGGGACCGTGGAGGCCGTGGCCACCCGGCACGGCACCCTGGTCGGTCCCGTCCAGGTCGACCTCACCGGCTTCGAGGAGCTCACCCCTTACAAGGGTGGCTGGTGCGGGAATGACTGCGCCCCGATCTCCTTCGGGTCGCAGAACCAGGCACGGATCCGTGAGATGGCCCGCAAGCTCGGCAACCGCCTCTACGAGGAGGGATACCGCGGCGTCTTCTGCATGGACTACCTGATCGATCTCGACGACGACACCGTGTACCTCGGCGAGATCAACCCGCGCATCTCCGGAGCCTCCCCCCTGACCAACCTGATCACCTCACGCTACGGCGGCGTGCCCCTGTTCCTGTTCCACCTGCTGGAGTTCATGGACGTGGACTGGGAGTGCGATCTCGATGCCATCCAGGCCAGGTGGCGTGACTTCGACCGCTGGAGCCAGCTGGTGCTGAAGCAGACGACCGACGAGGTCGAGATCATCACCAAGGCGCCGGCGAGCGGCCTGTGGCGCATGGACGACGACGGCTCCATCAGCTTCGTGCGGATGGAGACCGACTGGCACAACGTGACCGGTCCCGACGAGGCGTTCTACCTGCGCGTGTACGGGGAGAACGAGTACCGCTACCCGGGCGCCGATCTCGGCGTGCTGCTCGTGCGCGACCGGATGCAGACTGCCGAACGCGATCTCGTCCCGATGGCGGCCCAGTGGGCCCGTGCGATCACCGCGGAGTTCTCCGGGGTCCCGGTGGCCGCCGAGATCGCCCAGCCCGAGGACCTCCTCTACGGGAAGTGGCTGTGAACCTCGGCTAGTGCGTCGGGCCTCGACCTCAGGCCGGGGAGACCTCCACCGCGATGCCCGCCAGGACCGACGTCCCGGACAGCACGTCCACGGATCCGACCCGGTGACCTCATTGACATTGGCCCCGGGCTGCTCTCGCGCGACGGCGCCCCAGGCATCGGGGTCCTGATGGCCCCAGCCATGCGGCACGCACACGACGCCGGGCCGTACGTCGTCGGTGACCTCTGCCGGGAGCAGGACCGAGCCGGTCGGGGTGGACACCCGGATCGTCATGCCGTCGAAGACGCCAAGGCGGGCGGCGTCGACCGGGTTCACCTGCGCCGTGCACGCGTTGGAACCACCGGCGAGGCCGGGCAGGTTGTGCATCCACGAGTTGTTGCTCCGCAGCTGACGGCGACCGACCAGCACCATCGAGGGCGGGGTCGACTGCTCGGCCAGCACGTCGGCCGCCTCCGCGAGGGCCGTAACGAGCTGGGGCGGCGCCAGCTCGATCCGCCCGGACGCCGTGCGCAGCACCTCGGGCAAGCGGGGGTGCAGCGGACCGAGGTCGATTCCGTGTGGTGACGCCTCGACGGACGCGAGGGTGAGGCCGTCGGGATGGCGACCGAATCCGTCCCCGTAGGGCCCGGATCTGATGCGCAGGTCCAGCAGGCGATCGATGCCGCGTCGCTGCGACACGGCGGACAGGACGTCTGCCACCTCGAGGCCATGCGCTCGCGACGCCTCGTCGGTCACCATCTGCTGGGCGACGGTCGCCGCCACGAGGTCGTCCACGTCGTCGGGGCTCGGCTCGGGGGACGCCGGTCGCGATGGCGAACGCGATGGCGGTGAGCCGTAGGAGCGTGTCGGCCTCGTCTCGCTCGCCGGCGTCGAGAGGCACCGTCGCCGAGGAGTACCTCGCGGCGTTGCGGATCGCGAGGTTGTTGAAGACGACGTCGTAGTGGCGACGGGCCAGCGGCGAGGGCGGCGGGAGGATCACGGTGGCGTGTCGGGACGTCTCGGTGACGTAGGAGTCCAGACTGACCATCAGGTCCAGCGATCCGAGGGCGGCCGCCAGCCGCGTGCTGTCCGGTGTCGACACCACCGGGTTGCCGGCGATCGTGATCAGCGCCCGGATGCGGGCCCCGTCCTCTCCCGGGGTGTCGATCTCCTCCGCCAGGGCGGCCGCCGGGAACTCGCCGAACACGCTGGGCAGGCCGCGGACCCGGGTGCGCTTGCGCCCGGGAATCATTGCGCCGCGCCCTATCCCTGGAGTGCCCTCGGTCGTGGGACCACCGGCCGGTGGCAGCGACCACATCACGCCGCCGGGGGTATCGAGCGCTCCGATGAGGACATTGACGACGTCGATGAGCCACGACGCGACCGTGCCGAGGGCCAGCGTGCTGCCGTCAGTGCATGCCAGACCCGAAGTGGTGGTGCCCATGCGCCCGTACACCGCCGCCGACGGCGCGGCGGCCAGTTCGCGGGCGAGGCGGCGGATGTCGTCGGCCGGCACGTCCACCAGGCGTGCGACGGCATCGGGATCGAACGGTCGAACGGCATCGCGTACGACATCGAGTGAGCCGGCTGCCAGGTGCTCCTCTGCGGCTCCGATCGACACCAGGTCCTCGGCGACCAGCACGTGGGCGATCGCCGCCAGCAGGAACGCGTCGCCGCCGGGCCGGATCGCGAGATGCTCGTGGGCGGCGCGGGCCGTGCGAGTGCGGACGGGATCCACCACGACCAGTCGACCCCCGCGCGACTTCAGAGCGCGCAGTCGTCCCGGCATGTCCGGCGCCGTCATCATCGACCCGTTCGACACCAGGGGATTGGCCCCGAGGACAAGCAGGTAGTCGGTGCGGTCGACATCGGGCACCGCGACGGAGAGGCCGGTGCCGAACATCAGCGCGGAGGCCGCCTGCTTGGGGAACTGGTCGACCGTGCTCGCGGTGAACCGGTTGACAGTGCCGAGGGTCCGCAGGAAGGCCGGCAGGTAGAACGCGCTCGACACGTTGTGGACGTTGGGGTTGCCGAGGAAGACCCCGACGGAGTCGGCTCCGTGCTGCGAGATCACCTCGGTGAGACCGACGCGAATGACCTCGAACGCCTCATCCCACGTCGCGGGCACGAGATCGCCGGAGTCCGGGTCGCGGATGAGCGGCGTGCGGAGGCGATCGGGGTCGGCGTGCAACTCGCCGATCAGCGTCCCCTTGGGGCAGATGAAGCCGTTGCTGAAGACGTCGTCGGCGTCGCCGCGGACGCCGGCGACGGCGCCGTCCTTGATCGTGATGACGAGTCCGCAGGTGGCCTCGCACAGGGGACAGATGTGGAGATGTTCGCTCACTCCGGCGACACTAGCCCGACTACCATTCGCGGATGGACCCCTTGGAGATTCTCGATAGATCCGCCGCCGGCTTCGCAAGTGCCCTGGCGGAGGTCGGCGAGGACCAGTGGCACGCGCCGACGGGGAACGCGGGTCAAGATGTGCAGGCGCTGGTGGACCACGTCATCGGCGGCAATCGGATGGCGACCGCCATCCTGACCGGCGGCTCCCGCGAGGACGGACTCGCGCAGTTCGCCCGTGCGGCCGCGAGATACCGATCGCGTCGCGGCCTTCGAGGAGAGCCGCATCGAGATGGCCGCAGCCTTCGCGCAGGAGGGCGCGATGGATCGGATCGTGGCGCATCCCGCGATGGACATGCCCGGGTCGATGCTGCTCAGCTTCCGGATCGGCGAGTACGCACTCCACGGTTGGGATCTCGCGAGGGCGGTCGGGGCTGACGACACCATCGAGCCCGATGTCGTGGAGGCACTCTCGGAGATCTTCACCCCGATGGCGGGCATGATGGCGGCCAGCGGGATGTTCGGTGAGGGTCCGAGCGGCTCGGTCCCCGACGATGCGCCGCTTCAGACGAAGGTGCTCGACCTCTCGGGCCGTCGCCCGTGACTGGCGTCTGCGTCTCTCTGCTGCTGTCGCGGTAGCCGCATGCCGGCCAATGACCCCACCGGACGGCGATTCGGGGAGGCGGCGGCGGCCTATGAGCGTGGCCGGCCGGAGTACCCCGCAGAGATGGTCGACTGGCTGCTGGCCGGCGACCCCCAACGGGTTATCGACCTCGGCGCGGGTACCGGCAAGCTGACGCGCGCCCTGGTCGACCGGGTCGAGGTCGTCGTCGCCGTGGAGCCGGACCCGGCCATGCGGGCCGCGCTGTCCGAACGACTGCCCGGCACCTCGGTGCTGGCCGGTACCGGGGAGGACATTCCGCTGCGCCAGGGCTACGCGGATGCCGTGCTCGTCGGTCAGGCCTGGCACTGGATCGACCCCGAACGGGCCGTGCCCGAGGTGGCCCGAGTCCTGCGCTCCGGCGGCATCCTCGGACTGGCCTGGAACGACCGAGACGAGGAGGACCCCTGGGTCCGTGAGCTGAGCACCCTCCTCCGTGAGTTCGGCACCAGCCCCGACGTGGGATTCGAGCCTCGGGTGGGCCCGCCGTTCGGCCCCCTCGAGACCAACCAGGTTCGCTGGACCAACACCGTCACCGTCGACGCCGTGCTCGACATGATCACGTCCCGCAGCTACGTGATCGCGCTCCCGGATCGGCGGCGCAAAGTGCTAGCTGATCGGGTCCGCGAGCTCGCGATCGCGGGGACGGACCCGGCCACTGGGCTCGTCCCGGTCCGCTACGTCACTCGTGGGTATCGAGCAGTGCGCCCCTAGTCGCGACTGGCCCACGCCACCGACGGACGAGCACGATCCGAGGGCGTGCGTCAGACCGGTCGGGTGCCGATCCGCCTGATGGAGTCAACCGGCCCATACCTGTTGCAGCACGCGGACAAGTCTGTGCAGTCACAAGCGGGATGGGATCACAGAAGGTGGATGACGGGCTCTTGGTCACGGGACGCGACGAACGGTGAGTCCGTCGATTCCGGAGAAGTCGTCGGGGTTGCGGGTGTAGACGGGAAGCGCATGACTCAACGCAGTCGCTGCAATGAGGGCGTCGTATGCGCGGGCGCGATGCTTGCGACCCGAGCCTCGTAGCGCGGCAGCCACGCGTCCGAAGGCCCGAGCGGATTCGGCATCGAAGGGCAGCGGAGTGAAGTGCGCCTCGGTGACCTGAAGCACGGACTGGCGCGCAATGCGCTCATCATCGGTGGCAGCCACCAGCGGGCCGACGGAAAGCTCGGCGAGGGTGATGGCGGAGATGAAGCTCTCCTGCGGGAGATCATCGGGAGCCAGTGAACCGAGCTCGATCACCACGCTCGTGTCGAGAAGCCCGGCGGTATCGGGGTTAGTCATAGCGAGTCGTCCAGGATCTCGGCGAGATCGGCTCGGAGTCGGTCAAGGGAGAAGGTCGGTGTTCCGCGCCAGAGTTCCAGGAGCCGGCCGGTGTCGGTCCCCCGTCGAAGCGGACGTAACTCGGCAATCGGGCGACCCTGACGGGTCACCGTGACGGTGGCACCGCGCATCACGGAGTCGAGGATCTCCCCACCCTGATTTCGGAGGTCGCGGATACTCACGTCGGTCACCTCCCAATAGTCTCACTCGTGAGACATCGCGGCAATGCTCACCGCATGAGCCTGCGTCTCGGCAGCAGGTTCCCGCCAGGCGCACTCC
Source organism: uncultured bacterium (assembly GCA_963700745.1). GTDB lineage: Bacteria > Actinomycetota > Actinomycetes > S36-B12 > S36-B12 > UBA10649. The sequence goes on along the minus strand of CAVOYT010000009.1, from coordinate 432,693 downwards.
CGCTCTTGTGGATACCCGATCTCGCGGGAATGCCGGGGACGCGCAAGCATGGACGTGTGCCGAACCGACTGATCGAGTCAACCAGCCCGTACCTGTTGCAGCATGCGGACAACCCCGTCGACTGGTGGGAGTGGGGCGAGGACGCCTTCGAGGAGGCCCGGCGCCGCGACGTCCCGATCTTCCTGTCCATCGGATACTCGGCCTGCCACTGGTGCCACGTCATGGCGCACGAGTCCTTCGAGGACGAGGCGGTCGCCGCGCAGCTGAACGAGGACTACGTCAGCATCAAGGTCGATCGCGAGGAGCGCCCGGACGTCGACTCGGTGTACATGAACGCCACGGTCAGCCTCACCGGCCAGGGCGGCTGGCCGATGTCGGTCTTCCTCGATCACGAGGCCCGGCCCTTCTACGCCGGCACCTACTTCCCGCCGACGCCGCGTCATGGAATGCCCTCCTTCCCGCAGCTGCTGTCCACGATCTCCGAGACCTGGCGGGAGCGGCGCGAGGACGTGCTGGGCGCCAGCGTGCGCATCGCGTCGGCTCTCAGCGCACGGACGATGCCGGCCTCCGAGGAGCCGCCCCCCGGGCTGATGGACCTGGCGATCGCCGTCGCGGCACTCGCCGGCGACTTCGACCACGCCCGAGGCGGGTTCGGCGGGGCGCCGAAGTTCCCGCCATCGATGATCATGGAGTTCCTGCTGCGGCACGCGGCGCTGACGGGAGACGAGCGATCTCTGGGGATGGCGCAGGAGACGCTGGAGGCGATGGCCCGCGGCGGCATGTACGACCAGCTGGGTGGTGGGTTCGCGCGCTACTCGGTCGACGCGGGCTGGGTCGTACCGCACTTCGAGAAGATGCTGTACGACAACGCGCTGCTCCTGCGGGTCTACCTGCACTGGTGGCGGCTCTCCGGCTCGCCGCTCGCCGAGCGGGTCGCGCGCGAGACGGCCGGCTTCCTGCTGCGCGAGATGAGGACCCCGGAGGGGGGCTTCGCTGCCGCCCTCGACGCCGACAGCGAGGGACGGGAGGGCGCCTTCTACGCGTGGACCCCGGCCCAGCTCGTCGACGTCCTCGGAGCGGAGGACGGCGCGTGGGCCGCCGACCTGCTCAGTGTCACGGCATCGGGCACCTTCGAGCACGGCTCGTCGACGCTGCAGCTGTTGACCGATCCGGACGATGCAGACCGGTGGCGGCAGCTGCGGGAGCGACTGCTGGCCGCCCGCGAGCTGCGGCCTCGTCCGGGTCGAGATGACAAGATCGTGGCCGCGTGGAACGGCCTGGCCATCGCCGCGCTCGCCGAGGCGGGCGCCCTCCTCGACGAGCCGGACTGGCTGGCCGCCGCCACGGCGGCGGCCGACCTGATCGTGTCGGTCCACCTGGGAGCCAACGACGACGACCGGCTCTGCCGTACGTCGCGTGACGGCCGGGCGGGCTCCAGCGAGGGTGTCCTGGACGACTACGGCAGCGTGGCCGAGGGCCTGCAGGTGCTCTACCAGGTCACGGGGGACGACGAGTGGCTGGCGTTCGCCGGCATCCTCCTCGACGTTGCCGTCCAGCACTTCGCCGACGGACAGGGCGGGTTCTTCGACACCGCGGACGACGCGCCGGCCCTGATCCAGCGACCGCGGGATCCCTCGGACAACGCGGAGCCGTCCGGGTGGTTCGCCGTGACCAATGCGTGCATTACCCAGGCGGCGCTGACCGGCGTCGTCGACTACCGACTCGTCGCTGAGAGGGCGCTCGCGGTCGTGACGACCCTCGCGGGCCGGGCGCCGCGCGCCGCCGGTTGGGGCCTGGCAGCGGCCGCCGCTCTGCAGTCGGGCCCGCTCGAGATCGCCATCGTGGGGGATCCAGCGGATCCCCTGCGCGCCAGGATGCATCGCATCGCGCTGATGTCTACCCTCCCCGGCACCGTCGTGGCGGTCGGCGGAGGCGACCCCGAGGAGGACGGCGTGCCGCTGCTCCGCGACCGCCCGATCGTCGACGGTCGTCCCACGGCATACGTGTGCCGGCAGTTCACCTGCGACGCACCGACGGTGGACATGGGCGACCTCGCCTCGCGAATCAGGGCTCGGCTGGGGGAGTCCGAGGAGTAGCCTGCTCGCGGCGGCAGTCTGCGGTAGGGCTGCGCTGCCGACGGAGCGGAGGACCGGTGGGGCTGTCGGACCTGGTGTACGGCGTCTACGAGAGACGCCTCGCCGCGCAGGTGCCGCCAGAACGACGCCCCCGGCACGTCGGCGTGATCCTGGACGGCAACCGACGCTGGGCGACCGCCCAGGGCTCATCGTCGTCGGTGGGCCATCGGGCCGGCGCCGCGAAGATCGTCGAGTTCCTCGGCTGGTGCGAGGAGGCCGGTGTCGAAGTGGTCACCTTGTGGCTGTTGTCGACGGACAATCTCAACCGGCCGCCGGCCGAGCTCGAGTCGCTCATGGGCATCATTCAGGACACCGTCGACGACCTCGCGGTGCAGCGGCGTTGGCGACTTCATCCGGTGGGGGCCCTTGACCTGCTTCCGGCGCCCACGGCTCGAGCACTGAAGGAGGCCGAGGAGGCGACGTCGGACATCGACGGGATCCTGGTCAACGTGGCCGTTGGGTATGGCGGCCGCCGCGAGGTCGTGGACGCTGTGCGGGCGCTCCTCCACCAGCACGCCGGCCAGGGGACCAGTCTGGACGAGCTGGCCCAGCTGCTCGATGTCGACCACATCGCTGAGCACCTCTATACGAGCGGTCAGCCGGACCCCGATCTGGTCATCCGTACGTCCGGAGAGCAACGGCTGTCCGGCTTCCTGCTCTGGCAGAGCGCGCATTCAGAGTTCTACTTCTGCGAGGCGTACTGGCCGGACTTCCGCCGCGTGGACTTCCTACGAGCCATGCGCGCCTACGCCGATCGGCACCGCCGCTACGGGACATGACCGGACCCGTCGATCCCGGCAATCGACTCTCGGTCGACGCTGATGCCGCCATCGTCCTTCGCCGCCCACTGGCGATGGTCCTGATCCTCACCGCGGTTGCGGGCGCCATGGACGCCCAGGACTTCCGGGCCTTCGGTGTCTTCACGGCCAACCAGGCCGGCAACCTCGTCCTGGTCTGGCTTCGGCTCGAGGAGGACCCGGGGCAGGTCTGGCTCTCGGTCTTCTCGCTGGTGGGCTGCGCGGTCGGGATCGCCGGGGTCCTGGCGCTGCGCCGCTGGGTGCCCTGGTTCACGTCGTCGCGGGGGACCCGCGGACTCCTCGTCCTGGCGGCCTCGCTGCTGGGCGTGACCGCCCTCGCCGGAGCCGTGTTCCTCGGCAAGGACGTGCCCGCGGACCCGCGGGAGCTGTCGCTCGGATCCGAGGCGTGGTTCGCGGCCGGGGTATCCGTGTCGTCGTCGGCCCTGGCCCTCGCGGTTCTGGCGACCGTGTTCACGATGGTCGGTCACGCGAAGGCACCGGTGATCTCGATCACCGGGCCGTTCGTGGACTCCATCCGGTACGGAGCCGCCGACCTGCTGTACCGGGACGAGGGGTGGAGTCGGCTGTGGCGGGCCACCATCGGGTTCCCGGTGGCCTGGACGGTGGGCGCTGCGGTGTCTGCGCTGATGCCGATCGGGCGGGGCGTGGTGGCGGGATCCGGCGTCGTCATCGTGACGGCGATCGCTCTCCTCGCGCGGCGTGTCAATCCGGACAGCGGCGCGCCCGGCCGTACGGTTTAGGCACAGCCACGGGCAGCCGCCCGCTGGAGAACCGCACCGGGTCACCGGGCAGGTGGCCCGCTTCAGGAGGCCCACGTGCCCGCTGCGCACGCCGAACCCGACATCCGCCGCACGTACGTCCTTGACACCTCCGTCTTGCTCTCCGATCCGCGGGCCCTCCTGCGGTTCGACGAGCATGACGTGGTCGTTCCGGTCGTCGTCGTGACCGAGCTCGAGGCGAAACGAAGCCATCCGGAGCTCGGCTACTTCGCCCGGCAGGCGCTGCGTCTCCTCGACGACCTGCGCGTGGTGAACGGCCGACTCGATGAGCCCATGACCGTTGGCGAGGCCGGCGGCACCGTGCGGGTCGAGCTCAACCACACCGATGTCAGTGTTCTGCCCAGCGGTCTTCAGCTCGGCGACAACGACACCCGGATCCTGGCTGTCGCACGCAATCTCCAGGCGGACGGCAAGTCCGTCGTACTGGTCAGCAAGGACCTCCCGATGCGGGTCAAGGCTTCGTCGGTCGGCCTGCCGGCGGAGGAGTACCGCGCGGAGTTCGTTGTCGAGACCGGCTTCACCGGCATGGCGGAGGTCGACGTCACGGTCGAGGACGTCGACCTGCTCTACGACGAGCAGATCATCGACCTCGAGGCAGCGGCGGAGCTGCCCTGCCACACCGGTCTGGTCCTGCTGTCGGACCGTGGGAGCGCGCTCGGACGTGTGACGCCCGACAAGCGCGTCCGCCTGGTGCGCGGCGACCGCGAGGCGTTCGGGATCCACGGTCGTAGCGCGGAGCAGCGGATCGCTCTCGACCTGCTCCTGGACCCGGACATCGGGATCGTGTCCCTGGGCGGGCGGGCCGGCACCGGCAAGAGCGCGCTGGCCCTCTGCGCCGGGCTCGAGGCGGTGCTGGAGCGCAGGCAGCATCGCAAGGTGATCGTCTTCCGTCCGCTCTTTGCGGTCGGCGGCCAGGAGCTCGGCTATCTTCCCGGCACCGAGGTCGAGAAGATGTCGCCTTGGGGGCAGGCGGTCTTCGACACCCTCGGCGCGGTCACGACCCAGGAGGTCGTGGAGGAGATCGTCGATCGCGGGATGCTCGAGGTCCTTCCCTTGACGCACATCCGCGGCCGGTCCCTGCACGATGCGTTCGTCATCGTGGACGAGGCGCAGTCACTCGAGCGCAACGTGCTGCTCACGGTTCTGTCCAGGGTGGGTCGCGACAGCAGGGTGGTTCTGACCCACGACGTGGCGCAACGCGACAACCTGCGGGTCGGACGCCATGACGGCGTGGTGGCTGTCGTCGAGAAGTTGAAGGGACACCCGTTGTTCGCCCACGTGACGCTGACGCGGTCGGAACGCTCGCCGATCGCCGCCCTGGTGACCGAGATGCTCGAGGACATCACGCTCTGACGTGTCGCTCTGACTTCATGCTCACGCGCTGACGGCGCGCGCCGCCAACGCGGGGGGTGTCCCGCGGGGCGGTATTCCCTGTGGATAACCGTGTGGACAGTGATGTGATGCCCGTCACACTCGATCGGCGGGCCGCCTCATGATTTGTGGCAGCAGCAAACAATTGTCCGATATGTCGGACACCCCCTGTGACCATCAGCACCATGCAACCGCGTGACAATCCCGTGATCTTTCGGCACGGTAGGTAGTCGTTGTTCCCTCGCGAACGCCCCCGCAACCCACGTGGAGTTCATGCATGCGTCGACAGATCGGTGCCTCGGCCCTGGCCGTTGCCGTACTGCTGACGTTGTCCTCCGTGACGGCGGGCGCCGTCAACGCCAGCGTTCCCTCGGCCGTTGCGGCCGACGACGTCTTCGTTCCGGTGGGTGATGGAGAGCAGGCGCCAGCGCCGGCCCCGACGAGCACGACGCCGGCCGGCAGTAACTCCGACCGTGAGGCCGCTCTTGCCCGCGGGAACCGCCAGGCCGCCGACCTCATGGGCTTCATGCCGAGCCTCTACCAGGGCAAGTGGTTCAAGCCGGGCAAGGAGGACGTGCGTCGCTGCATCGTCCTGCGCGAGAGCCACGCGAACTACCGGGCGACCAGCGGGACCTACCACGGTGCCTACCAGATGAGCGCGGCCTTGGCCCGCGGTGCGACGTGGATGATGCAGAAGGAAGTTCGCAAGGAGATGGGCGAGGAGGGCGTGGCCATCGTCAAGGCCCTTCGCAAGACCACCCCGAACAACTGGAACCGGTACTGGCAGGACCGTGCCTTCTGGACGATCTGGCGCGATGGCTCCGGCGCCGGGCACTGGTCCGGCGGCGCCCACCGCTGCTGACCTCGTTCCGGCCAGTCACGACCGCCGGAGCATGACTGCCCGAACTAGCGAGGCGGCCCCACCGGAATCGTCACCGTGATCGGGCGCAGGGTGTCCTCGAAGAAGTCATTGCCCTTGTCGTCGACGACGACGAAGGCCGGGAAGTCCTCGACCTCGATCCGCCAGACCGCCTCCATGCCCAGTTCCGGGAAGTCGAGGACCTCGACCTTGCGGATGTTGTCCTGGGCCAGTCGGGCGGCGGGCCCCCCGATCGACCCGAGGTAGAAGCCACCGTTGTCTCGGCAGGCGTTGGTGACCGCGGTGCTGCGGTTGCCCTTGGCCAGCATGACGAACGATCCGCCGGCCTTCTGGAAGAGGTCGACATAGGAATCCATGCGACCAGCCGTCGTCGGCCCGAACGACCCAGAGGCGTAGCCCGCGGGGGTCTTCGCCGGGCCGGCGTAGTAAACGCAGTGGTCGCGCAGGTAGGACGGCATCGGCTCGCCGCGCTCGAGCATCGCCTTGATCCGCGCGTGCGCGAGATCACGTGCGACCACCATGGGCCCGGTGAGCGCGACCCGAGTCCGGATGGGAAGGGTGGACAGCTGTCGGCGGATCTCGTCCATCGGCTGGTTGAGGTCGATGCGCACGACGTCGTCGTCGAGATGCTCGTCGGTCACGTCGGGCAGGTAGTGGGCCGGCTCGGTCTCGAGCTGCTCGAGGAAGACGCCGTCTCGCGTGATGCGCGCCTTGGCCTGCCGGTCGGCCGAGCACGACACGGCGATCGCCACGGGGCACGAGGCTCCGTGGCGGGGCAGGCGGATGACGCGCACGTCATGGCAGAAGTACTTCCCGCCGAACTGTGCACCGATGCCGAATCCCTGGGTCATCTCGAGGACGTGCTGCTCCATCTCGAGGTCGCGGTATCCGTGCCCCGCGTCCGAGCCGTGCACCGGGAGGGTGTCGTAGTAGCGGGCGCTGGCGTACTTGGCGGTCTTGAGGGCGTATTCGGCGCTCGTTCCGCCGACCACGATGGCGAGGTGGTAGGGCGGGCAGGCCGCGGTGCCGATGGCGCGGAGCTTCTCGTCGAGGAACCGGTCGAAGGACTCGGGATTGAGCAGCGCCGCGGTCTCCTGGAAGAGGTAGCTCTTGTTCGCGCTGCCGCCGCCCTTGGCCATGAACAGGAAGTCGTACTGCTGCTCGTGCCCGGCGTGGGTGTCGGCGTAGAGCTCGACCTGCGCAGGGAGGTTGCTGCCGGTGTTGCGCTCCTGCCACATCGACAGCGGGGACATCTGCGAGTAGCGCAGGTTCAGTTTCTGGTAGGCGTCGAAGATGCCGTGTGAGAGGTCGCGTTCGTCGTCGCCCTCGGTGAGCACTCGCTGGCCGCGCTTGCCCATGACGATCGCGGTGCCCGTGTCCTGACACATCGGGAGCACGCCGCCAGCCGCGATGTTGGCGTTCTTCAGCAGGTCGAGTGCGACGAAGCGGTCGTTCGGACTGGCCTCTGGATCGTCGAGGATCCTGCGGAGCTGGGCCAGGTGCCCGGGACGCAGCAGGTGCGAGATGTCCTTGAGTGCCTCGAACGCCAGCGCCCGCAGGGCCTCCGGTGCGACGGTCAGGAAGGTGCGATCGCCCAGGGTGACCTCTCCGACCCCCTCGGTGGTGACGAGGCGGTAGGGGGTGTCGTCTTCGCTCACGGGGAGCATGTCGGTGTAGTCGAAGTCGGTCACGGGTTCAGCGTAGGACTCAGCGCCGGCCTCGGGATGCAGAGGTGGGATTCGTCACTGCGACGTGAGCCACCACGCTCCGTACGGGGGGATCGTCATCACATCGGTGACGTCCAGGGGGCGATCGGACAGGTGCTCGAAAAGCGGGGACGTCAGCGGCCACAGGACTGATGCGGAGAACTCCTGCGGGTGCTCGGAGAGGTTGTAGACCTGGACGATGCTGCCGGCGGCGTGCCTGCGTCGGAACACGAGCACCGCCTGGTTGTCCGCGGTGAAGACGTCGGTCGCCACGGAGGCGTGCAGGGCGGGGAGCGATCGCCGGGCAGCGATGAGTCCGGTGATGGCCGCGAACACGCGCTCGGCGACGCCGTCCTCGGTGCCGAAACCGTCGACGAGTGACCAGTCCATGGCCGGACGGTGCACCCACCGGTTGTCCGACGCCTTGGCCGGGTCGTCCAAGTAGGCGTGGTCGTTGAGCATCCCGAGCTCGTCGCCCATGTACAGCAGCGGAACTCCACCGAACCCGAACACCATCGCGTAGGCGCAGGTGAGTCGGTCGATAGCGAGGTCGAGGGCCTCGGGATTCCCCTGCGACAGGGCGGACTCGACACCCGCGAGGCTCGCGGCACTGCCGGAGGTGCGTCGGTCGCCGGTCTGCGGGTTCGACTGGAAGTGCATGCCGGTGGCGAAGCTGCCGTCGAACTCGCCGGCATAGAAGTCGGCCAGGAAGGTGCGATGCCCGTAGCCGTCCCAGCCGACGGCGGATGCGTCGGCGTCGTCGATGGCCCAGCCGATGTCGTCGTGACAGCGCAGGTAGGTTGCCCAGGCGCTGGTCACCGGAATCGGCGCGAACCGCGACAGCGCGGTGGCGAGAAGCCTCCCGTCACGTGCCGCGAGTGCGGACCAGATCTGCACCATGAGCGAGTTGTGGTACGCGAGCTCGCTGACCTTTCCAGCGTGCTCGCCCTGTCCGAGGTATGCGACGACGTCCGTGGGCCCGACGATGGCCTCGGCCTTGAAGATCAGTGACGGGGACATGATGCGAGCCGCCGCCCGCATCGCCTGGGTCAAGGCGTGGACCTCAGGCTGGTTCTGGCAGTTCGTCCCCAGCCGCTTCCAGGTGAAGGCGATCGCATCGAGCCGGATGCAGTCGGCGCCCCGGTTGGCGAGGAAGCCGATGATGTCGGTGAACTCGACGAGCACATCGGGATTGGCCCAGTTGAGGTCCCATTGCCACTCGTTGAACGTCGTCCAGACCCAGCCGTCGAGAGTGTCGTCCCACGTGAAGTTGCCGGGCGCGAAGGCCGGGAAGACCTCCGGCAGTGTCGCCTCATACCGGTCCGGCTCGGTGCGGTCCGGGAAGACCAGGAAGTAGTCGCGGTAGCGGGGATCGCCGGCCTTGGCCTTCTGTGCCCACTCGTGCTCGCGGGCGACGTGGTTGAGGACGAGGTCCAGGGTCAGCGAGATGCCGGCGCGATGGAGGTCGCCGGCGAGCTGCGCGAGGTCGTCCATGCTGCCCAGGTCGGAGCGGACCGACCGGTAGTCCATGACCGCGTAGCCACCGTCGTTGGCTCCCGGGCGTGGGGTCAGCAGCGGCATCAGGTGCAGGTACGTGACGTCGAGTGTCTGCAGGTAGTCGATCCGCGACCGGATTCCCTGCAGGTCGCCGGCGAAGAGGTCCGCGTACGCGACGTAGCCGATGGCGTCGGCCGCCTGGAACCAGTCCGGACGCAGGATGCGCTCCCGGTCCCGCTGGCGCAGGGGCGCCGGACGGGCGAGGTGGACCGCCGCGATCGACGTCGATCACGGCCGGGAGCACGTCGGCGGCGTCGTAGACGGTCGCGAGGCCGTCCCACAGGTCGCCGACCCACCGGTCATACCGGGTGAGGACGTCCGAGCCCAAGGGATCCGCGCCGAGCAGGGCGGCCAGCCGCTCTCGGCCAGCCGCGATCGCCGCGATTCCGTCCGCGGACTGCCCCTCGGCCATCGTGTCGTCCCCTGCCGTCCGGCCCGGCCGGTCGGCGGGCGATGTAAGCGATTCCATGGCACAGCATGGACGGTTCCCGCCGCCCGGGCAAGTGTCCGGCGGCCTGGGCGCTGCATACCGACACGATGGCGAGTGGGCGCCGTTCTGCTCGATGGATCATGATGGACCGGTGACAGCGCCCGACGATGCGGCCGACCGGCCAGTCGACCGGAACCCAGCCGACCGGTCGTCCCAACGCGCGCATGCGGCAGACGATCGGCGACATGGTCCGTTCCATGGCGGTCGTCCTGGCGCTGGTGTTCGTGATCGTCCTGCTCGCCTGGCGGCCGTCGCCAGATCCCGTCAAGGTGGTGGACCCGACCCCCGCCGTCGCCCGTGCGGTCGCTGCCGGAGAGTTCCCCGTCGCGGCCCCGGCAAGCCTGGCTGAGGGCTGGCGCACGACCAGCGCTCGATGGGAGCCGACGGCCGCAGTCGGGCGACGTGCCCGTGCTCCACCTCGGCTACGTCACCCCGGCCGACGCCTACGCCCAGGTCTCGCAGTCCACGGTCGACACGCAGCGGTACCTCGACGAGCAGACCGGCCGAGGGCAGCCCGGCCGGCGAGGCAGGTGGTCGGCTGGCGAGACCTGGTTGCGGTTCGAGAGCGAGGACCGGCGCAGCCTGATGCGCGCAGACGGCTCGTCCGTGACGATCGTGTCCGGCTCTGCCGACTGGGCGGAGATCGCCGCGCTCGCCGGCCGCACTCGGCGCCGGTCGCTACTGAGAGCTGATCTCGTCCGACGGCTCGACTGACGTCACGCGTTCGCCGGGCGGTGTCGAGCCAGGTGCGGCATACCTGCCGCCAGCTCCTCGCCGCGCTCCCACAGGCTCAGTGACTCCTCGAGCGTCAGCCCGCCCGCCTCGAGCTTCGCGACGACCGCGGCGAGCTCGTCGCGCGCGCTCTCGTACGTCGGTACCTCGGGCTTGGCGGCCATGGTCTGACTCTAGTTCCCCGGCTCGTCCGTGCGGACCGCTCGCAGGCGGCCGGCCGCGACCCGGATGTCCAGGTCCGCGCCGCTCGGGACGTTCTGGGAGTCGCGCACGATGGCGCCGTCAGCCGTCATGACGATGGCGTAGCCGCGCTCGAGGGTCGCGGCGGGGGAGAGCGAGCGGACGCGCGCGGCGTAGGTGGCTGACATCGCTGACGGCCGAGTCCAGTCGGCCGAGCGAGGATGGCGCGCGCCCGCTGGCGACGATGCGCGAGGGCCTGCGTCCTCCCGCGCGACGAGGTTTCGCATGACCATGACGCCGCGACGCCGGAGCCCGTCGATCAACGACGTCTCCTCGCGGAGGGAGGGCACGACGCGCTTGGCCGCGTCGGTGGGCGTGGAGGCGCGCAGGTCGGCCACGAAGTCGATGAGCGGCGCGTCCTGCTCGTGCCCGATGGCGCTCACGACCGGTGTGCGGCACGCGGAGACGGCGCGGACGAGAGCCTCGTTGCTGAACGGCAGGAGGTCCTCGACGCTGCCGCCGCCGCGCGTCACGATGATGACGTCGACGTCAGGCAGCGCGTCGAGCTCCGCGAGCGCCTCGGTGATGGCCGGGACCGCCTGCACTCCCTGCACCGGGACCTCGCGGATCTCGAAGTCGATGGCCGGCCAGCGGTCGCGGGCGTTGGCGAGCACGTCCTCCATGGCGGCGCTGGCCCGTCCGCAGATCAGCCCGACCCGCGTCGGGATGAACGGCAGCGGCTGCTTGCGCTCGGGTGCGAACAGACCCTCCGCCGTCAGCAGCTCCTTCAGGCGGGCCAGCTCCGCGAGGAGGGTCCCGATCCCCACCGGGCCGGATCTCCTTGGCCGAGCATCGACAGCGAGCCGCGCCCGGTGTAGAAGTCCGGACGGGCGTGGACGAGGATCCGCTGCCCCTCGGCCAGCGGTGTCTCGAGGCGCCCGAGCACGCTCGCGTCCGCCTTGACGCTGAGGGACATGTTCACGTCGGTGTCGCGCAGGACGAAGTAGTGGAATCTCGCTCCGGGCCGGGGCCGGTACTCGGCGACCTGGCCGTCGATCCAGACCGCGCCCAGCCGGTTGATCCAGTCGGCGAGCATCCGGGAGATGGTCCGGACCGCCGCCGGTGCCTCGGGGCTGGTCTCGAAGGCCATGGGGGCAGCCTAGATCGGATCGGCGCCCTCGCGATCCAGCGCCTAGCATGGGCGCATGACCTCTGGGAAGAAGGTGCTGCTCGCTGCCCCGCGTGGCTACTGCGCGGGCGTCGACCGCGCGGTCGTGACCGTCGAGAAGGCCCTCGACCTCTACGGCCCCCCGGTCTACGTGCGCAAGCAGATCGTCCACAACAAGTTCGTGGTGCATGCCCTCGAGGAGCGCGGCGCGATCTTCGTCGACGAGGTGGCCGAGATCCCCGAGGGCTCGACGGTGGTCTTCTCCGCCCATGGGGTGGCGCCGGTGGTCCACGAGCAGGCCGCGGCGCGGAACCTCAAGACCATCGACGCGACCTGCCCGCTGGTGACCAAGGTCCATTCGGAGGCCAAGCGCTTCGCCCACGAGGGATACCAGATCCTGCTGGTCGGGCACGAGGGCCACGAGGAGGTCGAGGGCACGATGGGGGAGGCCCCGGAGGTCATGACCCTCGTCGAGGACGCCGCAGGACGCGACGTCGATCGAGGTCCGGGACGCCGAGAAGCTGGTCTGGCTGTCGCAGACCACGCTCTCCGTCGACGAGACCCTGGCCACCGTCGGGGCGCTGAAGGAGCGCTTCCCGCAGCTGATCAGTCCGCCGAGCGACGACATCTGCTACGCCACGCAGAACCGCCAGGCGGCCGTGAAGGCGATCGCCGAGCAGTGCGACGTGGTGATCGTCGTCGGGCTCGGGCAACTCGTCCAACTCGGTCCGGCTGGTCGAGGTCGCGCTCGACGCCGGGCGCGAAGGCGTCCTACCGCGTGGACTCGGCGGCCGAGCTCGACGAGGCGTGGTTCCAGGACTGCGACACCGTCGGCGTCACGAGCGGGGCGTCGGTTCCGGAGATCCTGGTCGACGACGTCCTCGCCTGGCTCCACGACCGCGGGTGCGGACCGGTCGAGGAGGTTCACGTGGCTGAGGAGACGCTGATCTTCTCGCTGCCGCCCGAGTTGCGTCGCGACCTGAAGGCGGCTCGGGACGACGTCGAGTCCCAACTGAGGCTGGAAGGCTAGGACCGACGCCGACGGACCAGGACGATGACGAGCGCGGCGACGGTGGCGCCGATGATCCAGTACCAGTTGTCGGCCAGGGTGAAGAAGACGATGACGGCGCGGTTCAGCAGCGAGCCCTCGGTCGACCCGAGGAACAGTTGTGCTGCGGTCAACGCCACGAGCAGGAAGGCGATCGGCGGCACGATGATCGCGACGACATCGTCCTCGCGGCGCACGGTGAGCGCGGCGTAGACGCTGCTGGCGACCAGCGCGATCCCGGTCGGCCAGCCGATATCGCCGTCGGTGAGCAGGGCGTCCGCGAACCCGACCAGGACCGTGACGCCGAGGACGATGAGGTAGACCGCGCCGGCGCCGATGGTGCCGATGCGACGACTGCCTGATGGCTGCGCGGCGGCTTGGCGACGTCGTTCGCGCCTGGTCATGGGCGCCTCCTCGGCGACGGCGCCCCCCAACCGTGTGCCAGCGACACCGCGGATGGCGTCGGAGGTGCCGGCGAGCGACGACTGACGGCCCGGCATCGGCGCAGGATCGGCGGCTCGTCCTGGACCCGCTCCAATGTCCGCAGCCGGCCGAAGTGGGCGGACGACAGGGCGAGGACGGCCTCCCGATGATCGGTGACGCCCTGGCTGCGGAACAGCCGCCCGGTGTCCACCGCAGGGCCCGATGGCGTCGGCGGTCGGTCGTCGGCCGGGCTCCCGGTGGTGTCGGCAGCGTCGGGGGATCGCTGTCCGCGGCGGAGATGCGGCCCTCATCGCGCGGCATCGGACTCGCGCGGATCGGCGACCGGGTCGACGATCGGCTCGAAGTGCGGCTCGTCGTCGGATCCGTACAGTGCGTCGTCGCCCGGCCGGCCCGCGGCATCGTCCGGGCGGAAGAGGCCGACGAAGTCGGGGTCGATGGGGTCCGGCCCGTTCCCGCTGTCGAACGACGTCACCTGCGTACCGTACTCAACCCGACGCCCTTCGGGTGCGACCCGTGAACGGCGCCGCTCACTAGGATCGTGCGTCGTGGCCCTCACCATCGGAATCGTCGGACTGCCCAACGTCGGCAAGTCCACCCTGTTCAACGCGCTGACCAAGAACGACGTGCTGGCGGCGAACTACCCGTTCGCCACCATCGAGCCGAACACCGGCGTCGTGGGCGTGCCCGATTCCCGGCTTGCCGTCCTCGCCGGGATCTTCGGCTCCGAGCGGATCCTGCCGGCGACGGTGCAGTTCGTCGACATCGCCGGGATCGTGAAGGGGGCCAGCGAGGGAGCCGGGCTGGGGAACAAGTTCCTCGCGAACATCCGTGAGTCCGACGCCATCTGCCAGGTCCTGCGCGCCTTCACCGATGACGATGTCGTGCACGTCGAGGGGCGGGTCTCGCCGGCGGACGACATGGAGACGATCAACACCGAGCTGATCCTCGCCGACATCCAGACCCTCGACAAGGCGCTGCCGCGCCTGCAGAAGGAGGCCCGCGCTCGACAAGAGCCGCGCCGCGAACGCTCGAGGCCGCGGAGAAGGCGCGCGAGCTCCTCGACGGCGGGCACGACGGTGTTCGCCGCGGGCTCGATCCGGAGCCGCTGAAGGAGCTGTTCCTGCTGACGGCCAAGCCGTTCCTCTACGTCATCAACGTGGACGAGGACGAGCTCGCCGACGAGGACTTCAAGGCCCGCATGCGCGACGATGGTCGCCCCGGCCGAGGCGGTCTTCCTCGACGCGAAGCTCGAGGCCGAGCTGGTCGAGCTCCCCGACGACGAGGCGCTCGAGCTGCTCCAGTCGGTCGGGCAGGAGGAGTCCGGCATGCACGCGCTGGCCCGCGTCGGCTTCGACACCCTCGGCCTGCAGACGTACCTGACCGCCGGGCCCAAGGAGTCACGTGCGTGGACGATCCCGAAGGGCGCGACGGCTCCCGAGGCGGCCGGTGTCATCCACACCGACTTCCAGAAGGGCTTCATCAAGGCGGAGGTCGTGTCGTTCGACGATCTCGTCGAGGCGGGGTCGATGGCAGGAGGCGAAGGCCAAGGGCAAGGTCCGCATCGAGGGCAAGGACTACGTCGATGGCCGACGGCGACGTCGTCGAGTTCCGCTTCAACGTCTGATCACGTCACGGGTGCTCGGGACGCACACGATGCGGCGCCCAGCCACGTGTGTGGAGTGCCTCTCCAGCACCAGCCCAGCCGCGGGCGTCCTTCTTTCGTCACCCAGAGTGATGCCACCCGACGATCCCCTGCGCTGGACGCGAGCATCTGGTAGCAGTTTGCCGAGCGAAGGATGCCCGGATGGGCCAGGAGGACGGCGACCCCTTCCTCCAGGGTCAAGGGGGACCGCCCTTCGGTCACGATGACTCGCTCCGCGTCGTCCGGGCGCACGTTCAGCAGTTCCATGCCTAGGTCGACGTCCACGAGCTCGTACTCCGAGGCGGGCACTTCGATGGTCGGGCGGAAGGACGCTGGGTCCAACGGACGCATATCCACATATCCGGACTTGTTCGCCTGACGCGTCAGGGGCATGGCAGACAGCGCGTCCAGTGACCTGGGTACGAAGACCGTGGCAAAGCGAACCGGGGGCGACGCCACCGTTGGACCTCCTGACCTCGGGGTTTCGGGACACGGTAGACCGCAGGGCAAGGATGATGGCTCAGGCTGGCGTGCCACGCCCTCCGCCGCCGTGACGGGTCGATGGCGCCGGCGTCAACCCATCCTCTGCGCCACGAAAGCAGCGAGAGCCTCAGGCGACGGATGACCCCAGCCGATGCAGAAGGGGTGGCCGGCTGGGTCCGCGTAGACCTGGTGGCCGTCGTCGGACTCGAGGTCGGGTGCCGCCATCAGGAGTCTCGCGCCCAGTGCCATGACCCGCGCGTGAGCCTCGACGGGATCCTCGACGTGCAGGTCCAGATGCACTTGCTGAGATGAGCCGCCAGGCCAGTCCGGGGGTGTGTGTTCGGGAGCCAACTGGACGCCGATCCGCCACTTGCCTTGCCCGTCGATGACACTGTGAAAGCGCTCATCCTCGAAGGCGTGCCCGTCGAGCACCGCCGCCCAGAAGGTGCTCTCGGCCCGGATGTCGGCCGCGTCCAGAACCACCACCGTGCGCACGATGTCCATGACCCGCGAATCTACGTCCCGCTGCCGATGCACGGAAGCGGGGCGCCAGCCGCAATCTTGATCTGCATGGTGACGTGGCCGAGTTCACCGCCAATGTCTGACCGTTTCTCCCGCTCTCGTGACCCGCGCCGGGCCATACTGGCCCGCGTGGCGGACAAGGTGCAGGGTCCGAAGTCGTACTTCCCCTCGATCGAGAAGACGTATGGGCAACCCATCGACTACTGGATGACGTGCCTAGATTCGGTACACGACGCTATGCACATGGAACAGGTGGCATACCTCAAGGGTGAATACGGACTGGGGCACGGCCATGCGAATGCGCTGGTTGCCGTCTACCGGTCCGAGAACGGTCTCTAGCCCCCATTGTGCGCGAATTCCCAGAGGTGGACGGATCCCGTCGCGAGCTAGGGTTGCCGGCATGGGTCGCCCCCAAACGCCGAGCACCCCCCCGCCGACGTGGGTGGCCTACCGGTCTGCGATTGGGGATCGATCGGCGCTATTTGGCGCCATTCGGGACGCCTGGTCTCCGATGACGGCCCTGTACTTGGGGAGTTATCTCGACCTGTCACCGTCAACAGCGATCCCCGCAGTCACATACGTCGATTCCGATCGCCGGGCGGCACGGTTCTTCGGCAACACGGAGTTGGTCGCCGACCAGCTCCGGGACCACGGTGCTTCCGATGCGTCGATCGCGTTTCTGCATATGGACTACACGGTTGGTCTGCCCCTGCAGCCTGCCTCGTTCGACTTGCTCATCTCGCTCTACGCCGGACCGGTGTGGGACTGGGGCGGCACGTTCCTCGCTCCCGGCGGGCTGCTTCTTGCCAACAACAGCCACGGGGACGCGTCGCTTGCGGCGCTCGATCCACGTCTGACGCTCGCAGCTGCGGTGAAGGCCGACGGCGACAGGTACAGATTGGATCGAGAGGAGTTGAACACGTACCTCATTCCCAAGAACCCGCTCCATGCAGACCCGGACCGCATTCGTAGTCAGGGCCGGGGGATCGGATTCACCAGAACGGCCTTTGCATACGTGTTTCGGTCCGAAAGCGCGTCGGCTTAGGCGTTGCCCGACCCCGAAGGCATGACACGGACGGGGCACAAGGAGGTCGCAGCGGCTCGCTACGGCTCATTCGCGGTCGACCGGGACATCTGCGCCGGCTGGTCCCGCGATACGTCGTCACTCGTGGCGGGTTGGCGGGTCCCGCGAAGTCGCCACGACTGACGAGGCATCGGGTGGGTAGCCTCGGGGGGTGAGTTCCGACGTCCCCGCTGACCTGCCGGCCGAGCAGCCGGCCCGGACCCGGTCGCCGAGGCCCTGCGCATGCGAGCCTCGGATGCCGATCGCGAGCGGGTCGCGGGGATCCTGCGCGAGGCCTACGCCGAGGGGCGGCTCACTGCCGTCGAGCACGAGGAGCGGCTGTCCGAGGTGTACCGGGCGACGACCTATGCCGACCTGGCCCCGGTGCTGCGGGACCTGCCCGTCCCGCCCGGCACCATCGCCGTGCCCACCACCAGCGGCATCTCCGTGACGCCTCCGCCCGCGCCCTCGGATTCCGGCTTCGCAGTGCGTCCGGATCTCGCAGCTCAGGGCGACACGTCGATGGTGGCCATCTTCGGCGGGTTCGAGCGCAAGGGCTCCTGGATCGCTCCGCCGGAGCTCTCGACTGTGTGCGTGTTCGGTGGTGGCGAGCTCGACTTCGCGGAGGCGACGTTCACCAGCCAGGAGACGGTGATCACCGCGATCTGCTTGTTCGGCGGCCTCGAGATCACGGTGCCGTACGGCGTGACCGTGCGTAGCGAGGCGGTCGGGGTCTTCGGCGCGGCCGAAGTGCCGCGTGACGCAAGCGACGTGGACGCAGCTGCCGCCGGAGCCCCGGTGCTGATCGTGAAGGGCGCAGCGATCTTCGGCGGGATCTCGGTCCGCCGACCGAAGAAGCCCAAGCGCTGGGGAATCAACCGGGGCTGAGTCGCGCCGGCGGGAGGAGCCCCTCCTCCCGCAGCTCGAGCGCGCCAAGGGCGTGGATGACCGGCTGATCACCGCGACGCCAGGCGCCGGCGGGGTCGTCGCTGATCCGGGCCAGTACGTGGAGTGGCTGTCGCGCGAGGGCGCGCAGCGCGAACAGGTCCAGGTCCTCGGCCGCATCGACGAACCGACGAGCTGCCGTCGCCTTGCGCACGAACGAGATCCGGATGGGCACCCAGATGACCGCGAAGGACGCGATCGCCAGCACCGCGAGGGAGATCGACAGGAAGCGTGCGAGCAGTGCCACGGCGTCGGCCTCGGCCTGGCCCGCTGCCGCGATCGCCGCGGCCGCGTCGCCCATTCCGCTGAAGGGAGCAGCCAGTGCCTCGCCGACAAGGGGAACCCCGCCGACGGAGTCGCGGGCGGAGTCGAGGTTGGTGGCCAGCTCGCCGACTCCCTCGGCGATAGCGACGCCGGGAGCGGCCAGGTTCATGACGAGGTCGTACAGTCGCAGCGCCGCCCAGATCCACAGGACGCTCCAGAAGAGCAGCCAGATATCACCGGCGAGCTGTCGCGCACGCCGGGCGGGAATGTCCGAATAGAAGGTCATGATCCGCCTTTCGCGATTTCAGGGATCGGTGCCGCACCTCATAGGGTCATGGGGTGAATCGCCGAGAAGACCTCCGCAACATCGCCATCATCGCCCATGTCGACCACGGGAAGACCACGCTCGTGGACGCCATGCTGTGGCAGTCCGGGGCCTTCCGTGCGAACCAGGACGTCGCCGACCGGGTCATGGACTCGATGGACCTCGAGCGTGAGAAGGGCATCACGATCCTGGCGAAGAACACGTCGGTCCGATACATGGGCCCCGCGGCGCCCGAGGGCGGCGTCACCTTCAACATCATCGACACCCCCGGGCACGCTGACTTCGGCGGCGAGGTCGAGCGTGGTCTCGAGATGGTCGACGGCGTCGTCCTCCTCGTCGACGCGTCCGAGGGCCCGCTCCCGCAGACCCGGTTCGTGCTGCGCAAGGCGCTGGAGAAGCACCTTCCCGTCGTACTCGTCATCAACAAGGTGGACCGACCCGACTCGCGCATCGCCGAGGTCGTCGACGAGGCCTACGAGCTCTTCCTCGACCTCGACGCGACCGAGAAGCAGATCGACTTCCCGATCGTGTACACCAGCGCGAAGGCCGGGCGGGCGTCGCTGACGCGCACCGCGGACGGCGGAATGCCGGAGGAGGAGGACCTCGAGCCGCTCTTCCGCACGCTGCTGACGACCGTCCCGGCCCCGGAGTTCGACCCCGAGATGCCGCTGCAGGCGCACGTCACCAACCTCGACGCGTCGCCGTACCTCGGCCGGCTCGCGCTGTGCCGGGTGCACCACGGCACCATCCGCAAGGGCCAGCAGGTCGCCTGGATGAAGGCGGACGGGACCGTCGAGCGCGCCAAGGTCGTCGAGCTGCTCATGACCGAGGCCCTCGAGCGCGTCCCCGTGCAGGAGGCCGGGCCCGGCGACATCATCGCGGTGGCCGGCATCCCCGAGATCACCATCGGCGAGACGCTGGCCGACCCCGAGAACCCGGTGGCGCTGCCGGTCATCACCGTCGACGAGCCGTCCATCTCGATGACCATCGGCATCAACACCGCACCGCTCGCCGGCAAGAGCGGCACCAAGCTCACCGCCAACCAGGTGAAGCAGCGCCTCGAGCAGGAGCTGGTCGGCAACGTGTCGATCCGCATGCTCCTGACCGAGCGCCCGGACACGTGGGAGATCCAGGGCCGCGGCGAGCTCCAGCTGGCCATCCTGGTCGAGATGATGCGGCGCGAGGGCTTCGAGCTCACCGTGGGCAAGCCCCAGGTCGTCACCCGCATCATCGACGGCAAGGTGAACGAGCCCATGGAGCGGCTCTCCGTCGACATCCCCGAGGACTACCTCGGCGTGGTCACGCAGCTCATGGCCCTGCGCAAGGGCCGCATGGAGCAGATGGTCAACCACGGCACCGGCTGGGTGCGCATGGAGTACCTGGTTCCCGCGCGAGGCCTGATCGGCTTCCGCACCGAGTTCCTGACGGAGACACGGGGCACCGGTCTGCTGCACCACGTCTTCGACCGCTACGAGCCGTGGCACGGCGAACTGCGGACCCGTCCGACCGGATCGCTCGTGGCCGACCGGACCGGGGCGACCACCGGATTCGCCCTCGCGAACCTGCAGGAGCGCGGCACCATGTTCGTGGGCCCGGGCACCGACGTCTACGAGGGCATGATCGTCGGCGAGAACTCGCGGTCGGACGACATGGACGTCAACCCGACCAAGGAGAAGAAGCTCACCAACATGCGGCAGTCGTCAGGCGACATCCTGGTGCCGCTCATCCCGCACAAGCAGCTCTCGCTGGAGCAGGCGCTGGAGTTCTGCCGGGAGGACGAGTGCGTCGAGGTGACGCCCGGTTTCGTTCGGATCCGCAAGGTGCTGCTGTCGGCGACAGACCGCCAGAAGGCCGGTCGAGGAAAGAAGGCGTAGGCCTCGGTCGATCGTGCGGCGATCATCCGCATTCGCCGGACAACGTTGTCTCGAACCTTCCTTCCGAGGGATGACGTCCGACGCCCGCTTTCCCATTTGCGGGTGAAGGTCACGATTTGGTGACGTCTGGCTGATTGGACCGGATCCCGTTGTTACTCGCGGGTCAACCTGTCGTAACCTCAGGCGGCTAGCCTCCGATGGCGTGGCACCCGCGTGACCCGACGATCGACACTCCTAAGTGAGGTGAATAGCCCGGTGAGCACTGAGACGGCCGCACCTCCCGCAGTTGCGACCGCGTCATTCACCGGGCTGTCGCTGCGGCAGTTGGCCTGGCGGCGGCTGAAGCGGGACAAGGGCGCCATGTTCGCGATGTGGCTGCTCATCGTCATCTTCGCCACGGCTCTGCTGGCACCCCTGATCACAACGCTGCTCGGCGTGAACCCCTACGACTTCGACCTCACCGTGCTCGACCCGGCGCAAGGCAGCCTGCCCGCCGGCCCATGGGGTGGTGCGTCTCTGGACCACCCGCTCGGCGTCGAGCCGCTCACCGGCCGCGACCTGCTCGCGCGACTGCTGTTCGGCGCTCGCGTGTCCCTGTTGATCGCGTGCACCTCGGTCCTCGTGATCTCGATCATCGGCACCACCGTCGGCATCATCGCCGGGTACAAGGGCGGATGGGTCGACACGATCATCGGCCGGACCACCGACCTGCTCCTCGCCCTGCCGTTCCTCCTCATGGCCCTCGCGCTCAGCCCCGTGCTGACGCAGCGACTGAAGGCCATGGGCGTGAGCGAGGAAATCGCCCGCATGACGTACCTCATCGTGGTGTTCGCCTTCTTCGGCTGGCCGTACCTCGCTCGCCTCATTCGCGGCCAGGTCCTGAGCCTGCGAGAGCGGGAATTCGTCGAGGCAGCTGTCGCGAACGGCGCTCCGACGCGGCGAATCCTGTTCCGCGAGATCCTGCCCAATCTCTGGGCCCCGATCATCGTCTACGCCACGATCTCCCTCCCCACGCTGATCGCGGCCGAGGCCGCCCTGGCATACCTCGGCGTCGGCATCGTTGAGCCGACCCCGTCGTGGGGCAAGATGCTCGCGGACTCCGTCCGCTACTTCGCAGTGGTGCCCACGTACCTGTTCATCCCCGGCACGGCGCTGTTCATCGTCGTGTACGCCTTCAACGTGTTCGGCGACGCCGTCCGCGATGCCCTCGACCCGCGCACCGGACGGAACGTCCGATGAGCGCCGTGCGTCAGGGACTCACAAGCCACCGCTCCAACAGGGCGGATTCCGGTTATTTCGACCGGAGCAAGGTCGTGCACAAGTGCGACCGCGACAAGGAGGAAACACATGGGTAAGGCCATCAACAGAGGCCTGCGCCTGGCGGCAGTGGTCTCGGCGGGTGCACTTGCGCTCGCGGCCTGCGGCGGAGGCAGCAGCAGCACTGAGGGCAGCGCGTCTGCCAGCGGCGGCCGGGTCAACAGACGGCGGCACAGCAGGCGGCACGATCACGATGCTCACCAATGCCGAGCAGTGGCAGCACGTCGATCCGCAGCGCATGTACACGGGCGCAGACATCGCGTTCTTCAGCGGCTACACGACGCGGACGCTGACTCAGTACGCATACGCGGAAGGCGAGGCCGGCACGGAGCTCATCGCCGACATGGCGACCGACACGGGCACCGCCAATGAGGACGCGACCTCGTGGTCCTTCACCATCCGCGACGGCGTCTCGTTCGAGGACGGCACCGCCGTCACCTGCGCCGACGTCAAGTACGGCGTGTCCCGCACGTTCGCGCAGGACATCATCACGGACGGACCCACCTACGCGATCTCGTACCTCGACATCCCCAAGGCCGAGGACGGCTCGTCGGTCTACAAGGGCCCGTACGTCACCGACGGCAACGACACGGCCGCGTATGACGCAGCCGTGCAGTGCTCGGAGGACGGCAAGACCATCACGTTCAACCTCAACCGCTCCGTTGCGGACTTCAACTACACCGTGACCCTGCCGGCGTTCTCGCCGGTCCCGCAGGCCAGCGACACTGGCGAGACCTACGACGACGCCGTCGTGTCGAGCGGCCCCTACAAGATCACGGAGTACACGAAGGGCCAGAAGATGGTCCTGGACCGCAACGAGAACTGGGACCCCGCGTCTGACGACTACCGTCCGGCTTACCCGGACCAGGTCGTCGTCGAGTTCGCCCAGGATCCGGCCGCTATCGACCAGCGCCTGATCGCCGATGCGCCTGAGGACCAGGCGACCATCGCGTACGGCAACCTCCAGCCGGAGAACCTCGCCACGGTCTTCACCTCGGGTGACCCGCGTTTCGAGGGCCGCACGTACAACGGCTTCGACCCGTATGTCCGCTACACCGCGATCAACACCACGTTGGTGCCGAACCTCAAGCACCGTCAGGCGATCGTGGCGGCCATGAACAACGCGCAGTACATCGCCGCCCGCGGCGGTGACTTCGCCGGTGATCGTGCCGATGGCGTCGTGAAGCCCAACCTGCCGCTCGACTACGCACCGTCGGGCATCTGGGACGGCATGTACGGCGACGCCATCCCGGTCGAGGGCAATGTCGAGCTGGCGAAGAAGCTCATCGAGGAGTCAGGCGAGCCGATGCCCGACCTGACCTACCAGTTCCCGAACAACCCGGTCGACGAGAAGATCGGCGCAGCGATCCAGGCGTCGATGGCGGCAGCCGGAATCAACGTCGCCCTCGAGCCGATCGAGCCCGGGCAGTACTACGGCATCGTGTTCGATCCGGAGCAGGCCAAGGAGCTCATGCGCTCCGGTTGGGGCCCGGACTGGCTGAACGCCTCGACCGTCCTCCCCGAGCTCTTCGGGCAGACCGGTGGCTTCAACCTCAGCCAGGTCAAGGACGACGCCTACGAGGCGAAGATCCAGGAGGCCCTGAAGATCCTCGACCGCAATGCCCAGGGCGTTGCGTGGCAGGAGCTGAACAAGGAGGCCATGGAGAACGCCTGGGTCATTCCGCACCTGTTCGGCAAGGCGCAGGCCCTGTGGGGTTCGAAGATCGGCAACGGCTACCTGTGGTACGCATACGGCTCGCTGGCGTTCGGCGACCTGTACGTCAAGCAGTAGCAGCGTGACCGTGGTGGCTCCGGGAGTCTCGACTCCCGGAGCCACCGCTCGGTCGGAGCCGGTCATCGCACCCGCCGACCACCCTCTGACACAGACAAGGACCCTCACGACGTGACCGCATACGTCATCAGACGAGTGCTCACCGGGCTTCTCATCCTGGTGCTGCTCAGCATGCTCACGTTCCTGCTCTTCAACGCCCTTCCCGCCGACCCGGCAGCCCTGACCTGCGGCAAGAACTGCACACCCCAGATCATCGAGGCCAACCGCGTCCGGCTGGGGCTCGACCTGCCCCTGTGGCAGCAGTACTTCGAGTTCGTGAAGGGACTGTTCTTCGGCCGCACCTACGGCACGCGGCACCGCCACCTTCGCGTGCGCGGCCCCCTGCCTGGGCTACTCCTTCCGCCGCGGCGAGGAGGTCACCCCGCTGATCATCAACGCGCTGCCCGTCACGATCTTCCTGGCCGTCGGCGCCTTCGTGATCTGGATGATCACCGGCGTCCTGCTCGGCATCTACGCGGCCCTGCGTCGTGGTCGCTGGCAGGAGAAGGTCACGCTGGGCGGGGCCCTCGTCGGCTACTCGTTCCCCTCCTTCTTCATCGGCCTGCTGCTGCTGTTCTTCGTCGTCATCCGATGGCGACTGCTGCCGTACCCGAGCTACGTCCCACCGACCGAGAACCCGGTGCAGTTCTTCCAGACGATGATCCTGCCGTGGATCACGCTGGCCCTGATCTTCGCCGCCTTCTACATCCGACTGACGCGCAACCAGATGCTCGAGACGCTCAGCGAGGACTACATCCGAACGGCGCGGGCCAAGGGCCTGCCCGAACGCACCGTCATCCGCAAGCACGGCCTGCGTGCCGGCCTGACGCCCATCGTCACGGCTGCGGGCCTGGACCTGGCCGGACTGCTCGGTGGCGCCATCATCGTCGAGAGCGTGTTCACGCTGCCCGGGCTCGGGAGACTGGCGGTCGGCGCGGTGGTCGACTCGGACCTGCCGGTGATCGTCGCCGTCGTGCTCGTCGCCGGCTCCTTCATCGTCGTTGCGAACCTCATCGTCGACCTGCTCTACGCCGTCATCGATCCGCGAGTGAGGCTGTCAGCATGAGCGATGCATACGTCCGAGTGGAGGACCTGAAGGTCTCCTTCCCGACCGAGGACGGCCTCGTGCGGGCCGTCGACGGCGTGTCGTTCAGTGTCGAGCGCGGCCAGACCATCGCCATCGTCGGGCGAGTCCGGCTCGGGCAAGAGCGTGACGTCCCAGGCGCTCATGGGCCTGGTGAACAAGCGGAACGCTCGCGTCGAGGGCCGCGCCTTCATCGGTGAGAACGAGCTGATCTCGGCCAGCGACGAGGAGCTGCGCAGGCTGCGCGGTGCCGAGATGAGCATGATCTTCCAGGACCCGTTCGCGTCGCTGCATCCGTTCTACCGGATCGGTGCCCAGCTCGTGGAGACCGTCCGCGTCCATCGGGACGTCTCGAAGGACGACGCGCGCACCGAGGCGATCGACATGCTGGCCCGGGTCGGGATCCCCAATCCGGAGCGCCGGATCGACGACTACCCGCACCAGCTGTCCGGCGGCATGCGGCAGCGCGTGATGATCGCCATGGCGCTCATCAACGGCCCGTCGCTGCTGATCGCCGACGAGCCGACCACGGCCCTTGACGTCACCGTGCAGGCGCAGATCATGGAGCTGCTCGCCGAGCTCCAGGTGCAGTACAACACCGCGATCATCCTGATCACCCATGACCTGGGCGTGGTCGCCGACGTGGCCAACGAGGTGGCGGTCATGTACGCCGGTCGGCTGGTCGAGCGGGGCACGCTCAACGACATCTTCTACTCGCCTGAGATGCCGTACACCGTCGGCCTCCTCTCGTCGGTGCCGCGTCTGGACGCGGTCAGCGAGCGGCTCACGCCCATCAAGGGACAACCGCCGTCCCTCATCAACCTGCCTCCGGGATGCGTGTTCCAGCCGCGCTGTGCCGCTGCTTCCTGGCTGCCGGGCGACAGGTGCTCCAACGAGCGACCCGAACTGCTGTCGGTGACGTCCACTCATTCGGTGCGCTGCCTGCTGGACAAGGAGCAACGTGATCGGTTCGCCGCGGAGAGCCTCGCGGCCGCCGCGGGCCGTGCGGGAGGTGCATCATGACCGCTCCCGTGGGTGAGCAGGAGATGATCCTGCGGGCCGACAACCTCGTGAAGCACTTCCCGATCACGAAGGGCGCGATCCGCCGGAAGACGGTCGGCGTGGTGAGTGCCGTCAACGGCATCTCGCTCGGGGTGGCGCATGGCGAGACGCTGGGTCTCGTCGGCGAGTCCGGATGCGGGAAGTCGACCGCCGGACGCTCCATCCTCAAGCTCATCGAGCCGACGTCCGGGAGCCTCACCTTCGAGGGTCGCGACATCACTGGTCTGTCGCGTCGCGAGATGGTGCCGCTGCGACGCGAGTTGCAGATGATCTTCCAGGACCCCTTCTCCTCGCTGAACCCCACGGCACACCGTCGGGTCGATCATCTCGGCTCCGTACCAGGTGCAGAAGATCAATCCGCCCGGCGGCGTCAAGAAGGCCGTGCAGGAGACCATGGAGCGGGTCGGCCTGAATCCCGAGCACTACAACCGCTACCCGAACGAGTTCTCCGGGGGTCAGCGGCAGCGCATCGGCATCGCCCGCGCGGTGACGCTGCAGCCCAAGGTGGTCGTCTGCGACGAGCCGGTCTCCGCCCTCGACGTGTCGATCCAGGCGCAGGTCATCAACCTGCTGCAGGACCTGCAGGACGAGTTCGGGATCGCCTACATCTTCGTAGCGCATGACCTGTCGGTCGTCCGGCAGATGTCGCACCGCGTGGCCGTCATGTACCTCGGCAGCATCGTCGAGATCACCGATCGCAACACGCTCTACGCCGCAGCCGCTGCATCCGTACACCCACGCGCTGATGTCCGCGGTCCCCGTGCCTGATCCGCAGGTCGAGGCGACGCGTGAGCGCATCGTCCTGCAGGGCGACCTGCCCAGCCCGATCAACCTGCCGAGCGGCTGCGTGTTCCACACCCGCTGCTTCCGTGCGCAGGACAGGTGCCGCTCCGAGGTGCCGCCGTTGGAGGAGTTCAGCGCCCGGGCACCAGGTGGCCTGCTTCTTCCCGATCACCGAGGGGCTGGGGCACGACCTCATCGTCGGCCCCGACGGCGGGATGGTGGAGCGGTCGGCGCCCATGGTCCAGCCGCCGAGCGAGGTCATCGCCGACATGGAGTCCGCCGGGTCGGCGCGCCCCATGGGTGCCGACTACGCCGGCGACAAGGACTACGAGGAGCGCGACTTCTAGCCCCTCTCGTTCCAGCCCTCTCGTCGACTGGCCCGTCGGTGGCTGGGACACGCCGGGCGAGCCCAGCCACCACGGGCCACTCAACGAAGCAGGTGCTCGGCGAGGAAGCCGGCCTCGAGGCGCAGCAGGTTCTCCGCCACGACCTCCTGCGGCGTCATGTGCGTCACGCCGCTGAGGGGCAGCACCGAATGCGGTCGCCCCGCCGCCAGCAGTGCGCTCGACAACTGCAGCGAGTGGGCGGCCAGCACGTTGTCGTCGGCCAGGCCGTGGATGACGAGCAGGGGCCGCTCAAGCTGGGCGGCGCGCGTCAGGAGCGAGGCGGCCGCGTAGCCGTCCGGGTTGTCCTGAGGCATGCCCAGGTATCGCTCGGTGTATGCCGTGTCGTACAGGGCCCAGTCGGTGACCGGGGCGCCGGCGACAGCCGCGTGGAAGACATCGGGCCGGTCCAGCACGGCGAGGGCGGCGAGGTAGCCGCCGAAGGACCAGCCGGTGATACCTACCCGGTCCAAGTCCAGGTCGGGGTAGCGGTCTCCCAGCGCCTGCAGCGCGGCCACCTGGTCGTCGAGCACCCGCCGCGCCAGGTCATCGTGGATCTCGAACTCGAAGGCCGGGCCGCGCCCCGGGGTTCCCGCCCCGTCGACGACGACCACCGCGAAGCCCTGGTCGGCCAGCCATTGGTCGGAGGTGAAGGCGCCGGCCGCATGGACGACGCGCGCTTGGTGCGGACCGCCATAGGGCGCCATGACGACGGGCAGCCGCTCGGAACCCGGTACGTGACCGGTGGGCCACAGGACGGCGCACGCGAGCGCGCGCTCGGTGACCCGTTCGAACGACACGACCGGTCTCACCACCGGCTCGGCGGCAGCCGACTCGACCGGACCCGTCCCCAGTCGCAAGCGTCGCGGTGTACGTGATGCCGGTCCGATCGGGATCGGTCGAGGCGATCACCCGTCCGCCCGCCCCGCCCCGCACGGAGGAGACGCCCTCCCCGAGGTGAGTGGCGTCAGCGCCCCGTCGGCGCTAACGATGAAGACATGCTCATCGCAAGGACCCGGCTGCGCGGTGATGACGATGTCAGTCGCCGACACGTAGGCAACCCCGGTCACGTTCAGGCCCGGTGGAGTCAGCGGCACGTCATCGGCGACCAGCTGGAAGCAGTCATCGGCCGAGTTGACGACGATGTCGAGCAGGCGACCGTCGGTCGAGCGGCACGGCACCCCCGGGTGCAGGGTGATCCAGGGTTCGGTCTCCCGTTGGCCTGCGAGCGCCGTGGACCCGTCCGTCCGGACGATCGAGGATGAGCTGTCGTCGTCTGGTCACGGCTCAGCACGCTGATGACGGCTCCACCCGAGTCGTCGGTCTCCACCGTGGCCAGGTACGGGAAGGCCTCGTGATCCCATTCGATCTCGGTCGCCTCCCCGTCGATGCGAAGGAGGAACAGGCGAGACTCGGGAATCGTGGTGCCCGCCATCGGATACCGATGCGCTCGCGGCTCGCGCTCCGGGTGAGCCGGGTCGGCGATCCAGCGCACCTCGACGTCCGCCTCGTCGACGCGTTCGGCGAGCAGCGCGTCGCTCCCGGCGAGCCACCATGTTCCCCGCACCCGACCCAGCTCCTCGGCTGCCACGAAGTCGGCGAGTCCCCATGAGTCGTGCTCGTGTTCGGCGAGAGCCAGTGGACGGGCGGGTGTGCGGCCGTCGAGGTCGACCACGTAGAGCCCACGGTCGTGGACGAAGGCCGCCACCCGTCCGTCAGGCGAGATGCGCGGGTCGACGACCGGCCCCGGATGCGGGAGCTCGATGGCCATCGCATCCGGCTCGTCGAGGGCGATGGCGAACGGCTCGCCATCGACGCTGAAGACCGCCACGGTCACGGCGTCGTCGGTCGTGAAGGCCGTGATGCCGGCCGTCGTCTCACGCATGCGCTCGCGTCGGGCCTTCTCCTCCGTCCGGCAGGTCGGCGTCGTCGCGAGACAGGTCGCGTGCATCGAGGACGAGGCGCTCGGCCAGGCGCCCAGCCCCGGCGGCCTCGAGCAGTCGCAGGCTGCCGACGGGATCCTCGCCGCCGGCGCTGCGGATGAAGGCGACGCGCGCGCCGTCGGGCGACACGGCGAAGGCACGGGGGCGGCCCAGACGGAAGCGCCGAGTGACCGCCTCCTGCCGGGGATAGCTGATCTCGGAGGCAGGCGTGGTCATCCCGGCATCGTACGGCGATGCATCGAAATCGCAGGGCCGCGAGGCCCGCTAGCCTGTGGGGATGGATCGCCGACTCTTGCTGGTGCACGCCCATCCCGACGACGAGTGCATCGCCACCGGTGCCACGATGGCGAAGTACGCAGCCGACGGGGCCCACGTCACCCTGGTGACGTGCACCCTGGGCGAGGAGGGAGAGGTGCTCCTCCCCGAGCTCTCGCACCTCGCGGCCGACAAGGACGACGATCTGGGCCAGCACCGGCTGCTCGAGCTGGCCGGCGCCATGGCAGAACTGGGCATCTCGGACAGCCGGATCCTCGGCGGTCCCGGTCGATTCCGCGACTCGGGGATGATGGGGACACCATCCAACGATCGGCCGGAATGCTTCTGGCGTGCCGACCTGCTCGACGCCGCAGGCGAGCTCGTCCCGGTCATTCGCGAGGTCCGGCCGCAGGTGGTGGTGACGTACGACGATTTCGGCGGATACGGGCACCCCGACCACATCCAGGCGCACCGGGTCACCCACTACGCGCTCGCGCTGGCGGCGAACCCCACCTTCCGACCCGAGCTCGGCTCCGCCTGGGCGGTCAGCAAGGTCTACTGGACCGCCTTCCCGCGCAGCATCATGCGCGCCGGCATCGAGGCGATGAAGGCCCAGGGCGTCGAGGACGGGTTCGCCGCCATGGACCCCGACGACCTGCCGTTCGCCTGCGATGACGAGCTGGTGACCACGGAGATCGAGGCCCACGAGTACCTGCCGAACAAGATGGCTGCGCTCCGGGCGCACGGCACCCAGGTGAGCGTCGATGGTGGCTTCTTCGCACTGGCGGACAACGTCGGGTCCGAGGCGTTCGGGACCGAGTACTTCCGCCTCGACGTCCGGGACCCCCGTGCTGGTCGACGGTCGGTCGCGAGAGACCGACCTCTTCGCCGGAATCGACGGGTGAGACCGCCCGCTGCGATCTGGCGCTGGCTCGGCGCCCTCGGCGCGTTCGTCGTCGGGGTGGTCATCGGACTCACCGGGGCCTTCGTGCAGAGCCAGCGGGTCCTCCTGGAGGCGCCCTGGGGGTCCTTCACCCTTCCGTGGGGCGTCCCGGTGGTGTGGATCGCCCTGATTGCGGCCGTTCGCGGGGGTGCGTGGGCCGTGGGCTCCCGATGGGGCGCCTGGGCCGTCATGGTGGGCTGGCTGGCCACCACCGTCCTGCTGTCCGCCGAGAGCCCGTCCGGTGACGTGGCCCTGTCCGGGGGAGGTCGGCAGCTGGTCTACCTGATCGGGGGCGTCATCCTCGCCTCTGCGGCGGCCTCGATGCCCCTGCCGCGAGCATCCGCAGCGTCCAAAGTCGGGCGCGAGGTGGAACCGGCGGCCTGACGGAATCGTCGAATCACGAGGGATTGCGTACCATTCACGTACGGCCGAGCGGCCGCCGGACCGGAGGAGATGCGTGGATCGCTGCACGGAGGCATCGAGTCGATGACCTTGATGCAGAAGCGGATCCTTGCCGGGGTCTCGCTCGCGATCGGCCTGCTCCTCGCC
The DNA here is from genome assembly GCA_963700745.1 of uncultured bacterium. Classification (GTDB taxonomy): domain Bacteria; phylum Actinomycetota; class Actinomycetes; order S36-B12; family S36-B12; genus UBA10649. The sequence goes on along the minus strand of CAVOYT010000009.1, from coordinate 402,117 downwards.
GGATACCTCGTCCTGGTCCTGAGTTCGGGCTCCACGGCGCGTGCCGGAACCACCGTCCAGGGCGTCGACATCAGCGGGATGACCGAATCCGAGGCCGCGTCGGCGGTCGAAGAGGAGCTCACCGCCGCGGCACCGAAGAAGATCAAGGTCCGTGCCCTCGACGAGACGATCAACGTCCGGCCAGCAGAGGCCGGAATCGAAGTGGACGGCGAGGCCTCCGTGGCGCCGGCCTACGGTCGCGTCTGGAATCCGGTGGCGCTCGTCGGCTCGTTCCTCGGTGACACTTCACTGCCCGCTCTCGCGCGCGTCGATGAGACGCTGCTCATGGACCAGGTCGGCGTGATTGCCGACGCCGTGGACGTGCCCGCGGTCGAACCGGCGCTGGCGGTCAAGGCGGGCGTGGCCAAGTTGACTCCCGGCGAGCCGGGACGCGTCGTGGACCGCGAGGCGACCGCGTCGGCCCTCACCGAGGCGGTGCTGGCACCGCAGGCGAGCATCGATGCGGTGATCGTGACGGCCGAGCCGACCGTGTCCCAGGAGGCAGCGCAGGAGGCAGTCGCGCTCGCCGAGTCGGCGGCGACCAACCCCGTCACCGTGCAAGCGGGGTCGGTCACGGCCGTCATCCCCGCCAAGGCGATCGACCGGGCGCTCACGTTCACCGCTGCGGCCGGCCAGCTCGCGCCGCAGCTCGACGGCGCGATCCTGCACCGCTCGATCGCCAAGAAGCTGCGGCCGATCGAGGTCAAGGGTCGCGACGCCACCTTCAAGATCCGCAAGGGCAAGGTCAAGGTGGTGAAGTCGAAGGTCGGCAAGGGCGTCTCCGACGACGAACTGGCCGCGTCGGTGGCCTCGGTACTCGACCTCCCCGCGGCCGACCGCTCGGTGACGGTGTCGGTCGGCGTCCGCGAGCCTGAACTGACGACGGAGCAGGCGCAGGCCCTGGGAATCAAGGAACGCCTCTCCACCTTCACGCAGAACTACCCCTACGCCGCCTACCGGTCGCAGAACATCGGGCAGGCGGCGAAGCGGATCAACGGCACCCTCCTGCTCCCCGGTGAGACCTTCTCCCTCAACGACACCATCAAGGAGCGGACCGAGAAGAACGGCTACACGGTGGGCTATGTCGTAGGTCCCGGCGGCGTCTTCGCCGAGGACCTCGGCGGCGGGGTCTCCACGTCCGCCACGGCGACATGGACGGCGGCGTTCTACGCGGGGATGGAACGCGTCCAGACCGTGGCCCACTCCATCTGGATCTCCCGATACCAGGCGGGCCTCGAAGCCACCGTCGCGTGGGGCATCTTCGACCTGAAGTTCCGCAACGACTCGCCGAACGCCGTCTTCATCACCGCCGGCACGACGCCGACGTCGATCACGGTGTCGTTCTGGGGCACGAAGGAGTTCGACGAGATCAAGGCGGAGTCCGGGCCCCGCAAGGACGTCGTCAAGTACGACAAGATCTTCAGCGAGGAGCCAGACTGCCGTGGGCAGAACGGGATCGACGGCTTCACGATCACCGTCGACCGCGTGTTCTACAAGGACGGCAAGGAAGTGCGGCGCGAGCCGATCACGACGCGGTACAAGCCGGCGCCCGACGTGACCTGCGGCAAGAAGCCCGACAAGAAGAAGAAGCCGGACAAGAAGCCGGCGGATCAGAACCCGGACGCCACCTCGACGCCGAGCGGCGAGCCGGATCCCCCGGCGGGCGGGGACCCGGCGCCGCCCGCGGAGCCCCCGGCGGGCGACACGGACACGTTCTCCAACGCCTGACCTCCCGCCGCGGCGGGAGGTCGTTCCCGGGCGACACGTCCCGCCCTGCGGATCGGCCATCCCGGTCTGCCGCCACTTCGGCGCCGTGCGTTGTGTAGGTTGTCCCCGTCGTTACATCCCCGCCCTCGCGGGAGGGCGGACGAACCGGAGGCTCAGGTGACCTACGTCATCGCTTTTCCCTGTGTGGACCTGAAGGACAAGGCCTGCATCGAGGAGTGTCCCGTCGACTGCATCTACGAGGGCGAACGGATGCTCTACATCCAGCCCGACGAGTGCGTCGATTGCGGAGCCTGCGAGCCGGTCTGCCCGGTCGAGGCGATCTTCTACGAGGACGACGTCCCGGACGAGTGGAAGGACTACACCGCCGCCAACGCGGAGTTCTTCGTCGATCTCGGCTCGCCCGGTGGCGCCGCGAAGCTCGGTGCTCAGGACTTCGATGTCCCGCTGCTCGCGACCGTGCCGCCGCAGGAGCACGATCACTAGTCCATGGGCCCTGCTCCCCACCGGCAGCGCGTAGCCGACACGCTGCCGGACTTCCCGTGGGACGTCCTCGCGCCGTACGCCGACCTGGCGCGCCAGCATCCTGACGGCGCGGTCGACATCTCGGTCGGGACCCCCGTGGATCCCACCCCGGAGATCGTCCAGGCGGCCCTCCGCGGGGCCTCTGATGCACCTGGGTATCCGACAACCGCGGGCCGCGAGGGGCTGCGCGAGGCGTGCGCACGCTGGCTGCAGCGACGGCTGGGCGTTCGGGCGGGTACCGAGGCGATCCTGCCGGCCATCGGGTCGAAGGAACTGGTCGCATCCATCCCGCGCCTGCTCGGCCTGCCGGCCGGCTCGCGCATCGCGATACCGAGGATCGCCTACCCGACGTACGCGGTCGGCGCGCTGATGGCCGGCTGCGAGCCGGTTGCCACGGATGAGCCCGAGTCGGTCGAGGGGGTCGCCATGGTGTGGCTGAACTCGCCCAGCAACCCGACCGGCGCTGTGCTCTCCGCCGCCCGGGCTGCCGAGATCGTCGACTGGGCCCGCGGCGCGGGCGCGATCGTCGTGAGCGACGAGTGCTACATCGAGCTCGGCTGGGACGCCGAGCCGGTGTCGATCCTGCATCCCTCCGTCGCCGGTCCGAGCCATGACGGCCTGCTGGCCGTGCACTCCCTGTCGAAGAGGTCCAACCTGGCGGGGTACCGCTTCGGCTTCGTGACGGGCGACGCCGGGCTGGTCGGCGACCTGCTCGCGGTCCGCAAGCACCTCGGGATGATGGTCCCGACCCCGGTGCAGGCCGCGGCGACGGTCGCCCTGGACGACGACGCCCACGTCACCGTCCAGCGTGAGCGGTATCGGCGTCGCCGCGAGGTGCTGCGCGAGGCCCTCGTCAATGCCGGTCTGCGGATCGAGCACAGCGAGGCGGGTCTGTACTTGTGGGCGACGCGCGATGAGCCCTGCTGGGACACGGTCCGGTGGTTCGCCGAGCGTGGCGTCATCGTGACGCCGGGCGACTTCTACGGCCCGGCGGGTGACCGGTTTGTCCGAGTCGCCCTGACGGCGACTGACGCCGAGATCGACTCCGTCGGCGATCGGCTGGCCTCGCCGTGAGCCGATCACGAAGTTGCGGACCAAGGTCCCCAAGCCGGATCCGGTGAGTGTCGGTACGCTCCCAGCAGGAGGTTCACGTGTCTGACTATGTCCTGAACTACCCCGATGGCGAGCTGCCCCTGCCCGAGGTGCCATCGAGCGTCGGGGAGTCCGGCATCGACATCGCGCCCCTGCTGAAGCAGACCGGCCACGTCACCCTGGACCACGGCTTCATGAACACCGCCTCGTGCTCGTCGTCGATCACCTACATCGACGGGGACAAGGGCATCCTGCGCTACCGCGGGTACCCGATCGAGCAGCTCGCCCAGCAGTCGAGCTTCCTGGAGACGTCGTACCTCCTCATCTACGGCTACCTGCCCAGCGCTGACCAGTTGGACGAGTTCAAGCGGCAGATCCGCCTGCACACGATGCTGCACGAGGACCTGCGCCGGTTCTTCGACGGTTTTCCCCGGGACGCCCACCCGATGCCGGTGCTGTCCTCCGCGGTGTCGGCGCTCTCGACGTTCTACCAGGACTCCCTCGACCCCTTCGACGATCACCAGGTCGAGATCTCCACGATCCGGCTCCTGGCCAAGATGCCCACCATCGCGGCGTACGCGCACAAGAAGTCCATGGGGCAGCCCTATCTGTACCCGGACAACTCGCTCGGCTTCATCGACAACTTCCTGCGCATGACCTTCGGCGTCCCTGCTGAGCCGTACGAGGTCAATCCGGTGCTGTCCAAGGCCCTGAACCAGCTGCTGCTCCTGCACGCCGACCATGAGCAGAACTGCTCGACGTCGACCGTGCGTCTCGTGGGGTCGTCGCACGCGAACCTGTTCGCCTCGGTCTCCGCCGGCATCAATGCCCTGTTCGGCCCCCTGCATGGCGGCGCCAACCAGGCGGTCATGGAGATGCTGGAGAACATTCATGCGCAAGGCGGCGGCGTCAACACCTTCATCCGTCAGGTCAAGGACCGTCAGGACGGCGTCAAGCTGATGGGCTTCGGCCACCGGGTCTACAAGAACTACGACCCGCGCGCCGCGATCGTGAAGAAGACCGCGGACGAGGTGTTCGCCCAGTTGAATGTCACCGACCCGCTGCTCGACATCGCGCTCCGAATGGAGGAGGTCGCGCTCGCTGATGACTTCTTCATCGAGCGCAAGCTCTACCCGAACGTGGACTTCTACACGGGGCTGATCTACAAGGCGATGGGCTTCCCCACGCAGATGTTCACCGTGCTGTTCGCCCTCGGCCGGCTGCCGGGCTGGATTGCCCAGTGGCGGGAGATGATCGCGGATCCGGAGACCAAGATCGGCCGGCCGCGCCAGGTGTACGTCGGCGAGCCACTGCGCGACTACACCCCCATCACTTCCCGCTGACCCTGTCCGTTTCTCCCGCTTTGCGGGACAACCGGACACCCGCCGCGTCTCCGGGGCCGTCCTTGTCCTTTTCTCCCGGGTCAGGTGACGGCGCCGTGATGGCGGAACCGCGCGCGGCGGATCCGGGCCGCGACGGCCTCCGGATCGGCCATGATCTCGCGCCACGTCCAGCGGACGACCGTGAAGCCGAGGGACCGGATCCGGTCCTCACGCTGCTTCTCCCTGAGCAGGTCGTCGCGGGTCGCGTACTTGGCCAGACCATCGGCCTCGCCCACGACCCGCCACTCGCGCCAGAACATGTCCACGATCCCGGCCAACGCCGACCCGTCGAAGATCGGCACCTGGAGCTCGGGCTCCGGCAGTGAGCAGCGAACCAGGCGGAGTCGGGAGAGGGTCTCCAGCGGTGTCTGTGCCCCTGGTCGAACCAAGGGCACGACCCGCCTGACGGTGCCGATCCCGCGGAGTCGCGGCAGGGTCTCAGCGATCTGGGCGAGTGTCTCCGGCCCCGAGGGTCTTTGCCAGACCGCGGCGTCCAAGGCGACGACCGCCCAGTCATCGGTGCTCAGCGCCGCAGTGCTGATCGCGGCAAAGTCGCGAGATGCGGATGGAATCCCATTCACCTCGACCCGATCGGCATCACCCAAGCGGTGACTGTGCACGCGCACGTCGCCGAGCAGCGATTGCCGGGTGATACGTCGATGGAGGGCACGTTGGTCGGATCCGCGGTCCCGGATCAGGGTCACGCGCAGCGGGAGGTCTCGATCGACGGGCAGGCCGTGCAGCAAGGCGGCCGACGGCCCCCAGGCGAACGCCGGATCCGGGAGTGCGCGGATGGCGGCGGCGCAGTAGACGAGGTGAACCTCCCGGCGGCCCAGTGCAGGGTCGAGATCGGCCGTGTCGGCGTAGACGCCGTGGTGGAGTCGTATCCACCACCTTCTGCGCACCATCGTCTTGGCGATGTCGGGGTCGACACCCAGGTCGATCAGATCGGATCGTCGGAACACCCGGCCGCTCGCGCGAGCGTGACCCCGGACGAGTTCCCGCAAGGACTCCAGGTCCGGGGTTGGGGCAGGCATAGGGGACACCCTGCTGGCCGGGCATCAGGCCGACAACCGGCTGTCCACAGGGACTACCGGACACCGAAGCCCGCTGGGACGTCGTCTGTGTCCGGTTGTCCCACTTTGCGGGAGAAACGGATAGGGGCGGGGTCAGGTGGGGGTCGGACTGGCGGTCGTCCCGCGGGCCACCAGCGCGGCGTCGACCGTCACGTGCCTGAGCCCGGCTGCGTGGCCGCTCGATGCGCTCGAAGAGCCTGGTCGCCGCGAGGGCTCCCATCTCCACGAGCGGCTGCGCCACCGTGCTGAGACTCAGGGTGCGCAGTCCCCCGAGGGAGATGCCGTCGTAGCCGACGACTGACACGTCCTCCGGGACGCGCAGGCCGCGGTCCTGCACGGCGGCGATCGCACCGAGCGCGGCCAGGTCGTTGGCGACGAAGAACGCGGTCGGGCGCGGGTCTGACGACAGGGCCGTCATGGCCGCCGCATACCCCCCGCCGTCGGTCAGGGCACCCTCGACGACGCATGCCTGGCTCGCGAGTCCGGCCGCCGTCATCCCCTCGAGGTAGCCGCGCTGACGATCGTTCGAGATGGGGTTGTCCCCGCCCGAGAGGTGGACGATGCGGCGGTGGCCGAGGTCGGCGAGGTACTGCACAGCGAGCGTGGCGCCCGCCACGTCATCGTCGCTCACGGTGTCGATCCGTGGCCCGGTGATGTCGCGCCGGGTCACGACCACGGTCGGAACCTCGGTCGCGATGTCGCGCAGCGTGGTGGCGGAGAGGCGATGCGAGATGAGGACGAGTCCCTCGACCTGGAACTCGAGCAGCTTCTCGAGCTCGGACTGCTCGAGCTCCGGGTCGGCCCCGCCGGTCACGAGCATCGTGCTGTAGCCGTGCCGACGCACTTCGGACTGCACGCCGTCCAGGATCTCGGCGAAGACGGGGTTGTGCAGGTCCAGGATGAGCACGCCGACGGTGCGACTGCGTCGGTCGGCCAGGCTGCGCGCGGCGGCATTCGGCCGATAGCCCAGGTCTGCGGCGGCGAGCAGGATCGCCTCGCGACTCGCCTCGCTCACCTTGGGGGATCCGCGCAGGGCCAAGGACACCAACGACTTCGACACGCCGGCGCGCGCCGCCACGTCGTGGATGGTGGGCCGGGTCATCGGACGTCGGCAACCTGAACGGGGGCTCCCGTCTGCACGGACCGCTCGCAGGCGATGGCGATGCGCAGGCTCTCCAGGGCGGAGTCCGGGGGGCAGGGGTTGGCGGACTCCCCGCGAACCAGTCCGACGAACGCTGCGGTCTCCTGCCTGAAGGCCTCGCGGAAGCGGTCCACGAAGCCGGTGTACGGATCGGCGTTGACGGCCAGGTCTCCATCGGTCGCGTGCAGGGGAGTGCGGCGGTTGAGTCCGGCCGTCAACGAGTCCTTCTCGCCGTGCACTTCGACACGTACGTCATGGCCGAGTGCGTCGTGGCGGGCGCCGCGCACGGTCGCCTGGACTCCTGAGGTCGTGACCGCGTGGATCAGGGCGACATCGGCATCGTCGAACTCGGCGTACTGGGAATGCGCACGCACGGCCTTCGTCGCGTAGACCGACTCGATCTCAGCCCCGGTGATCCAGCGGATCAGGTCGAAGTCGTGGACGTGGAGATCGCGGAAGATGCCGCCGCTGCCGGCGAGGAACTCGCGGGACGAGGGCTCGTGGTCGTGCGAGAGCAGCGCCATGGAGTAGACCTGCCCCACATCGCCGTGGGCCACGCGATCCCGCACAGCCCGGAAGCCCGCATCGAAGCGCCGCTGGAAGCCGATCTGAAGCGGGGCTCCGGTCTGAGCGGCCGCGGCGATCACGTGCTCGGTCTGCCCAAGTGTCAGCGCGATCGGCTTCTCGCACAGGACGGGGGTCCCCAGCCCGAGCACCTCCTCCAGCAGCTCCCCGTGCGCGTCGGTGGCCAGGGCGACGACCGTGCCGTCGGCCTCGGGCTCCTCGCCCCAGGGGACGGCCACGGCGCCGAACCGCTCGGCGAGGGCGTTCGCGCGGGACGCGGACCTGTTGGTGACCAGCACCTCGTCGACGCGCGGATCCGCGGCGAGGTCCTCGACGCGGATGGCGCCCATACGGCCGGCCCCGATCACGATGATGCGCATGTGACCTCCCGCGCTTCGGCCGTCCTGATCACGGCAGCCATTGCGTGACGGGCACTAGTGTGCCACGATTGTTGGAGCGTTCCAACGAAAGGCAAGGACAATGACGAAGTTCCTCGATCGCGTGGCGTCTGCACCGATCTCCTGGGGTATCTGCGAGGTTCCCGGCTGGGGCGCCATGCTGCCCACTCCGCGGGTGCTGGAGGAGATGTCCGGCCTCGGCATGACCGCGACCGAACTCGGCGCCCCCGGCTTCCTGCCCACCTCGCCGGACGAGGTCAAGGACGAGCTCGCCGGCTTCGGCATGACGCTGCTCGGCGGCTTCACCCCCGTGATCCTGCACGATCCGGCGATGCGCCAGACCACGATCGACCAAGCGACGGCGACGGCGCGACTGTTCCAGCGAGCCGGCGCGACCAAGTTCATCTCGGCGGTGGTGCAGGACATGGACTGGTCGATCCCTCGTCCGCTCACTGTTGATGAGCAGCGGCACATGGCGATGATGTTCGGGATCATCGACGAGATCTGCGCCGAGCACGGCCTGGAGCAGGTGCTCCATGCGCATGTGCAGACCCTGGTCGAGACCAAGGACGACGTCGACCGCGTGCTCGACACCTGCGACGTGGGCTGGTGCCTGGACACCGGACACATGGCGATCGGCGGCGTCGACCCGGTGGCCTTCGCGAAGGAGGCGATGGAGCGGGTCGGCCATGTGCACCTGAAGGACGTGCGGCTCGACATGGTCGATCCCGTGCTGCGCCGGGAGATGAGCCTCATGCATGCGGTGCAGGGCGGCCTGTTCACGCACGCTCGGACAGGGTGACGTGGACATCGCCGGCGTCATCCAGACCCTCGAGGGAGCCGGCTACCAGGGCTGGTACGTGATCGAGCAGGACACCGCGCTCACCGACGGCCTGCCCGGCCGAGGGCGAGGGGCCGCTCGATGAGGTCCGGACCTCGCTGCAGTACCTGACCGACGTCGTCGCCCCGACCCTGGGCGCCTGATCGGTGACCACGATCCCGGAGATCGTCAGCGTCGGTCGCGTCAGCGTCGACATGTACGCCGCCGAGGTCGGCGTCGGCTTCGACGGCCAGCAGACGTTCAGCAAGTCCGTCGGTGGCAGCCCGACCAACGTCGCGGTCGCCGCGGCGCGGCTGGGCCATCGCGCCGCGATCGTGACCAAGGTTGGGGACGACGGCTTCGGGACGTACGTCCGACGCAGGCTGGAGGGCTGGGGCGTCGGCACGGACTTCGTCCTCACGCAGCCGGGGGGCAGACCCCGCTCGCCCTCGCGGCGCTGGATCCGCCCGAGACGCCGCAGGTCGCGTTCTACCGCGGACCCGCTGCCCCCGACACCACCCTCGAGCCGTCCGACCTCCCGGACGAGGTCGTGCGTGACTGCGGCCTGCTGTGGATGAGCCAGGGTGCACTCGCCCAAGGCTCGACTGCTGACGCCTGCCTGACGTGGCTGGCCCGGCGTGCCCGCTCGGGGCACACGGTGCTCGACCTCGACTACCGGGCCGCGCTGTGGCCGGACGTGGAAACCGCCCGCGCGGCCGCGCAGGGCGCCATCGCGCTGTCCACGGTGGTCGTCGGCAACCGCGAGGAGTGCGAGATGGCGGTGGGGACCGGTGAACCCGACGCCGCCGCCGATGCCCTGCTGTCGGCAGGTGTCCGGCTGGCCATCGTCAAGCTCGGGGCCGACGGATCGCTCCTGGCCACGGCTGACGGTCGTTGGCGCATCCCGCCCGTGCCGGTGCCTGTGGTCTGCGGGCTGGGTGCCGGGGACGCCTTCGGCGGAGCGCTGTCGCACGGGCTGCTCCTCGGCTGGGACGTGCCACGGATCGGCCGATTCGCGAACGCGTCCGGCGCCTACGTGTCCGCGCGCCTGACCTGCGCCGACGCGATGCCGTCGGTGGCCGACGTCGACGACGATGCTGGGAAGCACGCGCATGAGCCCCGGACTGGACCGCGACCGCTACCGCGCCCTCATCGAGGCCCGCGTCTTCGAGCCCGCCTCCCTGCGCACCGCGCTCGTGGGGCGCTCCCGCCGCACCGTGCCCGGACAGGACGGGCGGCTGCTGATCCTCGCGGCCGACCACACCGCTCGCGGCATGCTGGCGGTCGGCGACGACCCGCTGGCGGTGGCCGACCGGTACACCCTGCTGGATCGGCTCGTGCGTGCCCTGGCCATCCCTGGGGTCGACGGGGTGCTCGCCAGCGCCGACCTGCTCGAGGAGCTCGCGTGGCTGGGAGCCCTCGACGATCGACTGGCCATCGGCACGATGAACCGCGGCGGCATCATCGGCGCGAACTGGGAGCTCGACGATCGCATGACCGCCTACGACGTCGATCACGTGGAGGCGAACGGGCTCGACGGCGGCAAGACGCTGCTGCGCATCGATGACACCGACCCGGGCGTCGCCCGCACGATCGAGTCCGTGGCCGCCGTCACGACGCAGCTCGCCGACCGCGGCCTGATGTGCATGATCGAACCCCTGCCCTACCGCAAGGAGCCTGAGCGGACGAGCCGTGCTCGACTCGTCGGTCGAGCGACTGATCAAGGTCGTGGCCATCGCGTCAGGGCTGGGGTCCTCGTCGGCCCACACCTGGCTGAAGATCCCCGGCAGCGACCGGATGGCCGAGGTGGCGGGAGCCACCACGCTGCCGATCGTCATGCTCGGCGGCGATCCCGGTACCGATGCCGAGGGCACGTTCGCCCGTTGGGCGACCGCCATGCGCGAGCCCAACGTCCGGGGCCTGGTGGCCGGTCGCGCCCTTCTCTACCCGCACGAAGATCAGCCCGAGCAGGCCGTCCGTCGAGCGGCGGCCATCGTCCATGGAGGTACACCATGACCTGGTTCCATCCCGCTGGCTCCCTGAAGCAGGGCGACGCCGATGTCGTCGTCACCCCGAGCACGGCCGGCTGGGACTACAGCGGCCTGACGCGTCTACCCGCTGTCCGCTGACGCGCCGGTGTCGTTCACGCTGGACGAGGACGAGGCGGTCCTGGTCCCGCTGTCCGCGCGGGATGTCGACGGTCACCGTCGACGGCGAGACCTTCACGCTCGCGGGACGCGACGGCGTCTTCCATGCCGTGAGCGACTGGGCCTACCTGCCGCTCGGCTCGAGCGTGTCGCATCGCCGGCGCGAGCGGTGAGGTGGCCGTCTGCACCGCGCGTGCCACCGAGCGGCACCCGCTGGCGGTGGTGCCGGCCGCCGACGTCCCCATCGAGGTGCGCGGATCTGGTCGCGCGTCGCGGCAGATCACCAACATCGCCACCCCCGGGTCCTTCACGGGGGCGCACAAGATCAACGTATGCGAGGTCATCACGCCCGGCGGCAACTGGTCGTCGTGGCCTCCGCACCGCCACGACGGCATCGGTGACTGCGCGGTGGCCAACGAGGAGATCTACTACTTCCGGATCGGCCGCCAGGAGGCTCCGCACGGCGATCGCCTCGGGCCAGGGGCTGTTCCACGTCTACACCGTCGACGGGTCCGTCGACGAGACCGTGACGCTGCACGACGGCGACGTGTACCTCGTGCCGCAGGGCTACCACGGCCCAACGGTCGCGCCGCCGGAGTACCCGATGTACTTCCTCAACGTCCTCGCCGGCCCGCACGAGGACCGCACGATGGCGTTCTGCGACGACCCGGAGCATCACTGGATCCGAGAGTCCTGGGAGACCCAGGAGCAGGACCCGAGGCTGCCGTGGACGTCCGCCGCCGGGCGCACCGGGAACGGCTGATCGTGGGCACCCGCGTCGGCATCGCCGTCCTGGGCCTGGGCTGGATGGGCCAGGCCCACAGCCGCTCCGCGCTGCGGATCCCGTCGCTGTTCCCCGACCGGTCCTTCGACCCGGAACTCGTGGTCTGCGCCGACACCGATGCCGACCGGCGGCTTGCGCGCGACCCGCGACTTCGGCTTCGCCCGATCGGTCGAGGACTGGCGAGAGGCGGTCACGGCCCCGGATGTCGACGCCGTCTGGGTCACCGCCCCCAACATGCTGCACGTCCCGATGATCGAGGCCGCGTGCGCCGCCGGGAAGGCCGTCTTCAGCGAGAAGCCCATCGGCGGCAAGCCTGCGCAGGCCGTGCAGGCGTACCGTGCCGCGCAGTCCGCGGGCGTCGCGACAGGCGTCGGCTACAACTACCTGTGGGCTCCCCTGGTGCTGCACGCGCGCGAGCTGATCGCGTCCGGTGAGCTGGGGGAGATCACGCACTACCGCGGCCACTTCCTGTCCATGTACGGCAGTGACGAGCTGGGCCTGCTCAGCTGGCGCTTCATGCTCGACGAGGCGGGCTACGGAGTGACGAGCGACATCCTGAGTCACTCGGTGTCGATGGCCCAGTTCCTGGTCGGACCGATCGCGGAGGTCATTGGCGATCGCGCGACGACGATCACGCATCGACCCTTGCCGACGGGTGCCGCGAGCCACTACGGACGCGGGAACCCGGACGATCCCAAGGGCGAGGTCGAGAACGAGGACTACGCATCGATGCTGTGCCGGTTCGAGGGCGGTGCGACGGGCACCTTCGAGGCGAGCCGGACGATGGTCGGACCGGAGAGCCAGAACACCTTCGAGGTCTATGGCACCAAGGGCGCGCTGGCCTGGAACCTCGAGCAGCTCAACGAGCTGCAGTACTACCGGCTCGGTTCGGACAAGAACACCGGGTTCACGACCATCTACGGCGGCGACCGCTTCCCGTTCCACGGGGCGTTCGTCCCGGGGCAGGCCAATGCGATCGGGTTCGAGGACCTGGTGGCGATCGAGGACTTCTCCTTCCTCGAGGCCCTCGCCACCGGCGGGCGGTACTCGCCGGGATTCCGGGAGGCCGTCGACGTCGTCAGCGTCCAGCAGGCCGTGATCGACTCGTGGGACAGCCGTACCTGGGAAACCGTTCGAGACCTTGCCGAAGGAGACTTCACGATGACCACTGACCTGATCCGGCTGACGACGGCCGAGGCGATCGTCCGCTACCTGGTGGCCCAGCGCATCGTCGTCGACGGCACCGACGTGCCGCTGTTCCCCGGTGTGATCGGGATCTTCGGGCACGGCAACGTCACCAGCCTGGGGCACTCGCTGGAGATGCATCGCGACGAGATCCCGGTGTGGCGCGGGCAGAACGAGCAGGGGATGGGCCTGGCGGCCGCCGCGTTCGCCAAGGCGACCCGTCGCCAGCAGGTCATGGTCTGCACCTCGTCGATCGGCCCCGGCGCAACGAACATGGTCACCGCGGCCGGCGTCGCGATGTCGAACCGGCTTCCGGTCCTGTTCATCTCGGGTGACACCTTCGTGTCCCGCCTGCCCGATCCGGTGCTGCAGCAGGTCGAGCATTTCGGCACCCCCTCGACGACCGTCAACGATGCGTTCCGGCCGGTCGTGCGCTACTGGGACCGGATCACTCATCCGGCGCAGGTGCTCACCTCGCTTCCGCAGGCGGTCGGCACGCTGCTGGATCCGGGCGACTGCGGTCCCGCCTTCATCGGCCTGCCTCAGGACGTCGCCGCGGAGGCGTACGACTTCCCGGCGTCCTTCTTCGAGCGACACGTGCACGAGATCGTCCGCCCGCGCCCTGATCGCGGGCAGGTGACCCGCGCCGCCGAGGCGATCCGGGCCGCGAAGCGACCGGTCATCATCGCCGGTGGCGGCGTGCACTACTCGCGCGCTGAGGCTGAACTGGCGACGTTCGCCGAGGAGTTCGGCATCCCGGTGGTCGAGACCGTGGCGGGCAAGTCCTCGCTGCTTGCCACGCATCCGCGCTACGCCGGGCCGATGGGCGTCACGGGAGCAGAGGCGGCGAACGTGGTCGCCACGGAGGCCGACGTCGTGATCGCGGTGGGCACCCGTCTCGAGGACTTCACGACTGGTTCGTGGACGGTCTTCGATCCTGACGCCCAGTTCGTCGCGGTCAATGCGGCCCGCTTCGACGCGCTGAAGCACCGGTCGATCCCGGTGGTCGCGGACGCCCGCGAGGCGCTGACCGATCTGGGCGCCGCGCTGGCAGGGTGGACGGCTGACGTGGGATGGACGTCACGCGGCACGCAGATGCGTGAGGAGCTCCAGGCGTTCGTGGACGGGCGGATCGCCGACGACGGCCAGTGGCCGCCGAGCTACGCGCAGCTGGTCGGGCTCGTGCACGAGTCCGCGACCCAGGACGACTACGTGCTGACCGCGGCGGGCGGCCTCCCGGGCGAGCTCAACATCAACTGGATGAGCAAGGGGATCGCCACCTTCGACTGCGAGTACGGGTTCTCGTGCATGGGCTACGAGACGGCTGGTGCCTGGGGCGCCGCGTTCGCCCGCCCGTCGGGGCAGGTGTACGCCATGGTCGGCGACGGCTCGTACCTCATGCTCAACTCCGACATCTACGCGTCGGTCCTGTCCGGGAAGAAGTTCATCCTCGTGGTCTGCGACAACGAGGGCTATGCGGTGATCGAACGACTGCAGGTCGGTCAGGGCGGGGCGTCGTACAACAACATGCTCGCCGATTCGACGGGGACGGGATCGGACGTCCGGGTCGACTTCGCCGCGCACGCGGCCTCGATGGGGGCGGTGACGCTCGAGGTCGGCTCCCTGGCCGAGTTCGCCGACGCCCTGGTGGCCGCCCGGGCCGCGGATCGCACGGCAGTGATCGTGACCAAGGTCAGGGCCAGCGACTGGACCGAGGGGGGCGCGTTCTGGCAGGTGGGGGTCCCTGAGGTCAGCGACCGCCCGCAGGTCGCGGCTGCTCGGGCCGAGATGGACGCTGGTCTGGTGGCGCAGCGCCGAGGCGTCTGACCCGCCGACCCCCTTCGTCGAGCGTGCAGTTGTTGGGGCCACAGTGGCGTCAACGGCCCCAACGACTGCACGGTCAACGAAAGGGGCGGGACGGGGCGGCCTAGTCGGTGGCGTGGAGGGCGGCGTTCAGGCCGCCCCAGGTGCCGGTGCGCGGCACGACCTCGATCGCCCCGCTCACGGAGTTGCGGCGGTACAGCAGGTTGTCCAGGCCGGACAGCTGTCTCGCCTTGACGATCTCCCCGTCCGGCATCGTGACCTTGGAGCCGGCCGTGACGTAGAGGCCGGCCTCCACGATGCATTCATCACCGAGGCTCACCCCGACTCCCGCGTTCGCGCCGATGAGGCAGCCGCTCCCGATGCTGATGACCTCGCTGCCCCCACCGGACAGGGTTCCCATGATCGACGCCCCGCCGCCCACGTCGGATCCGTCCCCGACGACCACGCCGGAGGAGATGCGACCCTCGACCATGGAGGTGCCCAGCGTTCCGGCGTTGAAGTTGACGAACCCCTCGTGCATGACGACGGTGCCCGGTGCCAGATGCGCTCCGAGTCGCACGCGGTCGGCGTCGGCAATGCGGACCCCCGACGGGACGACGTAGTCGACCATGCGGGGGAAGCGGTCGAGTCCGTGCACGGTGAGGTGCTGGCCCTTGCGACGCAGGTGCAGGCGCGTCCCGGTGATGCGGTCGACCGGGACGGCGCCCACGTTGGTCCACGCCACGATCGGCAGCAGGCCGAAGATGCCGTCGAGGTTGATGCTTCGCGGCCGGACGAGCCGGTGCGAGAGCAGGTGCAGGCGCAGGTAGGCGTCGGCGGTATCGGTCGGTGGCGCCTGCAGGTCGTCGATGATGGTGACGATCGAGCGGACGGTCACTCCGCGGGCGGCGTCGGAGTCGATGCCCGAGTCCAGGCTCGGCACATCGGGCGGATCGGTACCGAGGGCCGGCTCCGGATACCAGGCATCCAGCATCGTTTCGCCGGCGAAGGTCGCCAGTCCCAGTGCGGACGCGCTCCCGGAGACGGTCGGGCTGGCAGCGGCATCAGTGGTCATGCGGCTACCGTAGCGGCGTGACGGAGAAGGCGACCCTGGACCTCGCGGCAGGCGCGGTGCGCCTGGCCGTCCAGCTGGTGGACATCCCCAGTGAGTCCCGTCACGAGGGGCCGCTGGCGGATGCAGTCGAGAAGGCCCTGCGAGGGCGGACCCACCTGACCGTGACTCGCTACGGCAACACCGTCGTGGCCCGCACGATGCTCGGGCGCGCCGAGCGCGTGCTGATCGGCGGCCATCTGGACACCGTGCCGGAGCACGGGAACCTCCCGCACCGGATCGACGACGGACTGCTCTTCGGTCTGGGCGCCTGCGACATGAAGGGCGGCGTGGCGGTGGCCCTGTCGCTCGCAGCTGGCGTCACGGAGCCGGTACGGGACGTCACCTACGTGTTCTACGAGTGCGAGGAGGTGGATGCCGCCCTCAACGGCCTGCAGAAGCTGGCGGACCGGCACCCGGACCTGCTGCAGGCGGACCTCGCCATCCTCATGGAGCCGTCGGATGCCGGGATCGAGGCGGGCTGCCAGGGCACGCTGCGGGTGGAGGTCACCGCCACCGGTGCTCGAGCGCACAGCGCGCGTTCCTGGTTGGGGTCGAACGCCATCCATGTCGCTGGCGAGATCATCGACCGACTCCGCGCCTACGAGCCGCGTCGCCCGGTCGTCGATGGCCTGGAGTACCGCGAGGGGCTGAACGCGGTCGGCGTCGTCGGCGGGGTCGCGGGCAACGTGGTCCCGGACACCTGCGTCGTGACGGTCAACTACCGGTTCGCGCCGGACCGAAGCCTTGAGGAGGCAGTGGCCCACGTTCGTGAGGTGTTCGATGGCTTCGCGGTCGAGGTCGTGGATGCGGCGCCCGGTGCGCGGCCGGGCCTGGACCGACCCGCGGCGGCGGACTTCGTGCGCGCCGTGGGGGAGACCCCGCGTCCGAAGTTCGGCTGGACGGACGTCGCCCGGTTCTCGGCGCTGGGCGTGCCGGCGCTCAACTTCGGCCCGGGCGACCCGGCCCTGGCGCACACGCGCTACGAGCACGTGCCCATCGCACAGATCGAGTCGTGCGAGGCCCGGATGCGCGCCTGGCTCACCGAAGCGCACTGACCGGCGGGTAACCCGCCCAGCAACACAGCCCGCACATGGCGAAGCCCCCGGTGCCGTGAGCGCCGGGGGCTTCGCTGCTGTCGTCAGGCCTGCTTGGCGGCCTCGACGTCCAGGTTCAGCTTGATCTCGTCGCCGACGAGCACTCCGCCGGTCTCGAGGGCGGCGTTCCAGACCAGTCCGAAGTCCTTGCGACTGATCTTCGTGCTGCCCTCGAAGCCGATCTTGGTGTTGCCCCACGGGTCCTGGCTGATGCCGACGAGCTCGTAGGTGACGTCGACCGACTTGGTCACACCGTGGATCGTGAGGTCGCCGGTGACGACGATGTCGCTGCCCCGGACAACGACCGCGGTCGAGGTGAAGGTGATCGTCGGGTAGACCTCGACGTCGAGGAAGTCGGCCGACTTCAGGTGGGCGTCGCGATCGGCGGTCTTGGTGTCGATGCTCGCCGCCTGGATGGTCAGCTCAGCGGAGGAGTTGGCCGGGTTGGCACCGTCGATCGTGAAGGTGCCGGCGAACTCGTCGAAATTGCCGCGAACCTTGGCGACCATGGCGTGGCGGGCGCTGAAGCCGAGGTTGGTGTGGGCCGGGTCGATGACCCAGGTGCCGGTGGCGGTGGCGAGGCCGGTGACCTCGGACGTGGTGGCGGTCATGTCTGCTCCTTGGGAGGCAAGTAGTTGATAGTTCATTTACTTAATTGAACATACAACCATCCCGAGGGGAGCGCAAGTCGAGGTCGGGCCCTAGGGTTCGGCCATGCCTGCGGTCTGTGTCTTCTGCTCGTCCAGCCTCACGATCGACGATCGATATCTGGACCTCGCCGCGCGGGTCGGCGCGGCCATCGCCGATCGCGGCTGGGGGCTGGTGTCCGGTGCGGGCTCGATCTCAATGATGGGCGCTCTGGGCCGCGCCGCCCGGGCGGGCGGCGGGCACACCGTCGGCGTGATCCCCGACGCGCTCGTGGACATGGAGGTGGCCGACCACGACTCGGACGAGTTCATCGTGACCCGGGACATGCGGCAGCGCAAGGGCATCATGGACGAGCGTTCCGACGCCTTTCTGGCTCTCCCGGGAGGGATCGGCACGCTCGAGGAACTGGTCGAGGTGTGGACGGCCCGGTCGCTCAACATGCACCACAAGCCGGTGGTCGTGCTGGACCCCTGGGGGGACTTCGATCACCTGCACGCCCTGCTCGACCACTGGGTGCAGCGGGGATTCGTGCGGCGGGGAGCCGTGGACCACGTGCACTGGGCCGCCGACGTCGATGACGCCTTGGACGCCATCGCGCGCGCGTGGCCCACGACTCCCGCTGGCAGCTAGCTCGACTGCGTGGCCGTGCTCGAGCCCTGCGACGTGCCGCTGGGGCCCTGCGCCGCGTCGTGGTCGGCCATGTGCTGCTGGCGCTGCGCCTCCATCGTGGCAGCCTCCTCGGCCGTCATCGCATGGACGTGATCGGCGGTGGCCGTCGACCCGTCGACGGTGCCGCCGACGCGGGCGACGTCACCTACGGACACGTCGGCGATGGTCTCCGTGCTCGTGCTCGGACCGCTGCCGTCGCGCTGGGGCAGACCGGTCCGGACCTCGGTGTCGCTGGTCACGGCGAACGTGGCCGAGTAGCCGTCCTCGGCCTCGACCGTGATCGAGTCCGCGCTCACGGCGGTCACCGAGCCCTGGATCTGGCGCACGGTCGAGATGGTGCCGTCCGGAGCCTTGACGACAGCCTCGCCGTGCAGTGCCTCGCCGCCGGGGCCGCCGCGCATCCCGTGCATCCCGCCGCCGGGGCCGCCGCGCATCCCGTCGGGCCGACCCGGACCGTCGGTCGCGGTCCCGGGCAGCTGGGACGCGGAATTGCTGAGCTGTTGCGCCGCTGCCGGTGTCGTCTGCCATGGCCAGTCCGGTCGCGCCGGTGGCCAGGAGTGCTCCGACGGCCAACGAGCCGACGGTCAGGGTGATGGTTCGTGTGCGTGACATGTGGTTCTCCTTCGTCAGGTTCTCGAACTGCTTCTTGGGGACGGATCGAGACTGCCGGTCGAACGTTGGCGGCCCGTTGCCTCGAGATTCGGGCCGCGTAAGAGTCGAATCCGTACATTCGGAACGAGGAGAGCGGGTGCCGTGCCGGCGTGAACCTCGACCCTCCGTGATGGAATGGCCTCGTGACCTGGCTCTTCGTGATCGTCGTCATCCTCGTCCTCGGCGCGGGCTTCGCGGCCGCGCTCGGCCTGCTGGGCGGGCTCCCCGAGACCGAGGAAGACCTTCGTCCCGACACCCGCGATGGGCAGCCGTCCTTCGATCTGGTCATTCGTGGCTACCGGATGGACGAGGTCGACGTGCAACTGCAGTCGATGCAGGACGAGATCGACGCACTGCGCGGCGAGGTGGAGCCGGCCGAGGCCAATGATCGCCGAGCACGGCCGAGGCCACTGAGTCGCCGAGCACGGCCGAGGCCAATGAGTCGCCGAGCACGGCCGAGGCCAATGAGTCGCCGAGCACAGTCGAGGCCAATGAGTCCGCCTAGCCCCGGCGCCGCGCACGTGGCGCTGGACGTGAGCGTCAACGCCCCCGTGGAGCGGGTGTTCGAGGCCTTCAGCCAGTGGAGCGAGCAGGGCCGCTGGATGATCGGCACGCGGGTCGAGGTGCGCGTCGGGGATGGCCGCAGCGTGGGATCGGAGCTGGCCGCCTGGACTGGTGCCGGCCCGGCGGGATTCTGGGACACGATGGTGATCACCCGCTGGGAGCCTCCGTACCGCGTGGATGTCCTGCATACGGGCAAGGTGGTGAAGGGGTCCGGGATCATGGAGGTGCTGGCCCTGCCCGGTGGACGCAGCCGTTTCGTGTGGAGCGAGGACCTCGATCTGCCACTGGGTCGGCTGGGCCGCCTCGGCTGGCCCGTGGCCCGGCCCGCCTTCCTGCTGGGGGTGCGCAGGTCCCTGGCGGCCTTCGGGCGCCTGGTGGAGCAGGGCGTCCTGCCGCGCTGAGCCCGGGCTCGATCGGCGGGGACTCGGACCCGCTGGACTCAACGCGGGGCCACTTGGGGATAATGGTGCGATACCCGTCGCCGAGCGACACGAACGCGCGGCGCAGCAGGATTCGATGCTTGAACGGAAGGGGATCCACATGGCCGCGATGAAGCCGCGAACGGGCGATGGCCCGCTCGAGGTGACCAAAGAGGGGCGTGGCTACGTGATGCGCGTCCCCCTGGAGGGTGGCGGCCGGCTCGTCGTCGAGCTCAATGGCGAGGAGGCCAAGGACCTCGGCGAGAAGTTGTTGGCGCTGTTCGCCTGACAGCACCCCACTCAATCGATGAGGCCCCCGACCCATGGTCGGGGGCCTCATCGCGTAGGCAGGTGTGGCAACCGGAAGGGCGGCTAGCTCCGGCCGCGCAGCGAGGCCACCAGCAGGCCGTCTCCGATGGTCAGGAGCGCGGGCATCCAGTCATCGTCGTCCTTGACGGCGGACGCGGTGTCGCGAAGGGCCACCGTCTCCGCGTCGCGCTCCGCTGGGTCCGCGACCCGTCCGCTCCACAGCACGTTGTCGAAGATCACCAGGCCGCCGACCCGCAGGAGTCGCTTGGCCTGGGCCAGGATCGTCGGGTACTCGGTCTTGTCCCCGTCGACGAAGATGATGTCGTAGGCCGCATCAGAGAGACGTGGCAGCACGTCGAGGGCCCGTCCGGCGATGAGCCGGGTGCGGGTGTGGTCGTAGCCGAGGGCCGTGAACGTGTCGCGCGCCACCCGCTGGTGCTCTGCCTCGACGTCGATGCTGGTCAGGACGCCGGCATCGGACATTCCGGACAGCAGGGCCGCACCCGAGACACCCGCGCCGGTGCCGACCTCGACCACCCCCTGAGCGTTGACGGAGGCGGCGAGCAGGCGGAGCAGGGCCGCAGCGGGGCGGCTGACCGCCGGGCAGCCAAGCTCGGCGGCGCGGTCGCGTGCCTGACGGATGATCTCCGAGTCCTCCTCCCAACCATCGACGTAGGCCCAGGACAGCCGGGTCGGGATGTCGGGGTCGTAAGCGGGGCTGGCGATGATGCACCTCCGGATGCGCGGCCACCGGTCGGGACCGGCGGCGTTCGACGGCAGCCTAGCCTGAACTACCGTATGCATGAGTGGGTCACCCGACCCC
This sequence comes from uncultured bacterium, assembly GCA_963700745.1. Classification (GTDB taxonomy): domain Bacteria; phylum Actinomycetota; class Actinomycetes; order S36-B12; family S36-B12; genus UBA10649. The sequence goes on along the minus strand of CAVOYT010000009.1, from coordinate 381,145 downwards.
GCTGTTCCTGCCGACGGAGGTCCGCATGTCCGACCCGCTGCCTCCGCCTGAGCCGCTGCCCTATCCCAGGTTCTCCGCGCCCCCGGCGGCGCCTACTCCTGCCCCCCCAGCCGCCCCTCCTGTCGCCCCGCCAGTCACCCCGCCTACCTCCCCGTCGGCGACGGACCGGTCCGGGAGTGCTCGGGACGGTCCTGATCGCGGCCGTCGTGGCCGCGGTCGTGGGGGCCTTCGCAGGGATCGCGGGCTACGTCGTCGGTCGGGGTCTCGACACCTCGACGGAGGCCGCGGCGAGCGCCCCCGCGACGGTGGTCTCCAACGGAACCGGGCCGACCATCCCCCTCGTCGACGGGTCAATCGCCGAGATCGCGGCGTCGACTCTCCCCGCCGTCGTTTCGATCCTCGCCGAGGGCACGAGCGAGTCCGGCAGCGGCTCGGGCTTCGTCATTCGTCCCAACGGGTACCTGCTCACGAACAATCACGTCGTCGATCTCGTCGCCGACGGCGGCACCCTGACCGTGGTGTTCAGCGACGGGGAGCGGGTCGAGGGTGAGGTCGTGGGCACGAACCCCTCGTACGACGTGGCCGTCGTGAAGGTCGATCGCCGCGGCCTGCCCGCGGTAACCCTCGGGGACTCCGAGGCCGTGCGTGTCGGCGACGTCGCCATCGCCATCGGTGCGCCGCTCGGCCTCGACGGCACCGTCACGTCAGGAATCATCAGTGCCCTCGACCGACCGGTCACTGCGGGGCAGCAGGCAGAGGACCTCTCCTACATCAACGCCATCCAGACCGATGCGGCCATCAACCCCGGCAACTCCGGTGGTCCGCTGCTGGACGCCCGAGGTGCCGTCATCGGCATCAACTCGGCCATTGCCAGCCTGGCCATCGGCGGTGAGGTGGGCAGCATCGGCCTCGGCTTCGCCATCCCCAGCAACTCGGCGAAGCGCATCGCCGACGAGCTGATCGCCACTGGTCGATCCCGTACCCCGCTGATGGGCGTTCAGCTCGACATGGCCTACACCGATCCCGGCGCCCGCGTGGAGAGCATCACGGCCGGTAGCGGGGCCGAAGCGGCTGGCTTCAAGCCCGGCGATGTGATCATCGCGGTGAACGGCCGGGTGATCGATGATGCCACCGAACTCGTCGTCACCGTCCGCAGCTACGCCCCGGGCGAGACGATCAAGGTCGACTACGAGCGCAATGGCCAGGAGAGGTCCGCGGAACTCGTCCTGGGCGACGACAGCAACGGCAACTGACGACGAGCCTCGAGGGGAGGCCAGTGTGTTCGACATCGGAATCGGGGAGATCGTGATCGTCGCGATCATCGGCCTCCTCGTATTCGGGCCTGAGCGGCTTCCTCGCGCCGCGGCCGACGCGGGGAAGTGGCTGCGTCAGATCCGGACCATGGCCTCCGGTGCCCGACAGGAACTCGCTGACTCTGCGGGCATCGACCTGGACGAGACGGTCGACACCGTGAAGTCGCTCCAGGAGTTCCACCCTCGACGACTGGCGGCCAACCTGCTCAAGGACGACCCAGAGGAGGAGTCGCCGAAGAAGGGCGACACCCAGCCGCGGCCAGCGTTCGACCCGGACGCGACCTAGTCCGGCCCGACCGAGGTCAGGCGCGCGATGCCGGAGTGATGCCCAACGACATCCCGGCGAGCCCTCTCGGCTTGCGCCCGAGTCGCTCCGCGATGGCCATGAGGGCCTGGGCCGCGGGTGCGTCTGGAGCGCTCAGCACGAGCGGGTCGCCTGAATCGCCCCCCTCGCGCAGGGCGACGTCGAACGGGATCTGGCCGAGAAGCGGGACCTCCGTCCCCAACTGACTCGTGAGGATCTCGGCGACCAGGGCGCCACCGCCCATCCCGAACAGGTCCATCGGTTCGCCGCAGTGCGGGCAGGGGAACGAGCTCATGTTCTCCACGACGCCGGCGACCTTCTGGTGGGTCTGCTCGGCCAGGGTGCCCGCGCGCACCGCGACGTCCGCGGCTGCCGGCTGCGGGGTCGTCACGACGATGATCTCGGCGCCGGGCAGCAGCTGCGCCGTCGAGATGGCCACGTCGCCGGTGCCCGGAGGGAGGTCGAGGAGCAGGATGTCGAGATCGCCCCACCACACGTCGGCGAGGAACTGCTCGAGGGCGCGATGCAGCATGGGCCCGCGGAAGGCCACCGGCTGCGAGACGCCGCCGGGCTTGAACGGGAGCATCGAAATCACGCGCACGCCGTAGGCCTGGGGCGGCATGATCATGCCCTCGACCATGGTCGGCGGCTCCGTGACCTTGAGCATCCGCGGGATGGAGTGGCCGTACACGTCGGCGTCGACCAGTCCCACCTTCAGGCCCATGCCGGCCATCGCGACCGCGAGGTTCGCCGTGACCGAGGACTTGCCCACGCCGCCCTTCCCCGAGGCGATCGCATACACCTTGGTGAGCGAGCCCGGTTGGGCGAAGGGGATCACGCGCTCGTCATGGCCGCGCAGCGTGCTGCGCAGCTCGGCGCGCTGCTCGTCGCTCATGACGTCGAGCTCCACCCGCACGGCCGTGACGCCCGGCACCGCGGACACGGCCTCGGTCACGCGGTCAGTGATGGGTCCGCGCATGGGGCAGCCGGAGACCGTGAGGTAGATGCCCACATCGACCGCTCCCGCGTCGTCGATGGCCACGGACTTCACCATGCCCAGTTCCGTCACCGGGCGGTTGATCTCCGGATCGTTGACGGTGGCAAGGGCAGACGTGATCTGGTCGACCGTGGGTGTGGGCATGCGTTGATGCTATTCGCCGTCCGAGAACTCGACGTCGCCTGCCTTCCGGTCGGCAGTGTCGCGGGCCCGCCCCTGCTCGTCGAGGGCATCCTTGACGTCGTCGAGAAGGTCGCGGAGTTCGCCGCGGACGTAGTCGCGGGTCGCCGCCTCGCCGAGGGCCATCCGCAGCGCGGCGATCTCGCGCGCGAGATAGTCCGAGTCGGCGAGTAGCCGCTCGGTGCGCTGGCGGTCCTCCTGGAACTGCACCCGGTCGCGGTCGGCCTGCCGGTTCTGCGCCAGCAGGATGAGGGGCGCCGCATATGACGCCTGGAGGGAGAGCAGCAGCGTCAGGAAGATGAAGGGATACGGATCGGGCGCGCTGGAGTCGCTGATCGCGATGTTGATGCCGAGCCAGATGATGATGGCGATCGTCATCCACAGGATGAAGGCCCACGAGCCGATGCGCCGGGCGACGCTCTCGGACAAGCGTCCGAAGCGCTCGGTGTCCACGCTCGGGCGCAGCGACCGGCTGCGGTCGCGGGGCACGTCCATCCGATCGTCTCGACGGGGGCGGCCAGCTGCCATCGTCACTCACCCCCGTCCGGCTCGTCGTCGTTGTCGCGCCAGTCCTCGGGCAGCATGTGGTCGATGACGTCGTCGATCGTCACAGCCCCGAGCAGGTGACCGCTCTCGTCCACCACGGGCAACGCCACGAGGTTGTAGGCGGCGAAGTAGCGGGTGATCTCGTCCAGGGGGGCATCCGGCCCGATCGGCGTGAGCGTGGAGTCGACCAGCGACGAGACCAGCGTCGCCGGCGGCTCGCGCAGCAACTGCTGGAAGTGGCAGGCACCGAGGTACCGGCCGGTGGGAGTCTCGGTGGGCGGGCGGGTGACGTACACCTGCGAGGCCAGGGCCGGCGAGAGCTCCGGCGTCCTGATGCGGGCCAAGGCATCCGCGACCGTCGCGTCCGGTCGCAGCACCACCGGCTCCGTCGTCATCATTCCGCCGGCCGAGAAGTCGTCGTAGGACAGCAGTCGCCTGATGTCCTCCGCGTCGTCCGGCTCCATCCGCTCCAGCAGGTCCTCCGCCTGGTCGGGAGGAAGTTCGGCGAGCAGGTCGGCGGCGTCGTCGGGGTCCATCTCCTCCAGCACGTCGGCCGCGCGCTCGGCTTCGAGGGCCTGCATGATCTCGACCCGGTCGTCGTCCGGCAGTTCCTCGAGAACGTCCGCGAGGCGTTCGTCGTCCAGGTGACGCGCGACTTCCAGTCGTCGCTTGGTGGAGAGGTCCTGCAACGCATTCGCCACGTCGGCAGGCCGCATCGTGTCCAGATGTGAGAGGAGCTGCTCCGCGGGCTGGTCCGTGACCGGCAGGGACAGTCCGGCGACGTCCTCCCAGCCCACGATCAGGGTCGGCCCGCGGCGACGCAGCCCGGCGCCCGGCTTGCGCACGAAGAGCTGCGTGACGAACCAGTCGCGGGAGGGGGTCTTCTCGACGGCGACGTCCAGGAGGGTCACCTGCTCGCCGGTCTCGATCAGGTCGACGCTTCGATCGAGCAGTTCCGCCGTGACCATGGTCTCGTTGCTGCGCTGCTCGAATCGGCGCAGGTTGACGGTCCCGGTGACGATGACCTGGCCCGAATCGATGGCCGTCACCTTGGTCATCGGGATGAAGATGCGCCGACGCGGCTGGACTTCGACGACCAGACCCGTGAGTCGCGGTGGATTGGCACCCATGCGCAGGACGACGATGGCATCGCGTACCTTGCCCACCTGATCGCCATTCGGGTCGAAGACGCCGATGGCGGCCAGGCGGGCGAGGAACACTCGAGTCGCTGCGCCAGTCGTCACGTCGAAAGGCTACCGCCGACAGGGGAGGAGGCCGGTCATGGCTGCGCCGATGAATCCCGTTCCGTCGCGCGGCGCCCTGAGTCGCCCTCCGGTCGCCGATCTCGCGTGGCTCGGGGTGGCTGTCCTGTTCATCTCGTCATCGGGCCCGATCATCGCGGCAACGGTTGCGCCCGCCCTGGCCATCGCGTTCTGGCGCTGTTTCCTCGGATCAGTCGCGACGGCGCCCTGGGTGCTGCTGCGCAAGCGCTCGGAGGTCCTGCGGCTGACCCGTCGGGAACTGTGGCTCGTGATCAGCGCGGGGCTGCTGCTGGGGGCGCACTTCGCGACGTGGATCCCGTCACTGCGGTTCACGACCGTCGCGTCGTCGACAGCGCTGGTCGCCACCCAGCCCGTGTGGGCTGCGCTCATCGCCCGGCAGCGTGGGGCACACATCCCGCGTCCCGCCTGGGTGGGCATTGCCATCTCACTGGTGGGTGTCCTGATCCTGACGGGGATCGACGTGTCGGTCGACCCCCGGCACCTGATCGGCGACGTCCTGGCCCTGATCGGTGCAATCCTTGCGGCGGCCTATGTCACCGTGAGTGAGAGCGCCCGCCGAACCGTCTCCACGTCGACGCTCACGACCGGCCTGTACGCGACGGCTGCCGTCATGCTGCTGGCGCTGTGCCTGATCGGGCAGCAGCCGCTGGTGGGTTACTCCCTGCAGGCGTGGGCGTTGATCCTCGCCCTGACGCTTGGGGCTCAGCTGCTCGGGCACACCCTCATCAACAAGGTGCTGGCGACGACGTCGGCCACCATCGTCTCGCTCGCGATCCTGTTCGAGATGCCGGGCGCCACGATCATCGCGGCGATCGCGCTCGGCCAGTTCCCACCGGTCGGCATCATCCCGGCCGTGGCGCTGATGTTCGCGGGCATCGTGCTGGTGATCCGGGCCGGCTCGCGGACGGTGCCGTCGGAGTCCCCGCCGATCTGACCTCGCCGGCGCAACGAGAACGAGCTCAGGAATTCAGCCCGTCCACGGTCCCCGACTCGAGCACGTGCAGGCCGAGTTCGGCCAGCGACTCGGTGGCGACGCCCATGGCATGCGCATGCTCTGACCCGACGCCGAGCTGCTTGCCCATGAGCGTCCGGGCGAGGATGGACTCGGTGATGACGGCGAGCTTCAGGCACGCCAGCGCTGTGCAGGTGTCCAGGACGTCCATCGGCAGGCCGCTGGCGTCCGCGTAGGCGTCGATGAAGCGGCGGCGGTCGAGGAAGCCGGGTGCGTCGGTGAGTCGTTCCGCCACCGGGATGCGGCTGCGGAGCACATCGGCCGGCTCGGTCCAGTAGACGAGGGTGAGCCCGAGATCGGCCAGGGGGTGGCCGAGCGTGGACATCTCCCAGTCCAGGACCGCCCGAACATCGGCGCCGTCGGTTGCCAGCATGACGTTGTCGAGCCGGTAGTCACCGTGGACGAGACCGGACGGCTGGTCGTCGGGCAGCCTCGACAGGTCGGTGCCGAGCCGATCGCGGAGCGCGTCCATGGCCGGCAGCGGCCGCGTCTGGGTCAGCTCCCACTGCTTCGTCCACCGGACGAGCTGCCTGGGCAGATAGCCCTCGGGGCGGCCGAAGTCGGCCAGCCCGGCGGCGGCGACGTCCACGGAGTGCAGGCGCGCAAGGGTCTCGACGAGAGCATGCGAAACCGCCTCACGCTCTCCGGCCGACAGCGACTGTGCCTGCTCCGCCGTGGCCACGATCCGCCCGTCGACGAACTCCATGACCAGGAAGGGACTGTCGTTGACGTCGGCGTCCTCGCACAGGGCGAGGGGTCGCGGTGCCGGGAAGTCCACGTGGGCGAGTCCGGTGAGCACGCGGTGCTCACGTGCCATGTCGTGCGCCGTGGGCATGACGTTCCCGAGCGGCGGCCGCCGCAGTACGACGCTCGCCCCGGTCGCGTCCGTGAGCAGGTAGGAGACGTTCGATCGGCCGGCCGTCAGGAGCCTCGGGGACACTGGCGGCTCGAGCATGACACCGGCGGCCGCCAGCCACTCGACGACGGCGTCCAGCCGCAGCCCGGGGTGCTCGGTGGTCACGTGTCGGACCGACGGGCGAGCTCCCAGCGCGCGATCGACCTCAGGTGCACCTCGTCCGGCCCGTCGAAGATGCGCATGGCCCGCTGCCACCCGTACATCCGCGCGAGCGGGATGTCGTCGCTCACGCCCAGTCCGCCGTGGACCTGGATCGCCCGGTCGATGACGTTGCACGCGACCCGCGGCGCCACCACCTTGATCGCCGCGATCTCGGTCCTGGCCGCCTTGGCCCCCACCTCGTCGATCATCCAGGCCGCCTTCAGGGTCAGCAGTCGGGCCTGCTCGATCTCGATTCTCGATTCGGCGATCGCCTGCCGCACGGTTCCCTGGTCGGAGAGCGGCCCACCGAAGGCGACGCGGCTCTGCGCTCGGTCGACCATCATCGCGAGGGCTCGCTCGGCGGCGCCGATGGACCGCATGCAGTGGTGGATGCGGCCGGGGCCCAGGCGGGCCTGGGCGATGGCGAATCCGTCCCCGGCCTGGCCGAGGAGGTTGTCGAGGGGAACGCGAACGTCGGTGAAGGTGATGACGGCGTGACCGGGTTGGTCCTGGTGGCCGAAGACGGTGGTTGAACGCTCCACGCGGACACCGGGAGTGTCCATGGGGACGAGCACCATCGACTGCTGCCGGTGCTTGGGGGCGGACGGATCGGTCTTGCCCATGACCACCAGTACCCGGCAGCGCGGGTCGTTGGCCCCGCTCGTCCACCACTTCGTGCCGTTGATGACCCAGTGGTCCCCGTCCCGCACGATGGCGCACTCGATGTTGGTGGCATCGCTGCTGGCGACCTGCGGCTCGGTCATGGCGAAGCCGGAGCGGATGGTGCCGTCCAGGAGGGGCTCCAGCCACCGCTCCTTCTGCTCCGGGGTGCCGAACATGTGCAGGATCTCCATGTTCCCGGTGTCGGGCGCCTGGCAGTTCATCGCCTCGGGCAGCAGTTCCACGCTCCAGCCCGAGATCTCGGCAAGCGGGGCGTACTCGACGTTGGAGAGGCCGCTGACGTCAGGCAGGAAGAGATTCCACAGTCCGAGGGCGCGCGCCTCGACCTTGAGGTCCTCGATGATGGGAGGGACGGTGTGGTCGTCCGGCCCGGCGGCCGCGCGGAAGGCCGCGAACTCGGACTCGGCCGGCAGCACGCGGTCGGTGAGGAAGGTCCGCAGCCGTTCGGCGAGCTCGGCGGTTCGTGCGGTGGGGGCGAAGTCCATGCCGTCTCCTCAGGGCCGGTGCTCCGACGGCCTCTCATGACCGGGAGCAACGGCTCCAAGGCTAGTCGCGGTACGCGTAGAAGCCTCGCCCAGACTTCCGTCCGAGCATGCCTGCCTCGACATGCCGCTTCAGCAGGGCCGGAGGCGCGAACGCAGCGTCGAGGTGCTCGGCGTAGAGGCTCTCGGAGACCAGCAGCATCGTGTCCAGTCCCACCATGTCGCACAGTGCCAGCGGGCCCATCGGCATGCCGCAGCCGGCGACCATGCCCTCGTCGATGTCCTCCTTGGTGGCGACGCCGTTCTGCAGGGACCGGATCGCCGACAGCAGGTACGGGACGAGGATCGCGTTCACGACGAAACCCGACCGGTCGGCGGCCCGGATGACCTTCTTGCCCAGGACGTCCGCGCAGAACACGTGAGTGCGGTCGGCGACCTCGGGGTCAGTCTGGAGGGACGCGACGACCTCGACCAGCGGCATGACTGGGACCGGATTGAAGAAGTGGGTGCCGAGGACCCGTTCGGGGCGGCGACTGGCGGCCGCGATCCGGGCGACCGGGATGGACGAGGTGTTGGTGGCGATGATCGCGTCGTCCGTCAGGATGTCGTCGAGTCTTCCGACGAGTTCCGCCTTGTCATCGAAGGCCTCTCGGATGGCCTCGATGACGATCTCCCGGTCGGAGAGAGCAGAGAGATCTGTCGTGAACGTGATGCTGTCCATGATGACGTCGGCGGACTGCGAGAGCCGGCCGGCCGCCTCCGCCTTCGCGAGCGAGGCCCGCATCCGATCCTGGGCGCGATCGAGTGCCTCGGCAGCGGCGTCGACGACCACGACGGTGCACCCGCCGCGGGCGCCCACCTCAGCGATCCCCGCTCCCATGAGTCCGCAGCCGACGACTCCGAGACGATCCATGCGAGTCACTCTCCCGTGTGGTGTGTGCGTGCAGCGGTGCGCAGGGTCAGAAGTCCCCGGCGTTGGCGCGAAGTGCGCGCAGCACCGTGCGGAGCTGGGCCGTCTGATTCTCGGTGATTCCGAGCTGCTCGAAGACCCGCTCGTTCAGTGCTGCCGTCGCTGCCTCCGCCCGGGCGCGTCCTGCTTCGGTGATGGAGGCAAGTACCGCCCGACGGTCCGAGGGATGGGGCAGTCGCTCGACGAAGCCCTGGCTCTCGAGGCGGTCCACCGCGCTGGTGACGCTCGTCGGGTGGACCTGCAGGAGGGCACCCATCCGCGTCATCGGCAGTGCTCCCGACCTGGTGAAGGAGAGCAGCGTGAGGATCTCGTACCGGGCGAAGGTCAGGTCCAGGGGGCGGAGCACCGTGTCGATGCGCTGCAGGACGATCTGCTGGGCCCGCACGATGGACGTGACCGCAGCCATGCCGTCCGCCGCGGTCTCCCAGCCGTGCGCGATCCACTGGCGGCGCGCTTCCTCGATCGGATCGGTGTCGAGCGAGCGTCCGTGGGTCACGACGACCTCCCCTTGCCGTGGCGTCCTGCCGGATCAGACATTGCGTCGGTACTGGCCGCCGACCTCGAAGAACGCAGCCGTGATCTGCCCGAGCGAGCATACTCGGACGGCATCCATTAGGGAGTCAAAAGTATTGCCTCCCGATGATGTGACGTCCTTGAGTCTGGCGAGGGCCGGCTCGGACTCGTCGGCGTGGGCCTCGTGGAAGGCGCGCAAGCGCTCGACCTGCGACCGCTTCTCGGCCTCAGTGGCGCGGGCCAGCTCCAGGGAGGGGGCATCCGCGGGAGGGTCCGGATTGAGGAAGGTGTTGACGCCGATGATGGGCAGCGAGCCGTCGTGCTTCATGTGCTCGTACCGCATCGACTCGTCCTGGATCCGTCCGCGCTGATAGCCCGTCTCCATCGCCCCCAGCACACCGCCGCGGTCGGAGATCCGGTCGAACTCCGCCAGGACGGCCTCCTCGACCAGGTCGGTCAACTCGTCCACGAGGTACGACCCCTGGAGCGGGTTCTCGTTCTTCGCCAGTCCCCACTCCTGGTCGATGATCATCTGGATCGCCAGTGCTCGACGCACCGACTGGGTGCTGGGCGTGGTGACCGCCTCGTCATACGCGTTGGTGTGCAGTGAGTTGCAGTTGTCGTAGACGGCGCACAGCGCTTGGAGCGTGGTTCGGATGTCGTTGAAGTCCATCTCCTGGGCGTGCAGCGACCGTCCCGACGTCTGGACGTGGTACTTCAGCTTCTGGCTGCGGTCGCCGGCCCCGTACCGGTCGCGCAGCGCGATGGCCCAGATCCGCCTGGCGACCCGGCCGAGGACGGTGTACTCCGCATCGATCCCGTTGGAGAAGAAGAAGGAGAAGTTCGACGCGAAGTCGTCGACGTTCATGCCGCGGGCGAGGTAGGCCTCCACGTACGTGAACCCGTTCGCGAGGGTGAAGGCCAACTGCGAGATGGGATTGGCTCCAGCCTCGGCGATGTGATAGCCGGAGATCGACACCGAGTAGAAGTTGCGGACCCGCTGGTCGATGAACCACTGCTGCACATCGGCCATGCAGCGCAGGGCGAACTCGGTGGAGAAGATGCAGGTGTTCTGGCCCTGGTCCTCCTTGAGGATGTCGGCCTGGACCGTGCCCCGAACATTGGCGAGCACCCAGGCGCGGATGTCCGCCGCCTCCTCGGTTGTGGGCTCGCGTCCCTCGCGCTCCCGGAACGAGTCGGTGCGCTGGTCGATCGCGGTGTTCATGAACATCGCCAGAATGGTCGGGGCCGGCCCATTGATGGTCATCGACACCGACGTGGCGGGATCGCAGAGGTCGAACCCGGAGTACAGGGCCTTCATGTCGTCCAGGGTGGCGATCGACACGCCGGACGTGCCGATCTTCCCGTAGACGTCGGGCTCCTCGTTCGGGTTGCGGCCGTACAGCGTCACCGAGTCGAAGGCCGTCGAGAGGCGCGTCGCCGGCTGTCCGGACGCGAGCAGGTGGAAGCGCCGGTTCGTGCGGAACGGGTCGCCCTCGCCGGCGAACATCCGCGCTGGCGCCTCGCCCTCGCGCTTGAACGCGAAGACACCGGCGGTGAACGGGAAGCGGCCCGGCACGTTCTCCTCGCGCAGGTACCGCACGAGCTCGGCGTCGTCCTGTGTGCGAGGCAGGGCCACCCGCGGGACGCGCGATCCGGAGAGCGTCTCCCGCCACAGGGCGGTGTGCAGCTCCTGGTCGCGGACCCGCACCACGAGCTCGTCCGACGCGTACTGCTGGCGCACCTCCGGCCACGCATTGAGCAGCGCGGCGACCTCGGGTTGGAGCTGCGCCTCCAGCCCGGCCCGTAGCGTCTCGACCTCGGATGCGGCGGCCGCACTTGCGCCGAGCATGGTCGCGGCGGTTCCGAGGTGCTGGATGCGGCGCGCGACCTCCGCCTGCTCGTCCGTCGTGCGGTGGTAGCTCCGCACCGTCTCCGAGATCTCGCTGAGATACCGACCGCGCGCCGGCGGCACGATCGTGGTGAGCGCCGTCGGCTCCTTCCCCACCAGGCGGGGCAGGAGCCCTGGACTGACGGCCAGGCCGCGCGCGGACAGGAGGTCGACCAGGAAGTGGTAGAGGTGCGTGACGCCGTCGTCGGCGAATCTGGCGGCCGACGTCCCGAAGACCGGCATGTCCTCCCAGGATGCGCCGAACGCCTCGCGATTGCGGACCAGCTGGCGGGCAACGTCACGTCGGGCATCGGCAGCGCCGCGTCGCTCGAACTTGTTGACGGCGACGGCGTCGGCGAAGTCGAGCATGTCGATCTTCTCGAGCTGGGACGCGGCTCCGAACTCCGGAGTCATCACGTACAGCGAGGTGTCGACGAACGGCACGATGCCGGCGTCCCCCTGCCCGATCCCCGGGGTCTCGACGATCACGAGGTCATGGGTGGCCCGGCACGCCGCGATGACGTCGGCCAGGTGCTCGGGGACCTCGGCCCCGGGCTGACGGGTGGCCAGTGACCGGAAGAACACTGATCCGAGGTCGATCGCGTTCATGCGGATGCGGTCACCGAGCAGGGCGCCGCCTCCCTTGCGGCGCGTCGGGTCCACGGCGATGACGGCGATGCGGAGCTTGCCCTCCTGGTCGGCCCAGAAGCGCCGAAGCAGCTCGTCGGTCAAGGTCGACTTCCCCGAGCCGCCGGTCCCGGTGATGCCGAGAACGGGGGAGCTGCGACGCTGGGCTGCCTCGTGCAGCTGGGTGCGCCAGGCCTGCGGAGCCTGCCCGGATTCGAGGACGGTGATCGCTCGGGCGAGGTCGCGGTCGTCACCGGCGAGGACGGAGTCCATGGAGGGCAGGTCCGGAGGAGGGGCGTCTTGGCACTCCTCGACCATGGACGCGATCATCCCGACCAGCCCGAGTCGCTGGCCGTCCTCGGGCGAGAAGATGCGGACGCCTCGCTCGGCGAGGAGGTCGATCTCCGCCGGCACGATGACGCCGCCTCCGCCTCCGTAGATGCGGACGTGTGATGCGCCCTCGGCGTCGAGGAGCTCGCGAAGGTAGGTGAAGTACTCGACGTGGCCGCCCTGGTACGACGAGATGGCCACCCCCTGCACGTCCTCCTGAACGGCGGCACGGACGACCTGCTCGACTCCGCGGTCGTGACCGAGGTGGATCACCTCGCAGCCCTGGGACTGCAGGATCCTGCGCATGATGTTGATGGCGGCGTCGTGCCCGTCGAACAGGCTGGCCGCCGTGAGGAAGCGGACGGGGGGCCGAGGCGCGGGATCCTGGGTCACGGGCTCTCCTCGTCCTCGGCGACGCGCCCCGGTCCGGCGCTGAGAAATACTGTGGATGACAGATATTAGGATATCAACATTTATTGCCCAGCGGAATCCCCGCTTTCGCCCTGGCCGCGACCATTCGCCTGCGGTCGCCTCGGTCGGGCCTGCGTGGCTAGCGTGGAGGCATGAAGGCGCTCGTGATCTATGAGTCGATGTTCGGGGACAACGCGCAGGTGGCAGGCGCCGTGGTCGAGGGGCTCGCCGCCGAAGGAGTCGCCGCGCAGGCCGTGGAGGTGGGGGTCGCCCCCACCACCGTGGTCGACGTCGACCTGCTCGTCGTCGGTGCTCCCAACCACGCGTGGAGCCTGCCGCGACCCAGCACCCGAGCGGATGCGGCCTCGAAGACGGACGGTGCGGTCATCAGCGACGGGATCGGCGTTCGCGAGTGGCTGGACTCCGCCACCCTCCCGGCCGGGCTGCCGACCGCCGCCTACGACACCCGCGGAACACGTCCCAAGGCGGTCGTTGCCTTCGACCATGCATCCGCGAGCATCGAGAAGGGCCTCAAGCACCTCGGTGGCCGCCGGCTCGCGGAGGCAGAGAACTTCCGGGTCGTCGACATGAAGGGCCCGCTGGAGGACGGTGAGGTCGAGCGAGCCCGGGAGTGGGGTGCCTCCCTGGCCCGCATGCTGGCCGACTGAGGTCGCAGCGGTGCGGGTCCTCGTGCCGTGAGGACCCGGTCGCCTAGGGTCGTGTCATCACCGGCCACGACAGGGAGCCCGATCAGTGACGTCGTCAGACATTCGCGTGGGCCTGCTCGCGTACGGAGCGATCGGGCACGAGCACAACCAGGCGATCCAGGCGACGCCCGGCCTGGTCCTGGCCGCCGTCTGCGACGTGAATCCCGATCGCATCGCGGCCGCGCTTGAGATTGCCCCCGATGCCGCGCCCTTCACCGACGCCCGCGCCATGCTCGACTCGGGCCTCGTGGACCTCGTGATCGTGTCCACTCCGCCCAACAGCCACTACCTCTGGGCGAAGGAGGCGATGGAGCGAGGCATCCATGTGATCCTCGAGAAGCCGATGGCGCTCACCGCCGATCAGTGCGACGAGCTCATGGGGATCGCCGAGGGCCGGGACCTGTTGCTGGTCGTCTACCAGAACCGTCGCTACGACGCTGACTTCGTGACCATGGCCGACCTCATCGCGGCGGGCGAGATCGGTGAGGTCTTCCAGTACGACTGCTTCGTCGGCGGCTACTCCGAGCCCTGTTCGTACTGGCACTCCGATGCCGCCGTCTCCGGTGGGGCGATCTTCGACTGGGGCAGTCACTTCCTCGACCAGGTGCTCAGCGTGATGCCGGCTCCCGTCGCGCACGTGAACGGCATCAACCACAAGCGGCGCTGGAACCACGTCACCAACGCGGACCATGCCCAGGTGACGATGACGTTCGTCGACGGCACGCAGGCCACCTTCATCAACTCCGACCTCGCGGCGGCCCGCAAGCCGAAGTTCTATGTGCTGGGCACGACCGGTGCCATCGTCGGCGAGTGGGATTCGGCTGCCGAGCCAGCGGTGGCCGACCTGCCCGCCATCTTGACGCTGCACCGGCCCGACGGCTCCAAGGAGGTCGTTCCCCTGCACGCGGTGGCGCCCTACGGCTTCTACCGGGCGGTGGTCTCGTACCTGGCCGACGGTACCCCGATGGAGGTCACCGCGACCCAGTCCCGCGACGTCGTCGCCGTCATGCAGGCGGCCGAGGAGTCCGCGCTGGGCAACGGTCTGCCGGTCACGCCGACCCTCCTGCGGGGCTGACCGCCGTGCCCGGGGACGTGGTCACCTGGGGGTTCCTCGGTGCGGGGTGGATCGCGCAGCAGGCCATGGCGCAGGCGGTCCATGGCGCCGGGAATGCGCGGCTGCACGCGGTGGCGAGTCGCGATGCGGGTCGATCCGCGGCCCTCGAACCGGCCGTCGTGCACTCGTCGTACGCGCAGTTGCTGGATGACCCCCAGATCGAGATCGTCTACGTCTGCCTCGCCAACCACCAGCACGCGCAGTGGGTCATCCGCGCGCTGGAGGCGGGCAAGCACGTCCTCTGCGAGAAGCCGTTGGGGCTCGATGCCGGGCAGGTGCGACTGATGACCATGGCGGCTCGCGGGGCAGACCGCCTGCTCGTGGAAGCGGCGTGGGTGAGGTGGCATCCGCGATTTCGACGGCTGGCGAGTCTGGCGGCGGCCGGCGACCTTGGATCGATCGTGTCGATCGACTCGGCCTTCACCTTCACCTCCGACGTCACCGACAACTACCGGGGCAACCCGGACATGGGTGGCGGGGCGCTGCTGGATGTCGGCGGGTATTCCGCCCATGCCTGGGTCTCGCTCACCTCGGCGGCCGCCGTCTTCACGCCGCTCACCGTGGAGCAGGAGCGTGCCGCCACCGGCATCGACGGCACCACGCGGGTGACCGGACGCATCGGCACGGGCACGACCGTCGACGCGCTGTTCTCGTTCGAGCAGCCCGAACGGCAGAGCCTGATCGTGACTGGCTCGGAGGGCGCCGCCCGGATGCTCGGGGAGAGGGCCTTCACCTCCTGGCGCGAACCCAGCGCCCTCCTCGTGGACGGACACGAGGAGGAGTTCCCGGCCGTCGATGCCTACCGGCTCATGGTGGAGAACGTCAGCGCCGTGGCGAGCGGGGAGGACGGCTGGGTCGTGCCCATCGAGGAGAGCCTGCGGGTGGCGCAGACCATCGATGCGATCGCGACCGCTGGCCGGCGCTACCAGGGGTAGAACGGTGGCAGGTCCGCCGGCACCCGCCCGCGGAACTCGGCCGGGCGCTTCTCCCGAAAGGCGGCCACGCCTTCCTGACCATCGCCCTGGCTCGCGTAGAACATCGCCAGCGATTCGACCTGATGAGCCGTCAGCGGGTCGGGCTGCGCGCTGTTGCGGTACATCATCTGGCGCATCAGAGCCGTGGCCACCGGAGACTTCCCGCGGACGAAGCTCGTCGCGAGGGACCGGGCGGCGGGGAGCAGGTCCTCGGGGGCGACGACCTCCCGGAGGAGGCCAGCGGCCAGGGCATCCTCGGCCTCGAGGATGTCCGCGGTGTAGACGAGCTCCAGGGCTCGGCTGATCCCGACGATCCGGGGCAGGAACCATGTCGAGCAGGCTTCGGGCACGATGCCGAGCCGGCCGAACACGAACCCGATCCGGGCCCGCTCGGAGGCGATGCGAACGTCCATGGCCAGGGTCATGGTGGCGCCGATGCCGACGGCCGGTCCGTTGATCGCCGCGATGACCGGCTTGGTGCAGCGGTAGATCGCCAGCGTGACCCGTCCGCCGGTGTCCCGGACGCCATTGACGATCTCCGGGTCGTCGAGTCGATCGGTGACGTCGGCGATCGTCGGCCGGAGGGACGCGTCCAGGCCGAAGGCATTGCCTTCCGACGACAGGTCCATCCCCGCGCAGAAGGCCCGTCCACTGCCCGTGACCACGATCGCCGCGACCTCGTCGTCGGCACTCGCGCGCTCGAAGGCATCGATGAGCTCGGTGGCCATCGTCAGCGTGAACGCGTTCAGGTGCTCCGGTCGGTGGAGCCACAGGGTCAGGATCCCGTCCGCGACCTCTTACCTCAGCGTCTGGTAGTCCTCGGGTGCGGCGGGTGGTTGCGCCATGTGCGGGCCCCTCTCGATGATTTACTTGGACACCATATAGTTGGGTACGCAATGATGTGGTCGCCTTGGCGACGGTCGCGGTCTCCCAACTGACCAACGAGAACGTGGAACGGGCAGACTGAATCGCGGTGGACGTGAGGAGGCAGGGGGCGATGAGCCGCAGCAAGCCGTGGGTCATGCGCACCTATGCCGGTCACTCGTCGGCCCGCGAGTCGAACGAGCTGTACCGGCTGAACCTGGAGAAGGGCCAGACGGGGCTGTCGATCGCGTTCGACCTGCCGACGCAGACCGGCTACGACCCGGACTCCCCGCTGGCGCGCGGTGAGGTGGGCAAGGTCGGCGTCCCGGTGGTGAACCTCGGTGACATGCGGGCGTTGCTGGACGGGATCCCGCTGGATCGCATGAACACGTCGATGACGATCAACGCGACGGCGATGTGGCTGCTTGCGCTGTATGTCACGGTCGCTGACGAGCAGGGCACGGATCGCCACGACCTGGCGGGTACGACCCAGAACGACATCATCAAGGAGTACCTGTCCCGCGGCACGTACGTGTTCCCGCCCGGGCCGTCGATGCGCCTGATCACGGACATGATCACGTGGAGCGTGGCGAACACGCCGAAGTGGAATCCGATCAACATCTGCTCGTACCACCTGCAGGAGGCCGGGGCCACGCCGGTGCAGGAGGTGGCGTTCGCCCTGTCCACGGCGATCGCGGTCCTCGACGCGGTGCGCGACTCCGGGCAGGTGTCGCCCGAGAGGCTCACCGAAGTCGTCGCGCGCATCTCCTTCTTCGTGAATGCGGGCGTGCGTTTCGTCGAGGAGATGTGCAAGATGCGGGCGTTCGTCCAACTGTGGGACGAGATCACCCGCGACCGGTACGGCGTCACCGACGAGAAGGCGCGACGGTTCCGGTACGGCGTTCAGGTCAACTCGCTGGGGCTGACGGAGGCGCAGCCGGAGAACAACATCCAGCGGATCGTGCTCGAGATGCTGGGCGTGACGCTGTCGAAGGGCGCACGGGCCCGCGCGGTGCAGCTGCCCGCCTGGAACGAGGCGCTGGGCCTGCCGCGACCGTGGGACCAGCAGTGGAGCCTGCGGATGCAGCAGGTCCTGGCGCTGGAGACCGACCTGCTGGAGTACGAGGACATCTTCGACGGCTCGCACGTGGTCGAGGCGAAGGTGGCCGACATCGTCGCGGCGGCCCGCGAGGAGATGGACCGCATCGAGGAGCTCGGTGGCGCGGTCGCGGCCGTCGAGTCCGGGTACCTGAAGAGCGCGCTGGTGGCATCCCACGCCGATCGCCGGCGTCGGGTGGAGTCCGGTGCGGAGGTCATCGTCGGCGTCAATGCGTTCACCACGACCGAGCCCAGCCCCCTGACGGAGAATCTCGACACGGCGATCCTGCGGGTGGATCCGGCAGTGGAGGAACGCGCGGTCCTGGCACTCGACGAGTGGCGCACGCTGCGGGATCCGGTCGCCGTCGACGCGGCGCTGCTCCGGCTGACGGCCGACGCCGCCTCCGGGGTGAACCTCATGGACGCGTCACTGGACTGCGCCCGTGCCGGCGTGACCACCGGCGAATGGGCCGGCGCCCTGCGCGGCGTGTTCGGCGAGTTCCGCGCGCCGACGGGGGTCAGCGGCTCGGTCGGTGCGGGGGAACGCGCGGGCTTCGCGGAGCTCCGCGATGCTGTGCGCGCGACCGGCGACGCCCTGGGGCACCGGCTCCGCATCCTGGTCGCCAAGCCGGGCCTCGACGGTCACTCCAACGGCGCTGAGCAGGTCGCGGTCGCGGCCCGCGACGCCGGGTTCGAGGTCGTCTACCAGGGCATCCGGCTGACGCCCGACGAGATCGTGGCAGCGGCGGTCCAGGAGGACGTCGACTGCGTGGGACTGTCGATCCTCTCCGGATCCCACCTTCAGGTCGTCCCCGAGATCCTCGAGGGCCTCCGCGCGGCCGGCCTGGACGATGTGCCCGTCATCCTCGGCGGCATCATTCCGGAGCAGGATGCCCGCGCTCTGACCGAGGCCGGCATCGCAGCGGTCTTCACCCCCAAGGACTACGACCTCTCCCAGGTCATGGGCCGGGTCCTCGACGTCATCCGTTCCAGCAAGAATCTGCAGCCCGTCTGAACCGTCCGTCGACGAACAGGAGTCCCATGTCCCAGCAACGCGCCCGTCGGTCGAACCTCGCGGTTCCGGGGTCCAGTCCCAAGATGCTGGAGAAGGCCAAGGGCCTGCCGGCGGATCAGGTGTTCATGGACATCGAGGACGCGGTCGCGCCGATCGCGAAGCCGGATGCCCGCAAGAACATCGTGGCGGCGCTGAACGAGGGCGGGTACGAGGGCAAGACGCGCGTGGTGCGGGTCAACGACTGGACGACGCAGTGGACGTATGCGGACGTGGTCGAGGTCATCGAGGGCGCGGGCGCGAACCTGGACTGCATCATGCTGCCCAAGGTGCAGACCGCCGAGCAGGTCGTGGCGCTGGACCTGCTGATGACGCAGATCGAGAAGAGCAACGGCCTGGAGGTCGGGCGGATCGGGATCGAGGCGCAGATCGAGAACGCCATGGGCCTGATCAACGTCGACGCGATCGCCCAGGCGAGCCCGCGGGTGGAGACGATCATCTTCGGGCCGGCCGACTTCATGGCGAGCATCAACATGAAGTCGCTGGTCGTCGGCGAGCAGCCTCCGGGCTACGACGTCGGCGATGCGTACCACTACATCCTCATGCGGATCCTGATGGCGGCCCGCGCCTACGACAAGCAGGCGATCGACGGCCCGTACCTCGCGATCAAGGACCTCGACGGGTACGCGCGCGTCGCCGGCCGCAGCGCGGCCCTGGGGTTCGACGGCAAGTGGGTGCTGCACCCGGGGCAGATCGACGTCGCCAACGAGGTGTACAGCCCGCGGCAGGACGACTACGACCACGCCGAGCTGATCCTGGACGCGTACGACTACTACACCTCCGCCGCGGGCGGGGCCAAGGGTGCGGTCATGCTGGGCGACGAGATGATCGACGAGGCCTCGCGCAAGATGGCGCTCGTCGTGTCCGCCAAGGGCCGCGCCGCCGGCATGCAGCGCACGACCACGTTCACCCCGCCCACCGCCTAGGAGTAGGAGCACCCTGATGGCACGCCTTGCCCAGACCGAGGGACTGACCGAGGACCAGCGCGACATCCTGGAGGCCGTTCGTGATTTCGTGGACAACGAGATCATCCCGGTCGCCAATGACCTCGAGCATGCCGACGAGTACCCGCAGGCGATCGTCGACCAGCTCAAGGAGATGGGCGTCTTCGGGCTGATGATCCCGGAGGAGTACGGCGGGCTGGGGGAGTCGCTGCTGACCTACGCCCTGGTGGTCGAGGAGATCGCGCGCGGCTGGATGAGCGTGTCGGGCGTGATCAACACGCACTTCATCGTCGCGTACATGCTGATGCAGCACGGAACGGACGAGCAGAAGCAGCACTACCTCCCGCGGATGGCGACCGGCGAGGTGCGCGGTGCGTTCAGCATGTCGGAGCCGGGGTGCGGGTCGGACGTCGCGGCGATCACGAGCAAGGCGGTGCGCGACGGCGACGAGTACGTGCTGAACGGCCAGAAGATGTGGCTGACCAACGGCGGATCATCGACCCTCGTGGCCGTGCTGGTGCTGACGCCGGGCGAGGCGGCCGACGACGTCAGCGTCTACAAGAAGATGACGACGTTCCTGATCGAGAAGCCCTCCGGCTTCGGCGAGGTGCGACCGGGCCTGACGATCCCCGGGAAGATCGAGAAGATGGGCTACAAGGGCGTCGACACGACCGAGCTGGTCATGGACGACCTGCGGTTGCCGGCGTCCGACATCCTGGGCGGCGAGCCGGGCAAGGGCTTCTACCAGATGATGGACGGGGTCGAGGTCGGCCGCGTCAACGTCGCCGCCCGGGCGTGCGGGCTGTCCATCCGGGCGTTCGAGCTCGGCGTGGAGTACGCGCAGCAGCGGGTCACGTTCGGCAAGCCGATCGTCGAGCACCAGGCGGTGTCGTTCCGGCTGGCCGACATGGCGACCAAGGTGGAGGCCGCGCACCAGATGATGGTGATGGCGGCCCGGAAGAAGGACTCCGGCGAGCGCAACGACCTCGAGGCCGGCATGGCCAAGTACCTGGCCAGCGAGTACTGCAAGGAGGTCGTCGAGGACTCGTTCCGCATCCACGGCGGCTACGGCTACTCCAAGGAGTACGAGATCGAGCGCCTCTACCGCGAGGCCCCCATGCTGCTCATCGGCGAGGGCACCGCGGACATCCAGCGCATGATCATCGCCCGGCGCCTCCTCGAGGACTACAAGACCCGCGGGTGACGATTCCCCTGGCAGACGGAGCCGCGATGCCCGAGATCCCGTGCGTGGGTGCTGTCGTGTTCGACGTGGTCGGCCGCATCCTGCTGGTGCGTCGGGGCCATGAGCCGGCGATGGGGCAGTGGTCGATCCCGGGCGGACGGGTCGAGGCGGGTGAGAGCCACGAGCAGGCGGTGGTCCGCGAGCTCCACGAGGAGACCGCCCTGGCGGGTCGGGTGGTGCGCGAGGTGGGGACGGTCCGCCGCGAGGCTCCCGCCGGCGGCACGTATGTGATCCGCGACTTCCTCCTCATGGTCGAGGCCGACGAGCCGGTTGCGGGCGACGATGCCGCGGAGGCGGCCTGGTTCGAGCCGGCCGAGCTCGCCACGCTCGACACGAGCGACGGCCTGGTGCAGGCACTGACCGAGTGGGGACTGCTGGGTCGATCCGCCTGACTGCGCCGTCAATCAGCTGGGTTGGCGATCTGCAGGTCCGCCCAGACGTCGAGCCGGTCCCCGTCACGGGCCCAGCCCAGGTTGTCGGCGAGGGCTTCGATGATCGCCAGGCCGCGGCCGTGGTGGGAGTAGATCTCGGCGTCGATGAGTTGTGGATCCTCCGTGCTGCCGTGATTGCTGACCGAGATCCGGATGCGCTCGGGGTCAGAGTCGAGGTGGAGGGCATAGGGCGCACTCCCGTACCGCACGGCGTTGGCTGCCAGTTCGGACGCGATGAGCTCGGCCTCCTCGAGGGCCTCGCCGGAGACGCCGATGTCCGTGAGCGCGGTGCGAACGCGCTCACGCGCGAACGCCGACGCCGTCAGGTCCTCCGGCAACTCCCAATCCTGGGTCACGGTCCGGTCCTACCCCCCTTCGAGGATCCCAAACCACGATAGGCCTAGGGTCGAGCGCGTGGTGCGAATCCTGGCCGTCGCGAACCAGAAGGGCGGCGTGGCGAAGACCACGACGGTCGTCAACCTGGCGGCGGCTCTCGTGGAGCGCGGCGACCGTGTCCTCGTCGTCGACCTCGACGCGCAGGCCTGCGCCACCTTCTCGCTGGGCCTGGATCCCGAGGATCTCGAGGAGACCGGGGCGACCGTCTTCATGGGGCAGGATCCCGGCCGGAGACTGGCCGACCTCATCACGACGACGCCCGACGGCGTCGATCTGGTGCCCGCCGCGATCGACCTCGCCGGGGCCGACCGGGCCCTCGCCAGCGTCGTCGGCCGCGAGTACGTCGTGCGGGACGTGCTCGCCGACGTCAGGGACGACTACGACTGGATCCTGCTGGACTGCTCCCCGTCGCTGGGGATCATCACCGTGAACGCGCTCACTGCGGCTGACGCCGTTCTCGTCCCGCTGCAGTGCGAGACGCTCTCGCACCGTGGCGTGGGCCAGCTCATGGACACGATCGCCGACGTGCAGCGACTGACGAACCCGCGGCTGCGCATCGCGGGGGTCCTGCCGACGCTGTTCGACGGACGCACGACGCACGCCAAGGCGGTGCTCGCGGACCTTGGGCCGAGGTACGGGGTCCGCGTCTTCAGCCCGATCAGCCGGTCCATCCGGTTCGCCGAGGCGCCTGCGGCCGGGCGGAGCATCCTGGCGACCGCCGGGTCGTCCAAGGGCGCGCGCGACTACCGCGTGCTCGCCGGTGAGGTCTCCGAGGCACTGTCCGACGTAGGACCGACTCGACGACGGGCGCGGGCTACTCCGCCGGAGTCGTCGCCTGCCCGCCGCGGGTGCGGCGACGCTGACGACGCTGGCGGGGCTTGTCCTCGGGGTTCGCCTCGGTGCGGGCCGCCGCGGGCGCCTTGTCCGAGCTCTTCTTGTCCCCGTGGTGCTTGCCCGAGTGCTTCTTGTCGTCATGGCGCTTCTCGCCATGACGCTTGTCGTCGTGACGCTTGTCCTCGTGACGGTGACCGCTCGATCCGTGATCGGCACGCTTCTTCTTGCCGGTCTCGCCGATGTCCTCGACCTTCTCGGCGCCCAGGCCCTCGCGCGTGCGCGCGGCCTTGGGCAGGGTCCCGCCCGTTCCGGCGGGGATGTTCAGGCCGGTGTAGACGTGGTCGCTGGTGGAGTAGGTCTCGATCGGATCCTTGAACGGCAGCTTCAGCGCCCGGTCGATCATCTGCCAGCGGGCGACGTCCTCCCAGTCGACGAAGGTCACGGCCGTGCCGGAGTGGCCGGCGCGGCCGGTGCGTCCGATGCGATGCAGGTAGGTCTTCTCGTCGTCGGGGCACTCGTAGTTGATGACGTGCGTGACGTTGTCGACGTCGATGCCGCGAGCGGCGACGTCGGTGGCGACGAGGACGTCGACCTTGCCGGTGCGGAAGGCGCGCAGCGCCTGCTCGCGGGCGCCCTGCCCGAGGTCACCGTGGACGGTGCCGACGGCGAAGCCGCGCTCGGTGAGGTCGTCGCAGACCCGCTGAGCCTTGCGCTTGGTGCGCGTGAAGATCATGGCGAGGTCGCGACCCTCGGCCTGCAGGATGCGTCCGAGCAGCTCGACCTTGTCCATCGGGTGCGTGCGCCACACGTGCTGCTCGATCGCGTCGACGGTGGCGTTCTCGTCGCCCATGTCGGCGGCCCGCAGGTGCATCGGCTGCGACATGTAGCGACGGGCGAGGTTGACGATCTGCCCGGGCATCGTGGCCGAGAACAGCATGGTCTGACGCTTCTCGGGGATCATCGCCACGATGCGCTCGACGTCGGGCAGGAAGCCCATGTCGAGCATCTCGTCGGCCTCGTCGAGGACGAGCACGCGTACGTGCGAGAGGTCGAGGTCGCGCCGGTTCGCCAGGTCGATGATGCGGCCCGGGGTGCCGACGATGACGTCGATGCCCTTCTGGAGGGCGTCGATCTGCGGCTCGTAGGCGCGCCCGCCGTAGATGGCCAGGACGCGGACGCCCTTGATGCGGCCGGCGCGCTCGATGTCCGTGGCGACCTGCAGGCCCAGCTCGCGGGTCGGGCACACGACGAGGGCCTGGGGCTTGCCCTGCGCCTCGGGGGGCAGCGAGGCGTACTCCGGGTTGGCCGGGGCGACCATGCGCTGCAGCAGCGGGATGCCGAAGCCGAGGGTCTTGCCGGTGCCCGTCTTGGCCTGGCCGATGAGGTCGTTTCCCTGCAGGGCGAGCGGGATGCACTGCTCCTGGATGGGGAAGGCGTGGGTGATGCCGTCGGCCTCGAGGGCCTCGGCGATCTGGGGATCCGCGCCGAGCTCCACGAAGGTGGGGGCGGAAGTGGGATCCACGGTGGAGGTCTGGGGTGCCGAGTCGTCGGCCGTGTCGTCCAGTGTTGCGTTGCTCAGGGGTTACTCCAACTAATCGATCATCACGCTTGTGATGTTGTGCAAACTCTACCCGCTGGCCCGAAGTAGCCTGTCCTCACCATGACTGAACAGGGACCGCCGGCCGCGGCACTCACGAGCGACCCGGAGTACCGGGCCGCCGTCATCGACCTCATCGCCGTGCTGGGCTACGGGGAGCTCACCGCCTTCGAGCGGCTGGCGGCCGACGCCGCGATGGCCCCGACCATCGACGACAAGGCGGCCCTGGCCGGCATGGCCACGGCCGAGTACCGGCACTTCCCCGTGCTGCGGGAGCGGCTCGTCGAGCTCGGGGTCGACCCGCAGGAGGCGATGGCGCCGTTCCGGCGGGCCTACGAGGAGTTCCACGCCCAGACGATGCCCAGGGACTGGCTCGAGGGGCTGGTCAAGGCGTACGTCGGCGACGGCATCGGCACCGACTTCTACCGGGAGATCGCGAACTACGTCGACGAGGACACCCGTGACCTCGTCATCAGCGTGTGCGACGACATGGGCCAGTCCGCGTTCATCGTGGAGCGGGTGCGCGCGGCCATCAACGCCGACCCGCGCGTCGGCGGCCGGCTGGCGCTGTGGGGCAGGCGACTGGTGGGAGAGGCGCTCAGCCAGGCCCAGCGCGTCGCGGCCGAGCGGGATGCCCTGTCCACGCTGCTGGTGGGGGGCGTCGACCGGCCGGGAACCGACCTCGCGGAGATCGGCCGGATGCTGGCCCGGCTGACGGACAACCACGCTCGCCGGATGTCCGCCCTGGGCCTGGCCGCCTAGGAGGCTGCACGTGGGCGTACTCGCTAGGAGCCGAAGCCGACGCGACCCTTGGTGCTGGCGCCGATCTCCACGTAGGCGATCTTCGTCGCCGGGACGATGACGGTCCGGCCGCGGTCGTCGATCAAGGTGAGCACCCCGCCGCTGGCGAGCGCCTCGTTGACGGCGGCGATGACGTCCTCGGACGTGTCGTTGCTGTCCAGCGAAACCTCGCGGGCGGTGTCCTGCACGCCGATCTTGATCTCCACAGCGAAGTCCTTCCGAGTCCTGATCCGGGTCCTGCGTTCTTGTGTGAGCAGCGTAGGCGCTCCGACGGCCGGGGGCGCCCGGGGTTCGCCGAAGCGGAGCGCTACTCCGGCTGAGGCGGATGCGTGAGGGGGAAGCCGCTGATGCCGCGCCAGCCCAGGTCGGAGATCAGCTCGGCCGCCTCGGTGCGGCTGGTGCCCGGTTCCCCGTCCCGGAGCCACCGTCGGGCAGCCACCTGGGTCATGCCCTGCATTCCGGACGCGAGGATCAGCGCCTGCTCGTCACTGAGGCCGGTGTCCTCGGCGATCACGTCGGCGATCAGGCGGGCGACCGCGGTGTCCAGGGCGTCGACGCGCTGGCGGACGGCGGGCTCGTTCGCGAGGTCGCTCTCGAAGACGAGGCGGAACGCCCCGCTCGGGTTGTCGACGAAGGTGAAGTAGGCCGTGGTCATCGCGCTCACCCGCAGGCGGTTGTCGCTGGTGCTCGTCAGGGCCGCCACCGAGGCCGCCAGCAGGTCCTCGATCCCGGCGTCGAGGATGGCCAGGTAGAGGTCGAGCTTGCCGGGGAAGTGCTGGTAGAGGACCGGCTTGGAGACGCCGGCGTGATCGGCGATGTCGTCCATCGAGGCGGCGTGGTAGCCAGCGGTCGAGAACACGTCGAGCGCGGCGGCCAGCACCTGCTGGCGTCGCTGCTCGCGGGGCAGCCGCGCCGCGCGGGTGCCGTCAGTGGTGGTCATCGCCCCATCCTACTGGCCGGTAACTAGCGAAGGCGGTGAACGCGCCGGACCGGTCGGGGTCGTACGCTGCGGTCGTGACCGCCGCCCCGCCCGCCTTCGCCCGGCGAGGACGTCTCGCTGCCCGGCCGCACCCTCAGCGTGCGGCACGCGGAGGGGCGCGAGCCCGGCCTGCCCACCGCGGTCTTCGTGCACGGGCTCGGGGGGTCGTCCCTCAACTGGACCGACCTCATGGTTCGGCTCCGGCCGTACGTGGACGGCTGGGCGCTCGACCTCGGCGGCATGGGCTCCTCGCCGCCGCCGCGCGACGGCGACATGAGCCCGGCCGGTCACGCCCGCGGCAGTGGCGGAGCTGATCGAGCGCCTCGGCACGGCGCCGGTCCACCTGTTCGGCAACTCCCTCGGCGGGGCGGTGGCCCTGCAGCTCGCCGCCCGCCGGCCCGACCTCGTGCGCAGTCTCACCCTCGTCTCGCCGGCGCTGCCGTCGCTGTTCGCCACGAAGTCCAACTTCCACCTGCCGGTGATCGCCGTGCCCGGTGTGGGAGAGCGGCTGGTTCCCAAGTACCTCGAGAGCGACGCCGGCGGCCGCGTCCGCGGCACCATCGACGTCACGTTCGCCGATCCCGCGCGGGTCGCGCCGGAGCGGATCGCCGAGGCGGTGGCCGAGGTCGAGGAGCGCGATCACCTGCCCTACGCGTCCGATGCGTTCCTGCGCAGCCTGCGTGGGCTGCTGAAGACCTTCGTCGACGTGGGCCCGAACCGGCCCTGGAAGCTGGCCGAGCGCGTGACCTGCCCGACGCTCGTCGTCTACGGGCGCAAGGACCCGCTCGTGGACCCGCGCAGCGCGCACCGCGTCACCAAGCACTTCCGCGACGCGCACGTCGTCGTGCTGCCCGACAGCGGGCATGTCGCGCAGATGGAGCACCCGGAGTTCGTCGCGGCCGCCTGGGAGCGGTTCCTGAAGGACTGACGGGCCGCCGGGACGATCAGCCCTGACGCGACTCGATGGCGCGGATTCGCGCGGTCAGTGCCTTCAGCAGCGACCGGGCGATGTCCGGATGGTCATCCAGCAGGTCGGAGAAGGCGACCGACGAGATGGCGAACGTCTGGATCCCCTCCGGCCCCGCAACGACGGTGGCCGACCGGGGCGCGGCGTCGATCAGCGAGATCTCACCGAAGTAGTCGCCGGGGGCAAGCGACCCGACCTCGACACCGTTCACCGACACCGTGGCGGTTCCCTCGAGGATCAACTGCAGGCCCGCGTCGGTGCTGCCCTGCTCGACAAGCTTGCGACCGGCGCCGACCTTGAGCTTCGTGCCTCGATGCACGAGTTCGTTCATGGCGACGGGGGAGAGGTCCTGGAACAGCTCGACCTCGGCCAAGTTCTCACGCAACGCCACGATTGCTCCCTCCAACCAGCCGCGGGTCCGGCCGATACCGAGGATTGTGTCCCATTCCACGGTGACGTTCCGGGAATTTCCCGGTTATGTGTCGTCGACGGTCGTCGAGATGCCTGCCGACGCGATCGGCAGGTCGACGAAGAAGGTCGTGCCCACGTTCTCGGTGGACTCGTAACCGATCATGCCCCCCATGCGCTCGACGAGCTCCTTCGAGATGGCCAGCCCAAGCCCGGTGCCGGCGTTGGAGCGGCTGTCCGACGAATCCACCTGGGAGAACTTCTCGAAGATCACGTCGCGGAAGGACTCCGGGATCCCGGGGCCGTGGTCGGCGACGCAGATGCGAACGGTGTCGTCACTGCGTTGGATCGTCACGTCGACGGAAGAGCCCGCCGGAGCGAACTTGCAGGAGTTGGACAGGAGGTTCGACATGACCTGGGTGAGTCGCAGGCTGTCGACGTCGACGAGCGCGTCATCACGTGGCTCGGCGAGGGCCACGCTGGACGCCGAACCTCTCGGCGAAGGCGTGGTTGTGCTCGATGGCCAGCTTCGACGATCGGCCGGACGCTGTGGACCTCCGACTCGATGGGGATGCCACCTTCGGTGAGCTTCTCCATGTCGAGCAGGTCGTTGATCAGCAGCGTGAGTCGCTCACCGTTCTTCTGGGCGATCTGCACGAGGTTCGTGCGCCTGATCCGACAAGGGTCCAGCGACACCGCTGAAGAGAAGTCCGAGCGCGCCGTTGATCGACGTGAGCGGCGTGCGGAGCTCGTGGCTGACGGTGGACACGAACTGGGTCTTCATCCGATCGACCCGCTTGCGCTCCGTGGTGTCGTCCTGGACGGAGATGAAGCGCTCCAGGCGACCTGCGGCGTCGATGACGGGTGTGAGGTTGACGTTGACCCAGTACGGCTCGCCGGACTTGGTGTAGTTGAGCAGTTCCTCGCTGGCGGGCCGCCGCTCATGGATGGCGGTGCGGAGTCGGTCGATGGCGGCGGGGTCGGTGTCGGGTCCTTGGAGGAACGAGCCCGGGGTGCGTCCGCGGACCTCGTCGAGGGAGTAGCCGGTGCGCTGCTCGAAGGCCGGGTTCACCCAGTCGATGTACCCGTCGGCGTCGGTGATCACGACGAGGTTGCTGGTCGAGCTCGCGACCACGGAGAGCTTGCCGAGCTCCTCCTGGTACTCGTGCTCGCGCGTGACGTCGCGCAGGACGGCCACGACGCCGCCGGTCGGAATGGGAGACGTGGTGAGGACGACGTGGACGTCCCGGCCGTCGGCACGCTCGAGCCGCGTGGTCAGTTCCTGATGCTCTCCGGTCCGGTCGGCCAGCACCCGGTCGACGTCCGCGCGCAGGTCGTCCGGGAAGAACTCCCGCGCCGCGTGGCCAAGGCACTGTTCCACCGCCAGCCCCGTGAGCGACTCCCACGCGGGATTGAGGAACACCAGCGTCCCGTCGGCATCCGTCTCGATGACGGCATCGGCCAGCAGCTCGACCCTTCGCCGCATGCGGTTCTCGGACTCCACCAGCGCTTCCATGAGCCGGCTGGTGGCCTCGACATGCAGGTCGGCGAGCAGTCGCTTGTCGGTGACTGGTTCGTCGTCCATGTGCTGTCGATCCGGGCGGGACATGCCGTCTAGACCGATGCGCTGGCCAGCTCGTCGAGGAGCTCGAGGCTGGTCGCCGCGCGGCCGTACAGCGGGAAGACGTTCTCGCAGAAGAACTGGTGCTCGGTGTCCGTGCGGGCCGACGAGCAGTCGGACACGATCGTGACGTCGTAGCCGCGCTCGTAGGCGGCGCGACCCGTCGAGTCGATGCACAGCGAGGTCACCATCCCGCACACGAGGACGTTCTCGATGCCGCGCTCGCTTCAGCACGTCCTCGAGCCTGGTGTTCGAGAAGGCGTTGAAGCCCACCTTGCCGCTCACGTAGACGATGCGGTCGCCGAACTCGTCGAGCTCCGGGATGTTCTCCGCGCCCGTCGAGCCCTCCTTGAAGGCACCGACCTCCTTCATGGTGTTGAGGATGCCGACCGGGCTGGCCATGGCCCGGTAGTCGGAGGCCAGGATGATCGGGGTGGAGATGATCGTCGCGCTCGTGGGCGCGAGAGCCCGGATGAAGGCGAGGGTGTTGTCGAGCACGCGATCGACGCCCGTCGGGTCCTCCACGACCCCGCGCAGGATGCCGTCCGCGGCGAAGTAGTCGTTCTGGTAGCCCACCAGGATGAGGGCGGTCTTCGCTGGGTTCATGGTCTTCTCCCTGTTGGCGTGAGCCGTCTGCTGCGAGTCGGTCGTCGACAGACGCGTGGGCACCTTCGGCCCTTCTCCTCACCGTAGTGGCCGTTGCTTGCGGCGTCCTCTCGACGAGTTCACGGTTCGAGTACCCGGCAGCCTGATCGAGGCGGCTCGGATCAGCGTTCGACCGCCTGAGGAGATGGCTGAGAGGCGTCCAGCCGGGCCACCCAACCGACCGCGCCGATCTGCTCGTAGGTCGCCCGGGCGGTGTCGAGGAGCTCGTGGCCCTCGCTGCCTCGCCCCTGGGCTGATCAGCCAGTTGCCGAGCTCCTCCTGACGCCCGAGCGCGGTAGCCCACCGCGCCGTAGGCGTCCAGTTCCGCGATCCCGGCTCGCAGGTCGGCCTCGACGCTCTCCGGGTCGTCGCCGCGCAGGGCGCCGAGCCGGCCGCGCAGGCGCAGCCAGTGGGCGTGCACGCCGGGGGAGACGAGGCTGGCCGGCGCTGTCGCGACGGGGGCGAGGAGCCGTTCGGTGGCTGCCACGTCTCCGGCTGCGAGGGCGGCCTCGACCAGCGGCGGCCACATCGATCACGAAGTCGTCGTCGATGCCCATCGCGGCCAACAGGTGGGGGAGGGACTCGTCGGCGAGCGCAGCGGCTCTTCGCCGCGTCGCCTCGGCCATCGCGTGGGCGACCTCCATGTCGAGGCGGGTGGCGGTGTCGTTCTCGCCTTGCATGTCGGCCATGTCGGCGACGGCGGGCAGCGGCTCGCCGAGAGCGTCGGCCACGCGGTTCGTCAGATAGACGTAACCGGCCGCGATGAACGGCAGCGTCACCGAGTCCCTCGCATGCTCGAGGCCGGTCCGGAGTTCGGCGAGCCGGCCCGCGTTCCACAGTGCCAGCAGGTAGTTGATCGTCGTGTAGTCGACGTGACCGGCCGTCGACGCCCGCCTGGCCACCTCGAGGCCTTCCTGCGCGACCTCGATCGCGGCGGGCAGGTCGCGGCTGACGAGGATCGACGCCAGGTTGTTGAGGGCGTTGGCGAGCGGGACGCTGAGGTCGTTCTCCCGGGCGATGCTGTGCCGCCAACTCGGTCAGGCCGCGAGTCCGGTGATGGGGGCTCCGCCGTTGCCGTACCGCACGCCGAGCATGATCAAGGCCATCGCCACGGACTCGAGGTCGCCGGTCGCCTCGGCCAGCAGCAGACGGCGTTCGGCGAAGCGCATAGGCCTCCTCCAGGTCACCGCGGTCGAACAGGGCGTTCGCCAGCGGCCCCGCGAGTTCGAGCAGCGCCCGTTCGGCGCCGGCCTGGTTCTCCAAGGCGTCCCAGCGCGGGCGGGCCAGGTCGATGGCCTCAGCCGTGTGGCCAAGGAATCGCAGGTTCACGGCCTGAATCCCGACGGCAACAGCAGCGTCGATCTCGTCGCCCGCCCGGTCGAAGGCAGCCGCGGCACCGGCGGCGTGGTCGACAGCGCCTTCGTAGTCGCCGCCATGCATGGCGGCTCGGGCGGCAGCGAGGTTGAGGCGGCCGAGATCCCGTGGTTCACTCGCGCGCTCAAGCGCGGCTCGGTACAGCCGGACGGCCTCGATCGGCGCGGCAAGAGCGGCCGAGCGCTGGGCCGCGCGCTCGAGGTGTTCGCGCGCCCGCGTCGTCAGCTCGTCGACGTCGTCGTCGCCTGGCGACGAGGCATCCACGGCGTCGAGCAGGTGCTGGGCCACCACGATCGACAGGTCCTCGTTCTCGTCGACGAGCCCCTCGAGGTACGTCGGCGGCGGCGAGGTGTCGGGCCTTGCGGTCGCGCTTGGACTGCGTCGCGTAGGCGACCTGGCGGACGACGCCCTGCACGAAGGTGATACTGCCCGCGCTCTGCGGATCGTCGGTCCTGGACGACGCCGATGATCTCGCGTGCGCTGCAACGAGGCGAGCACGTCGTCGAGGGCATCGATGGTCGGATCGATCGCCACCAGTCCGTCGCGGGTGAACGAATGTCCCAGCACACTGGCGTCGGTCACGACGCGGCGTTCCTCCGCCGTGAGCGCATCGAGGCGAGCGGCGACCAGAGCCTGCAGCGATGCCGGCGCGCCGAGCCCATCGAGGCTCGCATCGACCCCGTCGGCCGCGACGTAGCGACCGTCGCGGGGGAGGACGGCATCGCGGTCGATCAGGGCACGAACAGTCTCGACCGCGAACAGTGGGATGCCCTCGGCACGCGTGACCAGAGCCGTCCGCGTGTCCGGGAGACAGCCCCAGCACGAGTCGGTCGACAAGCGCCGACATGGAGGCATCGTCGAGTGGACTGAGGCGGATCACGGAGGTGCGCCGGCCCCCGAGTCCGGGTCGCCGATCCAGCAGCTCTGGTCGTGCGATGGCGAGAACGAAGATGCCGAAGCGCGCCGTGCTCAGCAGGTGGTCGACGAAGTCGAGCAGCGAATCGTCGGCGTGCTGGGCGTCGTCAATCACGAGCACGACAGGATCGCCACCGCCCACGCGCTCGAAGAACGCCGTCCAGGCCGAGAAGAGATCCTCGCGCGTGAACGTCGCCGTGGACGTCTCGCCCAGGAGCACGGACAGACGTGGTCGCAGCCAGTCGCGTTCGCTCTCGTCACCCACGCGGTCCGTGAGCCACTGCTCCAAGTCGCTCGCCGATGACGGCGCCGGTGTCGGACTCCACGAGTCCAAGTCGTCCGCGGACGGCCTCGGACAGCGCCCAGAACGCGGCGCCGTCGCCGTAGGACAGGCAGCGGCCGCGATGCCACCAGACACTCGCCGTCAGGCCGTCGATGTACTTCTCGAACTCCCACGTCAGGCGTGACTTGCCGATGCCCGGCTCGCCATCGAGGACGAGCAGGCGGGGCTGGTCGGAATCCTCGGTGGCGTGGAACAGCTCCTTCAGCAGTCGCAGGTCGCGGTCCCGTCCGGTGAGCGGGGCCTCGAGGCCGTCGACCCGCTGGCCGCCGCCGACCTCGGCGATCACGGCCCGCGCCCGCCACAGGTGCATGGGCTCCGCCTTGCCCTTCAGCGGGTGGGTGCCCTCGTCGTGGTACGAGATGGCGGAGAACGTCAGTGACCGCGTGCTCTCGTCGACCCATACCTGCTCGGGCCGCGCGGTCGACTGGACGCGCGCGGCCGTGTTGACGGCGTCGCCGGCGACCATGCCCTCGGCGGTCGCGCCGACCGTGACGGCCACCTCGCCGGTGACGACGCCGACGCGCATCGCGAGCTCGGGCACACCGATGTCCTCGCCCATCCCCGCGATGGCCTGCACCAGTTCGAGTCCGGCGCGCACGGCGCGCTCGGCGTCGTCCTCGTGCGCGACGGGAACGCCCCAGACCGCCATGACGGCGTCGCCGATGAACTTCTCGACCGTGCCCCCGTAGCGGGCGATCACCGTCCGGCACTCGCTGAAGTAGCGCGAGAGCAGCTCGCGCACGTCCTCCGCGTCGCGGCTCTCGGACAGCGGGGTGAAGCCGACGAGGTCGCCGAACAGGACGGAGGTCACCCGCCGCTCCGCCACCGGTGCGACGAGAGGCTCCCGCGGGGTTGTCTCAGACCCGGCAGCGGGCGTCCCGCACGAGGGGCAGAACCGTGCCTCGGGCGTCAGGATCTCGCCACACGACGTGCAGGCGCGGGGTGCAGTGGGGGCTCCGCAGGATTCGCAGAACCGGGCTCCAGGACGCAACGGACTCCCGCACGCCTGACACGCCGCCACTCCGGGTTCCCCCATCCGGAAGACGATAGCCACGTGGGGAAACGTCCGCACCCAGTTCGCTGCTGACTCCTCTACGAGTTGTCCACAGGTGCTCGATTGGCCGTGGCCTTCAGTGTCGCTGCCGACGTAGCGTCCGTGGCGTGGAACCGGGGGCGGTGGTCGAGGAGCGGGTGCGCGAGCAGGTGCGTGCGCGGGGGATCGACCCGCTCCGCGATCCCACGGCGATTCGGGAGCTGGTCGATGCAGCGGTTCTGGAGGCCCTGGGCGGTGGCCTGCTCGAAGACCCGGCGTCCGTGGGCACGTCGGTCTTCCATGCGGTGGCGGGGTTCGGGCCGCTGCAGCAGTTCTTCGACGATCCTGATGTCGAGGAGATCTGGATCAACGATCGGCTGTCTGGGGGGTTGGCCGCGTGGCGTCCAGCCGCGCCAGCCAGCCGGCCGCACCGATCTGCTCGTAGGTCGCCCGGGCGGTGTCGAGCAGTTCGTGGCCCTCGCTGCCTCGCCCCTGGGTGATCAGCCAGGAGCCCAGCTCCTCCTGCGCCCGAGCGCGGTAGCCCACCGCCCCATAGGCGTCCAGTTCCACGATCCCCGCCCGCAGGTCGACCTCGACGTCCGCCGGAGCCGCACCACGGGCGGCTGCGATGAGGCCGCGCAATCGCAGGCAACTGGGCACGCACGGCAAGCGACAGCACTCCGGAACCAGCCGTCGGCGATCGGAGCGAGCAGGCGTTCGGCCAACGGCGGATGTCGCCGGCCGCGAGTGCTGCCTCGACCAGCGGGGGCCACTGGAACATGAAGTCGTCGTCGAAGCCCGTTGGAGGCGAGGAGTGTGGGCCAGGGCACTCCTCCAGCGTCGTCGACATTGCAGGCCAGCGTTCCGTTGGCCCGCGCCAGCGCCAGATCCCGGGCGGCCCGCCAGGCGAGTCACGCTCACGTCGTCTGTGGCCTCCTCGTCCTCGGCCTCCATCGGTGGGACGCCCAGGGCCTCGCTCGTCCAGGCGTCCGAGCGCAGGCGAGCAGGTACTTCGATCCCGGCGAGTAACGGTGACTCTGCGTAGTGCCTCGCCGGCCGGCGCGCGCCTCCGCGAGGCGACCGCCGTTCCATAGCGCGAGCGGAGTAGTTGGTCGTCGTGAAGCTCGATGAAGCCCGGCGACACCGCTCCGGCTGCGCTGCGGCGATGCCCTCGCGACCGAACTCGAGCGCCTCCGCGAGGTCTCGGCTTGCTGCGGACGCTGCCGAGGTTGTTGAGGGCTGCGTGCGGTGTGCTTCGCGGAGGTCGTTGCTCGCGAGCGATCTCCACCGCGCTCAAGGTCAGTGCCCGTGCGGTTTGATCGGTGCTCCGATGTTCCCGTATCGGAGCGCCGAGCGCCATGCGCGCTCATGGCCACTGCCTCCAGCGTCGCCCGTGGACTCCGCCAAGAGCAGCCGCCGCTCGGCGAACTGTAGGCCATCATCGGTGTCGCCCTCGCTCGAAGTGCGACGTGTACCGCCCAGCACCCCGCGAGTCGGAGCAAGCGCTCTTTCCGTCCCGGGTGTCGCGTCGAGAGCGCCTCGCCAACGCGGGTTCGGCGAGGTCGATGGCCTCAGCGGCCTGATCGAGGCAGCCGACTGGGATTCAGGCCTGACTCACTAACGGCCACGTCCTGCGCTCGATCGACGTCGCCGAGAGCGTCCGCAGGCCTCGCCCGACGGCAGCGTGGTCGCCCTGCTCCTGGAAGTCGCCTCACGTCCCTGCCGTCCGTGCAGCCGCCAGCTCGCAGTCTGCCCTCGAGATCCGCCGGGTCGATCAGTGCCCTGCGCGATGCCGGCGTCGGTAGAGCCGCAAGCGCCTCGAGCGGGCGCGCCCAGCGACTGGGCGAGCGCTGGCCGCGCGCTCGAGCTGCGTCCCGCGCCCGCGCGGTCAGGTCGTCGGCGTCGTCGTCGCTCGGCGGACGATGGCGTCCACGGCGTCGAGCAGGTGCTGGGCCACGACGACGAGCCAGTCGTCGTTCGCGTCCGGCGCGTCCCTCGAGATCGCTCGGCTGCCGAGATGCCGCAGCCTTGCGATCGCGCTTGGACTGGGTCGCGTAGGCGACCTGGCGCACGACGCTCTGGACGAAGCGCGTACTGGCCGCGTTCTGCGGAGAATCGGTCCTGCTGGACGCCGATGATCTCCTTGCGCTGCAGCGACGCCAGCACGTCGTCGAGGTCCTCCTCGATCGCCGGCGATCGATCGGCGCCAGGTCCGTCGCGGGTGAACGACGGCCGAGCACGCTGGCGTCGGCCACGACCCGCCGCTCCACCGGGGCTGAGCGCGTCCAGTCGGGCGGCGACGAGTGCCTGCAGCGACGCCGGCGCCCCGACGGCGTCGAGGTCGACGCGCGTACCTCGGCGGGCGCCACGTAGCGCCCGTCACGCGGGACGACGGCGTCCCGGTCGATGAGCGCGCGCACCGTCTCGACCGCGAACAGCGGGACCCCCTCGGCCCGCTCGACGAGGCATCGCGCGTGTCTCGCGGCGACAGGCCCGCGACGAGACCGTCGATCAGCGCGCGCCATGGCGGCGTCGTCGAGCGGGTCGAGGCGGACCACCGTCGTGCGGCGGCCGCCCAGGTCGGGACGCCGGGCCAGCAGCTCGGGACGTGCCAGGCGCGAGGACGAAGATGCCGGCCGCGGCGCCGTGCCCAGCAGGTGGTCGAGGAAGTCGAGCAGGCCCGTCGTCGGCGTGCTGGGCGTCGTCGAGCACGAGGACGACGGAGGTCGCCGTCGCCGCTCACCCGCTCGAGGAACGCCGTCCACGCCGCGAAGAGGTCGTCCCTCGCGAGGTGAACGTCGCTGCGGACGTCTCGCACCAGGAGCACGGCGAGCCGCGGGCGCAGCCAGGTCGCGCTCCTCGTCGTCGGCGACGACGTCCGCGAGGCCCGTGCTCGAGGCGCTCGCCCATGACGCTCGCCGGTGTCGGACTCGACGAGGCCGAGTCGTGCGCGGACGGCCTCGGCCAGCGCCCAGAACGCGACGCCGTCGCCGTAGGACAGGCAGCGTCCGCGGTGCCACCAGACGTTCGTCGTAAGGCCGTCGACGTACTTCTCGAACTCCCACGCGAGGCGCGACTTGCCGATGCCCGGCTCGCCATCGAGGACCACGCAGGCGCGGGCGGTCGGGTCTCCTCGGTCGCGTGGAAGAGCTCCTTGACCAGCCGCAGGTCGCGGTCCCGCCCGGTGAGCGGCGCCTCGAGGCCGTCGACGCGTCGACGCCGCCGACCTCGGCGATCACGGCGCCCGCCCGCCACAGGCGCATCGGCTCGGCCTTGCCCTTGAGCTCGTGCTGCCCGCAGTCGTCGAACGTGATCGAGCCGCGGTCAGCGACCGTGTCGTGTCGTCGACCCACACCTCGCCCGGCTCGGCGGCAGACTGCACCCGCGCGGCGGTGTTGACCGCGTCGCCGGCGACCATGCCCTCGGCGGTCGCGCCGACCGTGACGGCGACCTCGCCGGTGACGATGCCGACCCGCATCGCGAGATCAGGCACGCCGACGTCCTCGCCCATCCCCGCGATGGCCTGCACCAGCTCGAGTCCGGCGCGTACGGCGCGCTCGGCGTCGTCCTCGTGCGCCACGGGAACGCCCCACACGGCCATCACGGCGTCGCCGATGAACTTCTCGACCGTGCCGCCGTAGCGTCCGATCACCGTCCGGCACTCGGCGAAGTAGCGCGAGAGCAGCTCGCGCACGTCCTCCGCGTCGCGGCTCTCGGACAGCGGGGTGAAGCCGACGAGGTCGCCGAACAGGACGGAGGTCACCCGCCGCTCCGCCACCGGTGCGACGAGAGGACTCCCGCGGGGTTGTCTCAGACCCGGCAGCGGGCGTCCCGCACGAGGGGCAGAACCGTGCCTCGGGCGTCAGGATCTCGCCGCACGACGAGCAGGCGCGAGGTGCAGTGGGGGCTCCGCAGGATTCGCAGAACCGGGCTCCAGGACGCAACGGACTCCCGCACGCCTGACACGTCCCCTCGCCCGCGTCAGCCATTCCTGCATCCTAGGCAGGTCGAGGTCGCCCGCGTGACGTTCATTGGCGCCGGCTCGGCGGTTGTCCACAGGCGATCGATTGCCCGTGGCCTTCAGTGTCGCTGCCGACGTAGCGTCCGTGGCGTGGAACCGGGGGCGGTGGTCGAGGAGCGGGTGCGCGAGCAGGTGCGTGCGCGGGGGATCGACCCGCTTCGCGATCCCACCGCGATTCGCGAGCTGGTCGACGCGGCGGTTCTGGAGGCCCTGGGCGGTGGCCTGCTCGAGGACCCGGCGTCCGTGGGCACGTCGGTCTTCCATGCGGTGGCGGGGTTCGGGCCGCTGCAGCAGTTCTTCGACGATCCTGATGTCGAGGAGATCTGGATCAACGCGCCCGGCCGAGTCTTCGTCGCAAGGAACGGTCGCAGCGAGCTGACGACCGTGGTCCTCGACGAGTCTCGGGTGCGCGATGTCGTCGAGCGCATGCTCCGTGTCTCGGGTCGTCGGCTGGACCTGAGCAGCCCGTTCGTCGATGCCGCCCTGCTGGACGGCAGTCGCCTGCACGTGGCGATCCCGGACGTGACACGGGAGCACTGGGCGGTGAACATCAGGCGCTTCGTGGTGCGCGCGCGGTCCGTCGACGACCTCGTCGGACTCGGCATGCTCACCGGGCAGGCGGCCGGCTTCCTCGAGGCGGCCGTCATCGCTGGCCTGAACATCGTGGTCGCCGGGGGTACGCAGTCGGGCAAGACGACCTTCCTCAATGCGCTGCTCGGTTGCGTCCCGTCGACCGAGCGGGTGATCACCTGCGAGGAGGTGTTCGAGATCGAGCTTCAGCATCCGGACGTGGTCGGCCTGCAGACCCGGGACGCCAGCCTGGAGGGGACCGGGGAGATCCCGCTGCGTCGGCTGATCCGCGAGGCGCTGCGGATGCGTCCGACGCGGCTGGTGGTGGGCGAGGTGCGCCAGGCGGAGGCACTCGACCTGCTCGTCGCGATGAACAGCGGCATGCCCTCTCTGGCGACCCTCCACGCGAACAGCGCGCGCGAGGCCGTCACGAAGCTGTGCACGCTGCCGTTGCTCGCCGGGCAGAACATCTCCGCGGACTTCGTCGTGCCGACCGTGGCCGGTTGCGTCGACCTCGTCGTGCACCTCGCGACGGACCATTCGGGTTCGCGGACCGTGCGCGAGATCGCCGCCGTGTCCGGGCGGGTCGAGTCCGGGGTCGTCGAGATGGCCGAGATCTTCAGCGACCGCGAAGAGGGCCTCGTCCGCGCCGGCGGGTTCCCGCCGCATGAGGATCGGTTCCGGCGGCACGGCTTCGACCTCGGCTCCCTCTTGGGCGGGTCCCCAGGCGCCCGTCGGACGCCATGAGCGCCTCCGCTTCCCTTGGGGCGCTGCTGGGGATGGGCACTGCGTGCGGCCTCCTGTTGATCGGGATGGCCATCAGGCACCCGCGATCGGCCCCGTCTAGGACGGATCGCGGACTCGCCCGCCTCATTCGGGCGGCCGACCTTCCTCGCACGTCGGCGTCCGGGGTCCTCGCCTCCTGCGTCCTCGCGGGTCTCCTTGCCGGGGTCCTCGCGCTCGTCGTCACCGGACTGCCGATCGCCGGGGCCCTCGCGGCCGTGACTGCCGCGTTGACCCCCATCGTGCTCCTGCGTCGCAGGGTCGCGGCGCGACGCCGAGCCCTGCGGGCCGAGTGGCCGGATGCCGTGGACACGCTGGTGTCAGCGGTGCGGGCCGGCATGTCGCTGCCGGAGGCCCTCAGCGACCTGAGTCGATCCGGTCCCCCTGCCCTGCGGAGCGCCTTCTCGGCCTTCGGCATCGAGTACCGAGCCACCGGATCCCTGGAGCGCGCCCTCGACGTGCTGCAGGATCGGCTGGCGGACCCGGTCGCGGACCGGGTGGTCGCCGCGGTGCGGATGACCCGCGAGTTCGGCGGGACCGACCTCGGCGCAGTTCTGCGCACGCTCGGGGCGATGCTCCGGGAGGAGGCCCGCACCCGCGGGGAGATCGACGCGAGGCAGAGCTGGACCGTGGCGGCGGCCCGCATGGCGGTCGCGGCTCCGTGGCTGACGCTGGCCTTCCTGTGCACCCGACCGGATGCCGCTCGTGCCTACTCGACGATGGCGGGTGCGGCCGTTCTCGTCACCGCTGCACTGATGTCCGCCCTCGCCTACGCGGTGATGATGCGGATCGGTCGGCTGCCCGCAGACGAACGGGTGGCCTCGTGATCGCGTCGCCGGGGGGCGCTGCCGCCGGACTGCTCGCGGGGATGGGTGTGCTGCTGGTCGTCTCCTGGGTCGCCGCCCGCCGTCCGCCCCGACTGGCCGATCGCATCGGCCCGTTCGTCGGAGCGCTGGCGGCCGAGAGCGTGGGCCGTGGCCCGGGAGACGTGCCCTCACTGCTGCTCGAGCTCGTCCGGTCGCCGGCAGCCCACACCCCGTCGGGCGACCGCGAGAGCGCCGTTCGCTTGCAGCGGGCCGGCCGTCGGGCGGGCCCTGGCCAGTACCGACTCGAGCGACTGGTGTGGTCGGCTCTGGGCGCCGCCGGCGGACTGGCCGTCGCCGTTCTCCTGGCAGTCGGTGGCTCGTCTGCGCTGGGTCTGGTGATTCTGGGTGGGTGCGGCGCCGTGGCGGGATGGGCCGCCTGCGACGCATCCCTGCGACGTGACGTGCGAGTCCGGCAGCGGACGATCGAGGCGCAACTCCCGACCCTGGCCGACCTGCTGGCGCTGGCCGTCGCCGCTGGAGCGTCTCCGGTCCCCGCCCTTGAGTCGGCCGCCACGACGATGACCGGACCACTGGGGTCGGAGGTGACTCAGGCCGTGAACGAGGTGCGCAGTGGGCGTTCGATCGACGCGGCCCTGCGGGCGATGGCAGACCGCATCGGTCTCGCATCGGTCCAGCGTCTCGCCGAGGCCATCCTCGTCGCCTTGGAGCGGGGTACGCCGCTCGCGGAGGTGCTGCGCGCGCAGGCCGCGGACGCCCGGGCCGCCGACCGGCGGCGGCTCATGGAGCTGGCCGGACGCAAGGACGTCCTGATGCTCGTGCCCATCGTCTTCCTCGTCCTGCCCAGCATCGTGCTCGTCGCGGTCTATCCCGGCCTGCAGGCGCTGCGCATCGTCGTCCCCTGACACCACCCGCCGCCGGACGCATCCGGGGCTTGACAGGAAGGTCGTCCATGACTGGATCCGAGAATCACCACGACCGCGCTCGCGGTCGCGTGTCCTGCACCACGATGGTCCGTCGGTGGCGCGAGCTCGTCGCCGGCCGATACCTGCGCGACGATCGGGGCGACGTTCCCGGCTGGGTCCTGGTCGCGGTCATGACGGCTGGACTGGTGACGGCCATCTGGCTCGTGGCCGATGACCAGTTGACCGCGGTCCTGGGTCGGGCCATCAGCTCGGTCACGCAGCCCTAGTGGCGGCCGACCCGATGGCGAGTCCTCGGAACCAGGTGAGGCGTTCAGACCGGGGGAGCGCCGTGGTCGAGTTCGCGCTCGTGGCACCGCTGCTGATGATGCTGGCGCTCGCCGTCGTGCAGGTCTCCCTCGCCCTCCACGTGCGCTCGACGCTGACATCAGCGGCCGCCGAGGGCGCTCGTGCTGCAGCCCTTGCCGGAGCGGATCCCGGGGCTGGCGTGCGTCGGGCCCGGAGTCTCCTGGCTGGCAATGTCGCCGGCTCAGTGGTGCGGGACGTGACGGCGTACTCCGGGATGGTCGGCGGGCTGCAGGTGATGGAGGTGCGGATCGAGGCGGATCTGCCTCTCGTCGGGCTCCTCGGGCCGTCCGTCCTCTCGGTCACCGGTCATGCCCTGCGGGAGGGCGCATGAACGGGGACCGGGCTCGCGCCGGCCCTCATCGAGGGGCGAAGGACGCGGGGTCAGCGGTCCTGGAGCTCATCGTCGTCGGCGTCGGGCTCCTGGTGCCCCTGGTGTACGTGGCGCTGTCCGTCGCGACCGTCCAGACCGCCACCTTCGCGAGCGCCCAGGCGGTGCGCGAGGCCGGCCGTGCGTTCGGCTCCGCGCCGACGCAGGACGTGGGCCGAGCGCGTGCAACTGCGGCCGCGCGCCTTGCCTTCGCCGACCACGGGCTGTCCC
This sequence comes from uncultured bacterium, assembly GCA_963700745.1. Taxonomy (GTDB): domain Bacteria; phylum Actinomycetota; class Actinomycetes; order S36-B12; family S36-B12; genus UBA10649. Next base: position 340,121 of record CAVOYT010000009.1, on the reverse strand, counting down.
TTCCGCCCGGATCGCTCCGGTTCGTCTGCCCCGCGGCGCCGTGCCTGACGCCGGGGTCGGTGGTCGATGTGAGTCTCGCCTGGGAGGTGCCGCTCCCATGGCTGCCGACCCTGCTGTCGGACGGTGTTGCTGCGAGCGTCCCGGTGTCGGCCAACCACCGGGTGCCTGTGGACGACTACCGGAGCAGTCCGGGGGCACTGCGGTGACGAGCCCAGCCGGGACGGGCGGCGAGCGCGGCTCCGTCCTCGTGCTCGGTATCGGCCTGGTCGCCGTCTGCCTCATGGCGTTCGTGGTTCTCGTGGATGCCTCGGCCGCCTTCCTGCAACGGCAGCACCTGGTGGCCATCGCCGATGCCGCCGCTCTGGCCGGTGCCCAGGGCATCGACCTGTCGGCCTACTACCGCGACGGGGCATCGGCCGCCACGCGGCTCGACCCGGGGCTCGTGACCCGGCTGGCGCGCGATCACCTCACGCTCTCGGACCTGTCGTCGGTGGGCGGATTCAGGATTGACCACGTTGCCTCGGACGGCAGCCAGGTGATGGTGGCCCTCAGCGCTCCGCTCGACCTGCCGTTCTGGTCGGATCTCGTCGACGGCCGGGTGGCCGTCGAGTCGCATGCCCAACTCGCCTACCGGGCCAGCCCGTAACGCCGTGGCCCTACCCTTGACCCACCATGGCTGCCATCGAACTCGCAGAACGCCTGTCCGCCCTCGAGACCACCCTGGGGAGTATCGAGACCGTCCTGGACATCCCCTCGATGAAGGTTCAGGTCACTGAACTGGAAACCGAGGCGAGTGCCCCCGACCTGTGGGACGACCAGGAGAACGCCCAGCGGGTGACCTCGCGGTTGTCGTTCGTCCAGGGCGAGATCCGCAAGTTCGAGGCCCTGCGCAGCCGGCTGGACGACCTGCCGATCCTGTTCGAACTGGCCGAGGGAGAGCACGACGACGCCGCTCTGGCCGACGCCGAGAAGGAACTCGATGCGGTCGAGGCGGCGGTGGCGGAGCTCGAGGTGCGCACCCTTCTCTCCGGGGAGTACGACGCCCGCGAGGCGTTCGTGTCGATCCGGTCCGGCGCCGGTGGGGTCGACGCGGCCGACTGGGCGGAGATGCTCCTGCGGATGTACACGCGCTACTGCGAGCGGCACAACTGGCCCTTCGAGGTGAATGACACCTCCTACGCGGAAGAGGCGGGGCTCAAGTCCGCGACCTTCCACGTCAAGGTCCCGTACGCCTACGGCACTCTCTCCGTGGAGCAGGGCACCCACCGGCTGGTGCGGATCTCGCCCTTCGACAACCAGGGCCGCCGGCAGACCTCCTTCGCCGAGGTCGAGGTGATCCCCGTGGTCGAGCAGACCGACCACATCGACGTGCCGGAGGACTCGCTGCGGGTGGACGTCTACCGCTCGTCGGGTCCCGGCGGCCAGGGCGTGAACACGACCGACTCCGCCGTTCGGATCACCCACCTGCCCACCGGCATCGTTGTCTCCTGCCAGAACGAGAGGTCGCAGCTGCAGAACCGGGCCTCGGCCATGGCCGTGCTGCAGTCCAAGCTGCTCGAGCGCCGTCGCCAGGAGGACCAGGCCAAGATGGATGCCCTCAAGGGGGACAGCGCCGGCTCGTGGGGCAACCAGATGCGGTCGTATGTCCTCCACCCGTACCAGATGGTCAAGGACCTGCGCACCGAGGAGGAGACGGGCAACACCTCGGCCGTCCTCGACGGGGAGATCGACTCCTTCATCGAGGCGGGAATCCGCTGGCGCAAGCAGACCGCCTAGGGGGCACGACCCCACCCCGAGAACGGCGCCTGACGGGGACCTTGGGCCCTAACGCATACACTGTCGGGCGTGATCCTCTTCGACCACGTGACCAAGGTCTACGGCACCCAGAACGAGAATCGGCCTGCCCTCGACGACGTTTCGCTGGAGATCGAGAAGGGGGAGTTCATCTTCCTGGTCGGACCCTCCGGATCGGGCAAGTCCACCTTCCTGCGGCTCGTCCTTCGTGAGGAGCGCACGAGCAAGGGCCAGGTGTGGGTGCTCGGCAAGGAGCTCAACCGGCTCTCCAACTGGAAGATCCCGGCGCTGCGCCGGCAGATCGGCACGGTGTTCCAGGACTTCCGCCTGCTGCCGAACAAGACCGTGTTCGAGAACGTCGCCTTCGCCCTCGAGGTGATCGGCAAGCCGTCCAGCCACATCAAGAAGGTGGTGCCCGAGGTGCTCGAGGTGGTCGGGCTGGAGGGCAAGGAGGGGCGTCGCCCTGACGAGCTGTCCGGCGGCGAGCAGCAGCGGGTGGCCATCGCCCGGGCGTTCGTGAACCGGCCCATGCTGCTCATCGCAGACGAGCCGACCGGCAACCTCGATCCGGGGACGTCGATCGGCATCATGAAGCTCCTGGACCGCATCAACAAGCTCGGGACGACCGTCGTGATGTCGACCCACGACTCGCAGATCGTCGACCAGATGCGACGACGCGTCGTCGAGCTCGACACCGGCCACGTCGTGCGTGACCAGTCGCGCGGCGTCTACGGGTACGCCCGATGAGGGCCACGTTCGTCGCCAGCGAGGTCGGCAACGGCCTGCGGCGCAACCTCACGATGACCCTCGCCGTCATCATCACGGTCGCGGTGTCCCTCGGCCTGTTCGGCGCGAGCCTGCTGGTCCGCGCGCAGGTGTCGACCATGAAGGACTTCTGGTACGACAAGGTCGAGGTGTCGATCTTCCTGTGCAGCAAGGGCAGCGACACCCCCTCGTGCGCGGGCGGAGCCGTCACCGACGCCCAGCGGGAACAGATCAAGACCGATCTGGAGTCCCTGCGCCCACTCGTGCAGGACATCTACTACGAGTCGAAGAAGGAGGCCTACGCGCGTTTCCAGCAGCAGTTCAAGAACTCGCCCATCGTCGACAACGTCAACGAGAACGCGCTGCCGGAGTCCTTCCGCGTGAAGCTGTCCGATCCGACGAAGTACGACGTCGTGGCCTCGGCCTTCTCCGGCCGGCCCGGCATCGAGCAGGTCAACGACCAACGGCAGATCCTCGACAAGTTCTTCCGAATACTCGGGGGCCTTCAGCTGATCGCGCTGCTGATCGCCCTGGTCATGCTGGTCGTCACGGTCCTGCTCATCGTCAACACGATGCGCGTCGCCGCGTTCAGCAGACGGCGTGAGACCGGCATCATGCGGCTGGTCGGCGCGTCCAACTTCTACATCCAGCTGCCCTTCCTCCTGGAGGCCGCTCTCGCGGCCGGGCTCGGCGCCATCCTGGCCATCGGCTCCCTCATCCTGATGAAGTCCGTGCTCGTCGACCAGGTACTGGCGCCGTCCTTCCAGTTCACCGCGTTCGTCGGCTGGGACGCGGTCGCCGCGATCGCCCCGGTCATGCTGCTCACCGGAGTGGGGCTCGCCGGACTTGCGGCGTTCTTCACGCTCCGCAAGTACCTGCGCGTGTGAGTGCGCTCGAGGCGATCGACCCGCTGCCGCACACGCGCCGCGGCTGGATCGCGCTGGCGGTGCTCGGCGTGGTCTTCGTCACCGCGTTCTTCCTCGTCATCCGCTTCTACAACGTCGAGGGCGGCAGCCGGGTCTCCGGCGGGGTCGGGATGTCCACCCAGGACGGCCTGCTTGTCGCCGTCCAGCCGGTGTCGGTGGATGCCACGCGTGAGGTCACCCGCGTTCACTTCACCTTCGACAGTCAAGGCTCCGGCCTTGTCGGCAGCGACGGCCGGCTGACGCGCAACTTCCGGGTAACGGTGGCGACCGGGCAAGGTCTTGAGGAGTTCACCTTCCCCGCTGGGACCGTCCTGGGGCAGGCTGAGACTGAGATCGCACTCGATGGCGAGGAGGCGGCCTACCCCTTTGACCAGCACAAGGGCATCTTCTCGGTGTCCGCAGACACCTATCAGTTGAAGGCCGACGGCTCCGTCGCGTCCGCAGGCGCGATCCCAGTGGGCATGACCGGAAGCGGAGGAGTCAACGGCTGGGACACCTCCCTCGACCTCAGCGCAGGGCTCGCCGATCGGGGGATTGCGGCGATCACGTTCGACCGCGCGTTCTCGACGCAGGTCTTCGCCATGCTCATCCTCACCATCGCCGGGATCCTTGCCCTGCTGGCGCTCATCGTCGGGCTGCTGGTCCAATCCGGGCGCCGACCGTCGGAGGCCACCCTGCTCTCGTGGTCCGCGGCCCTGCTCTTCGCGCTGCCGGCGCTGCGGAACTACCTGCCGAACGGCCCTCCACTTGGGGCGTCCATCGACATGTACGCCTACCTGTGGTTCATGGTGGCCGCCGGCTTCGCGGCAGTCCTGCTCATCATCGGCTGGAACGTCCAGCGACAGCACGAGATGAAGGTCGCCCGTGATCGTCGGGATGCGATGGGGGACGTCCATGCCACGTGAGAAGGGGCGAAAGCTGATCGCCCAGAACAAGAAGGCGCGCCACGACTACTCCATCGAGGACGTGTACGAGGCGGGCATGGTGCTCACGGGAACCGAGGTGAAGTCCCTCCGGGCGGGTCGCGCCACCTTGACCGACGGCTTCGCCACGCTCGACGACGGTGAGATCTGGCTGCGGGGCGTCCACATCCCGGAGTACACGCAGGGCACGTGGACGAATCACGAGCCGCGCCGTGCTCGCAAGCTGCTGCTCAAGCGCGAGGAGGTGCGCCGGATCACCGGCAAGGTCAAGGAGTCCGGCGTGACGCTGATTCCGCTGGCGATGTACTTCCAGGACGGCTATGCGAAGGTCGAGATCGCCGTGGCTCGCGGACGCAAGAGCTACGACAAGCGCCAGGCGATCGCCGAGCGCGAGTCCAAGCGGGAGACCGAGCGTGCGTTGGGCCGAAGAAGCAAGGGCTCGGACTGACGGAGGTCAGGTCCGGCTCGCCCACAGTTCGGTCACGACGCCAGCCAGGGTCATCGGGTCGAAGGGCTTCGCGATGACGCCCAGCGCTCCAAGGGACGTGAAGTGCTCGACCTCCGCTGGCTGGACCTTCGCCGTCACGAAGATCACCGGGATGTCCATCAGCTCGGGATCGGCGCGCAGGGAGGCGAGAGTCGTGGGCCCGTCCATTCCGGGCATCATCACGTCCAGCAGGATCAGGTCCGGCTGCTCGCGGACGGCCGTTTCGAGTCCATCGGCGCCTGAGTCGCTCAGGTACACGGTGAAGCCGCCGATCGCCTCGAGTGCCAACTGGGCCACCGCCTGGATATCGGGGTCGTCCTCGACATAGAGGATCCGGGTGAGCTCGCTCATCTCAGCCTCCCAGGCTCGTCGTGACGGGCAGCTCGAAGAAGAACGTCGAGCCGAGGTGCTCCTCCGATTCGAAGCCGATGCTGCCGCCCATGCGCTCGACGAGCTCCTTGGAGATCGCCAGCCCGAGACCGGTTCCTCCGACGAGGCGGGTGTCGGAGGAGTCCGCCTGCGAGAACTTGGTGAACAGGCTCGGCCGGAACTCCTCCGGGACGCCGCGGCCGTGATCGATGACCTCCACGCGGACGCGAGTTCCGTGGTCCACGACCCGCACCTCGACGATCCCCCGAGGGTCGGAGAACTTCGCGGCGTTGGACAGCAGGTTCGCCAGGACCTGCTGGAGCCGGAGGACGTCGACGTCGACGAGCAGCCCGTTCGCCCGCTCGGCGATGAGGATCTCGACGCCGAAGTGGTCCGCGTACGACTGGTTCTCCTCGACGGCACGGTCGACGATCGGCATGAGCTCCTCGATCCGCATGTCGAGGCGGACCTTGCCCTCCACGAGTTTCTCCATGTCGAGCAGGTCGTCGATCAGGCGGGTGAGACGCTGGCTGTTCTTCTCGGCGATGTCGACCATCGCCCTGCGCCTTCTCCGGCAGCTCGCCGGCCGCTCCGCCGGCCACGAGTCCGAGCGCACCGCTGATCGCCGTGAGCGGCGTGCGGAGCTCGTGGCTCACCGTCGAGACGAACTCGGTCTTCATCTGGTCGATGCGCTTGCGCTCGGTGATGTCCGAGACCATCACCATGAAGCCCTCCGGGGTGCCGTCGCGGTGGTTGAGGGGGTTGCCGTTGATCTCGACCCAGAAGGTCGACGCTCCCTTCCGGTACGCGAGCAGCTCGACCGTGAAGGGCCGAAGGTCGGCCATGGCGGCGAAGATCGCCTGCTCGGTGTGCGGCGTCGGACAGCGGGCCATGGAGGAGGTCGCGGGGTCGCTGGCCGATGAGGTCGTCGGCTTCGTAGCCGGTCATCCTCGGTGAATCCGTCGTTCGACCCACTGGACGTAGCCGTCGAGATCGGTGATCAGGCAGCCGTTCGTCATCTGGCTGGCGACCTTGGACAGGCGCGCGATGTCGCGCTGGTCCTCCTGCCTCAGGCGGTTGATCCGCCACGCCTCGATCAGCTGGCCGAAGGTGGCCAGGATGGGCTCGAGGTAGTGGATGTCGTTCTCGTGGAATCCGCCGGGCTGGTTGGCCAGCCCGACCATGCCGATCATCGTGCCGCCGTGGAAGACCGGCAGTCCGAGGTAGGAGTTCAGAGGGGGGATGGCCGCCGGGCAGGGTGCCGCGGCGGGGGTCGTTCGCCGGGTCGTTCGAGAGCAGCGGCTCGCCGGAGGTGAGCGTCCGTCCGAACAGCGTGTTGAGGTTGTCGAACTCGAGCCCCGCCTCCTTGTTCTCCTCGTACCAGGCGCGGGTCTGCGTCGTTCCAGGCGATGTCCGAGACCGCGTGGGTCTTCAGGTACGGGTCCCCGTTGGGTCGGTGGAGCACCTCGCCGATGAAGCCGAACTCGCAGCCCGACAGCTCCAGGAGGTCCTCGAGAAGGCCGTCGAAGGCGGTCGTGCTGTCGTCGGTCTGGATGAAGTTCGACTGGGCCCGGGTCACGGCCTCCGACACCCGCTTCTGGGCCGCGATCTCCCGATCGAGATCCCATCGGCGCAGGGTCGACTCCACCCATCGACCCAGGATCCTGACGAAGTCGATGGCGACCGAGCTGAAGGTCGGCGGTGGCCAGGGGTTCCGGCGACGAGAAGTTCAGGGTGCCGAACGGCCGGTCGGCGACGGTCGTGGCGACGCCGATGTAGGTCTCGAGGCCGAAGGCCGAGTAGCAGGGGTGGCCGGCAGTGGGGTGAGTCGGACATGCTGGTGATCGCCAGCACGTCGTCGGAGCGCAGGGTGATGTCGCAGTAGGTGTCGCCGCGCTCGAAGTGCTGACCGTCCGCAAGGGCATTCTCGGGCGACACCTGCACCAGTACCTCGTAGTCGTCGCCTTCGATCCGGCTGATGATCCCGATCGGCAGTCCGAGGTAGTCGCAGCCGATCGCCAGCGCCCGCCGCATCTGCTCGTGCGGTCCCACGTCCTCGAGCGACGTGACTTCGGTGAGCGCGAGCAGGGCCTGCTGCTGGGTCTGCAGGTGGGTCTGGCGCAGCTCCTCCTGGGCGGCATCCGCGAGCGAGCGCAGGAAGCGTGACTGGGCATCGGTCCACTCGCGGGGTTCGGTGTCGATCACGCACAGGGTGCCGAGCGCGTGGCCGTCCTCGGAGACGAGGGGGGCGCCGGCGTAGAAGCGGATGGCCGGGTCATCGACGACGAGGGGGTTGCCGGCGAAGCGCTCATCGGCTGTGGCGTCCGGGACGACGAAGACCTCGTCGCCCAGGATGGCGTGCGCGCAGAATGCGACATCCCGAGAGGTCTCGCGCACGTCGAGCCCCTGAACCGACTTGAACCACTGACGCTCGGAGTCGACGAGGGAGACCACGGCGATTGGGGCCTTGAACATGCTCTGGGCCAGTCGGGTGATCCGTTCGAACCGTTCCTCAGGATCAGTGTCGAGGATGTCGAGATCCCTCAGTGCCCTGACGCGGTCGGCCTCGTCCGGAGGGTGCGGGGCAGCGACGAACGAGGCGGTGTCGCGGTCGGTGTCCATTCAAGCCGCCTCGGGGAACCACGGGCGGACGTCCGCGCCCTCAGTTGAGCACTCTACGCGGAAGGCGCGCGCAGCGGGGCGATGTCGTGCCCGGTCCTCAGCGAGGCGCCTGCTCATCGAGCGGCCCTCCGGGCGTCGGCGATCCGATGCCACGAGACCGACGTCCCGCCGGCTCCCACTGCGATGCTTCCGCCCGACGCGGCGATGGCGATGGCCAGGTCGCTCGTGATGCGAGTCGTTGCTGCGACGGGCAGACTCCAGGTCGTCTCCGTCCATCGCGGGGTGTCGCCGAAGATCGGGGGGTCCAGCGTCAGTAGCGCTTGCAGCTCAGTCCGGTTCGCCGACGATCCAGACGCGTCCGTCGGCGAGGTACGTCGTGGCCGTCTCCGACAAGTGCCGTCGCATCGACGCGATCACCCGCATGTCGACCGATGGCCTCAGCCTGTGTGTGGGCGAGAAGACGGGCAACGCTGGCCTGAACCTCCTCGAGCCGGCGCACCGAGGTCGACAGTCCGTCGAGTTCCATCCCTTCGGGTCCCCGATCCTCGGCCAGCCGGAGCCAGGCCAGCACCACGCCGATCGAGTTCCCGATCTCGTCCTCCGTCACGCGCACCGCAGCCATCGTCCGACGCGCCGCCGCGGCGGATTCGCGCGCGTGACGATTTGCCTCGTTGCGGGCGATCTCGAGCGTGACGAGCGAGGCCAGCCCCGAGACGAGGAACGCCGAGAATGTCCCGGCGTCGTCCGCGGCTTCTGAGCGCCCGGATCGACGAGGAGCCTGATCTCGGCCACCACGTGATCGCCGCTCGCGGAGAGGATCGAGGTGGTGAGCCCGGTGGTCGACACGCTCGGCCTCTCGGTCGGGAGTGCTTCGCGATTCGGTGATCCGTTCGCCCTGCTCGTCCCATTCCACGAGCTGGCAGGTGCGCGCGCCGGAGACGAGCCGGATCTCCTCGAGTAGCGTCTCGACGGCCCTGTGGTAGCCGAGCTGGAGGTCCGCTCCGATGCGTCGACTGATCGCAAGCACCCGCTCGATGGTCAGGGGCGCGGCTGGGGATGGCACGGGACCACGCTATGCGGCGCGCATCACGAGACCCTCACGTTCGGGTCACGATGCCTGGGGTGAGCGTATCAGGAGTCGATGCCCAGCTTGTAGCCGACTCCGCGGACGGCGATGCCGATGCGCAGGTCGCCAGCCGCCTTCACCTTGGTGCGCAACCGGGACATGTGGACCTCGACCACGTGGTCGTCGCCGTACCACGAGCCCCACACCCGCTCGAGGAGCACATCACGCGTGACCACACGGCGGGGGTTCTCCATGAGCAGTGCCAGCAGGTCGAACTCGGTCCGGGTCAGGTCGAGCTCGACGCCGTTGACGGTGGCCCTGCGCTCCTCGGTGTCGATCGCGAGGGGACCGACCTCGAACCTGGTGGTGATCTCCTCCGTGCCGGCCGCCCGGCGCAGCACCGTGCCGACGCGAGCGACGAGGAGCTTGGGCGAGAAGGGCTTGGTGACGTAGTCGTCCGCGCCTGCCGCGAAGCCGACGAGCTGATCGATCTCCTCGGCGCGGGAGGTGAGGAACACGATGGGCGTGGCACTGACCGCGCGCAACTGACGGCAGACCTCCAGGCCATCCATGGAGCCAAGGCCGATGTCGAGGACGACGAGGTCGGGCCGATGCGCATGGAAGGCGGCGATCCCCTGTGGTCCGTCGGGTGCGCCGACGACCTTGTAGCCGGAATCGGTCAGTGCCAGTCCGACCAGTCCGCGCAGATCGTCGTCGTCATCGATCACGAGGATCGTGTCGCTCATGGTTGCGCCTCTTCTCCGCGGCGTGCTGCCAGTTCGGCTGCCATCTTCCTCAGCATCACGAGCGTAGTCCTCCGCGACTCGGAGATCATGCTGCTGTCGCCGCTCTTCGCCACCGTTTCGAGGTCGCGGCAGCTTCGCTGCGCCTGCGTCGAGCTGATAGGTACCGAGGGTCCCGGCCAGCCGGTGCGCCTGGGCGGCGAGGTCCTCGTCGGAGCAGGTCTCGAGCGTCGTCATGGCTCGCTCGAGCACGTCAGCCTGGTGACGGGCGATGTACTCCTGCACGGACGGCTGCTCGGTCACGTCATCACGATATCGGTGCGGATGCGGCGTCGGACGTCTACGGCCCACCGCTGACGCAGGCCGCCGATCCGGCATCGAGGGTCTCGCCGTCCGCATCGACGAATCGCCAGTCATAGGTCCCGTCGCCGAGCGTGAGCGACAGGAACCCGTGATGCGAGGCGTCGAAGAACTCCGACGGAATGGGATCGAAGGTGTCGCGCCAGGGCGCATCCCCTTCCTGCGGCTCGTAGACGACCTGCCCGCCCGTTCCGACGACGAACTGGCGCACGCCCGCCGCGTCGGGCTGATGGGCGCGATCCAGCGGCGGGAATCTCTCGTAGTCCGCCTCGTGACCGGACAGGTACAGCGACACCCCGCCGTCCACCATGGCCGCGTAGAACGGGTCGAGGCGGTTGTCGGGTCCGGCGATGCCGTTGCTCCAGCGCGGATGGTGCCCGTAGGCGACGATGCATCGTCCGGCGTTGTCGGCCAGATCCTGCTGAAGCCAGGCGAGCTGGGGCGAGTCGGCGCCGCACCCGCCGTCGACGACCGTGCAGTTCGTGTTGAGGACGACCGCGTGCCAGTTGCCGATGTCGTAGGAGTAGTAGCCGGGCTGCGGCGGCGCTACGTCGCCGAAGTACCCATAGAAGGTGCTCGCCTTGTTGACCTTGAGCTCCTGGTTGCCGATCGCCGGCCGGGTGATCTCCCTCAGCCGTCCCCACGTGGGGGCGTAGCCGGCGGCGTAGTCAGCCGCCGACGCGACCTCGTACTGGTAGTCACCGAGGCCCAGCAGCAGGTCGGGCTTCTCGGCGACGGCAGTGTCAGAGACGCTCTGAGCGGCGCAGGCGCCGTTGGCGCCCTTGCCGTCGTTGAAGTTCGGATCGGCGGCGTTGCAGGCCATGTCACCAACGGCGATGACAGTGACGACGGGTGCGGGTGCGCACGCACGCAGGAGGGCCAGCGCCAGGACGCCCAGTCCTACGCACCAGGACGAGCCATGCCAGCCAACCGCGACGTCGACGGGGGAGTGCGTCAGGACTCGTCATTGCGCCTCCCTCGGCGTCGTCGTGCGACGGCATCTCGAATACGTCGCCATCTCCGCCCGAACCAGGCTCGCACGGGTCTGCGCACGATGATCCATCCGATGGCCAGTGCGGCGGCGATCGGCAGCAGCTTCAGCGCGAGCTGGGCGTACCGATCGGGCGCGTAGGCCAGGGTCGCCTCGCCGTCGGGTTCAGTCACCGGCCAGGCGTTCATCCATCCCTGCAGTGCCAGATGGTCGTCCTTGTCGATGCCCGTCGCGGACTGCGCCTGCCAACCGGGCGCGTAGGTCTCGTTCAGGGCGAGGTAGGTGCCCGGCTGCCCGATCGCTCCCGGCGTCGCTCCGCTGACCTGGGCATCGAAGGTGGCCGCGTTCCTGCGTTCCCAGGTGACCGATCGCCGGAGGCGCGGTCTCGCCGTCCCGCACGAGGACGAGGTCCACCGGTGCGGCGACGGGACGAAGCTTCACCGAGCGGTACTCGACGGTCGCCTTCGCCTTGCCGTCGAGGTCCCGCGGTCCGAACAGGTAGAGGCGGGTCTCGACCGCGTTGGGGTCCGGGCCCACGAACGCGCGATAGGGGCTCCAGTCCTTCCATGGTCCTCCGGCCGGCGTCTTGCTGCACCGATCCGGGCCGCGCTGGTACAGGCAGATGCTGGGATTGCGCAGGCTCACCGATCGTCCCTCGAAGGAGAGTTCGTACATCGACGAGGCACCCATGTCGGGGACCGGCGCGGCGATGCACGCACGATCGAACTGCGCAGTGAGCTGGAACGCGGGCGCCGGCTGGTCGGTCAGCTCCGTCTTGGTGAGCCCGGCCTCCTCGAAGGTCATCTGGCGGGTGTTGTAGCAGTTCTCGAGCGGGCCGAAGCCCTCCAGGGCGGAACCGGACTGGCCGCCGACGACCGACAGGGTGTGCTGTCCGGGCTCCAGGGTGACCGTCGTCTCGGGCACCTCCGGCGGGAAGACGGTCTCCTCCATCACCGGATCCAGCGCATCGATGGTGACGTTGCGGTACTCGGTGACGGTGCGCAGTTCGTTGCGGACCCCGACATTGGCGTAGAGCACGACCTGAAGGCCCTCGGCCACGTCGTCGACCGTGACGAGCTCGTCGAAGGGGATCCACTCGTCGTTGATCGGGGCCCGCGGGACCAGATCGCAGCCGTCGGTGCCGATCTGCCACAGGCAGACCTCGGGACGCTTGCCTTCCACGGTCCGGAACTCCATCCGGACCCGGTAGGTGCGGCCGGGCGCTGCGTCAGGCACGGTGATCTGGGTGCATGCGGCGTGGTCGTCGGCCGACAGCCGCAGCACGGGACCGTCGGCAGTGCGCTCCTTGTCGAGCCGCAGGTTGAGCTCACTGGCCGGCCTCGGCTCGTAGTTGTTGCAGTCGTAGACCGCGCTCGGCTCCTCCGGCCGGGCCGGGGTGGCACTCGGGGCCCAGGCGGTGATCTCCGTGGCCGACCCGATGGGCAGGTAGTTCGGCCGGGGATTCCCGGGTGTCGTCCCGGGCAGGGTGTCGCGCTGCCAGGAGTCGAGGAAGACGGTTCGGGTGCCGGCGCTCACCCCGACGATGTCGGGCGTCGGAACAGGAAGGACGAGATCGGGTCGGCTTGAGGCCGTCTTTCCGTCGATGCTGATCGACGTCGGATCGGACAGCACGAGTTCGCCACCTGTCGGCGTCGTGCGCACGGTCGGGACGAGAGCCGGCGCGGACCGGGCTCGCTGGGCGACGGTGTAGGTGCCGCCGGCGAGCGGGACGGTGGTGGCGGCCTCCGCGGGATCGTCCACAGCGGGAATCGGCCAGTTCACGACGTCGTCGGTCCAGACGGCCCCGCCGGGATCCTTGGCGATGCTCTCGATCCCGGGATCCGCGTCGCGAGCCGTGATGGCGATGTTGGAGGGCATGGAGCCGATGGCCGACGATCCCGCCGTCGGCCGTGCAGGAGCCTCGATCACCCGGTCGAAGGCGTGGACGGTCGGCAGGCTCCCGTCGTCGAGGTACCACAGGTCGAGGTCGCCCTCGACGACGCGGGACATGCCCGGCGTCTGCTCCAGCGCTGCAGTGAGGATCCGGTCGTCGGCGAAGGTCCGGCCCGGCATGCCGCGCACGAGGTCGTGGCGGACGATGATCTGCGAGATGCCGGTCGCCGTGAGCAGTCGCGGAACCGCGGTCAGGTCGCCGGCCATGAGCGCGGTCTCGACTCCCCGCACGTCTGCGGCGAATCCCGGGCACCTCGCCGAAGTAGCCGTCCGGCTTCGGCTGGACGACCGGATGCTGGATCAGCAGGTTCGGGATGCTGTCCACGCCGGCGAAACCCCACGTCGTCGGCATCTGGTAGTAGTCGTCCAGCGGCATGACCAGGACCTTGCCGGGCCGCTCGTCCGCATTGATGACGTCGGCGATGTCCCACCAGAACTGCGGCACGCGCACGTGCGCACTGGGCTGGTTGGGACGGACGTCGGGGATGACGCCACCGGTCCACAGCGGGTACGGCTGCAGCACGATCACCACGAACGCCGCCCACGCGGTGACCTGAACCACGCGGTTGCGAACGGTGGGGTGCGCGCGCCAGCGCTCCCAGACGCTGTCGAGGGCGATGGCGAACAGCAGTGCGAAGAAGATGACGAGGAGCTGGCCCAACTTGCTCATAGGCTCGCGGAAGAGCCAGAAGCCGGGCACGTGGTTGTAGAGGAAGAGGTTGATCTGCTTGAACGGCGGCTGGAGCCCCTTGGCGAGCAGGACGAAGAGCAGTGACATCCCGACAAGGACCAGCGCCGCCCGTCGGAGCTTGCGGATCGCGAGCACCGGGGCGAGGAACACAAGTGCGGGGATGAGGTAGCGGGCCCACACGATCCACGGCTGGTCGAGGTCGGCGGCGAACGGCAGGTACTGGGGCTTCACCCATGCCCAGTTGGCCACCATCGTGAGGATGTTGGGGATCTGGTTCTGCGCCTGTGACCAGGACCATGCGGTGGGATCGGTGAAGTCGGCGTTCGCGACCGCGCCGCCGCCGCCGAGGTAGCTGTAGGCGAACGGGACGAGCCACCAGATATTCAGCAGCAGGGCCCACGGGGCAGCGAAGATCATCCACTTCACCAGCCGAACGAGGGCTCGGCGGCCGAAGATCAGCAGGGCCAGCAGTGGGAGTCCCACGAGGGTCCACGCGTAGGCGACCACGATCATCGGCGGGTTGAAGGCCAGGAAGGACGTGGGCAGCAGGGCGATGCCCGCCCAGGGTGCGCCGATCGATCGTCCGCGGGCGACCCGAAGGGCCAGTCCGGTGAGCAGCGCGATCGACCCGACGCTGATGATGTTCAGGGGGTTGGGCAGGCGGGTGAGGAAGAAGCCGCTGAGGATCGCGAAGGTGCCAGCCGCGACCGCGGCGGGCTCGCTCTTGACCAGGGCGCGTGCCGCATAGGCCGTGCCGACCGCGACGAGCCCGTAGATGAGTGTGTAGAACAGCCATTGGCCGACGTACTCGTCGCCGCCGAACAGCGCGACGAACTTCAGGACGTAGAACTCGAATCCGCGGGCCACGGTGAAGGCGGCACTGCCGGCGCCGCTGACGGTGTGGTTCCAGGACGACATCGCCTCGGGCTCCCAGCCCTGGCGGATCCACGGACCCATGTCCCCGGTCGAGATGAACGTGCCCGGGACGAACCAGCGGCTGACGACCACGCTGCTGATCAGGAAGGTGACGAAGTAGGGACGGCCGGAGATGAGACGATCCTTGGTGAGCTCGAGCAGGCGCTCGCGACTAGGCACCATGGGGTGCCTCCCGGCGTGAGTCGGTGCGCCTCGGACGCAGGTCCGCCCAGTGCTCGACGAGCCCGGCGACGAAGATGGCGAGCAGGGCGGTGAGGCTGATCAGGATGCCGATCCGGATCTTCGACCACGGGCTGTACACGATCTGCGCCGACCCGGGCCCGACGTCGAACGAGACGGTGCCCTCGGGCGTCGGCCGCCCGGCTCGGCCGTCCAGTTGCCATCCGGAGGAGTACTCCACCGGCACGATGACCTCGCCCGGCGCCCCGGCGGTGACCCGGTACTCGGCCGGCCCTGCCGTCCGAAGCCGGTCCAGGCCTGGCACCGGAACGTCGACGCTGTACACGGCCAGGTCCGGGCCACGGTCGAGCAGGGTGAGCCCGGGCTGATCGTCGACCCACGCGTAGCGGTCGTCCTCGAGGCCGAGCGAGACGAGGACGCGGGTCACGCCGAGCCGTGACAGGGACCCGGCGAAGTCGGCGCCACCGCCGTCAGCGACCAGTTCGTCCAGGACGGCCTGCTGGGTCGAGGTGGATCCCGACCGCAGAGGCCCGACCTCGACCGCGCTGCTCGACAGGATCGGCTCGGAGAAGAACGCGGCGGCCGGGGTGGCTACGGTGCGCTCGTCGGTGAAGGCGAAGGGCTGATAGCCATGCCAGGGCAGGAACAGCGCTCGAGCCGGCGCCGGGTCGAGTCGGTCCTCGGCGGCGTACCAGTCGGTCGGGTAGGTGGAGGTCTCGACGCGGCCGCCGAGCCCCCAGGCGAGCGCGGGAAGGACCGTCAGCGGCAGACAGCAGGCCGCGATTGCCAGGGGGCGGCGCAGCCGCGGTGCCCGGTGCCAGTCCTGAATGGCGCGCACGCCCGCGGCCATCGCGATGACGAAGCCGAGTTGCACGAGACCCAGCCACTTGGCGGGCTCGCGCATCGTCGTGAACAGCGGCACCGTGTCGAAGGCCCACTGGTAGAGCCAGCCGAATGGACCCTGGGTCCCGCTCGCGAGGATGGCCCCGATCACGATGAAGGCGACCGCCAGGCGACCACGTCGGTTGCCCGCGCTGAGCATGGCCATGAGGCCGATCACGACGACGACACCGACCGCGAGGGCGACCGGGACCGCTGCCACCCCCAGGACGTTCCGGACCTGGCCGTCCCAGTCCCGCCAGTACCCGTGCAGGGACAGCACGGTCGGCAGCAGCCCACCCGGGCCGACCTGGGTGGCGAAGGCGTCGAGATCGGCGTTGCCGATCTTCAGGGTCGGGACACCGGTGAGGACGACGACCGCGGCGTAGGCGTAGACACCCGCCGCTGCCAGGCCGGTCAGGACAGTCGGACGGCGTCACGCGCTGCTCGTCCGCGGCAGCAGGGTGACCAGCAGGAGAACCATGCCGCCCAACCACGCCATGTGCGGGCTCACCGCGATGCTGAGCGCATACCAGCCGGCCGTGCGGGCCGAGAACCAGCGCTGCTGCGTCCGGGCATTGAGCGCGGACGAGAGCAGCCAGGGAAGGAATGACAGTCCGAGCAGGAAGGCGACATGCCCGGCCGTGACCCGGTCCACGATGAGCGGGCGTGCACGTCGCGGCGAGCGCTGCGGCGTAGGACGGCAGGCGGCCCATGCGCACGAGGTGTGCGGCACCGGCCGCGGCGATGGGGAACGGGATGAGGACGATCAGCCAGGCGGCGGCAACCGGGCCGACGACCGTGCGCAGGAGTTCCACGCCCAGTCGCCACGGCATGGCGTCGAGAGCGTTGTCCGACAGGCCATACAGTCCCGGGCTCACCGTCGAGCTGGGTCCGTTGACCCAGTCGAGCAGCAGCAGGTAGCCGCCGGAGACCCAGGGCGCGACCAGGAGTGCGCCGACCACGAGCCCGATCAGTGCGGACTCCGCGACGATCCGCGCGTGCGCGCTGGGGTGGCGGAGGGTCACGTGTGTCATTGTGCTGTCTTGACTCCTGCGAAGGGGCCGTGGACTCGACCCCTTCTCGCGGGGTCAGTGCAGGCGATGCAGCGAGGTCACCACGGCGCCGATGACGGGGGCGACGGGATCGATGTTCGTCGGAGACATGCCGGACGTGTCGACGGTCAGGGACGCGGTTCCGGCCGGATCAGCAGCCACGAGGGCGCGGAAGCGGCCCTGCTGCTCGGCCTGCTCGGACGCCGGCCGCTCGGGCTTCCGGGCGTGGATGAGAACGTCGGGGGCATCTGGCAGGACCAGGACATCCGGTGTCGGCATGAGGAACTCGGCCACCCGGGAGGCGCGGCTGCCCGGCCAGGGCGACTCGCGCAGGTCGTAGACGTAGCGATCCGCGATCACGATGCCGCCGTGGCGCATGCCCGGACGGATGTCGCGCCACCAGCGGTAGAGGTACTCGACGGCGTAGAACCACGCGGCCGCGCGTCGAACCATGGCCTGCTGAGGCTCGGTCGTGGGTGCGGTTGCAGTTGGCGACGGAGAGTCGACGCGGCTCGAAGCCGGCGCGTGGTCGCCGGCCGGGGCGACGCCGAGCAGCTTGCGAGCCAGGGCGACGCCGGGCAGGTTGCCACGAGCCATCCCCATGTAGACCGGAGTCGTGGTGAGTCCAGTGCGTCGATCCGGTTCTCGACCTCGGTTGCGACCGTCGACTTTCCCGAGCCGTCCGTTCCGACCAGCACGACGAGGGTGCCCTTCGTCCGAAGGCCGAGCACTCCGGCCTTGCCGCGGGCAGGCAGGATCGTGTGCCGCTGACGCCAGGTGGTGATCAGGTTGGACGGGCGCAGCGAGGCTCGAACCAGTCCGATCCGCGCCGAGCGGGCGAGTCCGGTGGGAGCCACGGCACCGTCCAGGGTCGAGCGCACTCCGTCGGCCACGGATGCACCGAGCTGCCGCTGGAGCCGCTCGATGAGCGTGGTCCGGTCGCTCAGGCTGGCAGCCCGCCAGGCCGCGCGGGCCTGGTCGAGGCGCGCTCCGTCGACGAGTACGGCCGCGCAGGAGGGGGCGGACGAACAGGTCCGCTGCCTCGGACGTGCCCGCCAGGCGATGGCCGACCTGGTCGGGTGCGGTGGTCACGTCGGCGGCCGGGACCATGAGCACCGGGCCGACCCGGAGGTCGCCGCGAGTCAGGTCGATGACGGCGAGTCCGTCATTCGTCTCGACCGCGTAGGAGGTGTGGCGCAGGCGACGCGGGTCGTCTGCGTGCTGCACTCGCGCGGCGTTCAGGTCGGCGAGGAGTCGGGTGAGGTGACCGTAGCGAGGCGTCGTCGCACCAGATGTCGAGATCGGCCGCTCCGGTCGCATAGCGCCACTGCTCGGCGGCGCCGCGGGGCCCCTGCCAGGCGGTGCGCTGTCCGTCGAGTACGGCGAGCTCTTCCATTGCTCCGGCGAGTCGCTCCCAGAGGTCTCCGCGCGTCGGGCGCATCGGCCGGGCCGGATGCGGCGAGCCAGCAGGTGCGGCCACGGGGGCGGGGGCGGCGGGCGTCAGGGTGAGCGTGTTCATGCCCCCAAGGCTGTCTGGACTACCTTGCGTGGGCCTCTCATTCCGGTCCCGCGGCGTTCCCGATGAGGCGGGAGCCGTTCGAGCTGTTCGCCCGCTCGTAGACCGCAGCGGTGGTCAGGGCCGCATTCGCCCATGACAGCCGGGTCACGGCCTGCTGGCCGGCGGCGGAATAGCGGTCCCACGTGACGTGATCGGTCAGGAGCGTGAGCAGCGCTGCGGACAGGGCCGCCGCATCACCGGGGGGCACAGCCAGGCCGTCCACGTTCGGGCGCATCACGGAGCGGACGCAGGCGACCGGGGTGGACACGACGGGCAGGCCTACGGCCATTGCCTCAGCAACCGCCATGGCCGGCGGCGAGGTGGTGTAGTCCGCGAGGAACGGCCAGGTACCGACCTGGGCCTGCGGCGAGCTCGCCGAGCAGGTCCGGGATCGGATCGGTCACGACGTCGATGGCATTCGCGACCGGCGAGGCGGCCACGGCGGCCACGATTGCCGTGAGTTCAGGACGAGGCAGCAGCAGCAGGCGCAGGCGGGCATCGGGCACGGCGGACCGCACGGCGGGGAAGGCGTCGATCAACGTGCGGATGCCGCGCACCGACTCCGATCGACCCGCGAAGATCACGGTCGGTGGCTGTCCGGGGGCGGGCGTGCGTCGGGCGCGCCGCGAGTCCTCGGGAGCGCCAGAGGGCAGGGCCTCGACGGTCACGCCGCAGCCCTGGAGGCGCTCCACGACCCTGGGGTCGGGCGAGAGGATGCCCAGCGGGGCCAGTCGACGGACGGCCGACCGGACGAAAGCGGGTGGCAGCGCCGCGGTCAGGACGACGCGGAGCGGCAGGACGTTGCTGGAGCGCAGGCCCTTCCAGCCGGCGTGCTTCCAGGCCGCGGCTCCTGGCAGGCCCGGCCACGCGTAGATCGTCATGGCGAGGGGGTAACGGTCGAGGCCCGCTCGGCGCGCGAGCAGCGGACCCAGTGCACCGGCATGGAGGTGAACCACGTCCGGCTGGATCTCGTCGAGGATCTCGTGCAGTCGGTCCCGGCCGCTCATCGGGAAGGCCTCGATGCGACCGCCGAGCTCATGCACGCTGGCGAAGGCCCCGCCACCGTCGTGCGCCTTCGTCGTGATCAGGTGGTGCTCGCCGGGGACCCGAAGCGCGGTCTCGGTGACGGTTCGGCCCATGGCCTCGTGGGTGGAGTACTCGCTGATGAGGTGGACGACGCGGGGCCCGATGGCGTTCATGCTCAGGCTCCCGGGAGGACGGCCACGCGCTGCTTGCGCGCGTCGCGCATGCCGGCGTAGATGCCGGCTGCCTCGACCGACTTGAGCGTGACCATCCCGGTCGTCAGCACCGGGTGGCGGAGCAGGTCGCCCTTCTTGTCGAGCAGGCCGCTGCGGCGGATGCGCCGGCTGCCGTCGTCGTGCGAGTCGAGGTACGCCGCGATCCACTGGCCGTAGTAGCGCTTCTTGCCGAAGGTGCCGCGCAGGCGCAGCTTGCCCTCGTCGTGCCAGATGAAGGAGTCGACGCGACCGACGATCGTGCCGTGCGCCCGGATCCGGTCGTCGAGGTCCCAGTCCTCGGCGGCGGTGAGGTTCTCGTTCCAGCCGCCGACCGCCTCGAAGACGTCGCGCCGGAAGGCCCGAGCCGCCTCGACGGACTCGTTGCCGACGTAGAGCGACTTCTCCAGCACCCGGCACTTCGTCCAGAAGCCGTCGCCGAAGGAGCGCTCGGGGATGATCAGCGCGCCCAGGTGGGGGTGCAGTTCGAACTGCTCGACGATCTCGGCGGCGATGGCCGGCTCCAGCACCATGTCAGAGTCGATGAAGACGACGATGTCGCCGCTGCTCTCGCAGCGCGCCGCGGTTGCGCTGGGCGCACCGCTCCGGTCCGGCCACGACGACCCGGTCGGCCCCCGCAGCTGCGGCCCGCTGAGCGGTGCCGTCCGTGGAGTCGTTGTCCACGACCACGATCTCGACGTCGGCATAGCTCTGCTTGCGCAGGGACATCACGCAGGCGGCGATCGTGCGAGCGGAGTTGCGGGTCGGTACGACGAAGCTGACGGTGGTCATCGAAGGGTGTCCTTCTCCATGAGGGCGGCGGGTAGGGCGAGTGCGACGCCGAGGGCGGCCAGGGCCACCGCGGCGTAGGCGGTCAGGGTGTGGGCACGAGGCTGGCCCAGCGCCAGGAGCAGCCCGGCGAGCGCGATGCAGGCGGCTGCGGCGATGAGCAGCAGTCGTCCGATCCGGCTCGTGCGGACGAAGAAGGCGCGGACCCTCATGTCAGCGAACTCCGGCGGGCGCGCGGTCGACGGCGAGGAACTCCATCACGGCGGACTCCATGGAGTCGGCAACGGTGTCCCAGGAGTGCGCGCCGCCGATACGGGATCGGCTGCACGGGGTTGGCCTGCAGGCGAGGCATCGAGTCGACGAGGAAGGCTGCGAGCGCCTCGGGGTTCGGCGGGCACAGCTGGCCCTTGGCGGCCATGGTCGAGTCCTTGAGCCCGGGGGTGTTGTAGGCGATGGTGGGCGTGCCCAGTGCGGCTGCCTCGCTCACGACCAGTCCCCAGCCCTCCCGAGCGCTGGTGGCCACATGCACGTGTGCGCGGGCCATGCGCTCGATCTTGTCATTCTCGTCCACGCGTCCGAGGATGTCGACGCCGTCGGGAGCGTTCTTGCGCAGCTCGTCGAGCATCGGTCCACCGCCCATGATCCAGACCTGCAGGTCCGGGATCTGCTCGCGGGCGATCCGGGCCGCCTCGACGACGTCCTGGGGACGCTTGTAGGGCACGAGCCGCGCGCACCAGACGACCGTGGGGCGGTCCTCCTTGGCGACGTCCGGCACGGCGACCGGCTCGAAGCCCTCGGGGAGGATCACGGTGTCGTGCACGCCGAAGCGGGCGAGGGCGTCGGCGGTCGACTGGGAGACGACCATGACGCGACGGCCGCGGTAGGCCCGGATCCAGCTCGGCTCGAAGACGTAGCGACCCGCGAGGGCAACGGGCAGGGGCGCGTTGAAGTGCCAGCACTCCTCCGCCGTCTGGTGGAAGAAGGCGATGACGGGAGTGTCCTTGATCCACTGGTGCGCCTTGAAGGGCACCGTGTTGACCATGTCGATGACCACGTCGAACTGGCCACGGCCGTTCTCGCGGTACCAGCGGCGGGCGGCGCGGTAGACGGTGAGCCGACCACCGCGTCGCACGACCCGGTACCCGTCGACCATCTCCTCGCTCGGTCGGCTCGGCACGGTCGCGGCGAACACCGTGACCTCGTGGCCGGCGTCGGCCCAGCGGCGGGTGACCTGCTCGGTGTAGACCTCGGCGCCGCCCGCTTCGGGGTGGGCCAGGTCGCGCCAGGTCAGGACGAGGATGCGCATCGAAATCTCCTTGGTTGGGTCGGGTTCGGGGTCGGGGTCGAGACGGGCGGTCAGGCGGCGAGGCGGAGGGCGTCGGCCGACGGGGCGGCCGGGGCCCCGGGGGGAGCCGAGCGGTAGATGTCGGTGGTGTGCCGGCGGGCGAGGACGGACAGGGCGTCACTGAGCGTGCGCAGGATGGTCTTCGAGGTCACGGTCGAGCCCGACATGCGCTCCTCGAGCCGAACCGGCTCGGCGCGCACGTTGCGGTAGCCGGCGGTGGCAGCCGAGACGAAGAGCTCCAGGTCGAAGGCGAAGCGGGTCTCGCGCATGCGCGGCAGTACGGCGGCCATGACGTCGCGACGGACCACCTTGCACCCGGTCTGGGTGTCGTTGACGCCGAGGGAGAACAGCGTCCCGACGATGGATGAGAAGCCGAAGGACACCAGCTTGCGGAAGGGGGAGGAGGCGGACTCGGACATGCCGTGCTTCTTGTTGGCGAAGACGATGTCGTGGCCACCACGGCGGGCCACCCGGACGTAGTCCACGAGGTGGGCGGGGTCGATGTCCCCGTCGGAGTCGACGAAGCCGATCCACGAGCCGCTGGCGCGGGCGAAGCCGGCGTGCAGGGCACCGCCCTTGCCGCGGTTGGCGGGGAGGACGATCACCTTCACCTCGGCGGGGAAGCCCTCGAGGGTGTGCTCGCTGCCATCGGTGGAGCCGTCCGAGACGGCGATGATCTCGAAGCCCACACCAGCCTCGGTCAGTGCCTCGTGAGCGCGACGAACGGTGGGAGCGAGGGCGTCGCCCGGGTTGTAGAAGGGCATGATCACCGAGAGCTCGATGTCGGTGCTGGCGGGCTCCCACAGGCGGGTCGCCTCGTTCCAGACGAGATTCTCGGGCTGGCCGGTGTCGCCTCCCCGCTTGCGGAGGAGGGCCCGGCCGGCGGCCATGGCCGGCAGCAGGATCAGGACTCGGAAGGGCAGCACCGCGTAGCGGAAGGCGGTGGCGGCGGCGGTGCGAATCGGGCTGCCGTTGCTCGGGGCGGTGGGGGCTGCTGTCGTCATGCCCCTACGTTGGCGGGTCGAGTTTGCGGGAGCCTCACGCTGAGTGCACACGCGGTGCACGGCTTCGGATGTCGAAGCGGAGCGCCGCGAGGCAGACCACCAGGGTGACCACCAGGGCCGCTGCCGAGGCGAGCGCCACCTGGGTCGCTGACTCGTGCCAGATCGAGATGGTGACCACCTGCAGGCCGACGCCGATCCAGGGGAGCAGGCTCAGGCGGGAGCCGACGGCCAGCAGGGCGTACGTCGCGATGCTCACCAGGGAGCTGAGTCCGGCGATGATCGCCAGGAGGCGCACGACGTCCGCCTGGCCGTCGAACGCATCCCCGTAGAGGGCGTCGAGCACCAGGCCGGGGGTCAGCGCCACGACGGCGGCGGCCAGCATCGCCAGCCCGGCGACGACGATGGTCGTGCGGCGGAGCTCGGCCACGCGCGCGCGCCCGGTGCCGGCGGCGACGAGGCGCGGATAGGCCGCGGCCAGGGCAGCGGCGGGCAGCGCCAGCAGGGTCTTGCCGATCGTGGCGGCCGCCACGTAGCCGCCGGACATGTCACCGGGCAGGAAGTGGCGGGCCAGGAAGAGATCGGCGGTCGTGAACAGGAACAGTCCGCCGATGGCGAGGCTGCTCCAGCCCACGTCGGAGCCGCGCAGCCACGGGTGCGCACCAGCCGGCAGCGAGGCGGCAGCGGTGGTGGAGCGCAGCGCGAAGACGGCGTACCCGACGGCGAGGAGCTCCCCGACGACGGTCGCGACGATGGCTCCGGTCACCCCGAGGGTGGACAAGGTGGCGAAGGCGATGACGAGTCGGGCCACGGTGCTGATGACGAACGTGACCGCGACGGCGCGGATCCCGCGTCGCTGGTCGAGGCCGAGGAGGCGTCCGCGGAGCACCGCGAGCACGATCGAGATGCCGACGAAGGGGCCGAGCAGGAGGGCGTCGGCAAGGCTGTCGAGGTGGAAGGCGGCGGTGGGCAGGGGAGCGAGCAGGCAGACGGCGACGGACGCAATGACGCTGGCGGCGATCAGGATCCGCACCGAGGCTCGCTGCGTGTCCGGGGCCGCGGGGCCATGCGCGGCTGACTTGCTTGCTGCCGCCTGCAGGGCGCTGAGCGGCACGGTGAGCATGACCATGAGCGACAGCACCGTGCCCAGGGCCCCGTACTGATCCGGGCGTCAGGAAGCGGCCCAGGGCCGCATGCAGGATGAGGTTGCCTGCATTCTGGATGACGACCGCGATCAGCAGGGGCGCGGCGAGCGCCCGCATCAGGGCGGCTCCGCGCCCGGGCGTGCCCTTCGTCTCGGGAGCCGGAACACCGGCGTCGTCGAGCACACGTGCGGGAGCGTCGACGACCGGCGTTGATGGCATGTGAACAGGTCACCGTCTGGAGTTCTCGTTTCGGTCACGACCCGCTCAGCCTTGGGTCAAGAAGGCCGCGGATGGTCATGAGCACTCCGAAACCGGTGTCAGGATGGCGACATGAGAATTCGTCGTGGAGTGCGTGCATCGTTGATCGGGGCGGCCGTCATGGGCCTGACCCTGGGTCCGCTGCCCCTCGCCTTCGCCGAGGGACCGGGCTACGGCGGCGACGCCGGCCAGCTGACGGTGTCCTGGGAGCCTGCGCCTGCCGACCCCGCACCGGCCGACCCTGCGCCTGCCGACCCCGCACCGGCCGACCAGCCGGCCGCCCTCTCCCTCGGCGGCTCAGCCCGCGGCGTGGCAGCGATCGTCATGATTCCCCCGGCCGCAGACCCGCAGCTGCAGTCCGACGCCGTGTCCCTGATGGTGCGCGGCCTCGGATTTCGCGGAAAGTCGGAGATCGAGGTCCGCATCGGCTCCGACCAGCCCGTCGTGGCGCGAGCCGACACCGCGGGCGCGCTCACCGTGGCCCTCGATCCGGACAAGCTCGGTGGCGCCGAGCCCGGCGTCAGCGTGATGGCCGTCGGTCGCAACCAGTCCGGCACCCAGGTCACGCTGTTCGGCTCAGTACCTCCGACAGCGGACGGGTCCGGACCGATGACCCTCGTGCCGTGGGCCGTCGGCTCCGTCGCGCTGGCCGGACTGGCGCTGTGGATGCGCCGCCGCCACCACGCGCACACGGCCTGACGCGCCCCGGCGCCCGCTCCCACCCCCACTTCCGATGCCTCGTCACTTGTGGCGACTCCGAGGGGTCCAGAACCCGCCACGTCCGACGAGGCATCGGGCTGTCCGGCCTCCCGAGTGCCACCCGGCCGAGGTCGTGACACTCTTCAGGTGGGCCGACGCACGACATCCTGACGAAAGGCGACCTCCATGGCGAACGTCTACTTCACGGTGGCGCGCGACCTGCCGCTGCCCGCTCGCGCCGTGTTCGATGAGCTGATCGACTGGAAGGGCCATGCCGAGTGGGTTCCCCTCACCCGCGTGACAGATCCACGGGGGTGACGGCGGTCCCGGCACAGAGTTCACGGCCACCTCGGGCCTCGGCCCACTGGCCCTGCCGGACCGCATGCGTGTCGACGAGCTCGACTCAGAGGCCATGACCGTTCGGATCACCAAGATCGGGCCGGTACTCAGCGGCGTCGTGCACCTGTCGGTGACGTCGAGGAGCCCGACCACGTCACACCTCGAGTGGGTCGAGGACATTCGGGTACCCGTCCTGCCTCAGTTCCTGGCCAGACCGGTTGCCGCGGCAGCCCGGCAAGGCTTCAACACCTCGATCACCCGGATGGCCAAGCTGCTCGCTGCGAAGTGAGCCGACCGGTCGGCGGCCGGATGCGACTCTCGCTCCGACCGCTGGCCGGCCGCCGGTGCTAGTAGAGCAACTCGTACTTCGCGATCTTCAACTGCCCGTTGTCGTCAGACGTGACCGTGAAGTGCGCCAAGCCCTGCGATCCGGCGAAGTACGGACTCGTCGGGTCTGCTCCGAGCCCTTCCTTCGTCGGCACCGCTATGACGAGACTGCCAACGTCGTATGGCGGGCCGTCCGAGATCAGAATCGCGGCATCCGCGCGCCAGAACGAGCCGTTGGAGAAGCGCTCGACGCAGGCTGCCGCACCGGTACCTCCGGGATCGTCGACTTGGGCATCCAGGCACCCACGCAGGTTGAAGTAGCCGTTGGGCGTCATCAACGACAGCACCGCATCCGTGTCACCGGCTGTCCACGCCGTGAAGAAGTCGTCCAGCAAGGTCCCGACCTCGCTGGCGACCTCGGGTGGGACGGTGGACTCGCTGGCGACCTCCGGTGGGACTGCCGGCTCCTCCGCGCTGGTCACCGTGATCGGGCTGGCCGGGGCGAAAACCGCCCAGCCGACCCCGAAGCCGAGAGCAAGCGCAAGCACGGCCACCAGACCAACGACGAGCCAGCGATGCCTAACCGGTCCGCCGCTAGGAACTGATTCGGTGGGAGTGGAAGTGGTAACGCTCATGACATCACCTCCTCGTACACCTTCACGGTAGAAGGCCCCGCGGACGTCGAACCAGAGTCCTTTGCCCTTCAGGCGCGCTGGATGAGCGCCTCGGCCAGGATCGCCCCGAGGACGTAGGTCTGGTCGGCCTCGAGCTCGATGCGGACCTCGTTCCCGTGCGGTCGCTGCTGAACGCCCACGACGGTGCCCGTGACGACGGCGGCGCGGCGGTTGGGGTCGGTGAAGGTCATGGTGCTGTAGGTGCCGATCTCCGGCACATCGCCGTAGCTGAGCAGGCGGACGCCGGTCAGCGAGAGATCGAGCACGTGGACCCGCTCGCCGTCGAGGTAGACGTGCCCCTCGACCTCGATGCGCAGGGCCTCCCGCCGGTCACCACCGAACTGGGTGCTGCGGGTGCGGCTGATCGCTCGGGCCAGGATGACGATGTTCGCAAGCGTCCATGCGCCGGCGGCCAGCGCGATGATGGCCTCGGGGTACGTGATCGGAATCAGCCCCGCAAGTACGGCGACTGCCCAGAGCACGCCACCGACGTTGAGGCCCAGCAGGGCCCAGAGGAGGGGCGGGACACGGCGGGCCGACTTGTTCGGGTCGATTGGTGCGCGACGACGGGGCGCCCCGTCAGGAGGGATCTCGTGGCCGGCAGTGTGCCCGCCATGCGCAGGATGGCGAAGACGGATGCCTGCGAACGGGGAGCCTCGCCGCGGGAGAGGAGTCTGCATTGCCAGCTGGCGCAGGCCGAACAGGGCAAGGAACAGCAGGACGAACGCCGCCACGGGTCCGGTGGCCGGCGTGGCCGCCAGCAGCAGGGCGAGCGGAGGAAGGACGACGTAGCCCAGCGTGCGCCATCCATCGAGCCATCCGCCGAGCGCGTTGAGGTACGACAGTCGCTGCGGCAATGACAGGCCCGGGTCGGGCCATGAACACGTTGCGGCGCAGCACCTGAAGGGCACTGGAGGCGTCGTCGCTGCGGCGAGCGAAGTAGTCCTCGGCGTCGACGGCGGCCTGCCCACGAGCCAGTACCTCGTTGTGGTGGATCGTGCGCCACCCGTCCGCGTGCAGCCGAACAGTTGTCTCGATCTCCTGGGCGCCAGCGTCGGTGCAGAAGCCGTCGATGGACTGGAGAGCCGACACGCGCAGGATGGCCCCGCCACCGTTCCAGAACGCGCCGTTCCAGCGGTTCCGGCCGGCCCCGAGCACTCGCTCGAACAGGGCACTCTCGGCGAACGTGCGGCGTCCCATTCGGACGTGCTCGAAGGAGTCCTTGTTGTAGGCGTCCTGGGCGGTCTGGACGAGGGCGACGCTGCGGATCGTCGAAGTGACCCAGCGTGGAGCCGATGAAGTCACGATCCGCGACCTGGTCGGGATCCAGGACGACGACGAAATCCGACGTGAGAGTCGAGAGGACGGCGTTCAGTTGGGCGCCTCGACCACCCTCGGTCGCCACCCGGGTGCGGTACTCGATGCCGAGCTCGTCGCACATCCCCGCCAGCCACTCGCGGTGGCCGTCGTCGAGCACGATCACCTGGGAGGCCATCCGCATGCGGGTGGCGGCGGCGAGGGTGGGCAGCAGCTCATTGTGCGACTCGTCGCGGGTCGGGATCAGCACGGCCACGTCAAGCGACGTCTCCTTGACGGGCTCGGGGCGCCGAACGTGATCGACGTCCCACAGCACGAGGGCGGTCATGGCGAAAGCGACGAGGGAGTAGACCTCGAGGAGGAGCAGGGGGATTCCCAGCAACAGGCTCTGCGGGCTGAGCGTCGCCGCGACTCGCCAGATCAGGTAGCCGGTGCCGAAGGCGAGCACCGCCCACACCAGCAGATGCGCTCGGGTGCGGGTCCGGGCGCCCTGCGGGCTCGGCCACAGGGACTCGGGGCGGGCCGGCACCGTGATGGGCAGGGGGCGAGGCTTCGCGGCGGTGCCGGTGTTCGCAGCCGGGGCAGTCAGCGGGGTCGTGGTCATGGGGCAACACTGGACCGACTTGCTTGCGCAACGGTCACGCGTCCATCTCCTTTGGCTCTGCATCTGGACGAGCGGTCGGTCTGCGCGATCTGATGATCGTGCCGTGACTGCTTCGTGACCGTCCCGCAAGGAAAGTCGCGCATCCTTCGTTCACTGAAACTCCCAGGCCGTCCCACCGGGGCTGCCGCTACCCAAGAAGTCAGGACGACTCGACCATGCGCACCTCCAGGGCGAAGACCGCGGCTGGCTCCGCGCTCATCTTCGCGGTGATCAGCACCCTCACCTTGACGCTCGGCGGGCTCCCTGCCGCGTCCGCCGCAACCGTGATCGACAACACCGGAACGGTCACCGTCACCGCCGACCCGCCAGCAACGGACGCCGCGGCGACCGTCCCGCGATGCCCGCGGCGACGGCCCCGCGGCGACGGATCCCGCGGCGGATCCGGCAGCCCCGCGACCTCGACGCCAGCGCCGTCCACCTCGCGAGGCCTGCGCGCTGCCGCCCCGTGCGCCCTGGCGGATCAACGCCATTCGGGACGCCGTCGATCCGACGACGTTCGTCGTGAACTGGGGCTCGGTCGGTTGCGCCACGAGGTACAACGTCTCGATCTTCAGCAAGGGGCAGGATGACGTGCAGTGGGTGGATGCGTCCACGACGTCATTCACCGTCACGAACGCGGACCCCACCGTCACATACGGCATCCAGATCAGCAGCCGGAACGACGCCGGCGATGGCGCCTCCACGCCGGTCTACTACCTGCGTCCGGCGGTCCCCACGGGCGTTTCCGGCATCGAGATCAACTACAGCGACGTCACCACGGCGACCCTGCGGTGGAAGGCCCCGACCGTGCGCACCCCCGAGAGCTACCAGCTCAAGGTCAAGCGGCTCCGCGACGGCCAGTGGATCATCGATCGCACCATTGACGGCGCGCTTGAGAGCGTCCAGTTGGACGGTCTCGACGCCCGCGGCATCTTCGTGGTCACGCTGCAGCCGGTCAACAAGGTCGGTCTCGGGCCCAAGGCCAGAATGGTGATCGGTGACGAGAAGCCGAACGCGGTGCGCTCGATCTCGGTCATCCGCGACCCGGGCAACAAGAACGACGTGATCATCTCGTGGCTGCCCTCCGACAACACGCTGAAGGGCACCGTCATCGGCTACGAGGTGGCCTACGGAGCCCACAGCGCCAACGACCGAGTCATCGTCAAGGACACCGACGCAACCGTCACGGTCACGCAACGAGAAGTCCATCGTCGTCCAGGTCCGCGTGCTCACCGACCGGGGCAAGTCCCGCTGGTCGAAGGCAGTTCGCATCCCGCGCGCTGACGCCCCGATCACCAACACCACGAACGACAAGATCGACCTCATCGAGAAGGACGGCGTCGTCACGGTGGCGGCGGCCGAGGCTCTGGCGAGCAGCAACCGCCTCGTCGTGCGGATCAAGCCGACGGCCAACAATGGTGGTTTCGCCGAGACGCAGTACTCGCAGAACGGCGCACAGGTGATGACCTTCCGCACCGTTCCCGAGGGCAGCTACGTGGTCACCGTCGACAACGGAACCAAGGAGATGGCGCGTCGCTACGTGAACGTCGGCAACCTGGGCATGATGTCGGCGCCTGACTGGAAGGTCCTGCGGGGGTCGGCGAGCATCTACGACCAGGTGGTTGCGCTCGACAACGGTGGGGAGACCCGCGTGTTCTCGACCCGCGAGTTCGCCAGCCAGGACATGGTCCTTGCTGCGGACGCCCACCTGCAGACCGGCAAGGGCTACGGCGTCTGGTTCCGTGCCTCGGCGACGGGGACCGCATCGGACGTCACCGGGCTGACCTTCCAGTACGACCCGGGCTGGGGCAACAAGTTCATCGTCCGGCAGTGGTACCAGGGCAAGGAGTGCAGCAATCCGATCGCCTCGACGCCGATGCCGAGCGGGCTCAGCATCTACGGATCGCACAAGATCGTGGTCGCGGCTCAGGGCGACACGCTCTACGCGACGATCGACGGCGAGCGCCTGTTCGACCTGCCGAACCTCTCGGCGGCGATTGCGGGCAACTCGTGCGGCTACCCGGCTCCTACCGGCACCATGGTCGGGCTGCGCACCTGGACGGGCACGGCGAAGTTCGCCAACGTCACCGTTCGATAGCTGAATGTCGATGGGTCCGGGCACCTTCGGGGGTCCGGGCCCATCGTCGGTGCCTGACGTTTGAGGTCGTTTGGGGAAGCGGGATCGGCGGCGTATCCTGAAGTACCGGCCGTGGCCGGAAGCAGTTTCACAATTCAACAGGGGGTGAACGGTTTCGACGTTCAGATGTCCTGACCGGAGAAGCGTGTCGAGAATCCAGGGTGATCTCGTTAAGAATCCTTGGAAAACAACAACTGCCGAAAACAAGCAGACCGCTGAGCACTTCGCCCTCGCGGCGTAGTACATAGATCAGCCGCCAGCCCAATGCGTCCCCGAGTTGGGGTCTGGCGTCGCTAGGGGACTCACCAATCGTTCCGGTCACGGGAGCGGGCGGAAAACCAAACAGTGACTGGGCCGTCACCGCGCAGTGCCACACGAAGCGCGGGGGCCGAGTAGCGACAGCGTGGCTACACACGTAGAAGTACGGAAGGGGCCTGCACGGACCCGGGTTCGATTCCCGGCACCTCCACGACGAACGACAGAAGGGGAGAGCGCAAGCGCTCTCCCCTTCTGTCGTGACGAGGGTAGGCCGAGCGTGCGAAGCATGCGAACGCCTCAGCACGGGCCCGCGGACTCGTGGTGTCGGCTTGTTGGCGGCTCGGTGCGCTGGGAGAAGCGAGCTGCAGCTGGGATGCCTCCCGCGCGTGAGTCGGAGGCTGTAGCCGGTCCAACCCTGCTTCCGCTCCTTGGCAGGGCGCGGGCGCGGCTGATACTCGATGTATGGGGCATCTCCGCTTCGGGCCCGCCATCGTTGCCGCGCTGAGCCTCACGATGCTCGCCGGCTGGTGCATGCCTGCGGCGGCGGCCGTCGGTATGGAGTCGACACCGATGGTGGCGTGGGCGCTGCCTGCTGCCGCAGTTCCGGTGATCACGCAGGCCCTGCCGATCACGTCCGACCCGGTCGCGACGTACGAGGCACAGACCGGATGCAATTCCGTGCCGAAGCCTGGGACCCGGCTGCTTGCGGATCTGATCCGGAAGACGTACGGGAATGACGCGATCGGCATCTCCCGCGGTTGCCGTGTGGGCGGGACCAGTGAGCACAAGGAGGGCCGCGCGCTCGACTGGATGACCAGTGGGCGCAACAAGCAGGGGCGCGCGAACGCGGAGGCCTTCCTCGGGTGGCTGCTCGGCCCGGACCAGTTCGGAGTCGCCAACGGCAACGCGACCCGGCTCGGTGTCATGTACATCGGATGGAACGACCGGTTCTGGCGCGCCTACGACTCTGGGCGTGGATGGACCGAGTTGAACACGTGCCTGTCCGCTCCCGCGTCCGGCGATGACACGTCCTGCCACCGCAACCACATGCACATCTCACTGACGTGGGACGGCGCGAGCGGTCGCACCTCCATGTGGGATGGGACACCGCTCGCCCCCTTCTGCGAATCACCTCGGTCGTTTGCGTCCGTACCCCTGGGCGGTCGGGCGCAGGACGCGATAGCGGTCCCTCCGGTTCGGGTGCTGTCCACGCGCGCGGGTGTGGGGCTGGCCACCGGCTCCGGATACGGCGCAGGCGGCTATGGCGACGGTGGCGGAACCGGCTGGCTCGACGGTGGTGGAACCGGCTGGCTCGACGGTGGTGGAACCGGCTGGCTCGCTGACGAAAGCGGGACGGAGATATCAGCGGCAGACCCCTCCGTGGACCCGATCGCCACGCCGGCTGGTCCTCCCGCAGTCGTTTCTCCTTGCCGCGTGCGGCCGTCCCGCTGGCACGGCGACGCGGGCGGAGTTCTCACCAAGGTCACGGGGCAGGGTGGCGTGCCGGCCACCGGCGTTGTCGCGGTTGCCGTGACCGTGCACGCGCTCAGGTCGACCGCTCCCGCGCAGATCACCGTGTGGGGACCCGGTCAGACCGATCACGGGGTGGTCATGAAGGTGCGCCTGAATCGCAATGCTCGTGGTTCAGCGATCGTTCCCGTCGCGGCCGACGGCACCATCGCCCTGGGGACCTCAGCGGGCGGGACGGACGTGACCGTGGACGTCGTCGGCTACTACCTCGCGGGCGACCGGCCGAACACGACGACGGTTACCTGACTTGAGTCAAGCTGGCGGACGCGACATGGGTGGCTCTCGGGGCGCTAGCGTCGCGTCGCGGTCGTCGTTGCCCTGTTGGCGGCTCGGCCGAGCCGCGTCTGGTCGCCGATCTGCTCGACCATGAACTCACGCAGCAGGTCGATCGCGCGGACCACCTTCTTGCTCGTGAGCTGGTAGTAGACGTTGAGCCCATCCTTATGGGCCACGACGATGCCGCGATCACGAAGGACGGCGAGGTGCTGACTCGTGTTCGACTGGCTGATGTCCAGGGACTCGGACAGGTCGCCTACGGTCATGGCGCCGCCGCGAAGCTCGGTGATGATGAGGAGACGCTTGGGATCAGCGATCGCCTTGCAGATCCGCGCGTGCAGGTCATAGAGCTCATCGGATGTCTGCCTGTCCATGCAGTCTCCTTCGTGCTCGGTGTGCGGTCAGCCTATGTCGTCGACCCGAACGAGCAGCCACGCCGCACTAGGTCGTCGTCGAGGCGGCGCACTGGTTCTTGCCGATCTCGAGCTCCTCAAGCTCATCGGCGGTGGCTGTCTGCCGTCCGGAGTTGACCAGGCGCATGGTGTCGTAGGTCTCGGGCGCGCTGGGCAGCGACGTGATGATCTCCTTGATGAAGGTCACCATGTCCTCCTCGTTGAGCAGGGTCGACGAGAACACGGACTCAAGATCGGTGCGCACCAGACCGTCGGAGCCGATCTCGTCGTCGAACGACCAGTGCGCGGGAAGGATCATCGTGGCAGGGTCGAGCGGACGCAGCCGATCGTGGACGGTGTGGAAGAGCTCGGCCGCGAGCTCTTCCGCCTTGCCGGTCAGGTCGGGCCGGCCGACACCGCGAACGAAGACGGTGTCGCCGGTCAACAGGAAGCTGCCCGGCAGGTTGATGCATATCGATCCCGGGGTGTGCCCTGGCATCTTGATGGACAGGATGTGCACCTTCGCGTCGCCGAGATCGATCTCGGCACCGTCGGCAAGCGGCTCGTTGGCGAACGGGGTGGGCGTCCTGCCGGTGTCCTCGATGGGCACGTGGTAGGTCGCCCCGGTGCGCTCGGCGAGTTCCGGGCCGCCCGTGATGTGGTCCGCATGGACGTGGGTGTCGATCACATGCGTGATCGTCATTCCCTCGCTGGCCGCCAGGTCGATGTACGGCTGGGCGAAGCGTGCTGGGTCGACGACGATCGCGCCGTGACCGGGCACGCCGATCACGTAGGACAGGCACGCCTTCGCCGGACGCTGCACCTGCCAGCCCACCATTCCGGTAGGCAAGCCCGGGAGTGCGCGAGGCACGAGCAGTTGCGCCCACGCCTGGGTGCCGCCCTCGAGGTTGCGTACGTGCTTGCCCTCATCGGCGAGCATGTCCAGGAGCAGATCGCTGCCATTTCCGTGCGCGCAGATCACCACGGTGTTCTCGGGGATCTCCTGGGCGAGGTCCTCGATGCCCTCCACGGCCATCCAGATCGGGAGATTTCGGGTCGGGAACCGGGCGAACGCCCTCCACCTGCCACACCGCGAACTCGTCCTGGTTCCGGACATCCAGGAGCAACGGGACCGTCCCCTGCTCGATCTCGTCGTAGAGCTCCTTGGTTGTCACGGTGCGACCCATGTCGCCTCCTTCACGCCGATGAGAATGCATGCCCGAATCGATATATGCGCAGACGCTAATGTATGAATGCCCTTGTTGGACAGGGGTTTTCCGATTTTTCTTGTCATTTCCCCGAATCTGGGGGGAATTCCGGCCAAAGGCTTGATCTGACCGCGTCAGACCCCTACGTTCAGCGCAAGGCAAGCGAGGCGGGAGCAGGATTTGACGGAGAACGAGCAAGGCAAAGACCCCGAGATGATGACGATCATCGCGTTCAGCGGTGACCTCGACAAGCTCTGGCCGACGATGATCCTGAGTTCGACGGCGGCGGCGAACGGCATGGACGTCGCCGTCTTCTACACGTTCTGGGGGCTGTTCCCACTGGTGCGTGACGACGTCCGGATCACCGGAAACGACGCCATGACGAAGATGCTCGCCGGCATGAACGCCCCTGGCATGAAGAAGGCGCACCTGTCCAAGCTGAAGATGGCCGGCATGGGCAGATGGATGATGCGCAAGGTCGCGAAGAAGAACAACCTCATGACCCCCGAGGACCTGTTCGCCATGGGTCAGGAGATGGGCGTCCAGATGTGGCCGTGCCAGATGACCATGGACCTGCTCGGAATCGAGGCGGACCAGATGGTCGACGGCCTCGGGCCGCCGATCGGCGCGGCGACGGCACTGGCCCGCATGTCCAAGTCGTCCATCAGCTTGTTCATCTGACCGCTCACAACAAACTACGGAGAAACCATGGACACCATTGACAAGGTCGTCGACGCACGCGGCCAGAACTGCCCGATGCCGGTACTCATGGCGGCCAAGGCCGCCAAGGAACTGACGTCGGGACAACTGATGCGCGTCGACGCGACGGACAACGGCGCTCGCTCTGACATCCCGGCCTGGGCAAGCCAGACTGGGAACGAGTTGGTCGAGTCGTCTGAGGACCAGGGAGTCCTGAGTTTCGTCATCCGAAAGAAGTGATCCTGTGCAATATGGCTTCGCCATCGATCAGCGAACGTGCATCGGCTGCCATGCGTGCACCGTCGCATGCAAGACCGAGCACGATGTTCCGCTAGGTCAGTTCCGAACGTGGGTCAAGTATGTGGACAAGGGGGAGTATCCCGACGTCACGCGCGAGATGGGCGTCATGCGATGCAACCACTGCACGGATGCCCCCTGCGTCAAGGCCTGCCCGACGTCGGCGCTGTTCAAGCGCGATGACGGAATTGTCGACTTCGACAACGAGCAGTGCATCGGCTGCAAGATGTGCATGCAGGCCTGCCCGTACGACGCCATCTACATCGACGAGAACACCCACACCGCGGCCAAGTGCAACTTCTGTGCTCACCGCGTCGACAACGGACTCGAGCCCGCGTGCGTGCAGGTGTGCCCCACTCAGTCGATCTGGATGGGTGACGTCGACGATCCGACCAGCGGGATCAGCAAGTTCCTGAGCATCACCCCGATCAATGTCCGCACGCCGGAGCAGGGGACGCGGCCGAACGTCTACTACGTGGGTGCGGACCAGACGGTCCTGGACCCACTGTCCGCGCCGGTCAAGGACACCTATCTCTGGGCCGATGCCGATCCCCTGCGCCTGGAGACGGCGGCTGAGCTGCCGGGGGACCCCGCCACCAACGCTCGGACCACGCTCAACACCGCCCACCCCCGACCGTGGGGCTGGAAGGTCTGGACCTACCTGTGGACGAAGTCCATCGCGGCTGGTTCTCTCCTGCTCGGAGCCCTGCTCATCATCTCGTCCGACGACCGCTCGGGCCTGCTGACGATTGCGACCCCCTTCGTCGCGGAGCTCTTCCTGCTGGTGACGGCGGTGCTGCTGATCTGGGACCTCAAGCGCCCGGATCGCTTCCTGTTCCTGCTCGATCCCCGGAAGATCAACCGGACCTCGTGGCTCGCCATCGGCGGGATCTTCCTGGGCCTCATGGCGGCTGTCGGCGGCCTGTGGTTCCTGGCCGGCGTGTTCGGCCAGGAGTCCGCGATCGACTGGCTGGCCTGGCCCGCCGTGCCGGTCGCGATGATGACCGCCGGCTACACCGCCTTCCTCTTCGGACAGGCCGAGGGTCGCGACCTGTGGCAGTCGCCGGTGCTCTTCTGGCACCTGCAGGCGCAGGCCGCGATGGTCGGATCTGGGGTGCTCCTGATCGTGGCGCTCGTGATCGAGCCCTCGCGCGGCACCATCGAGTGGCTGTCGTGGGCGCTGATCATCGGCGTGGTGGCCCATCTGCTCATCACCGCGGTCGAGTTCGGCGGCAAGCACTCGACGCGCAATGCCCAGGTGGCCGCACATGCAATCACCCACGGTCGCTACTCACGGATGTTCTGGGGTGGCTCGGTGGCGCTGTCGATCGTCGGGGCCGCCGTCGCCGCCACCGTCCTCTTCGGTGCGCCCGCGCTGGTCGCGGCGCTCGCCGGCCTGATCGTCCAGCCGGCGCTGTACCTGCATGAGAAGGCCTTCGTGATGGCCGGTCAGGATCCGCCGCTCTCCTGACGATGCAACGCACGGGACCTCCCTCGACCACACCGTCCGAGAAGGGACGACATCACATGAAGCCACGCGATCGGTCCGTTACCGAGCCGCACGGACCATCAGCCGAGTCCGTGGGCGCCGACCGCCCCGAGCACGTCGGCTGCGCGTCCGCGAGACCGTGTCCAACTACCCGCCGGTGGACACCTGGGACGACGTCGTCATGTACGACGCGAAGGCCCACCCGCGCAAGGTCGAGAAGCACTACATGCTCGTGCCGACCACCTGCTTCAACTGCGAGTCCGCCTGCGGGCTGCTCGCGTACGTCGATCGCGAGACCAAGGAGGTCGTCAAGGTCGAGGGCAACCCTGCCCATCCTGGTTCGCGCGGGCGCAACTGCGCCAAGGGACCGGCCACGATCAACCAGACCTCCGATCCCGAGCGGATCCTCTACCCGCTCAAGCGCAGCGGCCCGCGTGGCAGCGCGCAGTTCGAGCGGGTTTCGTGGGATGACGCGATGGACGACATCGCCGGCCGGATTCGCACCGCGATCATGGAGGATCGTCGCAACGAGGTCATGTACCACGTGGGGCGCCACGGGGAAGACGGCTTCATCGAACGGGTGCTGCTGACGTGGGGTGTCGACGGCAACAACACCCACACGAACATCTGCTCCGCGGGCGCCCGCTTCGGCTACTCCATCTGGGGTGGCTACGACCGGCCGTCGCCAGACCACGAGAACGCGAAGGTCATCCTGCTCCTGTCCGCGCACCTGGAGTCCGGTCACTACTTCAACCCGCATGCCCAGCGCATCATGGACGCGAAGGTGCACGGCAACGCGAAGCTCGTGGTCGTCGACCCGAGACTGTCGAACACGGCCTCGCACGCGGACGTGTGGATGTCTCCGTGGCCGGGCAGCGAGGCTGCGATGCTCCTTGCGATCGCGGCCTACCTCCTGCGGACCGACGCGGTCGCCTGGGACTACATCCGGCGGTGGGTGAACTGGCAGACCTACATGCAGGCGCTGCACCCCGAGCAGGCTGCCGACGACTTCGACGCGTTCAAGGCCGCGCTGACGGAGGACTACCAGAAGTACACCTTCGACTTCGCGGCAGAGGAGTGCCGCGTTCCGGCGAAGCAGATCGAGGAGGTCGCGAAGATCGTCGCCGGCTGCGACGGCAAGCTCGCCGCGCACACGTGGCGTGCCGCAAGCGCCGGAAATCTCGGCGGCTGGGCCGTGGCGCGCGCGCTGTTCTTCCTGACCGTCCTCACCGGGAGCATCGGGCAGAAGGGTGGGACGAGCCCCAACGGCTGGAACAAGTTCATCCCGCACGGCCCCAACATGCCCGGGGGCCACGACTCGTGGAATGAGCTGCTCTGGCCGAGCGAGTTCCCCATGTCGACGAACGAGCTGTCCATTCTCCTGCCGCACTTCCTCCTTGAGGGCCGCGGCAAGATCGACACCTACTTCAGCCGCGTCTACAACCCGGTCTGGACCAACCCGGACGGGTTCTCCTGGATCGAGGCGCTGTCGGACGAGAACCTCGTCGGCTGCCACGTGGCGATGACGCCCACCTGGAACGAGACGGCGATCTTCGCGGACTACATCCTTCCGTTCGGGCACAGCACCGAGCGGCACGACACCATGTCGTACGAGCAGTACGCGGGCAAGTGGCTCGGATTCCGGCAGCCGGTCCGTCGGGTCGCCCTGGAGAAGCTGGGCGAGAAGATCGGGGACACGCGCGATGCGAATCCCGGCGAGGTCTGGGAGGAGGTCGAGTTCTGGATCGAGCTGTCCTGGCGCATCGACCCCGATGGTTCCCTCGGCATCCGCCAGTACTTCGAGACGCCGGGTCACCCGGGCAGCAAGGTCACGGTCGACGAGTACTTCGGGTACATCTTCGACAACAACGTGCCGGGGCTGCCCGGAGAAGGCGGCCAAGGAGGGCCTGACTCCGCTGGAGTACATGCGCAAGTACGGAGCGGTGGAGATCGTCAACGGCCTGTACCGCCAGGACGAGCGCCCGCTCACGCCCGCGGAGCGAGAGGGCGCTGAACCGGACGAGAACGGCGTGCTGCGCAAGCCGGTCACGCCGGAGACGCAGAAGCCACTGGTCGGCGAGGCGGGCGCGGTCGGCGTCGTCCTCGAGGACGGCTCCGAGGTCGCTGGCTGGCTCACCGCATCGCGCAAGCTCGAGCTGTACTCGCCAGCCATGGCCGACTTCGGGTGGCCGGAGTACGCGACGCCCTGCTACATCGAGTCCCATGTATCGGCCCGGTCCATCGACGCCGCGAAGGGCGAGATGGCGCTGGTGCCGACCTTCCGGCTGCCGACACTCATCCACACGCGGTCCGGCAACGCCAAGTACCTCAACGAGATCAGCAACAAGCACCCGGTCTGGATGAACAGCATCGATGCCAAGCGCTTCGGGCTCGCGACGGGGGACATGATCCGCGTGAGCACGGAGATCGGCTACTTCGTGGCAAGGATCTGGGCCACCGAGGGGATCAAGCCGGGCGTCATTGCGCTCTCGCACCACATGGGGCGCTGGCGCACGACGGACGACGCCGGGAGTCGCTGGGTCTCCGGCAAGGTCGACGTCGGTCGCCTCGAGGACGGTCGCTGGCGCCTGCGCTACAAGGAGGGAGTCCGTCCCTTCGCGAGCGGTGACCCCGACTCGATGCGCATCACCTGGGAGGACCCGGGCGTGCACCAGAACCTGGCGTTCGCCGTGCACCCGGACACGTGGTCGGGCATGCATTGCTGGCACCAGAAGGTGACCGTGGAGAAGGCCCACGACGAGGACAAGTACGGCGATGTCGTGGTCGACACGGCGAAGTCGCGCGAGGTCTACCGCGAGTGGCTCGCCAAGACCCGTCCGGGCCCGAACGCGGACGGTCTGCGGAGGCCGATGTTCATGATGCGGCCGGTCATGCCGCAGCTCAAGGCGTACTACGTCAACCAGGAGGGCACCGAGTGACGGCAAGGCCTGCAACGTCCGGGGAGGAGGGTCTCGTCTCGTGATGGGTCTCGCCGCGTTCCTCGCGATCTTCATCGGCATGGCCGTCGGGCTGCTCGGCGGTGGCGGCTCGATCTTGACCACCCCGTTGCTGGTCTACGTCGTCGGCTTCGACCCGAAGCAGGCCATCGCCGCCAGCCTCTTCGTCGTCGCCGTCACGTCCGCCTTCGGCCTCATCCACCACGCCCGTTCCGGACGCGTCCGGTGGCGTACCGGACTGATCTTCGGAGCGGCCGGCATGACCGGTGCGTTCCTGGGCGGCCAGATCGGAGCGCATCTGCCGGGGGCCGTGCTCCTGGCGGCGTTCGCGGTGATGATGGCAGTCACCGCGATTGCCATGATCCGCGGCCGCAAGCAGGTCGAAGGGCAAGGCACACGCGGGCCTTCCGCTGTTCCGCATCCTGCTCGACGGCTT
Organism: uncultured bacterium; assembly: GCA_963700745.1. Classification (GTDB taxonomy): domain Bacteria; phylum Actinomycetota; class Actinomycetes; order S36-B12; family S36-B12; genus UBA10649. The sequence continues at coordinate 300,372 of CAVOYT010000009.1, read as the reverse complement.
CATCGTCGGCCTGGTGACGGGGCTGGTCGGCGCCGGCGGCGGGTTCCTTGTCGTGCCCGCGCTCGTGCTCCTCGGTGGCCTGCCGATGCAGATCGCGGTGGGGACATCGCTGCTCGTGGTGATGATGAAGTCCACTGCGGGGTTCCTCGGCTACGCACTGACGTTCAGCGGCGGGCAGGTGGCGTGGAACCCGGAGACCGAGTTCGACTGGTCGATCACGCTCGTCGTGACGGCGATGGCGGTGATCGGCTCGGTGATCGGGGCGGTGCTTTCCGGCCGGATCCATCCCGACCGCCTGCGCAAGGGTTTCGGCTGGTTCGTCCTCGTGATGGCGGCCTTCATCCTGTTCCAGGAGGTCGGGGGCAGCATCATCGACTTCGCCCAGGGTTCGGCAGTGCAGATGGTCGAGACCATCGTGGGGATCGTCCTGGTAGTCGTGGGGATCATCGTCCTCATCCGCTGGCCGGCGAAGATGGAGGTGGCGGACTTCGACACGTCCGGCGCCGATGCCGGGGAGTCCGAGGATGCGACGGCTTCCAGTCAGTAGCCTCCACAGGGTGAACCGCACTGAGCGGTACGCGTGATCCGGGAGGGCCTCATGGCTGAGGGCATGCCAATGACCCTCGTCGAGTCCGACTGGTGGGCCGCACGAGACGCGGCTGGCTCGGTGGCGACCGTCCTCGATCCAGAGGATGTACTCGTGGACGAGGCCGCGGGCCGTGTCCTGGCACGCGATTGCACGGCGGCGTGCGACCTGCCCAGTTTCGACACCTCCGCGATGGACGGCTGGGTTGTCGCCGGCCCCGGTCCGTGGCGAATCGTCGGTGATGTCGCGGCCGGAGCTCCGCTGCGTGACGCTCTCTCGCCGGGCACCGGCGCTCGGATCGCCACCGGCGCCGTGATCCCGCGCGGAGCGGATGCGGTGCTGCGCTGGGAGGACGCCGACGTGGCGGCCGGAGAGATTCGCGGTTCCGTCCAGCCAGGGGCGGACATCCGCGCGGCCGGCGAGGAGTGTCGCGCCGGTGACCTGATCGCCCGCGCGGGCGTGGACGTCGGCCCCGCGCTGGCCGGTTTCCTCGCCGCGACCGGCCACGACGACGTCCCGGTCGTCCGACGCCCGAGGGTCCAACTGCTCCTCCTCGGCGACGAGTTGCTGCAGTCCGGCATTCCGAGTGACGGCCGGGTGCGGGACTCGCTGGGACCCCAGCTGCCGAGCTGGCTGGCCGGCATGGGGGCCGAGGTGGTGGCCCGTGAGCACGTCACGGATCAGTTCGACTCGGTGGTGGAGGCCTTCACTTCCGCAGCCAGCTCCGTGGATCTCGTCATCACCACGGGCGGAACGGCCGCCGGTCCGCGCGACCACGTGCATGCTGCGATCGGTGCTGCGGGCGGGGAGCTGATCGTGGACCGGGTGGCCGTCCGCCCCGGTCACCCGATGCTGCTGGCCTGCCTGCCCGACGGTGCCGGGAGGCGGGTGCCGATCGTCGGTCTGCCCGGTAACCCGCACTCGGCCATCGTCGGCCTCATGACTCTGGGCCGGCCCATCGTGGACTCGATGCTCGGCCGGCCGGCGAGCCCGTTGCGGCAGGTGCCGAGTGCCGAGGAGCTGCGGGCGCCGTCCGGTCACACCCGACTGATCGCCGGGAACGTGGTCGATGGCGTCTTCCAGCTCTCGCCATACGGCGGCTCGGCGATGCTGCGCGGCCTTGCCCAGTCGACCGGGTTCGCCGTCGCACCGGCCGGCGTCACGCCAGCGGGGGCACCGGTCGGCTGGCTGCCACTGCCGCCACGAGCCTGATCGTGCCCGGACCCTTGTCCCCGGCTTTACATTCGGCTACCTTCTGTAAACCGTGTCGCAGGGAAGGGGTGGATATGCCGGACAAGGGGCGGGCTACCGCCGTTCGCGAGCAGGAGCCGTGGCGCGACCACAAGCGGTACCTGTGGCTGGTGGCACTCGTCATGCCGGCGCTGCCGTTCGCGGCACTCGGCATGTACGCCCTGACCGGGTGGGGCGTGTGGTTCTGGCTCGGCCCCATCGTCATCCTCGGCGTGGTTCCCACCATCGACGCACTCGCGGGGCTCGACCGTTCGAACCCACCGGACGAGGTCATCGCCGATCTCGAGAACGATCGCTACTACCGCTGGCTGACCTTCCTGTTCCTCCCCATCCAGTACGCCGGGTTCGCCACGGCGTTCTGGTTCATCGCGACCAGTGACGTGTCGGTCCTGGACAAGGTCGGACTGGCGGTGACCGTGGGGTTCATCGCCGGGCTGGGCATCAACACCGCTCACGAGCTCGGGCACAAGCGCGAGAGCCACGAGCGCTGGCTGTCCAAGATCGCCCTGGCCCAGAGCTTCTACGGGCACTTCTACATCGAGCACAACCGCGGTCACCACGTGCGCGTGGCGACCCCCGACGATCCGGCGAGCAGCCGGGTGGCCGAGAGCTTCTATGCCTTCTGGCCGCGCACCGTGCTCGGTTCGCTCGCCAGCGCGTGGCGACTTGAGTCGCGCCGGCTCCGCCTCCGCGGTCGGCGCCCGATCCGCGTGGACAACGACGTCGTGAACGCCTGGCTGATGTCCGCCGTCCTTTGGCTGGTCATGGTGGCGTGGCTCGGGCCCATCGTTCTTCCCTACCTCGTCATCCAGGCTCTCATCGGCATCACCCTGCTCGAGGCGGTGAACTACCTCGAGCACTACGGGATGCTCCGGCAGCGGGTGGGGGTGCCGGGCAAGGAGCGATACGAGCGCGTGGATCCCTCGCACAGCTGGAACTCCAACAACATCGCGACCAATGTGCTGCTGTACCACCTCCAGCGGCACAGCGACCACCATGCTCAGCCCACCCGGCGCTACCAGGCGCTTCGCGACGACCGTCGGGCGCCGGCGCTGCCGACCGGATACGCGGGCATGATCCTGCTGGCCCTCGTTCCACCGGCGTGGCGGCGCGTGATGGACGCGCGGGTGCTCGAGCACTTCGACGGTGACATGAGCCGGGCGAACATCCGGCCCCGCCGACGCGACGCCGTGCTCGCGGAGTACCCCGTTCCCGCTCGAAGCGAGGAGTCGCCGCCGATGACCGGGGACGCTCCCGGCGTGGCCCCTCCGATCGACGCGCGCGGCGCCCGCTGTCCCGGGATGCGGCTACACCTATGACGTCGTCGCTGGCGATCCGCGGGAGGGATTCCCCGCGGGGACACCGTGGTCGTCGGTGCCCGACTCGTGGTCCTGTCCGGACTGCGGCGTGCGCGACAAGGTCGACTTCGTTCTCATCACGCCGACGGACGCATGACCGCGGAGTTGCGGGACACGGCCCTGCGGCGCCGGATCATCGAGGTCGCCGCGGAACAGACCGCGCGCTCCGGCTGGTCCTCGGTGACGATGTCGGCGCTTGCCGACAGTGTCGGAGTCAGCCGGCAGACCGTCTACAACGAGGTGGGCTCCAAGCCCGCGCTCGCCCAGGCCATGGTGCTTCACGAGCTTGCCGACTTCCTGGCGGTCGTCGATCGTGCCTTCGACGCCCATCCGACGGATGCCGTCGCCGCCATCCGGCAGGCGGTTCAGGGCATCCTCGAGACGGCGCAGGCCCACCCGCTGGTGCGAGCGATCCTGGCGGGGGCCGACTCCGATCTGTTGCCGCTGCTGACCAGCCGGTCCGGCGACCTGCTCGAGTTGGCGCAGGTGACGACCTCTCAGCGACTGATGCCGTTGACACAGTCGCTCAACGGCGTCCAGACGGGCTGCTGCCGTGGACGTGATCGTTCGCACGGTGCTCAGCCACGTCACGCAGCCGTCAGGGACCCCCGATGAGGTGGCCGCCGACGTGGCCTGGGCCGCGCGGCGCATGCTCTTCGACTGAACGACCCTCGGAGCTGAGGCGGGCCTACCATGTGTGTTGGGCCCTCGGGAGGTGATGGTGCGTGCAGCATTCCGCCGCATCGACCGCTGAGTTCCGCGGCTCCGTCGTCAAGAAGGAAGCGCCCCGGGCCCTCCTGTGGATCGCCGGTGCTGTCTTGCTGCTGAGTGTCTACAACGCGCTGCTCGTCGGCGCAGCCGTTTGGACTGACGCACTGCACGTCGTCGTGCTGATCGTGCTGCTCTTCGGCGCCTGGTTCACCTCCCGCCCGGGCACCCGCCCTCGCGCCATGCCGTGGGTCGTCGCGACATGCCTCGCGGTGGTCGTCGTCGCGCTCGAGGTGGAGACGTGGGAGAACCCGACTCCATGGGGCATGGCGTACACCCTCGTCGGCATCGCGGCATACGCGGCGTTCGTCCTCAACCCACTTGCTGCGGGACTCGCGGCCATCCCGATGGTCGTCGGGTATGTGCTGGACACCTTGGTTCGATTCCCAGACGACCTCCTCCAGTGGTGGGGTGTCGGGCTCGCCGCCCTGCTCATCGGTGCCCTGCTCCTACGTGTGCGGCTCAACGGGATCGATGCCCTGGGGGAACTCACCGAGCAGAGCCGGGCGCTGGCCACTCGAGATCTGCTCACGGGGGCCTTCAACCGCCGCGGCATGGAGGAGCGGGTCGAGGCGGTGGCGGCCTCCGCACGGCGCCATGACGAGCCGGTCTTCGTCGTCTTCGTCGACATCAACGGGCTCAAGCGCGCGAACGATATCTACGGGCATGACGTTGGCGACGAAGTGATCCGCGCAACGGCCAATGCCCTTCGCGGGATCGTCCGTGCGAGCGACTTCGTCGGGCGCTGGGGCGGGGACGAGTTCGTCGTCCTCGGATCGGGAACGCCGGTGCCCCCCGAGGCCCTCGCCGATCGGCTGGATGACCGACTCAAGTCCAGTGGCGTACCCGAGGAGACGTGGTCGACGGGCGTCAGCCTCGGATTCGCCACGGCCAGCCCCACCGACCTCGACTTCGACGACCTTGTGCGACGGGCCGATCACGACATGTACGACAGGCGACGGGCCCCGCGCGCTCGCTAGTTCGAGGTCACATCGCGGGGAACGGCCCGACCAGGTCCCACCCGCCATCGGCGGCGATCGTCGTCCCCGTGATGTAGTCCCCGGCGGGGGACAGGCAGAACGCGATCACCCCGGCCACCTCCTCGGGCGTCTGCAGCCGCTTGAGCAGCATGGACTCGGCGACCTTCTCCGGGTCGAGCCCGTAGTTCTCCCACGCCTCGGTGTGGACGATGCCCGGGGCCACCGCGACGATCCGGATTCCGTACTGGCCCCACTCGACGGCGAGGGTCTTGGTCAGGCTCTCGACGGCGGCGCGAGCCGCGGATGAGTGCGCCATGTAGGGGATTCCCCGTCGCGGCGTCATGGTCACGCTGACGACCTTGCCGTAGCCGTTCGGGATCATTGACCTGGCTGCGACTCGGGTGGTCAGGTACCAGGGTGCATCGAGGTTGAGCCGTGTGACCGCGCGGAAACCGTTGGGGGACACCGTCTCCGCGGCGGCGAGGAACTGCCCGCCCGCGTTGTTGACGAGCAGGTCGATGCGCTGATGCTGGTCGAGGATCTGGTCGAGTGCGGCGTCGACCTGCTCGAACTCCCGCAGGTCGAGGGGGATGGCCGTGATGTCCAGCGCGCCCGGCCCGGCCAGGGCCTGCGTCTCGGCGAGCTTGTCCTCCCGCCGTCCCACGATGACCACCTGGGCACCGAGGGTCGCCAGGGCCAGAGCGGTGGCGCGGCCGATGCCGGTCCCGCCGCCGGTGACGAGCGCAACGCGGTCGGCGAGGCAGCCCGGCGCGAGGGAATCCAGTGGAGAGTTGCTCATGGCGGCACCCTAGTGCTCGTCCTCTCCACATCTTGACGCTGGTATCAACTTGACGCTAACGTCAGATTCGTGGCCCCGATCCTGCGATCGCACATCGATGCCCGGTCCGAGATGTACGCCGCCAACCGGGCGGCGCTGCTGGCCGCGCTGGACGACATCGACCAGCTGTACGGGCGGATCACCGCCGGCGGCGGCGCCGCGGATCCGGAGAAGGGCGCCCGCACCGTCGCCCGCCACCGCGCCCGCGGGAAGCTGCTCCCACGCGAGCGCATCGGCCTCCTGCTGGACCGAGGTTCAGCCTTCCTCGAGCTGTCACCCCTGGCTGGCTGGGGCACCGACGACGCCCTCGGGGCGGGCCTGGTCACCGGCATCGGCCGCATCCACGGAGTCGAGTGCGTGGTCAGCGCCAACGACCCGACCGTCAAGGGCGGGTCCCAGTCGCCGATCACCGTCACCAAGGCCCTGCGCGCCATGGAGATCGCCCGCGTCAACCGGCTGCCGTTGGTGTCCCTCACCGAATCCGGCGGGGCGGACCTCACCAAGCAGGTCGACGTCTTCAATCCCGGGGGAGCCTCCTTCCGCAACCTCACCCGACTGTCGGCGGCGGGCATTCCGACGATCACCTTGGTCTTCGGCTCCTCCACTGCGGGCGGTGCCTACGTGCCCGGCATGAGCGACTACGTCGTCCTGCAGAAGGAGTCGGCGCGGGTCTACCTCGGGGGACCGCCGCTGGTGAAGATGGCCATCGACGAGGACGCCGACGACGAGACGCTCGGCGGTGCCGAGATGCACGCCCGCAAGTCAGGACTGGCTGACTACCTCGCTCTCGACGAGCCGGACGCCCTGCGAATCGGGCGGGACATCGTCGGTCACCTGAACTGGCGCAAGGCGGGCCCGGGACCGTCGCAGGCACCTCGGGCGCCCCAATACGACCCCGAGGAGCTGCTGGGGATCGCGTCGGCCGACATCAAGGTCCCGTTCGAGGCCCGCGAGGTCCTCGCGCGCGTGCTCGACGCCAGCGAGTTCGACGAGTTCAAGCCGCTCTACGGAACGACGTTGGTCACCGGCTGGGGGCACGTCAATGGGTACCCGGTCGGCATCCTCGCCAACAACGGGATCCTGTTCAGCGAGGAGGCGCACAAGGGGGCGCAGTTCATCCAGCTGTGCAACCGCATGAACGTGCCGATCCTGTTCCTGCAGAACATCACGGGGTTCATGGTGGGCACCCGCTACGAGCAGGGCGGCATCATCAAGGACGGCGCCAAGCTCATCAACGCGGTGAGCAACTGCGGCGTTCCAATGATCACCTTGATGATCGGCGCCTCCTACGGCGCGGGGAACTACGGCATGGCAGGGCGTGCGTACGACCCACGCTTCATCTTCAGCTGGCCGAACCATCGCATCGCCGTGATGGGACCGAAGCAGCTCGCAGGCGTCCTGACCATCGTGGCTCGCCAGAAGTCCGAAGCCGCGGGACAGGAGTGGGACGAGGAGGCCTTCGCCCCGATCCGGGACGCGTTCGAGAAGCAGGTGGAGGACGAGTCGACCGCGCTCTTCGCCACCGGGCGCCTGTGGGATGACGGCATCATCGACCCGCGTGACACCCGGACCGTCCTCACCACGGCGCTGTCAGCCGTGCACTCCGCACCGGTGCAGGGCACCGACTCCTTCGGCGTCTTCCGGATGTGATGACGATGACCCCCATCACCCCGATCCGCCGGATTCTCGTCGCCAACCGCGGCGAGATCGCCGCCCGAGTCATGCGCACGGCCCGGGAACTGGGGATCCAGACCGTGGGCGTGCACTCCGATGCTGACGCCCAGGCTCCCTACGTGGGCATGGCCGACCGAACGGTGCGCCTGCCCGGAGTCTCCAGCGCAGACACCTACCTCCGCGGCGACCTCATCATCGCTGCCGCGCTCGCCTCCGGAGCCGACGCCATTCACCCGGGCTACGGCTTCCTCTCCGAGAACCCGGGATTCGCCAGGGCGGTCGGCGATGCGGGACTGACGTGGATCGGGCCGACCCCGGAGTCCATCGAGGCGATGGCGCTGAAGATCGAGGCCAAGCGCCTCGCGGACGACGCGGGTGTCCCTCTCGTTCCCGGCGCCGACCTTCCGGCCGGGATCACCGATGCCGAGGCGATCGCGGCCTGCGACGCGGTGGGCTATCCGCTCCTCATTAAGGCGAGCGCCGGCGGTGGCGGCAAGGGCATGCGCATCGTCACGTCGCCGGACGACCTGATCGAGGCGCTGAACGGTGCGCGGCGCGAGGCAGCCAGCGCGTTCGGCGACGACACGATCTTCGTCGAGCGCTACCTCGCCGGCGCGCGTCACGTCGAGGTGCAGGTGTTCGGCGACCGGCTGGGGTCGGTGATCCACCTGTTCGAGCGCGAGTGCTCCATCCAGCGACGCCACCAGAAGGTGATCGAGGAGGCCCCGTCTCCGGGTGTCACTCCGGCGGTCCGATCCCGTCTGCACGAGGCCGCCACCTCCCTTGCGCGGGCGATCGGATACGTCGGGGCGGGCACCGTGGAGTTCATGGTGTTCGGGGAGGGCGACGACCAGGAGTTCTTCTTCCTCGAGATGAACACCCGGCTGCAGGTCGAACACCCGGTCACCGAGGAGATCACCGGGCAGGATCTCGTGGCCTGGCAGATTGCCGTTGCGGAGGGCCGGCCCCTTCCGCTGACCCAGGAGGAGCTCGTTGCATCGGGGCACGCGATCGAGGCGCGCCTGTACGCCGAGGACCCCGCACACGATTACCGACCGACTCCTGGATCGCTCCACCGGTTCTCGGCGCCTCGCGGCGTGGGCATCAGGGTCGACTCGGGCGTGGCCGACGGGTTCGAGGTGACGGCGCACTACGACCCGATGCTGGCGAAGGTCATTGCGCACGCGCCGACGCGGCAGGAGGCGGCGATTCGCCTCGCCGACGGGCTGGGACGGATGACGATCCACGGTCCTGTGACCAACCGTGAGTCGCTCATGGCGATCCTGCGGTCCATGGCCTTCCTGGCGGGGGACACCACGACCGCGTTCCTCGACGAGAACCCCCAGGTGCTCGCCCCGATCGTGCGCGCGGAGGACGAGCAGAGGCACGCCCTCGCTGCGGGGGCTTCGGTCGCGGCGGCGGAGGACCCGGATCCGCTGGTCCCACTGGGTTGGCGCAACGTGCCCGGCATCCCGGCCGTCGTGACGATGCAGCGGGCCGGTGGTCATGGCTTCATGACGGTGCTGCTCGACAAGCGGCGTGCCGGCACCGCGGTCCACCTGGCGCAGACGGAGGCCGTTCCGTTCGCGGACGTGTTCGCTCTCGATGCGGAACGACTCGAGGGGGCCGAGTTCGAGGTCCTCCCCGCCACCGGCACCGACATGATCGTGGCGGCCACCGTCGCGGGAGTGACTGCCCGGTGCGCGGTCAGCAGGTACGCGGACGAGGTGTTCGTCGACGACGGCATCCACAGTTCCGCGTGGCGGCTGGTGCCACGGTTCCCGGACCACTCCGGTGATGCCGCGGGTCATGGAGCCGTGACGCCGATGCCGGGAACCATCACCGCAGTCATGGTCGGCGCGGGCGATCACGTGGCCTCCGGCCAGGTGCTCGTCGTGCTTGAGGCCATGAAGATGGAGCACCGCATCCTTGCCGACGCAGACGGCGTCGTGAGCGCCGTGCTCGTCGAGGTCGGGCAGGCCGTCGACGCGCATGCCCTCGTCGTCGAGTTCGCCGACGAGCCCGCGCCGGACATGAGCGCCGAGGGAGGCGACCTGACGTGACGGAGCCGATTCGGATCGCGAACTGCAGCGGCTTCTTCGGCGACCGCCTGTCCGCCGCTCGCGAGATGGTCGATGGCGGTCCCATCGACGTCCTGACAGGTGACTGGCTCGCCGAGCTGACCATGCTGATCCTCGCGAGGCAGAAGCTCAAGAAGGGCAGTGGGTTCGCGGGCACCTTCATGACTCAGCTCGAAGACGTCCTGGGCACCTGCATCGACCGCGGGATCCGGGTGGTGACCAATGCCGGCGGCCTCGACCCTGCGCTGCTGGGGGACGCGGTCGCCGAACTGGCCGGACGACTGGGCCTGGGCGTCACGGTCGGCGTCGTGAGCGGTGACGACCTCATGCCGAGACTCAGCGAGCTGACCGCCGCCGGCGAGCGGTTCGTGAACCTCGACACCGGGGAGACCCTTGAGCAGGTGGGCGTGCAGCCGCTGACCGCCAACGCCTACGTCGGCGGGGAGCCCATCACGACGGCGCTTGCCGGCGGCGCCGACATCGTCGTCACCGGGCGCGTGACGGACGCCGCCCTCGTCATCGGACCCGCAGCGTGGCGGCATGGCTGGGACTACGCGGCCGCCCGCGCGGGCGACCAGGCGGCGCTGGATGCGCTGGCCGGTGCCCTCGTCGCCGGCCACGTGATCGAGTGCGGTGCCCAGGCGACCGGAGGCAACTACGCGTTCTTCCAGGACGTGCCCGGCCTCGAGCACCCGGGCTTCCCGATCGCCGAGGTGGCGGCCGACGGCAGTGCGGTCATCACCAAGCATCCGGGCACGGGTGGCATGGTCACGCTCGGGACGGTGACGGCCCAGCTGCTCTATGAGATCGGCGGGCCGGAATACCTCAATCCCGACGTGTCGGCACGATTCGAGACCATCACGCTCGAGCAGGCGGCCCGCGACCGCGTCCTCGTGAGCGGGACGCGCGGGCTGCTGCCCCCCGTTCAGCTCAAGGTGGCCATGAACTACCTCGGGGGCTTCCGGAACTCGCTCACCCTCGTCCTCACCGGCCTCGCGGTGCGCGAGAAGGCCGACCTCGTGCTCCGCACGATCGCCGGCCTCACGCTGGATCAGGTGAACGAGATGGGAGCCGATCGCGTCGCCCTCGGGGCGGCGTCCTCCCTCGACGTGCGCGAACTGGCCGTCGAGCTGCAGGAGAGCGGTGTGCCGGATCCGGCGCTGCCCGGCGACGCCCAGTCGTTCCTTCGGCTGACGGTCAAGGACCCCGATTCCAGCAAGGCCGGGAAGGCGTTCACGTCGCCGGTCATCGAGGCGACGCTCTCGTCCTACCCGGGGCTCTTCCCGACGACGCCCCCCGGGCCGGCTTCCCCGTACGGGGTCTACTGGCCGACCACCGTCGAGCGCGACCACGTCGAGGTCCGGGTCGATCTGGTTCGTGCGCCGGAGGTGGCGTCGTGAGCACGGTGCGGCTTCCCCTCGGAACGTTCGTCGGTGCGCGCAGCGGCGACAAGGGCGGCGACGCGAACGTCGGGGCGTGGGTAATCGATCCGGTCGAGTCCGCCGCGGTCCGGCTGGCGCGAGGCGACGATGCCCCGCTCCGAGCCACGGCGGCTGACATCTCCCTGGCCGACGCGCGCTATGCCTGGCTCCTCGAGCAACTGACGGAGGCGGGCGTGCGGGCGCTGCTGCCCGAGTCCGAAGGCCTTCGTGTCGAGGTCCACCCGCTGCCCAACCTCAGGGCCGTCAACATCGTGATCCACGGCGTGCTGGATCGCGGAGTGGCCGAGACCACACGCGTCGACCCGCAGGCGAAGGGACTCGGCGAGCACCTGCGAGCGCGCCTCGTCGATATCCCCGCCGCTCTGCTCGATATCCCTGTCGCTCCGCTCGATGGAGGATCGGCATGACCGTCGTCACCGAGGGCGGACGGGCTCCGCTGTCCGAGCGCGGCCGGCGCACGCGCGAGCGGCTGGTCGCGGCCGCTCGCGAGGTGTTCGAGGAGCGTGGGTTCGACGGCACCCGCATGGGCGACATCGCTGCAGCGGCGGGCGTCAGCCACGGGACCGTCTACACGTGGTTCCCCACCAAGGAGGATGCGCTGCACGCGACCGTCGACTCGATCACGGAGCAGATGTACTCGGTGCTCAGCACCCCGGACATCAGCGACCCGATCGAGCGGATCGCCGTCGCGAACGCGAGGTACCTCGAGGTCCACCGCGCGACCGCTCGACTGCTTGAGGTCGTCGCCCAGGCCGCTGTTGACGACGACTCGTTCCGTGCCGTCCTCACCGACCTGCGGCGCACGCACGTGGATCGGGTGGCGAAGACCATCCAGCGGATGCAGAAGGAGGGACTGGTCGTCCGGTCCCTGGACGCTCGCATCTCCGCGGCAGCGCTGTGCGCGATGGTCGAGGGCTTCGCCCGACACTGGCTGACTGCGGGAGGCGACGGGGTCGAGCCGCTTGCGCCCGATGCCCGCGCCCTGCGCACCCTGAACGAGCTGTGGGCGCGCGCCCTCGGCCTGACCGCACCCGGAGGTAGTTGATGTTGTTCACGCCTGAGCACGATCAGTTCCGCGCCAGCGTCCGGAAGTTGGTCGAGGAGGAGATCAACCCCTACGCGGACAAGTGGGAGGAGGACGAGATCTTCCCCGCGCACGAGCTGTTCCCCAAGCTCGGCGCCATCGGGGCATTCGGGCTGGAATACGACCCGGCCTACGGCGGCGGGGGAGCAGACCACTCCTTCACCGTCGTCCTGGCGGAGGAGCTGGGGCGCGCCGACGTCGGCGGCGTCCCGATGGCGATCGCGGTGCAGGCCGGCATGGCGACACCTGCTCTGGCGCGGTTCGGCAGCGATGAGCTCAAGCGTGAGTTCCTGGCGCCGACGCTGAGCGGCGAGCTGGTCTGTTCGATCGGCGTGAGCGAGCCGGGCGCCGGATCGGACGTTGCCGGGATCACGACAAAGGCCCGCCGAGACGGTGACGACTGGGTGATCAACGGTCGCAAGATGTGGATCACGTCCGGTACGCAGTCCGACTGGATCTGCATGCTGGTCCGCACCTCCGACGAGGGCGGCTACCAGGGGATGAGCATGATCATCGTGCCGACCGATACCCCCGGATTCAGCGTCGGTCGCAAGCTGCAGAAGATGGGCAACCACTCCTCGGACACCGCAGAGCTCGTCATGGACGACGTCCGCGTCCCCGTGCGCTTCACCATCGGCGAGGAGGGCCGCGGGTTCCAGATGCAGATGGCCCAGTTCCAGGATGAGCGCCTGTGGATCTGCTACATGGCCGTCACTGGCGCCCGCCGCGCGATCGATCGGACCCTGGAGTACCTGAGGGTACGGGAGGCATTCGGCAAGCCGCTCCTGGCGAACCAGTACATCCAGTACACGCTGTCGGAGCTCGTCGCCGACATCGACGTCCTCCACGGCTTCCTCCACCACACGGCGGAGCGCTACGTCGCCGGCGAGGACGTGACGCGCGCCGCCACAATGGCCAAGTTGCAGAGCGGACGACTGAGCCGCAAGGTCGCAGACACGTGCGTGCAGTTCCACGGCGGCATGGGCTATGCGGAGGAGATGTGGGTGGCCCGCTACTACCGGGACTGTCGCCTCGGATCGATCGGCGGGGGCGCCGACGAGGTCATGCTCCGCATCATCGCGATGCTCGAGGGGATGGGCCGCGCGTGAGCGGTGCCCCGGTGCGGTTGGAGGTCCAGGGGGCGCTGGCCACGATCACCCTCGACCGCCCGGAGTCGAGGAACCGACTCGACGCCGAGGGCATGGCCGCCCTCGCCCAGCATCTGGAGTCCACGGCGGCTGATCCGGCAGTGCGGGTCGTTGTGCTGACCGGCTCGGGCAGCACCTTCTGCGCAGGGGCGGATCTCGCGAGCGCTGCCGCGGGGGGTGCCGACGGGTTCGCCGGCTCGGGGCCGGACGCGCTGGTGCGCGTGCTGACGCTCATGCTGGATCACCCGAAGCCGCTGGTGGCACGGGTTCAGGGGCATGTTGCCGGGGGTGGCAACGGACTGGTGGCGGCCAGCGACATCGCGGTTGCGTCGTCGGAGGCCAGGTTCGCGTTCAGTGAGGTGCGGCTGGGCGTGGCCCCCGCCGTCATTTCGGTCGTCTGCCTGCAGGTCATGCACCGCAGGGATGCGCAGGAACTCCTCCTCACCGGCGAGCGGGTCGATGCGGACCGGGTGCACCGTGCCGGACTCGTCACGAATGTCGTCCCGCCGGACGCCCTCGACGCCGTTGTCAGCGGCTACGTCACCAGCCTGCTGCAGGGTGGCCCCGAGGCGCTGACCCACACCAAGGACCTGCTCCGGCGGGTGCCCACCCTGGACCGAGCGGATGCCTTCGACCTCACCGCTCGGATGTCGGCCGAGCTGTTCGCCTCGCAGGAGGCACGCGAGGGGATGACGGCCTTCCTGGAGAAGCGGAAGGCCGCCTGGGTGCCTGTGCCGGATTCGGGATCATGAACTCGGGCCTCGAGAGGGTAATGAGAGGTCGCTGAGAGGAAACGGCTTCCTGAGCCCGCGACTATTGCGCGCCCCTTCCGAATCCGACCGCACGGAGTTCTTGCTGTGTCCCCCTTCTGCATGCGCGAACGTCGTTCGGACGCGGCAGAGCGGGCCAGGGTCGGACATTCACCGCGGTCGAGTACGGGCTCATTGCCGGTCTGGTCGTGGTCACCGCCATCGGAGGCGTGTCACTCATGACCGCTGGCGCTGCCGACCCGGGCCCAAGCTGAGGGCCACCGAGCACAACCGTCTTACACGCCTGACCTTCTCAGCGGAAGCCGGACGCTCGGTCATCAGGTCGTGAGTGCCTGACTCCGCGCGCCTACCGTCCTCCGCCGCCCTCCGGGTTTTGTGCTCGAGCGTGCCGACGACAGCAACGATGGGTGTGGCGGGTCAGCTGGCGTGGAGCACTCTCACCAGAAGCGGATCCTCGCCGCATGACACGTCCTTCGACGGAGACAACTGCTGGCGGGTCGCGGCCGTGAACAGCGCTGGCCAGGGTCCGTGGTCGAGCATCGTCTACCACGCGAACTAGCCAGCGGGGTGGGTGCGAGCGAGAGGGTCTCAGGTCGTTCCGAGAGGGCGTTGAGAGGCGTGTGTTCGTGGTTTGTGAGGCCATCGGCGGACCGTGGACACCATGAGGCGGGTACACATCACGATCAGCGATCGATTCCGGCTGCTGCGTGACGGGGGCGCGGGCGACGAGCGTGGCGCCACTGCCGTTGAGTACGGACTCATGATCGCCCTGGTCGCACTGGTGATGACAGTGGGCGCGGCGCTGCTGGGGGGCGCCTTGTCCAGTGGTTTCGCCAGTGCGGCCGAGGGTATTTCCTCGGCGTCCGGCGCCCAGGATGCGCAGGCACTGCGGACCAGGCCGCGGCCGGGCAGTCGGCGGGATCCGCGAGGCGGCCGCGGAGGCGGCCATCGCCGAGCAGAACGAGCGGACGGCTGAAGAGCAGAAGGCGGCGGATCAGGCCGAGGCAGACGCTTGGCTGGCGGAGCAGGAAGCGCTGGCGGCGCAGGCCCACGGATCCCGAAGCGGCGGCAGCGGCGGCGATCGAAGCCAAGAAGTGCGGCCGAGCAGGCTGCGGAGGACCAGGCTGAGGAGGAGCAGGCTGCAGGAGGACCAGGCTGACAGGCGGACCAGGCTGCGGCAGGACCAGGCTGCGGCGGACCAGGCTGAGGAGGCGCAGCAGAGAAGCCGGCAGCGGAGCAGAGGAAGCGGCGGACAAGGAAGCGGACAAGAAGGCCGAGCCGAAGCTCGAAGAAGCGAGGACGCCGCGAAGTGCGAGGCCAAGGGTGCCGGCTACAGCTGGGACGACGACAAGAACAAGTGCCGGGAGATCAAGAGGGGGACGAGGTAGAAGTCCAGGTCGAGCGTGGTTCGACTACCCGACTCGACTACTCGACGCCGAGTTTGTAGCCCACGCCCCGCACCACGGCACCGACCGGCGGGCCACCCGCCTTCTTGAACTTGGCCCGCAGACGCGACATGTGCACCTCGACGACGTGGGTGTCGCCGTACCACTCGCCCCAGACGCGCTCCAGCAGGGTGGCTCGCGTGACGACGCGCTCGGGGTGCTCGATGAGTACCGCCAGCAGGTCGAACTCCGTGCGGGTCAGTTCCATGGGGGTGCCGTCCAGGGCCGCGACGTGCTTGGCGGTGTCCACCGTGATGGGGCCGGCCTGGAAGAACGTCTTCTCTTCCTCGGTATCCCGCGTGTTGCGGCGCAGGAGGGAGCCCACCCGGGCCACGACGACCCGTGGCGAGAACGGCTTGGTGACGTAGTCGTCGCCGCCGGCGGCGAACCCCACCAGTTGGTCGACCTCCTCCGTCCGATTCGTGAGGAAGATGATCGGCGAGGAGCTCACGGCTCGAAGCTGCCGGCAGACCTCCAGTCCATCCATGGATCCCAGCCCGATGTCTAGGACGGTGAGGTCCGGCTGGTGCGCGTGATAGGCCTCGATGCCGGCCGGTCCGTTGGCCGCCTCGACGACTCGATAGCCCGACTCCTTCAGCGCCACAGTCAGCAGTGCGCGGACGTCATCCGAATCGTCGACGATCAGGATCGTCTCGGTCATTCCCCCACCTCCGCTTCGAGGGCGCGCAGTGCCGTGACCGTCATGGCTCGGCTCGTCTCTATCCGGTCCGGCGACGACGCCGGATCCTTGACCACCAGGGACAGGTCAGTGAGGGCAGCGTACGCGGCGTCAAGCTGGTATGAGCCCACGTTTCCGAGCGCCGCGTGAACAGCGGCGGGCAGATCCGCCACGGGACGATGAGGCCACCTGCTCGATGGCCGTGGACAGCACCTGTGCTCGGCGTCCCCGGATGAACGCCAGCACCGCGTCGCTCTCGGCCGCGGGTGGGTTTGTCACGATACGACCCTACCTACCGAAGACCCCCCAAGCGGTGTTGGACAGCGCTCGGAGATGGCGAAGTCCCCGCCGGCGTGCCGGTCGGTCCCCTACTGTTCGCAGGGTGTGCTGCTTCCTGCTGGTTCTCGGCTTCCTGGGCCCTCGGCTGGCCTTCCTCTGGGCATGGATCTTCACCCCGCGGGTGACCGAGGCCTTTGGCGACAACTTCTGGTGGCCGCTGCTTGGGCGTGCTGTTCCTGCCCTGGACGGCACTGGCATACGTCGCGGCATGGGCGCCGACCGGAGGCGTCTCCGGGATCGGCTGGCTCGTGGTCGCGTTCGGCTTCCTCCTCGACATCGCCAGCTACTCCAGCCGCGCCGCCCAGCAGCGCTACCAGCCCTCCACCGCCTGACCGTCCTACCCCACTGAAGGAGCTCCCATGTCCGCACGCATCTCCCTCGCCTCGATCCTGGCCGAGTCCGCGCGCCGGTACCCGGACAAGGACGCCGTCGTTCTCGGTGACGTCAGGCTCACCTACTCGCAGGTGTGGGGGATGGCTCGGCGATATGCCGCAGTGCTGGAGGCCGACGGCGTCGGCCCGGGATCACGCGTGGGGCTCATGCTGCCGAACATCCCGCACTTCGTGTTCGCGTACTACGGCGCCCTTGCCCTCGGCGCAACCGTCGTGCCCGTTCACTCCCTGCTCCGTGCCGACGAGATCGCCTACACGCTGACCGATTCCGAGTGCGCCACCCTCGTGACGGCCGCGCCCCTGCTGCCTGAGGCGGCCAAGGGTGCCGAGATCGCCGGGGTGCGGCTCTACTCGGTCATGGATTCGGACGCCGACTTCTCCGAGGTGCTGCGTATCGACCAGTTGGCGATGCAGGTCGAGCCCATCGAGGCCCTCGTGCCGCGGCGTCCCACGGACGAGGCCGTGATCCTGTACACCTCGGGGACGACGGGCAAGCCGAAGGGCGCACTGCTGACCCAGGACAACATGCTCTGGAACGCCACGATGTGCGCCTTCGACGTCATCGAGCTTCATCATGACGACGTCGCGCTGGCGGTGCTGCCGCTGTTCCACTCCTTCGGCCAGACCTGCGTCATGAACGCCGGGTTCCGGGTCGGTGCCACCTTGGTCCTCATGCCGAGGTTCGACGGCCCCGGCGCGCTGGACATCATGGCCAAGGAGAAGGTGACGATGTTCGCGGGCGTGCCCACGATGTACATGGGCCTTCTCGCAGCGACGGAACAGACCGAGTCGCGGCCGACGCTGCGCATCGCCGTGAGTGGAGGGGCAGCGATCCCCGTCGCGGTCATCGACAAGGTCAAGGAGGTGTTCGGCGCCGACGTGCTGGAGGGATTCGGGCTCTCGGAGACCTCCCCGGTGGCCACGTTCAACCAGGAGCGCTACGGCCGCAAGCCCGGGTCGATCGGGTGCTCCATCTGGGGCGTCGACGTGGCGATCGCGAACGCCGAGATCGAGGGCGCGATCGAGCTCCTGCCCGTCGGCACCAGCGGTGAGATCGTCATCCGTGGGCACAACGTCTTCGAGGGGTACCTCAACAAGCCCGAGGCCACGGCCGCGGTGATGGTCGACGGCTGGTTCCGCACCGGGGACATCGGGTACGTGGACGACGACGGCTTCTTCTTCATCGTCGACCGCAAGAAGGACATGATCATCCGTGGTGGATTCAACGTGTATCCGCGCGAGGTGGAGGAGGTCCTGGCCACGCACCCCTCGGTCGCCCAGGTCGCCGTCGTCGGAGTCGCCGACGCGCACTACGGCGAGGAGATCCACGCTGTGGTGGTCTGCGTGACCGGTCAGGAGATCGTCGAGGCCGAGCTGATCGAGTGGGTGAAGCCGCAGATCGGCCAGCACAAGTACCCGCGCAGGATCCACGTCCGCGAGTCACTGCCCACGGGGCCGTCCGGGAAGGTCCTCAAGCGCGTGATCGTGGAGGAGCTTTCCTGACCCAGGGCACTCGCCGGATCACGCGATGTGACGGTGTCGGTCCGCCGGTCGAGCGGATGAGCAGGATCTCCTCGACGGCAAACGTCGGTCCCCGGTAGTCGGCGAGGACTCCGGCCACGGCAGTCGCGTCGCCGTTGCGAGCGCGCGCCACCGTGAGATGGGCGCGCCATGGGCGCCGATCCACGACCGCTCCGGTGCCGCGCACCAGGCGGGGGATGGCGTCGGCGCACGACCGGAGTGCCTCGACGGCGGCGCCGGCCTCCAGTCCCACCCACAGGACCTGACGACCGAAGCAGCCAGCGCCAGCGAGGCGGAGACTTGGGACGACTTCGTCGGTCACCAGGGCATCGAGCCGTTCCGCCACGTCCTGGTCGACATCGTCGGGTGGGTTGCCGAGGAAGGCGAGGGTGACGTGCCACAGTGCCGGCGGCTGCCAGTGCAGCGGCCGTGCCACCGGGAGCCGGCGGACCCGCTCGAGGGCATGCTGCAGGTCCTCGCTGGCGACGTCATCGGGCCGAATGGCGACGAACAGGCTCATGCTGAGGCGGCGTCGAGCGCCGCGATCTCGTCCGCGCTCAGCGTGAGCGTGGCCAGTTGCACCAGATCGGCCAGTTGCTCGACAGTGCGTGCGCTGGCGATCGGGGCAGTGAGCCCGGGCCTCGTCAACAGCCAGGCCAGGGAGACGGCGGCGGGGGAGCAGCCGTGCTCAGCTGCGACCTGACCGACGACCGCGAGGACGCGATCCCCCTTCTCCCCGACATACGCCTCGGCGCCCTTGGCGCGAGGGCTGTCGATGGTGACGCCGGGCCGGTACTTGCCGGTGAGGTAACCGCGCGCGAGCCCGTAGTACGGCAGCGAGGCCAGGCCGTACTCGGCAACGACCGGCTCGATGTCCCTCTCGTAGGCCTCGCGTTGCATGAGGTTGTAGTGATCCTGGGTCGCGACGTAGGGGGCGAGTCCGTCCCGAGCGGAGATCCGCAGGGCCTCGCGAAGTCGGTCGGGAGTGAAGTTCGACGCAGCGAGATAGCGGACCTTCCCTGAGCGGACGATCTCGTCGAAGGCGCCCAGGGTCTCTTCCATCGGTGTCGACGGATCGTCCATGTGTGCGTAGTAGAGGTCGATGTAGTCGGTACCCAGTCGCGTGAGCGATCCATCGACAGCCGCGCGAATCGTGTCGGGGGCGAGTCCTCGTGCGGTGGACAGCTTGGCGACCTTCGTAGCGATGAGGACGTCCCCGCGATTGCGCCGCTCGGTCATCCATTGACCGAGGATCCGCTCCGACTCGCCACCCGAGTTCCCGGGTGCCCACTCTGAGTAGACGTCAGCGGTGTCGATGAAGTTGCCGCCCTGGGCGGAATACTCGTCCAGCACCCGCATCGACTCGTTCGCGTCTGCGGTCCAGCCGAAGACATTTCCCCCGAGGCACAGGGGCGAGACGGTCAACCCGGTGGTGCCAAGGGGGCGCGACGGCGCGAGCGGCGGGTCGGTCGACATACGTGCATTCTCTCCAACCTGTGTCGGCAGGCTCAGTCGGCTGGTGGCGTCTGGAACACCAGGTCCGTGATGGTTCGACCGTCACGAAGGGCTCGCCGCTCGTAGCGCGTCTGGGGGCGCCACGGCGGTGTCGGGATCGGACCACCGGACCAGAACGGATCTGCGTCGAAGCGGGCCTGCATCCATTCGGCGTACTCGTCCCAGTCGGTGGCCAGGTGCCACGTGCCCCCGGGGGCCAGTCGCGTGCGCACCAGGTCGAGCACCTCCGGCTGGACCAGCCGACGTTTGTGGTGCCGCGCCTTGGGCCACGGATCGGGGAAGTATGACCGGACCCCGTGCAGCGAGGTGGGCCGGATGCTCCGCGAGAGGACGCCGAGCGCATCGGCCTCCATGACCCGCACATTGGACAGTCCGGCCTCGCCCACGCGGGCGAGCAGTTCGCCGACGCCAGGGGTATGCACGTCGATCGCGAGCACTCCGGTCCCCGGGTCGGCCGCCGCCATCGCGGCGGTCGCCGCGCCGTCGCCGAATCCGATCTCGAGAACGACGGGAACCCCGACGCCCCAGATGTCGTCGGGTTCGAGGGGATCTGCGCTCACCGGAAGGATGAGGTCGACGTTCTCGACGAGGGCCGCTGCCTGACGGTCGGTCATGCGGGTGCGACGAGGCTTGTAGGTGCGAATGCCCGGGCGCAGGACCCCGGCAGGACCGTGAGCGCGGAGGTCGGCGCGCGTGGCCGGCGTGGTCACGCGTCCACTCGAAGGCGCAACGGTGCGTTGACGCGATGCCGTCGGTCCTCCTCGATGGTCCACGCGGACTGCCGCCCGCGTGAGCGGAACTCCCAGTGCTCGTCCTCGCCCGGTCCCTCGGCGACCAGCGCCGTGTCCTCGTCGATCCCGACGACGACGGCATCTGATGTCACGAGCGGGCGAAGGGCGAAGTCCGGGATCATCCGGCTGTACTTGTCGAAGTGGGGCAGCACCCGTACCTCCGGGATGACACCGAGTCCGCTCGTGCCGCCGCGCTTGGGGTGACGGAAGTCCGGGACGTAGCCGCCCATGACCATGGCGCCCGCGCTGCAGCCGGCGAGGGAGGCGCCGGCCCGCCATTCGGCCACGATCGCGGCCCACACCCGTGTCCCGCTCAGCGTGCGGGCGAGGTGGCCGGGGTTCCCGCCGGACAGGTAGATCAGGCCGGCCCCGGTGATTGCCTCGGCGTGAGCGGCATCCTCCGCGTCCTCGCGGGTGCGCACGTCCACGATCACCTGCTCGACCCCCAGTCGCTCGGCCGACCGCGCCCCGAGCTCGTGCCAGCGAGCGAGCACCCGGTCGCCCTCTGGTGCGGCGGCAGTGGCGAGCTGCACGTAGCGGGCCGGACGGTCCTGCAGGAGCCACGCCTCGATCTCCTGCATCACGGGCAGGTACTCACCGCTGCCCACCAGGGCAAGGCGTCCGGCGCTCGTCATCGCATGAGCGTAGACCGGCGACCCGGAGTCGACGAGTTCACGCCCGGTGCACCCACTGCTGTCGCGGGGGAACGGGCGGTCCGAGGACGATGCCGGCGGCCAGCGAGACGAGGTGGAGCAGGACCCCGAAGGCGATGACTGCTTCGACATCCCAGTGCAGGAGCCAGCCGCACACCGCGGTGGCCAGCGCGAACGCGGTCATCCGCAGGCTCGCCGCCGTGGTGAACACCTGCGCCTGGATCCCGACGGGGGATTCGCGAACCCTGACCTGGAACATCGCGGAGACCAGCGGCGGCTCGGTCGCCCCCATCGCGAACGCCGCGACCAGCAGCAATCCGGTGCTGGGGGCCAGGCCGACCGCAATGAGCGCGAGCGTGGACAGCGCCATGCTGACGATGACGGCACGGTCGGGGCGCCGTACCGGGCGGCGAGTGAACCAGGCGGCCGTGCTGACCCCGCCCACGGCGAAGACCCCGAGGATGACGCCCGTGAACCCCAGCGAGCCGCCGATCGTCTGGGCGAGGATCGGCGCCGCGACGAAGATGGCCGACTGCCCGGCGAACCCGACGGTGGTGATGATGGTCGTGCGTCGTAGGCCCGGGCGACCCATCAGCGCCCCGGCCCCGGCGCGTAGGTCCCGGCGCAGGGTCCCCGGCTGGCTGCGTCCGGCGCGGGTCGGCAGCGGGACGGCGCGCAGGAGGGCCACGGACACGACCAGGAGGGCAACCGGCATCCACAGTGGCGCGGTCGCTGACACCACGACCAGGGCGGTGGCGAGCGGTGGTGCCACAACGGCGGCGAGACTGTACGTGGCGGCGTCGGCGGCATACGCATGCGTGATTCGGCTGGCGGGAACGAGTCGGGGGACCTGGGCGCTCCACGCGCCGGTGAGCGCGGGGTACCCGAGGCCGGCCACGACGGCCAGTCCCATCACCACGGGCAGCGGCGCGTGGCCGATGGTGAGGGCGATCGCTGCGAGGCCGATCGCCATGAGTGCCATCGACAGCCCGAAGCCCCAGCGGGGCGACCGGGCGCGGTCGATCAGTGCGCCGACGATGGGTCCGCCGATCGCCGCCGAAGCGGTGAGCGAGGCGACGAGGTACGACCCCGTGGTCGCGTTGCCGATCGTCGCGATGGCGACCACGAGCAGTGCCGGTCCAGCGGACTCCGTTGCCGATCGGGAGGTGGTGGCGGCGATGAGGTACGCGGGAAGCCCGGACCTCGTCACGGCGCCACGCTAGCGGCGATGCGAGGGCTAGTTCGCGGCCACCTCGTCCGCATGGAGGGCGTCGTAGAACTCGCAGAAGGCCTCGTAGGCACGAGGGCCGTAGATCGTGGCCGGTCCGCCGTTCATGAGGTAGGTCACGCCGATGGCCTCGGCGGCCTCCTGCTTCGTCGCTCCGGCCTTGACCGCGCCGCGCGCATGCGAAGCGATGCAGCCGTCGCACTGCTCGGACACACCGATCGCGAAGGCGATCAGCTCCTTGGTCCGGGTGTCCAGGGCCCCGTCGGCGAAGGCGGCGTGGTGCAACTCTCCGAAGCCCTTGTAGACGTCCGGGATGGCCCGCCGCAACTCCCGGCCGAGGGGGGCGAGGTCGTCGAGGACGGCTTTTCCATAGCTTTGGCTCATATCAGCAGAATACCCCTGCGGGTATGGGGGTATCCTGTCGGCATGAACATCGAGCCGACCGTGAGCCACGACATCGTCATGCGACTGAAGCGGGCCCGGGGGCAGCTCGACGGCGTGATCAACATGATCGAGGACGAGCGCACCTGCAGTGACGTCGTCACTCAGCTGGCGGCCGTCTCCAAGGCCCTCGACCGGGCCGGTTTCAAGATCGTGGCGTCCGGCCTCCAGCAGTGCTGGGAGCGCGGCGAGGACGCCCCGATGACTCGCGACGAGCTTGAGAAGCTGTTCTTGTCGCTCGCCTGATCTTCGTCCGCCTACCGCGACCGTCGTCGCAACCGAAGGGAAAGAACCATGCCCACCCAGGTCTTCAAGGTGACCGGAATGACGTGTGACCATTGCGTGGCGGCCGTCACCGAAGGAGGTCAGCGCCATCCCCGGCGTGGAGAGTGTCACCATCGAGCTCCGTGCGGAAGCGGACTCGGATGTCAGCGTGACGAGTGGCGTGCCCGTTGACGTCGAGGTGATGCGCGCCGCCGTCGACGAGGCGGGCTACGACCTCGCCGAGTGAGTCGTCCCCTCCCGGTGTTGCCTGATCTGACCGTGCCCTCATTCGACGTCGACTCGATCGACCTCGCCGCCCTGCGTGGGCGCCTCAGCGCCAAGTACCAGCGCTACGACGCCGACGTGATCCCCGCGTGGGTTGCCGAGATGGACTTCCCGGTCGCCGAGCCCATCGCCGACGCCCTTCACGCTGCGATCGATAGGTCTGACCTGGGCTACCGGACCGAGATGGGCCTCCCGCAGGCGCTCGCCGACTTCGCCATCGCTCGCTGGGACTGGCAGCTGCCCGCCGATCGCGTGGTGCTCATTCCGGACGTGCTCACCGGCGTCGCGCAGGGCCTGTTGATGCTCACGTCCCCCGGGGACGGCGTCGTTCTGAACACGCCGGTCTACCCGCCGTTCTTCTCCACAATCGCTGACGTCGTGGGCAGGACGATCGTGGACGTCCCGATGGCCCGGGCGGCGGACGGCTCGTACGACTGGGACCTGCCGGGGCTCGAGGCGGCCTTCGCCCGCCCGGACGTGACGGCCTTCGTCCTGTGCAACCCGCATAATCCCGACCGGCTCGGTGGCGCCTCGTAGCACCCTCGCCGCTATTGCGGAGCTCTCAAGGGAGCATGGCGTGGCCGTGGTCTCGGACGAGATCCATGGTCCGCTGACCCTGCCGGGAGCCACCCACATCCCGTACCTGACGGTCGCCGACGACGATGCATCGGCTGTCAGCCTCGTCTCTGCGTCGAAGGCTTGGAACCTGCCGGGACTGAAGTGCGCGCAGCTCGTCGGCACCGCCCGTACCTCAGCCATCGTCGCCGACCGGATGCCGCTCGAGGTGACGTACGGCACCGGGCATCTCGGGGTGATCGCGGCGGAGGCGGCCTACCGGCACGGCGGTGGATGGCTCGACGACGTCGTGTCCATCCTCGACCACAACCGTCGGTACCTCGCCGACCTGATCGCCGCACACCTGCCGGAGGCCCGCTACGTGCCGCCGGAGGCCTCCTACCTGGCGTGGATCGACTTCCGCGCCTACGACCTGGGTCCTGACCCGGCGGAGGTCCTCATCGACAAGGGTCGCGTCGCTTTGAGTTCGGGCCCGACGTTCGGGACCGGCGGCGAGGGGTTTGCCCGCCTCAACCTTGCGACCTCTCCGGCGATCCTCGCCGAGATTGTCCGGCGCATCAGTGGCGTGATCCAATGACTCTGTGACGAGACGACTTCCCCTCGCCGTCCGTACCGTGGTGGCGGTGCTGGCAGCCACGCTGACGGTCACGGCGGTTGGTCCCGCCGCAGCCGCTGCCGCAGCCCCGTCTCGCGACCGGTACGCGCTCGGGGACTCGGTGATGCTCGGCGCGCGCACGGTCTTGAAGGAGAACGGCTTTGCGGTGAACGCGGCCGTGAGTCGGCAGGCGTACTCTGCCCCCGCCCTCCTCCGGAAGAAGGCCTCGACCCTGCCGCAGAACGTGGTGGTGCACCTGGGTACCAACGGCACGTTCCCGTTGTCGACCTGCAAGTCCCTGGTGAGGGCGGTCGGACCGGACCGCCGCGTCTTCCTGGTCACGGTTCACGTCCGAAGGTCCTGGGCGAAGTCCAACAACGCGATGATGCGCACGTGCGCTGCGGCGTTCCGCGAAGGCCGGGTGCAGGTGATCGACTGGAACGGCGCGGCATCGCAGCACCCGTCCTGGTTGTACTCGGACGGAATACACCTGCGGCCCGTCGGACAAAGGGGCTACGCCCGACTCCTGGGTTCCTCGGTGGACGATGCGATCGCCCGGGCGAGGCTCGAGGCGATCGCGAAAGCGAGCGGATCGGGCACGGCGACGGTCAGCTGATGACCGATCCCCTCGTGGCCGACCTGGCGCCGGACTGCGTCGCGATGCGGCGGGCTGCAGCGCAGAAGGCGCTTCCTCCCGTCTGGCAGCTGGACGCGGACACGGCGATCGCCCTCCACCTGGAGGCCAACCTCGCCTCGCGCGCGGCCTGGCGGCCGCCCGTGGAGTCGCTCCCGGTTCGGGTCGCCGACCTGGAGCCCGTCGATGGCCGGGTAGCCCTGCGCGAGTACCTGCCTGAGGGCGCCGACCCGTCGCTGGCCGTCGCCTGGATCCACGGCGGAGGGTGGGTGCTCGGGAACCTCGAGACCGCCGATGCCATCTGCCGGACGCTCTGCGATGCCACCGGCTGGGCCGTCATCAGCATCGACTACGGGTGCGCGCCCAGGCATCCCTTCCCGGCACCCGTCGATGACGTCGTCACGGCAGTCGACTGGATCCTCGGTGAGTGGGACCGCGTCGTCGTGGCCGGTGACAGCGCGGGGGCGACCCTCGCCGCCGCCGCCGCCCGGCTGCTGGTCGATCGTCCGGCGCTCGTGGGCCAGCTCCTCATCTACCCAGCCACCGATCCGTGGCTGCGCTCGGAATCGGCCCGCGAGTTCGTCGAGGGCCCCTTCCTCGCCCGCCGGGACATGGAGTGGTTCTACGACCAGTACGTCGACCCGAAGGACCGTGCGGACCCGCGCGTGGATCTGACGGGCAGCCCGACACAGCCCGGCGTCCCGGCGATCGTGTTCACCGTCGGCCACGACCCGCTTCGCGATGAGGGGATCGCCTACGCCCGGGCCCTGGCCGATGCCGGGGGGCCTTTGGAGTGGATCCACGCCCCGGATCTGTACCACGGGTCGTTCACGCAGTGCGGTGTGCTGCCGACCGCGGCGGCTCGCGTGGTCGAGGTCTGCTCCGCAGCTCAGCGGCTCTTCGCCTGACCTGTGGATTTGGTCACACGACAGCGCTTGCATGGACGTTGAGGTCGCCCCGGACGTCCTCGACGGTGCATCCTGTAAGTCAACCCGTTGTGACAGCCACAGTCACGTCGGTTCCTTCGATCGCACTGGAGCGTGTTCATGTCTGTTCCCGGCCTGGAGAACCCCCCGACCAAGAACAAGCAGCTCCTGGAGTGGGTCGAGGAGGTTGCCGCACTCGCTCAGCCGGATCGGGTGGTCTGGGCCGACGGATCCGACGAGGAGTGGCTCCGACTCACCGACGAGATGGTCGAGGCTGGGACCTTCATCCGCCTCAACCCGGAGATCCGCCCGAACTCTTTCCTCGCCCGCTCGGACCCGCACGACGTTGCTCGCGTCGAGGATCGCACCTTCATCTGCTCCCAGCGCGAGGTCGACGCCGGCCCCACCAACAACTGGGCCGAGCCATCGGAGATGCGCGCGACCCTGCGGGGCCTTTTCGACGGCTGCATGCGCGGTCGCACCATGTACGTCATCCCGTTCTCGATGGGACCGCTCGGTTCGCGCATCGCTCAGCTGGGCGTCGAGATCACGGACTCGCCCTACGTCGTGGTGAACATGCGGATCATGACGCGGATGGGGCAGGCGGCACTCGACCAGATCGGCGAGTTCGGCGAGTTCGTCCCGGCTGTCCATTCGGTTGGGTACCCGCTGGTCGACGCCGACGGGACCGCCCGGCCGGACGTCGCGTGGCCCTGCAACGACACGAAGTACATCGTCCACTTCCCCGAGACGCGTGAGATCTGGTCGTACGGCTCGGGCTACGGCGGCAACGCCCTGCTCGGCAAGAAGTGCTTCGCGCTGCGGATCGCCTCGGCGATGGCGCGCGACGAGGGCTGGATGGCCGAGCACATGCTCATCCTCAAGCTCACCTCACCGCAGGGCACCGCCCACTACATCACCGCGGCGTTCCCGTCCGCGTGCGGCAAGACGAACCTGGCCATGCTCGAGCCGACGGTTCCCGGCTGGACCGTCGAGACGGTCGGGGACGACATCGCGTGGATGCGCTTCGGCGAGGACGGCCGGCTGTATGCCATCAACCCCGAGGCTGGATTCTTCGGAGTCGCGCCCGGCACGGGGATGGACACGAACGCCAACGCCGTGCGCACGCTCTACGCGAATTCGATCTACACGAATGTCGCCCTCACCGACGACGGAGACATCTGGTGGGAGGGCCTGACTGATGAGCCGCCGGCTCACCTCATCGACTGGAAGGGGCGTGACTGGACGCCCGAGTCCCCGGAACCGTCGAGCCACCCGAATGCCCGTTTCACGGCTCCCGCGGGGCAGTGCCCGTCGATCGCTCCCAACTGGGAGGATCCGGCCGGCGTCCCGATCGACGCGATCCTGTTCGGTGGCCGACGCGCGACCAACGTCCCGTTGGTGACCGAGTCGTACGACTGGGGCCACGGCGTGTTCATGGGAGCCACCGTCTCCAGCGAGATGACCGCGGCCGCCGTCGGCGGCGTTGGCCAGCTGCGCCGGGATCCGTTCGCCATGCTGCCGTTCTGCGGCTACAACATGGCCGACTACTGGGGCCACTGGCTCAAGATCGGCACCTTCACTGACGCTGAGAAGCTGCCTCGCATCTATGCGGTCAACTGGTTCCGCAAGGATGCCGACGGCAAGTTCATCTGGCCCGGCTTCGGTGACAACTCCCGCGTGCTCGAGTGGATCATCAAGCGGCTCGACGACCAGGCCGAGGCGGTCGACACCCCGATCGGCCGGCTGCCCGCAGAGGGAGCCATCGACATGACCGGGCTCGACCTGAGCGCCGAGAAGGCCGCCGAGCTGTTCGCCATCGATCCGGTGACGTGGTTGGCGGAGTCCGACCTGACCGAGGAGTACTTCGACAAGTTCGGAGACCGCGTGCCGGCGGAACTGCGCGAGCAGCTCGCGTCACTGCGGGCTCGCCTGCAAGGAGCCTGACCTAACTCGAGTGGCCCGCCGTGGCGGGGTTCCGGATCGGAACCTCAGCCACGGCGGGCCACTCGTCTGTCGGTGGGGCGGTTGAACGCCGGCCGGGTGCAGCTCAGGCGATGCCAAGGGCTCGCGGGGACACAGCCGCCGCGATCTCCTCGCTGGCGACCCTCAGGCCCTCGCCCTTCTGCCGCGGGTAGTGGCGGGAGTCGAGTCGGGCGTAGATGTGCTCGCGGTCCTCCTCGGAGAGGCCACCCCACACGCCGTAGGGCTCGCGGGCGCGGACGGCGTAGTCGGCGCACTCCATGCGCACGTCGCACCCGGCGCAGATCACCTTCGCCGAGCGGTCGCGGCGTACCCGCGACGATCCGCGCTCGTTCTGCGGATGGAAGAACAGCAGGGGGTCCGCGAGGCGGCAGGCGCCATGCTCCTGCCAGTACCACTGAGCATCTTTCGGCACCTGTGCAAGCGGTTGCTGCGGCATTTCGGTCGCCCTCCCAGCTGAATGTACGTGCGCTACCACGCTAGTTCGCGGGTTTCAACCGCAGACACGGACCAAGGTCCCATTCCTCAGGGCCTTCGGCCATGAATTCCTACTCGGCAGGTGTGGAAGCGGCCTCGGAGTCGGCCGCGATCGAGGCGCGAACCTCCTCCATGTCGACATCGCGCACCGCCTGGATCAGGTTGGTGAGCGCCTGCTCAGGAAGTGCGCCGGCCTGCGAGTACAGGACGACGCCGTCACGGATGGCCATGAGCGTGGGGATGGACGAGATGCCGAAGGCACCCGCCAGGCCCTGCTCGGCCTCGGTATCCACCTTCGCGAAGACGATGTCCGGATTGCCCTCGGACACGGTCTCGTAGACCGGGGCGAACATCCGGCACGGTCCACACCATTCGGCCCAGAAGTCCACCAGGACGATGGGATTGTCGGAGATGGTCTCGGAGAAGGTTGCCTCGGTGAGGTTGGTCGTCGTCATGCGGCCATTCTACATACCCCGGAGGGTATCTGTGAAGCGCGGTTGCCCGAATCCGGTCGCACCGCGCCCTACAATCCGCGGCATGGAGAATCAGCCCCTCGACGCCCCCTCGCTCTCCGGCGGCACGCTGCTGGAGGAGCGCACGGTCTCAACCGACGAGGGGGACCACGAGCGCTTCTCGCACTACGTGGAGAAGGCGAAGATCGTGGAGAGCGCCGTCACGGGTGCGCCGGTGAAGGCGCTGTGCGGCAAGGTGTGGACTCCGAGCCGCGATCCCGAGAAGTTCCCGATCTGCCCTGAGTGCGAGGCCATCCACGCGGGCCTTCCGCGCGGCGGCGGGGACTCAGGAAAGGACTCCTGACCGACGAGACCGCGGCGGTCGACGCACCCGCCTCGGTATGGCGGGGGCGGTACGGCCCGCTGTCGATCGGCATCGTCTCGCTGATCACCCTGCTCGCCTTCGAGGCGATCGGCACGGCCACCGTGATGCCGGTCGCGGCGACGGAGCTCGACGCCCTCGGCAGCTACACCTGGGCATTCAACGCCTTCGTGGTGGCCTCGCTGTTCGCGATGGTCGTCGGCGGGCTGTGGTCCGACTCCACGGGTCCCCGCGGGCCGTTGACGGCCGGCGTCATCTCGCTGTGCATCGGCGCGGTCGTGGCCGGAACCGCGTTCAACCTCGCCACCTTGGTGCTCGGGCGCGCCCTCCAGGGCATCGGCGGCGGACTCGTCATCGTCGGCGTGTACGTCCTGATCGCCCGGGCCTTCCCGGTCGACCTGCGCGCGAAGGCGTTCTCGGTACTGGCCGCCGCCTGGATCGTCCCGTCGCTCGTCGGTCCCGTCATCGCCGGATGGCTCACCGACGTGATCACCTGGCGAGCCGTGTTCTGGATCGTGCCCGTCCTTGTCGTCCTGCCGGCGCTCCTGCTCTACCCGCGCCTGAGCGCCTACCAGGGCGGGACCCCGCAAGCGTCCACGCGGCGGCGGCTGGCTGCCGGCCTCGTCGCCACTTTGGCGCTGGTCGCAGTTCAGGATGGTGTGCTGCGGCTGAACGTCGCGGGGGGCGTCGAGGCGGTGCTGGGATTCGTGGTCCTGATCGCGTCGGTACGGTACCTGCTCCCCACCGGTGCGCTGAAGTTCCGGCGCGGCCTGCCGACCAGCGTCATGATGCGCGGGCTGATCGCGTCGGCGTTCTTCTCCGCCGAGGTCTTCGTCCCGCTCGCGATGGTCGAGACCCGCGGCCTCACGGTGACGCAGGCCGGGCTCATCCTGGCGACCGCCGCCATGATGTGGGCGACGGGTTCGTACGTGCAGAGCCGGCTGCCCGGCGACCTCGACCGCTCCCAGGCCGTGAGAATCGGCGCCGCCATCGTCACGGTCAGCCTTCTCACCCTCCCGGCCTCGGTTCTGACCGACCTGCCCCCCTGGATAGCCGCCGTGTCGTGGGCCATCGGGGCGTTCGGCATGGGTCTGTCGATCCCGTCGGCCTCCGTGCAGGTCATGCGACTGTCCCCCGAGTCCGACCTCGGCCAGAACTCGTCCGCGATCCAGATCGTGGACTCCGTCATGAGTGTGGTGGTCATCTCGCTCCTCGGCCTGGGCCACGCCATGGCGGTGGCATCGGGTGGAGCCACGGCCACGACCTATGCACTGCTCTGGTGCGCCTCGGCGACGGTCTCCGCCGCGGCCGCCCTGGTGGCCAGTCGTATGAGGCCCCCGGCCTGACCCTGCCCCGGGATCGGGCCGGGAGGATGCCGAGGGCCGGGTTGACCGGGTCTCTGACAGGATGGCCCCGCCGATGCGAACGTCATCGGCACGAAGGAGATCGTCGTCCATGTCCGGACTGTCCACGCGCCGTGTCCTGTTCCCCGCCCTCGCCCTCGCCTCCGTCGGGGTGCTGCTGGCCGGCTGCGCCCAGGAGCCCTCGGCCACCACTGCCACCTCGTCCAGCGCCGCCGCACCCGCCGAGTCCGCGAGCGCTGCCCCGACCGAAGCGGCATCCAGCGCTGCCGCGTCGGCCGAGCCCGCCCTTGACGAGTGCTCAAGGGAGAACCTGACCCTCGTGACGCCGGGCACGCTCACCATCGGCACGGACACCCCCGCCTACCCGCCGTACTTCGTCGACGACGACCCGACCAACGGCCAGGGCTTCGAGTCGGCCGTGGCCTACGCGGTGGCGGAGGGTCTTGGCTTCGCCCAGAACGAGGTGACGTGGACCGTCGTGCCGTTCAACAAGTCGTACGCGCCGGGCGACAAGGACTTCGACTTCGACATCAACCAGATCTCCATCACGCCCAAGCGCGAGAAGGCCGTGGACTTCTCGAACGGGTACTACACCGTGAACCAGGCCGTGGTCGCCCTCAATGACTCGCCGATCGCCAATGCGACGACCCTGGCCGAGCTGCAGGCGGCCAAGCTGGGCGCCCAGGTCGGAACGACGAGCCTGGACTTCATCACGGACGTGGTCCAGCCCGCGGACAAGCCCTACGTGTACAACGACACCAACGATGCCAAGAGCGCCCTCAACAACGGGCAGATCGACGGCATCGTGGTCGACCTGCCCACCGCGTACTACATCACGGCGGCCGAGATCGACAACAGCAAGATCGTCGGCCAGTTCCCCGCACAGGAGGGTGGCGAGCAGTTCGGTCTCCTCTTCGCGACGGACAACCCGCTCGTCACCTGCGTGAACGGGGTGCTGGACGAGCTGGCCGCGTCAGGTGAGCTGCAGGCGATCCAGGACGAGTGGCTCGCCGGTGATTCAGCGCCCTACTTCACGGAGTAGGGGCGTCTGCGCGTCCTCGCGCCGTCGCTGAGTCTTCGACATGACGATGTCTCCGCCAGTGCCTGGCACACCAGTGGCCTATCAGGACCCGGTGCGCCAGGCGCTGGCGCGTCGCACTGCCCGCCGCAATGCCTTCGTCGGCATGGCGAGCCTGATCGGGTTCACCGTCGTCGTTGCCTTGCTGGTGACCCAGACGCCCGGCTGGCCCGTCGTCCAGGAGACGTTCTTCAACCCCGAGCAGTTCGCCGACTCACTCCCGGGTCTGCTCGAGGCCTTCATGCTCAACGTGCAGATCTTCCTGATCGCCGAGCCGATCATCCTGGTGTTCAGCCTGCTCATCGCGCTGACTCGGACGCTGCGGGCGCCGATCTTCCTGCCGTTGCGGGTACTGGCGACCATCTACGTCGATGTCTTCCGCGGCGTGCCGACCATCCTGGTGATCTTCCTGCTCGGCTTCGGGGTGCCGGCGCTGCGCCTTCAGGGAGTGCCAAACAGCCCGGTGTTCTGGGGCACGGTGGCGCTGATCCTGTCCTACAGCGCCTACGTGGCCGAGGTGTTCCGCGCTGGTATCGGATCGGTGCATCCGAGCCAGCGGATGGCCGCCAGATCGCTGGGCCTGTCGGTCCTGCAGACCAATCGATTCGTGGTGCTTCCCCAGGCCATCCGGAACGTCGTGCCGCCCCTGCTCAACGACTTCATCTCGCTGCAGAAGGACACGGCCCTCGTGTCGGTCCTCGGGCCGATCGAGGTCCTCCGCCAGGCCCAGATCGATGCGTCGTCGACGTTCAACTACACGCCCTACGTCGCGGCGGCCCTCATCTTCATCGCCCTGACGATCCCGATGACGCGGTTCGCGGACTGGGTGCAGGGGCGCATGGCCCGACGCCAGCGGGCCGGGGGAGTGGCATGACGCCCTTGCTCGAGGTCACCGGCGTGTGGAAGTCGTTCGAGGAGCACTCGGTCCTCCGGGGGATCGACCTGCACGTCGATGCGCACCAGGCCGTCGTCCTGATCGGGGCGTCCGGCTCGGGGAAGTCGACCCTGCTGCGGTGCATCAACGGACTCGAGACCGTCGACGCCGGCCGCATCGTGCTCGACGGGGACGTCGAGGTGTCGGATCCGGGCATCGACCTGGATCGGATCCGCCGTCGGATCGGCATCGTTTTCCAGTCCTACAACCTGTTCCCCCACATGACGGTTCTCGACAACGTCACCCTCGCTCCGCGCAAGGTCGTCGGGGTGCCCGCCTCGCAGGCTCGGGAGGAGGCCGTCGCCCTGCTCGACCGGTTCGGCCTGGGCGCCAAGGCGAGCGAGTATCCCGACCGACTCTCCGGCGGGCAGGCCCAGCGCGTGGCCATCGTGCGAGCACTGGCGATGCAGCCCGAGCTCATGCTGTTCGACGAGATCACCTCGGCCCTGGATCCGCTCCTGGTGGGGGAGGTGCTGGACGCGGTTAGAGACCTCAAGGCCGGCGGCCTCACGATCGTCATGGCCACCCACGAGATGGGCTTCGCCCGTGAGGTGGCCGACCGGGTCTGCTTCCTCCACGACGGGGTCGTCCGTGAGGAGGGGCCGCCGGACGAGATCTTCAGTGCCCCGAGGGAGCCGGAGACCCGGGACTTCCTCGCCCGCGTATTCGGCTGACGGACGCGAGGCGTGTCAACGCCCGATAGTCGGTGACTCGGGCCTAGAGTGGGCGATGCTGGCGCATCGTGCGCCCAGTGAGATCCAAGGAGGTCACATGACCACGATTGACGAGGGCCAGCTGGGCCTTGACGAAACCGGCCTGGCGGCCATCGGCCGGCACTGGGGAGTCGTCATGACCCTGGGTGTCACGAGCATCATCGTCGGCATCATCGCCCTGGCCTGGCCGGGGAAGACCATCGTCGTCCTCGCGTACCTCGTGGCGGCCTGGCTGATCGTCGGCGGCATCTTCCAGATCATCCGCGGTTTCTCCCGGGGCCTGTCCGGCGGCATGCGCGCGCTGCTGTTCATCGGCGGGATCCTCTCCCTGATCCTGGGCCTCTTCGCCATCAGCGGGGTCTTCCAGGCCGTCGAGATCCTTGCCATCCTCATCGGAATCGGCTTCCTGTTCCGCGGGTTCGGCCTGCTGTTCTCCGCGGCCGAGGTGGATCAGGGGCGCGGCTGGAACATCTTCGGCGGCATCGTCATGCTGATCGGCGGATTCGTCGTCCTCGGGTGGCCCGGCATCTCGCTGGTCACGCTCGCCTGGGTCACCGGCATCTGGCTGGTCGTCGGCGGCATCCTCGAGATCTTCGCCGCCTTCAGGCTGAGGTCATTCGCCAAGGCCGCGTAAGCGTCCAGCGCCGACATGGCAGCAGAGACATCCCAGACCCTCGACCGGGGGCTGCGCGTCCTGGAGGTGGTGGCCGAATCCGCGGATGGGCTCACCGTTACCGAACTGGCCGCAGCCCTCGGCATCGGGCGCACGGTGGTGTACCGGCTGGTCGTCACGCTCGAGCAGCACGCGTTCATCCGCCGCTCGGCGGACGGCAAGTGCCGACTGGGCCTGGGGGTGCTCGCCATGGGGCGGCAGGTCCAGCCCATCGTCCGGGACACCGCCATGCCGGCACTGCGACTTCTCGCCGACGCGGTGAACGCCACCGCCGTCCTGACCGTCGTCGACGGTCAGGAGGCACTCGCGGCGGTCGTCGTCGAGCCTTCCCGTTCCGATCTGCACGTGGCGTCGCGAGCCGGCGCTCGGCATCCGCTCGAGCACGGCGCGGCTGGACGAGCGATCCTCGCTGCCCGGACCACCGCCGGCCGACCGCTGGACCCGCCGTGGGTGGTCGCGACCGGGGACGGCCCGCAGGGTGCCTACGGGATCGCGGTACCGGTGCTCGGCGTGCCGGGGCTCGAGGCGAGCGTGGGCGTGCTCGCGCTGCGGGAGCTGAACGATGCTGAGGTGGGTCCGCGGGTGGCCCGGGCCGCCGGCGAGATCGCCCGCGCCCTCCGCTAGTCCCAGCAGCCGTCGATGGTGGCCGTCAGGCCATCGACGGCCTGACGGGTGGACAGCGCGGAGTATCGCTGCGGCCGGTCGTTCACAAGGATGGAGAACACGCGCTCCGGGCCACCCTGGGTGTTGGCGACGCCCGACAGGGCGATGGTGTCGAAGAGGGTCCCGGTCTTGGCCCGGACGTCACCCCGGGCGCAGCGCGCCTGCCTGGTCACGAAGCGTCCGTAGCGGTCGTCGAGGGTGCCGCTCACGCCGGCGATCGGCATCGCGTCCGGCTCGAACATCGTGGTGAACGGCTCCGGGTTATTGGTGCGGGCGACCCGCAGCACGTCGACGAGGAACCTGGGGCTCACCCGATCCTTGCGGGACAGTCCGCTGCCATCGAGCAGGGACATTCCGGTCGGATCGACGCCGAGGTTGCGCAGGACCTGCTCGGCGGCCTGCTGGGCGCCAGTCCAGGACGCCTCGTACCCGGCCGCGTGTGCCACCTGCCGGTAGAGCACCTCGGCGACGTTGTTCTCCGAGATCCTGAGCATCACGCGAATGGCCTGATCGACCGTGTGGCCCTTCGACTCGGCGATCACGGCGCCATCTCCGGCGTCCGCGTCCGGGCCGATGGTCACGGGGATGCCCTTCTTCTCCAGCCGCTGGGCGAAGACCCGGACGGCATTGGCACTCGGGTCCTTGCTGTAGTCCCAGATCCGGGCCAGCGCCTCGACCGAGGCGACGACGGACGGGATATACGAACGGGTCCACCCCGGGGCTCGCCCCGTGTCGGGGAACAGGTCGTCGTCGACGTGGACGGTGACCGGGGTGCCCGCCGGAAGGGCCCTGGCGGTCTTGTTGGCGAGCCTGCGCAGGTCGGTGGTCGAGAGCAGCGGGTCACCGCCGCCCTCGAGGACGATGTCCGTCGGCGTGGCTCCGGCGCGGACCTTCGTCGTGAACCGGGCGTCCGGCCCGAGTGTGGCCAAAGTCGTGACCGCCGTCACGATCTTCATGTTCGACGCCGGGAGCATGAGGCGCCCACTGCCGTGCTCAGACAGGATTTCGCCCGTCGAGGCGTCCACGGCGAGCAGTCCGACCTCGCTGCCGAGGCGGGGGTTGTCGAGCCGCTTGACGATCAGGCTGTCGACATCCCGGTCGGTCGGCGCCAGCGGGCGGGCCGAGACGGGCGGCGCCAGAAGGCCCCCGACCACGAGGCCGAGGGTGGCTGTGACGGCAGCCGTCAGCCGCCAGCGGCGGCCTTGATCCGTGCTCCGGGCGATGCGCATGGGCTCCATGGTGCGACAGGCCGGATGGGAGCCGGTGCTCGGGGTCCGGGTCGGCGTGTCGCAGAATGGACGAAACGTCCCCTGCTGTGAAGGTTCCCTGTGCGCCGAATCCTCGTGATCGCTGCCTCACTCGTGCTGCTCGCCACCGGCATCGGGGGGATTCCAGCGGCCCAGGCGGACGGCCCTGCGCCCAAGCGGGTGGCGAGCGGCTGGCTGCCCTACTGGATGACGTCGCCGGGTCGACCTGCCGGCGTCAACTCCGCTGTCCAGAACGCGGACCTGTTCACCGATGTCTCGCCGTTCTGGTACTCGGCCACGGCCAAGTCCGGCGGCGGCGTGCAGGTCAGGCTCAACCCGAACTTCACCAACGGAGCGGCCAATGCCGCCTGGGCGATGGGCCAGCTCAGGGCAGCCGGACTCGTGGTCCTGCCGGCCATTGCCGATGGCTCGGGCAAGGGCAGGATGGCCAAGACCCTGGCCGACCCTGCCCTGCGAGCCCAGCATGTGGCCGACATCGTCGAACTGGTCATGTCCAATGGCTACGACGGGATCGATCTGGACTACGAGACATTCGCGTTCTCGGATGGCTCCTCGTCATGGGCGGCCACGCAGCCGAACTGGACCACGTTCGTCACCGAGCTCGGCGCCGCACTGCACGCGCAGGGGAAGCTGCTGTCCGTGACGATCCCGCCGCCGTGCAACACCTCCGGGACATGCAGTTCGCGAAGCGGCTACTGGGTCTATAACATCGCCGGCATCGCGCCGTCGGCGGACCGCGTGCGAATCATGGCGTACGACTACCACGTGGGCAGCATCGGTCCGATCGCCCCGATGCCGTGGGTGCGCTCCATCGTCCAGTACAGCGCCTCCGTCATGGATCCGGCGAAACTGCAGATCGGCGTACCGACCTACGGTCGGGCGTGGACGCGCAAGGTCGGCAACAGCTACCGGCTCGTCGGCAACTGCCCGAGCAGCGGATCTGCCGCCTACAAGTCGCTGACCGCGAACGCTTCTGTCGCGGACGCGGACATCCCGGCGCTCTTGGCCTCGGTTGGGGTTGCTCCCGAGGACGTCCAATGGTCCGAGAGCGATCAGGAGAACTGGGTCTACTACGACAAGAAGGTGAAGTGGACCGACTCCTCGGGCACGACGCAGACCTGCACGGCCAAGCGGGTCATGTGGTGGGTGGGGCCAGAGGCGGTCCTGGCCCGGACCCAGCTCGTCGGTGAGTTCGGCCTGTCCGCTGCGGCCTACTGGACGGTGGGTGGTGACGATCCGGCGCAGTGGCCGCTGATTCGCAGCTACGCGCAGTCGCTGGCGCCTGCGTCGACCGACATCACGGCCACGGGGGCCGCGTCGACGGTCTTCGGCAGCCCGGTCGCCGTCACCGCGACGGTGACGTCGCAGGGGGCCCCGCTGGCCGGGACTCCCGCGACCCTGCAGTTCCGTCCCAACGGAAAGAAGCAGAAGTGGGTGGACATCCAGTCCGCGCCGACCGGTGCGGACGGAGTCGTCGTCTTCCAGGTCGCGCCACCGACGACCGGAGCCTGGCAGGTCGTCGTGCCGCCGGCCGACGCGCGGATCGAGGGCGTGAGCGCCCCGTTCACCACCCAGGTGCTGTCGCTGGTGACCGGCACTCCGAAGGACGTGCGGGTGCCCCGGGGCAAGACGGTGGTCGTCAAGGCGCGCGCCCGCCCCGCCGTCAAGGGTCAGACGCTTGCCCTGCAGATCCAACGTGGGGCCAAGTGGAAGAACGTCGTCACCGCGAAGGCGAACGCGAAGGGTCGCGCCCGGCTGAAGGCCACGGTCCCGAAGGTGAAGGGCAAGTTCACCTACCGGGTGGTCGCTGTCGCCAAGGGCGGCATCCTGGCGAACGCGTCCTCCGAGTTCCCGATCCGGGTGACGAGGTAGCAGGCCCGATCAGCGGGAGACGTCGTCGGGCTGCAGGCACAGTGCCGGTAGCTCGAACCACTGCAGGGCGGTGAAGTCGGCCGACACCCCGTCTCGGGACGAGGCCGGTTCGCCGATGTCGTCGGGCAGGGACTCGAGCAGATCGTGTGCATACGTGAGATAGCCGGAGAGGTCCGACTCCGGGGCGGTTTCTCGGTGCTCGGGATACGCGAGTTGCCCGTCCTCCCCGTACCGGAGCTGGGACAGGCGAAGCGGCGGCTCCACAGGGCCGTTCCGGTGGTGCCATCGGCCCGTGGCCGGGTCGAACCGATACTGCGGCATCAGGCGCCAGCCATGGTCCGCCACGAGGATCACCGCGGAGACGAGGTATTCGAAGACGGCCTCGGAGATGAAGTAGTTGAAGTTGACGCGCACCCAACCGGGCTTGATCCCCTCGCAGCCGTGCGTGATCTCCCGCTCGAACTCGTGCGACCGCTCGATGTCGATGCCGAGCAGCCGGTGGCCGTACGGTCCGGCGCAGGAGCACCCGCCTCGCGACTGGATGCCGAACAGGTCGTTCAGGATGGCGACCACGAGATTGTGGTGCAGGTACCGTCCGTCCGGTCGCCTGATGACGAAGGACACGATGGACAGGCGATCCGCCTCGGTGTTGCCGAGCACCTGGATGCTGGGGTTGCCGGACCACGCGGTGATGGCCCGTTGCACGAAGTCCTCCTCGTGCGCGCGGATGGTGTCGGTGCCGACGGCCTCCTTCAGCTGGAACACAAGTCCAGCCCGGATGGACTCGATGATCGCCGGGGTGCCGCCTTCCTCGCGATGCACGGGGTCGGCGAGGTAGCTGTGATCCTCGGGGTTGACGTAGGCCACCGTGCCGCCGCCGACGATGTCGGGAACCGAGTTGGCGAGCAGTTCCCGCCGCACGATGAGCACGCCCGGGGTCCCGGGGCCGCCGATGAACTTGTGCGGGGAGAGGAAGACCGCGTCGTTGTGAGCGAGGGGATGCTCGTCGCATCGGGGGTTCATGTCGATGTCGACGTAGGGCGCTGCGGCCGCATAGTCCCAGAAGGCGAGGGCACCGTGCTCGTGCAGCAACTGTGAGACGCGGTGGGTGTCGGTGACGATGCCCGTGACGTTGCTCGCGGCGCTGAACGAGGCGATCTTCAGGGGGCGGTCGGCGTAGCGCTCGAGCTGGGAGGTGAGGTCGTCCAAGTCGATGTGCCCGTCGGCATCCTCGTGGATCGTGACGACGTCGGCGATCGACTCGCGCCAGGGCAGCTCATTGCTGTGGTGCTCGAACGGTCCGATGAAGACGACCGGTCGCTCGGAGGCAGGAATGGCGGTGTCGAGGTCGTAACGGCGATTGAGGTCCGCGGGGATGCGGATGTTCAGGATGGAGACGAGCTTGTTGATCGCACCGGTCGACCCTGACCCGCAGAAGATGACGCAGGTGTCGTCGTCGCCATTGACGGAGTCGTGGATGATGCGTCGGGCGTCCTCGCGGAGCCTGGTGGTCTGCAGTCCGGTGCCGCTCGACTCGGTGTGGGTATTCGCATAGCGGGGCAGCACCTCGTCGCGGATGAAGTCCTCGATGAAGGCGAGCGCCCGGCCGCTCGCGGTGTAGTCCGCATACGTTACGCGCCGCGATCCGAAGGGCCCCCACATCACCTGGTCGTCCCCGATGACGCCGTCGCGGATCCGGGCGAGAAGCGGGGGTTCAGGGAGGTTTGCACTCCGTGGCGGGATGACGATGACGGACACGCGGCCAGACTAGCCGCACGGCCGGGGGGCTGACTGGGCAACAATGGGGGCATGTCCGTAGCCCCAGCCGAGGTCGTGCGCCCGGATGTGGTCGAGGAGACCGAACGTCCGTGGATCACGCTGGTGTGGAACGACCCGGTGAACCTCATGTCGTACGTCACCTACGTGTTCATGGAGTACTTCCACTACGACCGGGCCAAGGCGGAGTCGTTGATGCTCGACGTGCACGAGAAGGGCCGGGCGGTCGTATCCAACGGCAGCCGCGACGAGATGGAGCGCGATGTGAGCGCCATGC
The DNA here is from genome assembly GCA_963700745.1 of uncultured bacterium. GTDB lineage: Bacteria > Actinomycetota > Actinomycetes > S36-B12 > S36-B12 > UBA10649. The sequence goes on along the minus strand of CAVOYT010000009.1, from coordinate 260,196 downwards.
ACGGCTACGGGCTGTGGGCCACGCTGCAGAAGGACGACTGATGGCGGAGGTGCAGGGCGCGATCGAGGGGTCGGGGATCAGGATCCGGCTGGAGGAGGTCGAGGTCGCGCTGCTGCTGTCGCTGGCGGCGCAGATGATCGACCTGGTGTCGCCGCCGTCCCCTGACGACCCTCTCGTCGCCTTGGTGGGGATCGACCCGGAGGCGACGGTCCCGGACGACCCGGCGCTGCGACGGCTCCTCCCCGACGCCTACTCCGAGGACGCGGACGCGGCCGACCGGTTCCGCCGGTTCACCGAGCGAGACCTGCGGGAGTCGAAGGTCGAGCACGCCCGCGCCGTCGCCCGAGAACTGGCCGAGTGCGATGGGGTCGTCGATCGTGACGGAGGAGGCGCGAGATGCCTGGCTGGGCTTCCTCAACGACACCCGCCTGACGCTCGGCTCCCGACTCGACATCTCCGAGGACAACCACGACGAGTTGGCGAGCCTCCCCGAGGATGATCCGCGCGCTGGCCTGTTCCAGGTGTACGACTGGCTGACCTTCCTGCAGGAGTCGATCGTGCAGCACCTGCTCGGCGACTCCTAGGGTGGTCGGGTGCTCACCATCCGGCAGGACCTTGTCGACGCCATGGTCGCGCATGCGCGCCGGGACCATCCCGACGAGGCCTGCGGCGTCATCGCCGGTCCTGACGGATCCGATCGTCCTGAGCGATTCATCCCGATGGTCAACGCTGCCCGCTCGCCGACCTTCTACGAGTTCGACTCGACGGACCTGCTCCGCCTGTACCGCGACCTCGACGACCGCGACGAGGTGCCGGTGGTCATCTATCACTCGCACACCGCGACCGAGGCCTATCCCTCGCGCACCGACGTCGCCTACGCCTCCGAGCCGCACGCCCACTATGTCCTCATCTCGACGCGGGAGACCGGCGCCGAGGACGGGCCGGTGGAGGTCCGGTCGTTCCGCATCGTGGACGGCGTGATCACCGAGGAGCCGGTGGCGGTCACGCCTACCTGACGCCCATCCTGCAAAGCACTTGCACCTGCACGATCTGGATGTGCGGATCCCCGAAGTCGTTCCTAGGCTCGTCATATGGCTGTCGAGGTTCGGATCCCCACCATCCTGCGCACGTACACCGCCGGCGACAAGATCGTCCATGTCGACGGGTCCTCGCTCGAGGCCGTCGTGAAGGACCTCGATTCCCGGTACCCGGGGATCGGCGAGCGGCTCGTCGACGACAACGGCCTGCGTCGCTTCGTCAACGTGTACCTCAACGACGAGGATGTCCGCTTCCTGGACGGCCTGGGCACCGAGGTTCGCGACGACGACTCCATCACGATCCTCCCGGCCGTCGCCGGCGGCTGACATGCGCTTCGACTCCCTGCTCGATGCGGTCGGCGGCACTCCGCTGGTCGGGCTGGCGCACCTGTCGCCGACCCCGGACGTACGCCTGTGGGCGAAGCTCGAGGACCGCAACCCGACCGGGTCGGTCAAGGATCGGGCGGCCCTGAAGATGGTGGAGCAGGCGGAGAAGGACGGCCTGCTGCACCCGGGCTCCACGCTGCTCGAGCCGACGTCCGGCAACACTGGGATCGCCCTGGCGATGGTCGCCCGGCAGCGCGGCTACCACCTCGTGTGCGTTCTCCCCGAGAACACGTCCGCGGAGCGCGCTCAGCTGCTGCGGGCCTGGGGCGCCGACGTCGTTGCGTCGCCGGCCGCGGGAGGCAGCAACGAGGCAGTGCGTGTGGCCCGGCGGCTCGCCGAGGAGAACCCCGACTGGGTCATGCTGTATCAGTACGGGAACGAGGCCAATGCGCGTGCGCACTACGAGACCACGGGCCCGGAGTTGCTCGCCGACCTGCCCACGATCACCCATTTCGTGGCGGGGCTGGGCACGACCGGCACGCTCATGGGCGCTGGACGGTTCCTGCGGGAGGAGCGGCCGGACATCCAGGTCATCGCGGCGGAGCCGCGATACGGCGAACTGGTCTACGGTCTGCGGAATCTCGACGAGGGCTTCGTCCCCGAGCTCTACGACGAGAGCGTGCTGACCGGCCGGTTCTCGGTCGGGCCGCGCGATGCGCTGCGGCGCATGCGAGAGCTCATGACGACCGAGGGGATCTTCGCCGGGCCGTCCACGGGGGCGATCCTGCACGCCGCCCTGGCCGCGGCCCGCGCGGCCGTTCGCGAGGGTCGCTCCGCGGACATCGCGTTCATCGTCTGCGACGGCGGCTGGAAGTACCTGTCCACGGGTGCGTATGACGGCACGCTCGAGAGCGCCGAGGAGGCCCTCGACGGGCAGCTGTGGGCGTAGGGCCGCCCGCGACGACGAGATGCCGAGGCGCGCAACCAGCGAGCCCTAGGCTGGTGCCCTCATGAATGACGCAGCGATCGGCATCTTCGACTCCGGGGTCGGCGGTCTCACCGTGGCCCGGGCGGTCCTCGATCAACTGCCGCATGAGCCGGTCCGCTACGTCGGGGACACCGCGCGCGGCCCCTACGGCCCGCGACCTCTCGCCGAGGTCCGCTCCTTCTCCCTCGAGATCATGGACGCGCTCGTCGACGACGGGGTCAAGGCCCTGGTCATCGCGTGCAACTCGGCCAGTGCCGCCACGCTCCGTGATGCCCGCGAGCGGTATGACGTGCCGGTCATCGAGGTGGTCCACCCGGCGGTGCGCCGGGCGGTGTCGGCGACCCGCTCGGGCCACGTGGGAGTCATCGGCACCTCCGCGACGGTGACGTCGGGTGCCTACGAGGACGCCTTCGCCGCCGCTCCCCACGTCGATCTCACGTCCATCGCCTGCCCGCGCTTCGTCGAGTTCGTCGAAGCAGGCGTCACGTGGGGACCGGAGCTCATCGACGTCGCGTCCGAGTACCTGGCGCCGATGAAGGCGGCCGGCGTCGACACTCTCGTGCTCGGCTGCACGCACTACCCGCTGCTGACGGGCGTCATCTCCTACGTCATGGGGGAGGACGTCACCTTGGTGTCGAGCGCGGAGGAGACGGCGAAGGACGTCTACCGCACGCTGGTCGCCAAGGGGCTGCTCCGTCATCCGGACCTCCCCGAGCCCGTGCACCAGTTCCTGGTCACGGGGGACCCCGAGGAGTTCCAGCGCCTCGGTCGGCGGTTCCTCGGCCCCGAGATCGGTGCGGTCGTGGTGGTGGCGTGAAGCTCACCGTCGTCGGGTGCGCGGGCTCCTATCCGAACGCGCAGTCCCCGGCATCGTGCTACCTGCTCGAGCACGACGGGCACCGGATCATCCTCGATCTCGGGAACGGGGCGCTCGGAGTCCTTCAGCAGTACGTGGACCTGGCTGCCGACGACGCCCTGTCGGCCGTCGTGCTGACCCACTGCCACGTCGATCACTGCGTCGACGCGGCATCTCTATACGTTGTCCGCCACTACGCGCCCGCGCGGTCTGGACGACGCCTGCCGGTGTTCGGCCCCTCCGACACCCGCGAACGGCTCGCCGCGATCTACGGGATGGCCGACCCCGAGCACGCTGGCGGCAGAGTTCGACGTCCTCACCCTCGGGCCTGATCCGGTGGAGATCGGACCGTTCACGATCACGACCGTCCGCGCCGCTCACCCGGTGGAGGCCTACTGCGTGCGGGTGAGCGCCGGCGGGCGGTCGATCACCTACTCCGGCGACACCGGACCGGAGGCCGCCCTGGCCGAGCTCGCGCAGGGAACCGACGTCGCCCTGTTCGAGGCGTCGTTCGTGGGCGAAGGACAACCCGACCCACGTCCACCTGACGGGCGCCGATGCCGGACGCATCGCCCAAGAGGCGGGAGCGGGCCTGCTGGTGCTGACGCACCACGTCGCGACGAACGACGAGTCTGCGGTTCTGGCTGAGGCCGCGGCCCAGTTCGCCGGCCCGATCGAGCAGGCGCGGCCGGGGCTGACCGTCTCCGTGCTGACATCGCGGCGCTGGATAGGGTCGCCGCATGACTCGATCCGACGGCCGCGCGGCCGACCAGCTCCGTCCCATCACCTTCGAGCGCGGCTGGCTCGAGCAGGCCGAGGGGTCGACGCTCGTCTCCTTCGGTCGCACCCGGGTCCTGTGCACGGCGTCGTTCACCGCGGGCGTGCCGCGCTGGCTCCGGGACTCCGGCAAGGGCTGGGTCACCGCGGAGTACGCGATGCTTCCGCGGGCGACGAACACCCGCAACCAGCGCGAGTCGGTGAAGGGCAAGCTGGGCGGCCGGACCCAGGAGATCTCCCGGCTGATCGGCCGGAGCCTGCGCGCCGTGGTCGACATGGAGGTCGCTCGGCGAGAACAGCATCCTGATCGACTGCGACGTCCTGCAGGCCGATGGCGGCACCCGCACCGCCGCGATCACCGGCGCCTACGTGGCCCTGGCCGATGCCCTGTCGTGGGCGCGCGGTGAGGGGCTGCTCAAGCCGGGCGTGGATCCGCTGAAGGACTCGGTCGCGGCCGTCAGCGTCGGCATCGTCGACGGTGAGCCGCGGCTCGACCTGCACTACGACGACGACGTCAACGCCGACACCGACATGAACGTCGTCATGACCGGTGACGGCAGGTTCGTCGAGGTGCAGGGAACGGCGGAGGGCGAGGCGTTCGACCGGGCGCTGCTCGACCGGCTGCTGGACCTGGCGGGGGAGGGGTGCGCGACGCTCGCCGGGCTGCAGGCGACCGCGCTCGCCCAGCCCATCCCTGCCGAAGGGCTGACGTGACCGCGCAGGTCGTCCTGGCGACGAAGAACCGGCACAAGCTCGAGGAGCTGCATCGCATCCTCGAGGCTGCAGGGTCTCGACGTCGAACTGCTGGGTGCCGACGCGTTCCCCGACCTGCCGGACGTCGCCGAGACCGAGTCCTCATTCGCAGGCAACGCGCTGCTGAAGGCTCGCGAGATCGCGCGCATCACCGGGCTGCCGGCGATCGCCGACGACTCGGGCCTGTGCATCGATGCGCTCAACGGCATGCCCGGGATCTTCTCGGCACGATGGTCGGGACGGCACGGCGATGATGCCGCCAACCTCGCGCTCGTCCTCGGGCAGCTGTCGGATGTCCCCGACCGCCGTCGAGGAGCGGCGTTCCAGTGCGCCGCCGCGATTGCGCTTCCCGGACGGCACGGAGCGGGTCGTCGAGGGCAGCATCGAGGGAACGCATCATCCGTGAACCGCGGGGGACGAACGGCTTCGGCTACGACCCGATCTTCGTGCCCGCTGGGGTACGACGTGACGACGGCCGAGATGGCCTCGGAGGAGAAGGACGCGATCAGTCATCGGGGCCGAGCTCTTCAAGCCCTGGCCCCGGTCGTGCGCGAACTGCTCACCTGACGACGGTGCGGAAGGAGGGACTCGAACCCTCACGCCCGAAGGCACAGGTACCTAAAACCTGCGTGTCTGCCGTTCCACCACTCCCGCGCGGTGCGGCCAGTCTAGGCAGCCGCCCCATTCGTTGATCGTGCAGTTGTTGGCCCTCCAATCGGCACGAAGCGCCCAACAACTGCTCAGTCAACGAATTGGGGAGTGGTGCGCAGGATCGGGAACAGCGGATGGTCCATCGGGGCACCGGCGGGCAGTTCGTCCTCCAGCCCCTCGAACTGCGGTGACGTCCGCCACGGGCGAGGCGCGTGGGTGGCGTCGTCGCCCAGAAAGCGCAGGGAGAACGCCCGCCGCCGGTTCGTGCCGGCAACGCCGTAGGCATGGTGCGCGGTGAGCATGTGGAAGAAGACCGCATCGCCAGGCTCCATGGCCCAGCCCCGGATCTCGAATGCGTCGCGGTCGGACTCGATGTCGGGAAGCTCGGCCAGGGTCCCCTCGGGGAACCACGCGGCCTGCTCGGTCAGGAACGTCCGGGGCATCAGCCAGCCGTCGCGGTGCGAGCCGACGAGAAACTCCAGGGTCGACTCCGTCGGCGACGGGATCCACCGGTGCCCACATCGACACGTTGTCGACGCCCTCGACGTTGTAGTACGGCTGGTCCTGGTGCCACGGGGTGGGCTGCCTCGTTCCGGGCTCCTTGACGAGCAGGTGGTCGTGGTAGAGCCGGACGACCGAGCCGCCCATCAGGGCCGCAGCGACATCGGCCGCCCTGGACTCGAACGCGATCCGCCGGTACTCCTCGATGCGCTGCCAGTTGCAGAAGTCCTCGACGAAGCGACCGGGGTCGTCGTCGCGGCTGGCGACGCCGAACAGTGGTCCGGGCTCGGCGAGGTTGCGCTCGATACCCTCGCGGATGGCTTCCACCTCGTCGGGGGTGAACAGGCCGCGAACGATGGTGCAGCCGTCGCGGCGGAACTCCTCGACGGTCGCCGCGTCGACGACGTTCGTGTCCGGAGCTGTCACGATGCCGCGAGCCCGAGGTCGCGCATGAGCTTGGCGACGTGCCCGGTGGCCTTGACGTTGTAGAAGGCGCGCTCGATGTTGCCGTCGGCGTCGATGACGAAGGTCGATCGGATAACGCCGACCACGACCTTCCCGTACAGCTTCTTCTCCCCGTAGGCGCCATAGGCCGTCAGCACCGACTTGTCGGGGTCGGAGAGCAGCGGGAACGTGAGGTGGTCGCGCTCGCGGAACTTGGCCAGCTTCTCGGGCTTGTCCGGGGAGATGCCGAGGACGGTGAACCCGTGCTCGCCGAAGACCGCCAGATTGTCGCGGAAGTCGCACGCCTGCGTCGTGCACCCCGGCGTCATGGCCGCGGGGTAGGCGTACAGCAGAACCCGGTGTCCCCGGAGGTCGCTGAGTCGGACCCGGCTTCCTGCGTCGTCGAGCAGGTCGAAGTCCGGTGCGGGATCGCCGGGGGAAAGGGCCATGGGTCGTCCTCCAAGAGTTCACCTAGTGGCGAACGAATATGCACCTGCAAGTAGATTTGCAGTAAGCCACGGGTCGACTTAGGGTGTGCTCATGCGAAAGTCTGCCATTGCCGCGCTGGCGGCCGGAATCACCCTGCTCGCTGGCTGTTCCTCCTCGGGTGCTGCGGATGAGCAGGCCGCGTCGTCCGAGGGTCTCCTCGTGGCCACGACCGTGTCGCCCATCACCTCGATCGCGTCCAGCGTCGGTGGCGACCGGATCCGCGATCGAGGGCATCGTCCCCGAGGGCACGAACAGCCACACCTATCGAGCCCGAGCCTCGCGTTGCGGAGCTGCTCAGCACGGCTGACCTGATCCTCGTCAACGGCCTCAAGCTGGAGGACCCCACCCTCGAGCTGGCCGAGCAGAACAAGCGCGAGGAGACCCCGATCGTCGAGATCGGCACGACCGTCCTCCCGGAGTCGGACTACATCTACGACTTCTCCTTCCCGAAGGAGGAGGGCAAGCCCAACCCGCATCTGTGGACCGACCCGCTCTACGCGATCGAGTACGCAGCCCTGATCCGCGACGAGTTCTCCAAGGCTGACCCGGAGAACGCCTCCTACTACGCCGACAACTACGAGGCTTTCGCAGCCAAGGCGAACGAGCTGGCCGACGCGGTGCGCACCGACCAGACAACCGTTCCCGCAGGCAACCTCAAGCTCCTGACCTACCACGACGCCTATGCCTACTTCGCCAAGAACTTCGGTTGGACCGTCGTCGGTGCTGTTCAGCCCAAGAACTTCTCCGACCCGACCCCCTCGGAGGTGGCCGGGCTCATCGAGCAGGTGAAGTCTCAGGGCGTCCCGACGATCTTCGGCTCGGAGGTCTTCCCGTCCGCCGTGCTCGAGGAGATCGGGCGCGCGACCGGCGCGCAGTACGAGGAGTCGCTCCGCGACGATGACCTCCCCGGGGCTCCGGGGGAGGCCGACCACTCCTGGCTCGGGTTGATGAAATACGACTTCGCCACCATGATCAGGGGACTGGGTGGCGACCCCGCCACCATCGACGCCCTGGACGTGTCGAGCGACGTACCGGACAACGCGGTGTACCCGCAGTGACGAGCGTGGAGTGACCGGAACGGGCGTAGGCCCCGAGCTCATCCGACTGGATGGGGTCTCGGCGAGCTACGGGCACCACGTCGTGCTGTCCGACGTCTCGTTCCACGTCCACGAGGACCAGTTCACCGGCATCGTGGGGCCCTCCGGGGCGGGCAAGACCACCCTCCTGCGGCTGCTCCTCGGCACCCTCGACCCCGTCGGCGGGACGATCCGCCGGGAGCCGGGCCTGCGATTGTCCTATGTGCCTCAGCTCGAGACGGTGAACTGGAACTTCCCGGTCACCGTGATGGAGTGCGTCCTCATGTCGCGCAAGCCCGGCGGAGTCGCTCCCGTGGGCCAGCCGGAGCGAGAAGCACGCCGTCGAGGCCGTGCTCGAGCGGCTGGGAATCGGTGGACTGGCCGAACGCCACATCCGTGAGCTCTCCGGTGGGCAGCAGCAGCGCATGTTCCTCGCCCGGGCGCTCCTGCGGGATCCGCAGGTGCTCCTCATGGACGAGCCGACCAGCGGCGTCGACGTCTCCACGCGCCACGACGTGCTGCACCTGCTCGCCGACCTGCACGAGGACGGCGTCGCCATCGTGCTCACCACCCACGACCTCAACGGGATGGCGGCGCACCTGCCGCATCTGGTCTGCGTGAACCACCGGATCGTCGCCGACGGCACGCCGTCCGAGGTCATCACGCCGACGGTGCTGGAGGGGACCTTCGGCGCCCGCATGGAGGTCCTGGAGCATCTCGGCATGCGAGTCGTCGTCGACGAGGCTCCGTCCGGACTGGCGAACCGGGGGAGGATCTGACATGGACTCGGTCCTCGAGCCGCTCACCTACGCCTTCTTCCAGAAGGGCCTGGTCGTCGCGACGCTGTCCGGTGCGCTCCTCGGGCTGATCGGCGTCTACATCGTGCTGCGCGGGATGAGCTACATCGGTCACGGACTCTCGCACTCGATCTTCGGCGGCTTTGCCGCGGCACAGCTGTTCGCGGCGCAGTTCTACGCCCTCGCGGCCGGGATCTGGGGCATCGCGTCGGCCCTGGCGATCTCGGTCGTCACCAAGAAGAGCCGAGTCGGAGCCGATGCCGCCATCGGCGTCATCACCATCGCCTCCTTCGCGCTCGGCGTTGCGCTGTTCGCCAAGTTCGGCACGAGTGGACCCTCGTTCGAGAACGCCCTCTTCGGCAGCATCCTGGGCATCAGCACCGGCCAGATCGTCGGCCTCTTCGCGGTGTCGGCGCTGACCGCCGCCTTCGTCTTCCTGCGTTACCGCGCGCTGCTCTTCGCGACGTTCGATCCCGAGGTCGCGGCCGTTTCCGGAGTCAACGTGAACCGGGTCGAGGCCGCGCTCATGATCGTTCTCTCGCTCGCCATCCTCGCCACGCTCACGGTGATCGGCGTGACCCTTGTCGCGGCGATGCTGGTCATCCCTCCGGTCATCGCCCGCATGCTCACCGACTCCTTCGGGCGGATGCTCGCCTACAGCACCTCCATCGGCGCGATCTGCGGACTGGTCGGCATGTATCTGAGCTACTACGCGGGCGTGCCGTCCGGCACGATGATCGTCCTCGTCGGGGCAAGCGTGTTCGTGATCGTCCTCGTCGCCACCGGAGGACGGGGGCTTCGACGCTCTGCAGGACTCGACAGCCACTCCGAGGACCTCCTCGCCGAGCCTGCCGCGTAGTCTTGTCCACCATGAGTGACGAAGCGCCGGCCACTACGCCGCCCCCGGCTCCGTCGATGGACGAACTCCAGGCCGAGGTGGCTGCCGCCCGAGACGAACTAGTGACGTCACTGAGCGAACTCAAGACCCAGACGGCCCCGAAAGCGCTGGTCCAACGCGGGGGACGCTCGATCACCGGATGGTTCACCGACGAGTACGGCGGCATCCGTCCCGAGCGGGTGGCCATCGCGGGCGCAGTCGTCGTCGGTCTCATCGCCATCCGGATCGTCGCCCGACGCCGTCGATAGCCAGATCACGTGACCGCGCTGGACCACGACGAGGTGACGGGGACGAACGCCTCTCCCGACACGACTCCCAATGCCGACGGATCGGTCCCGATCAAGCTTCTGCACGACCGGGTACTGGTGCGCGAGGACTCTGACGGGCGCGAGCGCCGATCCATGGGGGGCATCGTCATCCCGGCGACGGCACAGGTCGGCCGCCGACTCTCCTGGGCGAAGGTGGTCGCCCTCGGGCCCAACGTGCGAAGCCTGGAGATCGGGGACCGGGTCCTGTTCGAGCCGGAGGACCGAGGTCAGGTGGAGCTCCAGGGCATCGACTACGTCCTCCTGCGGGAACGTGACATCCACGCGGTCGCGGCGTCACGGCACAGCACCGCCGGCACGGGGCTGTACCTCTAGTGGCTGCCGTCGACCTTGAGCATCCGGTGCTGGTGGGCGGCACGGGGCGCAGCGGCTCCACGATCGTGGGCCAGCTGCTCGATCACCATCCCGACCTGACGCTGGCGCGGCCCATGGAGGTGCGGTTCATCGCGGGCAACGACGGCCTGGCCGACGCGCTGGCGGTGGCTCTGCGCAAGCCCGGCTCGCCGCGAGCCCAGGCCGCCGCCGACCTCGCGGTCGATCGGTTGCTGAACCGATGGTTCGAGCGCACCCCCGAGGTCGGCCTTCACCAGTCGATGTCCCGCGAGGACGTCGAGCGCTGGGCGCACCAGTACCTCGTCGACATGCAGCGAGAGCCCCTGGCGGCGACGCGCGAGCTGGCGAATCGCATCATGGCGCGCATCGCCGATCGCCTTCAGGCATCGAGACTCGTGGACACGACGCCGGCCAATGCCCGCAAGGCCGATCGGCTCGAGCCCATCTATCCCGCGTCCCTGGTCGTCGTCGTGACGCGGGACGGCCGCGATGTCGCAGCGTCCTTCGTCAGCCAGCCCTTCGGGCCCGATGACGTGTTCGACGCGCTGGCGCAGTGGGAGCAGCGCATGGTGCGCACGCACGCCGCCGTGGCTGCCTCCCGGTCGGACCGGGTGCTGACCATCGAGCTGATGGACCTGGTGGTCAACGACCGGGCCGGCACCCTGCAGCGCCTCTGCGGCTTCCTGGGCGTGAACGTCGACGACGGCATGGTGGAGTGGTTCGACGCCAACGTGACGCCCGACGGCGCGCATCCGGGACGCTGGCGACAGGACTTCGACGCGGAGACCTGCCAGCGGATCGATGCGACGTACGACGCCGCCGTCGAACGTCTCCGCGCGTCCGGCGTGACAGTCCCGGCCTGACGCTCAGAGGCAGGGGTGGTTGGCACATCCCGGCTCGAGTGTGGTTTCATCTGCTCACACAACTGAATACCTCATCCAGAGGGGCAGAGGGATACGGCCCGTTGAAGCCCCGGCAACCTATTCGGTGAATCTCGTTCACGAGGCCACCCGGACGTGGTGCCAACTCCGACCTGTTGACCAGGGCAGATGAGAAGAGAGGCCTCGTCATGACTGCTCAGATAGACACCCCCACTCCGTCGCTCGGTGCTGCCTACGCGCTGCGCTGCCGCGAGTGCGGCGCCACCTCGGATCTCGACGCGAGCTACGCCTGCATGGAGTGCTTCGGCCCCCTCGAGGTGGCCTACGTCCCCTCCACGGTGACCCGCGAGCAGATCGAGGCCGGGCCCGGGTCCATGTGGAGGTACGAGGCGCTGCTGCCCGTGGAACCGGGTGCCGCCGGTCGTCGGGGACTCCAGCCAGGGCTGACCCGCCTCGTTCGCGCAGACAACCTCGCCGCGGAGCTCGGCGCCCGAGCCGTCTGGGTGAAGGACGACAGCGGCAACCCCACCCACTCGTTCAAGGATCGGGTCGTGGCGGTGGCGCTGGAGAACGGCCGCCGCCTCGGCTACACCACCATCGCCTGCGCATCCACCGGCAACCTCGCCAACGCGGTGGCAGCGGCGGCGGCCCGCGCCGGGCTCGCCTCAGTGGTCTTCGTCCCCTCGAACCTGGAGGCGGGGAAGATCGTGACCACCGCCGTCTACGGCGGGACGCTGGTGGCCATCGACGGCAACTACGACGACGTGCAACCGGCTCTGCTCGGAGATCGCCTCGAACAGGGACTGGGGATTCGTCAACGTCAACCTGCGGCCCTACTACGCCGAGGGCAGCAAGACCGTCGGCTTCGAGATCGCCGAGCAATTGGGGTGGCGGCTCCCCGACGCGATCGTGTCCCCGGTGGCGTCCGGCTCGCTGCTGACCAAGGTCGACAAGGCCTTCCGCGAGTTCGTGGACCTCGGCCTCGTCGACGACCGGGACTATCAGGTATTCGGTGCCCAGGCGACCGGCTGCTCGCCGGTGTCCCAGGCGTTCCAGGCCGGCCACGACGTCATCCGCCCGGTCAAGCCCGACACCATCGCCAAGTCGCTCGCGATCGGCAATCCCGCGGACGGCCCGTACGCGCTCGACGTGGTGCGCAGGACGGGCGGGGCGATCGCAGACGTCAGCGATGACGAGATCGTCGAGGGGATCAAGCTGCTCGCCCGCACGGAGGGGATCTTCGCGGAGACCGCCGGCGGGGTCGTCGTCGCCGACCTACCGAAAGCTGCTCGCGCAGGGCCTGGTCGACCCCGCGGCCGAGGTCGTCCTGCTGAACACCGGCGACGGGCTCAAGACGCTCGACGCGGTGGCGCCCACGAGCCAGCCCACCTTCACCATCTCCCCGTCCTACGCCGACTTCGAGACCCACTACACAGGAGCGAACGCATGAGCATCTCCGTCAAGGTTCCCACCATCCTTCGCACCTACACGGGCGGGTCGTCCGACGTCACGGTGACGGGAGGCAACTCTCGCCGAGGCCCTGGCGAACCTCGACGAGCAGTTCCCGGGGATCGGCGCCCGCGTCCTCGATGACGAGGGACGGCTGCGTCGTTTCGTCAACGTGTACGTCAACGACGATGACGTGCGGTTCCTCGAGGATCTGCAGACGCCCACGCCTGACGGCGCGAGCATCTCGATCATTCCAGCGGTCGCCGGAGGCTAACTCCGGCTTGAAAATTCCGGAAAATTCGAACTGGTGCGCCGCCAGGGACTCGAACCCCGAACCCGCTGATTAAGAGTCAGCTGCTCTGCCATTGAGCTAGCGGCGCGCGAGCAGAAAGGCTACCACCCGCGCAGCGGTGCTCCGTCCGACGGCGTCAGGACGCCAGCGCCGCCGTCGCGGCCTGCGCGATCGCCCGTGCCCAGAACCGCCTGGCCCTCGGGGTTGGGGTGGAATGACGCGCTGGGCAGGGCGCTGAACCCGGTGAACGCGAAGACCCACGCCGTCGCCTCCCGCGCACACCCCGTGGCCCACTGCCGAGTCACCCGACGCGGACCACGCCCCGGTGACCGGACTCCAGCGATCGATCCTCGACGTGCTCGCGATCTGCTGGTTCAGCGACCCCGCCGTCATCGAGAGGCTGGCCGTTCCGCCGCGGGCTGAGTGGGTACGGATAGGGATTCACCGGAGCGGGAACGAGGACGGTGTCCCGCGCCCAGGCGAAGTCCTTCTGCCCGATCGTCAGGTACGAACAGGGCGCCCCGTCTGCGGCGCGCGTGATGTCGGGGTAGAGCACCGGAAGGACGTGCCCGGCCGCGCCAGTGGGAGGGCGTCCACGGTTCGTCCGTCGGCCAGCCGGCAGGCCGATCCGCCGATGCAAGCAGACACCCGGTCGAAGTCGCCCGGCAGTTCGGCCGTCTGCGCCTGGATGCCGGTCTGGAGGGTCGGGTAGCCGGAGAGGGGGCCCGAGGAAGCCCGCACGGTGGGGCAGTCGACGTTGCGGGCGCACGTCTCGAGGACAGACGTGAACCCGACGTCGTTGCCGCCCACCGGAGAGGAGGACGAGGTCCGCCTCCCTGCCGCCGAGCAGGCGGGTGGCCTGCTCGATCTGGCTCTCGGACTGTCCCGCGGCGACCTGCGGGCCGAGGACGCCGCGGTCGACGGTGGCCCCGGAACAGGCGACGAAGACGAGGGTCACGGATGTCGTCCGCGAGGCCTTCTCGAGGGCCAGGGCGGCCTGTGCCGGTCCGGCACGCGTGCTGCGATGGCACGGATCGTCGTCCCAGTAGGGGACGAAGGCCCCGCCTCGACGAAGCCATGAGCGGACGTTGCGAGGATTGCCCTCGCCGGAGGCGTACGAGTCGCCCATCGCGACGATCAGGATGTTCTGGACGCTCGCCGGCACCGAGGTCGAGTCCCTCTGCGATCCGCTGCGCACGTCAAGCGTGAGGACGTAGTCGGCTTCAGGGAGGAAGACCGTCCGGGCGCAGCCGCGCTTGCCCAGCGCTCGCCAGTCGGTCGTGAGGACGGTGACGCCGCCGCTGCTGCTGACCCGCCAGCGGAAGCGCTCACCGCGCGAGGAACAGGCGTCGAGACGAACCGGGTACCCGCGGGGGGACAGGTACCAGGAGAGCTGCCCGTCGATCAGCCGCTCATTCGGCCTGAGCGACACGGTTGCCCTCGCCCACGATCGTCGTGGACGGGCGAGAGGACAGCGCGCCCGACGCGGGCACTCCGCCGTCGCCATCGATGAAACCGTCGCCGTTGGCATCCTTCGACTGCGCCACCATCGACCATTCCGCTGCGGCGCGCGGCGAGTCCTTGGCCCGAACTCCGTCCGCCGCCGACGCGGGAGGCGAGCCCAGGACAGCGCGAACAAGCCCGACGGCTGCGGCCGTGGACACCAGACGCCTCACGCGGACCACAGTACGTCGCGATCGTGGTCGACGGTGGATCGCCTACTGGAGGAGTCGAACCGGCGTCTCGTCGACGGTGACCGGCCCCTCGATCGGCGTGCACTTGTTGGCGGTCGTGCAGACCTGGGTGTAGCCCGGAGGTGCGATCAGGCTGCCGTCACCGTCGTCCGCCCAGGCGATCAGCGACGGCACCCCCTGCTTGTCGATCGGGCACGTGGTGACCGAACCGTCGTCGGTGCACCCCGGGGTCGTGGCACCGACGATCCACTGATCGACGACGCGCAAGCCCTTCGCCGCACCTGAGTCGTTTGTCAGCTGCAGTCCCAGCAGTGGGTAGGGCTCCGGCGTCCAGATGTACCAGTAGGTGCGGGAGAGCCCCAGGCGCCAATGAGTCGAAGGCGGTCTCCACCACCCAGTCCCGGGCCTTGCTGCCGGTGATCTTCTGCAGGGGATTCTCGGGTCCGGGGCCCGCGAGGCCGTAATTGAGTTCGGTGTCCCAGATCGGCAGCTCAGGAGCGCCGGCCTCGTCAAGGACATCCACGACCTGCTGGATGTAGTCGGCGCGGTCGTCGGTCGAGCCGCGACTCGTCGGATAGAGGTGCGCCGCGAAGACGTCGACCGGCCAGTCGAGTTCAGCCAGCGCCGCCAGGTAGCGAGGGAAGAAGCGGTTGAAGGCGCCGTCAAGCCTCACCGTCGTGCTCGCTGCCACCACCGTGGCCTTCGGATCGACCTCATGGATGATGTCGGAGGCTCGCTTGGTGAGGTCGGCCATGAGTTCGGGGGTACCGTTCCAGAACATCGTGAGGCTGGCCTCGTTCCACACCTGGTACGACGTGATGCGGCCCTTGTAGCGCTTCGCGACCGCTCGAACGAACGCGTCCCAGGGCGCCACGCTCTTCGGTGGGGAGGCGGCGCCCGGAACCGGATAGTCCCCCGCTGTGACGCGCTTCGCGTTCCAGGTGGGGGTCGATCCGAGAACGAGCAGGATGTCCTTGATCTTGTGTGACTCGGCGTTGGCGACGGCGCGATCGAGCAGCGTCCAGTCGTACTTTCCCTTGACCGCTTCGACCGCTGACCATTGCGTCCCTGAGTCCCACAGGCGCAGCGCACCGAACGGGACATTGGAATCGGGCCATGCGCCGTCCTGGACCCCCGCCACGTGCATGCCCGTGATCGTCGCCGGAATGTCGATTGACGGACCGGCAACGGTCGCGCGACGGGGTGGCGGACGGGCTCGCGGGCGTCGTGCGGTGGCCGAAGGCGTGGGCGCCGCTGTGGGGCTGCCGGACCGCACGTCGGCTCGGGGGAGGAGTCCGACGAGCAGGCCGCCAGGGCGAGCGAGGCGGCTATTCCGGCGATAAGGAGGATGCGGCGCACCAGTGCAGCCTACGCGGAGACCCAGCGGGACAGGGCCGGTTCACCAGTCCAGCAGTCGGGCCAGCTCGCTGGGCAGGGTCAGAGGATCGAAGGGCTTGCGCAGGACGCCGGACACGGGGAGGACCCGCAGTCGATCCAGATCGGCATTGACGACCCCCGCCGTGAGGAACACGACGGGAACTCCATGCGCGTGCGTGTTCGACCGAATCGCGTCGAGGGTCGCCGGACCGTCCATCTCCGGCATCATTACGTCCAGGAGGACGACGTCCGGCAGTTCAACGGCGAGTTCAGCGAGGCACTCGGCGCCCGACGACGCCGCTCGAACCCGGTATCCGCCGACGCGCCCAGGCTCATCACGGCCAGGGTGCGGACGTCCGGTTCGTCGTCGACGACGAGGACGGACCGAGTCATGGGGCCTCCTGTGCGACGACGTCTCGTGTGGCTTCGACGGCGATCCTGTCGGTCGCGTCCTCGGTATCGGCCGGGGCCGCAGCGGGGAGAGTTGTCGTGAACGTGCTCCCTACGCCGAGCACACTGGAGACCGTGAGGGTACCGCCACTGCGCTCGACCAACTCCTTGGCGATCGCCAAACCTAGACCCGTCCCGCCCTCTCGCCGGGCGTCGCCGACATCCACCTGCCTGAAGCGATCGAAGACCGAGACCAACTGATCCTCGGGGATTCCCCGCCCAGTGTCGATGACAGCAATGCGAACGGTATCTGCCGAGCCCTCGACTGTGACGCGAACCGTGGACTGGCGACTCGCTGAACTTGATGGCGTTGCCCAGCAGGTTGGTCAGCACCTGGAGGATCCGGTGCGGATCGGCCCACACAGCCGTGGATGCACCCTCCGAGAGATCTTCGACGCTGAGTCGGACTCCGGCCGCGCCGGCTGCGCCTCCAATGCCGACCACCGCCTGCTCAGCAAGTACCAGTGCATCGGTGAGTTCGGGCTTCAACGGCATGCGACCGGCGTCCAGCCGCTCGATGTCGAGAATGTCGTTCACGAGCCGTCCGAGCCGATCGCTGTTGACGACCGCCATGGTGAGAAGTTCTCGTTGGTCGTCGTTCAGCGACCCGACGATCCCAGAGTCAAGCATCCGCAGGCTTCCGTGGATCGAGGTCAAGGGGGTCCGCAGCTCGTGGCTCACGACCGATACGAGCTGGCGCTTCAACTCGTCTACTGCGGTTCGCTCGGACACGTCCCGGAACGACTGAACCGCCCCGACAGCGGTGCCTTCGGAGAAGAGCGGCGACAGGACGATCTCGACGGGGAACGACGTGCCATCGCGTCGGACGTACACGTGATCCGGAAGGTAGGCCTCGCTCCCCGACATCACGAGTTCTCGGACGGGGCACTCCAACCAGGGGAAGGGCCGGCCATCCGGGTACTCGTGGTGGGCGACGTCATGGAAGCGCCGGCCGATCAGGTCGTCCTCCCGGCAGCCGAGCATGCGACGGGCCGCCAGATTGGCGAAGAGGACGTTGCCTTCACGGTCGAGCCCCACGATGCCGTCACCTGCCGAGTCCAGCACGAGTTCGGTGACGTGTTGCTGTCTCTCGAGGGCTGCCACGAGGAGTGTGATGCGCCAGACCGCCAGGATGATGATGAACACGGCACCCAATGACAGCAGCACGGTGGTTTGGTCGGCCATCCCCCAGAGCCTCAGTGCCACGAGGCTTGGCACGGCGAGCACGCCCAGCGCCAGCACGATCAGGCGAGAGGTTGATGCGTGAACGGTGTCCTGCGTTGGCGGAGTGGTGATGGCCTCCGCGCTCGGAGTGGTAGCGGCCGCGGCCATGGTGATCAGAGCGGCGATCAGGAGCGCGTCGAGCAGCTGGTGACTGGGGAGGGACTCCTGCTGCGCCAAGGCGATGTCGCGGGCGACATTCGCTATCAGGGTGAAGGTCAAAGACAGGGAGACGAGGAGCAAGGCGGGGCGTGGTCGACCCCCACCGACGAGCAACCAGATGAGGCTAGCGAGGACGACGAAGTCGAGCACGAGGTACGCGAGGGTGATCGATGCTGCCGTCGGGTCTCCGATCGGCGAGCTCAGCAGGGGGACCGCCAAGAAGAGCGCGAACACCAGTCCGGCCGTCACGGAGAGGATGGATGCGTCGATCAGCGCGTCGCGGCCCCGCCCCTGGAGACAGGCGTCTCATCATCATCCCGAGCGCGATCAGTACGGGTAGATACGCGGCTAGTGACAGGAGTTCGATCAACCCTGGGAAGGACGTCGCTTCGTCAGGCGCGTTCTCTTGGTAGTCGCTCAGCGCTTGGGCGGACATGGTCAGGCCTGCAACGCCAGAAGGGACCACCACACCGTACGAACCCCGCGTGGCATTCCGATCGCGGCACCCAGCAGGATGACGAGCGAGCCAGCGTGGCGACGAGGAAGGTGAAGTCCCAGATCGTTGAATCGGACGGTTGCACCGCGACAACGAGGACCGCGGCAAGGCCGGCGCCGAATCCGGGCAGCCACCAGGTCGATCGCGGGGACGTTCCTGTCCCCGTCTGGCTTGAGATCCGGCGGTCGACGTTGCGATCCCGATCGAACGGCCAGACTCGCATCCCGGCCCCTTCCTCCTCCGCAATCGTACCTAGCGCGTGTGCGTGAATGAGCGAAAGCGCTATTCGCCCGGTGGCCAGCGATCCGGCGAGTAGCGCGCTGACGAGCGCCGTCGATTCCGCAGGTCCGCACCCCGTCCCACTGCCACGCCCAGCAAGTAGGTGGTGACCGGCGCGGCGGGCCGAGCGACGATTGTGCGCAGCGACGCGGGCGACATCGAGGATGACGTCAACGTCGACGGAGTCATCAAGTCCGAGTTCGAGTCGGACGGCCTGAATCCACTCTTCCATGGCGGGAGTCCCTTCGTCGTGCGTGGCATCGTCTGCATCAGCCAGCCTAAGGTCGTCGGCCCGCGCCCGCGCGGCCCTCAGTTCCGTCGCCGTGTCGATGTCGGCGATCAACGCCGTCTCGCGTTCGCCCAGGACCCAGATGACCGGGTGAGCCCGTTCGGTCAGGTCGCGCACCGACCGATCCCGAGCATCCCCCAGGGCACCCAGAATCCGTCGAAGTGCGTCGGCATTCCAGGCGCTGAGCAGTGGTTGCCGCCGCCCCCCGGAGTCCACGGGGATCACGACGTCGGCACCGGCAGTGAAGAAGTGTTCGAGAAGACCGGAAGGAGCTGCGCGGACCAGGGCATGTCCGTTGCCATGATCACGACCCCGGTAGTGGAGATCGCTTCCATTGCTGCTGCGATTCCGGCCACGGGACCGCCATCCGGGGGCGACTCCTGCCTGAACACGACGGGGCGACGTGTCGACCGCTCCGGTCCCGATACCACCACGGGCATCTCGGGCGGGATCGCGTCAAGGATCATGTCCAGCGTTGTGACGCCACCGAGCACGATGCCGGCCTTGTCGACGCCACCAAGTCGGCGGCCGTGGCCGCCGGCGACCACGATGACGGACCAGCCGGACGATGGCCGCACGGGAGCAGCCTGTCACGGCCGAGGCCGCGCAGCGCTGCAATCCCGGGTGCGCATCTGCCATGATCCGCATGAACACCCAACCGAGCGAGGAGAAGGACCGCATGAGCATCCGACTGGGCGACGAGGCCCCCGACTTCACTGCAGAGACCACCGACGGCACCCTCTCCTTCCACGACTGGAAGGCCGGGAGCTGGGCCGTGCTGTTCAGTCATCCGGCCGACTACACGCCGGTCTGCACCACTGAGCTTGGCCGCGCCTCGTCACTCAAGGGCGAGTTCGACAAGCGTGGCGTCAAGGCGATCGCCATCTCGGTCGACCCGATCGAGGACCACCGCGGCTGGGCCGGCGACATCGGCGAGATCGGCGGCACCGACCTGAACTTCCCGATCATCGCCGATCCCGACCGGACCGTGTCCGAGCTCTACGACATGATCCACCCGGGCGAGGGCGACACCTCGAGCGTGCGGTCGGTGTTCATCATCGATCCGGAGAACAAGGTCCGGCTCACCTTGACCTACCCGAAGTCCGTCGGCCGCAACTTCGACGAGATCCTGCGGGTCATCGACGCGCTGCAGCTGACCGACGCCGTGCCGGTGTCGACTCCCGCTGACTGGACGCCCGGCGATCGCGTCGTCGTCTCGGCCACGATGCCGACGGCCGAGGCGGTCGAGCGTTTCGGCGACGTCGAAGAGGTCAAGCCGTACCTGCGCTGGATCACTCTGCCGTCGGGCTGATTCGCTCGCTTTGCCTTGCCAGGGCCGACTGCCGCCACCTTCCTGAATAGCGGCAGTCGGCTACGGCAGCCAGCCGACCCGTTCGCGCAGCACCGCGTACCCGACGAAGGCAACGATGTCGATGAGCGCGTGCGCGACGACGAACGGGGTCGTTCGGCGCCATCGGGTGAACAGCCAGCCGAACAGCAGGCCCATCACCAGGTTGCCGACGAACCCGCCGAACCCCTGATAGAGGTGGTAGGCCGCGCGGACGACTGCGCTGGTCGTAATCGCCGCGCCAGGGCCCCAGCCGATCTGACGCAGCCGGTGGATCAGGTAGCCCAGGACCACGACCTCCTCGAGCAGGGCGTTCTCGACCGCCGCCAGGACGAGGACGGGCAGCGACCACCATGCGTCTCCCAGGGCCGAGGGGACGACGCGCAGATTCAGGCCTGCCGCGTACATCGCGAGGTAGAAGGCCAGACCCGTGCCGCCGACGACGGCCGCGAGCACCACGCCGCGAACGGCATCCCGACCCGGCTGGGACGCGTCGAACCCGATGCCCCGCAGCCCTTCCCCCGAGCGGCGGAGCAGGTGGGCCACCAGCAGCACCGGCACCAAGGCCAGCGTGATCTGCGCGAGTTGGTAGAGCAGGTCCAGCCAGGGCCGGTCGGGCGTGAACGAGCGGATGATCGTGGCGCTCTGGGCCGACAGCGGCTCGCCGCCGGTCAGGGAGGAGAGCAGGTAGAGGAGCGCGCGGATGGCCGAAGCACCCAACGAGACGAGCAGGACCAGGACGACCTCGGTCCCGAGGGTGCGCCGGTCGAGCCGCTGGGGTGCCGGGGTCACCGGATCATTCTGCTGCTGCGACGCCCCGCGCGACGCTCCGACGCGCACCGGAGACAGCAAGCGTCGTCAACGTGCCCAAGCCGGCCTGGCGCGCTTCCTGCTCGGCTTCGCAAGATACTGGGATCGGTCCGCCGAGGTGGTTGCTCAATCCGGCGCCGTGGGAACGGGGTGAGATCCATGAGCCTTCAAGTCATGGGTGCAGTCTTCGCGGCCCTTCTGGTGACCGGCCCGCTAGCTGCCCCGCCTGCCGGAGCGCCCACCGGCGCCGTCATCGCTGCCGCAGTGCCCGCTGCCAAGACGACGCCCGACCTGGACACGATCACCCGGCTTGCGGGTGAGGCGTACGTCTGGGGACTGGCCCCGGAGTTCACCTACCGCTTCTCGCTCTACAACACGATCCGGCACGCCCCCATGAACCAGTTGACCTACGCCCACCCCGCGGCGTGGCACAACGGCTCCACGGACCGCTTGCGTACTCCCCGCGTGGGCGTCAACGGGGTCGTGGCTTCGCGACGGTCGACGCCATGGTCTTGACCGTTCCACCGTGAGACGAGCACTGCACGTCGAACGCCCTTGCGCCTACATTCAGCGCTCGGCACGTGGTGCGGACGAACCGGATGACTGCCTCAGCGAGTTCGGGGCCGGCGTCCTCCTGGACGAAGTGGCCGGCGTCGCGGATCGCAACGTGCTCGACGCCTTGAGTTCCGGGGATTCGGTCCCGCATCCATCGGCTCGCCACCTGCCGTGATCGGGTCGCCGTCGCTGAAGGCGCACAGGAAGGGGCGGTCGAAACCGGGGAGCGACTCCCAGGCGGCCCGCTGAGCGGAGGCGGCCGGGTCGTCAGGGGAGTTGGGCACCAGGCCCGGGAACGCTCGGGCACCGGCCAGGTAGCGCTCGTCGGTGAAGGGCGCGTCGTACCCGGTCCGCGCCTCGTCGGACAGCCCCGCCGGCAGCCTGCGGCGACGAACCGTCCGACGTCCAGTGGAGCGAGGTCTCCACCGCTTCCCGGAATCGCCACCACACCTCCGGCATGGGGACGTCGCCCGGGGAAGGCCGGTGTTGGACATGACGACACGGGCGAACCGGTCGGGATGCTCCGCGACCAGGCCGAGGTCGAAGGCGAAGGAGTCCAACACCGCTCTGTAATTGCCGATCTTGTAGGTGCCGATGTAGTGCGCCCGCAGTCACCTGCGAACTCGATCCACCACTCGGTGTCTTCTCGCGTCCGCAGCCACTTCGCGAGCCGCACAGGGTTCCGACTGCGAAGCAGCAGCGCCATCGCGTCCAGATCGGCAGGCTTCAACTCGCGGAGGCGCAGCCGCTCGGTCGAGGCAGGTGGCACGACCGAGGCTTCCAGGTTGCTTCACAAGGAGTTCGGTTCGGATCGGGGGACGGCGGCTGGCCGGAGAAGGACTCGAGCCAAGGTGACCGCCTCGGTGCGGCTGTGCGCGTCCAGTTTGGCGTAGATGTTCTCGAGGTGTTTGCGGACCGTGCCCTCGGAGACACCGAGGTGTCGAGAGATCTGCCCGTTGGTCTTGCCGGCCGCGACGAAACGCAGCAACTCGATCTGGCGGGGAGTCAGGGTGGGGACATTGCACGCCTCGGCCTCGACGCGGTCCCTGATCTCGGTGAGATGGGGGCGGAGGAGCGTGAGCAAGAGCCGGTCACGTTCGCTGAACGGCGCGTCGCCCTTGTCCCGGGTCAGCGCCAGCCGGCGCCAGACGCCTGGCGGCGATGGTATGCACAGGAGGAGGGCGTGCCAGAAATCCATGACGTGGAAGTACTCCGCCATCTGCAACCGCGCGAACTCGCGGTCTGAGTAGAAGTCACGCCACGTCGTGACGTTCATGCCGGACATTTCAGTTGGGTGACTGCACGCGACGCAATCCCAGAACGCGCTGGCGTAGAGGGCGTCGTTCTCCGCTGAATCCGAAGGGAACGCTCTCAAATCGTGCACCTGCTTGGTCATCGTGGCCGCAGTGATCTGCTCGAGGACGAAGAACGAGACTCGCGTGCACGGGATCAGCTCGGCGAGCCCCAGCAGCACCCTCTCCGGCATCTCGGCGCCTGGAGATCGCTCAGCCTCCTGCGAGACCACGTCGAGCATGTGACGCAGATCGGCTTCGCTGACAGTCGTCGACACCTTGACCCTCCTCCCGCTGCATGCCTCACTAAGAGTAGAAGAGGCCGGCCTCAGCGGAAATACGTCGAACTGCGTATTGCGACCGAACAGCAATTTGGGCGTGACGCTTGGCGTACGTCGAAGTGCGTATCGACGTCGGCACTGCGTCGATCCAGAGTCATTGCTGACCGTCCCACAACCAAGGAGGCAACAATGAACCGGACCATCACCGCAGCACTTCTCGGATCGTCCCTGCTCGTCGGCATGACCACCTCAGCGGGGGCCGCCAGCGCGTTCTCCGCACCGTCCGACCCTGCTCCCCCGAGCGCACCGTCCGCCGGCGGCGGAGGCTCGCCCCACCGCTCGGGGATACGGCCTGCCCAGCATCAGACCACGCTCGCCGACCTGCTCGCCCGGGTGTCCGACGAGTCCCGAAAGCTGTCGCTTCGGCCGGGGAGCGGAGCGATGCAGCGCAATGTGCGGGCGTGAATCCCGTATCTCAACCAACGATGTCTGAAGGAAGACGCGCATAACTGTGGTCGCCGTGGCCCCGGGTCACGGCGATGGCCATCGCCGCGACCTCGACTGCCGTCGCGCGTCCGTGTGAACTGGGGTAAAGGCGTCGGGGCGTACGTCAATCCGACCTTCGATCTAGGACGGTCCTTCATCGACCCGAATGATCGGGCCTCGTCAAGATACGGTCGCCCTCTCCATGGCCGCGGTGCGGCTGTGCGCGTCGAGCAGGACCAGGTCACGCCGAAGCTTCCAATCGAGCGCATGTCCTCCGACACGAGCAGTCCCGCACTGAGCTCGACGGTGTGGCCCTCGCAGCGCACGACCGAGACGTGCTGGAACTCGTTCCAGGGCCGCTCCAACGGTCAGATCGTGACCGAGCTGCACCTGTTGGTCAAGGCCGTGCAGAACTACGTGAGCGCTGCTCGCCGCTCCGGGTGCGCGACCGCCGCAGCCATGGTCTCGTGGGCCCGCGTGGGGGCAATTGTCCAGGAAGAGTGTGAAGGCCGTTGCGAGGCAACGGTCCGTGTTGGGGTGAGTGACGGGACTTGAACCCGCGACATCCGCGACCACAACGCGGCGCTCTACCAGCTGAGCTACACCCACCATGCCGCGCAAGCGCGGAAACCTGAGTCTAGCGGAGCACGTCCATTGGGATGCGCCGGGCCGAGCGCGACCTAGAGCGGCGACTCATCCTGACTCGAGTGGTCGACGACGTGGTTCTGGCCCAGGGCCTGCGCGGTCGGCGAGTCCGGACCGGGTTGGGGGACGAAGAGCGCATCCCGGTAGTACCGCAGCTCGGCGATCGACTCCCGGATATCCGCCAGTGCTCGATGATTCCCGGTCTTCTCCGGTGTTGCGAAGTACACGCGAGGGAACCACCGGCGGGCGAGCTCCTTGATGCTCGAGACATCCACGAGCCGGTAGTGCAGGTGGGCATCCAGGTCGGGCATGTACGCGGACAGGAAGCCCCGGTCGACGTACACGCTGGATCCCGCCAGCGCGGCCTTTCGGGCCTCGGGGATGTGGCCCTTCACGTACTCGAGAACCTGCCTCTCGGCATCGGCGAGGGCGATGCCGGCCGGGATCTCGTCAAGCAGTCCCGATTCCGTGTGCATACGCACGACGACCTCATCCATCGCCGCCAGCGGCTCGTCGGACGGCTTGACCACGAGGCTGATACCGGAGTCGAGCTCGGTGAGGTCGGCTTCGGTCACGATGCAGGCGATCTCGACGATCTCGTCCGCAGACGGGTTCAGACCGGTCATCTCAAGGTCGATCCACACCAGCCGATCCGCAGCACCCATGCGAACACCCTACGAGGGCGCGTGTTGGCTCAGCGGACCAGCCACCGGACGACGTCCGACTCGGTCACGATGCCGAGCAGTCGCCCGGCCTCATCGAGTACCGGCACGGCCTCGATGGAATGGCCGGCCATCGCCCTGGCGGCCACCAGAGGATGGTCGGTTGGCTGGACAGAGACGAACGGCACCATGGCCAGGACATCACCAACCCGACGGGCGCTGAGGTGCTCGGCCGTCGCGGGAACCTCGGCGAGGATGTTCCGGTCGCTGAGGACTCCTAGGCTCGAACCGTCCTGGTCGAGTACGACGAGATGCCGAAGTCCCGACACGAACAGCAGCTGCCACGCATCCCAGAGGGACTCGCCGACCTCGATCGTCAGCACCGGTTGGGACATGAGGGTCGCGACGGTGGGATCCGAGCTGTTCTCGAAGACCTGGGCCGCGCTCATGCCGCACTCGGCTCTGTTGCCGGTGGAGGGACTACGACGACTGGGACCTTGGACTTGTGCAGAACGCCATTGCTGACCGAGCCGAGGAGGGCTCCCATAGCCGGGCCGTGACCGTGGGTGCCCACGACGATCAGGGCGGCCCGTTCTGCGGCTGCCACCAATGATTGGACGGCGGGTCCGCGGATGAGCTGCTCCTCCACCTCTACATCCGGATAGTCGTCCCGGAAGCCTCCGAGCGTTTCCGCAGTCAGTCGGATCTCGTCGTCGGCAACGTCGGTCAGGGGCACCGGAACCGGGCCGTTGGGCACGATCAGCAGGTCGTAGGCGGGGACGTCCCAGGCATGGACGGCGACGACCTTCCAGTCATGCCTGCTTGCGGTGTCGAACGCGAATGCCAACGCGGCCTCGGCGGCGGGGGAACCGTCAATGCCGACGACGACGGCGGGCCCGCCCACGGCGGCGGTCGGACGGATCACGGCGACGGGGCACTCGGCGTGGGCGGCGACCTGGGCACCGACCGAACCCAGCAGGAGGCCCGCGAACCCTCCGCGTCCACGGGATCCGACGACGACGAGTGCGGCAGACTCAGAGGCCTCGAGGAGCACCGCACTCGGCGCGCCGATGCTGACCAGCGTGGTGACGTCAACCTCGGCAATGCCCTCAGCAACGATGTCCAGCTGGCTCTTCGCCTGCGATTCGAGTTGATCGATCAGATCCAGGCTCGGGGGAAGTCCCACCCCGAGACCACCTGTGGTCACTGGCGGCAGGACCGCATGGACGAGTGCCACGCCTCGGCCACGCAGTGCGGCTTCGGCCACCGCCCAGTGCAGTGCCCGTTCTGCCGTTTCCGAGCCATCGAAGCCCACGACGACCTTCCCCTGATAGGCCTGCAGGTCATTCATAGGCACAGCATGGCGCGCCAACGGGCCGTCGCCACGGGGACACGGACCCCGACCGCAGGGACGAAGGTCCCGAGTGACGGGAATCCGGGCTGCGGAGTCGTGCGCGCGATCGACATTCGCCTGCATTCCGGGCGTAAACTCCGGAGCAGGTCGGCAGGAGAGCCGGCGCCTGGCAGGTTCCGCGCGTGTAGCCAACGAGGGGTGTCAGTGGACAGCAGTCGCAAGTCTGAGGTGACCCGCGGGGTCGTGCTCCCTCTCATCGTGCTCGTCGTGCTCACGGCCGCGGCGGTCGTGAGTGGGCAGCATGCGGTGTACATCGCCATGATGGCCGCCGTGCCGATGTTCGCCGCCGTGTTCGCCCGCGTGGGCTTCACGGCTCTGGTTGCGATCCTGTCGTTCGTTGCGGGCATCGTGGTGGCCTTGATTCCGGCGGACGAGGATTTCAATGACAGCCTCGTGCCGCTCCTCGGGCTGGTGGCCTTTGCCGCGATCGCCGTCGTCGCCAGTCGCTTCCGGGGGGGCGAGGACCCGGTTGCCCCGACCGCCACTGAGAGCCGCAAGTCGATGCAGTTCCAACTGCAGACGCAGTCGGACCTCGACGCCATGACGGGGCTCCTCAACCGTCGCGGCGCCATCCGGGTCCTCGGCCCGCGCAACACCGACCATGAGCGCGTCGTGGCGTTCCTCGACTGCGACCTGTTCAAGAGCGTGAACGAGCAGTACGGGACGGATGTCGGGGACGAGTTCCTCCAGGCCATCGCTGGACGGGTGCGTCATCGCCTTCCGAGTCAGGACACCGTGGCCCGCTGGGACGGGGACGAGTTCCTGCTGGTCATCGCCGCGGACGAGAAGACGGCCCGGCCCGCGCTGGAGCGACTGGTCGCGGGGATCAACGGCACGAACATACGCACGGCCGCGGGTCCGATGCCGGTGACCGTCTCGGTGGGTGCGGCACTCTGGGCGCCCGGACAAGAACTCGAGGACGTGATCTCGCGTTCGGGAAGGGCGCTGTACGCGGCCAAGAGCGCAGGGCGCGGCCGGATCGTGGTCGACGGAGAGGCCGGTACTGGAGCTCCCAGCACGAGTGGGGTGGACGTTCCCGAGGCACACCAGCTCGTGGACGGACGGGGCGGACGAGGCGATGAGCCCTTCAGCAGGCGAGCGAAGAATGGGATAGGCCCGAGAGGCTTTTGAGAGGTCTTGGGTGCATATTGAGGAAGTACGCAAGGACCATGAGAAGGTTCACCACCACGGCCGACGAGGTCGTCAACACTAAAGGAAAGAGAAAGCCATGAAGTCACTGGTCATCAAGGCACACATGCTTCTCGCGCAGAAGAAGGCCGAGCTCGCGGGCTCGCGCGACCGGGGCGCCACTGCCGTGGAGTACGGCCTGATCGTGGCCCTCATCGCCGTCGTCATCATCGTCGCCGTGACGCTGCTCGGCGGAGCGCTGCTCGGGCATCTTCGACGAGGTCGCGTCCAGCGTGTCCGCCGCGCCTGGAGCGCTTCAAGTCTAGCGCCCCATGCATGAGCAACGGGCACGATGGCGGACTCGCAACCGTGGCCCCCGGTCTGACCGGGGTGCCGCGGCTGTCGAGTTCGCCCTCGTGCTCGTTGTGCTTCTCCTGATCCTCTTCGGCATCATCGACTTCGGCCGCCTGCTCTTCGTCGACCAGGCGATGAAAGCCGCCAGTCGCGAGGGCGCGCGAGCAGCGCGTCATCGCAGATCGGCAACGGCGCGAGCCGTCGTTCAACGGCTGCGAACAATGCCGGGGCCGCGGCGGCGGGCTCTGGCCGGCGGCGAGCTTGAACGGTATCACGTCTGCGCCGCCGGAGCTGTCCCTGGTTGACGGACTCTCTCGCCACCGATGTCGCTGTGCCCGGCCTCAGGTGACCCTCGTTGCCGTCACCGTCGAGCACGGATTTTCGCTGGTTCACCCCGGCCGGGATCTTCGCGTCCGAACCTGGACAGCGTCGTCCGCAACCACCACCATGAGGTGCGAGTAATCGGACCAGCCGGACCGGCGACACCTTGGCCGAGAATCCGACATTAAACCCAGATAGGGTGAAGCCATGAAGAGATGGTTGCCGATCGTTCTGGCCATCTTGCTGGCGATCATCGCCGCAGGTCTGGTCTTCTTCTACACCCGCGGCGCTGAGCAACGGGTCCTTGACGAGCAGCAGCCGGTCACGGTGCTGGTGTCGACGACCAGCATCCCGCGAGGTATCTCCCTCGGCGACGCGGCTGCCGGCGGACTGGTCGAGCAGACTCAGGTGCCCTCCGACATGGCGCCGGCCGGCGCCCTCGGTGGAGTGACTCCGGAGAATGCCCCCTTGCTGGCCATCAACGACGTCAACCCCGGGCAGATCCTGCTGTCGACGAACTTCGCGGCCGAGCTGCCGGATGTCGTGCCCGTCTCGATCCCTGACGGTCTCATCGCGATCGCGATCTCGCTCGGTGACGTTCAGCGCGTGGGCAACTTCCTGCGACCGGGTGCCGAGGTCGTCGTCTTCAACTCCTACACGAGCGGCGCGGAGGTCGACGCCACTGGCGAGGTCATCGCTGCGGGCGACCTGACCACGCGAGTGCTCGTGGAGCGCGCCCAGGTACTCGGTGTGGGCGAGACGACGTCGATTGCGGCGCCGAACCCGGACGGCACGACCACCCCGCAGCCCCCGTCGGCCCTCATCACGCTCGGCGTGGATCAGGCCGAAGCCGAGAAGATCATCCAGGCGTCGCAGACCGGCTCGCTCTACTTCGGCCTCCTCGGTGACGGCACGGAGATCGTGCTCAGCAACGGCACCACTGCCGGAAATCTGTTCGACTAGAGGGGACAGGACGTGCCAGTAGTTCTTGGGGACACCGATCGCGATGCCGATCGGTTCCGATTCACGCTCGCCGACGACGTGGCCGTGGTCGACACTGCCCAGAAGCTCGATCAGTACCTCGAGAGCCATCTCGACGAGGATCTGGTCGTCATCGGCCCGGACATCACGATGGCCGTCGCCACCGAGGTCGCCGAGACGTACCGCCTGCGCAGGCCCTTCCTCGGGCGTGGTCCTCATGCGGCGGCGCATGGAGGTCGCCACGATGAGCGAGGCGCTGCGCGCCGGAGTTCGCGAGGTCGTGGTCGCCGACGACGTCGAGGCGCTCGTCGGCGCGTGCAAGCGATCGATGGCGGTATCCGAGCAGATTCGCAACGTCGAGATGGGCGACGCCGGGCTCGAGGCGTGGCCGGATCATCCTCGTCTTCTCCTCCAAGGGCGGTTGCGGCAAGACGACGGTCTCGACCAATCTCGCTGCGGCGCTTGCCACCGGGGAAGACTCCTCGGTCTGCCTGGTCGATTTCGACCTGGAGACCGGCGACGTCGCCATCGCACTGCAGCTCGACCCCACTCGGACCATCAGCGACGCGCTCGGGATGCAGGGCGGGATGGACGAGCGGGCGCTGGCCTCTCTGGTCGTGCCCTACAAGGCCCACCTGGACTGCCTCCTCGCCCCGACGAAGCCATCGGATGCCGAGTTCGTCTCGGCGGCGCTGGCCGGCGAACTCCTCGAGGTGCTGGCCGACATGTACGACTACGTCGTCGTGGATGCCCCGCCAGCGTTCACCGACGTCGTGCTCAAGTGCTTCGACATGGCCGACGTGTACATCCTGCTCACCACGCTCGACATGCCGGCGCTGAAGAACCTGAAGGTCACCCTCGACACGCTCGACAACCTCGGATTCCCTCGGTCCAAGTGGCAGGTCGTCCTCAACCGTGGTGGCTCTCGCGTCGGGCTGACCTCCGCCGACATCGAGCGCACGGTCGGCGTGCCCATCTCCGTCGAGATTCCGTCGAGCGTCGAAGTGCCGCTGAGGCTCAACGAGGGCGTGACCGTCGTGGAGGCCAACCCGCGGCATGCCGTGGCGCGAGCGTTCGGCGAACTCGCCGACAAGCAGCGCAAGTACGCACGCATCAGCGTCCCGCGCGCGGCGCCGGCCAAGCGATCCCTGTTCAAGCGAGGCTAGCCATGGGTCTGGCGGAGCGACTCAATCAGGCGGGCGTGCCCCGCAGCGCCGGCGCCACGGCGGCGGCGGCCGCGTCGGCGCCCAGCACCGGCCTGAAGTCCGACGAGTACGCGTCGCTCAAGCACGACGTCCACGAGAACCTCATGCAGTCGCTCGGCCAGCAGGCGTACGCCGGTCAGATGGAGCAGCGCCTGCTCGAGGAGAACGTCTTCAACTCCATCCAGACCGTGCTCGCCCAGTCGAAGAAGCCGCTGTCGACGAGCGATCGGGCCAGGATCACCCAGGAGATCATCGATGACATCCTGGGCAACGGCCCGCTGGAGCCGCTGCTGCGCGATCCCGACGTCACCGAGATCATGGTCAATCGAGCCGACTCGATCTTCGTCGAGAAGGGCGGCAAGCTCCACCCGACCGACCTGCGCTTCTCGGACGAGGAGCATCTGCGTCGCACCATCGACCGGATCGTCTCGCGAGTCGGTCGTCGCGTCGACGAGGCCAGCCCGATGGTCGACGCGCGACTGCCCGACGGCAGCCGCGTCAACGCGGTGCTGCCGCCGATCGCGCTGGACGGCTGCTCGCTGACCATCCGCAAGTTCTCCAAGGATCCGTTCACCGTCAAGGACCTCGTCACGCTCGGCACGCTGTCGCGGCCGGCAGCCGAGGTCCTCGAGGCCTGCGTCCGCGGCCGGCTGAACATCCTGATCAGCGGCGGCACCGGCTCGGGCAAGACCACCACGCTGAACGTCATGTCGGGTTTCATCCCCGACGACGAGCGCATCATCACGGTCGAGGATGCCGCGGAGCTCCAGCTCGCTCAGCCGCACGTGCTGCGCCTGGAGTCGCGGCCGTCGAACGTCGAGGGCCAGGGCCAGATCACCATCCGTGACCTCGTCCGCAACTCACTGCGCATGCGGCCCGACCGCATCATCGTCGGCGAGGTCCGCGACGCCGCCGCCCTGGACATGCTGCAGGCCATGAACACCGGCCACGACGGCTCGCTGTCGACGGTCCATGCCAACACGCCGCGTGACGCGCTCAGCCGCATCGAGACGATGGTGCTGATGGCGGGCATGGACCTTCCGGTCCGCGTCATCCGCGAGCAGGTCGCGTCGGCCCTGCAACTGGTCGTGCAGCAGGCCCGCATGCGCGACGGCTCGCGGCACATCATCCAGATCTCCGAGATCACCGGTCAGGAGGGCGAGACGATCCTCATGCAGGACCTCTTCGCCTTCGAGTACAACAACGCGGCGGACTCGAACAGTCCCGGGTCGTCTCGTTCCGACGGGGATCACCCCGACGTTCATGGACAAGCTGGCAAGGACCACGGCGTCGATCTCTCCACGCGAGCACTTCCGGCTGCCGTGGGGCAAGTGATTCCGATGTTCCGGCGGGCTGCACGTGGCCGTGGGGGCGGTCCTCCTGCTCGGGATGGCGGCTGGCCGCACCTGCCTCGGCGGACGAGGCCAAGTCGGTCCAGGTCGTCGGGCAGGAGGGGCGAACGGTCGACTTCCTCGTCTACCTCGACCCGAACGTCGTGGCGTCGCCGGATGCGGAGATCACCTCGACGGTGGTCGTCTCCGGGGTCGAGGTGCCGTCGACCGCCGACGCCTGTCGTGGAGGATGTCAGCGCCAAGGAGGCCATCCTGGTCCTCGACGTGAGCGGATCGATGCGCGGCCAGCAGCTGGACGCGGCGAAGCAGGCGGCGACCGACTACGTGAACACCCTGCCGGACGATGTCCGGATCGGTCTGGTCTCGTTCAACGACACGGTCACCACGGATGTGCGTCCGACCACGGACAAGGCGGCCGTGATCGAGGCGATCGACGGCCTCGAGGCCGGTCGCCGCACGGCCCTGAACGACGGAATCATCGCCGGGCTGGATCTCGCGGATGCGGACCAGGGAGCGCGGCTGCTGGTCCTGAGCGACGGCGGCGACACCGTGAGCGCGGCCACCGTCGACGACGTGACGGCCCGCGCCGCCGCGGATGGCGTCCCGATCGACGTGGTCGCCCTGACCCCGAGCACCTCGCACGCGGAGGTGCTTCGCGGCATCGCCGGCGAGACCGGCCAGTTCCTGCTGGCCACCGACGTCCAGGGCCTGGACAAGGCCTTCGACGAGGCCACCGGATCCTTCGGCGGCAAGGTGGCGGTCAACGCGACGATGCCCGACGACGTCGACGCGAGCGGCAAGTTCGCCATCGTGACGGTCACCGTCGACGACGACCGAATTCACCGGTACCGGCCAGATGCCGAAGACGGACGAACTGGCATCGACGAGCGGGGCGGGAACGACTCCGCTCCTTCCTGTCGACGACCGGGGTGCCGAGCGACGACGAAGTCCTGGCCGAGGCGTCGTCGCACGCTTGGATGCCGTCCTCTACGCGATCCTCGTCGGCCTCATCGTGGTCGTGGTCGCCCTGGCCATCGCCTCCTCGCGCCGGCAGCAGCGTTCCCGACTGCGCGTCGAGCAGGTGCTGTGGTACTCGGAGGTGGCGGCCGGCACGGCCACCGGCGGGCGCCCGACGCCGGAGCCAGGGCGGCATCGTCGACGAGCTCGACACGTGGATGTCGAAGAAGTCCTGGTACCCGGCGATCGACACGAAGCTCGACAACGGTGGCGTCCACATGAGCGTGGCGGCCTGGCTGCTCCTCCGGGTCGGCGTGGTGCTCGTCCTCTCGCTCGCCATCGGGCTGCTCCTCGGCAGTCCGCTGATCGGGACTCCTGATCGGCATCGTCCTGGGCTGGCTGCGTCACCGGCATGTGGCTGGGGTCGAGGCAGAACGCGCAGCGCAAGAAGTTCGAGGAGGAGCTCCCGGACTTCCTGCTCCTGATGGCCAGTTCCCTGCGGTCGGGGCTGTCCTTCCAGCAGGCGCTGGACTCCAGTGCCAGCCGACGGGCGGGGAGAGGTGCCTCGCCAGATGCGCCGGGCGCTGAGCGAGGTGCAGATGGGCTCGACCATCGAGGACGCGCTCATGCGGGTCGCCGAGCGGATGCAGAGCGAGGACCTCCGCTGGACCGTGACGGCACTGGCCATCCAGCGTGAGGTCGGCGGCAACCTGTCGAACATCCTCGAGACCGCGGCGATGACCGTCAAGGGGCGCGCCGAACTGCGTCGCGAGGTGCGGACGCTCGCCGCGGAGGGCAAGCTCTCGGGCTGGGTGCTGGCCGCCCTCCCGGTCGGGCTGTTCCTGTACATGCTGGTCGCCAACCGGGAGTACGTGTCGTTCTTCTGGACCAACACGGTCGGCTGGGTCGTCGCGCTGGTCGTCCTCGCGGTGCTGTTCATCCTTGGTTTCGTGTGGATGCGCCGACTCGTGAAGATCGAGGTGTGACGATGGATCTGCTCATTCCGATCGCTGGCGGCGCTGCTGGCCTTCGTCGCGATCGTCTGGATCGGCGTCCTGATCGTGCGGTATCGCGAGGGCCAGATCAAGCGCCGCTCCCTGGCCATGGTCGCGGGCTACGCGTCGAATGACGTCCACGAGGCGATCGTGCGGGTCGAGCGTCAGAAGTCCCTGACCCGCGTCATCATCCTGGGCCTGGGCAACCGGCTCGTCTCCCGCCAAGGCTCGCCGCCGGATCGAGCGCAGTGCTCTCTACGCCGGGCGCAACGATCCCGCGGCCGTCGAGGACGTCATCATCCGCAAGGTCATCTACCTGATCGTCGGGACTGCTGCTCGGCTGGCTGCGTGGGCATGCTGCAACGGCGGGCTGTGGTGGCTGGCCGTCCCGGGGTTCGCGCTTGCTCGGCTTCTTCCTTCCGGACCTCCTGATGTACAACGCAGGGACTCAAGCGCGACGAGGAGATGGCCAAGCGGCTCCCGGACGCCCTGGACATGCTGAACCTGTGCGTCGAGTCCGGCCTCAGTTTCCAGGCCGCGCTCGCGCAGGTGGCCACCAACCAGAAGGGCCCGGTGGCGGAGGAGTTCGCCGTCGCGCTCCAGGAGATGCAGTACGGGCGATCCCGGGGGCAGGCGCTCGAGGCGCTGGGCGGCCGTACCCGGCAGGAGGACGTCCAGCGTTTCGTGTCCGCGATGCTGCAGGTGGACAAGCTCGGCGTCCCGGTCGCGGTGGTGCTGCGCGAGCAGGCCAAGGAGATGCGCGCCAAGCGCTACGCGCGAGCCCGTGAGCAGGCGCAGAAGGTGCCGGTGAAGATCCTCATGCCGCTCATGGGGTGCTTCCTGCCGGCGCTGTTCGTGATCATCCTCGGCCCGGCGGTCTACTGCGATCGTGCAGGTGTTCTCCGGACTCTGAGCCGCTGGCCTCAGGCCGACGACCGGGACCAGCGAGGATCGCCGCCCACGCGCCGACGAGCATGAACGGCCCGAACGGCAGGGCGGTCTTCCGGTTCGCGCGCTTCAGGGCCATCAGGGTCAGTCCCGACGACGGCCCCCAGGAGGAAGCCCGCCAGCGTGCCGACGAAGACCGCCGTCCACGACCCCCACCCCAGGATGCCCCCCATGGGTCCGGCCAGCTTCACATCGCCCAGGCCCATGCCGGACGGGTTGATCACGTGCAGGATCGCGAAGAAGGCCAGGAGTGCGGCCGCCGCCGAGACCCGCTCGACCCAGGTCCGTCCAGTGCCCCTCGACGAGCGCCGGCAGCAGGAGCAGCCCGGCGAGGATCGGGTAGGCGGTCAGGGTGAGCCGGTTCGGAAGGCGGTGCGTGCGCAGGTCGATGACGGCGAGCGGGCACGCTGATGGCAGCGAAGTAGAGGTACGCCGGCAGCGCCCAGGACCACTCGAGTCGCCAGGCGGCCGCGGCCGAGAGCAGCCCGGTCGCGAGCGACCGGGCACCCAAGGCTGGATGGGTGCATCGGTCTCGAGCTCGATGAGCCTTCGGGACACCAGGCCGGCGGCGCATCCCACGACCAGGGCCGCCGCGATGACCGCGATCACGGGAGCCGCTCGCGCATCAACGACTCCTGGACGACGGAGGCGACGAGGACTCCATCCGCGTCGTAGAAGAGCCCGCGGGCCAGCCCGTGTCCACCCCGGGCCACGGGCGTGTCCTGCGCGAACAGCAGCCAGCGATCGGCCCTCGTTGGCGCGTGGAACCACACGGCATGGTCGATCGACGCGAGCATGAGGTCGTTCGGCTGACCCGCCGCGAGATGCGGTGCCAGGGCCGTGCTGACCATGGTGAGGTCCGAGAGGTACGTCAGGGCGCACGCCTGGATCGAGCGAGTCGTCCGGCAGGTCCTCCTGGATGCGGACCCACGCCACTCGCTCGTATCGGCCGCCCGGCGAGTTCGATCGGCCGATCCGGTTCGACGATGCGCAGGCCGATGATGTGCGAGTCCGGGTAGTCCAGGTCGCTCGGGGTGGACGATGGGTCGAGGCTGGAGGCGAGCGGGATCGGGAAGTCGGCCACGGTGTCGGGGCCGGAGAGGTCTGGCCGGGTGAACTGGTGCTCGGGACCGCTATCGCGGACGGCGAAGGACGCCGTCATCATGAAGATGGTCTCGCCGTTCTGCACCGCCCGCACGAAGCGCGTGGAGAACGATCGTCCGTCGCGAGGGCGGTCGACCAGATAGGTGATGGAGTCCTTCGTGCGTCCCGGACGCAGGAAGTAGCCGTGCAGGCTGTGGACATGACGGTCAGGATCGTCGACGGTTCGTCCGGCAGCCATCAGCGACTGGGCGGCGATCTGGCCGCCGTAGGCCCGCAGGGGGGCGCCCGAGTGGCACCAGCCGGTGAAGATGTCTCGGTCGACCTGCTGCAGCGACATCCGGTCGGCGAAGTGTCGCTGAAGCGATGCCTCGGTCACGTGCCGACTGTAGTCAGCGGGCGGCGCCGACGGGCACCCGTGCGACGGGAACGGTGGATCGGCCTAGAGGCCGGCGGCGGTCCGCGCGACGACGTTGTCCTCGGGCAGCGGGAACCCGGCCCGGTCGCAGGCCTTCTGGACTCGCAGCGACGACTTGGCGAAGCGGAGCTGCTGCTTCTTCGACAGGTCGGACAGCGCCTCCTGCTTCGTCAGGCTCCTGACGATCTTCCGCATGCGCACGGAGTTCGTCACGAGCTTCTGGTCGCCGGAGCCGTCCTCGAGCGCCGCCTTGGACTGGACGGCCATCTCCTTCAGGAGTGCCTTGAACTCCGCCCGGATCTGCTCCTCGGTGTAGTTGCCGTCGGCGACCGCCCCGCCGGCGTAATGGCTGTTCAGCAGGTCGAGGTCGAAGTAGGCCGCGCAGGCCTGGGCCGCGGCCCCCGTCGGCACCGCGACTGCCGACTCGGTGCTCTCGGCGGAGGGGCTGGGGAGGGCGATCGACGACGACGACGCCACGGGCTCGGCCTCCGGGTCCGAGGAGCACGACGTGAGGATCAGCGCCGAGCATGCGGCGACGGCCGCAATCGCGACGACGCGACGACTGGCGAACTGGCTCATGGTGCCCACCTTTCGAACCCCCTCGCCGCGGCGAGAGCGCGTGATCCGGATCGTGGGTCCACTATCTCGCGAGGGGCTGGGTCTGTGGGCACGAAACACCGATCCTCGGCGAGGAATCTGCGACGAATCGCCGGATCCGCCCTAGGCTTGGCGGAGCAAGGATGTCCCGCAGGGAGGCCGCCTCGGATGTGGAGCGTACGGGTGGCCGCGTGGCTGGCGCCTCGGGGGCGCGGCTGCTGGCGCTGAGCGGCTGCAGCGCACCGATGATCGATCCGGCCGACGTCGAGGAGCAGATCTCGACGGGCCTGGCCGAAGAGGTGGGGGGCGCCTTCGAGGCCTCCTGCCCGGAGGAGATCCCCGCGGAGGCCGGCTACACGTTCACCTGCACGGTCACGGATCCGGCGGACGGGACCATCATCACCGTGACCGTGACCGAGGATGACGCCGACGGCGCCTTCAGCTGGCGGGTTGCCTCGGTTTCCGAGGGCTGAGGGCTCGAGCAGCCGAGGGTCGAGGGTCGAGCAGCCGAGGGCCCCGGCGGACGCCGCCGGATCTGGCACCCGCCGTGGGCATGTATCCTCATGTGACGCGCAGGACTACGTGAGGTGAACATGCTGGATCTGGTCGGCTACATCGACGCTGGGACGGGTTCGTACCTGCTGGCCGCGATCGCCAGCGGTGCAGCCGGGACCTGGTTCTTCATCCGGTCCAAGTTCGCCCGTTTGCGCGGTCGGGGAGACGACGGCACGGTCCCCGAGACCGAGTCCGCCCCTACCGACGCCTGACCCGAGGGTGACCCCGACCGGCTCGGCGAGTTTTCGCGACCCTGAGAACGCCGCCTTCCACGCTGACGGCACCTGGTACCGCATTGCCCGAGACTCCTCTGCGCAGGCCCTGAGGACTCTGCGCGCCTCAGACCTCTATTCCGAACTGGTGGCCGAGGGCGCCCTCGTGGCGTTCGACGAGGCTCCGGCGGACGTCGCGACCGATCTCGTGGAGCGGCACGCAGCCGCCTCCGGACGACCGCCGACAGGCGGCGGCGGGGTCTTCTCGGTCGAAGGCATCGACGTCATCACCTACCCCTGGGAGTGGCCGAACTCGCTGCTCGAGTCGGCGGCCCTCCTCACCCTGGACCTGCGCCGACGGCTGCTGGCGATCGACCTGGACCTGAAGGACGCCTCGGCCTTCAACGTGCAGTTCCGGGGGATGCGCCCCGTCTTCATCGATCTGGGTTCCATCGAGCAGTGGCGACCGAACCCCTCGTGGAACGCGTCACGTCAGTTCATCGAGCACTTCATCAATCCGCTGGCGGTCGGCTCCGGGGATCGCGTCACCGCCGCGGACGCGTGGGAGCTCGGCCGACACCGCGGACTGCGGTCCGACGTCGCTCGGCAGGTGATGCCCGCGCGCCGCCGCCGGAGCCTGTCCCTCACGCTGCTTCAGGCCACGACGAGACCGGTGGAGAAGAACGCGCCCGCCGAGTCGCGGTTCTCCGGCGATGCTCAGCGCAATCCGGAACTGGCCAGGAATGCCACCCTGTCCCTGACGAAGCGGCTGGGTAAGCAGGTGGCCAGGCTCCGGGGCGGCCAGCACAGCACCACGTGGGTCGACTACGGAAAGCGTGAGCACTACGGGAGTGACGATCTGGTCCGCAAGTCCGACTTCGCGTCGGCCTTCGTCACGGCGGAGCCGGGGCGGAATGCGCTCGTCCTCGACGTGGGCGGCAACGACGGGTTCACCGCGGCTCACCTCGTGCGGGAGGCCGACGCCCGAGTCATCGTCATGGACGCGGATGCCGGAGCGCTCGACGTCCTGCACGCGGGGATGTCCGCGGTCACTGAACTGGCCGAGCGGGTGTCTCCGCTTCTCGGCGACATCACCAACCTGACACCGGGCTCCGGGCTGCTCGATCGTGAATTCGCGGCCTTCACCGCGCGGGTGCGACCCACGGCGGTGATCTGCCAGGCGGTCCTGCACCACGTCGTCATCACCCAGGGCACGCCCATGCAGTTCGCCGTCGACGCGCTGGCCGCCTTCGGCGCGCCGGTGCAGATCGAGTTCGCCACTGAGGAGGACGAGAAGTCCCGGCTGCTGCTGAGCCAGATCCCCAACTGGACGGGTGACTACACCACCGAGGCGCTCCTGGCGGCTCTGCGCGTCCGCTTCGCCCAGGTGGAGGTCGCCGGCACCACCTCTGCGACCCGTGTCGTGGTCAACGCGTGGGACCTGCTGGACGCAACGTGACGACTGCCACCTGGCGCGAGCGGCTCGGTCGCAGGCTGAACACGAGCCCGGCGAACAACGCCTCGTGGCTCATGGCCGTCGTCATCCTCGCCGTCGCGATCCCGGCGAGCGACAAGATCGCCTCGAACCAGGTCTTCTTCGCGGCCCACGGCGTCTCGGCGGTCGGCCTGGGTGGTCCTCCTGGCGGGCGGCCTGATCGTCGGATGGCTGTTCTGGATGCGTGATCCTGCGACTGCTGAGCCGCGCCTGCTCGACCCGACGGCCTATGACGCGGTCACGTCCGCTCCTCATGCTCGCGGTCACCTGGTTCTTCGTGGGGAACGCGCTGTCCCTCACGCTGCTGTCCGGAGCGCCCGT
Organism: uncultured bacterium; assembly: GCA_963700745.1. GTDB lineage: Bacteria > Actinomycetota > Actinomycetes > S36-B12 > S36-B12 > UBA10649. The sequence goes on along the minus strand of CAVOYT010000009.1, from coordinate 220,920 downwards.
GCTCGGACCGGTGGTCGGCCTCGTGGTGGCCGTCGCGGTCACGCTGGCTGTCCCGCCGGTTCGCCATGGGCAATGCGCTGGTCGTGTTCGCCTCCGTGGCGGCGGCCATCCCGCTGCTGCTCACAGCGTGGTCAGGCGCGCAGGACCCGACCCCGGACGTGTTCGCCTTCGATGCGCAGCAGGACCGCCCGTCGATCCTGTGGGTGATATCGGACGAGCTGCAGTTCCCGCTGGCGATGACCCAGGACGGCGAGGTGCGTCCCGAGCTCCCCAATCTCCGCGCCCTCCAGGAGCAGTCGACCACGTACTCGCGCGCGTACTCGGGCGCGAACTACACCGACTACGCGGTGCCCTCGATGCTCACCGGCATCTCGGACGTGGAGGCGCAGGGCAAGGACCGCATGCAGGAGGTTCGGGCCGGGATCGGCATCGTGCCGGGCCTGTCATCCGAGTACTCCGTCGTGATGGAGTCGCCGATCTACAGCTTCGACTGCGATTCGGAGACCTGCGCGAGCGTCGGTACCGGCGACGACGTCGGGATCGTGCAGAGATACCTGGACTTCGCGAAGGACACCGCCGCCATCGCCGGACGCACGGCTCTCGCCCCGCCGTTCGCGGACCTCTTCCCGTCGCTGGACGGGAAGTGGCGGGACTTCTGGGCCGGTGGCGACGAGTTCGGGGACAACGCCGAGGGCAACTCGGTCGGGGCGATGATCAGCGGGCTCGATCAGGTTCGGGCCAGCGACCCGAGCACCCCGTTCTTCGGCTTCTGGCACACGATCCGGACCCACGCCCCGTGGAACGTCGATCGAGAGGGTGCGCAGATCTTCCCGGCGCGAGTGCCGATCGTGGAAGGCGCGCACATGATCGGCAGCGAGGCGAATCAGACCTACACGAGCGAGGAGCTGAAGCGCCTGCAGCGTCGGCTGTACGCCAACGCCGCCATCGACTTCGACCGACAGCTCGGACTGCTGATCGACGACCTGAAGGCGTCGGGGGACTACGACAACACGATGATCGTGGTCACGGCCGACCACGGGGCGACCATGACGGAACGGGCCGATCGACGCATGGGGGACACCCTCGTGCAGCGCTGGTCGGAGGTCGCGCACGTCCCGCTCATGGTCAAGGCGCCGGGGCAGACAACCGCGGAGGTCGTGACGGAGCCTCGCTCGACCGGGCAGATCGCCGCCAGCGTCCTCGTCGGAGGCCGGGCGTGACGTCGACGCCCGGGCTGGAGACCAGCCCGCCGCTGACGGAGGACCTGCCCTCCGGGCCGGTCTTCACGACGATCGCCGGGGGCGTCATGACCCCGTGGGAGTACACCGGGCTGGCGGAGGTCGATCCCTGGCGAAGCGAGGACCTGACGCCGCCCGATCCCGAGCACCCGTTCGCGGTCGGCGTGGATCCCGCCCTGATGGGCGGGCCGGTGCCGACCGGGTGGGGCCAGGTGGCCGAGGCGGAACTGCAGACGCTGCCCGGGGAATCGACTCAGCAGGTCCTCATCGTGGATCGCGATCCCGGGGCCTGTCCGGCGGATGCGACCGTCGGGCTCGTCACCTCGGATGGCACGGTGGTCGGGTCCGTGCTGTGGGAAGGCGCACGCGGCTCGGTCGGCGGCCTGACCCGCGGGTGGGCCATCGTCCCGAAGTCGGACCCTGGCACGTATGCGTTCTGGTGCCCGACGGGGTGAAGTCGGGTGCACGAGGCCTCCGTTGGCGGGCGCTGTGCCAAGGTGGGTTCACCGGCGCCCAGGCGCCTCAGTGAGAAGGGATTGACCATGTCTGACGAGGACGCGATCTCGAAGTTCCTGGACGAGCTCTACCCCTACCGGGAGGAGACCGAGACCTTCACCGCGATCCCGCAGCACGGCCGTCCTGTCGACGAGGTCCTGGCCGAGGTGCGCTCCTTCGCCCGCCGGGAGGATGCGATGGGCGACGAGGGCCGGGTGTCCGGTTCCCTGTACAGCGGAGATCACGACCACTACCGAGTCCTCACCGAGGTGTTCGAGTCCTTCGCGCACGTCAACGTGCTGCAGCGCGACATGTACCCGTCCGCGACCAAGTTCGAGGCGGAGATCATCGCGATGGTCGCGGACATGCTCCACGGGAAGGCTGACGGCGTCGATGCCTGCGGCGTCGTGACGAGCGGCGGCAGCGAGAGCCTCATCACCGCCCTGTACACCTACCGGGAGCAGGCGGCGAAGGAACGCGGGATCTCCCGGCCCAACGTCGTCATGCCGCTGACCGCGCACGTCGCCCTCGACAAGGGGGCGCACTGGCTCGGGATCGAGATGCGGCATGCGCCGCTGACCGACGACTACGTCGTCGACGTGGACGCGATGGCAGCCCTCATCGACGAGAACACGATCGCCATCGTCGGATCGGCCGGCAACTACGCGCACGGGCTCATCGACCCGATCCCGGAGCTCGGGAAGCTCGCGCAGGAGCGTGGGATCGGCCTGCACGTCGATGGCTGCCTTGGCGGCTTCCTGCTGCCGTGGATCGAGGCGAGCGGCGTCGATGTGCCGCCGTGGGACTTCCGCGTGCCGGGAGTCACGAGCATCAGCGCGGACACCCACAAGTACGGGTACGCGCTGAAGGGCACGTCGACGCTGATCTACCGGACGAAGGAGCTGCGCGCTCACCAGTGGTTCACCTACCCGGACTGGCCGGGCGGCCTGTATCTCTCGCCGGGCTTCGCGGGCTCGCGAAGCGGCGGGCTCATCGCGTCGACGTGGGCCTCGCTTGTGCTGACGGGGCGCGACGGCTACCTCCAGGCTGCCCGGGAGATCCATGACGCGGCCCAGCGCATGGTGGCGGGCATCCGGGAGCGACTGCCGCAGCTCGAGGTCATCGGCGATCCGCTCTTCCTCATCGCCTTCCGCTCGGACGTGGTGGACGTCTACCTGGTGAACGACGAGCTCAAGCGTCGGGGCTGGCGGATGAACGCGCTGCAGCTCCCGGCCGCCCTGCACTTCTGCGTGACCCGGCCCAACACGGACCCTGCGGTGGTCGACGCGTTCCTGGACGACCTCGCCGCCTCGGTGGAGTACGCGGTCGAGCACACGGGTGAGCCCGCGGAGAGCGGAGCCATGTACGGGTTCGCCGGCACGGCCGAGGGCAACGCCGCCATCGAGGGGCTGATGGGCGGCTACCTGGACGCGATGCACGATCCCGCCCCCGTGACGGCCTGAGCGCATGAGCGCGGATCGCTGGATCCTCGCGATCGACCTCGGCAACGGAGGGCCCAAGGTCGCGGTGATCGGCATGGACGACGCGATCGCGGCCGTGTCCTTCCGCGAGGTCGCCGTCCACATCGGTCTCGACGGGGCGGCCACCCAGGACGCGGACGAGTGGTGGACCCAGCTCGTCAGCGCGGCCCGCGAAGTGGTCGACGTCAGTGGCGTCGCGCGGGACGGGCTGCATGCCGTCGCCATCACCGGGCAGTGGGGCACGACGGTGCCCGTCGACACCTCGGGTCGACCGGTGGGTCCGGCCCTGCTGTGGGCCGACACCCGTGCGGGCAGGTACCTGCGCGACGTGATCGGCGGCCCGCTCAGCTACCAGGGGTTCGCCCCGCACAAGGTCCTTCCGTGGGTGCGCCGGACCGGCGGAGCGCCCACCCCCAGTGGCGCGGACCCGACCGGGCACTCGCTGCTGCTCCAGCATGAGTACGCGGACGTCTACGAGCGGGCCGCGCTACCTGCTCGAACCCGTCGACTACCTGGGAATGAGATTCACCGGTCGCCCCGCGGCGACGCCGGCGTCGATGATCCTCAGCTGGATCACCGACAACCGGCTCGGCCGCGAGCCGGCGTACGACCCCGGGATGGTGCGGCGGGCCCGACGCGATCCCGGCCGGCTGCCACCGCTGGTGCCCACCGGGACGGTCCTGGGGACCGATGCTCCCCGAGGTGGCCGCCGACCTCGACCTGCCGACCGGAGTCCCGGTCGTGACGGGCATCCCGGACCTGCACGCCGCGGTGATCGGCAGCGGCGCGGTCGCACCGTTCGCCACGCACGTGAGCATCTCGACCACCGCGTGGATCGGCGCGCGCGTGCCGTTCAAGCGAACGGACGTGCTGCACTCGATCGCCACCGTGCCCGGGCTCGACAACGCCCATCCCATCGTCGGCGAACAACCACGAGACCGGTGGCGCGGCGCTGAGGTGGCTGAAGGAGCGGGTCCTCCCGGACCTGACATACGACGAGCTGGTCGAGCGGGCGTCGACCGCGCCCGCGGGGTGCGAGGGCGTGCTGTTCACGCCCTGGCTCAACGGCGAGCGCAGCCCGGTCGAGGACAAGCGCATCCGGGCGTCCTTCGTGAACCTCTCGCTGCGCACGGATCAGGCGGCGATGATCCGGTCGGTCCTCGAGGGGGTCGCCTTCAACGCCCGCTGGCTGTTCGACGCCTACGAGAAGTTCGTGCGGCGGACGGTTCCCAGTGTCCGGATCATCGGCGGGGGCGCGCAGTCGGACCTGTGGTGCCAGCTGCACGCCTACGCCCTGGACCGACCGGTCGAGCGGCCCGCGGATCCGCGTGACGCGCAGCTGAGGGGCGCGGCCCTGTGGGCGCGCATCTGCCTGGGCGAGCTGACGCTCGAGCAGGCGGGGGAGAGGGCAGTCGTCACGGACACCTTCGACCCCGGCGGGCCGGACGCCGACGTCTATGCCGAGCTCTACCAGGAGTACCGCCGCCTGTACCCCGCGCTGCGCAAGACCCACCATCGGCTCAACCGCGGGGTCTCGACCTAGCTCGAGGCCGGCGTCCTAGGGCTGCTGGTGGATGACGAGCGGCAGCACGACGTCGGCGCCCGCCTCGCGCAGCAGCGCCCCCGCGATGGTGGCGGTCCAGCCGGTCTGCCAGCGGTCGTCCACCAGGAGGACGGCCTCGTCGGTGAGGTCGACGTCCGGCAGCGGGGAGAGCCGGGCGGCCTGGAACCCGGCACGGGCCTTCGCCGCGAGATCGTCGGTGCTTGCCGGACCGGTCACCCGCAGGGCGTCGATGACGGGCAGTCGCCCGACCTCCGCGACCGCATCGGCCAGGCTTCTCACGCGTTGCGGGTGCCGGGTGCTCGGCATCGGGACGACGACGGTCGGACGCGTCGGCCCAGTCGCTTCGCCACCTGGTCAGCACGGCGATGACGGCCTCGATCACCCAGTCGGGAACGGGCGCATCGGGGACTGCGACCAGTGCTGGCGCCTGCGGCCACGCCGGATCGTCGGCGAAGGCCAGGGCGCGACCGGGCGAGATGGCCAGGCTCGGGGCGATCCGACCGGTCCACGGCAGGCCCGGTGCCCACATCGCCCGTGGCTTCAGCTCGACGTCGAGGCCACGCACGAACGCCAACGCGGCGTCGACGAACTCCGTCCCGGGCTGACCGGACAGGCCGGGTGGCAGCGAGGCGGTGCAGGCGGAGCAGCGTCCGCAGGCGTCCAAGGACGGGTCGTCGAGGGCCTCGCGCAGGACGCTGTCCAGGCACCGGGACGAGCGGGCGTAGGCCCTCATGAGGTCGGCCTCGTGCTCCCGGGCGGCCAGCAGGGCGTCGTAGCGTGGGCGGTCGTATGTCCACGGCTCGCCGGTCGCCAGCCAGCCCTCCTGGGTTCGGCGGAGGGCACCCTCGACCGCGAGCACCTTGACCAGCAGTTCGAGTCGGTTGTCCCGGACGCCGGTCATCGCGGCCAGCCGCGGAACGCTGATCGCCTCGCTCGCCTCCTCGAGGGCAGCGAGGACGGCGGCGGCGTCCTCCTCGCGCGGGATGGAGGCCGTGGCGAAGTAGCGCCAGATGCCCTCGTCCGCGGGGGTCGGGATGAGCACGACCTGCGCGGTGTCGAGGGCGCGGCCGGCGCGGCCGACCTGCTGGTAGTAGTCGACGGGCGAGCCGGGCGACCCGACGTGGACGACGAAGCCGAGGTCCGGCTTGTCGTAGCCCATGCCCAGCGCCGAGGTGGCGATCACCGCCTTGAGGTCGTTGGCCTTGAGTTCGGCCTCGATCCGCTCGCGCTGGTCGGTGTCGAGCTGGCCGTGGTAGGCGCGCACGTCGTGCCCCCGCTCGCGCAGGTGGGCGGCCAGGTCCGTGGCGGTGCGGACGGTCGAGGCGTAGACGATGCCCGAGCCAGGCAGGGCGTCCAGGAACTGGTCGACCCAGGCGTACGCCTCCACCAGGCCGAGTCGGGGCAGCACGGACAGGTGCAGGGACTCGCGCGCCAGCGTTCCGCGCAGCACCAGCGTGTCGTCGCCCAGCTGTTCGGCGACGTCCTGCGTGACGCGTGCGTTGGCGGTGGCGGTCGTGGCCAGGACGGGGAGCTCGGGGCGGGCGGTCAGCAGTGCCGGCGATGCGCCGGTAGTCGGGTCGGAAGTCGTGCCCCCAGCTGGAGATGCAGTGCGCCTCGTCGATGACGAGCAGGCCCAGCCGCGGCACCAGCCACGGGCAGGACCTCCTCCGCGAACCGGGGATTGGCCAGTCGCTCGGGGCTGGTGAGGAGCACGTCGATCCGACCGTGCCGCGAGGTCGGCCTGGATGGTGCCCCACTCGGTGAAGTTGGACGAGTTCAAGGTGGCGGCAGACAGGCCCGCGAGGGCCGCGGCATCGACCTGGTTGCGCATGAGTGCGAGCAGGGGCGACACGACCAAGGTCGGTCCCGCGCCCGCATCGCGCAGCGCCCGCGCCGCCATCCAGTACACCGCTGACTTGCCCCAGCCGGTGGCCTGCACGACGAGGGCGCGGCGACCGTCGCAGGCGAGGGCGGACGCTGCAGCCAACTGGTCGGCCCGGGGGAGGGCCTGCGGCCCGGCGATGCCGGAGAGAACCGCCGACGGCGGCGGTCTCAAGCTGTGCGGACGTCGCGAGGTGTCGCGGCCGGCCAGGTTCCTCGCTCAACGATGTCCTCCCGCCGACAAGGTACCCGCCCGCACCGACATCGCTCTTGACGCAGTGGGGTCGACGGGGCTGTCATGGACCCAACACCCCAGAGAGGGGAACGTCATGGCCAAGTACTTGCTCAAGGTGTCCTACTCGGCGGAGGGTCTTCGCGGGATCAGGAAGGAGGGGGCGGCCGCTCGCGCCGCCTTCATCGCCGGACTGCTCGAGTCCGTCGGCGGGTCGTTGGAGTCGTTCTACTTCGCCTTCGGCGGGGACGACGTCGTCCTCATCGTGGACATGCCCGACAACAAGACCGCGATGGCGGTCGCGGCCACCGTCAGCGCATCCGACGCGATCAGCGCCTACGAGACCGTTCCGTTGATGACCACGCAGGAGGTCGATGCGGCGATGAAGGTGTCGGTCGGCTACCGGGCCCCGGGGACCTAGGCTCGGCGGCCGCTGAAGATCAGCGAGAAGAACCCCGCCAGCAGACGATCCCGCAGCGGTGCCGGCAGCGACTCCAGCAGCGCCTGGATGCCCGCCGAGTCGTCGGGGAGCCCCGGTGCGCCGTCGACGCCGAGCCCGGCGAACGCCAGGAGTCCGGCCACGGTGGCCTCGTCGAGCGTCTCCGGGTCCAGACTGGCCGCGGCGGCGGCCAGCTCGGGATCGGCAGTGGCCCACGGCATCGTCCGGCACTCGTCAGCGGCGGCCGCCAGGTCGATGACGAACTGGTCGACGGTGTCGGCGGAGGTCGGCTGGACGGTCAGGTGCACGTTGCGCGGCAGACCCTCGATGCCCGGCTGCGGCTGGATGAACCATCCACGGTGGCGCATCCGGTCGGCGAGGGTGAACGGGTCGACGCCACCCGCCTCTTCGTCGCCATCCGCCGCCACCGCCACCAGGGTGCCGTGCGGGGCAGCGACGACGCGCAGCCCCGGGATGGCCTCCACCGCCTCGACGATCCGGTCGGTGGCCCGGATGGCCCGGTCGGCGGCCCGGGCGTAGCCGGCATCGCCCAGGACCTGCGACACCGTCCACGCAGCGGCCATCGGGCCAGCCGACTTGGTGCTCTGCAGCGTGGTGTTGACGACCGGGTAGCCGGGCCAGGTCGAGTAGGTGAAGAAGGCGCCGCGCCGGTAGTCGGTGTCGGAGAACAGCAGGAGGGACGTCCCCTTCGTCGCGTAGCCGTACTTGTGCAGGTCCACCGACAGCGATCGCACACCCGGGACCGACAGGTCGAAGTCGGGAATCGACCGCCCGGCGCGGCGCAGGTACGGCAGCACGAGGCCGCCGATGCAGGCGTCGGAGTGGCACGCCACGCCACGCGCCAGCGGCGAGGGCCGCCACCTCGCGCACGGGATCGACCACACCATGCGCGTACGACGGCGACGAGACGACGACCAGTGCGGCCGCCGGTCCGGCCTCGTCGAGGGCGGCCTCGACCGCCTCGGGCTGCACCCGCATGCTGACGGGATCGACCGGCAGCACCCGCAGGTCCATGTCGAGCAGATGGCAGGCCTTGGCGAAGGCGGAGTGGGCGGTCACCGGCATGATCACGACCGGGCGGCCCTGACCTCCGCGGCTGCCGCCAGTCCTCGCGGGCGGCGAGCACAGCGAGGATGCACGACTCGGTGCCCCCGCTGGTCACCACGCCGCAGGCGCCCTCGCCGCCGCCGAGCAGGTCGAGTCCCCAGCCGACGAGGTCGTTCTCCAGGCGCGCCACGCTGGGGAACACCGTGGGGTCGAGGGCGTTCACCTCGCCGAAGGACGACAGGGCCGCCAGGCCGGCCTCGGACAGCCCGTCCACGCCGGCGTCGTAGACGTAGGCGAGCACGCGGCCGCCGTGCACGGGCGCGTCCTCGCCGCGCAGGGACTCCAGGTCGGCGAGGACGGCCGACGGCGTCGCGTCCGTCAGGCGGGATGCTCATGCGAATCCTCCAGCGAGTGACCGGTCGGCTCGAGACGGAACGGCGGATGAGGGGGAGACTGGCCGCCACCAGTGCGGCGGGCAGGACGGAGAAGGTGAGCAGGACGCCGGTCTGCGCCGACTGCGGCTGGGCGACGATGCCGTCGGACGACGAGACGAAGCCGCTCGCGGCGAGCATGAGCAGGACGAGGGCAGGGCCGACGGCGAACCCGATCGTCTCGCCGGCGGTCCAGACGCCGGTGAAGGATCCCGCGCGCTGCTGGCCGGTGGCTGCAGCGTCGGTGGCGATCGCGTCCGGCAGCATGGCGAGCGGGTACATCTGCATGCCCGCGTAGCCGATGCCGCACAGGGCCACCATGGCCAGCACGAGTGCGGACGGCACGAGGTTGGCGGTCAGGAGTGCGAGCGCGCCGACCATGAAGACGAGAGACGACGCGGTGTACCCGAACCGCTTGCCGTGCCGGTGGCCGACCCACGCCCACAGCGGCATGACGATCAGGGCCGGGACGATGAGGGCGGCGAACAGGACGTCGCTGAGGCCCTCCTCGCCCATGACGTACGTGGCGAAGTACTGCGCTGCAGCCAGCATGGCGCCGGTGGCCAGGGCCTGGATCACGAAGGCACTGAGCAGCAGCCGGAAGGATCGGGTCTGCCAGGCCACCGCGAACTGCTGCCGCAGGGAGTGGGAGGGCGCCTCGGTCTCGTCGAGGGGGACCTCCCGCGTGCGGCGCAGCATCCACCAGCAGACGAGCATGCCGAGGGCGATCAGCGCGGCCACGCCCACTGCCATCACGAAGTAGCCGCTGGCCCCGCCCTGGGCTGCGTCGCGCAGGGCGGGTGCGCCGACGCCGAAGATCAGGATGCCGAACGCGAGGAAGGCCACCCGCCACGACATCATCGTGGTGCGCTCCTCGACGGACCCGGTGATCTCCGCCGGCATGGCGATGTAGGGCACCTGGAAGACGGCGAAGGCGGATGCCGCGAGCAGGAAGAACACCAGCACCCAGGCGGCGGCGAAGGCCGTGCCGAGGCCGGACGGGGCCGAGAACATCAGGACGAAGACGATCGGCAGCGCGAGCCCGCCGACCAGCAGGAACGGGCGTCGGGACCGCCGACGCTGGGCGGAGCGGTCGCTCATCGTGCCGACGATGGGCAGGAAGACCACGTCCCACAGCTTCGGGATCAGGACCACGACGGCCGCCACGGCGGCGGCCACCCCCAGGCTGTTGGTCAGGTAGTAGGCCAGCAGCAGACCGGGCACCGTCGCGAACCCAGCCGTGCCGACCGAGCCCATGGCGTAGCCGATGTAGGTTCGGCGACCGAGACTCTCGTCAGGCACAACGAGAACGTATCGGCGGAAGGGGTTCGTGGATACCGGAACCGTGGCGTTCGTCGCGTTGGCGGTCGCCGCGGGGGGCCTCGTGCAGGGCCTGAGCGGCCTGGGCTTCGCCCTGGTGTCCGCCCCCGTCGTGTCGCAGATCGTTCCCGGCACCGCGGGCATCGGCCTCGTCAACGCCCTGTCGATCATCCAGAACCTCTGGCTGATCGTTCGGACGGACGGTCGGATGGCCTGGCGTGAGGTGCGCACCATGCTGCCCGGCCTGGCCATCGGCGTCGGACTCGGCTGGCTGGTGCTGCAGGTGAGCTCGCCGGCCCTGTTCGACGTCATCGTGGCCGCATCGGCCCTCGGATCGATGGCCTGGCTGCTGCTCGCCGGGACGCTTCACGGGGGCCGTCGCCGGCCTCGTCTCGGCCGTCTGGGGCGGCACGGTGAACACCGTCGCGGGCGTCGGGGGACCGCCGATCGCCGCCTACCTCGTCACGCGCGGGCTCGACGTCCGCTCCTACTTCCGGACCCTGCAGGTCGTCTTCGCCGTCCTGAGCCTGGTCAGCCTGCCCGCTGCTCGGGGTGTACGTGCCGTCCCTCGTCGCCGGCCTCGTCTGGATCCTGGCGCTGGTGGCCGGCTCCACGGCCGGCGAGCTGGCGCGGCGGCGGTTCTCGCGTCGAGAGCACCCAGCGGATCGCCCGGTGGGCGATCCTGGTCGTGTGCGTCGTGGCCCTGGTGCGGGCGCTGGTGCTCCTGCCCGGGCACCTGGCCTGAGCGCGCGCTCGACCCGTTCGCCTAGTCGATCGGGATCCACACCAGCCGCAGGTCGACGACCGACACGTCCGTTCGCTCCAGCCCGATGTCCATGCGGCTCGATGCTCCCCGCTCGCGACTGCCACTCGGCGTCGAGGTCGGCGATCTCCTCGCGAAGCTCGGCCTCCAGGTCGAGGATCGCGAGCTGCGCCGCGGACGCCTTGTCCCGGGCCGCGTCGACCCGCGCGGCCGACGACGCCGTGCGCTTGGCCTCGGTCAGGATCGAGCGCCGGCTCCGCGCGCCGCCGAAGACCCCGCCGAGGATGGTCGCCACCTGCGCCGTGGCGCCGTGCTCGGCCTCGTGCCGGGCCTCGGCCTGCGCGGCGGTGCCGGCTGCGCGGTCGGCGCGCCCGTGCAGGGTCCGGAGCTTGGTGTCGTACTTCTTCTCGAGCGCCGCGATGGCGGCGTCGGCCCGGTCGTCGGCCGCCTGCGAGCAGCGCGCGGCGAACGCCTCGGGCGTCTCGCCCACCCGCGAGTACAGCTTGAGATCCGGGTTGACGAGGATCTGGGTGGTGCGCGTTCGCACCAGGTGATCGACCAGGGACGACTTCAGCGCGTTCCACCACGTCTTCGATGCCGACCTCCGCCGGCGGCAGGCGGTAGACGGCTCCGGCCGGCGCCTCGGGCAGCAGGTCCCGGTCGTCGTAGTCGACCGCGACGATGTCGTCCATGCGCGGCTGGGCGGTGAGGGGGCTCAGCACGGCCTCGTACTCCTCGTCGTGGACGAGGTCCGCCTTGGTCTCGTCGTACCGCAGGCGCACCCGCGCGATGGCCGCCGCCTGCAGCCGGGTGCCGGTGCCGGCGCCCGACCGCCGCGGACCAGGGCGCGGCGGGGCGAGGAACGACCTCGTGATGCCGGTCGCGACCGTCGGCTCGACCGGTGGTCTCGTCGTCGGCGAGGGCCGGCACCTCCGGGGCCGGGGCCGCTGCGTCGGGAGGACGGCTCGGAGCTGCGTGGTCGGGCCCGACGTGACGAGCCCGGCCTCCGCCAGACGGCTGATCTCCTGGCGCATGAGCGGACCGCGCAGGTAGCTCATCGCCCATCGGGTCGTGAGCAGCGACGGCTGGCCGCCGCCGGCCCGCTTGAGCATGAACTGCCGCTTCCCGAGCGACGAGATCAGGTCGCTGGTGGCGGCGATGTCCACGTCCCCGGTGGCGCTGGTCAGTCCGTCGAGGAGTCGCGCCTTGTCCTGCTCGGTCTGGAGTCTGCCGATCAGCCAGGTGCCCGCGTTGGACAGCGCCTTGTAGTCGACGTCGACGGGATTCTGCGTCGAGAGGACGACGCCGACGCCCGAAGGCGCGGGCCTGCTTGAGCAGCAGCATGATCGGCTTCTTGCTCGGCGGCATGGCGGTCGGCGGGAGGTAGCCGGCGACCTCGTCCATGTACAGCAGGGCCCGCAGGTCGGACGTGCCGGGCTGCCGGCGCATCCAGGTGACCAGCTTGGCGAGGACGAGGGCGGTGACCGACTGTCGCTCCTCGTCGGACAGGTGCGCGGTGGTGACGATGGCGCAGCGCGGGCGGCCGTCCGGGGTGTGCAGCATCGCGTCGATGTCGATCGGGTCGCCGGTCAGCCAGCTGGCGAAGCCGGGGGAGGCCAGCAGGCTGTTCAGGCGGACCGCGAGGGCGGTCCGGTCCGCGGGCGGGAAGAACTGGTCGATGTCGAGGACGCCGAGCTTGCGCAGCGGCGGTCGCTGCACCTGGGCCAGCAGGCGTGGCCAGATCCAGGTCGTGGCCCTGGCCCCACGCCTGCTGGATGAGCGCCGACAGCAGGACGTGCTCGCGCGACGAGAGCGGGTCGGCATCGATGCCGATGCAGGGCGAGCAGGCTGGAGACGTAGCTCTCGATCTCGTCGGCGGCATCCTCGGTCGGGGTGTCGGGGCCCGGCGCCGTCAGCGTCCCGACGATATTGAGCGGGCGGCCCGCCTGCGACCCCGGCGTGTACACCTCGAACGTCGACCCGATCGCGCAGGGCAGCGATGTCGCTCGCGGCCCAGGTCCCAGCCGGCCAGGCCGTCCTGCCACTTGGTCGCCTCGGCGTCGGCGAACTCCGTGGTCGACTGGCCGGCCTTCACCGCCTCGCTCTCGTTCACCCACGGCTCGAAGTCCGCCGCCGCGAGGGCCGGGAAGGTCAGGCAGAGGTTCGTGAGATCGCCCTTGGGGTCGATGAGCAGGGCCGGCACCCCGGCCGCCAGGGCCTCCTCGACGAGGACGATGCCCAGGCCGGTCTTGCCCGACCCGGTCATTCCGACGATGACTCCATGCGTCGTCAGGTCCGAGCTGCGGATCAGTGCGCCGTCGGCGGTCCGCTCGCGGGTCCCGGCGTCGAGGATGCCGCCCACGCGGAGGTCGCTCATGGGGGCCAACCTACGCCTACGCTGGGCCCGTGCGACCCCATCCGGACTCGGCGCCGCTGAGCGCCCAGGACGCCCTCTGGCTGACCATGGACCGGCCCACCAACCTGATGGTGATCGACGTCGTCGTCGTCCTCGACGCGGCCGTCTCGCTGGCCGGTGCTGCGCAAGGCCTTCGCCGGGCTCGCCGCCCGCCACCCGGTGTTCCGGCGTCGGGCCGAGCGGAGCGGCACCTCCTGGCGGTGGGTGGACGATCCCGGGTTCGACGTCGCACAGCACGTGATCGAGGTCGACCTGCCTGATGGTGCCGGGATGAGTCAGGTGCAGGACTACGTCGCCGAGCAGCGGTCGGTCCCGCTGGATCGCGATCGTCCGCTGTGGACGGCCGCCCTGCTTCGGCCGGTCGAGCTCGACGACGGCACGTCCGGCTCGGTCGTCGTCACCCGCAGCCATCATGCGATCGCCGACGGCGTGCGGCTCACCCAGGTGCTGCTCGCCATGCTCGACCCGGAGAACGCGTCGGACGTCCCGGCGGTGGTGCGCGCGGGAACCTCCGGCGGCTCGACGCTGTCGGTGGGCGCGCTGCTCGCGGTGCCGGGCGAGGCCGCTCGCATCGACGGGGTCGCGCGGTGCGCACGGTGGCCGCCGCGTTCGGTCGGGCGGTGACGGCCCCGATCGCCGAGGCGGGATCCGCGGGATCGGCGCTGGTGTCCGGGATCGGCACCATCCGTCACCCGGACCGCCTGGTGGATGCGCTGCAGACGTGGGGGCTCGACGACCACCGGACCGTGAACGACCTGACGTCGGCCGGGAAGCTCGCCTTCATCGGGAGCAGTCGAACCGTGTGGACCGGCCGTCCGGGCGCCCGCAAGGCCGTGGCATGGTCGTCGCCGCTGCCCCTGGCCCCCGTCAAGCAGGCCGCTCGTGCGCGCGGGGTCACCCTGAACGACGTGATGGTCGCGGCGCTGGCCGGCGCGCTGAAGGCCTACCTCGGCGGACGCGGCGACAGCGTCGACGAGGTGGTCTGGATGGTGCCGGTGAACCTGAAGCCCTTCAGCGCCGAGCTGCCCGAGGACCTCGGCAACCACTTCGCCCTCGTGATGCTCGACCTGCCGCTGATCGGGAGCCACGCCCGACGACCGGATCGACGCCGTCCACCAGCGCATGGAGCGGATCAAGAACTCCGATGAGCCGGTGCTCACCTTCGGCCTCCAACGGACCATCTCGATGTCGCCTGCTCGGATGGCGACCATCCTGACGGAGTTCTTCGCGAACAAGGCCGTGGGCGTGCTCACCAACGTGCCCGGGCCGACGACGCCCCTCCACCTTGCCGGTGCGGCAGTCCGGCAGGTCATCGGGTTCGCGCCCTGCTCGGGGGACCAGCCGCTGACGGCGACGATCTTCACGTACGCCGACACGGTGACGGTCGGCTTCGCGAGTGATGCCGACCTCGTGCCCGACCCCCAGACGCTCGTGGCGCTGGTGAGCGCGGAACTGGAGCAGATCGTCGCGAGGTCCGATTCAGCTGTGCAATGACGAAGCGGGCCGGGTGGATCACCCGGCCCGCTTCGTCCTGATCAGTGTTACTGAAAGGTGCCCATGCACGGGGCGTCGCTCACTACGCCGCCTTCTTCGGCTGGATCGGACCCACCACGCCGCTGGGGACGCTAGGCCCCACGCCGTTATCGGCTGTCACGCGGTACCAGTAGTCCGTTCCAAGTGATACTCCGGCGTCCTGGTAGGTCGTCGCGTCGCCGGCCACCGTGGTCAGCCAGGCGAAGTCCGAACCGTTCAAAGACCGCTCGATGGTGTAGCCCGTGAGCGCGGTGCCTCCGTTGGCCGCGGGTGCCTTCCACGTCAGGGAGATCGCCAAGGCGGCGGGAGTGCCGACCACGTTCGTCGGTGCGGTGGGAGCTGTCGTACCGCCCGGGGTCCACAGGAGCGTGTTGGAATCCGTGCTGCCCTCAGCGTTCCACGAGACGACCATGTAGGCATACGACCCCGAGCCTCCACCCGGGTCGGCCAGCGTGACCTGGTTGGCGAGCGCAGGCATGACATCGACACCCCAGCGGAGGTTGCCGTCGGCCTCGCGCCACGGCTGCGCCGTTCCATCTTCGGCCAGCGGCTGGCGCAGCAGCCGGTACCCGACCTCGTTCTTTGGGTTGCCCCAGGTGTCGACGTACCTGCCGTTCACCGGCGCGGGGGTCGGGTCGCTCCAGGTCAGGACCACACCATTGGGACCGTTGCTGGCCGCCGTCAGAAGTGAGGCATCCGGGACCGCGATCGCCTGCGAGACGGTGAGCGGATGCATCATGTCCATCTCCTCGTGGCTGAGGATGTGGCAGTGCCACACGTACTCCCAGTCGAAGTTGGTCATGACGTTGGTGTACGCCGGCGTGATCTTGGTTCCGTCGGGCTTGATGCTGACGAACCCGATCGGGCTGTCGATCGGCAGGGACGGATTGAGCGGGCGCTTGCTCTGCTCGATTCCGAAGGGTGCCTGCGGCAGCAGCGGACGCATGGCCACGATGGTGTCCTCGAGCGGGCTGACCCGCACGGTGTCCTTCCAGCCGAGCTCGTCGGGATCCGGTGGACGGATGATGCCGTCCCACCCGACCCGGTTGATCAGCTGGACGTCGCCGAAGTGGAAGTGGATGGGGTGCGTGTCGACCCCGTTGTGCGTGATCTTCCAGATCTGCGTGCCGTCATTCATGCTCACGATCGGGACGATGCGCGTGCCCGGTGGCAATGCCTCGCCGACGAAGTTCTCCGTTGGCGGATTGACGTACGGGTACAGGACCAGGTTCTGCTGCAGCCCCGCGACGTTGTTCTTCGTCTCGACGCCGAGCAGGCCGCTCATGCGCCCGTACATGTTGTCCCAGGCCGCGCCCATCTCGTCGTGGATGGCCTTGGACTTCAGGTTCACCGTGAGCACCTCGCCGAGCCCGCCGTTCGTCAGCGGCGGCGAGAACGTCGTCCCCCTCAGGGTGTTGTAGCTCATGGCGTCATCGGTGATCCGCGCGAATCCGTCGAACGAACTCACGCTGGCGCCGAGATCCTTGCCGAACTCGGTGCCGTAGGCCTTGTTGTAGGCGGCCTGACCGACGACGATCGGGTGCTGGCTCTGCTCGAACACACCGCCACCCCCATCGCTCGTCGACCGGAAGGCCTTGAAGAGCTTGGCCGTGTTGTACGGCGCGCGGCCCTTGCTCGGCCCGACGACGATCTGCATGACGGTGCGGATATTGGGGCCGTATCCCTCAGGCGTGGAGTACGGGCCGCCGATGTCGCGCAGGTCGGCGTTGTCGGTGTAGGGGTCGTAGTAGGGGACCCGTGCCGGGTTGGCGGCCGGCGCGTCGTTGTACAGGATGAGCGTCTTGCCCGCGTACTGCGAGAAGTCGACCACCGAGTCGGTGCGCTCGGCCGGTCCCATGAACAGCGCATGGGTATCGACGTTGCCCACATTGAATACGGTCGGGTCGGTGACGAACGTGATCGGCTGCGGCGGGATGATGACCGGGTTCGGAAGGAATCCGCTGTCGGTACCTACCATGACCCAGTCCGGTCCGGGCTTCGCGACCGGAGTCGGGCTGATGTCAGGGTCTGACTTGGCCGCCTCGACCTGCTTGGGATCCAAGGCGACCTCGGTGCAGTGCTTCCCGGTGGACGGCACGCAGCCCTTGCCGCTCGCCTCGTACAGCGAGAGGCTGAAGAACCGGTCGCTGGCGGCATTGAGGATCCGCACGCGGTACGCCTTCGGGTCGACCTTGAGGGTCGGGTAGGCGGTGCCGTTCACGACCGGAGTGTCGTTGAACGCCTCCATGCCCATCGACTCGTTCGGCGTTGCCGGGATCGTGGTGTAGGTCGGCGGATCGCAGACCGCGCCGGCCGCCGTGTCGCACGGACCAGGGGTGCCCCGGTACGGGTTGGGAATCGGCATGAAGTCCAGGTTCATCGTCGGGGGCCAGAACCACGGTCCGTACGCCCAGCGGCCGAACTGGTTCACGCCGCTTGCGTCATACGGGTTCTGGGCCGTCATGTACACGTGCGGCAGCCACAGGTTGCCGCGGGTGCCCCACGCAGACTCGTCCCAGGTCGGGTCGAAGATCGCGAGTTCCGCGCTGCTCGGGACGAAGGTCTTGTCCTGGATGACGAGCGGGATCGTGTCGGCCGGGCCCGGGATCGTTGCGTTCGCAATCAGGGCCTTCTCCATGTCATCGCTGATGATGTACGGAGCGGCGAGGCCGGCGTACACGTTCAGGCGCGTCGTGCCCCACGCGTGGTCGTGGTAGAACATCAGCCGCGAGGACTGCTGGTTGGTGTAGTAGAACGTCACCGCGCCGGGACCCGGGTCGGGCATGTCGGGCACGTTCTTGAGGCTGACGCCCTCGGGGTAGGCGGTCTTCTCACCCGCGGGGGTGATCCACTGATGCGGGGTGCCGTCGCTGATCCACGGAGTGGCCCCGCCGTGGAGGTGCGCGACCGTGCGGTTCTCGGTGTAGCACGTGTCGGGCTTGGGAGTCCGACCACAATCGGGGTTCTGGGGGTTCTCGCCCATGCCCCATCTGTTGGCTTCCGTGGGAGTCATGTTGGGGCCCTGGCCCGAACCCATGACCGTGGTGTCCACGGGCAGGAACAGGTCGCCGGCCACGCCGGTGGGCAGCAGGTTCATGAACTTCACGCGCACCGGGCGATCCTTCTCCGCCAGGATGGTCGGCCCGAGGTAGTGCGGCTTGTCGACGCCGTAGACCTGGGCGCCGTTCGCGTCAACAGCCGGGGTGCAGGGTGCACCAGGGGACTTGGAGGCGTTGCATAGGGGAACGCGCTTCCCGGGAACGACGGATGTGGACACCTGGACATAGCCGCGCAAGAGGGTTCCCGCGGCCGGCAGGTCGGAGTGCATCCGCTCGCGGTACTGCACGACCGCGATCTCGTAGTAGTCCGATTCCGGGTAGGTGGTCGTGTCCGGCTTGCCGACGGGGATGTACTGGCCGAGGTTGTTCTCACCCGCAGCGCCCATCCCGGCCAGGGTGTCGACGAACTTGCGCAGCCCGGGGAGGATGTAGCCCCGGCCGCCGCGCGTGACGTCCACGCTGCCAACGGCCATGCTCACCGTGGCCGTCACCTTGGCCGGGCGGTAGTCGCCGACCTTGTCCTTGATCGTCACGGTGGGGGCTGACGTGTAGCCCGCCCCGAAGTCGGTGATGTTCAGGGCAACGATGGACCCGTCGCTGCCAAGGACGGCATCTGCCTGTGCTTGGTGTGACGCGTTCGACGAGCTCTTGTCTGAGGCGTCAGGCACTCCGCCACCCTCGAAGGTGACGGTGACCGGGTCGTTGTATCCCGACCCAGGATTCGTGATGGTGACCGAATCCAATGTCAGGCTCAGGCTTGCCTTGGCGGCTGCGCCGGTGCCGCCGGCGCCCATCGTGTTGGTGAACTTCACCGAGGGGGCCTTGCTGTAGCCCGCCCCCGGGTCAGTGACGGTGACGCCGGTGACGACGCCAGTGCTGCTGACGACGGCCGTACCCTCGGCGGCGCGCCCCGCACCGGGCGGGGGACTGAACGTCACGAGCGCAGTTGGGAGGCGCTGAGGGCTGTAGGCGAAGTTTCCATAGGGACCGAAGTAGTGCGGGGAGCCCGTGCCGACGAGTGCGCGGTCGCTGCTGCGCGTCTTGCCCTGCAGGGCATCTTGGGTGCGGTTGAACTCGTCGATAGCGGACTTGGAGATGTCAAGGGCCTCGACCCCGGATCGCTCGGCGGCGGCGAAAAGTTCGTTCACGTCCAGTTTGTTGGCATTGTCTTTCTTGGACTTCACCAGGCGGGACGCCAGATCGGGCAGTGGTGCGCCCTGCAGATTCGGTGGCGCAACGCCCGTTTCCCCGGCGGCGTCGATCCCCGTTCCGACCCCGTCACTGGTCGTGACCATGGCGGAGGCCGCCGGGAGGAAGGTGAATCCGACCAGAGCCGCGGTTGACACGGCGACGATGAACATCTTCTTCATGGCAAACCCCGAGCCCTCAGTTCCGCCGCCAACAGCCGAATTGGCTCCAGCGGTCACGCGGTTCTCACCTGCGCCCAAGACGGCCTGCCTGAGCCGGAACCTCTACAAACCCCCCCGGGTATCTCCACCCTTGCGCTCGGGAGTTGCGCCGGCAAGGGACTAAAGCCCCACATTTAACGTGATCTTTGCCATTTTCTTACCCTTTGGCCCATCGAGGCCAAGGGTCGGCGTGCTGGCTAGTTCTGGGGTGCGCAGATAGTCGCGAACGAGACCACCTGGCCGCCGAGCACGTCCCTGATCTTCTCCGGATTGACGTCGTCGGGGAACTGGAGACCCGTGTCGCCGACGACAAGGAATGACCGGCGATCAGTGACGACCCTCATCTGGTTCACGGCGGGATCCAGGGACTCCGCCGAGGTGACGAGCGAGGCGCAGATGCGTGCGAACGTGGCGTCGAGTTCGTCCTGGGACATGACCATGACCGCGAAGGTTCCGCTGCCGGTCGCGCTCTGGCATTTGACGAAGTCGTCGCTCGAGCAGGCGATCGCGATCTCCGCTTTGACGAGGTCCTCGCGCGCGGAGTCGTTCGTGACCGGTCCACGGTCCAGGATCTGCGCCTCGGAGGGCGACGATCCGTCTGCGTTCGACGATCCGGAACTGGAGCAGGAGGCGAGCAGCATGGTCGCGACCAGGGCCGGAACCAGCAGGAATCGGAATTTCACGGGACTCCGTTCGCTCACTACGCGGGTCGTGTGCAGGGCCATCCTAGGCGTCCACGGGCTTCCTGGCCGGGACGACGTAGGCACCAACCACGGAGAGCAGCCCGACGAGGACGGCGATGCCCAGGAGCCACCCCAAGGAGACCGCCAGGATCCCGAAGACGAAGAGCAGTGTCGCCACGCCCACTCCGGTCAGGAGCCCGCCGCCGAAGGCGACGACGGGATGTCGGTCCGTGTCAACGCCGTACTCGTCATCGACGTACCCGCTGGCGAGGAAGTCGGCCGGGGGCAGGTCTCGCGTGGTCGCCACGACGAGGACGAGTACGAGGATCCCGAGCAGGAGGATCACGAGCCCCGCGAAGAACAACGGTGACGACGTGGGACTCTCCTCGACCGTGAGGTAGACGCTCGCGGTGCATTCCTCGTCACCGCTGGAGATCGACCCGCTGACGGGGACGATCATCGATCCGGTGAACAGCCACGTCGCTGGGCCGGAGAACGTCGTGAGATCGAGGATGCCCTCCCAGTTGATCGCGCCGTCCGGGTTGTCCGCCACCCCCGACGCCAGCGGAAGGCCGAAGGCGGTCACCGACCAGGTTGCGTCGGTCATGACCGTCGCCGTCTCGCCGAACCAGCTGATGACGCCCTCGGGATCGATGACCAGGGGGTAGTCCGTGCTGGCACGCAGCCCGGGGATCTGGGCGGAATCCAGTTGTCCGCCTTCGGCTCGCAGCGACACGAGGGTCCCGTTGCAGCCGTCGGACTCGGCGGCAGAGGCGACCGCGGCACCCAAGGCCATCACGGTCGCGGCCATGACGACGGCAGCGAGCAGCCGGCGAAGAGTTCGTCATCTGCCCCTCACGAGTCGGCGTCGGGTGCCCTGATCCTGCCATGAGATAGGCTGAGCGGGCCGGGTTGAACACCCGGCCCGCTCAGCGTCGTGCTCGGTGCTAGGCAGCGGTGATCGGTCCGATCACGGCGCTGTAGTTACCGGTCCCTGCCGCGTTCGTGAAACTTATCCGGTAGTAGTAGCGGGATCCTCGGTTGGTACTGCTGTCCGTCCCCGTCGTCAGGCTGCTGGGGCTCAGCGTGACGTCGCGGTAGGTGCCGGTGCGGCTGGTGGCCCGCTGGATGGTGTAGCCCGTGATGGGGCTGCCGCCGTTGTCAGGGTAGCGCCCACGAGAGGTCGATCCCTGAATTCCTTCGCGCGCCCGGCGTGCCCGCGAACGTCGTCGTGACTCCTGGAGCGGTCGCGTCTGGACCCGGCTTGACAGGCCCAGCGACCGGGCTCGGTCCACCGGTCCCGACGGCGTTCACGGCTGAGACGCGGTACCAGTAGTTCGTGTCGGCCGACGGCGCCGGCGTCCCGGTAGGTGACCACGTCAGGAGTCACCGTGGTCGTCAGCCAGGTGAAGGTCGCACCATCAGTAGAGCGCTCGATGGTGTACCCAGTGAGCGCCGACCCTCCGTCACTTGCGGGCGCCTTCCACGCCAGGTCGATCGACAGAGGATGCGGGCGCAGCGGTCAGGGTCGTCAGGGCGTCTGGCGCCTTGGCGCCAGGGTTCCAGATGACCGTATTGGAGTCCGTCGTGCCCTTGGCGTTCCACGAGACGACCAGGTAGGCGTAGGACTTGTCTGCCCCCTTCGGATCGGTCAGCGTGACCTGGTTGGCCAGCGCGTTGCCGACGAGCTCGACGCCACGGTTCATCCGCCCACTGCGATCGCGCCATGGCTGGGCCCTTCCTCGGTCCAGCGCCTGCCGGAAGACCTCGTAGCCGACCTCGTTCTGCGGGTTGCCCCAGGTGTCGACGTTCGCGCCGCCCAGCGGTGCACCGGTTGGATCGGTCCAGTTCAGCACCGCGGCGCCATTCGCAGGATCGACGGAGGTGGTCAGCACTGATGGCGCCGGCACCTCGACCTTCTGCGAGACGGTGAGCGGATGCATCATGTCCATCTCCTCGTGGCTGAGGATGTGGCAGTGCCACACGTACTCCCAGTCGAAGTTGGTCATGACGTTGGTGTACGCCGGCGTGATCGCGGTTCCGTCGGGCTCGATGCTGACGAACCCGATCGGGCTGTCGATCGGCAGCGACGGATTGAGCGGACGCTTGCTCTGCTCGATTCCGAAGGGTGCCTGCGGCAGCAGCGGACGCATGGCCACGATGGTGTCCTCGAGCGGGCTGACCCGCACGGTGTCCTTCCAGCCGAGCTCGTCGGGATCCGGCGGACGGATGATGCCGTCCCACCCGACCCGGTTGATCAGCTGGACGTCGCCGAAGTGGAAGTGGATCGGGTGCGTGTCGACCCCGTTGTGGGTGATCTTCCAGATCTGCGTGCCGTCATTCATGGTCGACGATCGGGACGACGCGGGTGCCCGGTGGCAATGCCTCGCCGACGAAGTTCTCCGTCGAAGGATTCACATAGGGGTACAGCGCCAGGTTCTGCTGCAGCCCCGAGA
The DNA here is from genome assembly GCA_963700745.1 of uncultured bacterium. Taxonomy (GTDB): domain Bacteria; phylum Actinomycetota; class Actinomycetes; order S36-B12; family S36-B12; genus UBA10649. Next base: position 198,452 of record CAVOYT010000009.1, on the reverse strand, counting down.
CGTTGTTCTTCGCCTCGATGCCGAGCAGGCCGCTCATGCGCCCGTACATGTTGTCCCAGGCCGCGCCCATCTCGTCGTGGATGGCCTTCGACTTCAGGTTCACCGTGAGCACCTCGCCGACACCGCCGTTTGACAGTGGTGGCGCGTACGATGTCCCGTTCAAGGTGTTGTAGCTCATCGCGTCCTCGGTGATCCGGACGAAGCCGTCATACGACTGCTTGTTGGACCCGAGGTCCTTGCCGAACTCGGTGCCGTAGGCCCGGTTGTAGGCCGCCTGGCCGACGACGATCGGGTGCTGGCTCTTCTCGAAGACTCCGCCACCGCCCAGGCTCGTCGCCTTGAACGCCTTGTTGAGCTTCGTCAGGTTGTACGGGTCCGCGCCCGATGCTCTTGCCGACCACGATCTGCATGACGGTGCGGGTGTTGGGGCCGTATCCCTCAGGTGTGGTGTACGGGCCGCCGATGTCGCGCAGGTCGGCGTTGTTGGTGTAGAGGTCGTACAGCGGGCTACGAGCCGGGTTGGCGGCCGGAGCGTCGTTGTACAGGATGAGCGTCTTGCCCGCGTACTGCGAGAAGTCGACCACCGAGTCGGTGCGCTCGGCCGGTCCCATGAACAGTGCGTGGGTATCCACGTTGCCCACGTTGAACACGGTCGGGTCGATGACGCAGGTGATCGGCTGCGGCGGGATGACCACCGGGTTCGGGATGAATCCGCTCTCGGTGCCGATCATGATCCAGTCCGGTCCGGGCTTCGCGATCCGGCGTCGGGAAGATGTTCGGATCGGACTTCGCGGCAGCGACCTCCTGCGGAGTTCAACGCCACCTCGGTGCAGTGCTCGCCGGTGGAAGGCACGCATCCGGTGCCGCTCGCCTCGTACAGCGAGAGGTTCCAGAACCGGTCGTTGGCGGCATTCAGGATCCGCATGCGGTAGGCCTTCGGGTCGACCTTGAGGGTCGGGTAGGCGGTGCCGTTCACGACGGGAGTGTCGTTGAAGGCCTCCATGCCCATCGACTCGTTCGGCGTCGCCGGGATCGTCGTGTAGCTCGGCGGATCGCAGATCGCGCCGGTGCTGGGATCGCACGGGCCACCAGGAATGGCAGCGTACGGGATTCTGGATCGGCATGAAGTCGAGATTCATCGTCGGCGGCCAGAACCACGGTCCGTACGCCCAGCGGCCGAACTGGTTCGCGCCTTCGGAGTCGTACGGGTTCTGCGCCGGCATGTAGACGTGCGGCACCCACAGGTTGCCCAGGGTGCCCCACTTCGCCTCGTCCCACGTCGGGTCGGAGATCGCGAGCTCCGCACTGCTCGGGACGAAGGTCTTGTCCTCGATGATGAGCGGGATCGTGTCTGCAGGTCCGGGATCGTCGGCAGCGCAGGAGCCCGCTCGTGGTGAGCGACTTCTCCATGTCATCGGTGATGATGTACCCGGCGGCCAGGCCGGCGTACACGTTCAGGCGGGTGATGCCCCACGCATGATCGTGGTAGAACATCAGCCGCGCGGACTGCTGGTTGGTGTAGAAGAAGGTCACCGAGCCGTCGCCCGGATCGGGCATGTCGGGCACGTTCTTGACGCTGACGCCCTCGGGGTAGGTCGCGTTCTCGCCCGCGGGAGTGGTCCACTGATGCGGCGTGCCGTCGCTGATCCACGGGGTGGCCCCGCCGTGCAGGTGCGCGCACGACGCGGTTCTCGGTGTAGCACGTCTTGGGCTTGGGCGTCTTGCCGCACTCGGGGTTCTGCGGGTCTGTGCCCATGCCCCAGTTGTTCGTCTCGGTGGGAGTCAGGTCGGGGCCTTGGCCCGAACCCATGACCGTGGTGTCCACGGGCAGGAACAGGTCGCCGGCCACGCCGGTGGGCAGCAGGTTGCAGAACTTCACCCGGACCGGGCGGTCCTTGGTCGCCTGGATGGTTGGGCCGAGGTAGTGCGGCTTGTCCACGCCGTAGACCTGGTTGCCCTTGGCGTCAACGGCTGGGGTGCAGGGACCAGCAGGGTCCTTGGCGGCGTTGCACAGCGGAACCTTCGCGCCGGGAACGACGTCGGTCGAGACCTGGACGTAGCCACGCAGCAGGGAGCCGGTGGCGGGCAGGTCGGAGTGCATCTGCTCGCGGTACTGGACGACCGCGATCTCGTAGTAGTCGGACTCCGGGTAGGTGGTCGTGTCCGGCACGCCGACCGGGATGTACTGGCCGAGGTTGTTGGCGCCGGCCGGGGTCAGTCCCGGCAGGGTGTCGACGAACTTGCGCAGTCCGGGGAGCATGTAGCCGCTGCCGCCGGACGACATGGTCACGCTGCCGACCCCCCACGCCACGGTGGCCACGACTTCGGCCGGCGTGTTGGGTCGCCTTGTAGCCGCCGACCTTGTCGGTGATCAGTCACGACGGGGGCGGACTCGTAGCCCGCGCCGTAGTCGGTGACGTTGATGGCGACGACGGATCCGTCAAGGTCGATGGTCGCGGTGGCCTGGGCCTGATGCGGGAAGGTCTCAGGTTCACCTGCCGGCAGGGGGCCGTCCGTGGACTCCGCCACCGGTGAAGGTGACCGTGACCGGATTGTTGTAGCCCGATCCCGGATTCACGATGGTCAGGGTGTCCAGGGTGTAGCTCATGTCCGCGGTGCCGGCTGCGCCGCCGCCGCCGGCGCCCAGCGTGTTGCTGAATGTCACGTTCGGTGCAGCGCACGTAGCCAGCTCCCGGATCGGTCACGGTGACGCCGGTGACGACGCCGGAACTGTCGACGATTGCGGTGCCCTGGGCGGCATGCCCGGAGCCACCTGGCGGGTCGAAGCTGACCAGGGCGGTCGGGACGCGCTGCGGGCTGTTGGCATAGTTGCCGTAGGGGCCGAAGTAGTGCGGGGACCACGCCACCGACGGCCGAGCGCTCGCCGCCGGCCCGGCTCTTGCCCTGCAGCTCGGCCTGGGTGAGCTTGAACTCCTTGATGGCCGTCTTGGAGATGTCGAGTGCCTGAACGCCGGATCGCTGGGCGGCAGCCCACTGCTCGGCGGCGTCCAGCTTGTTGGCGTTGTCCTTCTTGGACTTGGCCAGTCGAGAGGCCAGGTCGGGCAGCGCTGCGCCCTTCAGGTTCGGCGGTGCTGACCGCCGTCTCGCCGGCGGCCTCGACGGCCGCGCCGACGCCATCACTCGTCGTCACCATTGCGGAGGCGGCGGGAAGGAAACTGAATCCGACAAGAGCCGCGGATGACACGGCAACGACAAGCGTTTTCTTCACGACGAACCCCCGAGCTGCTTCATGACCAACCCCGAGTCATGTATTCTCCGCCGGCGTCTGGATTGGCTCCAGCGGTCTAGCCGATACTTTCTGGCGCCGGCGGCGGCTCGTGGAGTACCCACGTGACTTCCTACCCCCCCGGGTATCTCTATCGTCGTGATGGGCAAAGGCACGGACAAGTGACCAAAGTCCCGGAGTTGGTCAGACCTTTACCTCTCGCTAACCACCGGACCGGAGGACCATGCGGGGCCGCTGCCACGAGGGATCGCGACTGTGCCGATCCCGTGCGTATGCTCGACTCCTGAGCCAGGCGCCTGGCCACGGTCGACCCTCGGACTCAGGTGCGGACGGCACGACACGAGACGCACACATATCGAACGGCACCACATATAGAGGTGAAGGGCGGCGAGTCGAGGGTGCGCTACCGGCCAGCAGTGAGCGACCAGCGTCGCCTGCTGCTGGCGCACGGGATGCTGGTTCTCCTCACCGCCATCGCCGCGCTGGCCGCCGCCCTGCTTGCGACCGCGTCGCCCGCGGCGGCCTGGGGGCCCTACGACGCCATCGCAGTCCGTTTCGACCCGGAGTTCCCGATCGGGGAGCCGGGCGACGACGTGACGATCAACCTCATCTACGTGCGCGAGGACGGGCAGGAGGCCGACCTTGCCTCGGACGATCTCATCCGCGTCGAGGCCAGCGACTCGACGATCGGGTTCGTGACCCCGAACGGGATCGAGCCGACGGTCACCTTGGGGGTGGACGACGACCCGAAGGTCGTGGTCAGGATGCCCGCCGACTTCGCGTCCTTCCTCGTGGTCGCTCAGTTCAGCAAGGCCGGCGCCTTCATCACCGCAACCCAGGTCACGGTCACCGTCGATGGCGGGGAGGGGATCGACAGCGGCAGTGGCATGAGCATGGGCATGACCGGTATCGCCGGCATCGACCTGAGCCCTGAGGCCATGTCGCCTGAGTCCATGACCACCGGCGTCAACGAAGCGACAAGCAAGCTCTACAGCGTGCAGGCCGCCTTCGCAGCCGCGGTTGCCGTGCTGATCATCGCCTGCCCCTGCGCCCTGGGGTTGGCCACGCCGACCGCGCTGCTGGTCGGCACCGGCCGCGGCGCGCAGATGGGCATCCTCATTCGCGGACCTGAGATCCTTGAGCGGACCCGCCGGATCGACACGATCGTTCTCGACAAGACCGGCACGATCACCAGTGGCCGGATGAAGATCGCCGATGTGGCCGCGCACGGCGTCACCGAGCTCGAGCTCATGGTGATGGCCGGCGCCGTCGAGAACGCGAGCGAGCACCCCGTGGCGCGAGCCATCGCGGTGTCGGCGAAGGCGAGAACGGACGATGACGTCCCTCCCGTGCTCGACTTCCGCAACGAGCGGGGACTCGGTGTCAGCGGCCGCGTCGACGGGCACCTCGTCCACGTCGGCCGTCCCGGCTGGATCACCTCGAGCTCGGGCCTGACGCTCGAGGGCGCACCCTGGCTCGATGACTTCGTCTCGCAGTGGGAATCGCGAGGGGCAACCGTGGTGGCCGTGGTCTGGGGCGGTGAATGGCGCGGCGCCGTCGCCGTCTCGGACTCAGTGCGCCCGACGAGCAAGGCTGCCATCGCCGAGTTCCGGCGGATGGGCATCGAACCGATCCTCGTCAGCGGCGACAACGAGAGGACGGCCCGCGCGGTCGCCGAGGAAGTGGGCATCACGAAGGTCATTGCCGAGGTGCTCCCCGCCGACAAGCTCGACGTCGTGAAGGCGCTTCAGGCCGAGGGCAAGTCCGTCGCGATGGTGGGCGACGGAGTCAACGACGCGGCCGCCCTCGTGCAGGCCGATCTCGGCGATCGCGATGGGCAGCGGCTCCGACGTCACAGTCGAGGCCAGCGACCTCACCCTCATCCGCGCCGACCTGCTCGCCGCCGTCGACGCGATCCGCCTGTCGCGCAAGACGCTCGGCACGATCCGGGGGAACCTCTTCTGGGCGTTCGCCTACAACATCTGCATGATCCCGCTGGCCGCCCTGGGCCTCCTGAACCCGCTGCTGGCGGGGCTCGCCATGGCCCTGTCCTCGGTCTTCGTCGTCGCCAACAGCCTGCGCCTGCGTCGCTTCCGGTCGGTGAACTCGTCACTCGCACGGGCCGCTCGGTCCACCGCCCCGCGAGCCGCTACGGCAGCTCACGTCTGATCTCGGCCGACCCGGTACTACTGACTGCCGACCCAGAGCCAGCCGATCAGCGTGGCCAGCGAGATCAGCATCACGGCGGGGACGAACACCGCAGAGATCTGGTCCGCGAGGCGTTGCACGGGGGCCTTGCCCGACTGGGCGTCCGTCACGAGGGTGGCGATCTGGGCGAGCTTGGTGTCGCCACCCACGCGGCGGGCCTCGACGATCAACCGACCGTCGGTGTTGATGGTGGCGCCGGTCGACCTCGGAGCCGGGCTCCACCTCGACAGGCACCGACTCCCCAGTGAGCATGGACTCATCGACGGCGCTCCGGCCCTCGACCACGGTCCCGTCCGTGGCGATGCGCTCTCCAGGCTTCACGACGAACTGGTCGCCCACGGCGAGCTCCTCGATCGGCACTCGCACCTCGGTTCCACCGCGCAGGATGGTGGCCTCCTTGGCGCCCATGTGCATCAGCGCCCTCAGGGCGGCGCCGGATCGACGCTTGGCACGGGCCTCGAACCACCGACCCGCGAGGATGAACACCGGAACGGCAGCGGCAACCTCGAAGTAGACGTTGGGCATGGCCAGCGTGGCCGCCTGGCTCTCGAACGACGGAATCAGGCTGTCGGACATGCTGTAGTCGGCGATGCCGGCTCCGCCGAAGAACAGCGCCCAGACGCTCCAGCGTGTAGGCCGCCAGGCAGCCGACGCTGATAAGCGTGTCCATGGTGGCCGTGCCGTGCCTAAGGGACTTCAAGGCCGCTCGATGGAAGGGCCATGCGCCCCAGAACACCACGATGCTCGCGAGAGCGAAGCACCACCACTGCCAGAAGTTGAACTGGAGCGCCGGGATCATCGAGAACAGGACGACGGGGAGGGCGAGCCAGAACGAGCCCCAGAACCGGCTCCTGAGATTGGCCACCTCCTCATCGCCGGCGATCTCGGCGGCCGACCGGTCGTCGCCCTCCGGCTCACCGATCACGACGGGCGGCTTGGGCGGCCCGGGCGGGAGCGCCTCGTACCCCGTGTCGTGCACGGTCTTGAGGAGCTCTTCGAGGGTGATGGAGTCGGCGAACTGGACGCGCGCGGTCTCTGTGGCGTAGTTGACGGAGGCGGAGACGCCCTCCATCTTGTTGAGCTTGCGCTCGATGCGGCCAGCGCAGGAGGAGCAGGTCATGCCGATCACGGCCAGATCGACGCTCTGGCCAGCCTCGGTGCTGTCGACGCTCATCAGCCCTGCCCTTCTACGCCGATGGTAGGCGTGCCGGCGGCCACGTGCCACTGTGCATCCGGGTGTCGGCGTAGTGTGCAACGCATGAAGGATGGCCGTCTGTTCCTCGCTGGCGTCCTCGGTCTGGCACTCGTCGGTGCCACCGGCTGCAACTCGGCGGCCCAGTCCGCCGCCACTGAATCGGCCCCTGCGGCTGCCGCGTCCGCGTTGCCGTCCGAGTTGCCGTCGGCAGCCCCGTCCGAGCTCGAGGCACTTCCCCTCCCGTCGGCGGTCGGAGATCCCGTCGAGCAGTGGTGCACGGCGTACGCGAACATCACCAGCGTGCTCGCCGACGCGGGAACAAGCCCGGAGAAGGCGACGACGGCCCTGACCGTTCTCGACCGGTTCGGCGAGCTGTGGGCCTCGGCATCGGAGCTGGAGTTCATCAACCCCGACGAGGCTGCCGCCAATCAGCGTGCGGTGGGCAAGTACGGGGCGATCATCGAGCTCATGGCGGCTGGCGCCGAGGAGGACTCCGCCGAGGTGAAGGCCGCCAGTGAGGAACTGACCACCTCGACTGAGGCCGACCACGCGTTGCTGCAGTCGTCGGCCGGGAAGGTGCTCGGCATGTGCGGAACCCCGGTACCGCCGGCCTCGGCCTCGCCGGCCGCCTCCTAGGACGAGCCTGCGGCGACCCCCAGGGTCTCCAGGATCGCCTCGACGGCCCGCGGCACCGCATTCATGACCGGGACGGACGGTGCTTGACCGTGTTCGAAATCGACGGCCTCGATGCCGACCACCACGACTCGGGTCGGCAGGCGGTCCAGCGCCCGTGCCAGCTCGATAGCCGCGGCAAGTCCAAGGCCGTGGGTCCCTGCCGGACCGGTCGACAGTCCGTGCGGATAGCGCAGGTTCGTCCCGGCCCGCCTCGTGCAGGGTCACGGTGCCGGCGGGCGCCCCGGACCGCATGGCGTCGACGATGACCGTCACCTCGGAGTCCGCCATCTCCTCCACCAGCGCGGTCGGGTCCTCGTGGACGATGACACGCACCCCGGCCAGTCCGGACGCGGTCACCGCAGCGTCGACGCGTGCGGCGACCACCGGGCCGATCGCGTCGTCGCCTCGATCGATGGATCCGAGTCCGACGACCAGCGCCCAGCGCTCGCCAACGACCCTGGTCGGCGGCATCGGTCACAGGTGCTCCACCTGCAGGTCCAGGAAGTGGGTCGCACACGAGATGCACGGATCGTAGGTGCGGATCGCGAGTTCGCACTGACGGGTGAGTTCCTCGTGCGACAGGTGCAGGTTTGCCTGCACGAACGCCTTCAGGTCGGCCTCGATTGCCGGCTGATTCTGGGCGGTCGGTGGGACGATCTGCGCGTCGAGGATCGTCCCCGCGTCGTCGATCTCGTAGCGGTGGTAGAGCAGTCCCCGGGGGGCCTCGGTAGCGCCGTGGCCAACCCCTGCACGCGCGGGGACCGGCACTGCCGCCACGGGGGCGCCGTGCCAGCCGTCGATCAGCCGGATCGCCTCGTCGAGGGCGTAGATCAGTTCCACGGTGCGAACGACGATCGATTGGAACGGATTGCGGCACGTGGGCCCGAGGCCGCCGGCCTCAGCGCACTCGCGCGCGAGGGGCGACAGTGACGCGAAGTTGAGGCTGTACCGGGCCAACGGGCCGACGACGTAGAGGTCGTCGTCGAACGTCGAGTGCAGGGCGTTCGAGTGCGCCACATGCTGTCTCGACGACGTGCTCCCCGAAGGCCCGCACCGGTGCGGTCAGGCCCGCGGTGGTCACCAGGGAACCCGACTCCATCGGATAGCCGTGCTCGGAGTTCAAGGACAGATACAGGTAGGGCTGCTCGAAGTCGGGGAACTCGAAGCCCGAGACGATCGCGACTGCGGCGATCGCCTCCTCGCGGGCGGCGACCAATTGCGGACGCTGCTCCGCCAGCTCGTCGTGAGTCGGCAGTCGATGGAAGCCGCCGACGCGCACGTTGACCGGATGCACGGCCCGCCCGCCGACCGCTGTCATCAGGTCGTTGCCTGCGCGCTTCATCCGCAGGGCCAGCTCCACGAGCTCCCGGTGGTCCCGGGCCATCTCGATGGCGCCGTCGTAGCCCAGCAGGTCCGGGGCGTGCAGGAAGAAGATGTGCAGGGCGTGACTCTCGATCCACTCCCCGCAGTACAGGAGTCGGCGCAGGTGCCGGATCTCGTCGGGCACGGTCACCCCGCAGGCGTCCTCGATGGCCAGGCACGAGCTCATCTGGTAGGCCACCGGGCAGATCCCGCAGATGCGTGCGGTGATGTCCGGTGGCTCGGTGTAGGACCGCCCACGCAGGAACGCCTCGAAGAAGCGGGGCGGCTCGAAGATCCGCAGCTCGACGTCCTGGACCTCGCCGTCCTGGACGTGGACGTGCATGCCGCCCTCGCCCTCCACCCGGGCCAGCATCTCGACGGACAGCACCTGGCTGCCAGAGGTCATCTTGTGGGTCACGACGTCACCTGCTCATGTGTGCTGCTCTCCACCCGGAACGCCTCGGCGCCGGCGTTGAACGTCCGGAAGAAGCGCATCACCTCGGTCTCGGTCATGCCATCCGTCCGCAGGCGGTCGGCCAGCGAACCGGTGTTCGGGGTGTCGTTCGGCCCGAAGCACCCGTAGCAGCCGCGGTTGAAGGTCGGGCACAGCGCCCCGCACCCGGCCTGGGTCACCGGCCCCAGGCACGGTTGGCCGTGAGCCACCGCTACGCAGGTGGTGCCTCGCCGCTTGCACTCGACGCAGACGCTGTACGACGGGATCCGCGGCTTGCGGCCCTGCAGCAGGGCGGCCAGCACCTCGAGCAGCTGGTGCTTGTCGATCGGGCAGCCGCGCAGCTGGAAGTCCACGGTGACGTGGGCTGAGATCGGTGTGGAGCGGTCCAGGGTCGCGAGGTACTCGGGATGGGCGTACACGACGGACATGAATTCCGTGACGTCCGAGAAGTTGCGCAGGGCCTGGATGCCGCCGGCCGTCGCGCAGGCGCCGATCGTGATCAGCTGGCCCGAAACGGCCCGGACCTGCTGGATGCGCTCGGCGTCTGCCGGTGTCGTGATCGAGCCCTCGACGAGGCTGATGTCATAGGGGCCGTCGACCACGGCGCGGGTGGCCTCGGGGAAGTACGCGACCGTCACCCGCTCGGCGACCGCCAGCAGTTCCTCCTCGCAGTTGAGCAAGGTCAACTGGCAGCCGTCGCAGGAGGCGAACTTCCACACGGCCAGGGTCGGGTTCTCGGCCATCACAACTCCCGGACGTCCATCAAGGGGGCGAGCCGGTCGTAGCCGAGCACCGGGCCGTCGACGCAGAGGAACAGTTCGCGCATCTGGCAGTGTCCGCACAGGCCCACGCCGCACTTCATGTTGCGCTCCATCGACAAGCGGACGCGGGACGCCGGCACGCCGCGGTCCATCAGCGCCATGGCGGCGTACCGCATCATCACCTCGGGCCCGCACACCAGGGCCAGGCTGTGCAGCGGGTCGAAGCCCGCCCGACCGACCAGGGTGGTGACCAAGTCCGACCCGTCCGGTCCAGCTCGGCGGGCCGTAGTCGACGGTCACCTCGACCTCGATGTCGTACTGCTCGGCCCACGTCGACATGTCGTCCCCGAACAGGATGTCCTCGGGGGAGCGTGCCCCGTACAGCAGCACCACGCGGTTGTAGTCGGATCGCCGGGACACCACTTCCAGGATCGCTGGGCGCAGGGGTGCGAGTCCGATCCCACCCGTCACGATGACGATGTCGCCGCCCATGCCATCGGCGACGTCCCAGCCGGTCCCGAATGGGCCGCGGACGCCGATCATCGTGCCCGGCGGCGAGGTCACCAGCGCATGCGTCACACCCCCGACGTCGCGGATGGTGTGCAGCAGCGGCCCGGGCCGGGTGGGGTCGCCGCAGATCGAGATCGGGACCTCGCCGACGCCGAAGGCATGCAGCATCGTGAACTGCCCGGCCCGGTGGACCAGGGGTGGACCGTCGATCGGCTCGAGGGCCAGGGTCACGGTGTCCCGGGTGTCCAGACGCGTGTTCACGATCCCGAACGCCCGGGGAATCATCGGATCGGTCGACACGTCCTGGACCTGCCCTGTCATGGAAGCCATGTTCACGAGGCGTCCCCGTACATGTCGAGCAGGCGGATGCGCGCGTCCTGCAGGCGCTCGTACATCACCTGGGCGACGCGCTGCATGAGCGCATAGCCGAGTACCGGATCCTGGTCGCACTTTCCGCGCAGGCACGCACCGTCGAACGCCACGGCACTCACCTCGGAGATCGCGCGTGCGTCGAACATCCACCGGTACGGCGGCACCAGCCAGGACCAGCCGGCGACCTCGCCGTCGCCCAAGGTCGCGACGACCATCGTCTGACGGCGGGGGTCGTGGACCTCGAGGGTGACCCGGCCGTGGCGGATGACGTAGAAGGTGTCCGCCGGTGTCCCCGTGCGGAACAGGACGTCCCCCTCCCGGAAGTGCACGTTCTGCGCGCAGCCGACCATGAGGTCCATCGCCGCGGCAGTCCAGGCCAGCGAAGAACGGGTGCTCCGGCAGGTACTCGGTGAGGGTGCGCATGTGGTCCTCCTAGCGACTCGTGCTCGACGTGCTCGACGCGTGCTCTGCCTCGTTCCGCAGAGCCGCGACCTCCACGGTCAGGTCGATGGCTGCCGGGCACCAGGTGATGCAGCGCCCGCAGCCCACGCAGCCGGACATCCCGAACTGCTCCGTCCATGCGGCCAACTTGTGCGTGAGCCACTGCCGGTAGCGCGCGCTCGTCGAGGTGCGAACCGCGCCACCGTGCAGCCGCGAGTACTCCAGCGAGAAGCAGGAGTCCCACACGCGGTGACGCTCGTCGACGTCACCGGACAGGTCGCTGACGTCCTCGACCGATGTGCAGAAGCAGGTCGGGCACACCATCGTGCAGTTCGTGCACGCCAGGCAGCGGGTGGCCACGTCGTCCCACCGGGGGCTCTCCGCACTGGCGAAGAGCAGGTCGCGCAAGTCGTCGGTTCGCATCTCCCGGACCATCTGCGCCGTCGCCGAGGCCACCACGGTGTCCGCCGCGGCCTGGTCGTCGGGGGTGGCCGCAACGGTGGTCAGCCCCGCGAGGACGTCCGCACCCGCCGGCGTTCCCGTCTCGACGAGGAATCGGTGGCCGTCGTCGTCGAGCAGCTCGGTCAGGGTCAGGTCGGCGCCCTCGCCCGGCTTGGGGCCCGTGCCCATGGAGGAGCAGAAGCACGTTGCGGCCGGTGTCCCGCAGGTGACGGCGATCAGGAGGCTGTCGGCCCGCCTCGTCGCGTACTGCGCGTCGATGGCGCCCCGGCCGAGCAGGACGGTGTCATGGATGCCGATCGCGGCCAGATCGCAGCCTCGAACCCCGAGCAGGGCGACGGGCGCGGCGTCCGGCTCCTCGGGGGACACCTCGAACTCGGTTCCCGTCCGGATGCCGCGCCACAACCGCTCGTCGGCTGGGAACAGGACCGGCTTCGCGGACTGCGCGGTGTTGGCGAACCCGAACAGCACCTCGTCGCCTCGGTCATGCGTCCGGTAGCGCCCGGCCTCCTGCTCGTCCCCGATTCCACGAGGCAGTTCGTTCGAGACTCGAGATCTCCGCCAGGACGAGTGCCCCGTCGCGAAGTGTGGGGGCGATGACTCGGTAGCCGCGACTCCTCAGGGTGTCGATGAGGGACTGCAAGCCCGCGAGATCGAGCATCTCGCCCGTTGTCATGGGCACCTCCAGCGGCAGTGCCGCCAGCGTATTTTCGCGGAGCAAGCGCCCGATAGGGCCGTTCGTCACCCGTCGGAGGAACTACGTCACGACTTCCGGTGTCGGCCCGGCATGGCCTGTACGGGCCATCAACGGCGGTGCATGCGAATAGCCCGTCCTGCCGACGCGCCCAGGGTCGCCGGCTTGGCATCGTTCATGAACAACATCCGGTGGCGAAGGGGAAGCGCATGAGCCTGCAGTCAGCAACCAACAGCGGAGAACGCCCAGGACTGGCGGGGAGTGGACGAGGGATGGGGTCGGCAAGCCGTCGACTTCGCCACCTTGAGCGAGCCGGGGAACTGCCGCGAGTATGTCGCTCTCCACCGACACGTGGGCGTCGGCGCCGGTGTTCGCCTGCTGGACATCGCGTGCGGTGCCGGTCTGGCCGTCGAACTGGCAGCGGCCCAAGGAGCCCTGTGCTCGGGCATCGACGCCTCGGCACGCCTGATCGACATCGCCCGCGACCGTCTGCCCGACGCCGACCTGCGAGTGGGGGACATGCACGCCCTGCCCTGGGCGGACTCGAGCTTCGATGTCGTCACGAGCTTCCGGGGAATCTGGGGAACCACGCCGGACGCGGTCGACGAGGCCAAGCGTGTCCTCGCTCCCGGTGGACGGCTGGGGATGACCGTCTGGGGCCACATCAAGAAGTCGCCAGGGGCCTGGGCACTGAAGCCATTCACCCTGGCGACGCCACCGAAGGTCGCGAACCAGGCAGCGATGAACTCCCTCGGCCGTCCCGGAGTCGGCGAGGACCTCCTGCACCGGGCTGGCTTCGTCGACATCGAGCGGGTGGAGATCCCCTTCGTGTGGGAGTTCGCGGATCCCGAGTCCTATGCACGTGCGCTGGCATCGACGGGACCGGCCTTCGAGGCGATACAGGGCGTCGGCGAAGAGGCCTTCATCGAGTTCTCCGCGAACCTGGCTCGCGAGCGCGTGCGAGCAGGGCTCCCGCTCCGCGCGGAGATCGCCGTAGTCGGCTTCACGGGTCGCAAACGCCGGGCCCACCGGCGCGCGGGCGATGGCATCGAAGGCACAACCGCCATCTCGGAGCGCACTGCGAATGTCGGCTTCCTGGCAGAGCCGGAGACGACGCCGGAGGCGCAGCAGCAGTTCGACGCCGACCTGGCCGAGGTCGGATACGTCATGAACGTTTCCCGACTCTGGGCCCACCAGCCGTCTCAGGAGACCGGCCTCTTCGCGCTGCTGGGCCAGGCGAGCGCGGCAGCGGGCCTGACCTTCCGCCAGCGCGGGATCCTGGTGGCCGCCTCCACCTCGGCGATCGGAGATCGCTACTGCTCGCTGTCCTGGGGTGGCAAGCTGGCAGGTGAGGTCGGCGCGGACGTTGCGGCGAGCGTCCTTCGAGGCGAGGACGACCTGCTCGATGCGTCGGACCGGGCTCTGGCGCGGTGGGCTCGCCAGGTCGCGACCGATGCCGGGGCGACGCGACCGAGCGATCTCGACGACCTCCGGAGTGCCGGCTTCGACGACTCCCAGATCCTGGCCATCACTTTCTTCGTGACTCTGCGCGTGGCCTTCGCATCCGTCAACGGCGCGCTCGGCGTGCTTCCTGACCATCAACTCGGCGAGAGGACGCCCAGCGAGGTTCTTGACGCGGTCACCTTCGGCAGGCCCATGGCGCGGACGTGATCCATCTGACGTCCCGTGACAGCAGGACGCCCAGCAGACCCCTCTTGTCAGATGCGTGCGCGTGTGAGGGTTCGGGTGATGCGTGCGCCCGGAGGGACTCGAACCCCCAACCGACCGGATTGCCGATAGAGGTGCCCCGAACTGCCCCTCGGTTCGCCGCGAGCGTCAGGGAACCCCTGGGATCGTCAGGGTCGTTCGCAGGATTGCTACACGGATTGCTACATGCCGAGGGCGCGTTCGACGGCTGCCCCCGCCTCGTGCTGGAGCCTGGCCGTCACATGGCTGTAGGTCGTCTCCGTGATCCGCGTTGACGAGTGGCCCATCTGGTCGGAGACCACCCGCATGGGCACTCCCTCTTCGAGCATGAGGGTGGCGAAGGCGTGCCTAAGTGAGTGGGGCGTGACGGCTGGAGCAACAGCGTCGGCGAACGGCCTGAAGAGCTTGCGCCAGCTGTGAGAGTCCATCTGCGTCCCGATGTCGCTGGTGATGACCCAGTCGATCTCGGTGGCCCATCAGGACGCCGCCAGCCTCTCGCGGTTCTGCTCGATCTTCTAGCCCTTGAGCTGAGCCTCTAGTGATGGGGTCAGGTACACGGCACGGCGCTTGCCTCCCTCGCCGAGGGTCAAGATCAAGATCGTGCGTGTGCGTTCACATCGGCCCAGCGAAGGGACAGGATCTCGGAGATACGCGTGTACCCGTATGAGCGGCGACTATCAGGAACGTTCGTATCCGCTCATTGGGAGCGAGGCAGATCATCTCGATGATCGTCTCCTGGCGCGGGACGGCTTTCCTATGTCGCAATCGTGTCTCACCTTGGCGAATTGGGACCGTGCAGCCAGTTCGAGGCTAGTTTCGAGTTGGTTCGTTGTCGTCATGGCGGGCTTAGTGTCAACGAGAGGCGTGGGTCAGGTCTCTTGAGAGCCCTCATGACGGTGGAGTCGGTATGTTGCGTAAGAGCTTCATCTTCGTCGTCGTTCTCGCGGTAGCGGCAGTCCTCGGAGCCTCTCCGGCTCAGGCGGGCGACGGTGCGACCTACGTTATCCAGAACGGGTCCAACCGTCCCCTCGTGATAGACATCGGACCGGTCTGGGAGTGCATCGAACCTGACCTGACTGTGGGCTTCATCGGGGCGAGGATCACGCTTGCGCCCGGCGAGTCGTATAGCAAAGTCCTGTGGCGACGGGACGGGCACGGCTGCGACGGCGACGACGCGAAGTGGTCGGCGACACCCACCTACGACGGCAAGACGTACGCGCCTCAGCTCTTCCGCCTCACCGGCAGCGGCGGCATCGTCCGTGACGGCGCTGCTGCCGCGGGCTACCGGGCAGTGTTCGACGATGCCCCCGATGCCGCGAATACCAACAGCTGGCAGTTGTTCATGGACGACCCGGTGGCGGGTCCGGCCCGCAGTGCGTACGTCAAGGCTGATCTGCTGCGCCGCTATGCCCCCCAGGTCTGGCTGTCGGAGGCTGAGTCCTTCATGCCGTCCTCCGTCGACTATGCGTTGAGCTGGATGGAGCCGGTGACGCGGGATGGTCAGGTGTGGATGTACACCAAGGACGACCTGGACGATGGCTTCCCCAGATACCTCCATGGGCAGGCCGCGTCGCAGGCGACGTCATACGCCTTCTGGCAGCAGAAGAACGTCGGGGGCTACGTCGACCTCATCTACTTCCACTACTACCCCTTCAACCTCGGCAAGAAGCAATTCGGGACGGTCTACGGGAACCACGTCAGCGACTGGGAGACCATGACGGTTCGACTCGACACGATGCTTCAACCGAAGAGTGTCATCCTGTCCCAGCACGATCACGGTGAGACGATTCCGTGGCGGAACATCCAGAAGGCGTACGGCACGCATCCCGTCGTCTATGCCGCATTGGGCTCCCACGGGCTCTACTCGACCGTTGGCAGCCATCAGTACGTAGACACCTTCTGGGTGAGTCTGTACGACGACACCGACCGGGGTAGGGACTGGAGTACGTGGGAGAACCTGGAGACCTTCGACGTGGACCTGAAGCAGGGTCTGTACGGGAGCAGGTGGCCCGCCTGGTTGGAACCGACGAACGTGTACCGCTGGGGCAACGGCAAGAACGGCTGCGGTGACGATTTCGTCTCCGACTCCGCGTGCGAGCTGGCGGACGGACCCACGGGGCCGTTGTCGAAGTCCTCCGTCTTCGAGCAGTCCGCCATCTGCTACACGGGCCAGGGTGAGAACACCTGGCGCGACACGGTGTGCGGCTCCTCCGCTGGTGTGCTCAGCACCGCTGCCATCGTGGGCACGTACAAGCGGGCCAACGGCGTGCAGAATGCGTGGCACAAGGGCGAGATCAGACAGGTGCGCCGCAGCCTCCGGTGGGTCAACGACGCCGGGGTCTCGTGGAGTCTCACCCCCGACTGGGGGAACCGACGCCTCGTGACGGGGCCTGACAACCCATACCACGGCACCGAGAATGCGTGGACGGAGTTTCAACTCATCGTCGTGAACGGGGTCTACCAGGGCTACAAGTTCAACGGAGACGTCTACCGAAAGGTCCGTTGAAGCCGAGAGGATCCAGCGCCCGCACGGCCGCCAGGCGTGCTCGACCGGACCCCGGCCCGCACCATGGGTCGGGGTCCCGTCCCGTCCGGGGTTCGGCGATCCGACCGGCACAACGCAGAGCAGATCCCTGATCACCCAGTGCTCGTGTATCAACCCCTCTCGATGGCAGCTCCCTAGTGCAGTCCACGTTCGCTTCTCGCGGTCCCCAGCAATCCGCCAGACATTGCGGCAAGAACTGCTAGACGGATCCGGAGACCCGTAGATGCAGAGGGCTTCCATGAGGGAAAGCGCGCCCGGAGGGACTCGAACCCCCAACCGACCGGGTAGAAACCGGTTGCTCTATCCATTGAGCTACGGGCGCTGGCGGGCCTATTGTCGCGCGGCCACGTCGCTCGGCGACTTCGGGACTGGGCTCCCGGGAGCGGACACCCGCCCGCGGGGGATCGCGAGGGACGCGACCGCAGCGAGCAGGGCCAGCGACCCGGCGAGGAACCACGCGGTCGCGTAGTCGCCGGCCGCGTCGCGGATCGCCCCGGTGGCGGCAGCCGCCACCGCGGCGCCGATCATGTGCGAGGCGAACACCCAGCCGAACACGATCGGACCTCGTTCCGGGCCGAACGATCCGGGTGCACAGCAGGGCCGTCGGCGGGACCGTCGCGACCCAGTCGAGTCCGAAGAACACCATGATGACGAGCAGCGGCGGGTCGATGTCGGGCCCGAGGAAGACCGGCAGGGCGATGAGGGCGGTGCCGCGAAGCCCGTAGTAGACGGCGAGCAGGAGCCGTGGGTCGAAGCGGTCGCTGAGCCAGCCGGAGCCGATCGTCCCGATGATGTCGAAGATGCCGACGACGGCCAGCAGGCTGGCGGCCGCCGTCGCGGCCATGCCGTGGTCGTGCATCGCGGGGACGAAGTGCGTGCTGATGATGCCGTTCGTCGTCCAGCCGCAGACGAAGAACGTGCCGGCCAGCAGCCAGAAGGCACGCGAGCGAGAGGCGTCGCGCAGGACCGTCACGGCGGTGCCCGCGGCCGCCCAGCCGCTGTGCGTGGCGTTCTGCTCCTGCTCGGCGTCGGTGATCTCGTCGGTCGCTCCGTACGGGACGAAGCCCGACGTCGGAGGGCCGATCCGCGATCACGAACCACACCAGCGGGATCAGCGCGACGCAGGCGAGGGCGATGGCGCCAGAGGCGTAGCGCCAGCCGTTGTCCTCGATCGTCGCGGGCGATGCAGCGGCAGGAAGACCAGCTGGCCGGTCGCCCACGCGGCGCCGAGCACGCCGAGCACCAGGCCGCGGCGGTGCACGAACCAGCGGCTCGTGACCAGTGCCCCGAAGACGAGCGCGGTGCGAGCCGGTGCCGAGTCCGACCAGGAGGCCCCAGAGCACGACCAGCTGCCAGGACGTCGGTCATCACCAGGGTCAGGCCGGTTCCGGCGGCGATCAGCGCCAAGCGCGATCGCGGCGATGCGACGGATGCCGAAGCGCTCCATGAGCGCGGCGGCGAACGGCGCCGTCACGCCGTAGACCACGAGGTTGACGGAGACCGCGAGCGAGGTGGCCGATCGTGTCCAGCCGAACTCGTCCTCGAACGGGACGATCATGACGCCCACCGACGAGCGGAAGGCGGCCGAGGCGAGGAGGACGAGGAACGTCACCCCGGCGACCAGCCAGGCCCGATGGATGCGCGTCGTCATCGCGGCAGCCTAGGGCCGCACCGTGACGTACCCTTGCTGCATTCACGCGTTCCCGTGGTGGGGTGAGCCATCGGAGGTGGACCATGAGCTGGTAGCGGCACAGCGGACGACCCGTGGCAGTTGACGACGGCCCCGGGGTCGTCGAACTACACGATGTTCCGGGATGAGGACGCCGATCCGCCCTGCCTCGTGTGCCAGGTCGGCTCCACGACGCTGAAGTACGACCTGCGGGCGATCGACGACCTGCACGCGATGCTCGTGGCGGCCGGGGACTGGGTGCCGCTGGGCGCGGCCGACGAGAAGAAGGACGCGGCCCCGGGCACGATCGAGGCCTGGGGGCGGTCCGAGGACAACCCCGTCGGCGGGTGGTACGGGCTGCGCAAGGGCTACCGGGGGCGGTTCGGCATGTACCTGCCGCCGCTGCTGGAGGAACTCGGGCTGATCGAGCTCGAGCACAACCCGCGCAACAACAGGGCACGGGCACTCCCGCGCTGAGGGTCGATCAGAAGGGTGGCGGTTGCGGCTCGGGCGGTGCCAGCACCGGAACCGGGTCCCGTTGATGGACCCGTCGAGCCGGAGACTGCCAGATGCACGATCCATCGTCCCGACTGTCGAGCAGCTGCCAGCCGCCGTGGGTCTTGAGCTGATGGTGCCGCGTGCACAGCGCCCCGAGGTTCTCTGGATCTGAGGCTCCTCCGTCATCCCACGCCTCGGCGTGGTCGATCTGGCAACGGGTCGCGCGCCGGCGGCAGCCCGGGAACCGGCAGGTGCCGTCTCGGAAGGCGATGAACTCCCGCAGCCGCTCGGGAAGCCGATAGCGACTGCGACCGACTCCTGTCAGGACTCCGGTGACCGGATCCGCGAGCAGGCGACGAACCATGACCGTCACGTCCGGATCCGCGAGCAGGTCGCGCACCGCCTCGGCCGGGACGTCGGCGCCCTCGATGACCGCCGAGCGTGGCTCGTCGGAGAGCAGGTCATCCCAGCCGGCCACGACGTCGAGGTGGACGGTCACGGCTGGCGATCGCGTCGGCCCCGACGCCAATCCCGGTGCCACAGCCCGCCAGCACGAGATCGGCGAGGGCCTCGGCCCTGCGTTCGCCGGCCCTCAGGGCCGGGTCAGCGAGGGTCTCGGCGCGCGCCACGACCGCCTGCATGACCGTGTGAGCCTGCTCCGTGGTCAGCCGGGCGAAGAGCGTGCTCATCCCGTCGGGCTCGTCGACGACGTGGACGTCCCGCGTGCACAGTCTCCTCACGACGACGTCGCTGGGCGCCTTCCGCGTCGATGGCCAGTACTGCTCGCCGACCGGCAGACCGAACCTGGGAGATCGTGCCGCGCTCGGCGACCGGGAGGACGCGGCGCTGGAGCTCGGCGCAGGCTCGCGCGAACACCTCTCGGTCCTCGGTGGCCGTGCCGCGTCGTCCGGGGAGGCGACCCGCCGCCTCGACGATCGCGGTGACGTGACCTGGGCTGATGAGTCCCGCGCGCAGGGCGTCCCGAGTCTGCATCAGCGGGTCGGCGAGCAGACGGGCGGAGTCGATTCGGCCAGCCGTCGTCGCGGGAGACCACCGCAGAGCCGACGAGATCTCCTCGCGAACGGCATCGCTGATGCGAACCAGGCGCTCCTCGTGCCGGTCCGGCCGCGGGTCGAGCACCGTGAACTCGTCTATGCGGGGCTCGGGCGACGCGGCCGTGACGAGGAGCTCCGACTGGAGGGCGTGCAGCCGCGAGAGGAGACGCTCCAACCGCTGCAGTTCACCGATAGCCGCATCGGGATCCAGGCTTCGCACGCTCGCGCCCTCGAGGGCGATGAGCTCGGCTGTGGCGATGTCCATGACTGCACACTACGTCGGGGGTCTGACATCAAAGATGTTGTGGCGCAACGAGATTTCGGCTCCGACACGACCTCCCGTCGATGCTTGTGCACAGTCATCCGCACGGTTGTCGGCGATCCACAACGACCCCGTTCGAGGATGTGGTCGGGCCGCCTCCTTCGTCAGCCTGACCATCAGCCGGGAGCACCCGGGGACACTCAGGAGCAGCCCATGAACGACATCACCTTCAGCGTCGTCGGCAACGTGGTCAACGAGGTCGAGCTTCGCTTCACGAAGTCGGGGGAGCCGGTGGCGTCCTTCCGAGTCGCCTCGGGAACCCGTCGATTCGATCGGGCGAACCAGCGCTGGGTCGACGGGGACACCCACTACTTCACCGTCTCCTGCTGGCGCAACCTGGCGCACAACGTGGTCCAGACGCTCGGGAAGGGGATGCCGGTGGTCGTCTTCGGACGTCTGCGCAGTCGCGAGGTGCAGCGACCCTGCGGGGATCACACCCACACCGTGCGCTACTTCGACATCGAGGCCTCCTCCGTCGGCCCCGACCTTGCCCGCGGGACGGCGACGTTCACGCGGGTGAAGCGCGAGGCGGTCGTGGAGAGCGAGCGCCGGTCGATCGCCGATGCCCTCGCGGAAGCGGGTCTGGATGACGGGGAGCTCGTGGACACCAGCACCGGCGAGATCCTCGAGGCCTCGGGTTCGCCGGCGTCCGCGGCCTGAGGGGCGCCGAGGGCGTGGTCCCCGCCGACTAGGCTCAGCGGCTATGGCTGAGTTCATCTACACCCTCCGCAAGGCCCGCAAGGCACACGGCGACAAGGTCGTCCTCGACGACGTGACGCTGTCCTTCCTCCCCGGCGCGAAGATCGGCGTCGTCGGACCGAACGGTGCCGGCAAGTCGAGCCTGCTGAAGATCATGGCCGGCATCGACGACGTCTCCAACGGCGAGGCGATGCTGCACGAGGGGTACACCGTCGGGATCCTCATGCAGGAGCCCAACCTCGACGAGACCAAGACGGTCATCGAGAACGTCGAGGAGGGCGTCGCCGAGACCAAGGCCATGGTCGACCGCTTCAACGCGATCTCGGCCGAGCTCGCCGAGCCGGACGCCGACTACGACACCCTCCTGGCCGAGATGGGCAAGCTGCAGGAGGACATCGACCACCGCAACGCCTGGGATCTCGACGCTCAGCTCGACCAGGCCATGGACGCGCTGCGCTGCCCGGCCGGCGACGCCGACGTCTCCGTGCTGTCCGGCGGCGAGAAGCGTCGCGTGGCGCTGTGCAAGCTGCTGCTGCTGCAGCCGGACCTGCTCCTCCTCGACGAGCCGACCAACCACCTCGACGCCGAGAGCGTGCAGTGGCTCGAGCAGCACCTCGAGAAGTACCCCGGCACCGTCGTCGCCATCACCCATGACCGGTACTTCCTCGACAACGTCGCCCAGTGGATCCTCGAGATCGACCGGGGCAAGTGCTACCCCTACGAGGGCAACTACTCCACGTACCTCGAGACGAAGGGCGCGCGCCTCAAGGTGGAGGGGCAGAAGGACGCCAAGCTCAAGCGCCGGCTCAGTGACGAGCTCGAGTGGGTGCGGTCGAACGCGAAGGCCCGGCAGACCAAGAGCCGGGCTCGCCTCGACCGATACGAGGAGATGGCCGCCGAGGCCGAGAAGGCCAGCAAGTTCGACATGGAGGAGATCCAGATCCCGCCGGGCCCGCGGCTGGGCAGTGTCGTCGTCGAGGCGCACCATCTCACCAAGGGCTTCGGCGACCGGCTGCTCATCGACGACCTGTCCTTCACGCTGCCGCGCAACGGCATCGTCGGCGTCATCGGCCCCAACGGCGTCGGCAAGACGACCTTGTTCAAGATGATCGTCGCCGCGGCCGCGGGTGGTTCGGACGACAAGGACGACCTGCCCACCTCGGGGGACATCAAGGTCGGCGAGACCGTCAAGCTCTCCTACGTCGACCAGAGCCGCTCGGGGTTGGACGCCACCAAGAACGTCTGGGAGGTCGTCTCGGACGGTCTCGACTGGATCAAGGTCGGCAACGTCGAGATGCCCTCTCGCGCCTATGTGTCGGTCTTCGGCTTCAAGGGACCCGACCAGCAGAAGCAGGCGAAGGTGCTGTCCGGCGGCGAGCGCAACCGCCTCAACCTCGCCATGACGCTGAAGATGGGCGGCAACCTGCTGCTGCTCGACGAGCCGACCAACGACCTCGACGTGGAGACGCTCGGCTCGCTGGAGAACGCCCTGCTCGAGTTCCCCGGCTGCGCCGTCATCACGTCGCACGATCGGTGGTTCCTCGACCGGATCGCCACGCACATCCTCGCCTACGAGGGCGACTCGCAGTGGTTCTGGTTCGAGGGCAACTTCGAGTCCTACGAGAAGAACAAGATCGAGCGACTCGGTGCCGATGCCGCGCGGCCGCATCGTGCGACCTACCGCAAGCTCACCCGCCACTAGGAGTCCGCATGTCAGGCCACCACGTCCTGCGGGTCCCGGTCTACCGGCGGTTCAGCGACCTCGACCCGCTGGGGCACGTCAACAACGTGGTGTTCCACGACTACCTCCAGGAAGCCCGCGTCGGGATGCTGCACGACCTCGGCTTCGTGCGTGGCGAGACATTCGCGCAGGTCGTGGTCAAGCAGGAGATCACCCATCGCAAGCCGCTCCTGCTGTCGCCTGAGCCGATCATCATCGAGATCTGGATCGAGCGGCTGGGCAACTCGTCCTACACGTTCCGGTATCGGATCCTCGACGAGGTGGGCGACCTTGCAGCGGAGGCCTCGACCGTCATGGCGGTCGTGGATCCCGACAGCGGCCGACCCGATCCGGATCCACGCTGAGTTGCGGGCCCTTCTCGAGCCCTTGACAATTCATCAGTGACGATCCGGCTGACCGAACCCGATGCCCGCGCACTCGAGGGCTTCTGCCGCAGGCAGCTGCGATGGGATGCCGATCTGCCCGCTCGCGTGGTGACGGCCTCGCAGGCCGTCGGTGTCTTCACCACCCCACCGCTGGGTGTCCTCGTCTTCGTGGCGGTGCCCACCGTGCGAGCCCATCACGAGGCCGCAGACGTGATCGTTCCGCTCGGAGCGAGTGGCGGACGCGTTGCGCGAACAAGCGGCGACCGGGCTTGATCTCGACGCGCTGCCGCGTGCGCTGGTCCCGCGTGGGGGCCAACCCCACCGTGCACAACCTGCCGCCCACGGACGGCTGGCAGCTGCCGATCTTCGCGGTGTCAGGCGACCTCGTCCCGCTGGTCGATGAGGCCACGGCCGAGTTCGAGGGCCGAAGCGCCGGACTGCCGCCGCGCGCGCAGGAGTCCGTGGCGGAGGAGATCTGGGATCGCCCCGGATTCGGTGGACTGCCGCTGCGGACCCTGCATGCGGCCCGCCAGCTGGGGATGATCGCCAACGACCGGGCCAAGGTGTCGGCGACGACCGCCGGGCCGTGGAAGCGGCTGAGCACGCCGCGCGGCCAGGTGTTCGTCTACGCGTCCGGACCGGCCGCGCGGCTGGCCCTGCACGTGGTGCGCTAGGCCCTTCCGTGCGCTAGGAGAGTCGCGCGTCAAGCGCCGTGAGGGCGCAGCCGGCCAGCACGGTCGCGCCGATGCCGATCGCCCGTTCGTCCACGTCGAAGGTGGCCGAGTGCAGGTCCAGCCGCGGATCGCCGCTCGAGGGGTCGTGCGTGCCAAGGCGGACGTAGGTGCCGGGGATCCGCTCGGTGTACCAGGCGAAGGAGTCCCCGCCCATGGACTGCGGCGTCTCGACCGCAGCGGCACGGCCGAACTCGCGCGTCGACGACCTGCTCGACGAGTGCGGTCGTGCCGGCATCGTTCACGACCGGAGGGAGGCCACGGGTGTAGTCCAGCTGCCAGTCGGGCGTCGGGCCGATGTCGTCGGCGGTCATCAGGTGCGCCAGCGACTCCAGCATCACCTTCTCGCCGTGCGCCCAGGCCGTCCGGTCCGACGTGCGGAAGGACCCGCGCAGGCTCGCGGACGCGGGGATCACGTTGGCGGCGACACCGGCGTTCACCGAGCCGAAGACCATCGTGACGGGGCGCGTCGGAGCGCAGGCTCATCTCGTCCCAGAGCCGGTCGGCGATGCGCGCCGTCCAACGGACGAGGTCCACGGTCTCGCGGGGGCGGGCGGTATGCCCGCCGGGGCCGAGGAGGGTCGAGATCGAACTGGTCGGCGGCCGAGGTGAGAGGCCCGACCCGGATGCCCAGGGTCCCGACATCGAGCTTCGGGTCGCAGTGGACGCCGAAGATCGCCTGCGCGTGATCCAGCCAGCCCTCCTCGATGACGTCGACGGCGCCACCGGGCACCGCCTCCTCCGCGGGCTCGAAGATCAGGCGCACCATGGCCGGCCGAGGGTGGTTGCGGCGAGTCTCGAGCAGCGTCAGCGCGGCGCCGACGACGGCGGCCGCATGGACGTCATGCCCGCACGCGTGCGCGATAGCCCGGGAAGTGCGACCGGTACGGGGCATTCGTGAGGTCGTCCATGGCGAGGGCGTCGATGTCCGCCCGCAGGGCGACCATCGGCATGGTGGCCGGATCCGGCGCAAGGCTCGGATCGAGCGAGATGTCGCACACCAGGCCGGTTCCGGACGACAGCACGACCGGGCGCAGCCCTTCGACGGTGAGTCGCTCGACGAGGATCTCGGTGGTCAGGTACTCGGCCCGGGACGGCTCGGGCTGAGCATGGAGCAGGCGCCGCAGTGCGACCAGCTCGTGCTCGTGGGACGCCACGACCGCGGCAAGATCGCTCACGCGGCGCCCGCCCCCGGCTGGTCCGTCAGCAGCTCCGCTCTCAGGGACACCACGACGTCCTCGAGGGCACCGGTGTCCGCGAGGACCTTCCGCTGGCGAGTCGCGCTCGTCCCGGAGGCGAGGATGCCGTGGATGGACTCCAGCTCGTCGACGCAGCCGAGGCGCCGGGCGAATGGCGTCAGTTCCTCCACGGCGTCAGTGATCAGGTCCACGATCGGGCGCGTCCGACCGGCCGAGTCGAGCACGAGATCGGTATCGAGCCCGTACCGCGCCGCCCGCCACTTGTTCTCGCGCAGCACCCAGTCCCGCTCGGTGGGGAGCCGGTACCCGCGGTCCAGCAGCTCGTCGTACCTCTCCACGGCCGCCTGCGCGAGGGCGGCGAGGGCGCACGTCTCCGTGAGGGTCGGCATGGCATCGCACATGCGCAGCTCGACGGTGCCGAAGTTCGGGTGCGGTCGGATGTCCCACCACACCTCGCGGATGGTGGTGATGGTGCCGGCGTTGATCAGCGACGTCATGAAGCGCTCGAACTCGTCCCAGTTCTCCAGGTTCGGCGGCAGCCCGGTGGACGGGAGGGCCTCGAAGACCTTGGTGCGTGCGCTCATCAGGCCGGTGTCCGTCCCCTGCCAGTACGGGCTCGATGTCGATAGCGCAAGGAAGAACGGCAGCATGGTCGCCAGGGCGTTCGTGATGGCGATCGACTTCTCCGCCGAGCGCACGCCCACGTGGTAGTGGACGCCATGCGTGATGAGCCGTCGCGCGGGCCATTGGATGCGTTCGACGATGGCGTCGTAGCGCTCGCCCTCGGAACGGGTCTGGGAGCGCCAGGAGGAGAACGGGTGCAGGCCGGCACTGATGACGTCGACTCCGAGCGGCCCTGCGATGTCCCGGATCTCATCGATCCCGGTCTGCAGGTCGTGCCGAGCGTCGGCGACCGTCGCGGAGACCCCCGTGATCACCTCGAGCGTGCACTGGTACAGCTCGGCCTTGATCCGTGGATGCTCGATGCCCTGATTGCGCGCCGCCAGCTCGGCCAGGATCGCCGGAGCGGCGCCCGTCAGCTCGCCTGATTCGACGTCGACGAGTCCCAGCTCGATCTCGACGCCGAGGCTGCTGCGCTCCGATGGGTTGAACGGGACCTCCACCCGATCAGACTAGGACGTCGCCCCCAGCCACACAGCCGTTTCGGCCCCGATGACCAAGCACGGCTCGGGCGTTCGGGGCTCGTCGTCGTTCCCGTCATCATTCGCGTCGGTATCGATGGACAGCGCGGCGACGTCCGGGCCCGAGGCGACCAGGACGTCCGTTCCCCACTCCGCCGGCAGCCGAACCGCGCTGATCCGTGAGGTTGATCACCGAGATGACGGCGCCATCGGCGCCAGTGCGACGGATGGCCAGCACGTCGAGGGAGTCCGTCAGCCAGTCCATGGGCCCCTCGCCCATGGCGGACGAGCCCCGCCGCACGCTAAGGGCCTCGCGGTACATCTCGAGGGTCGAGCCGTCGACGCCCTGCTCGCTCTCGATCGAGAGCTGCGCCCACTCGGTCGGCTGGGGCAGCCAGGATGCCGAGCCGGGGCCGAAGCCGTACGACGGCGAGTCACCGCTCCAGGGGATCGGGACCCGGCAGCCGTCACGCAGGCCATCGGTGCCGCCACTGCGATGCCAGGCCGGATCCTGTCGGGACTCGTCGGGCAGGTCGGTCACCTCGGGAAGGCCGAGCTCCTCGCCCTGGTACAGGTACATCGACCCGGGCAGGGACAGCGTGAAGAGGGTCGCCGCGCGGGCTCGGCGCAGACCACGCTCGAGGTCCGGGGAACCGTCGACGATCGGCGCCATCCGGGTCCGGTGTCGGACGACGTCGTGGTTCGACAGCACCCACGTGGGCGGCGCCCCGACCTTGGCGTGGTTGGCGATGGTCTCGTCGATGGTCGCTGCGCATCTTCGGGCCGTCCCAGCCGGCCTCGAAGTAGATGAAGTTGAACGACGTCTGCAGCTCGTCGGCGCGCTGGTAGCGGGCGAGCCGCTCCGGATTCGGGACCCACGTCTCGCCGCAGAAGATGCGCGGCGGGTCGTACTCGTCGGCCACCGCATCGCCACTCGCGGTAGATGTCGTGGACGCCGTCCTGGTCCCAGAAGGGCGAGTGTGCGGCGTCGTCCCCGAACATCGCCGGGGTCACGTCCGGCTCCTCGCCGTCGGCGGTCTCCGGGTACTCGAAGTCGGGGAGACCCTCCTCCTTGACGAGGCCGTGCGCGACATCGATGCGGAACCCGTCGATGCCGCGGTCGAACCAGAACCGGAGGATGTCGCGGAACTCCGCCCGCACCTCGGGGTTCTCCCAGTTGAGGTCCGGCTGCGTGGTGTCGAACAGGTGCAGGTACCAGTACCCGGTGGGCTCACCCTGTGGTGTGCGGATGCGCGACCAGCCGGCGCCGTGGAAGACGCTCCTCCAGTTGTTGGGGGGCGACTCGCGGTCCGGGCCCTTCCCCTCGCGGACGACGTAGCGGTCCCACGCGGGCGACCCGGGCTCGGCCGCCAGCAGTTCCTGGAACCACGGATGCTCGCTGCTGGAGTGGTTGGGGACGATGTCCATGAGGATGCGGATGTTCCGCGCGTGCGCCTGGGCGATCAGCGCGTCGACGTCGTCCATCGAACCCAGCCGGGCGTCGATCGAGCGGTAGTCGGCGACGTCGTAGCCGCCGTCGTTCAGCGGAGACGTGTAGAAGGGGGAGATCCAGACAGCATCCACGCCGAGGTCGGCGAGGTAGTCCAGACGCGAGATGAGCCCGGGGATGTCGCCCAGTCCGTCGCCGTCGAGGTCGGCGAAGGAACGCGGATAGACCTGGTAGACCACGGCATGCCGCCACCAGGTGTCCCGGTCGGCGCCGGGGTCCGGTGTGCTCGTCATGACTTCTCCTCCGTGGGAAGTGGCGTGCCGTACGGCTCGTCGGGGACGTTCTGCATGCCGAATG
Source organism: uncultured bacterium (assembly GCA_963700745.1). GTDB lineage: Bacteria > Actinomycetota > Actinomycetes > S36-B12 > S36-B12 > UBA10649. Next base: position 170,594 of record CAVOYT010000009.1, on the reverse strand, counting down.
CCGCGCTGACCAGGTAGACCCAGAGTCGCTTCTCCTGCTCCTCGGTGAGGTCCTGCTCCACCATGGCGTCGTGCATGAGGCTGAGCCACCGATCGCGCGCGACCGCGTCGATGTGGAAGCCCACATGTCGCATGCGGAGGCGGGGATGACCGCGCTCCTCGCTGTAGGTCTGGGGGCCACCCCAGTACTGCTCGAGGAAGAGCTGGAGGCGTCGCTGCGCGGGGGCCAGGTCGGTGCCGGGGTACATCGGTCGCAGGATCGGGTCGTGCGCCACCCGCTCGTAGAACGCGCCCACGAGTCGTTCGAAGAAGGCCTCGCCGCCGAAGTCCTCGTACGGGGTCATCGGGCTGTCGCTCTCAGTGGTCACGAGGCCATTCTGGTGGACGCGATCTCGGGGCTCTCGGCCCGCTCGACGATGTGACGGGCCATGGGTGGGAACACGAATGCGTGGAAGGGCGCGACAACCCACCAATAGGCATGTCCGGCCAGCCCCCGGGGGAAGAAGACGGCACGCTGCCGCAGGACCGCGCCGGTGCCCTCGGGCTCGACCGAGAACTCGAGCCATGCCAGTCCGGGCATCTTCATCTCGGCCCGGAGGCGCAGGAGGCGTCGGGGCCAGTCGCTCCTCCACCCGCCAGAAGTCGACGACGTCGCCGACGGCCAGCACGTTCGGATCCCGGCGACCGCGTCGCAGTCCGACTCCGCCGACCAGTCGGTCGAGCAGGCCGCGCATCTCCCACAGGGGGTTGGACGAGTACCAGCCGTGCTCGCCGCCGATGCGCTCGACGGCTGCCCACAGTTCCCAGGGTGTCGCAGACGTGTGCTGGACACGGATGTCCTCGTAGAGCGTGCCGCCGGACCAGGCGGGGTCCTGCGGCAGCGGGTCGCTCGGGGCGCCGGGCACCGAGGCTCCCGTCCAGCGGGTGACGACCTGTGCGTCCTGGATACGGGTGAGGGCGAGGCGGACGGCCTCGTCGAACGGCAGCAGTCCGCCGTCAGGATCGGGAATCCACTGGGCGATGTCGTGCTCGTGGCACACCGAGGGGTGCCGCAGCGACTGCACCAGCGGCCGTGCGATCGCGCGGGGCACGGGGGTGACCACGTTGACCCAGTGGCTCGACAGGCCGGGCGTGAGCAGGTTGATGGGCAGGATCACTCGCGGGCGCAGCCCTGCGACGACCGCATAGCGCCGCATCATCTCCTGGTAGGTGAGCACCTCGGGTCCGCCGATCTCGAACGACCGGCTCACGGTCGACGGCAGGCCGACCGCAGCGACGAGGTACCGCAGCACATCGCGGATGGCGATCGGCTGAGTCTTCTGGCGCACCCAGGTCGGCGTGATCATCGCCGGCAGCCGCTCGGTCAGGTAGCGCAGCATCTCGAAGCTGGCCGACCCGGATCCGATGATGACGGCGGCGCGGAACTCGGCCACGCGGGACGCCCGAGCCGCGCAGCACCTGCCCCACCTCGACCCGCGACCGCATGTGCGCGGACATCCGATCGACGGGGATCTCGGGGGCGAGGCCGCCGAGGTACACGATGCGCCGCAGGTCGCTGTCGCGAGCGGCGTCGGCGAAGGTCTGCGCCATCCGGCGCTCGGCGTCCTCGAGTCCGGGGCCCTCCTGGATCGAGTGCAGCAGGTAGTAGGCGACGTCCATGTCCGCCATCGCCTCGCGGACAGCGACCGGATCGGCGGCGTCTCCCGTGACGACGTCGACATCGGCAAGCCACGGGACGTCCCGGAGCTTCTCGGGGTGCCGCGCCATGACCCGCACCCGGTGCCCTTCGGCGAGCAGCTGCGGGACCAGGCGCCCCCCGACGTAGCCGGTGGCGCCGGTCACGAGACAGGCGGCCGGGGTCACGACCCCATCCTCGGTGGATTCGTCGGTCCCTGCACGCCGGGCAGCTGGCCGCACGAGGACCGGGACGCTGATGCCGGCCCGGTCGAAGGCCAGCTTCATGCGCTCGCGGATCGTGCGGGCGGCAGTGACCTGCTTCTCAGGGGCGGCCTTGGCGGTGATTCGGATGACGACCGCCTCGCCGGAGACGGACTCGACCCCGGCGAACGACGGGTCGGCCGAGCAGCATGTCGTCGTAGTCGGGGTTCTCGTCCATGTCGGTGGCGACGTTCTCGACGATCTCGCGGACCCGGTCGATGTTCTCGTCGTAGCCGATCGGGATGTCGACGACGGCCAGCGTCCAGCCCTGTGACCGGTTGCCGACGCGCAGGACCTCGCCGTTGCGGACGTACCAGACCACTCCAGACAGGTCGCGCAGCCGCGTGTACCGCAGCGCGACCTCCTCGACGGTGCCGATGACCTCGCCGAGGTCGACCAGGTCGCCGATCCCGTACTGGTCCTCGACGATCATGAAGATCCCCGAGAGGTAGTCCTTCACCAGGGTCTGCGCGCCGAAGCCGAGGGCCACGCCGATCACGCCCGCGCTGGCGAGCAGCGGGGCGATGTCGATGCCCAGCAGCGGGAGGATCGTCAGCAAGGCGATCGACCACACCCCGATCGCCACGACGCTGCGCAGCAGCGTGCCGATCGCGTTGGCGCGCTGCTCGGTGCGCTGCGTGAGCATGACCTGCGACAGCTCGGCGGTGCGCGCGATCTTCCGCGACCTGGCCGAGCCGTTCGTGCTGCGCCTTCTGGGTCGCGCGCCGCACGACGCGGCGGATCAGCCACGTGAGGATCAGCTGGGCGATCAGCGCGCCGACGATGATCACGACGATCTGCAGCGGAACGCCCAGCAGCCAGTCGCGGGCCGTCTCCCAGAACGGGGCGTCCCTGGCGGCAGCCACGATGGTCATCGGGACGGCCCCATCCATGGTCATCGCGACCGTCGACTGTCAGCGACAGCCCGGTCCAGTTGGCGAAGAACGCGAGGGTGTCTGCGGTCTCCTCGACGGACTTCGACAGGCTGCGGGCCCCGTGGCCGACGTCGCCCTCGGTGCGCAGCAGGATCGGCCGCGTGCCCGAGGTGGCCTGCTGCGCGGCGGCGCACATCTTGCGGCCGTGCATCGGGTCGGTGCGGGTGTCGTTGTCGAAGACCGCGAACATCGTCGCCGGGTAGTCGGTCCCGTCGACGACGCGGTGGTAGGGCGAGTAGCCGTGCAGCCACGCGAACTGCTCCGGGTCCTCGGGATCGCCGTACTCGACGGTCCACGTCGGGCCGAGCTCGGACGTCGTGTAGCGGATCATGTCGAGCAGCGGGGCGACGCAGACGATCGCGTTGAACAGGTCCGGTCGCTGCGTCATCGCCGCTCCGACGAGGAGCCCGCCGTTCGAACCGCCGTAGATGCCCAGCTGCTGCGGAGTCGTCCACCCCTCCGCGATGAGCCACTCGGCGGCTGCGTGGAAGTCGTCGAACACGTTCTGCTTCTTGCCGAGCATCCCGTCGCGGTGCCACTCCTCGCCCTCCTCGCTTCCGCCGCGCAGGTTGGCCACGGCCCACACGCCGCCGGCCTCGACCCATGCCAGGATCGCCGCGGAGTATCCCGGAGTGAGCGGGACCCCGAAGCCGCCGTACCCGTACAGGATCGTCGGGGCGGGGCACCTCGGGCGCCGCCGTGGGGGACAGGACGAACATCCGCACCTCGGTGCCGTCCGCAGAGCGGTACGTCACCTGCTGCGAGTGCACGGTGCGGCACCTCGACGGTGCCGGGCGGGTCGGGCGTGCAGCGTCACCGCGTCGGTGCGCGCGTCGTAGGCGTAGACCGTGGGAACCGTCGTGTGATCGGTGAAGACGAACCACGTCACCGGTCCGCCGTCGATGTGCTCGACGGGACCGCCGATGGTGCCGGCGCCGGGCAGCTCGATGTCGCGCACGAAGGCACCGTCCGTCGCCGCGATGCAGCGACATGCGAGCGACGCCGTGGCTGGTGCGGACGACGACGAGCAGGTCTTCGTCGAGTTGCGGCCCGTCCAGCACCGTGACGGACTCCAGGACCGCGTCGGCGTCCTCGGGGACCAGATCCGACCAGGCGTCCGGACTCCAGGCTCCGGGACGGGTGACGGCGACCCGTCCGCGCGGCGCATCGAGGTCGGTGCTGACCAGCACCCGCCCGTCGCGCAGGAACGTGAGCCCGGTCTGCGCGTCGACATCGCCCTGCACGAGGGCGAACGAGGGCGACTCGAGGGGGCCTTGGGTGAGGTCGGCGACCCACAGGTCGTTGCGCGGCTCGGTGCCCTCGGCCGCCGGACCTGCAGCCACCGACCGTCGCGGCTGACCTCGACGCCGTAGTAGTTGGTCATCGTCATGCCGGCGCCGAACACCAGTTCGTCGGTGTCGGGCGACGTGCCGACCCGGTGCAGGTACACGCGGCGGTGGAAGTTCTGCTCCGACTCGGGGAGCAGCTCGGGCGCGATGCGGCGGACGTAGTAGTACGAGCTGCCGCCGAGGACCCACGCGACCGGGGAGTAGCGGCAGCGGTCGATCGGACCCTCGATCGTCTCGCCGGTGGCGACGTCCATGACGTAGAGCAGCGACTCCTCGTTGCCGCCGACCGACAGCTGGTAGGCGAGCCGGTCGCCCTCCTTCGAGGGCTGCCAGCTGTCGAGCGTGGTGACACCGGTCGGGTCGAGGGCCATCGGGTCGATCAGCACGCGCTCGGTGCCGTCCGCATCGACGACGTACAGCACCGCGAACTGCTGGCCGGGCTCGCGCCGGCTCAGGAAGTAGCGCTCGCCGCGCCAGTAGGGCGGGGAGATGGTGCCGGAGCCGAGCAGCTGCTCGACGCGGTCGGCGAACCCGTCGCGCGTCGTCCAGGTCGATCGCTCATCGGCCATCAGCGCGGCCTGCGCCTCGAGCCACTCGACGGTGCGCGGATCGTCCGGCGACTCGAGCCAGCGGTAGGGATCGGCGACCGGCGTGCCGTGGAAGTCGTCGACGAGGTCGAGCCGGGGGGCGTCGGGGTATTCGGGGGCGGATGGGTGGGTGTGCGTCACACGGGCAACCATAGGCTTCGGGTGTGGAGCTGCACGACCTGACGGCCCTCGAGCAGGCCGCGGCGATCCGGCGCCGGGAGATCTCGTCGGTCGAGCTCGCCCGGCACTACCTCGAGCGCTCGCACGCGCTCAACGAGGCGGTCGGAGCGTTCGTCACCATCACCGACGACCTGGCGCTGTCTCAGGCGGCGGAGGCGGACCGACAGGTGGCTTCCTCGACTGACCGCGATGCGCTGCCCGTGCTCCACGGTGTGGTCGTGCCGGTGAAGGACCTCAACCAGGTGCGCGGCGTGCGGACCCGGTTCGGGTCCGGCGTCGTCGACGTGCGTCTCCGGCATCGACGACGACGTCGTCGTGGAGCTTCGACGCGGGAACACCGTCATGACGGGCAAGACCACGACTCCGGAGTTCGGCCTCCCCGCCTACACGGAGAGCGACGTCGGCCCGTACGCCCGCACGCCGTGGGACCTCACGCGCGGAGCCGGCGGATCCAGCGGGGGAGCGGCGGCCGCCGTGGCCGCGGGGCTGGCCCCGGTCGCGCAGGGCTCCGACGGCGGCGGGTCGATCCGCATCCCGGCGAGCATGCTGCGGACTGGTGGGCGTGAAGCCCTCGCGCGGGCTGGTGTCCAACGGGCCGATGCCGGACGGGCCCGGACGACTCGGGGTGCAGGGAGTGCTGGCGCGCGGGGTCGCCGACGCGGCCGCGCTGCTCGGCGTCATCGCCGGTGCCGACGACGCCTACCTGTCCGATCTGGGCGAGCCCGGCTCGCTGCTCATCGGCCGCTACCACCAGCCGGTCATCGCGGAGACCGAGGTGCATCCCGAGGCGCTCGCCGCGTTCGAGGAGGCCTCCGCGCTGCTGGAGTCCCTGGGTCACCGTCTCGTCGACATCGAGGTGCCCGTCCCCCTGGAGGCGGTCCCGCCTTCGAGCTCGTCTGGGCGGCCGGAGCCGCGGGCATCCCCATCCCGCCCGACCTGGAGGCGGACCTGCGCCCCCTGACCCGGTGGCTGCGCCGAGCGAGGCCGGGCGCTGGATCCGGAGGAGCTGCAGCGGGCGCTCGACCTGATGGCGCACCACGCCGAGCTGGCGCTCGCGCAGACCGCGCATCTCGACGTCGTCCTCACCCCCACCCTTGCCGATCTCCCCGCGAGGATCGGGGCGATTCGTGACGACGACGACCCGGCGGCGCGACTTCGAGGCGCAGAAGCGGTTCACGCCCTTCACGTCGCCGTACAACATGACCGGGCAGCCGGCCGTTAGTCTGCCCCTGCACTGGACGAGCGAGGGCCTTCCCGTCGGGATCCAGCTGGTCGCCCGTCCCATGCACGAATCGACACTCGTGAGCCTGGCCGCGCAGCTGGAGAGCGCGCGGCCCTGGGCCCATCGACATCCGGAGGTCTGGTGAGCGTTCCCGAAGCACCCGAGTGGACGCCGGTGCCCGACGACCTCGGCCGGCTGGCTGCCGCCTACGGCGTGGCCACCGAGTACTGGGACCAGGCCGGGACGCTCGTCCAGGTGGGTAGCGCCACCGTGGCCGCCGTGCTGATGGCGCTGGGCCTGGACGTGTCGAGCCACGAGAGCATCGAGAACGCGATCGAGGAGAAGCGGCTGCGGGACTGGCGGCGCATGCTGCCCCCGGTGTTCGTCATGCGGGAGGGCGAGGACCTGCGGCTGTGGGTCCACGTGCCGGACGGCGCACCCGCGCGGGCGTGGGTCGACACCGAGCAGGGCAGTCGCGTCGAACTCACGCAGATGGACTACTGGGTCGAGTCCGTCGAGGTGGACGGGCAGCTCATCGGTGAAGCCAGCTTCCGCGTGCCGGGAGACCTGCCGCTGGGATGGCACACCGTGCATGCGGAGTCGGACGCGACGTCGTCCGCGGCACCTCTCGTCGTGGCACCTCGGCGGCTGGACCCCGACGCGATCGCGGGGGACCGTCAGTGGGGCTTCATGACTCAGGTCTATGCCATGCGGTCCGAGGCCTCGTGGGGCATCGGCGACCTGCACGACCTCGCGACGCTGGCCACCTGGAGCGGCCGCGACCTCGGGGCGGGCTTCGTCCTCATCAACCCCCTTCACGCCGCGTCGCCGGTCCCGCCGATGTCGCCGTCGCCGTACCTGCCCGTCACCCGCCGGTTCGCCAACCCCATGTACCTGCGCATCGAGGACGTGCCCGAGTTCGGCGGCATGCAGCCCGCCGTCGTGGAGCAGATCGAGCAGCTGGCCGCCGAGCTGCGGCGGATGAACGAGACCGCCGACCTGCTCGAGCGCGATGCGGTGTGGGCCGCGAAGCGCACGGCGCTGGAGGCGATCCACCGGGCCGGAATGACCGAGGAGCGCGCGGGCCGCGTACGGGTCGTACCGGGAGCGCGAGGGTGACGGGCTGGTCGACTTCGCCACCTGGTGCGCGCTGAGTGACGTGCACGGGGCGGAGCCGGATGCGTGGCCAGCCGAGTTCGCCCATCCACGGGACGAGGCGGTGGCCGGCTTCCGCGACGAGCACGCCGACCTGGTCGACTTCCACATGTGGCTGCAGTGGCTGCTCGACGAGCAGATGGGTGCGACGCAGGCCGCGGCGCGAGCGGCCGGCATGCCGATCGGCATCATGCACGACCTCGCGGTGGGGGTGCACCCGGAGGGCTCCGACGCGTGGGCCCTGCAGGACGTGCTGGCCCGAGGCGTCAGCGTGGGCGCGCCGCCGGACATGTACAACCAGATGGGGCAGGACTGGTCCCAGCCGCCATGGCGTCCCGACGCGCTGGCCGAGGCGGCGTTCGTGCCGTTCCGCGACATGCTGCGGACCGTCCTCGGCCACGCCGGCGGCCTGCGCATCGACCACGTGCTCGGGCTGTTCCGCCTGTGGTGGGTGCCGCAGGGCTTCCCGGCATACGCGGGCACGTTCGTCCGCTTCGACTACGACGCCATGCTGAGCATCCTCATGCTGGAGGCGCACCGAGCGGGCGCGCTCGTCGTGGGCGAGGACCTCGGCACCGTCGAGCCGTGGGTGCAGGAGGTGCTCGCGGAGCGAGGCATCCTCGGCACGAGCATCCTGTGGTTCGAGACGATGGAAGGCGTCATCCGGGACCCGCACGACTGGCGGCGCGACGTGCTGGCCAGCGTCACGGTTCACGACCTGCCGCCGACGGCCGGCTATCTGCGCGACGAGCACGTGCGGATCCGCGCCGAGCTCGGGCTGCTGACGACGCCCGAGGAGACCGAGCGCGCCAACGCCGACCGCGAGCGGCAGGCCTGGGCGGAGGTCCTGCGGCGCCACGACTGGCTCGGTTGGGACGTCAACCTGGACACCGATGAGGGGCTCGAGGAGCTGGTCGTGGCCCTGCACCGGGCCGTCGCGGCCTCTCCGGCGCGGCTCGTCGGCGTGTCGCTGCCCGACGTCGTCGGGGATCGACGTGCGCAGAACCAGCCGGGCACCGACCAGGAGTACCCGAACTGGCGGGTCCCGATGACCGACGGCGCCGGGCATCCGGTGACGCTCGAAAGGCTCATGGAGGGGTCACCTCTGCTCAGCGCTCTCATCGACGCGGTCCGTTAGGCTGGCGGCGTGAATCCCGTCGAGGCCCTCCTCATCTTCATCGGCATCCCGGTGGCCTTCGCCATCGTGGTGGTCGTGCTCGTGTCGGCGTCCTCGTGGACGCGGTCCGGGCGCGCGAGCGGGGACTACGACGCGGGTCCCTTCATGGTGACCAGCGATCCGGCGATGCCCGACCCATCGCGACTGCCCAGCGAGCTGGCCGAGGCCGGCAACAAGATGGCGGGAGGTGGCGTCAGTGCCCGCTGGTGACTCGAACGCCTACGAACTCGGCTCGACCGGTGAGGTCAGCCCCCTGTCCGACTCTCAGCGTGCGGACCTGACCCGAGTGGTCCAGCGGGCGCGGTCCATCTGCGGCTTCGGCTTCGGGGTGTACATCGGTCCGTTGCCGTCCGGACGTGAGTCGGCGGTCTCGCAGCACGCCCTGCTCCCTGATCCGGCCTCGGCCGTCCTCGTGGCGGTCGATCCGTCGTCCCGTTCCATCGAGATCGTCACTGGGGTCAACACCGTTCAGGCGCTGGACAACCGGGCGTGCGAGTTCGCCGCCTTGACGATGAAGTCCTGCTTCGTCGCGGATGACCTGGTCGGCGGGGTGCGCGAGGGAGTGACGCTGCTCGCGCAGCACGCCCGGCATCCGTTGGTCATGCACCTCGACGAACCCGCCTAGGCGGTAGCCGACCTGGCCGCGTCCCCGCGCACTCCTGGCCAGGCCGCGTACTAGGAGTGCCGGCATCCTTGGCTCTCGCCGCTGCGCCCGCAGCACCCCGTCGCGTCCCTCGCTGACCAGTCGGCGGCACGCGGAGTTGAGGTCGCCGGCCAGGAACTCGTCGGTGGCCGCGATGGTCTCGTCCTCGACGACCAGGAACGGGTAGAGCCCCATGGTGATCGCCTGGGCCATCTCCGTGGTCCGCTCCTGCCACACCCGCGGCAGCGCCTCGAAGTAGCGGTCGCGATAGTGGCGCAGCAGGTCCACCTGGTCCGGCTGGACGAACCCGCCGATCGTGGCGTCCAGGATCGCGTTCGGCAGGTCGGTGCGGTCGATGATCTCCGCCCACGCCAGTTCCTTGGCAACGGACGTCGGACGCGCCGCGCGCGCGACGGCGGCCTGACGACGCCCGGTCGCGGTGTCGTCCGCGTCCTGCTCGGCCTCGATCGCGTCATCCTCGAGGCGCCCGCTGACGACGAGGCGCTGGAGCATGAACCACCGCAGATCGGTGTCGACGGCCAGGCCCTCCCAGACCACCGTGCCGTCGAGCAGCGCGGCCACGAGGTCGAGCTGCTCGTCGGTCGTCGCCGATGAGACGAACGCCCGGGTGAAGGCCAGCTGGTGGTCGCTGGCCGGCTCCGCCGTCTCCGCGAGATCGCGCATGGCATCCGACAGGCGGATGAGATAGCCCGTGCGGTTCTCCCGGGCGGCGAACTGGTCGATCGCCGACTTGAGCTGTCGCAGCACCCCCTGGACCACGCCGACGTCGGTCTCCGAGCCGATGCCCGACAGCACGAGTGAGAGGAAGTCACCGGTCGACACCTCGGCGTCCCGCGTCATGTCCCAGGCGGCGCCCCAGATGAGGGCGCGAGCCAGCGGATCGGACAGGGAGCCGAGGTGCTCCACGACGGTCCGCCACGAGTGCTCGTCCAGGCGGATCTTCGCGAAGGTGAGGTCGTCGTCGTTCAGCAGCAGCAGATCGGGTCGCATGACGTTCTGTCAGCTGCGGGACCTCCGTGCGTGCCCCCACGACGTCGACCTCGATGCGCTCGCGCAGGGTCAGTGCGCCGTTCTTCACGTCGTACAGGCCGAGCCCGATCCGGTGCGAGCGCAGGGTGGGGTCGATGCCCTCCGGCGACGTTGGCGGCTCCTGCTCGATCACGACGTTGGTCATGAGTGTCGTACGCGCCGACGGCTGATGATCGGGCCGGAGCAGGTTGACGCCGCTGGTCTGCAGCCACTCGTGCGTCCATGCGCTGAGGTCGCGCCCGCTGGTGACCTCGAGCTCGGACAGCAGGTCGCTGAGCTCGGTGTTGCCCCACGCGTGCTTGGCGAAGTAGGCGCGCACGCCGGCCAGGAACTGCTCCTCGCCGACCCACGCCACCAGCTGGCGGAGGGCCGACGCGCCCTTGGCGTAGGTGATGCCGTCGAAGTTCACCTTGACCGCGTCGAGGTCGACCATGTCGGCGGCGATCGGATGCGTGGAGGGCAGCTGGTCCTGGCGGTAGGCCCAGGCCTTGCGCAGGTTGGCGAAGGTCGTCCACGCGTTGTTGTAGCGGGTGGCGTTCACGTTCCCCCAGTGCGAGGCCCACTCGGCGAACGACTCGTTGAGCCACAGGTCGTCCCACCAGGTCATCGTGACGAGGTCGCCGAACCACATGTGCGCCAGCTCGTGCAGGATCGTGTTGGCGCGCTGCTCGTAGGCGGCATCGGTGACGCGGGACCGGAAGACGTAGTCCTCGAGGATCGTGACGCAGCCCGCGTTCTCCATGGCGCCGGCATTGAACTCCGGGACGAACAGCTGGTCGTACTTGGCGAACGGGTACGGCGTCCCGAACTGCTCCTCGAAGTACGCGAAGCCCTGCTTCGTCACGGTGAAGATCTCGTCGGAGTCGAGGTACTCGGCCAGCGACTCGCGGCAGTACACGTCGAGGGGGTAGGTGCCGTACGGGCCCGAGTACGTGTCGCTGACTCGGTGATAGGGACCGGCAACGAGGGCGGTGATGTACGTGGAGATCCGCGGCGTGGCGTCGAAGGCCCACGTCGCGGTGCCGTCGCCGTGGACGGTGGGCGCGGGGCTGGGGGAGTTGCTGACCACCTTCCAGTGCGAGGGAGCCGTGACCGTCAGCTGGAACGTGGCCTTCAGGTCGGGCTGCTCGAAGCTGGCGTACATGCGGCGCGAGTCGGCCGACTCGAACTGGCTGTAGAGGTAGGTCTCCTTGTCGACCGGGTCGATGAACCGGTGGAGCCCCTCGCCGGTGTTCATGTACGCGCAGTCCGCCGTCACCACGAGCTCGTTCTCCGCCGCGAGATCCGGCAGCGAGATGCGGGGGCCGGAGACGACGTCGGCCACGTCGAGATCGACGCCGTTGAGCGTCACCGAGCGGACGGTCGGCGCGATGAGATCGATCCACGTGCTCGACGCCGGGCTGGGAGCAGGTGAAGTGAACCGTCGTCGTCGAGGGGAAGGTCGCCCCGTCCCCGGTGACGTCGACGAAGACCTCGTAGGACTGGACCGCGATGAGGGAGGATCGCTCCTTGGTCTCGGCTCGGGTCATGTTCTCGGATGCGGTCATGGGCGCATCCAACCATCATGGTGTTCATGGTTGATGCGGTGCTGGTCTTCGACGGGGACTGCGGCTTCTGCACGTGGAGCGCGTCTCGGCTTGCCGGTTGGTCGCGCGGCGGGCTCGTGACGGTGCCGTGGCAGCGGGCCGACCTCGCCGCCCTGGGCCTGACCGAGGCCGAGTGCGCCGCCGCGGTGCAGTTCGTGGACCACGCCGGACGTCGGTCGGCGGGGCGTGCCGTTGCCGCCGCCCTGCTGCAATGCCGCCAGCCCTGGCGCACGGCGGGTGTGGTGATGTCCGCTCCGCTGCTGGCGCCACTGGTCGAGCGGGTCTACCGGAGGGTGGCGGCCAACCGCCATCGCCTCCCGGGCTCGACGCCGGCCTGCCGGTTGGATACTAGACGACGATGCGCGGGGCGGCGTCCGCATCGGCCGGTAGCGTCCGGGCCAGCCCGTCCCGCCACCTGACCGCCGACCACAGCGCAGCCAGGGCATCGAGCGCGTCGTCGATCGGCACGTCGCGGGGACGCCCGGCCACCGCATCAACGACCCCCGGCAGCCAGGCAGCGAGCACCGCGAGGCGCTGCTCCACCCCTTCGGCCGACTTCTTGCGCGCGAGCACGCGTCCAGCCATCTCGGCGAACGAGATCTCGGGGTGCACCTCCACGACGCGGGCGTCGGCGCGACCGGCGAGGCACGCGTCCAGTGCCAGGATCCGCGGGGCGAGGTGCAGCGCCTGCCGGCTCACCCCCTTGCCCATGAGCTGGCGGCTGACGATCTGGGCCTCGTCGTTGGGGGCAGTGGGTCCGAGCTCGAGCACGGCGCGCGGCGGCGTGGTGAACACACGTGACGATGCCCCCGGCAATGCGCGGCGGGCAAGGGCATCGCACTCGCGCTCGCCCGACGGGAGGAGCCCGATCGGCATGTCGATGGCGACGACGACTTCGGCCGGGACGAGTCTTCCGATATCGGCGATAGCCGCCGTGGCCCAGGTCACCTCACCGTCGACGAGGGATGCGGCGACCCATCCGCCCCGGTAGCCGTCGATGCCGATGGCGGTGGCCTGCAGGAGGGGCTGCACGGCCACGACCGGGAACCTACCGCCGAGCTTCGTCGCGGCGAAGGGTCAGGTGCCCGTGCGGAGGGTCTTGGCGTACTTCTTCCAGGGCCGGTCGATGAGGATGGGGTAGAGCAGGCGGATCGGGGCGGGCAGGTCGGACTTCATGTATTCGCGGTCGGCGTCGTTGAGTGGCTCCAGCAGCATTCCGAAGGCGACCGGCATCTTGTTGCGCGGGATCGCCGCGCGCGAATGCTCGCCCATGGCCGCCCACTCGTCCTGCGTGAGCGTGACGGCGGCGAGGGGCACGATCTTCTCCTCCTCGTCGTCGAGGTGCGGCTGGAGCGTGGCGTTGAGGCTCTCGAGCGCGGCCGCGAGGGCCTCGCCGGTCTCGGCGGAGGGCCGGGCACGCCAGGCGGCGCATGCGGCCGAGGCCGCGTCGATCGTCGCCGTGACGTCCTGGTGCTGCTTCTCGACCTCCTCGATCATCGCGGCCTGCTCGGGCGCGCGTTCGATCATCATGGGGTAGAGCAGCTCGTCCTCGCTCTCGTGGTGGTGATGCAGCATCTATGATCCCGAAGTCGATGTGATCGGCCAGGAACGTCGACCCGCGTCGGGCGACGGCGTCGGGTTCGCGCGCACCAGGCGCCGCACTCTCGGCGTAGGAGTTGCGGAACGTCGCATGGACGATCGCCATGTCGCGAACGTCGATCGGTTGATTAGCGGTCATGGTCGGCCTCCTGGCGCGCCCCGCCGCCCGGCCGCCGGGACACCGTCGATCAAGGATCCGGGATCGTCACAGGCTAGGACAAGGGAGGGTCCAGAGAACAGCAAACGCCACCACGGGAAGCCTCTCGGCTCCCGCAGTGGCGTGCTCGCCCAGACTGGGGCTGGGCCTCAGCCCGCGCCCTGTGCATCCGTCGCGGTGGAGACGCAGGTCCTGAAGGCCATTCTGGCCGTCGTACGAAGGCGGCCTTGCGAGTCTTGAGGGCCGTCCTTCAGGGCCATGCGACGCGCCTTCGCCGCGTCCCGCTTCGAGGCGGTGGAAGTCGGCGTAGTGCATTCCAGGCCTCGGCCTTCTTGGCGCATCTTGAAGTTCGACTTGGCGGCGTCCTTGAGCGACCGTCCTGGCCGCGACGCAGTCCGCGACGGTCGCGCTGGGGCTCGCAGCAATCGCCGGAAGGGCACCTCCCGTGAGCAGCAGAGCTGCGACCGCGCCACCGGCAGCGGCGCGCTTGACGTTGGTCATGCGGATCATGGCGACCTCGTCTCGGTAGGGGTGTCTCTTTCAGTGTGAACCTCGCTGACGGCAGTAGTCGCCCCGCGGCCGGTCAAGAGATCGGTCATAGCTGCTGCCAGGGGGGCGTGGCGGCGCGGTCCCGGCACCCGCCTGTCAGGATGCATGACCATGCCCGAGGGACACGTCATCCACCACCAGGCCCGGCGCCTGGGCCGGGCCTTCAGTCGACGGCCGGCCGCTCGGTGGACAGCCCCCAGGGTCGGTTCGCAGACGGCGCCGCGCAGGTGTCGGGCCGCACGGTCCGCAAGGTCGAGGCGCACGGCAAGCACCTGTTCATCGGCTTCGACAACCGCCAGTGGGTGCACGTGCACCTCGGGCTCTTCGGCAAGTGGCAGATCGGCAGGGGAGCGGCTCCCGACCCGGTCGGCCAGGTGCGGATGCGCCTGCTCTCGGACACTGCCTACGCCGAGCTTGCGCGGCCCGACCGTCTGCGAGGTGCTCGACGACGACGCGAAGCGAGCCGCGGTCCGGCGCATCGGCCCCGACCCGATCCGCAAGGACGCCGACCCGGAACGTGCATGGCTGCGGGTGAGCCGTAGCTCCGCGCCGATCGGCGGGCTGCTGATGGACCAGGCGGTGTTCGCCGGCGTCGGCAACATCTACCGGGCCGAGGTGCTGTTCCGCCACGGGATGTCCCCGTTCCGGGCCGGACGGGACGTCACGGCGGAGGAGTTCGACGCCATGTGGAGCGACCTCGTCGTGCTCATGACGGCCGGCACGAAGCACGGGCGCATCGACACGGTGCGCGACGAGCACCTGCCGGAGGCGATGGGCCGGGCGCCGCGGGAGGACCGGCACGGGGGAGAGGTGTACGTCTACCGACGGGACGGTCGCGCGTGCTACCGGTGCGGCGGCGAGGTGGTGATGGCGGACCTGCAGGGTCGCAATCTGTACTGGTGCCCGTCCTGCCAGCCGTCGTGAGGCTCAGCCGGACGTGGCGATCCGAGGGTGGCGGATGCCCAGATGGTCGGCGGGCAGCGACCTCTTGATCAGCCACCAGGAGATGACGATCGTGACGACGGTCAGGCCGTAGAAGAAGGCGCCCGAGGCGGCGAGCGCCCACAGGTTGTTCCCGTCGATGAACAGCACCAGCAGCGCCGTCCGCACGAGGTTGAGCACCGCCCACGGCCACGAGGCCCGCTTGTATGCGCGCATGAGGTCGGGGTCCTTGCGCCACGACATCTTCGTGCCGACGAGGGGCCCGAGGATCACGCCGATCAGCGGCCAGCCGATGAGGTTGGCGAACACGAAGGCCAGTGCGGACGCCGCGTTGAGCAGGACTCTGGGCCAGAAGAAGTCAGCGGCGCTGCCCGTACGGCCGGCGATGTAGCCGCTCAGCAGGACGATGAGGATCGATCCGATCGCGCGCGCCGGGTGCTTGCCCTCGATCAGGCGCCAGATCGTGAAGACGAGGGCCAGACCGACGGCCGCGCCGATCGCCCAGACCAGGTCCTCGGAGGCATCTCCCCCCAGCCCGAGGTAGACCGAGATGAACACGAAGGGCGGCAGGATGCTCTCGAGAGCGCCGCGCACGCCGCCCAGCAGGCGGACGAAGGGGTGTTGCTGGTCGAGTTTGGCGTCCTCAGGCGCGAGACCATCGGCATCCCGGGCGCTGGCCCGTCGGCGTCGTCCTGCTGAGTCACGCGCACACGCTAGCGGCTAGCGTCAGGTCCGTGACCGACACCCCGACGACCTCGCCCGACCCGACCGCGGACCCCCTGCTGCAGCAGTGGCGTGATGATCTCGCATCGTGGGCCATCCCCGACGAGATCCTCGCCCAGGCGCCCGAGCAGCCGTGGATCCACCCGGTCTCGATGTTCACCGTCGACGACGAGATCCCCGACTCGCACTCTCATCGACTCGCCCGCGAGGCGATGCCGACCGGACGGCAGCGTGCTGGATGTCGGCAGTGGCGGCGGCCGGGCGTCGATGGCGCTCGTCCCCCCGGCAGGGATGGTGGTTGGCGTCGATCATCAGCAGGGGATGCTCGATGCCTTCGCCGATGCGGCCAAGCGCCGCGGCGTGCGGTCGCAGGAGTTCCTCGGCGACTGGCCCGCGGTGGCCGACGCGGTGCCGGAGTGCGACGTCGTCGTGTGCCATCACGTCGCCTACAACGTGGCGGACATCGCCCCGTTCCTCACCGCGCTGGACCGGCATGCCCGGGTGCGCGTGGTCATCGAGCTGCCGCAGCACCACCCCCTGTCGAACATGAACCCGCTGTGGAAGCAGTTCTGGGGCCTCGACCGACCGACGAGTCCGACGGCGCAGGACCTCGCGGCGATCGCTCGGGCGCTGGGGTTCGAGGCGCACCTGGACCTGTGGGAGGACGAGACGTGGGGGCGCCGCGTGACCCTTCCCGACGACGAGCGGGTGCGGTTCGCGCGCATCCGGCTGTGCCTGGGCGAGGATCGGGACGCGGAGGTGGCCGCGGCGCTGATCGCGCAGTCGGATGCCCAGCCGCGTGAGGTGGCAACGGTCTGGTGGGACGTCACGCGCGGGAACTGACGGGAGTTAGATAGGGGCGTGACCTACGACGTCGACCGCATCCGCGCCCGCATTCCCGCTCTGGCCGACGGCACGGCCTACTTCGACGGGCCCGGTGGTTCGCAGACCCCTGACGTGGTCGCGGACGCGATCGCGGCCGCCCTGAAGGCGGGGCTCTCGAACCGCGGCCGGATGACGCAGGCGGAGCGCAACGCGGACGACATCACCGTCGGCGCGCGCCTGGCTGGCGCCGACCTGGTCAACGCCGACCCGTCGGGGATCGTGTTCGGGCGCAGCATGACCGAGCTGACCTTCCAGGTGGCCCGCACCCTTGCGCAGGAGTGGGGCC
This sequence comes from uncultured bacterium, assembly GCA_963700745.1. Lineage (GTDB taxonomy): Bacteria > Actinomycetota > Actinomycetes > S36-B12 > S36-B12 > UBA10649. The sequence continues at coordinate 153,632 of CAVOYT010000009.1, read as the reverse complement.
CGGGCGACGAGGTCGTCGTCAGCCGCCTCGACCACGACGGAAACGTGCGCCCGTGGGTGACGTATGCGGAGCGTTCCGGAGCGACGATTCGATGGGCGCCGTTCGATCCGCAGACCGGCGTGATGACGGCGGACGACGTGCTGTCCCTCGTCAACGACCGTACGCGTGTGGTCGCAGTCACGGGGGCGTCCAACCTGATCGGGACCCGGCCCGACGTCGCGGCCATCGGTGCAGCCCTGGCTGACGCCGACGCGCTGCTGTACGTCGACGGGGTCCACCTGACGCCGCATGCGCCGATCGACATGCGGGCCCTCGGTGCGGACTTCTACGTGTGCAGCCCCTACAAGTTCCTCGGTCCTCACCTGGGAATGCTGGCCGCCTCGCCGGCCCTGCTCGAGACCCTGCACCCGGACAAGCTGCGCCCGAGCAGTGACGTCGTCCCCGAGCGATTCGAGCTGGGGACCCTGCCGTACGAGCTCCTGGCCGGGGTGACCGCCGCGATCGACGTGCTGGCCGACCTCGTCCCTGGCGACGAGGGTGAGCTGTCGCGACGCGAGCGGATCCTGCGGTCGATGGCGGCCCTCGAGGAGTACGAGGATGGGCTGGGCGGCCGGATGCGGGCGGGACTGGCCGCGATCGACGGGGTGCACCTGCACGGACACGCTCCGCTGCGCACGCCCACCGAGCTGTTCACCGTCGACGGCGTCGAGGCCGACGACGTCTACCGACGGCTGGCCGAGCGGGGCGTCAACGCGCCGGCGGGTTCGTTCTACGCCATCGAGGCCGCGGAGTGGATGGGCCTGGGCTCCCGGGGCGCCGTGCGCGCCGGCCTGGCGCCGTACACCAACGCGGCGGACGTCGACCGGCTCCTCGCCGGGGTGGCCGAGATCGCCGCAGGCGGCTAGTTCCCGCTCGTTGGGTCGTCACTCGTGGCGGGTTCCGCACCCCCGGAGGCCGCCACAAGTGACGAGGCATCGAGCTGTTCGGCGGCCCACGCTCCGTGCTCGCGCTCGGCCCAGGACACCGGCACAGATCCGGTCCGCATGCCCAGTCGCGCCGTCGCGTCGTTGAACGCCATGTAGATGTGTCCGACGACGACCACGATGAGCGCCAGCGAGAGCCAGTCGTGCACGAACGTCGCGCCCGTGCGCAGGGCGTCGGGGAACAGGCTGCTGAAGAACATCATCGTGCCGGTCCCGAACATGACGATGATCGCGCCGAGGGTGAACGACGCGTTGAGCTTCTGCCCGGCGTTGAACTTGCCGACCGGGATGCGGCCCGAGCGCCGGTCGCGGCTGCGCAGCCACTCCCAGTCGGTCGGCCGGAAGCGGTTGAGGCGGCCCGGCGTCGTCGCGGAAGGCGCGGGAGCAGCAGCGCGAGCAGCAGCGGGATCGGGCAGCAGCGAAGCCGGCGACCTCGTGGATCGTCCGGACGATCTGCCGGTTGCCGACCAGCCCGCCGAGGTCGGGGATGAAGAGCAGCGCCGCCGTGACCATGAGGACGGCCATGAGGATGCCGAGGGTGCGGTGGACCCACCGTTCGCCGGTGGAGAAGCGGCGGAGCTTCGTCCGGCGCCGCGGCCGCGTCAGACGACAGGCTCATCGCTGCGTCCGTTCGAGGCGCCGACCCAGGCGTCGACGTCGTACCCGAGGTTCTCCCAGTAGCCGGGCTGCGACCGTCCGTCCGACCTCGATGCCGTCCATCCACTTGAGCGACTTGTAGCCGTACATCGGCACGACGTACAGGCGCACGGGGGCTCCGTGCTTCTGCTCGATCGGCGCCCCGAACATGGACGTGGCGACGAGGATGTCGTCGCGCATGCCCTTGCTCCATGGTGAGCGACTCGGTGTAGGCGCCGTCGAACGACGTGAACCGCAGCGCGGCGGCGTCGGGCTCGGCGCCGGCGGCGGCGAGCACGTCGCGCAGCAGCACGCCGGACCACGGCACGTCCTTGACGCGCCACCCGGTCACGCACTGGAAGTCCTTGGTGAGGCCGGTCTGGGGGAGGTCGGCGAGGTCGGCCAGGCTCAGCGACAGCTCGTTCTGCACGAGCCCGGTGACCGAGAGCCGATAGGTCGCGGGGTCGTAGTCCGGGTAGCCGGACGTGACGGTGTAGATCCGGAAGCCGCCGGCGGCCGGGAGCACGGCCGCCAGGCCCGGAGCGGTCGCACCGACGACGTCGCTGACGCCCTCGGAGAGCCAGCGGCCCGCCGCGACCCCCGCGACGCCGAGCCCGAGCATCCCGAGGACGACGCGTCGGCCGACCGGCGTCCCTCGCGAGGTGGTCTCCTGTTCCGGCATGGGTCCATGGGACCACGGATCGGCCGTCCCGGCCACCGCGCCAGGTCTTACGGAACGGTTACCGGCACATCGCACCGGCAGCGAGGAGCTTCGTGACGGTCGCCCAGTTGCGGGCCGTTCCGTCGGCGAGCGGTGCGCGGGCCCCCGACGTGAGCGTCCGAGCGAGCTCGCTGGTGCCGAACCCGTCCGGGGTGTGCAGGTACGCGACGCGGCCGATGACGGTCACCGTGTCGCGGGAGCCCTTGGCGGCGGCGGCGGCCTGGCGCTGGGCCGCCGAGTCGAGGATGCTCCGCGCCGGGAGCGTGCGGCAGGACGATGGCGTGCACGCGCCGCGGGTCGGGCTCGTCGGGGTACGGGTTCGGCGTGCGACGATCCGGCGAGCTCGTCGGCGGTCAGGGCGATGGCGGGGATGTCGAGCCCGAAGTCGGTGGCGATGACCGAGCGCACCTGCGCGCCCACGACCTCCGCGTCGGCGGCCGGCGCGGTCAGCACGACGTTGCCGCTCTGGATGTACGTCCGGACGTCGGCGAGCCCGTCGGTCGTCAGCGCCGCCCGCAGGTCGGCCATCGGCAGCTTGTTGTGCCCGCCGACGTTGATGCCGCGGAGCAGCACCACGAAGGTGCCCACGGCTACGACGCCTCCCGGCGGGCGATCCAGGTCGCGCGCAGCGTGTCCGGGCCGGCCGGCGCGCGCGTGTACTCGTCGGCGACGGCGGCGAGCCAGAACCCGGCGGCGGCGAGCGCCGCGGTGACCTGCTCGTCGCTGTGGAAGTACTGGCGGTGCCGCTCGGTGAACGAGGCCTCCGGCGTCGCGCCGGTGAGGTCGATGGTGGTGTCGCAGACCCGGGTGACGGGGTCGACGCCGGTTCCGGATGACGAAGCGGTATCCGTCCTCCTCGCCGGACACTACGGGGTTGCTCCAGGAAGAACGACATCATCGCGTCGGTGTGGATGTCGAAGACCAGCCAGCCGTCCGGTCGCAGGTGCGCGGCGATCGGCTCGAAGGTGAGCCGCAGGTCGGGCAGCGGCAGGTAGTTCAGGCCGTCGAAGGTCGAGATGGCGGCGTCGAACGTCCCGTCGACGTCGAGGTCGGGCAGGACCTGCCGCGACAGGAGCACGTGCGGTCCGAGCAGCGTTCGCGCGCGCTCGAGCATCTCGGGCGAGGCGTCGACGCCGACGACGTCGAGGCCCGCGTCGACCAGCTCGGCGGTCAGCAGGCCGGTGCCGCAGCACACGTCCAGCACCGTGCGCACGCCCTGCGGGTCGTCGGCCCACAGGTCGAGCAGGAACTCGGCCCATAACGGATAGCAGGGGTCCACGACGATCTCGTCGTAGACCCCTGCCAGCCGCGAGTAGGGCACGGTCGCGTTCATCGCACCGGGCCTTGGCGCTCCGTCGTTCAGATGCCGAGGGCCTTGGCCTTGGCGGCCGCGAACTCCTCGTCGGAGAGGATGCCCTTGGCGTGCAGGTCGGCGAGCTGCTCGAGCTTGGCCATCGAGTCGTCCTCGGCCGGCGCGGGCTGCCGCGACGGGAGCCGGTGCCGCGTACTGCTGCTGCTGAGCAGCCGCTTCCAGCCTGCTTCTCGGCGTGCTTGTCGGCCTGGCGGTAGGCGACGCGGCTGGAGACCGCGGTGGCGGTTCCGGCGACGACGGCGGTACGGGCTGCCATGCGCATGAGTCCCATGGTGGTTCCTTTCGATTGGAGCGGGAGTGGGCGAGAGGGTGGAGCGATCAGGCCTCGACGACCATGTTGACGACGTCAGCCGGGATGCGGACCTGGTCGATGACGACGGCGTCGGCCCGGGCGAAGGCCCCGACGAGGTCCTCCATCCAGGTGTTCTCGTAGGCGATGAGCAGGGCGGAGCTGCCGGCCGGGATGTCCTCGGCGACCTCGTCGGCGTCCTCCTCGTTCAGCGCGCCGGACTGGACGACCTCGAGCTCGGCGAAGGCAGCGCCCTCGGGGCCGAGGTCCTCGATCGAGAGGACGGCGACGTTGCCCTCGAGGTCCTTCACGACGAACAGGAGGTCGACGACGCGGATGACGCCCTTCTCGACCTGCTCGAGGATGGCCGGGACGATCTCGCCCCGGAAGTTGTTGCCGGGGAAGCCGATGATGTAGACGTCGACGGGGCCGAGTGGCATGTATTCCTCCTGGTATGGGTGGCGTGATCGCGTCCCCGCGCGGAGACGGATCACCTGCTCCGGAATCTAGCAGGGGTCCCCGACACCCGCATCGTCCGTTTCGGATGAGCGTCGGGCGTCGGGCGTCCCCGGTTCCGGGCGGCTACATGACGTCGAACGTCTCGTACACCTCCACCGAGCCGCTCGGCGGCCAGATGCGGGCAGCCCTTGGCGACCGCCATCGCGGCCGCGAGGTCGTCGGCGCGGATCACGGTGTAGCCGGTCTGCCCGGAGACGCCCGCGTCGCTGACACTGCCGTCGGGGCTGACCGTGGCCGAGGGCCCGAACGGGTTGCCCGGCGTCGACCACGATGTCGCCGAGGCCGCCGAACCAGGCCATCCAGGCATCCATGACGGCCTTGCCCTCCTCCTCGGTGGCCGGCTGCGAACCCCCGTTGTACAGCAGGACGTAGGTACCCATCACGATCCTTCCTCCGGCGCCTCGGCCCGTCGGGGGGCGACGGGCTGATCTCCGGCAGTCTCCCAGCGCTCACCGCACGTCGGCAATACCCGATTTGCCGCATTGTCTGTAGCCGAGCACCGCGTAAGCGGACCGTAACGTCGCGTCCGGACCACGACGGGCGCGATCGGGCGGATAGTGGTCCCGTGCTGACCCTCGTGGTGATCGGACTGCTGTCCGGGGTGGTGACCGGGCTGTCCCCGTGCGTCCTTCCGGTGCTGCCCGGAGTGCTCGCCACCTCGGCCCTGCCGGCGGAGTCGCGCGGCTGCCGAGACGCCGCCGGACCGGCGCCGGCCGTTCGTCATCGTCGCCGGGCTCGTCACATCCTTCGCCGCTCTGACCCTCCTCGGCGGCGCGCTGCTGTCGGCGCTCGGCCTGCCCACCGACCTGCTGCGCACCGTCGGCATCGTGGTGCTCGTCGTCGTGGGCGATCGGCCTCCTGATTCCGGCGGTGGGGCATCTGCTCGAGCGGCCGTTCGCCGGCTTCAGTCGGTTGTCCCCGCGGCGCGACGGCTCGGCGTTCGTCTTCGGCGCGACGTTCGGCGTGGTCTTCGTGCCGTGCGCCGGACCCGGTCCTGGCGGCCATCACCGCCCTGGCCGCGGCCAACGAGGTCCGGTTCGGCCTGGTCCTGCTCACGCTCGCGTTCTCCGTCGGCGTCGCCATCCCCCTGCTCGCCTTCGCCATCGCCGGGCAGCGGATGACCGAACGCATCGCCGCCGTGCGAAGCCGCCTGCCGCTCATCAGGCGGGTGACCGGAGGCGTCCTCGTCGCCACGGCCCTGGCCATCACCCTCGGCGTCGCAGACCAGGCTCAGCGGCTCGTGCCGAACTACGTGGCGTCGGCACAGCGCGCGATCGAGGACAGCGAGCAGGCGCAGGCCGCTCTCGGTGACCTGCAGCCCGGCGGCACCGAGGTGGCGACCGCACCCACCGCGCCGGCTCCCGCGCCCGCGCCGTCAACCACCGTCGACGTGGACGACCTCGGGTCGCCGATCTCGTTCAACGAATGCGAGGCCGACCCGACCCGGCTGGCGAACTGCGGGGAGGCTCGCCCCTTCACCGGCATCCAGACGTGGCTCAACACCCCCGGCGGTCAGGCGCTGACCCTCGAGGGACTGCGGGGGAAGGTCGTCCTGGTCGACTTCTGGACCTTCGGCTGCATCAACTGCCAGCGCACCCTGCCGTACGTGACCTCCTGGGACGAGAAGTACCGCGACGACGGGCTGGTCATCGTCGGCGTTCATTCCCCGGAGTTCGCCCACGAGCGCGAGGTGGACAACGTCATCGAGCGCGCAGCGGAGCTGGGCGTGAAGTACCCGATCGCCATCGACAACGAGTTCCGGACGTGGCGTGCCTACAACCAGCGCTTCTGGCCGGCCCAGTACCTCGTCGACAGGAACGGCGTGGTGCGGCAGGTGCACTACGGCGAGGGCGCCTACGAGGACACCGAGCGGCTGATCCAGCACCTGCTCGCGCAGGTGCCGTCGGAGGTGGCCGCCGCAGGGTCCACGTAGCCGCGGGCTAGCGCGCGGGCCCCAAGTAGGCGTGCCCTGCTGTCGGAGCGGGTGACCGGGATCGAACCGGCATGGCCAGCTTGGAAGGCTGGGGCTCTGCCATTGAGCTACACCCGCGAGGTGCTCCGGACAGGATAGCCAACCCCGCCGCGAGTGGCCACCTGTTGCTGTCCGGGGGGCCCTTCCGGGCGAACAACTGGCCACTCGCGGGGAGGGGTCGGGATACCGGGGGGTAGGTTCCCCCTGTGCCCCGTCCGCCCGCGTCCGCCGAGCCGCTGCGCATCGCCTGGCTGGTCTACCGGGGCAACCCCCACTGCGGCGGCCAGGGCGTCTACACCCGCTACGTGGCCCGCGAGGTCGCCGCGATGGGCCACCACATCGAGGTGCTGTCCGGCCAGCCGTGGCCGCAGATGGACGATCCGGAGCAGCTCGTCAAGGTGCCCGGCCTCGACCTCTACCGCTCGCCGGACCCGTTCCGCGTGCCGCACGTGCGGGAGTTCCGCACGACCGTCGACATGCGCGAGTTCGCGATCATGTGCGCGGCCGGCTTCCCCGAGCCGTGGGCGTTCAGCCAGCGGGCCCGGCGCATCCTGCGGGAGCGGCGCGACGACTTCGACCTCGTCCACGACAACCAGTGCCTGGGCGCGGGCATCGTCGGGATGATGCAGGACGGCTGGCCGGTCTCGGCCACCATCCACCACCCCATCACCGTCGACCGCGAGCTCGACCTCGCCCACGCGACGACCCTGCGTCGCAAGCTCGCGCTGCGGCGCTGGTACGGCTTCCTCGGCATGCAGATGGGCGTCGCGCGCAAGATCCCGCGGATCGTGACGGTGTCGGAGTCCAGTCGGCGCGACATCGCCGCCCAGATGGGCGTGCCCGCTGAGCGGATGACGGTCGTGCCGATCGGCGCGGACGAGACCATCTTCCGACCGCTGCCCCAGATCGCCCGCGTGCCGGGCCGACTCATGACGACGGCCAGCGCCGACGTGCCGATGAAGGGCCTGGCGCACCTGCTGGAGGCCCTGGCCAAGCTCCGGGTCGAGCGGCCCGAGGCGCACCTCGTGGTGATCGGCCGGCTCAAGGAGGACAGCGGGGTCCCGACGCTGATCGACCAGCTCGGTCTCGACGGCGCCGTGGAGTTCGTGTCCGGAGTCACCGACGAGCGGATCGTCGAGCTCTACGCCGAGGCGCAGGTCGCCGTGGTCCCGTCGCTCTACGAGGGGTTCTCGCTGCCGGCGGTCGAGGCCATGGCGTGCGGCGTCCCGGTGGTGGCGACCACCGGCGGCGCGCTGCCCGAGGTGGTGGGGCCGGACGGCGAGGCCGCCCGCAGCGTGACGCCGGGCGATCCGTCGGCGCTCGCCGCCGCGATCCTCGAGCTCCTCGACGACGACGAGCAGCGAGGCCGCATCGGACGCGCCGGGCGCGAGCGGGTGCTGGCCCGCTTCACGTGGCGCGCGCACGCGGAGGGCCTCGTCGAGATGTGGCGATCGTTGCTGGACGATCGGGCCGAGGCTCGGGCGCATGCTGACCGTTGACCTCGACCTGCTCGGCATCGAGCCGGGCAACACCGTCCTCGACATGGGCTGCGGCGGCGGCCGGCACGCCTTCGCGGTGCTTCGGCGGGGCGCGGACGTCGTCGCGTTCGACGCCGACGAGGCCGAGCTGAAGAACGTGCTCGGCATCATGACCGCGATGGTGGAGGCCGGCGAGGTGCCGGCCGGGGCCATGGGCACGCCCGTGCAGGGCGATGCGCTCGCGCTGCCGTTCGACGACGGCGCCTTCGACCGGATCATCGCGGCCGAGGTGATCGAGCACATCCCCGACGACGTCACGGCGATCGCCGAGCTCGCCCGGGTGCTCGCGCCCGGTGGGCGGATCGCGGTCACGGTGCCGGCCCGCTTCCCGGAGCGGATCAACTGGGCGCTCGACAGCGAGTACCACGACTTCCCGGGCGGCCACATCCGCATCTACTCGCAGGGCGAGCTGGAGGCCAGGCTGGCCGGATGCCGGCCTGCGGGTGCGGGGCTCCCGCCGCGAGCACGCCCTGCACTCGCCCTACTGGTGGATCAGGTGCGCGGGCGGCGTCAACGAGGCCGACCGATACCTCGCGAGGAAGTACCACGACCTGCTGGTCTGGCAGATCATGAAGAACCCCCCGGTGCTGCGCGCTCTGGATCGGGTGCTCAACCCGGTCATCGGCAAGAGCCTGATCGTGTACGCGGAGAAGCCGTCATGAGCCTGTCCCGGGACGCAGCTCGCGCAGACGGTGGCAGCGATCGCCTCCGTCCAGGCGCCCGACGGCCACCTCCCGTGGGTGCCGGGCGGCAAGGCCGATCCGTGGAACATGGTCGAGGCCGCGATGGCCCTCGACGTCGGCGGGCGGCACGACGAAGCCGAGCGCGTGTACGCGTGGCTGCGCGATCGCCAGCTTCCGCACGGTGGCTGGTACTCGTACTACGTCGCCGACGAGGTGGTGGACCGGACCCTCGACACCAACATCACCGCCTACCTCGCCACCGGCGTGTGGCATCACTTCCTGTGCACGGGTGACGACGCGTTCCTGAGCGCCATGTGGCCGGTCGTCGAGTCCGTCGTCGAGCACGTCCTGGAGTTCCAGTCCCCGAGCGGGGAGATCGCCTGGCGGGCGGACGACCCCGACGGACGGCGCACTGCTCACCGGATCGTCGAGCGTGCACCTGAGCCTGCGGTGCGCCCTGGCCCTGGCGGACCGGCTGGGGCACGCGCGTCCGGACTGGGAGCTCTCGCTCGGCTCGCTGGCCACGGCGATCGCCGAGCGTCCGGACGCGTTCCTGGACAAGTCCCGCTGGGCGATGGACTGGTACTACCCGATCCTCGGCGGCGTCCTGCGCGGGGAGGCTGCGCTTCGGCGCATCGACGAGGGCTGGGACACGTTCGTGGTCGAGGGCCTGGGCGTGCGCTGCGTGTCGGACCGGCCGTGGATCACGGCGGCGGAGACGTGCGAGCTGGTGATGGCGCTGGACGCGATCGGCGAGACGGACCGCGCCCGCGCCCTGTTCGGCTGGGCGCAGTTCCTGCGGCACGATGACGGCTCCTACTGGTGCGGCATGAACTTCGAGGGCGAGCGCTTCAACGCCCCGGGCCAGTACTTCACGGCGGACCAGCCGACCTGGAACTCCGCGGCGGTGGTGCTGGCCGCGCACGCGCTCGACGGCGAGGGCCCGTCGGCCGGCCTCTTCCGCGGCGAGACCCTCCCGCCCATCTCGTTGAGTGGTCAGCTGCGCACGTCTGCCGCGGCCCGATCTGAGGTGCACGAGCGCCCACTCAACGAACGGGGAGCGGATGACGACGGGCGTCAGCGGCGCAGCGTGCGCAGGCTCCCGGTCGTCGACTCGGCCGTGAAGCCGTCGGCCACCGCGCGCTGCCACACCTCGAACGGCGCCTGCCCGCCGTCGGCCGGGTCCTCGAAGACGTCGTGGATCGCCAGCAGGCCGCCGGGCAGCACGTACCGTGACCAGGCGTCGTAGTCGGCCATGGCCACGTCGAGGGCGTGGCCGCCGTCGATGAACAGCAGCCCGAGGCCGGTCCGCCAGTACCGGGCGACGGTGGGGGAGTCGCCGACCACGGGGATGACGACCCGCTCCAGGTCGGCCCGCTCGATCGTGCGACGCAGGAACGGCAGCGTGTCCATCCGGCCGGTGTGCGGGTCGACGACCTCCGGATCGTGGTGCTCCCAGCCGGCCTGGTTCTCCTCCGAGCCGCGGTGATGGTCGACGGTGAACACCACGGTGCCGTTCGCGCGCGCGGCGGCGCCGAGGTAGACCGCCGACTTCCCGCAGTAGGAGCCGATCTCGACGATGGGCCCAAGGCTCCCGCCGTCGAGCGCGGCATCGTGCAGTGCCAGTCCCTCGTCCTCCGGCATGAAGCCCTTGGTCTCGCGAGCGGCTGCCAGCGACCGGTCGTCCATGGTCACGTGGTCTCCCGTCGTCGACGCCAGCCGCGGTGTGCACTCGGTCCGGTCTCCTGTGATGATGAGGCTAGACCGACACCCGCCGAGATCGAGGATGACAGATGAAGAAGCTCGTCGCCATGGCCGCCGTCGCAGGGCATGCTGCTCGCCGCCTGCAGTTCGACGTCAAGCACGTCCGACGAGGCCACGTCCTCGGCCGCGGCACCCGCCTCGAGCGCTGCGCCGAGTGCATCCGGTGCGTCCGGCACCGATCTGGTCACCTGGGCGGGCGAGGTCTGCGACGCGACGTGCGGCCCTGCAGGAGTCGGTCACGGGCATCGCGTCGGCGGCCGCCAGTGGGGGAACCGACGTGGGCGCCAGCGTCTCGGCGCAGTTCGCCGTGGTCGGTGAATCGGCCGCCACCTTGGCGTCGACCGCCGCGGCCATTCCTGCCGACGGCACGAGCCCCGAGGCCGTCGCCGTGCGTGACTCGGCGCAGGCGACGCAGCAGTCCATCTCAGCCCTCGGCGACGCCGTCAACGAGCTCACTCAGGCGTCCGGACTCGGTGCCCTGCCGGCCATCGCCGGAGTCGGCGCGGCGGCCACGGAGGCGCTCTCCGCCATCGGCGGCACGATCGGCGACATCCAGACGGCGCTGAGCAGCGGCCAAGGCGCCATCGGCGAGGCGTTCGCCGCGAGCCCGTCCTGCGTGGCCCTCCAGCAGCAGTAGCGACCCTAGGCCCGGCGGCGCGCCTTCTTCGTCTTGCGCAGGGATGCGGCGTGGTCGTGCATCGCGAGCAGGTCGTCGAGGCTCACCGCGGCGATGGCGTCGCCGACGACGTCCAGCGGCAGGTCGTCGAGCCGACGGAACCGCACGCACGACTTGCCGATGTCCATGCGCTTGCCGGTGGCCCGGTAGGCCGCCTCGAACTTCTCGCGCAGCGCGTCGCTGCCGTAGATGCCCATCAGGTAGACCGCCATGTGGTTCTTCTGCGAGGCCAGCGCGGCGTAGAGGAGCGGCTGGCCGTTGTAGGTGTCGGGGTAGCGCTCGAGCGGCACCTGGTAGGCGATCATCCCCCAGTTCATCGACTCCTCGATGCCCTCGGGGAGGTGGGCCAGGACGACCTCCCGGACCGCGGCCAGTGGCCTCTCGGCGGTCGTCCGGAAGGCTGGCGAGGTAGTCCGGGACCGATGCCGCGTCGCTGTGCACGAGCTCAACGCTACGGCGTCCGTACGACGCGCGGCCGTCGTGGACTTCCGCAGATCGCTTGGGCTACGCTCACTTAGGTCACCCTAACCTGACGTGCCCGATGGGGCGAGTGGAGGAGATCGCGTGTTCAGCAACTACCTGATCGGCCTGCGTGAGGGCCTGGAGGCCGCGCTCATCGTGGCGATCCTCGTGGCCTACCTCGTGCGGACCAGCAACGGGCACGCGCTGTCGCGGCTGTGGACCGGGGTCGGCGCGGCCATCGCGCTGTCGGTGCTCCTCGGCCTGGTCCTCGTCTTCGTCGACGAGTCGCTGTCCGAGCAGGCGGCCGAGGCGTTCGCGGGCATCACCTCCCTGCTCGCCGTCGTGCTCATCACCTGGATGATCTTCTGGATGGCCACGCACGCCCGGTACATCAAGGCGCACCTGCACGGCGAGGTCGACCGGGCCCTGGAGACCAGCACGATCGCCGTCGCGATGGTCGCCTTCCTCGCGGTCGTCCGCGAGGGCCTGGAGACCGCCCTCTTCCTGTACGCCGGCATCCGCTCCACCGGCGAGACCGCGGCACCCGCTGATCGGCGCCGTGCTCGGTCTGGCCACTGCCGTCCTGCTCGGCGTCCTGATGTACCGGGGCGCGGTCCGCCTCAACCTGACGGCCCTGTTCACCTGGACCGGTGCGGCCCTGGTCATCGTCGCCGGCGGCGTCCTGCGCTACGCGGTGCACGAGTTCCAGGAGCTCGGCTGGCTGCCCGGCGAGGACAACATCGCGATCGACGTCTCGGCCACCTTCGCCCCCGACGGCGTGCCTGGCCACGCTCGTGCGCGGCCTGGTCAACCTCACGCCGACGATGACGTGGCTCGAGGTGGTCGTCTGGTTCGCCTACGTCGTGCCGACGCTGATCCTGTTCTTCTGGGTCATCGGGCGACGCAAGGCGCCGGCCCCGGTGGCGTCGGCGCCCGCCGAGTCGGTGCCACTCGCGTCGCAGCGACGTCCTAGCGGCAAGCACGTCCGTTCGAAGTCGAGCCAGGACCAGTAGACGTACACGCGCGTGCCCACGTCGACCTTCTCGAACAGTCGCGTAGCGAACTCCATGTCACGAATGCCGACGCAGCCGTGCGACCCGTGCAGGTAGCCGTAGGCGGCGAAGTCGGGGGAGTAGTGCACGGCCTCGTCGCCGTTGAAGAACATGGCCCGCGGCATCCACGACCCGTACAGCGACGACGTGTGGTTGAAGCTCTTCTCCTTGACGGCGAACACGCCCTCGTCGGTCTCCATGCCGGGTTGGCCGAAGCGCGCATCGGTGACCATCTTGACCTTGCCCTTGACGACGTAACGCAGCGTGCGACTGGTCTTGTCGATGCACAGGGCACTGCTTCACCTCGGTGCACTCCGCGGGGAGGACGCCGACCGGCTCGGCTGCTTCCGCAGCAGCTTCCAGGTGCGCTTGTTCACCTTGCCGGTCGTGGGCAGCCAGTTCTTCGACTGGAAGGCCTTCACCGCGGCCTTCGTCGACGTGCCGAACGCATCCCGCTGGATGTTGCTCGTCGGCGACGTCGTAGCCGAGCCAGGTGAGTCGCTGCCTGCAGGCGCTCGACCTTCGAGCCGTAGTGCCCCTTGCGCAGCGGCAGTCGGGCGCGAGGCGGGCTCAGCGACGGGCGCTGGCCGTCGACCGGCGCACGTGCCCCGGACATGACGACGTCGACGGACATCAGGACGTCGCCGCTCGGTGACCAGTGGTACGTGGACGGGCTGGTCGTCGAACGGCGACGGTCCCTCGGGGAACGGCGAGGTGCTCGGCGCGAAGGGTGACCGAGCTCCGGGCGCGACGCTGTCGGACGGCGTCGGAGGAGGGCGAAGGGCTCGGGGTGTCCTCCGCCCATGCGGGAGCCGGCGCCATCAAGGAGCCGGCGAGACACGTTGCCAAGACCAGCAACGTGGGGGAAGCACGATGCACGCTTCCACGGTAGGGGCGGATTCGCGGTGCGCCGGAGGCGACCGACGACACGCGGGCGGCTCGGCGCGCGTCCGCGGTCACTGCAGGTAGTTCAGGAACCACGACTGCGCGAGTCGGGCGGCCTGCGCGAGGGTCCCGGGCTCCTCGAACAGGTGGGTCGCCCCGCTGCACGATCTCCAGCAGGTTCGGGCAGCGCAGCTGCCGCTGGGCGTCGCGGTTGAGATCGATGACCGGGTAGTCGTGCCCGCCGACGATCAGCAGCGTCGGCGCCTGCACTCGCCTCAGCCAGTCGCCCGCCAGGTCCGGGCGTCCGCCGCGGGACACCACGGCGGACGACGTCATCCGGCTTGCGCGCGGCGGCGACGAGGGCCGCCGCGGCGCCCGTCGACGCGCCGAAGTACCCGACGCGGCAGCGGCGCCGACGTCGGGCCGCTCGCGCAGCCAGGCGGTCGCATGCGACGAGCCGGTCGGCGAGCATCTCGATGTCGAAGACGTTGCGTGCGGTTGTCGGCCTCGTCGTCGGTGAGCAGGTCGAACAGCAGCGTTCCGAGCCCGGCGCCGGTCAGCACGTTCGAGACCGCCACGTTGCGCGGGCTCGTGCGGCTGCTGCCGCTGCCGTGCGCGAAGACCACCAGGCCGTGGGCGTCCGTCGGGCACGGTCAGGTGTCCGGGCAGGCTGCATGCCGTCGAAGGTGACGAGGACCTCCTCGTCGATCGCCACGTGGACGGCGAGTCCGCTGGCGAGGTCGCGGCGCGGGTGGGCGTGGAGGATGCGGACGACCTCGTCGTCGCTGACCTGGTCGAAGTCGGCGAAGTGCTGGCCCACGGCGTAGAACGGCTCGGGGGTCTGGAGGCAGACGACGTCGTCGGCCATCGTGCTCGAGCCACTGCGACCGCCTGCACGGAGCCCGACCGGGACCGCGAGGGTCACGTGCGCGGCGCCGAGGTGCTGCACGACGCCGACGGCCGCGGCGGCCGTCGAGCCGGTGGCCAGTCCGTCGTCGACGACGATGACGTTGCGCCCGGCGATGTCGAGCCGGCTGCGGCCGCCGCGGTACGTCGTCGACGCGGCGCTCGATCTCCCTGCGCTGCTGGGCGGCGATCGCCTCGACCTGCTCGCTGGTCACGTGGACCTGGCGGCGGATCGGCGTGGTCGACGATGATGACGCCGTCCTCGCCCACGGCGCCCATCGCGAACTCGGGGTTGCCCGGGACGCCGAGCTTGCGCACCACCAGGACGTCGAGGTCGGCGCCGAGGGCCTTCGCCACCTCGACAGCGACCGGCACGCCGCCGCGGGGCAGCGCGAGGACGAGGGGCTCGGGACGTGGGTAGCCGGCCAGTCGGGCGGCGAGCTGACGTCCGGCGTCGGTGCGGTTCTGGAACATGACGCCCACCTCCGGCGCGGGCACCCGCGCGGACGCGGGCCCGCACACCCATCATGGCACCGGCGCTGGGGGGGAGGGAACCCGCGCGAGACGTTCGCCCGTGGCTCGGCCGCGTGCCCGAGGCGCACAGTGGAGACGTGATCGGCGTGACGCCCGTCACGGGCGAGCCCAGGGACTACGACGGCCTGATGGACCGCGTCGGGGACCGACGCTTCGTCCTCATCGGCGAGGCCTCGCACGGCACTCACGAGTTCTACCGCGAGCGTGCGCGGATCACCCGACGCCTGATCGACGAGAAGGGCTTCACCGCCGTCGCGGTCGAGGCCGACTGGCCCGACACCTACCGCGTCAACCGCTGGGTGCGCGGGCGGTCGTACGACGACGACGCCGTGGCCGGCCCTCGCCGACTTCCGCCGCTTCCCGGGGTGGATGTGGCGCAACATCGACGTCGTCGCCTTCCTGCAGTGGCTGCGCGCGTTCAACGACGCACAGTCGTTCGACGAGGCGAAGGTCGGGCTTCTACGGCCTCGACCTGTACAGCATGCGGGCGTCGATGGACGCCGTCGTCGACTACCTCGACCGGCACGAGCCGGACGCCGCTGCCGATGCGCGCGAGCGGTACTCCTGCTTCGACCTGTTCGCCGGCGAGGGGCAGCGCTACGGCCATGCGGTCACGATGAACTACGCGGCCCCGTGCGAGGAGGAGGTCGTCGAGCAGCTGGTCGACCTGCGCGAGCGGCGGCAGCAGCTGCTGTCCCAGGACGGCTGGCTGGCGCAGGACGACTTCTTCTTCGCCGAGCAGAACGCTCGCCTGGTGCTGAACGCCGAGCACTACTACCGGCAGATGTACCGCGGCGACGCTGTCGTCGTGGAACCTGCGCGACTCGCACATGGCCCAGACGCTGCAGGCGCTCGTTGCGCACCTCGGTTCCCGGCGCGGTCGCCCGCGAAGGTCGATCGTGTGGGCGCACAACTCGCACGTCGGCGACGCCCGCCACACCCAGATGGGCTGGCACGGCGAGCACAACATCGGCCAGCTGGTCCGCGAGGCGGTCGGCGACGACTGCGTGAACGTCGGCTTCACGACCCACCACGGCACGGTCACCGCGGCGCAGCGAGTGGGGCGGTCCGGCCGAGCGCAAGCGCGTGCGCCGCTCGCCCTGCCGGAGAGCTACGAGGAGCTGCTCCACGAGTCTGACGGGCCAGCACGGAGCGACGCCTTCCTCGTGCGACACCCAGACGGCCGACTGGCTGCCGACGCAACCTGCTCGAGCGAGCGATCGGCGTGATCTACCGGCCCGACACCGAGCGCTCGAGCCACTGGTTCCACGCCGACCTGCCTCGAGCAGTTCGACGTCAGGTGGTCCACGTCGATCGCTCGCACGCGCTGCACCCGCTCGGAGCGGACGCCGCTGTGGGACATGGGCGAGCCGCCCGAGACGTACCCGACCGGGCTGTGAGTCGGGTGGGGCCGGGCACGCCCTAGACTCTCCTAGGCCCGACGGCCGAGCGTGAGGAGCGAGCGAAGCGAGCCCTGCAGCGATCGGCCCGAAGCATTCGGGGCGTAGCGTAGTGGCTAGCGCGCCTGCTTTGGGAGCAGGAGATCGGGAGTTCGAGTCTCCCCGCCCCGACCACTCAGGGAAGCCCTGCCCTGGCGTGACACGACTATCTGGAGATGGATCTGCTGTGAAGAGCGACGTCGAGACCCTGTCCCCGACCCGCGTCAAGCTGACGGTCGAGGTTCCCTTCGAGGAGCTCAAGCCCAGCATGGACGCGGCGTACGGGCGGATCGCCCAGAGCGTGAACGTCCCCGGCTTCCGCAAGGGCAAGGTGCCGGCCCGCGTCATCGAGCAGCGCTTCGGCCGCGGCGCGGTCCTCGAGGAGGCCGTCAACGACGCGCTGCCCGAAGGCGTACGACGAGGCGCTGCGCGACAACAGCATCGTGCCCGTCGGCCGCCCGGAGATCGACGTGACCGAGCTGGAGGACGGCCAGTCGCTGACCTTCACCGCCGAGGTCGAGGTGCGCCCCGAGTTCGACCTGCCCGACTACTCAGCCCTCACGGTCACGGTCTCGAACGCGACCCCGGACGAGGCCGACGTCGACGAGCAGCTCGACAGCCTGCGTGGCCGGTTCGCCACCCTGAAGGACGTCGACCGCGCCGCCGCCGACGGCGACGTCCTGCTGGTCGACATCGCCGGCGCCACCGCCGAGGGCGACGCCGGTCGAGGACCTCGTCGGCAACGCGCTGTCCTACGAGCTCGGCACCGACGGCATGCTGCCGGGCTTCGACGACGCCGTGCGCGGCGCCGCCAAGGACGAGGTGCGCACCTTCGAGTTCACCCCCGAGAACGGCGACTGGACGGGCGTCACCGCTCGTCGTCACCGCGACGGTCAAGGCCGTCCGCGAGCGCGAGCTGCCGGCGCTGGACGACGACTTCGCCCAGCTCGCCAGCGAGTTCGACACCGTCGACGAGCTGCGGGCCGACGTGCGCGAGCGCCTCGACCCAGGGCAAGCGGCTCGAGCAGGGTGCCGAGGCCCGCAACAACGTGCTGCAGGTGCTGCTCGACTCGATCGACATCCCGCTGCCCGAGGGCGTGATCGCGGCCGAGGTCGAGGAGCACTTCGCGGACGGGCACGACAGCGGCGACGAGCACCGCGCCGAGGTCGAGCAGCAGACCCGCGAGTCGCTCAAGAGCCAGTTCGTGCTCGACAAGATCGCCGAGAAGGAGGAGGTCTCCGTCGGCGAGACCGAGCTCTCCGCGTGGCTGATCCAGCAGGCCCCCCGCTACGGCATGAGCCCCGACGCGTTCGCCAAGGCGCTCGTCGAGGCCGGCCAGGTGCAGATGGCGATCCAGGACATCCGTCGCGCCAAGGCGCTGGCGGTCGTGCTCGAGTCCGCCACGGTCGTCGACGCCGACGGCAACCCGGTCGACCTGAAGGCCCTCGACGAGGAGATGAACCGCCTCGCATGCAGGCGATGCAGGCGCATGCACGAGAGGCATGACCGAGGTCGAGATCGACGAGGAGATCGACGTCTACACCGACGAGGACGGCAACGTCGTCGAGGTCGACGTCATCGAGGAGATCACCGAGACGCGAGGGCGTAGGCGCTCGGGCGAGTCAGCACGCCGCGAGGAGGCAGCCATGGCGAGCAACAGCAACAACGCAGCGGCCGGCGGTGCCGGTGCCGTCTACGGGCTCGGGTTCCTCGGGGCCGTGGTCTGGAACTGGCAGCAGGCCGAGACCTTCTGGGGCTACCCCTGGGGCGTCATCGAGTCGTTCTTCTGGCCCGGGTTCCTCGTCTACGAGCTGTTCCGGATGTCGTCCGGCGGCTAGCCGTGAAGCCGAGACGACCCGGGATGTCGTGAAGATGCCGAGCGACCCGGACTGCCGTGACAGGGCCGTACGCGGCGGTGACTTCGCGGCGCCCAGGCGTCCGGCAGTGCGCAGGACGCGGCGCGGCCGCGCGGCACGGCAGAGGCCGCGACCTGCCGGGACTGGCCCTGGAGCGCGTCTCGAGTCGTGCTGGGCCCCGGCTGGCTCGTCGAGACGCCTCGGGACGGGCCTCACGCGGCTCGACGGCGCCCCAGCTGGGCGCGGCGCACGGAGGCGCGTTCGGCCCACGGCGAACTCCCCGTGGGCGGGGAAGCCCGATGGCAGCCTCCGCGTTAGGGTCAGACAACGAGACGTCACCGGATGGCGGCGGTAACAGGAGGCTTTGGTGGGCGACATCTACGTGCCCGACTCCCGCGGTGCGGGCGGCGGCATGACCGGCTTCGGCGACATGCTCGACGAGCGGCTGCTCCGCGAGCGGATCATCTGGCTCGAGGGCGAGGTGCGGGACGAGAACTCCAACCGCATCGCCAAGCAGCTCCAGGTGCTGGCCGCCGAGGACCCCGACCGCGACATCACGCTCTACATCAACTCGCCCGGCGGCTCGATCAGCGCCGGCATGGTCGTCTACGACACGATGCAGCTGATCCCCAACGACATCACCACCGTCGCGATGGGCCTGGCCGCCAGCATGGGCCAGTTCCTCCTGTGCGCCGGCACCGCGGGCAAGCGCTACGCCACCCCGAACACCCGCGTCATGATGCACCAGCCGTCCGGCGGCCTCGGCGGCACCGCGTCGGACATCAAGATCCAGGCCGAGCAGATGCTCTTCATCAAGAAGCGCATGGCCGTGCTGATCGCCGAGCACACCGGCCAGACCCTCGAGCAGATCGAGAAGGACTCCGACCGCGACCGCTGGTTCGACGCGGAGGCGGCCCGCGAGTACGGGATCATCGACCACGTCTACAGCACGGCGGCTGACGCGCCGGAGGCCAAGGCAGCCAAGGGCAAGGGAGACGCCAAGTGAACGACCTCATGACCCCGACCGGGCCGCTACATCCTGCCGGAGTTCCGTGAGCGCAGCGCCAACGGCGAGCGCATCCACAACCCGTACACGAAGCTCTTCGAGGAGCGCATCATCTTCCTCGGCGTGCAGATCGACGATGCCAGCGCCGACGACGTCATGGCCCAGCTGCTGTGCCTGGAGTCGATGGACCCCGATCGCGACATCCAGATCTACATCAACTCGCCCGGCGGCTCGTACACGGCGATGACGGCGATCTACGACACGATCCAGTTCGTCAAGCCGCAGGTGCAGACGGTCTGCCTGGGCCAGGCCGCCAGCGCGGCCGCGGTCCTGCTGGCCGCCGGCACGCCGGGCAAGCGCTTCGCCCTGCCGCACGCGCGGATCCTCATCCACCAGCCCTACACCGAGGGCGGCGGCCAGGGCTCGGACATCGAGATCCAGGCCAACGAGATCATCCGGATGCGCACCGAGATGGAGGGCATCATCGCCCTGCACACCGGTCGCGATCCGGAGCAGGTGGCCAAGGACATCGAGCGCGACAAGATCCTCACCGCGGCCGACGCCAAGGAGTACGGGATCATCGACGCGGTGATCTCCAGCCGCAAGGCGTAGCCGGAGTCGCGCCTATCCGTGGTGCTTGGCGTCAGGAAGGTCGACGATGCGGCACGGGATGTCGGTGTCGTCGGCGAGGTGGTAGCTCGCGCACACCCGGTGGTACCCGTCGGCGATGGTCAGCGGCACGTCCCGGTGCAGGTCACCGCGGACGCAGCAAGACCGGCGAGAGCTTGGTGCCCTTGATGACCTTGGCGAGGTCTTCGGCCACGTGCGCGTCGGAGAGCGGCAGCACGTCCAGTCCCGAAGCCCGAAGCAGGTCCTTGGCCTGGTAGGTCGTGATCGGCGCCTTCTTCAGCGCCTTGACGACGGCGTCCACGTGGCCCGACGTCAGGTGCAGGCTCAGGTAGTTGGCCGCGGCCGGGTAGTCGTGGGCGTCCGGCTTCTCGTCCCACAGGGGCGTCTTGGTCTTGATCTGCACGGCGACCTCCGCTTCGTGTCGTGTCGACTTCACCCTAACGACGACCCGTCAACGATGCCCCGGCGTTGGTAGGTTCCGGAGCCATGGATGCGAAGGACATGGCAAGCCTGACCGACTTCGACAACATGAAGTACGAGGGCCACCGCTGGATGTCCGAGGCGGTCGGCACGTTCTTCCTGGTGATCGTGGCCGCCGGCGCCCCGATGATGAACCAGGCGTTCGACCAGTCCGTGGGACGGGTCGCCGCGGTGGTCGCGCCGGGCGTCATGGTGATGGCGATGATCATGTACATGGGCAAGGTGTCCGGCGCGCACTTCAACCCCGGCGTGACGCTGGCGTTCAGCCTGCGCGGTGACTTCCCGTGGCGGCGCGTCCCCGGCTACCTCGTCGCGCAGCTGATCGGCGCGACGCTGGCGGTCCTCGTGGCGCAGGCGATCATCGGCGTGTCCGGCTCCTACGGCGGCACCTTCCCGGCGGACTCCAGCACTCCGATGGCCGCGTTCTGGTTGGAGCTGATCCTCACCTTCGGCCTGCTCAGCGTGATCCTCGGCACCGCGTCCGGGGCGCAGAACATCGGCATCATCGGCGCGATCGGCGTCGGCGGCTACATCGCCCTGGCCGGCCTGTGGGCCAGCCCGCTCTCGGGCGCGTCGATGAACACCTTCCGCAGCCTCGGCCCGGCGATCGTCGCCAACGACTACTCGTCGATCTGGGTGTACGTCGCCGGCCCGCTGATCGGGGCGACGCTCGCCGTCGGGGCGGCGTACGCGCTGCGGGGGTCCGGTGGCGGCCGCGTCGGCTCGCTTGCGGCGCAGGGGATCTACGCCCCGAGGATCAACGACCCGGACAAGGCGTAGCGGATCAGATCGAGAACGGCGCCGTCCCCGCCGACCATCCGTCCCTCCCAGTAGACGGCGCCGACGGCCCGGACTCGCTCCGGGTCCGAGCACAGCGGGGTGATCTCCCACGGGTCGAGCGGCAGGTGCACCTCGTCGGTGAGCCGCTGGTGGACCTCGTCCTTGGTGATCGCCATGCTCGGCTCCTGACCGTCGGGGTGTCCTGCCGATCGTAGGGCGGACGAGGCCCCGCGACGGCGTACCGTGGACGGATGCGCGCAGCGAGCACCGTCCGCCGGACGATCGGCGTCGTCGTGGTCGCCGCCCTCGCGCTCGCCGTGGCAGCGCCGGCCCGCGCTGACGACGCCACCGTTCAAGGCGTCAAGACGGCCGACGGGCAGCGCCAGTGGATCTCCTGCGCGGGCACCGGCAGCCCGACCGTGGTGCTCGCCGCCGGGCTGGGCAGCAGCCACACCATGTGGAGCATCGTCGTGCCGAGGATCCAGAAGCGCACCCGGGTCTGCGTCTACGACCGTCCGGGCCTGGGCAGCAGCCCGGCCAGGCGAGGGTCGAAGACCACCGACGCCGGCGAGCATGCCCAGGAGCTGCGCGCCCTGCTGGCCGCGGCGGGGGAGACCGGCCCGTTCATCCTGGTCGGCCACTCCTACGCCGGCCTGGTCGTGCGCGCGTTCGCGGCGCAGGCTCCGCAGGACGTCGCGGGCGTGATGCTGCTCGACGCCGTCTACCCCGGGATCCAGCGCACGTTCCTGGCCTCCTACCGCGGCCCCTGGCACGAGGGCGGCACGCTCATCAACATGAATGCCAGCGAGCGGGCGACGCAGGGTGGCCCGGACCTCGGCGACACGCCCCTCATGGTGATCACCGCCGGCCGCCCGGCAACGGCACCACGTGGGCGGACCGCAAGTGGAACCGCGAGCAGGCCCGATCGGCGACGCTGTCGACGAACTCCCAGCACTGGATCGCCAAGAAGTCCGGGCACGTGGTGCAGCGCGACCAGCCGGCGATCGTGGTGCGGGGCGTGGACTGGCTGCTGGCGCAGGCCCGGGCGAGCTGACGCAGCGCCCTACAACAGCCCGAGCCGGGTGGCCCGCTCGACCGCGTCGTGCCGGCTGGAGACGCCGAGGACCCGCATGGCGCGGTGCAGGTCGGCCTTGACCGTGTCGGGGGAGCACGAGAGCTCCAGCGCGATCGAGGCGTTGCCCAGCCCGCGCTCGACGCCGCGCAGGATTCTCGACTGGCGCGGGGTGAGTGCGAGCCCCGGTCCTGCGGTCCGCGGGCGTTCGGGCGGGGTGGGACGGCGTGGGTGCGTCATCCACAGCCCCAGGGCCACCGCCAGTCCGAGCAGGTCAGCCTCGACGTCGGGCGACGCCGCCTCAGGATCCGCCGCCAGGAACCCGTAGACGCCGACGGTGCTGTCCTCGACCGTGATGGGCACGTCCATCAGGACGCCACGCGGCACCCGGGCCAGCAGCGGCTCCCCACATCTCGTCATCCATCTCGAGCAGCGGGTACTCGGCGAGGAGCGTCGACGCGGGGGTGGCCACGATGCGCGCCTCACGCACGGTGCGCGTGTAGGGCACCGGGGCGCTCATCGGGATCGCGTGGTAGCGCGGAAGGTCGTCGACGGGGTAGCCGTAGCTGGCCAGGGTGACCAGCTCGTCGCCGTCGAGGCGCACGATGCCGGCCGCGATCGTCCCGAAGGCCGCCAGCGGTCCGTGCGCGAGGGCGGGCACGACGGCTGAGGGAGGGGCAAGGGCGCCCAGGAGCCGTAGGAACGGCGCCATCGCGGGCAGCGTGGCTGACGCTCACAGCAGTCCGAGTGCGACGGCTCGCTCGACGGCGGCGTGCCGGCTGGCGGTGTTCAGTGCTGCGCACACGCGGCGCAGCTCCGCCTTGACGGTCGAGTCGGAGACGGACAGGGCGGCGGCGATCGCGGCGTTCGAGCGCCCGGACTGGACGAGGCGCAGGATCTCGAGCTGCCGGGCGGTCAGTGACACCTCGACGTCCGTGGGCACCGCCTCGGGCGCGGACCCCGGGTGGCTGAGCCACAGCCCGAGGACGGCGCCGTACGCCTCGAGCATGGCGATCTCCTGGGTGGTCCACTGGCGCGCCTCGGTGCAGCTGAAGCCGTAGGCCCCGATCGACCTGCCCTGCAGCACGATCGGCGCGGCCACCAGCGCGCCGTACCCCTCGGCGGCCATCACCCGATCCCACAGGTCGTCGTCACGCTCCAGCCCGGAGTAGTCCGGCAGCACCTCCAGTGGCGCCTCCGGAGATCAGGACGGTCTGCTCCTGGAAGGCTCGCGTCATCGGGTAGTCGCCGGTGTTGGGCATGACCCGGTACGACTCGACCATCTCGGGTGGGTAGCCGTAGTCGCCGACGATCACCTGGTCGGTGCCGACCGTGGCGGTGATGATGCCGGCGTGGGCGCCGAACTCGGCCATGGGTCCGGTGACCATCGCGGTGATGACCTCCGATGCATCGGGGCGGGTTCCCAGCAGCTGCAGGATGTCCGCCAGCCCGGCCCGGTCGCCGCTCATCGGACGGCGTCCGCATCGACTCGGACGGCATCCGCATCGACTCGCACGGCCTGCGTCCGGTCCGCCGGGCCGGCACGTCGTCGAGGAGCCCCAGCCTGCGGGCGCGCGACGCGGCCACCGAGCGGTCGGTCGTGCGGAGGACGCGCATCGCCTGGCCGAGGTCCGACTTGACGGTGGAGACGGAGTAGCGCAGCAGGTGGGCGATCTGTGCCGTGGGCACCCCTTCCTCGACCAGCAGCAGGATCTGCTCCTGCCGGCCGGTCAGTGCCAGCGGCTGCTCGTCGGAGTAGACGACGGACGGCGGCACCGCCTCGCGCAGCGGATGCGTCAGCCAGAGCCCGAGTGCGGACCCGAGGCCCAGCAGGGCCTCCTCGTCGGCCCGTTGTCCACGTGACCGGCTGGCTGCAGATGAACCCGTAGGCGCCCACGACCCGCCCGTCATAGCGGATCGGCACGTTGCCGATGGTCGCGGCATCGAGCCGGGTGGCGATCGCCTGCCATTGCGTGACGTCGAGCTCGGCGGCGCGGTAGTCGGTCTCGTTGCGCTCAGTCTCGGCGTGACTGGAAGCGAGTCAGACTTCACCGCGCGGGTGATGGCGAAGTCCAGGCGCAGCGGGATGCGGCCGGATGCGCGAGGTCTCGGCAGCGGTGTGGCCGTAGGTGGTGACGCGCTCGAGGGAGTCGTCGGTGAGCGCCCAGATCCCGCCGGCGCGCGCGCCGTAGTGGCGCAGGGGTCCGTGGATGAGGGCGGCGCAGGTGCTGCCGGGGTCCGGCAGGGTGGAGAGGAACTGCAGCCACGACGACTGCCCGGGCAGAGCAACGGCCGGCACCACGTCCCACCTCCCCCGAGGCCACGGCGGGCCTTGCGCCCATCGGCCAAACGTTAGCCGGTGTCTGCATGTCGGCCCGTTCTTGCGAATGGGGTCCGCCGAGGCGGGTATGACCGGGGCATGGTCGGTGACGCGTGGACGTCCGGGAGAACACCTGAGTGAATGACCCTGTATCGACATCGCGTGACGCCGTTGGTGGTCCGGTGGGGGTGCTGAAGCCGCACGGGGGACGGCTGCAGCACCCCCATTCGGTTGGTGGGCCAGCCCGCCATCCGCGACGTGCCACAAGCGTTGCGACGGGAGGCGCTGCCGGTCATGAGAGCCAACGGGGCGCCGTGCGCAAGTCGACGCGGTGGCTGACCGGACTGAGCTCCTTACCCTTCCCTAACCAACCGAGGTAGTGGACTTTGCCCGATCGCCACCAAGGTGGTTGCACGTTGAACTACTCGGTCGCCCCTCGACCATCCCGACACCAAGGAGTCAGCATGCGTCCCACCACTGCACTCATCGCCACCGCCGCCGCGTCCGCCGTCGCCGTGACCGGCCTGGTGGCCGTCGCCCCGGCGGCGTCCGCCAAGAACGACGACGTCAAGATGCGCGGTGCCTGCTCCGGCGGCACCGTCCACCTACGCCGTCAAGGTGAAGGACCGCAAGGGCGGCGTCCGCGCCGACTTCTGGGTCAAGAACAACACCATCGGGCAGGCCTGGGACTTCACCCTCACCCAGGGCGGATCCCCGGTCGCGTCGTCGACGAAGACGACGCGCGCGAACGACGACTCGTCCTCCGACGACACCCGGCACACCGCCGAGGTGAAGTGGCGCACGCGACTGTCGTCCGCCGCCGGGACCGCTCGTCTTCACCGCCACGTACGGCGGGCAGACCTGCACGGTGACCGTTCCGTAGCCACGCTCGGCGCGCACCCGTCCGCGGACGCGACCTACCGTGGTCGCGGTGAGGACCCTGATGAGGACGGCGCTGGCGACTGCGGTCGCCAGCGCCGTCCTCGTGCTCGGGGCCGGGCCGGTGGCGGCGGCGCCCTCCGCTGCCGCCGTCTCGCTGGCCGCGCCAGCCAAGCGGCCGCCGATCCCGGTCGCGGCGCTCTCGGGGCTGGCCTCGCCCCGGCTCGACCAGGACACCACCCAGACGATCACGGCCCAGGGCGCGTCCCGCAAGGCCGCCGTCGTCGGTCACGTGGGGCGACGGCGCGTCCTCCCGCAAGACGTCGACCTGCTCGGCCGTGCGCGCGGTGCGGCGTCCGGCCTCCTGCGTCGTCACCCTCGCCCACGAGTACCGCCACGTCGGGCACCTACCCGATCGTCGTGCGGTCCGGCGCGCGCGTCATCGCCCGCACCTCGGTCGTGGTTCGCGAGGCGCCGCGGCCGTGGTCGCCGCCCGCGGGGTGGGCCCAGCCGGCCGGCTGGACGTTCTTCGGCGGGGGAGCCACGTACGTGCCGTGCTCGACCGTGCTCTGGTACTACGACCGGTCGGCGGAGCCGGCCGGAGCCGCGGGCATGCGGGCCGAGATCGAGGGCGCGCTCGCCCGGCTGGCCGAGCAGACCGGCCTGGTCTTCGCCGAGACCACCGACCCGGCGGCCGCCCGGCTGACCCTCGACTGGGGCGACCTCGCCGCCGAGTCCGGCGACGCGGCCGGCATCGGCGGACGCCAGGGCCGACAGGGATTCGTGACGTTCTCCACCACCCACTGGTGGCCCACCGACCAGTGGCCCGGCTACGGCGTCGTCGTCCAGCCGGACGGGTCCTACGCGATCGGCCGCGGCTGGCTGGTCGTGCACGAGACCATGCACGCCCTGGGGATGGGCCACGTCGACGACGTCACGGCGATCATGAATCCGATGGCCGGAGCGACCGAGTTCAACGCCGGTGACGTCGACGGCATGCACACGATGTACCTGAACAACCCGTGCCCGGTGTGATCAGTCGGGCCCGTCGGCTCGTCGGCTCAGTTCGTGTTGCAGGCGTCCTGGTAGATCGCCTCGGGCACCTGGGAGTCGACCGGGTAGGCGGTCGCGTCGTTCGGGTCCTGCGTGCCGCACACGTCGCCACGATCCTTCGGGATCCAGAACTGGCCCTCGGCCTGGAAGACCTGCGTATAGGTGTAGGCCGTGTCCTCGCTTCCGCCGATGGTGGGGAACACCACCGCCCAGCCGTCCACGCACTGGAAGCCGTCGATCGAGTAGAGGTTGTCGACGCCGCCCTGCTCCTTGAGCAGTGCCTCGACGTCGGTTGTGAACGTGGCCTCGTCGCACGTGGCCATCCCGCCGACCATCGACCCTTCGGGAGTGGGCGCTGCCGACGCCTCGGGTGAACTCGAGCTGCTCGAGCACCCGGCCAGCCCCCCGGCTGCGACAAGCGCCAACGTGGCGACAACGACCGTGGTCTTCATGATGTCCTCCCCATGGCCCCGCGCGTCGCGAGGCTGAGACCACGGTAGGCGCGACGCGAGCCTGATGCCCCGTCGAGAACACCCCGTGCCCCGGGCCCGGGCTGGCATGATCGCCCCATGGCCAAGAAGACGCTCATCATCGACGACCTCACCGGCGAGACGGGGGCCAAGACGCGCGCGTTCCGCGTGGATGGCGTCGACTACGAGATCGACCTCACCGACGCCTCGTACGCGGAGCTGAAGTCCATCCTCAAGCCGTACGTGCGCGCCGGACGCCAGGTGGGCGGCCCCGTCGCCGGCACCCGCCGACCGCGGTCGTCTGGCGGCTCGCGGTCTCGTTCGACGGGGCCGACCGAGGCGGCCGCGATCCGCGCGTGGGCCCGGTCGGTGGGCATGCCCGTGACCGAGCGCGGGCGGGTGGCGCCGGACGTGCGGGCGGCGTGGGAAGCGGCCGGATCGCCCCGCTGACGTCTTGACCTGACCGGTCCTGACCGCGATCGGACAGGTATCGGCGCGCCGCTGGGCTGCAATTCGGGTGAGCCCAAGGTACGGTCGTGCTATCCCGCCCCTCAGGGGGCCGGGTCCGACATGGTGATGGCGCTCACGAGCGCGAAAGGGGCACGCGCGTGGCACGCATCGGCGAGAGCGGTGATCTGCTCAAGTGCTCCTTCTGCGGGAAGTCGCAGAAGCAGGTCAAGAAGCTGATCGCCGGCCCCGGCGTCTACATCTGCGACGAGTGCATCGACCTGTGCAACGAGATCATCGAGGAGGAGCTCAACGAGGCCACCGAGGCGTCGTGGGGCGACCTGCCCAAGCCGCGGGAGATCTTCGAGTTCCTCGACCAGTACGTCATCGGCCAGGACGCCGCGAAGAAGTCGCTGTCCGTCGCCGTCTACAACCACTACAAGCGCGTCCAGGCCGAGGCCGCCGGGTCCGAGCGCACCAAGGACGAGCGCGTCGAGCTGGCGAAGTCGAACATCCTGCTCCTGGGCCCGACCGGTTCGGGCAAGACGCTGCTGGCGCAGACGCTGGCGCGCATGCTGAACGTGCCGTTCGCCATCGCCGACGCCACCGCGCTGACGGAGGCCGGCTACGTCGGCGAGGACGTCGAGAACATCCTGCTCAAGCTCATCCAGGCCGCGGACTACGACGTCAAGCGCGCCGAGACCGGGATCATCTACATCGACGAGATCGACAAGGTCGCGCGCAAGAGCGAGAACCCGTCGATCACGCGCGACGTCTCCGGTGAGGGCGTGCAGCAGGCGCTGCTGAAGATCCTCGAGGGCACCACCGCGTCGGTGCCGCCGCAGGGCGGGCGCAAGCACCCGCACCAGGAGTTCATCCAGATCGACACCACGAACGTGCTGTTCATCGTCGGCGGCGCGTTCGCCGGCCTCGACACCATCGTCGAGCAGCGGCTGGGCCAGAAGCGCCTCGGCTTCACGTTCGACATCATCGACGGCGAGCGGGTCGACGAGGACACCAACCCCGACGACATCTTCAGCCACGTCATGCCCGAGGACCTGCTGAAGTTCGGCATGATCCCGGAGTTCATCGGCCGCCTGCCCGTCTTCACGTCGGTGTCGAAGCTCGACCGGGCCGCGCTCGTGGCCGTCCTCACCGAGCCGAAGAACGCGCTCGTGCGCCAGTACCAGCGGCTGTTCGAGCTGGACGGCGTGGAGCTGGAGTTCGACTCCGAGGCGATGGACGAGGTCGCCGACCAGGCACTCAAGCGCGGGACCGGTGCCCGCGGGCTGCGCGCCATCCTGGAGGAGGTGCTGCTGAACGTCATGTACGACGTGCCCAGCCGCACCGACGTGGCCAAGGTCGTCATCAGCGGCGAGGTCGTCCGCGACAGCGTCAACCCGACCCTGGTGCCGCGCGAGGCCCCGCGTCGCGAGCGCCGCGAGAAGTCCGCCTAGCCCCGTCCCGCCGCTCCCCGCCCTTCCGTTTCTCCCACTTTGCGGGACCACCGGACACCGCTGCCCCATTTGCCCCGATGCCGTGTCCGCTTCTCCCGCACCTCGAAACCCGGGACTACCGGACACGGGCGCCCCATTTGCGAGGTCCCGTGTCCCGTTGTCCCGCAAAGTGGGAGAAACGGATAGGGGAGTGGGGGTGGGCTAGTCGCGGGCGCGGCGCTCGGGCAGCAGGCCGATCTCGCGGGCGCGACCGGACGTCGACCGACGGTCGTGCGTGCCCAGCAGCCGCATCAGCTGCTGCAGGTCCTTCTTGATCGTCGGGACGGAGTAGCCCAGGCTCTTGGCGATCTCGCCATTGGTGCGGTCCAGGCCGACCAGTTCGAGGATCTCGCGCTGGCGCTCGCTGATCCGCACCTCGCGCTGCGGCGACGGCGCCGAACGCCGCCAGCGGTCGACGAGGATCTCGCGCTGGTTGTTCAGCCACATCGACACGGCCGCCGCGATGCCGTCCACGTACTGCCAGTCCGCGGGGTGCCACTCGGTCGACTCGCCCTGCAGGATCGAGATGACGCCGATCGGCACGCCCGAGTTCAGCATCGGGACGTAGATGAGGGTCCCGGCGCCGTCGTTGAGGGCGCTGCCGTCCGCCAGCGATGGCTCGGCCTGGAGGATCGGGTAGCGGCTGATCAGATCACCGGCTGGGACGACGACCGGCGTTGAGTGAGACGAAGGCCTCGCACGGCGGCATCGGCATGCTCAGCGGCACGACCCGGTAGCCGCTCATCATCTGGTCGTCGAAGCCGTAGTTTCCCGCCAGCTCGCAGAGTGGCCTCGCGGTCGTGCGCGTAGATGCTGGCCGCCACGCCGCCGACGGGTGCGAGGGCGCCGAGGACCAGTGCGCGCGTCGCCGCATCCCCGTCGGGATTGCCGGCCAGGAACCGCACGAAGTAGCACAGCGCGGTCGTCCGGTCGACCTCCATCAGGTCCTCCTCCGGGCTGGCGAAGGGGCTCGTTCGTGAGCGCTCCCGTCATTCGCGAGCCTAGGGCACCGACCCGCGTGGATCGCTGATTGAGGTATACCCGTGTATATCCCCGCGGCGGGCCGTTCACCGCGCGTTCGCGGTCCTACTCTGAAGGTGTCGGGCCGCGAAGTGAGCGATCACCAGCGCCGATGGGCTGCAGAGGGGCGAGTCCATCAAGGCCCGACATTCGTCTCCAGCGATGGATCCGGAGCAGCGAACGGGTCGGTGAGTGCTTCCCCGAGAGCCCCGACCCGTTCGTTCCGACCCACTCGGAACCACGCCACGGCCGCCGCCCCCGACGCCGATTCCCTTTCCGGCCAGTAAGGCAGTCATAATGCGAGGTATGCGAAGAGGAGCCTCGGCCACGCGGCCGCGGGGTGGGCGGCTTGTGCCGATCGCCCTCGCGTCCGTGCTTGCCGCCGGACTCCTGGGCCTCTCGGGCGGCCCGATGAGCCCGGTGGCCGCGGACGACAACCCCTCCGGCCCCGCGCAGCAGGGCGGCGGGGTGCTGCCGCAGTCCGACGGCGTCAGCGATGGCGGGCCGGCCGGCCCGCAGCAGGCCGGCGGGGGATCACTGCCCGGCCAGAAGCCGGCGAGACCTGGCGCCCGGCGCCGATGCGGAAGGCAGCGAGTACGCCGACGCCGCCCCGCCCCTGGACCCCAATTTCGTCGACGACTACACGCGGCTGTGGAAGAAGGTCGAGCGCGGCAAGCTGAAGGTCCGCTCCCTGGGCGAGGACCTCGCCGCCGCGCACGCCGTCCTGTCCTCGACGTACAGCGACCTGGCGATGATGCTGCGCGTGCGCAACCGCTCCGACGCCGCGCTCGTGGACGCCTCCGACCAGCTCGACTCGGCCGTCAAGGACCTGTACATCTCCGGCACCACGGACGTCGACGTCGTCCTCGGCGTGATGGGCAGCAAGCCGGACGACGTGCTGCGCAACATCGACGCGGTCGTGTACCTGCGGTCGGCGACCGGTGCGGAGTCCGCGGACGTCGACTTCGCCCAGACCGCGAGCGTCGCCGCCCAGTCGGCCGCCGCGGCCACGGTGATCGAGGCCGACAAGAGGCGCAAGCGCGTCGACACCGTCGCGAAGTCGCTCGCCAAGACGAAGAAGCAGCTGAAGAAGGACCAGAAGGAGCTCAAGAAGCTGGTCAGCGTGGCCGCCCCGCAGACCGTCGTGGGCAACAACGGCTGCCCCAAGGAGGTCCTCGAGGGCACGGTCCCCGCCGACGTGAACGTCAAGCAGCTGTGCGTGCTGGCCGTGAAGACCGCCCCGAGCCCGCAGGCCGCGTTCGCGATCAAGTGGGCGCTCGTCCGCCTCGGCGCCCCGTACGCCTGCCAGGGGATCGGCCGCCTGGACGCCTGGCGCTACGACTGCTCGTCCTACGTCTCCCGCGCCTACGCCGAGGGCGCGGGCCTGAAGACGGCCGGCGACGGCTGGGCTCCGTCCACCCGCAACATGGTCCCGTGGGACGGCGCCGCGCTCGATCCGCACTACGCGATCATTCCGCCGAAGGCGATGCGCCCCGGCGACCTGGTCCTGTACGACACCTGTCCGGAGGGTCAGGTCTGCCCCTACCGGCACGTGGTCATGTACCTCGGGCCGGCCGAGCCGGGTGGCGTGCCGCTGATGGCGCACACCAACTCCTGCGGCGACGTCGCGCACGTGGTGCCCTTCACCGGAACCGATGTCGCGAACTTCCTGGGCGTGCGTCGAGTCGTCCCGGCCTACGGGGAGAAGATCATCGCGAAGGCGGGCTCCCTCGACAAGCCCGACAAGGGCAAGAAGGCCAAGAGCCCCAAGAAGCCGAAGAAGCCGAAGGCATCCTGACCCACGATCGCGCCGGCCGCAGCAGTGTGCGGACGCCCCCTCCCGGGGCGCGATCGGGGACTATCCTGATCTGAGGAGTCGACCGCGGCGCAAAGGCCGGTCGAACGGGGACACCGGGGGACGGAGGCGGCAGTGCTGGGCGTGGAGAAGGGCACGGCCGAGGAGTTCTACAGCCAGTGCCTCGGCAACGCCACCGTCCTGGACCGAAGTGCCCGTGCACGCGCCCACCACGGTGACTCCATCGCGGCCGTGGCCTGCGCCTGGGGAGCGGACGTCGCCATCGTGCAGGCCGTGATCTGGGAGCGGATCCTCATCGCCTCAAGCAACCCGCTGCGCCAGTTCTACCAAGTCGCCGGCGTGACGGTGAACGCGTTGAGCGTCGACGAGCCCGATGGCCCGAAGCGACGGATCGGCACGGCGGAGCACATGATCCGGGCCGCCCGGATGCGCATCCAGAGCGCCTTCGATGCGGAGCTGGCGGCCGACATTGCCGCCCGCTGGTCCGACGTGACGTACCTGGGCTCGTTGCCGGCCTTCACTCCGGTGCAGGTCCAGGCGGCCGTCGAGGCCCGCCTCCTGGGAGTGTCCGCGGGCGAGTTCATCGAGCACCGCCGCCGCGAGGCCGCAGCGTCGATGCTGGAGGCACAGTCCCGGCGCGTCCATGGCGACACCGCGGGTGCGATCCAGGCGGGCTACGACAGTGATTTCCTGTCCCTCGACGCCTACCTCATCGAGTCGGCCATCGCCGTCGGCGACGAGGCGCTGCTGACGGTGATCTCGCGCTGGGAGCTGGCCACGCGCGCGGTTGCCAGCCTCCCGGGGCTGCCCTCGGACTTCCTGGCCGCGGTCGGCGTGGTGCGCGATGCCCTCGCGGTCTCGCTGGGCGAGTCGGACGGGGCCCGGCTGCGCCAGACGTTCGCGGCCGTCTGACCGACGTTCGCCTGCGGATCGGGCCTATCCTGCGACCAGGAGTGCCCGCCCCCGCGGACCGCAGGCGGGCGGGAGGGTGATGCCGGATGGGCGCCTCGGTCACCGAACTCCTCCTGGAGCAGGGCTTCATCACCGCTGACCAGCTCTCGGCCGCGCAGTCGATGGCGCGGACCATGGGCGAGCCGGTCCTCAGCGTGCTGGTCGAACAGGGCGCCGTTGCGAAGCGGGACGTGGTCCGGTTCACCGTGGAGGCGGCGGGACTGGAGTTCGTCGACGTTCTCGACATCGACGTCGATCTCGACGCGATCGCCCTGCTGACCGGTGACCAGGCGCGGCTGTACCAGGTGCTGCCGGTTGCCCTCGACGACGACGTGCTCGTGGTCGTGTCCGATCCGCAGACGGCGCACAACCAGACGGTCATCCAGGACCTGCGCGCCATCACCCGTCATCCGATCCGGTTCTCGTGCGCGCTGAAGTCCGAGATCCGGCAGCGCATCGCCGCCGAGTACCCCGAGGAGGATGTGACCCTCCCGTCGGGGGAGGACGACGCCGCGACCGTGGTCCTCGACGCCCTCGACCCGGCCGCCACCGCGCCATCCCGCGAGTTCATCGATGCGCTGCTCCAAAACGCCATCGCCAAGGGCGCGTCCGACGTGCACCTGCTGGCCATCGGCACGGCCGTCCGGATCCGCGTGCGCCTCGACGGGCGCCTGATCGAGGCCAAGGACCCGCCGAGGGCCATCCATCCCGCCGTCATCTACCGGGTCAAGAAGCTCGCCGGGCTCGACCCTGGCGAGCAGCACCGCCCCCAGCACCGGAAGTTCCGCTACCGCGTCGAGGGTCACTCCGTGACGCTGCGGGCGAGCACCCTGCCCACGATCACCGGGGAGGAGATCGTGATCCACATCGCGCCCCCGGTGTCGGTCGCCATGACCCTGGACGGGCTCGGATTCAGCGACGACGGCCTTGCGCTGTGGCGCGAATCCATCGACCGACGCAACGGCCTGATCGTGGTGAGCGGACCGCCGCTCTCGGGGAGGTCCACCCTGCTCTACGCCACCATGCTGGAACTGTCCCGACCGCAGGTGAGCGTGGTCACCGTCGAGAGCCATGTCGAGTACCGGATTCCCGGAGCGACGCAGGTCCGTATCGATGAGGAGGGCGGCTTCGGCTACCCGCAGGCGCTGGACTCGATTCGCGACGCCGATCCGGACGTCCTGATGATCGGCGAGGTCAAGGACCCGGACACGATGCGGGCCGCCATCGACTTCGCCGTCGAGCGGTCGCTGGTGTTCGTCACCGTGCCCGACGACGACGCCGCTGCCGTGATCGGCAGCCTCGTCAGCATGGGGGTGGAGCCGTTCCTGGTGCGATCCGCGCTGCAGTGCATCATCAGTCAGCGCCTCGTCCGACGTCTGTGCACCGCCTGCCGTCGTCCGATCGACGCCCCCGTCGGGCCACCGAGCGGTGAGACGGTTCCGCACTGGGCGCAGGCCGCCTGCTTCGAGCCGATCGGATGCCCGGACTGCGCCGGGACCGGGTACCACGGCCGGATCGCCCTCCAGGAGATCATGCCGATGACGGTGGAGCTCGGGAACGCCGCCATGCGCGGGGCCGCTGCCGCCGAGATCCGCGCGCTGACCAAGCGGGCCGGCGTGCGCACGCTCCGCGAGGACGGGTGGCTCAAGGTCGGGCAGGGGCTGACCTCGGTGGCAGAGGTGCTGCGTGCCACCTGATGGGCCCGCCGAGTTCGGACCACGGTTGCGTGCTCATCATCTTCGCGTCCGCGCGTCCACCGGGGACGCTCCGGTAGGTTGACTCGCAGTCCAAGGAGATGCGATGCCCCTCAGTTTCGGACGCAGGGAAGAGTCGGCGGAGACCGACCCCGTTGCGCCGTCCAAGGGCGTGGGCAAGCGGCTGATGAGCCTCGGTGAGAAGGCCTTCACCGGCGCGGTCCACGTCACCGTCAAGGGCACCGGTGCCACCGCGCAGATCTACATGTTCGAGGGCGGCGTGTACGCCGTTCACCTCGACGGATACGCGCCGGTCTTGATGGACCGCCTCCTCGCCGACGGCACCTTGGACGTCGCGCGCTGGGAGGAGCTCAGCGCGATCTTCGGCCCGCATCAACCCGATCCTGGAGTGGGCGTGGCCGCCGTCGAGCAGGACTGGCTGGCGGTCGAGGACCTCGTGAACATCCACCAGGAGTACCTGCTGGCGTCGCTGGGCGCCGTTGTCGGACAGCCCCGGACGAAGGCGGACGAACGGGCGGGGGAGACGACCTCGGCCTTCTGCTCGCTGCCTCAGGAGATCCCGCGTCTGCTGCGCCTGGTGCAAGGACGGCAGCGGAAGATGGACGACGCGTGGCGGGGGATCGGCTCGAGCGGCACTGCCGCCTCCGTCGTCCTGGTGCGGACCGGAAGCGTCATGCCCGAGAACCTGCTGATCCCGCGGTTCGCCGCCATGGTCGACGTGATCGACGGGACAAGGTCCCTGGATGAGGTCGCCGAGATGGTCGGATTCACCAGGGCCGAGGCGATCCGCCTGCTGAGCCTGCTGACCCAGGTCGACACCGTCCGGATCGATGGCACGCGCACCGCCCAGCCACCGACCGACCGGCTGCTCGTCCCGGAGGCATTCGGCAACGCGATCACCCCCGGCGCAGCGCCGGCCGCACGCCGGGAGGAGCCGCCGGTGGTGCGGGAGCCTGAGCGGATCGTCGTGCCGGAGCCCGAGCCGGAGCCCGAGCCGGAGCCGGAGCCCGAGCCGGAGCCGGAGCCGGAGCCCGAGCCGGAACCGGAGCCGGAGCCGGAGCCGGAGCCCGAGCCGGAACCGGCCGGAGCCGGAGCCCGAGCCCGTGCCGGAGCCGGAGCCCGAGCCGGAGCCTGAGCCGGAGCCCGAGCCGGAGCCCGAGCCGGAGCCCGTGCCGGAGCCGGAGCCCGAGCCCGAGCCCGTGCCGGAGCCCGTGCGCGTCCGGGAGCCGGAGCCTAAGCCTGAGCCGGCACCCGCCCAGGCGCCCAGTGGCGGAGGCGACCGACCGATCCCCCAGCGGGAGGTGCGGCAGTTCCGCCTCGAGGTCGCCACCCAGGAGGCCGCGGAACTCGAGGAACTGCTGCATGAGGCCATCGCGGCCGAGCACGAGGCGCTGACCCGCACGGCCATCATCCGCGAACGGCTCCGAGAGGCGCTGCGGGTCATCGCGGACCTGTCCGGGTCCACGCAAGAGGTGCCCGAGGAGCCGGCATCGGACGGGTCGGTCTCGTGATGGCCACATCCCGGGCGGCGACGTGGCGCGGGGCTACTCTGGTAGTGGTCGCAGTTGCGGCCTCGTCGCGGGCGGGTGATTGGCGTGGCTGATGATGGCGACGGCCTGAACTTCTTCACTGAGGGTGCCCGCCCGGAATCGACCGGGAAGCCTTCTGTGTTCGCCCAGGTGGATCAGGACGAGCTGATCGCCCGGATCGGCACCGTGGACGACGACATGGCGAGCCCATTCTTCAAGGAGTCGTTGCTGGAGGCCGAGGGCGCGGCAACCCAGGTCTTCGACATCGGCATCCGACTGCTGGCGGAGGTGCCCGTGGGCCGGCTCGGCGACCCCGAGCGCTCGCCGGAACCGAAGGCGGCGAGCTCCACGCGCGCGGTCCAGAACCGCAATGCGGTCACTGTCACGTCGACGCCGATCGCCATCTCCGGGATCCTGTCCCGCGACAACGAGGCGCGACGCGCGTTCATCTTGGGCGGTCCCGACGCGTTGTAGGGATACGTTCTGGCTATAGCCGCCAGCAATGCTGCGTGAGGCGGTCATCTTGGCTTTCTCAGGCGGACGCCTCCATCCGCCGCCGGTAAGGTGAGGCATGGGGGTGTCACGGCTCACGAGCGGCCCGCCTCGTGCGACGGACAATCGTGCGACGCACATGGGCGGCGAGGAGGTGCTCAGACATGACGGCATCCCGCATGCCCGCACCCGGCGTGATCGTCGTGGCCGAGCGCTCGATCCACGACCTGCTCGCCGACCAGGAAGTTGCCTGGGCGGTTCAGGAGCGCCAGCCCTCCGTCTCAGCCATGTGGGACGCCCTGTCCGGCGGCCGGCTCGACCAGCACTCGCGGATCCTGGTGTTCTCCGACTCGCTCCAGGAGGAAACCGAGGGGGACCTGCCCGAACTTGAGCAGACCGCGCGGGCCGTCGTGGCGATGGCGAATGCGGGTGCCCGCGTGTTCGTGGCGGTATGGCGTCCGGAGCTCCTGCCTCGGTTCGAGGGTCTGATCACGGCGGCCGCGGAAGCTCAGGGCCTTGGCGATCGGGCGATGAGCTACAACATCCTCCCCGCCGACGAGACCGGGCGCGCTGTGCTCGATGCGCTGCGCGAGGACCTCGGTGAGGAGGTCTCCTTCCCCGAGGAATGGGCCGGCGAGGTAGACATCCCGCTGCACCGGGACTCCGCCGCACGTCCGTCGATCTGGGCCGCCGGGCCCCTGCCCTCCCAGCCCCCTGGCTCACCTGCCCCTCCCACCCCCGAACTCGATCTGCTCGGGGCGATCCCGGCGGAGGAGCGGCTCGCGCGCGAGGCCGCAGCCGGTGAGCCGCCGGCGGCGGAGGCACCTGACGCCGGTGAGCCGCCCGCGGCGGAGGCGACCGACGCCGCGTGAGCCGCCCGCGGCGGAGGCGACCGAGACTGCTGAGCCGCCCGCGGAAGAGGTGACCGAGCCCGGAGAGCCTCAGATCGAACGTGGTCCGGCGATTTCGACGGTGCCGGGCGACGAGCTGCTCGGGGAGATCGACGAGATCGAGGACCTCCAGGTCGAGGAGTACGTCGGCGACCTTGATGAGGAGAGCGAGTACGGCGAGGAGGACGGCGAGAGCGCTCCGTCCGAATCGGTGCTGAGCCAGCCTTCCGCGGACGACCAGTCGGCGAC
Organism: uncultured bacterium; assembly: GCA_963700745.1. Classification (GTDB taxonomy): domain Bacteria; phylum Actinomycetota; class Actinomycetes; order S36-B12; family S36-B12; genus UBA10649. The sequence goes on along the minus strand of CAVOYT010000009.1, from coordinate 116,049 downwards.
TGCGGAAGTCACCAGTGTGGACGAAGCCGGCTGGGGGAGGCCGCCGCTGCCGCCCATCGGCGACGAGGCCGTCCCGTCCGGGGGCTCGAGGAGCGCGGCGGAGTATCCGCCATCGGCATCGATGGAACTGCTCAACCGACCGGTGCTCGCCGGCCAGGTCACCATCACGGTGACCTCCAGCAAGGGCGGGTCGGGGAAGTCGACCGCGTCGGTTCTCCTCGGCGGATCGATCGCCCGCGCCTCCGCGGAGGCGGGCCGGCCGCTGTCCGTTGTCGTCGTCGACCTTGACACCCGAGACGGCCAGGTGGCCTCGCTGATCGGCAAGTTCATGCCGACGGCGCTCAACATCCGCGCGCAGCCCACCTGGTCCGAGGACTGCATCGCGAACAACCTCGTCCATGCCGAGGGCCTGGGCATCGACACCCTGCTGGCGCCCATCCGCCCCCGCACCGCGGAGACGGTGGGGCCGGACTTCTACCGGACCATCATTCGCAGCCTCAAGCGGATGTACGACGTCGTCATCATGGACACCAGCGTGCAGTACCTGGACCCGCTGATTGCCGACGTCGCCCTCGTCGAGGCGGACGAGGTGCTCTTCGTGACGACCCTCGCCTCGACGGCCGTGCAGGGGATGGCCCGTGCGCTGCGCGAGATCACCGCGCCCGAGGACGAATCGGGGCTCGGAGTGCCGCGCGAGAAGATCGGGATCATCGTGAACCAGTCGGTCGCGAACGTCGGCATGGAACGCGACCAGGTCCTAGCGGCCGGACTCGGTGTCCCCGTCGTCGGCGTGGTCCCGCTCGCGACCAAGGACGTGCTCACGGCCACGAACCGGAACCGGATGTTCGCCCTGCTCGACCATCCGCTCATCGGTCCGTCCTACAACCAGCTTGCCCGCGCCTGCCTGCCGAGCCGCGTCCTGGCCGGTTGGCATGAGCCCGCGGGCGGGTCGCGTTCCGCGGACGGAGTGACGCTGGCGTCGGTCACGCCCATCGGCGGGGCCGGGTCCGACCAGGTCGGACGACGTTGCCGAGGGCGGCGGACGTCGAGGGCTGATCGGGCGCTAGCGGCGCTCGCTTGATTGCCGACATGTGATTGCCGACAGCGTGCGAGGAGGAGGGGATCACCATCACCAGGACACATGACGCCACTGGTCGCGTCCGCGTACGCCCAGTTCGCCCTGCAGCAGCCGTTGACCCTGGAGCAACTGGCGGTGGCGGCCGACGAGATGTCCTTCCCCCAGGCGACGACGCAGACCCCGGAGTGGTTCTCGGCGGCCGGGTCTCCTGGCTCGAGCCTCGTCGACACCGCCCCCGAGCTCTCCGTCGGGACGAGTGGCGGGATGTCGGCGGACGGCACGGAGGAGAAGCTCGACCTGGTCCGCATGTATGCCCCCGAGCTCGGTCACGACGTACCGCAGGCGCCGCCGCGGCCCGCGGCACAAGCTCCCGTCGTCGACCCGGAGCCGGAGGAGAACGCGCAGGAGCAAGAGGCGTTGGGGATGCTCCGCGAGCTGGACAACCTCGACACCTGACGCCTCAATACGGCCTGGGGCCTCGAGGTCCCTGAGCGCCGAGCCGTCCGTCAGGCCGGGTCGGCGACCTCGGCGAGCACCGTGACCACCTGCATGGGGCCGTCGTTCTCGGCGATGGTCAGGTCGGCGATGCGCCCGGCCGCGCGGATGTCGCCGGTGGCCAGACGCAGCCGGTCGGCCTGAGCCGCCGGGGCAGACACCGTGGCGGACGCCACGTCGGCGCGCATCGACGCCTTCACCTCGGACTTCGCCTTGCGGACGCCGGTGAGCACGGCCGCGACATCGTCGATCAGCGCCGGGTCGGCGTCACCCGCGAGAGCCATCAGGGCGTCGGCCTCGGGCCAGGCCTGACGATGCACCGAGCCCTCCTGCCACCACGACCAGACCTCCTCGGTGGTGAACGGCAGGAACGGCGCGAACAGGCGCAGCTGGACGCTCAGCGCAGTGGCCAGCGTCGCCTTGACCGACGCCGCCGCCTCCGGCCCGCGCCCTCCGTAGGCGCGGTCCTTCACCAGCTCGACGTAGTCATCGGTGAAGTTCCAGAAGAAGGTCTCGGCGAGCTCGAGCGCGCGGGCGTAGTTGTAGTCCTCGAAGGCGGCGGTGGCCTGCTGCACCGTGGCGGCCAGTCGGGCGAGCAGCGCGCGGTCGAGGGTGTCCGTGATGGCCGCATCGTCCTCGCGGGCATCGAGGGCGAGCGCGAACTTGCTGGCATTGAGCAGCTTGATCGCCAGCCGCCGGCCGATCTTCATCTGGCCGATGTCGAAGGCGGTGTCGGTGCCCGGCCGGGCCGACGCCGCCCAGTACCGCAGGGCATCGGAGCTGTACTCGTCCAGCAACGCGGCTGGGGTGACGACGTTGCCCTTGGACTTGGCCATCTTCTTGCGGTCCGGGTCGAGGATCCAGCCGGAGATCGCGGCATCGGTCCACGGCAGGCACTTCTCCTCCAGATGCGCGCGCACCACCGAGGAGAACAGCCAGGTGCGGATGATCTCGTGGGCCTGGGGTCGCAGGTCCATCGGGAAGACGCGGCTCCACAGGTCGGGGTCGCGCTCCCAGCCGCCGGCGATCTGCGGGCTCAGGGAGCTGGTCGCCCAGGTGTCCATGACGTCCGGGTCACCCATGAAGCCGCCCGGTGCGCCGCGCTGGTCCTCGGTGAAGCCCGGGGGGACGTCGCTGCTCGGGTCGATCGGCAGCGAGTCCTCGGCGGGGACGATCGGATCGTCGTACACGGGGGTGCCCGACTCGTCGAGCCGGTACCACAGCGGCAACGGGACGCCGAAGAACCGCTGACGCGAGATCAGCCAGTCGCCGTTGAGCCCCTCGACCCAGTTCTCGTACCGCACCTGCATGTGCGGCGGGTGCCACTTGAGCTCGCGTCCGCGCTCGACGAGTTGCTCGCGCAGGCCGGGCTCGCGCCCACCGTTGGTGATGTACCACTGCCGGGTGGTGACGATCTCCAGCGGCTTGTCGCCCTTCTCGAAGAACTTCACCGGGTGCGTGATCGACTTGGGCTCGCCGACCAGGTCACCAGACGTGGTCAGGATCTCGACCATCCGCTCCTTGGCCGTGTGGCTGGTCGCGCCCGCGAGGAGTGCGTAGTTCTCGCGGCCCGCGTCCGACGTGATCCACTCGGGGACGTCGGGAAGGATGCGACCGTCCCAGCCGATGATCGGGCGGGTCGGCAGCTGCAGCTCGCGCCACCAGGTGACGTCGGTGAGGTCGCCGAAGGTGCAGATCATCGCGATGCCGGAGCCCTTCTCCGGGTCGGCGAGGTGGTGGGCCACGATCGGGACGTCGACACCGAACGCCGGGGTGCTCACCGACGTGCCGAACAGCGGCTGGTACCGCTCGTCGTCGGGATGCGCCACCAGAGCGACGCAGGCGGCCAGCAGCTCCGGACGGGTGGTCTCGATGAAGACCTTCGTCGACGGGTCGATCGTCGTGGGGAAGCCGATGCGGTAGTACGCGCCGGGGCGTTCGCGGTCCTCGAGCTCGGCCTGCGCCACCGCCGTGCGGAAGGTGACGTCCCACAGGGTCGGTGCCTCGGACTGGTAGGCCTCGCCCCGCGCCAGGTTGCGCAGGAACGCCAGCTGGCTGACGCGCTGGGCCCTGGCGTCGATGGTCTGGTACGTCTGGGTCCAGTCGATCGACAGGCCCAGGCGTCGCCACAGCTCCTCGAAGACCACCTCGTCCTCGACGGTCAGTCGCTCGCAGAGCTCCACGAAGTTCTTGCGCGAGATGGGGATCTGGCGCTTGGCATCGGGCTCAGCGGGCGGAGCGAACGCCGGGTCGTACGGCAGGCTCGGGTCGCACCGCACGCCGTAGTAGTTCTGGACGCGGCGCTCGGTCGGCAGGCCGTTGTCGTCCCAGCCCATCGGGTAGAAGACCTCGAACCCGCGCATCCGCTTGTAGCGGGCGATGCAGTCGGTGTGCGTGTACGAGAAGACGTGCCCGACGTGCAGCGAGCCGCTCACCGTGGGCGGGGGAGTGTCGATCGAGAAGACCTGGTCGCGGGTCTTCGTCCGGTCGAATCGGTAGGTGCCCTGCTCCTCCCATACCTGCGCCCACGTCGCCTCGATGCCGTCGAGGGTGGGCTTGTCCGGCAGGCGGTTGGCGCTCATGGGGCGCAATCCTATTTGGCCGCCGATCCGGTCCCTGCGACTAGCCGCTCCGCGGATGGGGGCGGGGGTGGGGGACCGGTCCTACGGGAGCGGGCCCGGCCGGCCGTACAGCCAGCCCTGACCGTGGCGCCAGCCCTGCGCCTGGAGGAGGGTCGCCTCCTCCGGGGTCTCGATGCCCTCCGCGACGGTGTCCAGATCCAGACCGCCGGCGAGGCCCGCGAGCGCCTGCCCGAGCCGGATGCTGGTGGGTTCTCCGGCCCGGATGCCGGCCGAGAACGACAGGTCCAGCTTCAGGCCGGCAATGGGAAGGTCGCGCAGGTGGCTGATGGAGGAGTAGCCGGTGCCGAAGTCATCCACATACCAACGAGCGCCGATGTCGGCGATCGACTTCATGGCCTCGATGATCATCGAGGTGTCGCCGAGCAGGGCGGTCTCGGTGATCTCGAGATGCAGGCGAGGCGAAGATGCCTCGGACCCGCGGATGAGCTGCTCGATCAGCTGCGGGTACCCCGGTCGGGTCAGGGTGACGGGGGAGATGTTGACGGCCACCGTCAAAGGCTCGGGCAGGACGGTGAGTGCCGCCAGGCCGCGGCGGAGCATGAGCATGTCGATGTCGGCGATGAGTGGGCTGAGCTCGGCGATAGGCAGGAAACGGGCCGGGAGGGCGATGCTGCCGTCAGGGCGCGCGTACCGGACCAAGGACTCGTAGCCGTCCACCCGCCCGGTCGGCAGGTCGACGATCGGCTGGAAGTGGGCGAGGAACCGGTCGTGCTCCAGCCCATCGCGGATGCTTCGCTCGACGTCGAGCCGGCGACGTGCCTCGTCGGCCATCGAGGCGTCGGCGAAGACATAGCGATCGCGCCCCTCGGCCTTGGCCCGGCCCATGGCGGCGCTCGCATCGCGGACCAGCTGCTCGCGGTCCGAGTGCCGGTCGCCGATGGAGATCCCGATGCTGACGGTGGGTTCGATGACCTGCGTCCCGACCGACACGGCCCCCTTGGCGGCCTCGAGGATGCGCTGGGCCAGGAGCGCGGCCTCGTCGCCGCTGCGCAAGTCGGGCAGCACCACGAGGAACTCCACGCTGTTGCCGCGGCCGATGAGGTCGGGCTTGCCTACGGTCTCGACGATCCGCGTGGCCACCGTCGTGATGACGAGGTCGCCCGCGGAGTGCGCGTAGGCGTCGTTGACCTCCGACAGCCGGTCCACGCCGACGCAGACCACCGCCGCCAGCCGTTGTCCCCGAAGCCGGCCCAGCATCGCTCCGATGCGGTCGAGCATGGCTGGCCGCGCGGCGATGCCGGTCAACGGGTCGATGCCGACGGCATCGATGAGTGCCGTGCGGGCCTGCATAGCGTCGTCGATGTCGTGCAGCGCGACCACGTCGACGAGGCCGTGCGCTGCGGATGCTCGGTGGCCGGTGTAGGCCATCCACTTCCAGCTGCCATCAGCCTTGGCGAAGCGCGCCTCGCCAGCAGCGTCAAGTCCGCGGTCGAGGGCGGTGGCTGATTCGGCGACCGTGTCGCGGTCGTCTGGATGGACGAGGTCGAAGCTGTGGCCGATTCACCTCCTCCGGTTCCCACCCGAGGACGGAGCGAACGGACTCGGATACCCAGGTGACTGTCCGATCCGACTCGATCTGCCAGACGACATCGGACGAGTTCTCGGCGAGCAGCCGGTACCGGCTCTCGCTCTCCTGCATCCGCGCCCGGCTCTCCTCCGCCTCGCGGGTCTTCTCCGCAAGGGCTCGCACGCCGCGAAGGCGTTCCAGCCCCATGCCGAGATCTGAGGCGAGGGCCTCCAGCAGGTGCACGGCCTTGTCGTCGAATGCGCGGGGTTCGGTTGCGTAGACGACCAATGCGCCATCGGCGACCGCGTTGGCGACGACGGGAAGCGCGACGGCGCTCTGCAGCTTGGCTTCCTTCACGATGTCGACCCACGGGGCGAAGTCCGGGTCGTGCCATAGGTCGTGCCGCACCTGGGTGACCTGCGTCCTGAGCGCCGTCCCGGTGGGGCCACGACCGAACGGCCCGTCGCCCCAGGACATCCCGACGCCTTGGAGGGGCGTCATCAGGAAGCCGGCGCCGGCCACCTGCACAAGGGTGCGTTCAGCGTCGTCACGGGGACGTGCGTACCAGACGGCCGCGTATCCGCCTGTGGTCGCGATCGTCTCGCACATGTGGTGGAGCAGCTCGTCCTCGTCGGCAGCCCTCGCGAGCACGCGGTTTCCCTCGTTGAGGACGGCCAGGGCGCGCAGGGCGTCGTCTCGCTCGCTGGTGTCCTGCATCGTGATGATGTGACCGACGACGGTGCCGGTGGCATCGATCGCGGGGCGTCCGCGAAGCTGCAGGGTCTTATAGGCGCCGTCCTGGCAGATCAGCCGCACCCGCCGCGACCGCACGCGAACGCCCTGTTCGCTGAGCGTCTGTGCCAGTTCGCGGATCTCGCCGATGTCGTCGGGGTGGACGACATCCCCGGCGGAGCGGCCGACGAGGTCAGCCGGTCGCCATCCGAGGACCTCCTCGACGGAGGGTGAGACCCATCTGATGACCGTCTCAAGGCTCGCCTCGATCACGACGTCAACGGCGTTGTCCGCGAGAAATCGGTAGCCCTGCCATGACTCCGCAGCGGGTCCCGAGAACTCCACGCTGACGTCTGACACAGCACTCCCTGCTCCGGACGAGTCGCGCCTGTGCTCGGCGTGTCCTCGTGTCTCCTGCGTCCAGTATGCCGAGGAACGGCCCCCTACACTCGCTGACATGTCAACCGACCCGCGGCTCGCCGCGCTGTGGTCGGAGCTGGAAACCCGCTGGCCGGAGAACCAGATCGAGCCGACGCTGGCCCGCATCGCTGCGCTCACCGACCTGCTCGGTTCACCGCAGGCGGCGTACCCCGTCATCCACGTCACCGGGACCAACGGCAAGAGCTCGACCGCGCGCATGATCGAGTCGCTGCTGCGCTCCTGCGGACTGCGCACGGGCCTGTTCACCTCTCCCCACCTCGTGGATGCGCGCGAGCGGATCTGCTTCGACGGCGAGCCGGTGTCCGCGGAGCGGCTCCTCGCGACGTGGGACGAGATCTCTCCGTATGTCGGCGTCGTCGACGCCAACTCGACGGCGGACGGCGGCGTGCCGCTGTCGTACTTCGAGATCATGACCGCGCTCGCCTTCGCGGCCTTCGCCGATGCGCCCGTGGACGTGGCGATCGTCGAGGTGGGCCTGGGCGGCGGCTGGGACTCCACCAACGTGGCCGACGGTGCCGTTGCCGTCATCACTCCCATCGGCCTGGACCACCGTGACTACCTCGGGGACTCCCTCGCACAGATCGCGCGGGAGAAGGCCGGCATCATCAAGACGGGGGCGATCGCGGTGATCGGGCAGCAGGAGCTCGAGGCGGCGGAGGTGCTGCTCGAGCAGGTCGCCCAGGTCGACGCCGTCGTCGCCCGCGAGGGCCTGGAGTTCGGGGTCGCCGGGCGCGGCATCGCCGTCGGCGGCCAGGTTCTGGTGCTGCGCGGACTCAACGCGGAGTACGACGAGGTCTTCCTCCCGCTGTTCGGCGAGCATCAGGCCCACAACGCCGCCGTCGCGCTCGCCGCGAGCGAGGCGTTCCTCGGCGGTGCCGGGCCGCTCGACCCAGATCTGGTCCGGGCGGGCTTCGCCACGGTCACGTCGCCGGGGCGGCTGGAGGTCGTCCGCCGCAGCCCGACGATCATCGTCGATGCCGCCCACAACCCCCACGGAGCCGCAGCGCTGGCCCGGGCCATCGACGACTCGTTCGACTTCACCTCGCTGGTCGGTGTCGTCGGAGTGCTGGCCGACAAGGACGCGCTCGGCATCCTCGTCGCCCTCGAGCCGTGCCTGCATCGCATCGTCATCACCCAGCCGTCGTCGGCCCGCGCGATGGATGCGGCAGAACTCGGCGCTCTGGCCGAGGAGGCGTTCGGCCCCGATCGGGTCTTCGTCGAGCCCGAACTGCCCGAGGCGCTCGACCGGGCCAGCGCCCTGGCCGAGGAGTCGGGGCAGTACGGGGGAGCAGGAGTGCTCGTCACCGGGTCGGTCGTCCTCGTCGGCGATGCCCGGCGCCTGCTCGTCGGCGACGTCTGAGGTGGGCGCGATGAGAGTGCTCTGCTCGTCCGTCCTCGCCATCGAGGCCATCGTGGTGTTCCTCGCCACGTCGCTGGCCACGTCCAACGGCTCGGTGTCGAACACGGCCCTGGCGTGGACCGCGGGCCTGGTCCTCATGGTGCTGCTCATTGCCTCGATCGGCACGCTCGGGCGCAGGTGGGGGCTCACCCTCGGCTGGATCATGCAGGCCCTGGTCCTGGCCACCAGCGTGGTCGTCGGCTGGACGATGCTGGTGGTGGGCGTCATCTTCGTCGTCCTGTGGTGGCTGGCCATCCACAACGGGCGTCGGGTCGACGCCCTGCGCGAGCAGGCCGGGGACGCTCAGTAGCCGCCGCTCGTTAGGATGACGGCGCATCGCGTGACGGTGCCCGCCCACCCAAGGAGAATTCGTGTCCGAGCGCACCCTCGTCCTCATCAAGCCCGACGGCGTGGCCCGCGGCCTCGTCGGAGAGGTCCTCGGTCGGATCGAGCGCAAGGGCTACCGCATCGTCGCCCTCGAGCTGCGGGTCCTCCCGCGCGAGGTGGCCGAGGCGCACTACGGGGAGCACAAGGACAAGCCCTTCTTCGCCGACCTCGTCGACTTCATCACCGGCGGCCCGCTGGTCGCCGCCGTGATCGAGGGCCCGGACGCGATCCTGTCCTGGCGGGCCATGATGGGCGCCACCAACCCGGCCAACGCCGCCCCCGGCACCATCCGCGGCGACCTGGCCACCGAGATGCAGAACAACGTGACCCACGGCTCGGACTCCGCGGAGTCGGCGGCCCGCGAGGTCGCGCTGTTCTTCCCGGGCCTGGCGTAGGGCATGAAGCCCGCCGCGATCGGCCTGGCCGCCGGACTCGCCGTCGGCGGCGCCGTCGCGCTCGCGTCCCGCGGCCCGACCCTGGTGCCGTGGCCGGGCAAGGTGCGCACCGCCTTCCCGTTCGTGCTGGGCGGTCTGGTCGGTGCGACGGCGGGGCTGAAGTCCGGCGTCGAGCCTGTCGCTGCTTCGGGGGGTCACCGGCCGTGGCCCCGGGCCCGTCACCAGTGCCGCGCCCGTCGTGGTCGGTGCCGGGATCCTCGGCGCCGTGGCGATGGCGGGCACCGCCGCCGCCCAGCGGCTGATCGGCGGCATGGTCGAGGAGAGTCGCGGCCTGGACCCCGGATTCGCGACTCCGCCCACGGACCCCGAGGTATCCGGCGGACCGGGCTCCGCGGTGACGCTGGCTGAACTCGGTCGTGAGGGTGCCCGGTTCGTCGGGTCCGTGACCGACGCGGACGCGATCCGCGAGGTGACCGGACTGTCGCCGGTGGCCACGCCGGTCCGGGTCTTCGTCGGGTTCGACGCCGCGAGCACCGCCGAGCAGCGCGTCGGGCTCGCGATGGCCGAGCTGCGACGCACCGGCGCCTTCGACCGCGCCAACCTGCTCATCCAGGCGCCCGCCGGATCCGGGTACGCCAACTCGTTCCCGGTCGACATCCTCGAGGTGCTCTCCGCGCGGCGACAGCGCCGCGGTCGCGGTCGGGTACGGGCTGCTGCCGTCCTTCCTGTCGATGAACAAGGTCGCGCTCGCCGCGCACACTCAGCGGCTGCTGCTCAACGCCATCCAGGAGGAGCTCCGCACGCGTTCGCAGCGTCCGCGGCTGCTGCTGTACGGGGAGAGCCTCGGCGCCAAGGTGCAGGAGGCCGCCGTGCCGGCAGGCTCTGCCGACCTCGACCACTACGGGATCGCGGCCGCCCTCTGGGTCGGCACGCCGGGCGGAGAGGTCGCCGATCAGTTCCACGAGCGGTGCGCGGGCGAGTCCTACACGGTCGACCGCCCCGAGCAGCTGCCCGACCCGATGCCCTCGCCGCGTCCGCGCGTGTGGTTCCTCGAGCACGACGGCGACCCGGTGGTCCGGTTCCGGCCGGCACTGCTGCTGCATCGCCCGGCCTGGCTGCCGGCGGATGGCTCGCGAGGCCGCAACATCCCCGAGGAGATGACCTGGAAGCCGGGCATCACCTTCGCGCAGGCCTTCGTCGACACGATGTTCGCCACGAACGTCAAGCCGGGCCTGTTCGAGAGCCGCGGGCACGACTACCGGGCCGACCTCGGTGCCGTGACCACCGCCGCCTTCGACCTGCCGTCCGATCCCGACGTCGCCGAGCGGCTCGAGGCGTACCTGCGCCGCAAGGAGATCGAGCGCGCGGCCCGCATCGCCCAGGACTGACCCGCCGCAATTCGCGGGCCCGACTCGCCGAACGTGCAGTTGTTGGGGGATTCGGAGCCGATTCGACCCCAACGCCTGCACGTTCAACGAACGGGGGCGAAAGCGGGTTTATCGGATATATCGGTCATAGATGTGATCGGACCGTTATCGAGGCCGTAGGATGGAGAGTCCTGCTCCCGCTCGGAAGGCCACTTCCCCCATGGCTGCTTCGTCCTCCTTCGTCGGCCGCGACATGGCCGTCGACCTGGGCACCGCGAACACGCTGGTGTACGTGCGTGGCCGCGGCATCGTGCTGAACGAGCCATCGGTCGTCGCGATCAACAACAACACCGGCGGCATCCTGGCCGTGGGCTCCGAGGCCAAGCGCATGATCGGTCGCACGCCCGGCAACATCGTCGCCATCCGTCCGCTCAAGGACGGCGTCATCGCCGACTTCGACACCACCGAGCGCATGCTGCGCTACTTCATCCAGAAGGTGCACAAGCGCCGTCACCTCGCCAAGCCGCGCCTGATCGTCTGCGTGCCGTCGGGCATCACCGGCGTCGAGCAGCGCGCGGTCAAGGACGCCGGCTACGCGGCCGGTGCCCGCAAGGTGTTCATCATCGAGGAGCCCATGGCGGCCGCCATCGGCGCCGGGCTCCCGGTCCACGAGCCGACCGGCAACATGGTCGTCGACATCGGCGGCGGCACGTCCGAGGTCGCCGTCATCTCGCTGGGCGGCATCGTCTGCTCGCTGTCCGTGCGCGTCGGCGGCGACGAGCTCGACAACGCGATCATCCAGTACGTCAAGAAGGAGTACTCGCTCATGCTGGGCGAGCGCACGGCCGAGGAGATCAAGGTCGCCATCGGCTCGGCCTTCCCGATGCCCGACGAGCCGCACGCCGAGATCCGCGGCCGCGACCTCATCACCGGCCTGCCGCGCACCATCGTCGTCTCGGCCGAGGAGATCCGCCGCGCCATCGACGAGCCGGTGCACGCCATCGTCGACGCCGTCAAGGCGACCCTCGACCGCACGCCGCCGGAGCTCTCCGGCGACATCATGGATCGCGGCATCGTGCTCACCGGTGGCGGCGCCCTGCTGCGCGGCCTCGACGAGCGGCTGCGTCACGAGACCGGCATGCCGATCATCATCGCCGACCGCCCGCTGGACTGCGTGGCCCTCGGCTCGGGCAAGTGCGTCGAGGAGTTCGAGGCCCTGCAGCAGGTGCTCATCTCGGAGCCGCGCCGCTAGACCAGTCCGCCCGATGCCCCGGCCCGCGGAGGCCGGCGATCCTCGGGCGCTCGTGACCTCGCCGGCCCGACAGGAGAGACTGTTCCCATGCTGTCGCGCCGCACCCGCATCCTGCTTGCGGTCCTGGTCGTCGCGTCGCTGACGTTCGTCATCCTCGACCTGCGCGGCGGAGAGGGCCCGCTCACCACCGTGCGAACCGTCGCCTCCAACGTCCTCGGTGGTCTCGAGCGCGCCGCGACCACCGTGTTCTCGCCGATCACGGGCGCCGGCAGCTGGTGGTCCGACATGCGGGACCAGGCGACCAGATCGACTCCCTGCAGACCGAGAACGATTCGCTGCGCAGCGAGCTGGAGACGCTCAAGAACGACCGCGCCCGCGCGGACGCCCTCGACGCCCTCCTGCGGGTCTCGAGCGTGGGCGGGTACCGCTTCGTGCCCGCCGAGGTGATCGCCGTCGGTCCCGCGCAGGACTTCGCCTGGACGGTCACGATCGACGCCGGACGCAACGACGGCATCGAGGCGGACATGTCCGTCATCAACGGGCAGGGACTCGTGGGGCGCGTGCTGAAGACGACGGCGAGCACGTCCACCGTCGTGCTGATCGTCGACGCGACCTCCGCGGTCGGCGGTCGGGTGGCCGGCACCGAGGAGATCGGCATCGTGTCGGGAACCGGCCGGCAGGACACCCTGGAGTTCCAGCTGCTGGACCCGAGGGCCGACGTGCGCGTGGGCGACTGCCCTCGTCACCTTCGGCTCCAAGGGCGGTCGGCCGTTCGCGCCCGGGGCTGCCGATCGGCGAGGTCCTCGAGGTCAGCGGCGACTCCGGGCCAGCTCACCCGGGTGGCGACCGTCGCCCCCTTCGTCGACGTGTCGCAGCTGAGCGTCGTCGGGGTCGTGACCAAGCCGCCGCGCGAGGACCCGACGCGACTCCGTCCTGCCGCGCAGTCCGCAGCTCAATCCCTCGCCGGCTCCGGCACCGCTCGGCGGCGCCGACGCGGCGGCCGGCGGCGCTGCGCAACGAGCAGCGCCGCGCCCAGCGCGGCGCCGACCACCGAGACGGCCGCGACTCCGCAGCCCGCCAAGAAGAAGCAGAAAGGAGTCCGCGGCGACCCCGGTGCCGAGCCCGTCGGCCGGTGACCAGGGGACCGGGTAGTCGGCATGCTCTGGCGTCAGGCACTCATCATCGGTCGCTGGTCCTCGCCGCCGTCATCGTCGAGCTCACCCTGCTCTCGCGCCTCGGACTTGCCGGGCGCGACCCCGGACCTGGTCGTCGTGACGATCGTCGCGATCGCGCTGGCGATGGGGCCGACCCAGGGCGCCATCGCCGGCTTCACCGCGGGCGTCCTCATCGACCTGGCCCCGCCGGCCGACACGGTGCTCGGCGTCAACGCCATCGTCTACATCGTCATCGGGTACGTCACCGGCTTCGTCATCGACCCGCGGGACCGCACCGTGCCGATCATGATCGGCATCGTCGGGCTCGCCGCCGCGGGCGCCACGCTCGCGACGGCGGCGCTGGACACGCTGCTCGGCAGCGGCCGCGTCTCCTGGGAGGACGTGCCGGGGCTGGCCCTCAGCAGCGCCCTCTACGCCGTGATCCTCGCCCCCCTGGTGGTCCTCGGGGTGGCCTGGCTGGTCCGCCGGGCCACGCCCGAGGTCCTCGTCATCTGATCGATCCTGGAATATTTGGCGCAATAGCCCAAAATGGGGCATGCGGAACCAGTCGAGGCTCGGACACGTCGTACCGTCATACCTGAACGGCACCGGCGCCATGCCGGTGTGCCGGGCTGCGCCGAGACGGAAGGAGTGCGTCGGTGAGCGAGCGCTCCAATCTGCGCCTGCTCGTCCTGGCCGTCCTCGTCCTGTCCCTGCTCGGCACGCTGCTCGCCCGGGCCTTCTACCTGCAGATCGTCACCGGCGAGACCTACCGCGCCGCGGCCGCCGACAACACCGCCCGCGAGGTCGTCGAGCCCGCGGTCCGCGGCCTCGTCCTCGACCAGGCCGGCCGCCCGCTCGTGTCCAACCGGACCTCGGTCGTCGTCACCGTCGACCGTCAGGAGCTGGCCAAGGAGGATGACGAGGGCGCCGCCGTCATCCGCCGCCTCGCCAACATCCTCGACACCCCGGCCAACAAGATCCAGCGAGCGGCTACGTGCCTGCGGCACCGAGGGTGCCAAGCCGCCGCCGGTCTGCTGGAACGGCTCCCCGTACCAGCCGGTCCCGGTCGCGAACGACGTCGACACCCAGACCGCGCTCACGATCATGGAACGTCGTCGCGACTTCCCCGGCATCTCCGCCCGCCTCGAGGCGATCCGCGAGTACCCGCGCCGTTCAACGTCAATGCCGCGCACATCCTGGGCTACCTCGGGCCGGTCACCGAGGAGCAGCTGGCGGAGCAGGGCGACTCGCAGGCCTTCGACCGGCTGCGTCAGACCGACGTCGTCGGCCGCTCCGGGCTGGAGAAGGTCTACGACGACGGAACTGCGCGGCAAGCCGGGCATCACCACGCTGGCCGTCGACACCGCCGGCAACGTCACCGGCACCCTCGACCAGAAGGCCCCGGTCGCCGGCGACTACGTCGTGACCAGCATCGACGCGAAGCTGCAGACCGTCGTCGAGCAGCAGCTGCTGCGCGCCGTGCAGCGCGCACAGCAGCAGGGGTATGCGGGCAAGTCCGGGGCGGCCGTCGTCGATCGACGTCAAGACCGGGTCGCGTGCTGGCCATGGCGAGCTATCCCGACCTACGACCCGTCGATCTGGATCGGCGGCGTGAGCAAGAAGCAGTACAAGGAGCTCATCAACAGCGAGTCCCTGTCGTCCAATGCCTATCAGGGCCAGTTCGCTCCCGGCTCGACGTTCAAGGTGGTCAGCACCGCGGCCGCCGGGAAGTCCGGGTTCAGCCTCTACGGCGACTACGCCTGCCCCAGCGAGGTGAAGATCGGCCCGCAGACCTTCCGCAACTTCGAGTCCTCCGCCTACGGCCGCATCTCGCTCGCCCGGGCCATCGAGGTCTCCTGCAACACCGTCTTCTACGGCATCGCGGAGCGCATGTGGCAGAAGGCCGGCGGTCCCGACGCCGCGCTCGACGCCCCGGATCCGATCGCCGAGGCGGCCCGGACCTTCGGACTCGGCGAGCCGACGGGCATCGACCTGCCGGGCGAGGCCGCCGGCCGGGTCTCGAGCCGGCAGTTCAAGGCGCAGAACTGGGAGGACATGAAGGACACCTGGTGCCGCAACGCGGAGACCGGCTACCCGGAGACCCGCAAGACCGACCCGAAGCTGGCCGACTACTACACCGCCCTGGACAAGGAGAACTGCACCGACGGCTACCAGTGGCGCGCGGGCGATGCGCTCAACGCCGCCATCGGCCAGGGCGACACCACGGTCACCCCACTGCAGATGGCCATGGTCTACGCGGCGGTCGCCAACGGCGGCAAGCTGTACCAGCCGCAGATCGCCAAGGGAGATCCTCAGTGCCTCGGGTGAGGTCGTCAAGGAGTTCGCGCCCATCCTCAAGCGCAAGGTCGACGTCCCCAAGTCGACCATCAAGTTCCTCAAGCGCACCCTTCCCGGGGTCACGACCGACGGCTCGGGCGAGACCCCGTTCGTCGGCTTCCCGCTCGACCAGATCCCGGTCGCATCCAAGACCGGCTCGGCGCAGGTCACCGGTGACAAGGCGTCCACCTCCTGGTTCGCGTCCTATGCGCCCGCGAACAAGCCGCGCTACGCGATCGTGATGATGGTGACCGAGGGCGGCACCGGTTCGAAGACCTCCGGTCCCGAGCGTTCGGCGCATCTACGAGGAGCTGTTCGGCGTGAAGAACGGCGTCGTGCGACCGAACACCAGCGTCCTCGTCGGCGGCGCCCCCAAGGCGGACCTGCCGGTGGTGCGCTCGGACGGCACCCCCGTCACGCCCAAGGGCAAGAACGCCGGTGTCGCGCGCGGCGCGGCCGGCGAGGTGGTCACCGGATGAGCGCCGTCTTCGCCCCCGAGTCGGGCTGCCCGGATCGTCCGCTCCGCGGCGGCTCCACCTACTGGCGCGACCTCGACTGGATCCTGCTGACCGCCGCGGTCGCCGTCACGATCTTCGGTTCGATGCTCGTGTGGTCCGCCAGTCGTGCCGACATGGCGTCGGACAGCGACCCGCAGTCCTTCCTCAAGCGGCACCTCGTCAACGTCGCCATCGGCGTCGTCCTCGGGTTCCTCGCCTCGCGGCTCGACTACCGGTGGTTGCGGGCCTACACGCCGATCATCTACGGGCTGTCGGTCTTCCTCCTGATCCTGCCCTTCGTCCCGGGCATCGGCGCGACGATCGCCGGTGCTCGGGCCTGGATCGACCTGCCCGGCGGCATGACGCTCCAGCCCTCGGAGTTCGCCAAGGTCGCCGTCATCTTGATGATGGCGGTCCTGCTCTCCGAGAAGCGCGACATCGAGAGCGAGCCGCGCGATCGCGACGTGCTGCTCGCCGTCGGCGTCGCGGTGTTCCCGATCCTCATCATCCTCGTGCAGAACGACACCGGGACCGTCCTCATCCTCGGCGCAGTGGCCCTGTCGATCATCGCCGTCTCCGGCGCGCGGACGCGGTGGGTCGTCGGGCTCATCGGCGGTGCCGTCGTCGGGATCCTGCTGGCGATCCAGCTGGGCCTGCTCAAGGAGTACCAGGTCCAGCGCCTGACCTCGTTCATCAACCCCACGGCGGACGTGTCCAGCGCCGCGTACAACGCCAACCAGGCGCGCATTGCCATCGGCGGTGGCGGCTGGTTCGGCTACGGGCTGTTCCAGGGCCCGCAGACGCAGGGCAAGTTCGTCCCGGTCAACGAGAGCGACTTCGTCTTCACGGTCGCGGGGGAGGAGCTCGGCTTCGTCGGCGCGGCGATCCTCATCCTCCTGCTCGGCATCGTCCTGTGGCGCGCCGTCGTCATCGCCTATCGCGCGGACGACCTCTACGGCCGGCTCGTGGCGACCGGCATCGTGGCGTGGCTGGCCTTCCAGATGTTCGAGAACATCGGAATGTCGCTGGGGATCATGCCGATCACCGGCATCCCGCTGCCCGATGGTGTCATCGGGCGGGCACGTCGATGATGGCCACGTGGATCGCCATCGGTCTGCTCCAGAACGTGCGATTGCACGCTCAGCACGCCGGCACCTGACTCCCGGCCGCCGCCACTCGGCGTTGGGCGGGGTTCGGGCACGCGCGGGTATCCTCGGGCGGTGACTTCCCCCAGCACGGCCCCGCCTTCTCCCAGCGCCGCGCCGAGTCAACGCGGTACCAGTGTCTTCGACCGGCTCGAGGAGCTGCTGCCGCTGGTGACCAAGCCGATCCAGTACATCGGCGGCGAGGTCAACTCCGTCACGAAGGACTGGGACGCGGTCGAGGTCCGCTGGGCGCTGATGTACCCGGACGCCTACGAGGTCGGCGCACCCAACCAGGGCGTCCAGATCCTGTACGAGGTGATCAACGAGCGCGACGACGCCCTCGCCGAGCGCACCTACGCGGTATGGCCGGACCTCGAGGCCCTGATGCGCGAGAGCGGGGTCCCGCAGTTCACCATCGACGCCCATCGTGCGGTCGGCGACTTCGACCTGCTCGGGCCTGTCGTTCAGCACCGAGCTCGGCTACACGAACATGCTGACGGCCCTCGACCTCGCCGGCGTTCCGCTGCTCGCTGCCGATCGGGACGAGTCGCACCCGGTCGTGGTCGCGGGCGGCCACGCGGCCTTCAACCCCGAGCCCATCGCCGACTTCGTCGATGCAGCGGTGCTCGGCGACGGCGAGGAAGCCGTCCTGCTCATCACCGACATCGTCCGCGACTGGAAGCGCGCCGGACGCCCGGGCGGGCGCGAGGGACTGCTCGTCCAGCTGGCCCTGACCGGCTCGGTCTACGTCCCGCAGTTCTACGACGTCGAGTACCTCGAGGACGGCCGCATCAAGCGGGTGGCGCCCAACCGGCCCGACGTGCCGTGGCGCGTGCGCAAGCACACGCTGATGAACCTCGACGACTGGGCGTACCCGAAGAACCCGTTGGTGCCGCTGGCCGAGACCGTGCACGAGCGGATGAGCGTCGAGATCTTCCGGGGCTGCACGCGCGGCTGCCGCTTCTGCCAGGCCGGCATGATCACGCGGCCCGTGCGCGAGCGCAGCATCACGAGCATCGCCGAGATCGTCGAGAGCGGGCTGCAGAAGACCGGCTACGAGGAGGTCGGGCTGCTCTCGCTTGTCGAGCGCCGACCACTCCGAGATCGCCGACATCGCCCGCAACCTCGCCGACCGCTACGAGGACAGCAAGACGTCGCTGTCCCTGCCGAGCACGCGGGTGGACGCGTTCAACGTCGACCTGGCCAACGAGCTGTCCCGCAACGGCCGCCGCAGCGGACTGACGTTCGCGCCCGAGGGCGGCAGCGAGCGGATGCGCAACGTGATCAACAAGCAGGTGACCGAGGAGGACCTCATCCGCACGGTCACCACGGCCTACGCCGGGGGCTGGCGGCAGGTGAAGCTGTACTTCATGTGCGGCCTGCCCACCGAGACCGACGACGACGTGCTGCAGATCGCCGCCCTGGCGCGCGAGGTGATCAAGGCCGGACGTGAGGCGAGCGGTCGACGGGACATCCGCTGCACCGTGTCGATCGGCGGCTTCGTGCCGAAGCCGCACACCCCGTTCCAGTGGGCCGCCCAGCTGGACCATGAGTCCACGGACGCCCGGCTGCGCAAGCTCCGTGATGCGATCCGCGCCGACCGGGAGTACGGCAAGGCCATCGGACTGCGCTATCACGACGGCAAGCCCGGCATCGTCGAAGGCCTGCTCTCGCGCGGGGACCGGCGGGTCGGTGGCGTGATCCGCCAGGCGTGGGAGGACGGAGCACGGTTCGACGGGTGGAGCGAGCACTTCGCGTTCGATCGCTGGATGACCGCGGCGGACCAGGCCCTCGAGGGCCAGGCCGTGGACGTGGACTGGTTCACCACGCGCGAGCGTCAGCGCACCGAGGTGCTGCCGTGGGATCACCTGGACTCCGGACTGGACTCCGAGTGGCTGTGGGAGGACTGGCAGGACGCCCTCTCGGAGGTCGCCGTCGACGACTGCCGGTGGACCCCGTGCTTCGACTGCGGGGTCTGCGACCAGCTGGACACCGAGATCCAGGTCGGACCGACCGGCGTCGTGGACCTGCCGATGCCCCCGGTTCCCGAGCGGAAGGTCGTGCTCAGTGGCCCGTCCGGCGCCTGACCGCGACGTCGCCCCGACCGTCCAGAAGCTGCGACTGCGGTACGCCAAGCGCGGTCGGCTGAGGTTCTCCAGCCACCGCGACTTCCAGCGGGCCCTCGAGCGGGCGCTGCGGCGTGCGGCGATCCCGATGGCGTACAGCGCCGGGTTCTCGCCCCACCCGAAGGTCTCCTACGCCAACTCGGCGCCCACCGGCGTCGCCAGCGAGGCGGAGTACGTGGAGATCGGCGTGGCCGAGGCCTGCGACCCCCAGGCGGTGTGCCTGGCACTCGACGAGGCCCTGCCGCACGGGCTGGACGTCGTGGAGGTCGTCGAGGCCCGCACCCCGGACTTCGCCAACCGCCTGCAGGCCAGCGTGTGGCACGTGGAACTGCCCGGCGTCTCCGCCGAGGACGGCCCGGGGGGCCGTCGATGCCCTCCTGGCCGCGGACGAGGTCCTCGTCGACCGCATGACGAAGAACGGCCGGCGCACGTTCGACGCCCGCGGGGCCGTCATCTCCGCTGAGTGCGCGGCGGGCGACGCGACCGGCCCCGACTGTGCGATACTCACCTTGGTTGTCCGGCACGGAACCCCGTCCGTTCGACCCGACGACGTTCTCTCCGCGCTGCATCGCGTGGCTGACCTCGTGCCGCCGAAGCCCGCACGGGTGACCCGGCTGGCACAGGGGCCGCTCGACGAGGCTGGAACATCGGTGACCGACCCGTTCGGCCCTGACCGGACCGGCTAGGCCACCACCCGCCACACTCGGCGGGTTCCGATGGGGGAGTGCCGCCGGCGGAGCGATTCCATCCGCGCCCCACGCGCGCTGATCGCCCCGTACCCAGAGCTTGACGAGGGGCGGAACTCCCGACTCCTCGCACGAGAGGTGTGCACGACCCGGTGATCGCCGGTCGCTGCACCGCTAAGGAGCACGACCACATGGTCGACGAGAACACCACCAGCACCCCCGACACCACGACCGCGACCGCCAAGCGCGTCCGCCGCCGCGCGGCCAGTCGACCGGCGGGGCCGCCGGCAGCCGCGGAGGCCACCGAGAAGACCGCCGGCGAAGCCCGCCGCGAAGGCACCTGCCTCGGGCGAGGCGCCGGCCGCGAAGAAGGCCGCCAAGAAGACGACGAAGAAGGCCGCCAAGAAGACGACGAAGAAGACCGCCGCCGTGGCTGAGGCGCCGGCGGCGACCGAGGCGCCTGACGCGCCCCCGGCCGAGGACCAGCCGGCGAAGAAGAAGGCGACCCGCAAGTCGACCAAGAAGGCGGCCGCCGAGAAGCCAGCCGCCGAGGACCAGACGCCGGACGCCGCCACCCGCATGGCGGTCCCGGCCTTCGTCGCACCCGTCTTCCAGGCACCTGACGCCGACGGCGGCGAGACTCCGGCTGCCCCCCCGGCGAAGCGCTCCCGCCGGAAGGCCGCGGCCGCCGCCCCCGAGACCGAGGCTCCTGAGGCTCCCCCCGCTGACGAGGCGGGCTCCGACGACGACGAGGCGGCAGAGGACGGCACCCGTCGTCGCCGTCGTCGCCGCGGCGGGCGTGGGCGCAAGCGCCGCACCGGCGAGGATGACGAGGCCACGGGCACCGAGCAGGGCGCCGAGGCGGAAGCCGCGCCCTCGGAGGACGAGGACGCCGATGGGCAGGCCGGCAAGCGCCGTCGCCGCCGTCGTCGCCGCGGAGCCGATGGCGAGCTCGAAGCGGCGCCCGACGACCCGCCGAACACCGTCGTGCGCGTGCGCGAGCCCCGTTCCAAGGGCGACAAGGGCAGTGACGACGTCACCAGCCTGCGTGGGTCCACGCGGCTCGAGGCGAAGAAGCAGCGTCGTCGTGAGGGCCGCGAGGCCGGCCGGCGGCGGGCACCCATCCTGACCGAGGCCGAGTTCCTCGCTCGCCGGGAGTCGGTGAACCGCGTCATGGCGGTGCGCCAGAACGGCGACCGCACCCAGATCGCGGTCCTCGAGGACGACATCCTGGTCGAGCACTACGTCACCCGCGGCTCGCAGTCGTCGATGGTCGGCAACGTCTACCTCGGGCGCGTCCAGAACGTGCTTCCGAGCATGGAGGCGGCCTTCGTCGACATCGGCCGGGGACGCAATGCGGTCCTGTACGCCGGTGAGGTCAACTGGGATGCGGCCGGCCTGGAGGGCCAGCCCAAGCGCATCGAGTTCGCCCTGAAGTCCGGCGACCCCGTCCTCGTCCAGGTGACCAAGGATCCGGTCGGGCAGAAGGGCGCTCGCCTCACCAGCCAGATCTCCCTGCCAGGACGGTTCCTGGTCTACGTGCCGTCGGGTGCGATGACCGGGATCAGCCGCAAGCTCCCGGACACCGAGCGCAGTCGGCTCAAGTCGATCCTCAAGCGCGTCATGCCCGAGGACGCCGGCGTCATCGTGCGCACGGCAGCCGAGGGTGCGCCCGAGGAGGCGCTCGAGCAGGACGTCGCCCGCCTGACCGCGCAGTGGGACGACATCACGGCGGCCGCGAAGTCGGCCTCGCCCGCCACACTGCTGTACAGCGAGCCCGATCTCGCGATCAAGGTCGTGCGCGACATCTTCAACGAGGACGTCCACAAGCTGGTCGTCTCCGGTGACACGGCGTGGACCGCGCTCAGCAGCTACATCGGAGCGGTTGCGCCGGACCTCGCCGAGCGGCTTCAGCACTTCGTCGGTAACGGCGACCTCTTCGCCGAGTACCGCGTCGACGAGCAGCTGATGAAGGCCCTCGACCGCAAGGTCTTCCTCCCGTCGGGCGGCTCGCTGGTGATCGACCGGACCGAGGCGATGACCGTCGTCGACGTCAACACCGGCAAGTTCACCGGCCACGGGGGCAACCTCGAGCAGACCGTGACCCGCAACAACCTGGAGGCGGCCGAGGAGATCGTCCGGCAGCTTCGCCTGCGCGACATCGGCGGCATCATCGTCGTCGACTTCATCGACATGGTCCTGGAGAGCAACCGGGACCTGGTGCTGCGTCGACTGGTCGAGTGTCTCGGCCGGGACCGCACCAAGCACCAGGTCGCCGAGGTGACCTCGCTGGGACTCGTGCAGATGACCCGCAAGCGGATCGGCTCCGGCCTGCTGGAGTCGTTCTCCGAGACGTGCGACCACTGCTCCGGACGCGGGATCCGGGTGTCGCTGCATGGCGACCACGACCACGCCGAGGCATCGCCGAAGTACCGCCGCCCGGCGAACGCCGTGGATCCGGCCGATGTCGCGGCCCGGGCCCTCCTCGCCCACGAGGAGGCCGACGAGGCAGGCTCCCCGAGGTCGAGGCTGCCCCTGAGGTCGAGGCTGCGGACGCCGAAGCCGCCGTCGAGATGATCGTGGCGACCGACGACGAGGCCTCGGTGGTGGCGGTCGAGGCTCTCGAGGTCGAGGCGAACGAACCGGTACCGGCCGAGTAGGGGCCGGTTTGACCCTTGGGGAGGGTCATCCGTATCCTTGGACCTTGTGCCTCGGGGCGTTACCCGGGCATGTCCCAGACGACAGGAGTTAGTGGTGTACGCCATCGTTCGCGCCGGCGGCCGGCAAGAGAAGGTCGCAGTCGGCGACGTCGTGGTGATGGATCGCCAGGCCGGTGAGCCTGGCTCCTCCCTGGCCCTGCCCGTGCTGCTCCTCGTCGACGGCGCTGCCGTGACGTCGGATCCCACCGTCCTGGCCAAGGCCAGCTGCACGGCGGAGATCGTCGACCACCATCGCGGGCCGAAGATCGACATCCTCAAGTACAAGAACAAGACCGGCTACCGCCGCCGTCAGGGGCACCGTCAGGAGCTCACCGCGGTCAAGGTCACCGACATCACCCCTGGGAAGTGAACTGATGGCACACAAGAAAGGTGCATCCAGCACCCGCAACGGCCGCGACTCGAACTCGCAGCGCCTGGGCGTGAAGCGCTTCGGTGGCCAGGAGGTCAACGCCGGCGAGATCATCCTGCGCCAGCGCGGCACCCACTTCCACCCCGGTGACAACGTCGGTCGCGGTGGCGACGACACGCTGTTCGCCCTGTCCGCCGGTCGGGTCCAGTTCGGTGTCCACCGCGGACGCCGCGTCGTGAACATCGTCGCGGGCGAGTAGCTCAGACCTCAGACACACTCAGCAGGGGCGGGCCGACTGGCCCGCCTCTTGCATTCCCGCCCACGTGCCCTCCGCCCCCTCGCGAGTGGCCCCTTGTTGCGGTGGAAACCCGCCCGGTGCCCGCCACAAGTGGCCACTCGGCGGAGAGAGGATGATGGCGCCATGGCAACCTTCGTCGATCGTGTCGTCCTGCATGTGCAGGGGGGCGACGGCGGCAACGGCTGCGCCTCCATCCTCCGCGAGAAGTTCAAGCCGCTCGGCGGGCCGGATGGCGGCAACGGCGGCCGCGGCGGGGATGTCGTGGCGGTCGTCGACCCCGGCGTGACGACCCTGCTGGAGTTCCACCACGGCCCGCATCGCAAGGCCGGCAGCGGCAAGGCCGGTCAGGGCGGCAACCGCAATGGTGCCGAGTCGCCCGACGTCGTCCTGCGAGTCCCGAGCGGGACGGTGGTCACCACGGCTGGCGGGGAAGTGCTTGCCGACCTCGTCGGCACCGGGGCGTCGTATGTCATTGCCCGCGGCGGGCGTGGCGGCCTGGGCAACGCTGCCCTCGCCTCGCCGAGGCGCCGGGCTCCCGGCTTCGCCCTGCTGGGAGAGCCGGGGGAGCACCGAGACGTCGTCCTCGAGCTGAAGACCGTCGCGGACGTGGCCCTCGTCGGCTTCCCGAGCGCCGGCAAGTCGAGCCTGGTCGCCGCCATGTCGGCGGCGCGGCCGAAGATCGCCGACTACCCCTTCACCACGCTGGTACCGAACCTCGGCGTCGTCACGGCCGGAGAGGTCGTGTTCACGGTGGCCGATGTTCCCGGTCTGATCCCGGGCGCCAGTCAGGGCAAGGGCCTGGGGCTGGAGTTCCTTCGGCACGTCGAGCGCTGCAGCGTCCTGGTCCATGTCCTGGACTGCGCGACGATGGACCCGGGTCGTGATCCCATCGACGACCTCGACGCGATCGAGAAGGAGCTCGCGCTCTACGGCGGCCTCGCGGATCGCCCGCGGATGGTGGCACTGAACAAGATCGACGTCCCCGATGCCAGGGTCCTCGCCGACCTCGTGCGCCCGATCCTCGAGGAGCGCGGCTACGCCATCTACGAGATCTCCGCGGCCACCCACGAGGGGCTGCGGCCGCTCTCGTTCGCCATGGCGGAGCGGGTGGTCGCTGCCCGGGCGGCGGCGGAGCCGGACGAGGACGTCCGCGTCGTGATCTCACCCAAGCCGGTGGACGACACCGGGTTCACCGTGGTCGAGGAGGAGGACGGCTACCGCGTGCGCGGCGATCGTCCCGAGCGCTGGGTCCGCCAGACCGACTTCAGCAACGACGAGGCCGTGGGCTACCTCGCTGACCGCCTCGCCCGACTCGGCGTCGAGGAGCGACTGATCGAGCTGGGCGCTACCTCCGGCAGCACGGTGATGATCGGCGGCGACGACGCCGTGGTCTTCGACTGGTACCCGAGCATCCAGGCCGGCGACGCGCCGGATGCCGGTCCCCGAGGGACAGACGTCCGCCTTGCCACGCGGTTCGACGAGCTGCCCGGAGGCGGAGGATGACGTCCGACGCGATGCGCGAGCGCATCGCCCGCGCCCCGAGGATCGTCGTCAAGGTGGGCTCCTCGTCGCTGACCAGCCCGGGCGGCGGCCTCGACCTGGAGCGCATCGATGCCCTGGTCGCCCAGATCGCCGAGCGAAACAAGGCAGGACACCAGGTCGTTCTGGTGTCGAGTGGGGCGATCGCCACGGGCTTCCCGGCACTCGGCCTTCCCCGTCGCCCTAGGGACCTCGCGACCCAGCAGGCTGCCGCTTCGGTGGGCCAGGGGATGCTCCTGGCCCAGTACAGCGCGGCGTTCGGTGCGCACGGCCTGAACGTCGGGCAGGTCCTGGTCACGGCCGATGACGTCAACCGCCGCAGCCACTACCGCAATGCCCAGCGCACGCTCTTCCGGCTGCTGGAGCTCGGCGTCGTCCCGATCGTCAACGAGAACGACACCGTGGCGACCGATGAGATCCGCTTCGGCGACAACGACCGGCTCGCCGCCCTCGTTGCCCATGTGGTGCAGGCCGACGCGCTCGTCCTGCTCTCCGATGTGGACGGGCTGTACGACGGGCCGCCGACGCGTCCCGGGGCCGCCTTCATCAGCGACGTCCGAGGCCCCGCCGACCTCAAGGGCGTGCGCATCCGCGGCTCGGGGGCCGCCGGCGTCGGACTCGGCGGGATGACGACCAAGATCGAGGCGGCAGGCATCGCCTCATCGGCCGGCATCCCCGTGCTGCTGGCCGCGGCCGCCGACGTGTCGCACGCATTGGCGGGCGCGGACGTCGGCACGGTGTTCCACCCGACAGGGGAGCGGACGTCGACTCGCCTGCTGTGGTTGGCCCATGCGACGGCACCGCGCGGGCGCCTGGTCCTGGACGAGGGGGCCGTCGCGGCGGTCGTCGAACGGCGACTCTCCCTGCTTCCCGCAGGCATCACCAGCATCGATGGCACCTTCGTGGCCGGAGATCCGGTAGACCTTTTGGACGAAAAGGGCAACATCGTCGCCCGAGGTTTGGTCAACTTTGACGCACAGGAGTTGCCGGGGCTGCTCGGCCGCTCGACTCGAGAATTGGCGCGCGAACTCGGGCCTTCATACGAACGCGAGGTCGTCCACCGCGATGACCTGGTGATCCTGACGGCCTGACGGGCGTCCGACGGACGCGGAAGGGATGCCGGCGTGGACGCTGCCGAACCCCTCCGCCTGCGGCCGGCGGACGATGCCGACCAGTCCCGCCCGGACATGCGATCGATGTGGCACATCACACTCACCGTCGCCGGCCCGTCGGTCCCCTCGCAGGTCATCAAGGACGCTCTCGAGCGGCTCAGCGACGAGCATCCCTTCCTCCTGTCGGGGCGCTACGCCGCCGATCGCGCAGAGGTCCGGTACTGGGAGGAGGCCAACGACGTGGCAACCGCGCTGCGGATGGCGGTGCATCTGTGGGACGAGCACGTGACGTCGGCGCAACTGCCGCCCTGGCGAGTCGTCGGCGTCGAGGTCGTCGACCGGGAGACGTTCCACCGTCGTGGCCGATACATCCACGAGCAGCCGGGTCTGGTGGCGGCCGGCCGGGTCATCCCCTTCTGACCGTTCGAACTGACCGCTCGAGGCGGTCGGTAGGCTCGACGCATGACCGATGTGCTCGATTCCCGGACGGCCGCGGACGAACGCGAGCAGGTCCATGCGACCGCCAGGGCGGCGCGCAGCGCGGCGGTCGAGCTGCGCGGCCTCACCCGAAACCAGAAGGACGAGGCGCTGCTGGCGATCGCCGACGCGCTGGACGCCGGCGCCCGGCATCGTGGCCGCCAACGCCTCCGACGTCGAGCGGGCGCGGGCCGCTGGCACCTCCGAGGCGATCGTCGACCGGCTGACGCTGACTCCCGACCGCATCGCCGCCATCGCCCAGGCGCTTCGCGACGTGGCCGCCCTGCCGGATCCGGTGGGCGAGGTGATCCGCGGCTACACGCTGCCGAACGGACTGCAGGTCCGGCAGGTGCGGGTGCCCCTCGGCGTCGTCGCCATGATCTACGAGGCCCGACCCAACGTCACCGTCGACGCCGCCGGGCTGAGCCTGAAGAGCGGCAACGCCGCGCTGTTGCGCGGCTCGTCGTCCGCTGCGGCCACCAACGGCGCCCTGGTCGACGTCATGCGCGCGGCGCTTGAGTCATCCGGCCTGCCGTCGGACGCGATTCAACTGGTCCCCGGCGACACCCACGACTCGGTCACGCATCTCATCACTGCTCGGGGCCTGGTCGACGTCGTCATTCCCCGGGGCGGCGCGTCCCTGATCCGCAACGTCGTCGACAACGCCACCGTGCCGGTCATCGAGACCGGGGTCGGCAACTGCCATGTCTACGTGGACAAGGACGCGGACGTCGACAAGGCGGTCGCCATCCTGCTCAACAGCAAGGCCCAGCGGGTCAGCGTCTGCAATGCCGCCGAGACGGTTCTCGTCCATCGCGACATCGCCGAGGCCTTCCTCCCGCGGGCGCTGGAGGCGTTGCGCGATGCGGGCGTCACCGTCCATGGCGACGACCGGTTCGCCCTGCACGCCTCGGGCACCGGAGTCGGGTTCGCTGCCGTCAGCGACGAGGACTGGGCAGCGGAGTACTACTCCCTGGACATCGCCGCGGGCATCGTGGACAGCCTCGACGACGCTCTCGACCACATCCGACGCTGGTCGACCGGGCATACCGAGGCGATCGTGTCCGACAGTCAGACGGCGATCGCCCGGTTCATCGCCGGGGTCGACTCCGCGGCCGTCATGGTCAATGCGTCCACCCGCTTCACCGACGGTGGGGAGTTCGGTTTCGGGGCCGAGATCGGCATCTCGACGCAGAAACTCCATGCGCGTGGGCCGATGGGGCTCACCGAACTGACCACGACCACCTACGTCGTGACCGGAGACGGCCACATCCGCACCTGAGGCGGCCCGGACGGCACTACAGTAGGCCCGAGTTCGCGACCCCGGGCCGGAGGAAATTCCATGGAGATCGTCAGCACCGCCATCGTCCTCGCCAGCGAGGAGGCTGCCGTGGAGTCGGGCCAGGTCTCGCCCTACGTCTTCGGCGCCTTCGCATTCGTGGCACTCGTCGTGCTCCTGATCGTCACCATGATGGTCAAGGTCGGCGACTAGCCGGTCATGACCTCCCATCGGGTGGGGGTGATGGGCGGGTCCTTCGATCCCATCCACATCGGCCATCTGGTCGCGGCATCTGAGGCAGCCGACCAATTCGACCTCGACTGGGTGGTGTTCACCCCGACCGGTCAGGCGTGGCACAAGGAGTCGGCCGATCGTGCCGCCGCGGAACTGCGATACCTGATGACCGTCGTCGCGACGGCCGCCGACCCGCGGTTCGACGTGTCCCGCGTCGACATCGACCGCGAGGGCCCGACCTACACGGTCGACACGCTGCGCGACCTGCGCGAGGACTTCGCGCGCGAGCATCCCGGCGACATCGCCGAGTGGTTCTTCATCACCGGTGCCGACGCGCTCGCCGACATCCTCGGCTGGCGCGACCCCGACCGGATCACGTCGGTGGCGCACCTCGTCGGCGTCACGCGACCGGGGCACGTGCTCGCCGACCCGGGCCTGCCGTCATCACAGGTGTCCCTGCTCGAGATCCCGGCACTCGCGATCTCGTCGACTGACATTCGTGCCCGGGTCAGGAACGGGCAGCCGATCACCTACCTGGTTCCCGAGGGCGTGGCCCACCTGATCGCCAAGCACGGCCTGTACTGCGACGAGCCCGCATGACCCCGCGGCCGTGAGCGAGCACGCCCACCGTGCCTTCCCCTGGCGGATCACCGCTCTCATCGCCGGGGTGGTGATCCTTGCCACCGCCGTCGCCGGCGTGCTCCTGTCCCGCGACCGCATGCAGTCCGCGACTCCCGACGACGCGTCGATCTTCACGCCCGCGCCCCAGCTGCTGCCACTCGACAAGCAGCGGCAGGTCACCCTGCTTCTCACGGTGCGCGACGCTGATCGTTCGGCGGTGAGCACGGTGCTGCTGGGCATGGGCGGGGACACCGGGTTCGTGTCCGAGCTGCTCCTGCCCCGAGACCTGCTCCTGCCGACCGTTCCGCCGATGCGCCTGGCGCAGGTCACCGACCCGACCGGCTCGGCGACCGCCGAGCAGCCGCTCGAGACCCTTCTGGGCGTTCAGATCGATGCCCTTGTCGACCTCGACCGGCTCGCGTGGTCGGGCCTGATCGACGCGACCGGCTCGCGCGTCGACCTGACAGCCGCGGAGAGCCCGGGCTCGTTCCCGCTCGTGCTCGACCGGGTGCTGGCGGGGCTGCCGGACGACCAGCAGTCGATCGGCGGGCTGCTGACCGGCCTGGGCTCGATGGCACGGACGACGGTGACCAACGAGGACGCCGGCTACCTGCTCGGGCTCGTCGGCCGGGAGCTGCGGGCCAAGGAGGTCCGGCGGATCGCCCTCCCGGTCACGTACGTGCGCGGCGGCAGCGAGCGCGTGGCGGTGGCCAGCCTGTCCACCACGACGGACGTCGTGCGGGAGCTCTTCCCGCGGGCCCTGCTGCGACCCGGGCCACGCCGGCCAGCCCCGCGTGGTCCTGCAGCAGGCGGGCGCATCGCTGGGGGCAGCCGTCGCCGCCCGGTCCGACCTGGTGGCCGCCGGGTTCGGCGTGATCTCGGACGGGCAGGACCTGCCCGCCTCCGGTGCCACGGCGATCCTCGTGCCGGGGGGCTCCGAGGTCGCCCTCACCACCGGTCAGGACGTCGCCCGCGTCCTCGGGGTGCCCGAGACGTCCGTCCAGGTCGACCCCGCCGCCGAGGCGATCGTGGACGTCCGGGTGGCGCTCGGTTCGGATGCGAGCGTCGCTCCGTAGCGAATTCGCCCACGACGGCGTGTGAGAGGGTTGATGCGCCCTGCACCTGACTGAAAGGCCCCACGTGACCGCCACTCCCGAAGCCGTCGCCCTGGCCGTCGCTGCCGCCCAAGCCGCGTCGGACAAGCTCGCCGAGGACATCGTGGCCATCGACGTCAGCGAGAAGCTGGTCATCACCGACGTCTTCGTGCTCTGCTCGGCGGCGAACGAGCGCCAGGTGCGCGGCGTGGTCGACGGGGTCGAGGAGGCGGCGCACCGGCTGGGTGCCAAGCCACGTCGTCGCGAAGGCGAGTCGGAGGGGCGCTGGGTCCTGCTCGACTTCGGGGACGTCGTGGTCCACGTCCAGCTCGCCGAGGAGCGCATCCACTACGCCATCGAGCGACTGTGGAAGGACTGCCCGGCCATCGCACTCCCGGAGACCGTCCACCTTGGGCGGGCGGGTGGAGGCACAACGGCGTGAAGGGGCGCCGCATCGTGCTGTGGCGGCACGGCCGGACCGCATGGAACGCCGAGCGCAGGTTCCAGGGGCAGACGGACATCCCACTCGATGCCACGGGGTTCGCCCAGGCGACGCAGTCGGCGCATACGCTGGCCAAGCTCGGACCGCATCGGATCATCAGCTCCGACCTCAGCCGGGCCCGGGCGACGGCGCAGGCGCTGGCCGATGTGACCGGCCTCGAGGTCGCCGAGGATGCGGGGCTGCGCGAGACGTTCGCGGGGGAGTGGCAGGGGCTGACCCGGACCGAGCTGGAGGCGCGCTTCGGCGACGAGCTCGTGCGGTGGACGACCGGTCCCGACGTGCGCCCCGGCGGGGGCGAGACTCGCCGCGAGGTGGCCGAGCGGATGGTCGCGGCCGTGGACCGCGGTCTCGCAGGGCTGGATGCCGGGCAGACCCTCGTGGTCGCGACCCACGGAGGCTCGGCGCGCGCCGCGATGGGGGCCCTCCTGGGACTGCCCGCAGACTGCTGGGCGGCCCTGGGCGTGCTGGTCAACTGCGCCTGGTCGGTCCTGGAGGAGGGCACCGGACCTCAGGGTCCGGCCTGGCGGCTGCAGGAGTACAACGCCGGCTCACTGCCCGTGACCGCACTGGCCGACGACCGCTGACGGTCTTGTATAGTTGCGACCCCGTAAGGGGCTGTAGCGCAGCTGGTAGCGCACCTCCATGGCATGGAGGGGGTCAGGGGTTCGAGTCCCCTCAGCTCCACCACCCGCACTTCGTCTGAGATCGACTGGCGGCGACGACCGCGACGGCTGGCACACGTCGTCGTAAATAACCAACTTCAGTCGAACTTGATTTTCGCGTAAGCATTCCGAGAGATTGCCTTGGTCAACTATCTCAATGACCCCAATTCGTGATGACCGTGGCGCGACCGCCGTGGAGTATGCCCTGATTGTCCTCTTCGTCTCCGTGGCGATGTTCGCCGGCCTCGCGGCACTGAACGGTGCGCTGGGTGCGACGTTCTCGGCGGCGGCCGAAGAGATCTCCGGCGGCGGATCCACAGTGTTGGACGACACGGAGAGACACGAGACACGGAGACGAGCACGGACGACGAAGCACGGAGACAAGCACGGAGACAAGCACGGAGACAAGCACCGAGACCTCGACACCCGCAACTGAGCCCGGCGATCCGCAATCCGTGGAGGCGTCGTCCGCGGCGGCTGGCCAGTTGCGGGTGACGTGGTCCCCGCCGGCAGATGACGGCGGCAGCGAGATCCTGGGGTACGACGTCCGAGATCGACAGCCGGCAGTGGGAAGACGTCTGCGCATCCACG
This sequence comes from uncultured bacterium, assembly GCA_963700745.1. Lineage (GTDB taxonomy): Bacteria > Actinomycetota > Actinomycetes > S36-B12 > S36-B12 > UBA10649. The sequence continues at coordinate 84,928 of CAVOYT010000009.1, read as the reverse complement.
TTCAACATGTCCGACTCCCAGACGGTCCTGGCCGCCCCGGCCACCTTCACGGGCCTGACGGGCTCGCGCTACTGCATGCAGGTGCGCGCGATCAACGCCGAAGGCGACAGTGACTGGGTGGAGGCCGGCGTGTTCAGCGTCATGGAGCTCACCGAGCCGGGCGAGCCGGGCGATGTGACCGGCAGCTCGTCGGTTCGTGGCGAACTGACGGTCACGTGGTCCGTGCCTTCGAGTGACGGCGGCAGCGCGATCCTGGGCTACGACGTCGAGGTCGACGATCGAAGCGGACAGGACAGCTGCTCGAGCAGGTTCGACAGCTCCGACGATGCCACCGTGACGAGCACGTCGGTCACGTTCACGGGTCTGAAGGGATCGGCGTACTGCGTGCGAGTCCGCGCGACCAACGCCGAGGGCGACAGCGACTGGGTGGAGGCCGGCGTGGTCACCATGGCGGCCTCAGCACCCGGTGCGCCAAAGAGCCTCGACAAGTCCAACAAGGCGAGCAACTCCATCACCCTGAAGTGGGAGGCACCGAGCAGCGACGGGGGATCCAGCATCACCGACTACCTCGTTGAGTACCGCGAGTCCGGATCGTCGAGATGGATCACCCTCGATGACCAGGTGGGGACCGCGACATCCGCCAAGGTGACCGGCCTGTCGAAGGGCACCAAGTACGAGTTCCGGGTGGCCGCCGTGAACGGTGCAGGTCAGGGCGACTACACCGACATCTTCACCCAATCCACCGGCAACTGACCGTCCGCGTCAGGGATGCGGCTCGGCCTCGACGGCGACGTTGCCGCCACGGGTGGCCAGCCATGAGCCGGCGAGCACGAGCGGGAAGCCTACGACGATCCCCAGGGTGATCGGCTCGTTCAGCACCAGCACTCCGAGCACCACGGCGACCGCCGGGTTCACGTAGGTGATGACCTGCGCGCGAGGCGCGCCGACCTCGCCGATGAGCGCGAAGAGGAACACGAAGGCCAGCGCCGTGCACAGCACGCCGAGCACGATCATCGACGCCCATGCCTCGGCCGGGACCGGCTCGGTGGGCCGGTAGAGCCACGCGATCGGCGCGTAGATGAGGGTGTTGATGGCCAGTGCCGCCGTGATGACCGGCAGGCTCGGGATCTCGTGCAGCCGCTTCTCGATGATGATCGGGCCCAGCGAGTAGCCCAGGACCGTGATGCCCACTGCGGCAACGGACAGCAGTGAGCTCCCCGTCGGCATCCAGTCCGACGAGGGCGGCCACGCCCAGGAACCCGGTTGCCAGGCCGATGCCTCGTCGCGTCGACCAGTGGGCGTCCAGCCCGAATCGCCAGGCCAGGATCGCTCCGACGATGGGGACCGAGGCGATGAGAAGCGCGGCGAGGGAGCTTGAGATCCGCTCCTCCGCCCACGTCAGGGCCAGGAAGGTGAAGGTGATCTCCACGAGCGCGAAGGCCAGCACCCAGGTCCACTTGCCGCGCGAGCAGTCGCCACTGCCGGGTCGCCAGGACGATCGGCAGGAGAACCAGCGCGCCGAGAGCCACCCTGACGAAGACGATGAACGTCGGCTCGACCGATGCCACTGCGACCTTGATCAGCAGGTAGGGCAGGCCCCAGATCACGCCGAGGGACACGAAGAGGATCCAGCCACGTCGCGTCACGAACGGCAAGGCTAGTGGTGTGCTCGGTGTCGACCCGGCCACGTCCGCTTCGCAGGCTTAGGATCGACAGGGGACGTCACACAGGGAGTCGTGGATGAGAGTGACTCGGTCCACTGCGCGAACGACCCTCGGGGTCGCTCGCGGGCGTACCGATGTCCGATCCCAAGCCGGCTACGGGGTGATCGGCTACCTGGTGATCGCCGTGGTGGTCCTGGCGATCCTGGCCGGCGCCGCGCTGCTCGTCACCATGGTCATGTCGTCGGTGACAACGCAGGAGTCGAGCGGCACGCCGACCCCGTCCAGCATCGGCCAGTGCCCGTCCGATACCTGGTTCGACGCCGCGACCGTGACCTGCGTGCCGCGAGCGGTGTGCGAGGACGGGGAGGACTACGAGCTATCGACGAACACGTGCGTCGTGCCTCCGCCGAAGATCGTCGCTGTTGCGCCGGCATCGGGTCTGGCCACGGGTGGCACCGAGATCAGAGTCACGGGTGCCGGCTTCGCCCCGGGCGCGACCATGCTGATTGACGACGTGCCGGCCGTCGATGTCGTGGTGGAGAGCGACACCGTGATCACGGCGACAACGCCGGGCAGCGAGAGCCTCTACCCGGTCGACATCGAGGTCCAGAATCCGCTTGGAGCACCGGCCATCCTCGACAATGCCTTCACCTACGTCCCGATTCCGGTTGAGGTGGCCACCGAGGTGATCCCGACGACGGGCTCGATGGAGGGCGGCGAAGCGGTCATCATCAAGGGCACCGGGTTCGTGGACGGAGTCGTGGTCGCGTTCGGTGGGCGAGCGGCGACGGACGTGATCGTGCTCGACCCCGGACACGCTGCGCGTCACCACGCCGATCGGGCCGGTTGGGCCCGGTCATCGGTCAACGTCCGCCTCCCGGGCGCAGGCGACATACGTGCTCGAGGATGCCTTCGCCTACGTCGACCAGCCACCGCGCGTCGTCCTCCTGGTCCGCCCGGCGGAGGGGGCCGCAGTCCGGAGGAACGAAGATCACGATCGTCGGCACCGGGTTCGCGAAGGGTGCGACCGTGACGGTGGGCAAGAAGAAGGCGACGAAGGTCAAGGTCGTCAGTGACACCAGGATCACCGCCGTCACGCCCCAGGGACCGCTCGGGAAGGTGACGGTGGGCGTGCGGAATCCCGACATGCCGGCGGCCTTCCTCGAGAAGGCGTTCAAGTACGTCGAGGCGCCCACGATCACGAAGGTCAAGCCGGTCGAAGGGCCCGGACAGCCGGCGGCACGGACGTGACCATCAGCGGGAACCGGTTTCGGACCCGGACATCGAGGTCACCGTTCGGCGGCGAGCCGGCCACGAAGGTCAAGCTGGTCAACGACACGACCGTGACGGCGGTCACGCCGAAGGGCAAGGTGGGGGCCGGTTCCGATCACCGTGGAGAACCCCGACCAGCCGATAGCCACGCTGAAGAAGGCCTTCACCTACGTCGACTCAGGCCGGACTACGTGGCCACGCTGCCGCGCTGCAAGCCCTACGACCTGCCTCGGGTGCACGACCTCTCCCGGCAAGACCGTGACCTTGACGAGAGCGGATCTCTTCCCGGCGTCGTCCGGCGTCGACGGCGGCCGGCTGGCCGGTGCCACGCTCGCCTTCGACAACGCCAGACCCGAGACAACGGCACCCTGGAGTGGAAAGCCGCCCCTCCAGAGATCACGTGGACGAGCCCCGTCGGGGTGCCTCGCGACGCGGAGCGATCACGGCCTCGCTACCAGGCAGACAACTGCCAGGGATCCGCGAGCATCACGATTCCGGTCCTCTCCAACTGACCGCCGCTACTCGCGGCGGATGCCCTGGTAGGTGATCGGTAGTGTTGGGCCCCCGAGAACCACCCATCAGCAAGGGAGCACAGCAGGTGACCGCCACGACGGATCACGAGGACGTTCGCGACGCGTACGACTTCGCGGCCATCCAGGAACGCTGGCTGCCGGTGTGGGACGAGCTCGCGCCGTTCCGTTCGGGCCGGCCGGACGACGAACGACCGCGCAAGTACGTCCTCGACATGTTCCCCTACCCTTCAGGCGACCTGCACATGGGTCACGCCGAGGCCTACGCGCTGGGTGACGTCATCGCCCGCTACTGGGTCCAGCGCGGCTTCAACGTCATGCACCCGATCGGATGGGACGCCTTCGGGCTGCCGGCGGAGAACGCGGCGATCAAGCGTGGCGTCGACCCCGGTGAGTGGACCTACGCCAACATCGCGCAGGGCCTGTCCTCGATGCGTCGGTTCGCCTGCTCGTTCGACTGGGACCGCCTGTTCAACACCTGCGACCCCGAGTACTACCGGTGGAATCAGTGGTTCTTCCTCCAGATGTATCGGCGCGGGCTGGCCTATCGCAAGGACAGCGCGGTCAACTGGTGTCCCAACGACCAGACCGTGCTGGCCAACGAGCAGGTCGTGGCCGGGCTGTGCGAGCGGTGCGACACACCCGTCACGAAGAAGAAGCTGACCCAGTGGTACCTGCGGATCACCGACTATGCCGACCGCCTGCTCGATGACATGGAGCAGTTGCAGGGCACCTGGCCCGACAAGGTCTTGCTGATGCAGAAGAACTGGATCGGGCGCTCCGTCGGAGCCGAGGTCCAGTTCGCGATCGAGGGCCGCGACGAGCCGGTGACCGTCTACACGACCCGTCCCGACACGCTCTACGGAGCGACCTTCTTCGTCGTCGCGGCGGACTCCGATCTGGCCGCTGAGCTGGCGATCGGCACGCCCGCCGAGGCGGAGTTCAACGAGTACGTCGAGAAGGTCAAGCACGAGTCCGAGATGGACCGTCTGGACTCCTCGCGCGCCAAGTCGGGCGTGTTCCTCCAGCGGTATGCCATCAATCCCGTCAACGGCGAGCGCATCCCGGTGTGGGCGTCGGACTACGTCCTGGCCGACTACGGAACCGGCGCCATCATGGCGGTCCCGGCGCATGACCAGCGTGACCTGGATTTCGCCCTCGCCTTCGGACTGCCCGTGCGGGTCGTCGTCGATGCCGGCGAAGACCCGGCGGTGACCGGTGTCGCCACCGCCGACGACGGTCCGCACGTGAACTCCGGCCCGCTGGACGGGCTCGACAAGACGGCCGCCATCGACGCGATCCAGGGGATCCTGCTCGAGCGGGGTACCGGGACGCCCGCCGTGAACTACCGGCTGCGCGACTGGCTCATCTCCCGCCAGCGCTACTGGGGCACGCCGATCCCGATCGTGCACTGCGACGCGTGCGGAGAGGTGGCGGTTCCGGAGGACGAGCTCCCGGTCACGTTGCCGCCGGCCGAGGGCCTCGACCTGACGCCGAAGGGCACCTCGCCGCTGGGCGGGGCGACCGAGTGGGTCAACACCACCTGCCCGGACTGCGGAGGGCCGGCCCTGCGCGACACGGACACCATGGACACCTTCGTCGACTCGTCCTGGTACTACCTGCGGTACGCCGATCCTCGCAACGACACGGCGCCCTTCGACCCCGACAAGGTGCGCGAGTGGCTGCCCGTCGACCAGTACGTCGGCGGCGTGACCCACGCGATCCTCCACCTGCTCTACTCCCGGTTCTTCACCAAGGTGCTGCACGACATGGGGATGCTCGACTTCACCGAGCCCTTCACCCGTCTGCTGAACCAGGGCATGGTCGTCATGGACGGTTCGGCCATGAGCAAGTCGCGGGGCAATCTGGTGCGTCTCTCCGACGAGCTGGCCGTCAACGGGGTCGACGCGATCCGGCTGACCCTGGTCTTCGCCGGACCTCCCGAGGACGACATCGACTGGGCCGACGTGTCCCCCTCCGGCTCCAAGAAGTTCCTGGCCCGCGCGTGGCGACTCTCGGGCGATGTGACGAGCGAAGCCGGCGCGGACGCCACCACGGGTGACCTGGAGCTCCGCAAGGCGACGCATCGCGCGCTGAACGATGCGGCGATCGCCGTCGAGTCACTTCGGTTCAACGTCGCGATCGCCCGCACGATGGAGCTGGTCAACGCCGCGCGCAAGGCCATCGACTCCGGGTGCGGACCCGCGGACCCTGCGGTGCGCGAGGCGGTCGAGGCGGTGGCGATCATGCTGTCTTTGGTCGCCCCGTACACGGCCGAGGACATGTGGGAGCGTCTCGGACACGAGCCCTCGGTGGCGCTGGCCGGATGGCCCGTCGTGGATCCTGCGCTGCTCGTCGAGGACTCAGTGACGTGCGTCATCCAGGTAGCGGGCAAGGTCCGGGACCGGATCGACGTGCCGCCGTCAATCACCGAGGGCGAGCTGCGAGAGCTGGCGCTCTCCTCGCCCGGACTGCAGAAGGCCTTGGACGGACGGGAGATCCGCACGGTCATCGTGCGCGCACCGAAGCTCGTCAACGTCGTCCCGGCCTAGTGATCCGAGTCGAGTGAACGAGGTAGCGTGATCGAGGTCGCTCCGGCCGACGCACGCCGGGTTGCCCTCCGATTCGCCGGGCTGCTCTCCACCGACCCGACCCCGTCGCGTGCCAGGGCCGCATCGGCGGATCGGCAGAAGGGCATCGTCCGGACGATGCTGGGCGAGCTCGGGGCTGTCCAGCTGGACACCATCTCCGTCCTGGCGCGGTCGCACGAGCTCGTCGCCTACGCCCGCTACGGGGCGATCCGGCGAACAGCGATCGAGGACGCCTACTGGCATGGGCACGAGTCCTTCGAGTACTGGTCGCACGCCGCCTGCATCCTGCCGATGGAGTCCTGGCCGCACTTCGCGTTTCGCCGCCGCCACTACCTGCGCAAGGGCGAGCGCTGGCATGGCGCGCCGCGGAAGGACCTCGATGCCCTGCTCGGGACCATCCGCGATGCCGGGCCCATCACGACCAGTGACATCGGTGGGGCGAAGCGCGGTGGCGAGTGGTGGGACTGGTCGGACTCCAAGATCGGGCTCGAGTACCTGCTGGACATCGGCCGCGTCGTCGTGTCCCGACGTGTCGGCTGGCGTCGAACGTACGACCTGGCCGAACGCGTCGTGCCCGAGGCGCTGCTCCACGACGACCTCGACGACGAGCAGTGCGTCGCCGCGCTGGTGGCCGGGGGAGCTCGGGTGATGGGCATCGGGACCGCGGGCGACATCGCCGACGTCCACCGGCTTCCGAAGGCGGCCGTTGCGCGGCATGCCGAGGAGGCGGGACTCGTCCCCGTCACGGTGAAGGGGTGGCCGCGGGCGTGGGCCACGCCGGAGGCGCTCGACTGGCTGTCGGCCGCAACTCGCGACCGGCATCGCACGACCCTGCTGTCGCCGTTCGATCCGCTGGTGTGGTTCCGGGAGCGGGCGGAGCGGGTCTTCGGCATGCGGCACCGCATCGAGGCGTACACGCCCGCGCACAAGCGTGTGCACGGCTACTTCGCGATGCCCGTCCTGCACCAGGGGCGGCTGGTGGCCCGGGTCGATCCGAAGCGGGAGAAGGGCGTGCTGCATGCCCGGCGCGTGACGCTCGAGTCGACGAGCCGTCCGGCCATCGAGGGGACCGCCCGCGCACTCGCGGAGGCGGCGTCCTGGGTGGGGGCCGAACGCGTGGTGGTGGGGGAGGTCGTGCCGGAATCTGCCGCGTCCGCGCTCCGCGCCGCCGCCGATAACTGACAACTCGTTCCCTCGACAGCCACTCGGCGGGGGAGGGGCGGGCCGGCGCGCGGCCGATAGGGTCGACGCATGGGGCAGCCGTCGGTCGCGGTGATCGCTGACTCGACCTGCTACCTGCCGGCCGGCTGGGCCGCGGACGCCGGGATCGCCATCGTGCCCGTGCAGGTCATCGTCGGTGGTCAGGCCTTCGACGAGACCGAGGACGCCCAGGCACAGCGGGTCGCCGATGCGTTGACCGAATGGCACCCGGTGACCACGTCGCGCCCCACGCCGATGCGCTTCCTGGAGGCGTACACGACCGCCGCGGAGGCAGGGGCGCAGGAGATCGTCGTGGCCACGCTGTCCTCGTCGATGTCCGCGACGTACGAATCGGCCGTCCTGGCGGCCAAGGAGTTCGACCTGCCGGTTCGGGTGGTCGACTCCCGCTCCATCGCCATGGGACTGGGCTTCGCCGCCCTGAGCGGTGCCCGGGCGGCTCTGGCCGGGGCCGACGGGGAGACGGTGGCCGCCGTCATCGAGGAGCGGGCCCTGGCCTCGTCGGTCTACTTCTACGTCGACACGCTGGAGTACCTGCGCCGCGGAGGTCGGGTGAGCGCGGCCCGCGCGGCGGTCGGCCAGGCCCTGCAGGTCAAGCCGCTGCTCCGGGTCGAGGACGGTCTGGTGGTGCGACTCGAGCAGGTCCGCACCGCGGGTCGTGCCCTTGCCCGGCTGGAGGACCTTGCCGTGGACGCTGCCGAGGGCCGTCGCGCGGACATCGCGGTGCAGCACCTGGCGTCACCCGACCGGGCAACGACCCTGGCGGCGCACCTGCGGGAGCGTCTGTCGGGGACCGACGTGGTCGAGGGCGTGGTCGGCGGCGTGGTGGGTGCTCACGTCGGGCCGGGCATGGTCGCGGTCGTCGTCTCCCCCTGCCTCGATGAGGCGGTTGTTGACGAGCCGGCCGCCCAAGGCGACTGACGATGGACCTCCCGGAGCCGGTCTGGTGGCTGATCGCCGCCTTTGTCGGCTACGCCCTGGGAGCGATCAACCCGGCGGCCATCCTTGCTCGGCTGTTCGGCGTGGACCTGCGCAGCACCGGGTCCGGGAACCCGGGAGCGACGAACGTCGGTCGGGCGCTCGGACCGCGCTGGGGCGTGCTGGTGGGCTTCCTGGACATCCTCAAGGGATTCCTGCCCGCGTGGGCCTTCGGCTACGCGGTGGGGCAGACGGCCGGCGAGGTGGCCGGCATCGCGGCGGTCCTCGGTCACATCACCTCGCCATACCTGCGCGGGCGCGGGCGGCAAGGGCGTCGCGACCACCCTCGGCGCAATCCTCGGAGTGCAACCGCTGCTGGCCATTCCTGTACTGGCCGCCTTCGGGATCGGCGTCGCGGTCTGGCACCGAGTCGGTCTCGGGGCCGTGCTGGGCGCCATCGTGCTGATCGTCAGCGGCTTCGTCGGCTGGCGCGCCGGGTGGACCGACGAGTCCGACATGTGGTTCGCCATCATCCTGGGCGTCATGGTCCTCGTCCGGCATCAGCGCAACCTGCGCGAGGCCTGGCGCGCCTTCCGCCCCTGAGCGTCATCCACAGGCCGGTGCGCATCGGTCGGCCGTCCACCCCCACGCGCTGAAGACCGGACCGGCGACGCGGGGCGCCTAGCTTCGGGGCATGGGAAGGTTCGCCGAACGCCGGCACGGCCGGCGGTCCGGCCTGACGCGCGGCGCTGAGCGGCGCCTGGCGGCCGTCGCCGACCAGTGGCGCGTCCCGCCGGCGGACGCTCTCGAGGACGTTGGCCCGATGCCGACTGCCGCCGGATCGCCGCACGTTGTCGGCTGGGCCGTGGACAAGATCGGCCATCCGGGGGCTGGCCCTCCTGACCGCGCTCGCGCTGGCACTGGGCGGCTACTGGGCGTGGTCCGGCCGGCCACGCGCGGTTGCGATGGTGCCGGAGATCCTCGCGACGGGTGCCGACCTGCCCGGTGATGAGGCACCCGTCGGCGAGCCGGTGATGGCCGCCGAGGTGGCCGAATCGGCGGCCCCCGGCGACCCGGCAGCTGTCGGTGCGATGCCTGAGTCGGGAGTCGACGGGCCCGGTGCGGCCGAATCGATCGTGCCGGAGCTGGTCGTGCATGTCACGGGACTCGTGAACCGGCCGGGCCTGGTCCGCCTGCCGCCCGGGTCCCGGGTCGCGGACGCGGTCGACGCGGCGGGCGGCGTGACACGGCGCCGCGCCGCCGACTCGGTCAACCTGGCGCGGCTCGTCGTGGACGGCGAGCAGATCGTGGTCGGTGGCACCGCAGCGCCGCAGACCGCGGCCCCCACGGGCACGAGCGCTGGCGCGGGCCCCGCGACCGGACCGCTCGATCTCAACACGGCGACGCAGGCGGACCTCGAGGAGCTCCCCGGCATCGGGCCGGTGATCGCGGCCCGGATCGTCCAGTGGCGGACCGACAACGGGGTGTTCCGGTCCGTCGACGAGCTCGGCGAGGTGAGCGGCATCGGTCCGGCGATCCTGTCGCAGGTTCGATCACGGGTCCGCGTGTGACGCGTGGACGGCCGCCTCCTGATCCCGGCGGCGGCCAGCTGGGTGGGGGCCGCCCTCGCCCGCGCACTCGGGGCCTCGGCCAGCACGGTGACCGAACGTCACGACGTCGCAGTTCTGGTGGCCCGGGTCGCCGTGATCCTTCTCGCGATCACCATCCCGGGGATCGCGGTCGTCCGTTGGGGCCCCAGGGTCGGTCCGAAGGTCGGCCCGAAGGTCGGCGCGCGCGCCCGGGGGGCGCCGCGCGGTGGCATCGCGGTCACCGTGGGGATCGTCGCCCTGCTGCTCGGCGCACTCTCGGCCGCAGGGCAGGTGGCGGTCGTCACCGCTGCGCCGGTGGCCGGCTGGGTCGACGCCCGCGCCACGGCGCACGTGCGGGGCGTGATCGTCACGGAGGTGCGCCTGCGGCAGTCGGCCCCGTCCCGGGGCTGGCGGGGCGCCGCGAGTCTCGAGGCGCGGCTGGCCACCAGTCAGCATGAGCGCCCGCGGGTCCACTGTGGCGGTCGAGGTCCCGATCGTGCTGAGCTGGCCCAGCGACGCAGAGGTGCCCGCCCCCGGAACGTGGGTGGAGGTGATCGGCCGACTCAGCGCCGTCAGCTGGCAGTCCGATGCCGTGGCACGGTTGAGCGCGGGCGAGGTGACCGTCCTGGCTCCGCCGGGGGCCGTCGACGTCGCGGCTCACGCGATGCGCAGGGGATTGCGGTCCGCGCTGTCCGGAACGTCCCCCGACGCTGGATCGCTGGTCGCGGGACTGTCCGTCGGCGATGACTGGGGGCAGCCGGCGGACCTGGCCGACGACATGCGTGCCAGTGGGCTGTCCCACCTCACGGCGGTGTCCGGCGGCAACGTGGCGATCGTGCTCGCGGCCGTCCTCACCGTGGCCACCCTGCTTCGCCTCCAGCTGACCCTGCGGGTCGGGCTCTCCCTTGCGGCGCTCGCCTACTTCGCCGTCCTGGTCGGGCCCCAGCCGAGCGTCCTGCGGGCCTGCGCCATGGGAGCCATCGCGACGGCAGGGCTGCTGTCCGGCGGGCGTCGAGCCGGACCCTCGGTGCTGGGTGCCGGGGTCCTCCTGCTCGTGCTGACCGTGCCGTGGCTGGCCACCTCGTGGGCTTTCGCGCTCTCGGTACTCGCCACCGCTGGCCTGGTCCTGCTCTCCAGTCGCCTCGCGGACATGATGAGCCGCTGGCGACCGACGAGGCGCTGGCCGCCGGTGGTGCGGCAGGCGCTGGCGCTGACCGCTGCGGCCCAGCTGGCGACGCTGCCGGTGCTGGTGGCGATGGGCGCGAGCGTCGGGTGGGTCGCGCTGCCGGCGAACCTGGTGGTGATGCCGGTGGTGGCGCCGATCACGGTGCTGGGACTGGTGGCGGCGGCCATCTCGCCGGTGGCGCCCGGGGTGGCCGCGGTCGTGTCCCACTGGGCGGCGTGGCCGGCCTCGTGGATCGCGCTGGTCGCCCACACCGGCGCCGACCTCCCGCTGGCGCGCCTGCCGTGGCCGGCCGGGTGGTGGGGGCTGGCGGCGCTGGCCGCGATCACGGCTGCGGTGCCTGGTGACGCTGGCCGCGACCCGTCGCTGGGGGACGCCGTCCTGGACCCGGACCCCGTCATTCCGGATCGCCCTGGGAACGGCGGCGGTGGCCTGCGCCGTAGTCCTGCTGCTGGCTCCGCCGGCCCGTCGTGGCTGGCCCCCGCCCGGCTGGTTCCTGATCATGTGCGATGTCGGCCAGGGCGACGCCCTGGTGCTCAGGTCGGGGGAGGCCTCCGCAGTGGTGGTGGATGCCGGGCCCGATCCGGACGCCGTCGACAGGTGCCTGGCGGATGCGGGCGTGACCACGCGTGCCCGCGGTGGTCCTGACCCACTTCCATGCAGACCACGTGGGCGGGCTGAGCGGGATCCTGCGCGGCAGGTCCGTGGGGACGGTCCTGCTGAACCCCGTGCAGGAGCCCCCCGACGGCGTCGGGGCCGTGCTCGCGAGCATGCCAGGCGGCGGGGGTGCCGTCGACGTCGATCGCGGCCGGCGACGCTCGGACGGTCGGCGAGGTGGCCTGGCGGGCGATCTGGCCGCGGCGGCGCATCAGCGTGGGCGACGTGCCCAACAACGCCAGCATCGTCCTGATCGCGACCGTCGCCGGCCACCGGATCCTGCTGACCGGTGACATCGAGCCGGAGGCGCAGGTCGCGGTATCCGCGGACCTGCGCGGCGAGTTCGACGTCGTGAAGGTGCCGCACCACGGGTCGAGCCACCAGGCCCCGGAGTTCCCGACGTGGGCCTCGGCCGCGGTCGCGCTGGTGAGCGTCGGGGCCGACAACGACTACGGACACCCGGATGCGGGCACCCTGGCCGCCTGGGCGGCGAGCGGGGCGCTGGTCGCCCGGACCGATCGCGACGGGGACGTCGCCGTCGTCAGCGTGGGATCGGGGGTCGGCGTGGTGTCCCGACGTGGCATGCTGCCGTCATCATGACGACGCCGCGGATCACCCTCGCGATCGGAGCCGAGACGGTCCTCGTGGACCGGGCCGTGCGTGCCGTCACGTCAGCGGCGCGGCAGGAGGATCCGTCGGTCCAGCGCTCGGTCATCCGGGCTGGGGACGAGACCGCGGCCCACGAACTGCGCGAGGCGGCGGCGCCCAACCTGTTCGGCGACGGCGGGGTCGTCGTGGTCGAGGGCGTCGACGCGGCCGACGACGCCATGGCGCGCGCCCTGCGTGAGGTCATCGCCGACCTGCCCGACAACGTGTACCTCGTCGTGACCCATCCGGGCGGGAACAAGGGCAAGGCCCTGCTGGACGACCTGAGGTCGGCGGGAGCCGAGCAGGTCGACTGCCAGGTGGTGAAGAAGGGCAAGGCCACCGTGGAGTTCCTCAACCGGGAGTTCAGTGCCCGCAGGCGGAAGGTCACCCCGGACGCGGTCACGGCCCTCTACGACGCCATCGGACAGGATCTGGGGCTGCTCGCGGGCGCGGTGTCCCAGCTGGTCAGCGACGTCGATGCCAGCCCGATCACCGCTGAGGACGTCCACCACTACTTCGCCGGCGTGGCCGACGTGTCGGGATTCACGATCGCGGATGCGGTCTGGGAGCGTCGGTACGCCGAGGCCCTGCGCACGCTGCGGCAGGCGATGCTGACGGCGGACGCGGGCCGGGTCGGGCCGTCGACGGTGTCGTCGCTGGCCGGTGGCCTGCGGACCCTGGTGCGGGTCGGCGGGATGCCGCCCGGTGCGTCGGAGGCCGACGTCGCGCGGGAGGCCGGCGTCCCGCCCTGGAAGGTCAAGACGCTGCGGCGGCAGTGGTCTCGCTGGAGCGGGGACCAGCGTCGGCTCGCGGTGTCGGTCGTGGCCCTCGCGGATGCCGACGGAGCGATGAAGGGCGGGGTGCGGGAGGGGTCGAGCCTGGACGCCGAGCAGAAGCTCCTGGCCCTGGAGATCCTGGTGGCCCGGACGGCAGCGGGTCACGACTGAGCGGCCTGCTCGCCGGGGAAGCCGCTCCCCGCTACGTGCGATTCGGTCGGTACATGCACGAGAGCGCCCCCAGCATGGGAGGCGCTCTCGGGATTCGTTCTGCTGAGACCTAGAGGGCAGCGACCTTCTTGTCGATGGCCGACTTGCGGTTGGCTGCCTGGTTCGCGTGGATGACGCCCTTGCTGGCGGCCTTGTCGAGGGCCCGACCGGCCTCGCGGGCCAGGGTCGTCGCCTCGTCCTTGTCACCGGCATCCACCGCGCTGTGGAACTTGCGCACCGAGGTCTTCAGCGAGGACTTGACGCCCTTGTTGCGCTGACGGGCCTTCTCGTTGGTGCGGTTGCGCTTGATCTGCGACTTGATGTTCGCCACGGGGACAACTTCCTTGACTGGGGTTCGTGAGTGGGCGTGCGGGAACGACTGGGTGAATCAGCGCCCAAGATTACCCGTAGGCTGGTCCCAGGCCCAAATCGGCCCCGTGAAGACCCTTGGTGAGGAATTCGGTGCCCGTCAACCTGCCCGTCCTGCAACCCGGCAGCACCGACCCCTCGGTCATCCGGAACTTCTGCATCATCGCCCACATCGACCACGGCAAGTCGACGCTGGCCGACCGGATGCTGCAGCAGACCGGCGTGGTCGATGGCCGCGCCATGCGGGCCCAGTACCTCGACCGGATGGACATCGAGCGCGAGCGCGGGATCACGATCAAGTCGCAGGCCGTCCGGCTGCCCTTCACCGCCGACGACGGGGCCGAATACGTCCTGAACATGATCGACACCCCCGGCCACGTGGACTTCACCTACGAGGTGTCCCGGTCCCTGGCGGCCTGCGAGGGCGCGGTCCTGCTCGTCGACGCGGCCCAGGGCATCGAGGCGCAGACCCTGGCCAACCTGTACCTGGCGCTCGAGAACGACCTCACCATCATCCCGGTCCTGAACAAGATCGACCTGCCGGCGGCCCAGCCGGAGAAGTACGCGGCCGAGCTCGCCCACATCATCGGCTGCTCCGTCGACGATGTCCTGCTCGTCTCGGCCAAGACGGGCACGGGCGTCCACGAGCTGCTCGAGACCATCGTTCGCGAGATCCCGCCGCCGGTGGGCAAGGCGGACGCCCCGGCGCGGGCGATGATCTTCGACTCGGTCTACGACACCTACCGCGGCGTCATCACGTACATCCGGGTGATCGACGGGCACATCTCCACGCGCGAGCGGATCCAGATGATGTCGACGGGTGCCATCCACGAGCTGCTCGAGGTCGGCGTCATCTCGCCGGAGCCGGTGCCGGCCCAGGGGCTCGGCGTGGGAGAGGTCGGCTACCTCATCACGGGGGTGAAGGACGTCCGTCAGTCGCGCGTCGGCGACACGATCACGTCGGAGCGCAAGGGCGCCACCGAGGCCCTCGGCGGCTACCGCGACCCCAAGCCGATGGTGTTCTCCGGCCTGTACCCGATCGACGGGTCGGACTACCCGGAGCTGCGCGACGCGCTCGACAAGCTCAAGCTGAACGACGCGGCCCTCGGCTACGAGCCCGAGACGTCGCTGGCCCTCGGCTTCGGCTTCCGCTGCGGCTTCCTGGGCCTGCTGCACATGGAGATCGTGCGGGAGCGGCTCGAGCGCGAGGCGGGCCTCGACCTCATCTCGACCGCCCCGAACGTCATCTACCGGGTGCAGGACGACGACGGCAACGAGCTGGTCGTCACGAACCCGAGCGAGTTCCCGACGCAGAAGGTCGACAAGATCTTCGAGCCCATCGTGCGGTCCACGATCATCCTGCCCAGCGAGTTCGTGGGCACGGTCATGGAGCTGTGCCAGCAGCGGCGCGGCACCCTCCTGGGCATGGACTACCTCTCCGAGGACCGGGTCGAGATGCGCTACACGCTGCCGCTGGCGGAGATCGTGTTCGACTTCTTCGACCAGCTGAAGTCGCGCACCCGCGGATACGCCTCCCTCGACTACGAGCTCACCGGCGAGCAGGAGGCCGACCTCGTCAAGGTCGACATCCTGCTGCACGGCGATCCGGTCGACGCGTTCAGCGCGATCGTCCACCGGGACAAGGCCATGGCGTACGGCACGATGATGACGTCGAAGCTGAAGGAGCTCATCCCGCGCCAGCAGTTCGAGGTGCCGATCCAGGCGGCGATCGGCTCGCGCGTCATCACCCGCGAGACGATCCGCGCCATCCGCAAGGACGTGCTGGCCAAGTGCTACGGCGGTGACATCACCCGCAAGCGCAAGCTCCTCGAGAAGCAGAAGGAGGGCAAGAAGCGCATGAAGATGGTCGGCCGCGTCGAGGTGCCCCAGGAGGCGTTCATCGCCGCGCTGTCGACGTCCGACGCCCCCAAGAAGTAGCGCCACCCCCGTGACCTCCCCCGCGAGTGGCCCGTTGTGGCGGCGATACGGCGCAGCCGATCGCCGCCACAACGGGCCACTCAACGAAAGCTGGGGATGTACCTGCACGTCCCGTTCTGCTCCTCGCGCTGCGGCTACTGCGACTTCAACACCTACACGGCGACCGAGCTCGGCGACGACGTCCGGCGCGACGACTTCCACGGGGTCCTGGTCGACGAGATCTCGTTGGCCGCCCGCGTGCTGGGTGACGACGTCCGCCCCGTCGACACCGTCTTCGTGGGCGGCGGCACGCCCACCCTGCTCGGCGCGACGGGCCTCGTGGCGCTGCTGGACGCGATGCGCTCGGAGTTCGGCCTGGCCCCCGGCGCAGAGGTCACCACCGAGGCGAACCCGGACAGCGTCGACGAGGCGATGCTGGCCGACCTTCGCGCAGGCGGGTTCACCCGGATGTCGTTCGGCATGCAGAGCTCGTCGGCGACGGTCCTGCGGATCCTCGACCGCACCCACACCCCCGGCGCGAGCCTCCAGGCCGCCAAGGCTGCCGCGGCCGTCGGCTTCGAGCACGTCAACCTCGACCTCATCTACGGCACCCCGGGCGAGACGGACGACGACCTGCGCCGCTCGGTCGACGACGCCCTCACCGCAGGGGTCGACCACGTCTCGGCCTACTCGCTGATCGTGGAGGACGGGACGCCGCTGGCCCGCCGCGTCCGCCGCGGCGAGCTGCCCATGCCCGACGACGACGTGGCGGCGGCTCGCTACGCGATCGTCGACACGATGCTCACCGAGGCCGGCCTGCCCTGGTACGAGGTGTCCAACTGGGCCCGCCCGGGAGGGGAGTGCCGGCACAACCTCGGCTACTGGCACGACGACGACTGGTGGGGGATCGGCCCGGGCGCGCACAGTCATCTGGGCGGTCAGCGCTGGTGGAACGTCAAGCATCCGCGCACGTACGCCGAGCGACTGGCGGCCGGGGAGTCGCCGGAGCAGGACCGCGAGGTGCTCACCGCCGAGCAGCGCCGCACCGAGCAGGTGATGCTCGGGATCCGCCTTGCCGAGGGGCTGCCGCTCGCGGGTCTCGACCGTGGGGCGGTGGACTCCCTGGTGGCTGACGAGCTGGCCGTGCGGATGGGGGAACGCCTCGTGCTGACCCGGCGCGGCCGACTGCTGGCCAACCGGGTGATCGAGACCCTCCTGGCGTAGAGCCGTCTCTTCGCGGCGCTCCAACCCCGATGGGTCGTCAGACGTGGCGGGTCAGACGCCGTCCTCCACCGCCACGAGTGACGACGCATCGAGGGGGGTCGGTGGTGGCCCGGCGGGCGCGCAGGTGCGTGAGCGTCACGGCGACGACGAGCGCTGCCCAGGTCACGACCAGCGTGGCGAGGACGCTCACCTGCACGTTTCCGGGGACCTCGAAGGCGCGCATCAAGGTGATGCTGTTCGTCGTGATGATCATGCCGCCCACCGCGACGCCCATGATCCGCATCGGCAGCCGGTGTGCGATCCAGGCGCCGAGCGGAGCGGCCAGCATGCCGCCGAGCATCAGGGGCAGGAGGATCTGCCAGTCGAGGGCGCTCGTGCCCAGCCCGATGAGGAATCCGACGCTGGCCGCGACGGAGACCAGGAACTCGGCGGCGTTCATCGTCCCGATCACGCGGTTCGGCGCCATCCGGCCATTGGCGAGGAGTGCGGGCGTGGTGACCGGCCCCCAGCCGCCGCCGCCGGTGGCGTCGACGAAGCCGCCGACGAGTCCGAGGGGGGCCAGGAACCGGGTGCCGGGGCGCCCGTGCTTGAGGGCGACGGTGCGGTGCCGCAGGAAGCGGAACAGGACGTAGAAGCCGAGCACGAGGAGCAGGCCGCTCGCCCACGGGCGCGCGGCCTGGGTCGACAGCCCCGACAGGACGGTCGCGCCGACGAACGCCCCGATGGCCCCGGGCAGGGCGATCCGCCGCAGCACGGTCTTGTCGACGTTGCCCATCCGCGCGTGGGAGTAGGCGCTCGTGGCCGACGTCCCGATCTCGGCGAGGTGCACCGATGCGGAGGCGGCGGCGGGGGCGAGGCCGATGGCGATGAGCAGGGTCGACGACGTCAACCCGTAGCCCATGCCGAGGGATCCGTCGACGAGCTGGGCGCCGAAGCCGGCGAGGGCGATGAGGAGGAGGGGAAGCATGGGAGTATGTCTATCTAAATAGTAGAGAAAGCTGCAAGCCGCCACGCCGGGCCCGCCCGCTCACGAGGCCGTACACTTGGCACTCAGGAAGTCTGAGTGCCAAGAACTGCGTGGCCACCGGTCCCGGGAGGTGAGCATGCTCGAGGAGCGTCGTCTTGCCGTCCTGCGCGCCATCGTCGAGGACTACGTGTCCACCCACGAGCCGGTGGGCTCCAAGGCGCTGGTGGACCGCCACAACCTCGGCGTCTCGCCCGCGACGATCCGCAACGACATGGCCGCGCTGGAGGAGGAGGGCTTCATCGCCCAGCCGCACACGAGCGCCGGCCGCGTCCCGACCGATCTGGGCTACCGGCTGTTCGTCGACCGACTCTCCGGCGTCAAGCCGCTGAGCCCTCCGGAGCGCCGCGCCATCCATCAGTTCCTCGACGGCGCCGTCGACCTCGACGACGTCATGTCCCGCACGGTGCGACTGCTGGCGCAGATCACCCGCCAGGTGGCCCTCGTGCAGTACCCGTCACTGTCGCGCAGCAGCGTCCGCCACGTCGAGCTCGTGGCCCTGAGCACCACCCGCCTCATCGTCGTGATCATCGCCGACACCGGCCGCGTGGAGCAGCGCCTCATCGACTGCGCCGCCCCCGTGCCCGAGGACACCCTCGCCGACCTCCGCTCGAGGATCATCACCGCGCTCGCGGGCAAGCCGTTCTCGTCGGTCCCCGATGCGGTGACCGACCTGGAGGAGGCGTTCGAGATCGACGATCGCCCCACCGTGCACGCCGTGGTCGCCGCCGTGCTCGAGATGGTCGTCGAGCGACCTGACGAGCGCGTGGTCCTCGGCGGCACGGCGCACCTGGCCCGCTACGGCGAGTCCTTCCCGATCGCGATCCAGCCGGTGCTCGAGGCGCTGGAGGAGCAGGTCGTCCTCATGCGACTGCTCGGCGAGGCCGGCTCGGCCCCGGGGATCACGGTGCGGATCGGGCACGAGAACCCGGTCGAGGGCCTCGAGGCCACCTCGGTGGTCACGTCGCACTACGCCCGAGGCGATCTCGCGGTGGCCTCGCTCGGGGTCGTCGGCCCGACGCACATGGACTACCCCGGAACGATGTCCGCGGTGCAGGCGGTCGCCCGGTACGTCAGCCGCATGCTCGACGAGCCCTCGTGACCGACCGCCCCGACCTCGTGACGGGCAGTGACCCCGTCAACGCCAGTGACCCGACCATGGAGAAGGCCTCTTGAGCACCGACTACTACGCGTTGCTGGGCGTGTCCCGCGACGCCTCGCCGGAGGACATCAAGAAGGCATACCGCCGGCTCGCCCGTGAACTGCATCCCGATGTCAATCCCGATCCGGAGCACCAGGAGCGGTTCAAGATGGTCACCGCGGCCTACGAGGTGCTGAGCGATCCGGAGAAGCGGCAGATGTACGACCTCGGCGGCGACCCGCTGAGCTCGGCTCGCGGCGGCGGCTTCCCCGGCGGATCATTCGACTTCGGCGACATCATGGACGCCTTCTTCGGCGGGGGAGCCCAGCGCGGTCCGCGCCAACGTGCCCGGCGCGGGCAGGACGCACTGATCCGGATCCAGATCGACCTCAAGGATGCGGTGTTCGGCAGCACCCGCGAGCTCACGGTCGACACCGCGGTCCGGTGCGAGGCCTGCGAGGCCGCCGGCACCGCACCCGGCAGCAGCACCGAGACGTGCGTCATGTGCAAGGGCCGTGGCGAGATCCAGCAGGTCCAGCGCTCCTTCCTCGGCCAGGTGATGACCTCCCGGCCGTGCCCCCAGTGCCAGGGCTTCGGCACGACCATCCCGCACCCGTGCCACGAGTGCTCCGGGGACGGCCGCGTCCGCACCCGGCGCACCCTCACCGTGCAGATCCCCGCGGGCGTCGACACCGGGACCCGGATCCAGCTCGCCGGCGAAGGCGAGGTCGGACCCAACGGCGGACCCGCAGGCGACCTCTTCGTCGAGATCGTCGTGGCCCAGCACGACCTGTTCGAGCGTCGCGGCGACGAGCTCCACTGTGTCGTCACGGTGCCCATGACGGCGGCCGCCCTCGGCACGAGCATGACCCTGGACACCCTCGATGGCCCGACCGTCATCGACATCCGCGCGGGCACCCAGTCGGGGGAGTCCCTGCTCGTCCGCGGGCAGGGAGCCGCGAGACTGCGCTCCGCCGGTCGTGGCGACCTGCACGTCCACCTCAGCGTCCAGACGCCCACCAAGCTGGACGCGCAGCAGGAGGAGCTCCTCAAGCAGTTCGCCACCATGCGCGAGGAGTCCACGGAGCAGCTCGGGACCGCCAGCGGAGCGCAAGCCGGCGGCCTGTTCTCCCGCCTGAAGGACGCGTTCACCGCCAAGTGACGCCGCCAGTGTTCGTTGTTCCGCGAGCCGATCTCGTCGAGGCGTCGGTCGGGTCGGTCGTCCGCGTCGAGGGGTCCGAGGGTCGTCACGCGGCCACGGTCCGGCGGATCAGCGCTGGTGAGCGGGTCACGCTGGTCGACGGCCTCGGCCACCGCGCGCAGGGAGCTGTGTCGGGCGTCAGCGGCAAGCAGGCTGTCGAGGTCACGATCGAGACGCTGGCACTCGAGCCGCCGTCACAGCCGCGGATCGTGGTCGTCCAGGCGCTGCCCAAGGGTGATCGCGGTGAGCTGGCCGTCGAGTTGCTGACCGAGATCGGGGTGGACGCCATCGTCCCGTGGTCCGCCGAGCACTGCGTCACGCAGTGGAAGGGCGAACGGGCCGAGCGCGGCCACCGCCGCTGGACCGATGCCGCGCACGCGGCCGCCAAGCAGGCCCGTCGGTCACGATTCCCCGAGGTCGAGGCGCTGGCAACCACCGCAGACGTGGTCGACCGGGTGCGCGGGGCTGCCCAGGCGCTGGTCCTGCACGAGTCCGCGACGCGCGTCCATCGGGGACGTCGTCATGCCGGACGAGGGCGAGGTCGTGGTCATCGTCGGACCCGAGGGCGGACTGTCCCGGTCAGAACTCGAGCAGTTCGCCGCGGCGGGTGCGGCGACCGTGCGGATGGGACCGACCGTGCTGCGTACGTCGTCAGCCGGAATCGCGGCCGTTGCTGCCCTGCTCTCGTCATCTGATCGTTGGTCCGCGCCGATGGTGGAAGGATGAGGGCATGACCGACTGCCTGTTCTGCGCGATCTCGCGCGGGTGACATCCCGGCGGACCTCGTGCACAGCGACGACTCGGTGCTCGCCTTCCGCGACATCTCGCCGCAGGCGCCCGTCCACGTCCTGGTGATCCCGCGGGACCACTACGCCACCGCGGCCGACCTGGCGGCGGCCGATCCGGCGCTGGCCGGACGCCTGCTGGAGGTCGCCGGCGCCATTGCTGCATCCGAGGGGCTGGCCGAGTCCGGGTACCGGATCGTCACCAACACCGGCGAAGGCGCTGGGCAGTCGGTCCACCATGTCCACTTCCACCTGCTGGGCGGCCGCGCGCTGTCCTGGCCCCCCGGCTGATCGGCAGACGCACACGATGACCCAGACCGCTTCCGACGCTCCACGCGCGCAGACGACGATCGTCGTCCCGGCGTCCCAGCCGATGGTGGCCCTGCTCGGGACACGGGACGAGTACCTGCGCCTGGTCGAGGACGCCTTCCCGGAGGCCGACATCATGGCGCGCGGCAACGAGATCACCGTGACCGGATCGCCGGCGGACGTGGGGATCATCGACACCCTGGTCGGCGAGATGCTGGCCGTGCTGCGCACGGGGCAGGCGCTCACGACCGAGTCCGTCGAGCGCAGCATCTCCCTGATGAGGTCGGGGACCCGTCCCACCGATGTCCTCACCGCGAACATCCTCAGCAACCGCGGCCGGACCATCCGAGCGAAGACCCTCAACCAGAAGCGCTATGTCGACGCCATCGACAACAACACCGTGGTGTTCGGCATCGGGCCCGCCGGCACCGGCAAGACCTACCTGGCCGTGGCCAAGGCGGTCCAGGCCCTGCAGGCCAAGCGCATCAACCGCATCGTGCTCACGCGCCCGGCGGTCGAGGCCGGGGAGCGGCTCGGCTTCCTGCCCGGGACGCTGTCCGAGAAGATCGACCCGTACCTGCGTCCGCTGTACGACGCCCTGCACGACATGATCGACCCGGATTCCATCCCGAGGCTGATCACCAGCGGCACCATCGAGATCGCGCCGCTGGCCTACATGCGCGGGCGCACGCTGAACGACTCGTTCATCATCCTCGACGAGGCGCAGAACACGTCGGCCGAGCAGATGAAGATGTTCCTCACCCGACTGGGCTTCGGCTCGACGATGGTCGTCACCGGCGACGTCACCCAGGTCGACCTGCCCGGCGGCACCACCAGCGGGCTTCGAGTCGTGTCCGAGATCCTCGACGGACTCGACGACGTCGCGTTCTGCCGCCTCACCTCGCACGATGTCGTCCGGCACAAGCTGGTCGGGCGCATCGTCGACGCCTACGAGAAGTACGACGCGAAGCGCGGCACGTGACGCAGGTGACGGTTCTCAACGAGTCGGGGGTCGCCTGTGATGTCGACGCCCTCGCTGACCTCGCGGTTCACCTGCTCGCATCCCTGCGGCTGCACCCCGAGTGCGAGCTGGGGATCACGCTGGTCGATCTCGACCGCATGACGACACTCCACGAGGACTGGATGCACGAGCCGGGGCCGACGGACGTGCTGTCGTTCCCGATCGACGAGGTGCGCAGCGCCTCCTCCGGTGAGCCGCCGGAGCCGGGGATCCTCGGCGACATCGTGCTGTGCCCGAGTTTCGCGGCGACGCAGGCGGTCTCGGCGGGGCGGAGCCTGGACGAGGAGCTGCAGTTCCTCACCACGCACGGCACGCTGCACCTCGTCGGCCATGACCATGCGACCCCAGCGGAGTACGACGAGATGTTCGCGCTGCAGGACACGCTCCTGGCCGCGTGGCGGGAGGTCCGAGCATGACAACGGACGCATGGCTGATCGTCCTGTCGGTCCTGCTCGTCGGCGCTGGCCGGACTGCTGTCCGCGGCCGAGACCGCCATCAGTCGGGTGAGCCGCAGCAAGGTCGAGGAGGCCCGCAAGGACGGGGACCGGCGGGCCGGACCAGCTGCTGGTCCTGCTGGACGACCGCCCCCGGCACGTGAACGTCCTGCTCTTCCTGTCGACGGTGTCACGGGTGACGGCGACCGTCCTCGTCGGCTACGTCTGCGTCGACGCGCTGGCGATTCGCGGCGGCATGTCGACCTTCCTGGCGCTGCTGATCGCCGTGGTCATCATGGTGATGGCGTCCTACGTGGTCATCGGCGTCGCGGCCGGGACCCTCGGACGCCAGCACGCGGAGTCCATCGCGATGGCGGCCGCGCGACCGGCACGATTCCTCGCGACCGTGCTCGGCCCGCTCGCCACCCTCCTGATCCTCATCGGCAACGCGGTGACGCCGGGCAAGGGGTACCGCGAGGGCCCGTTCGCGTCGCAGGCCGAACTGCGCGAGATGGTCGACCTCGCCGAGGCCGATGACCTCATCGAGCACGACGAGCGCGACATGATCCACTCGGTCTTCGAGCTGGGCGACACCTTCGCCAAGGAGGTGATGGTGCCGCGCACCGAGATGATCTTCATCGAGCGCAGCAAGACGCTGCGCCAGGCGCTGTCCCTCGGGCTTGCGCTCCGGCTTCTCCCGCATCCCGGTCATCGGGGAGAACGCCGACGACATCGTCGGCATCGTGTACCTCAAGGACGTGGTCCGGCGCGTGTTCGAGCACCGCGACGCCGAGCAGTCCGAGCGCGTGGAGTCGCTGATGCGCGTCCCGTACTTCGTCCCCGACAGCAAGCCGGCCGATGCACTGCTGCGCGACATGCAGTCGGCGCGCGTGCACATGGCGATCGTGGTGGACGAGTACGGCGGCACCGCGGGCCTGGTGACCATCGAGGACATCCTCGAGGAGATCGTCGGCGAGATCGCGGACGAGTACGACACGGCGGCCCCCGAGGTCACCGAGCTGGCCGACGGCGGCTTCCGCGTGCTGGCGCGCATGAACGTGGACGACTTCGCGGAACTGATCGACACGGAGGTGGACTCCGAGGAGGAGGGGGTCGACACCGTGCTGGGCCTGGTGGCCAAGCGCATGGGCCGCGTCCCGATCCCGGGGGCCACCGTGGACCTCGACGGTTGGCGGCTGGTCGCCGAGCAGGGTGCTGGTCGCCGCAACCGCATCGGCACCGTCCTGGCCACGAGGGTGCCGCAGGAGCCGGTTGACGATCGTGAGGGCGACGATGGACTGACGCCCTCGATCCCGAGGACGCCAAGCTCGTGACCCTGGCCCGCGGCGCTCGCGGGCGCGTCGGCGCGCGGACCGGTGCGCGCGCTGCGCGACGAGACCGGCCGCACGTACTCCGGCGCCGACGTGGAGCTTCCCTCGCTGCGGCTCTCGGCGCTTGCCCTGGCGGTGGCGCAGGCGGTGGCGGCCGGTGCCCGGGGAGCCGAGGCCGCCGTCGTGGTCGGGGCGCCTGCGACCCCTGCCGACCTTGAGATCATGCGGGATCTCGGCGGCGCTGGCGTCCCGGTCCTCGAATGCGCGGCCGACGGCGCGGTGGTGTCGCGGACCGTGACCGGGTGACGCCGAAGGCACAGGCCGCCCTTGCCGTGATCGGTGCGGCGACCCTGTTCGGCATCATCGGCGACCGCGGTCCAGCTGCTCACTCCCGACGCCCCCGGCCCCAGCGTCGCCGCGATGCGCCTGCTCGTCGGTTCCGCGGGACTCGTCGCGTTCGTGGCCTGGCGCGGGAACGGTCGCGCTCCTCCGCGCGGCTGTGGCGCCGCCCGGTCATCTGGGTCATGGGAGCGGCCGTCGCCGGCTACCAGGCGCTGTTCTTCATGGGGACTGCGAGGACGGGGGTCGCGGTCGGCGCGCTCATCTCGCTTGCGGTCGCCCCGTTCCTCGCCGGCATCCTCGGGCTGG
The DNA here is from genome assembly GCA_963700745.1 of uncultured bacterium. Classification (GTDB taxonomy): domain Bacteria; phylum Actinomycetota; class Actinomycetes; order S36-B12; family S36-B12; genus UBA10649. The sequence goes on along the minus strand of CAVOYT010000009.1, from coordinate 60,268 downwards.
GCGCTGCGCGAGGGCGCTCCCGGGTGGGTGTGGGCGGTGTCGACGGGGATCGCGGTCGTGGGCGTCGGCGCTGCTGGTCTCCGGCAGCCTGACGTCGGGTGAGCCGGTGGGCATGCTTCTCGCCGCGGGCGCCGGTGCCTGCTACGCGGTGTACACCGTCCTCGGCGTGCGACTCGCCCGCAGCGGGCTGCCCGCCAGCGCAGTGCTGGCGTCCTCGTTCTCGGTCGCGGCTCTGTTCCTCCTGCCGGCCGCAGTCACGTCGACCTGGTGGTGTCTCCGGTGCCGGCGTAGTGACCGTGCTGTGGCTCGGCCTGGCCACCACGACGGTCGCGTACCTGCTGTTCGGCATCGGCCTGCGCGAGCTGCAGCCCGGGCACATTGCGACGCTGAACCTGTTCGAGCCGGCCGTCGCGACTGTGCTGGGAGTCGTCCTGCTGGCCGAGACGATCGGGACGGTCGGGTGGATCGGGTGCTTCCTGATCGTCGGTGCCCTAGCGTTGCTGGGGACCGCCGAGAATCGGCGGGATGCGCCGGTCGAGCGACGGGAGTCGGTGACGTGACGTTCCGCAGCGGCTTCGCGTGCCTGGTGGGCCGTCCGAATGCCGGGAAGTCGACGCTGACCAACGCCCTGGTCGGGCGCAAGGTGGCCATCACCTCGGACCGGCCGCAGACGACACGCCGGGTGCTGCGTGGCATCGTCAATCGCCCGGACGGCCAGCTGATCATGGTGGACACGCCGGGCCTGCACCGCCCGCGCACGCTGCTCGGCGAGCGGCTGAACGACCAGGTGCGCGAGACGTGGTCGAGCGTCGACGTGGTCGGACTCTGCATTCCGGCGGACCAGTCCGTCGGCCCCGGCGACCGCTACATCGCCACGGAGCTGTCGCACATCCGCCGCAAGCCCATGGTGGCGGTCGTGACGAAGACGGACGCGGTGTCGCGCGCGGTGCTCGCCGAGCGACTGGGCGAGGTGGCCCAGCTGGCCGAGGACGTCGGCATGCCGTGGGCGGAAGTCGTGCCGGTCTCGGCGCTGACCGGCGACCAGGTGAACCTGCTGGCCGAGCGGCTGATCACCCACCTGCCGGAGGGTCCGGTGCTGTTCCCCGAGGGGGAGGACGAGGCCGAGACGATGGAGATCGCCTTCGCGGAGCTGATCCGGGAGGCGGCCCTCGATGGCGTGCAGGACGAGCTTCCGCATTCGATCGCCGTCGTGGTGGACGAGATCGAGCCGCGTGAGGACCGTCCGGTCGACCGTCCGCTCACCGACGTCCGGGCGACGCTGTTCGTCGAGCGCGACTCGCAGAAGGCCATCGTGATCGGCAAGGCCGGCTCGCGGCTGAAGCAGGTGGGCACTCGGGCGCGCAAGGAGATCGAGAGCCTGCTGGGCGTCCCGGTCTACCTCGACATCCGGGTGAAGGTGGCCAAGGACTGGCAGCGGGACCCCAAGCAGCTGCGTCGCCTCGGCTTCTGACCCGCCCGCGCCCGGCCTGCCCCGCCCCCCTCTTTCGTTGAGTGTGCGCTCGTTGGGGTGTTCGCCCGCCGGTAGACCCCAACAAGTGCACGGTCAACGAAGGGGGTGGTGGCTATCGGGAGCTGCGGTGGACGTACGGATGGACCTCGTACCGCTGCCCGTAGGCCTCGAAGACCGCGATGACGATCGCCGCGAGCGGGATGCCGATGATGGCGCCGATGGGCCCGAACAGCGCCGCGCCGACGAACACCGAGGCCAGCGCGACGCCGGAGTTGATGTCCATGGTCCGGTTCGAGATCCGCGGCGTGAAGACGTAGTTCTCGATCTGCTGGTACACGGTCGCGAAGATGACGATCCACAGCACGTCGATCGGCTGGTCGAAGACGGCGAAGAGCGCCGGGCAGGGCGACGCCGATGTAGGTGCCGATGGTCGGGATGAACTGGCTGACGACGCCGGCGAAGATGCCCATCGGCAGCCAGTACGGGATGTCGATCAGGTAGAAGAACCCGCTGTGGAAGACCGCCGACAAGGTGGCGAGCGCCAGCTTGGAGATGACGAACCCGCCGGCCTTCTGCACGGAGATGTCCCACACCTTGATGAAGACCACCTGACGAGCCGGCTTCAGCCACGAGGAGATCCATCGCTTGATGCGCGGCGCGTCGGCCGAGAAGTAGAACGAGAACACGAGGATCGTGACGAAGTCGAAGACCGCGCCGACGACGCCGGTCAGGACGCCGAGGATGCCGCCCGCCAGGGACGAGGCCAGGTCCGTGATCTCCTGGTTGGTCAGGTTGAGGTTGTTGGTCAGCCGGACCGGGTCGATGTCGGTGTTGAACGTGCGGTTGACCCAGTCGACGATGTCGAGCACGAGGGACGGCAGGGCCAGGACCAGTTCGGTGATCTGGGTGGCCAGCGCGCCGCCGAAGAGGGCGATGAACAGCCCGAGCAGCGACAGCGTGCCGATGGCGACGATCGCGGTCGCGAACCCCCGTCGCAGGCCGCGACGGGCGAGATAGCTGACGAGCGGGTCGAAGGAGATCGCGATCAGCCAGGCCAGCAGGAGGTTGAACAGGAACCCGCCGAGCTGGCCCCAGGCATAGTTGATGATCTGCAGCCCGATGATGGCGACGACGACGGCCAACAGCGCCTTGCGCAGCCACTTGGAGTCGAGCGCGACGACCACCGGCTCGCGGTCGCCGTCGGGATCCGCGGGGGGCACCGCCGTCAGCGCCGGTTCGGGCTCGGCTGCCGGCTCCGCGGGAACGGGCGCGACGTGGCCCGGACCGGCAACCGGATCCGCCACGTGCGGTGTCGGGTCCGGGCTTGCGGGCTCCGGAGCGCTCATACGAGAGAATGTAGCGTGCCGGTTTACCGTGATGAGGCGATCGTGCTTCGCGCCCAGAAACTGGGCGAGGCGGATCGGATCGTCACGCTCCTCACCCGCAGCCACGGGCGGGTGCGCGGGGTCGCTCGCGGAGTCCGCAAGACGTCCAGCCGGATCGGCGCCCGGCTCGAGCCGTTCAGTCACGTCGACGTCCAGCTCTACGAGGGTCGGTCCCTCGACACGGTCACGCAGGTCGAGTCCATCGCGGCCCATGGCGCGTCGCTCTCGTCCGACTACCCGCGGTGGACGGCCGGGACCGCGATGCTGGAGACGGCGGAGCGGCTCACCCCGGAGGAGCGCGAGCCCTCGATCCCGCAGTTCGCGCTCCTGGTGTCCGGCCTCAGGTCGCTGGTGTCCGGTGACCACGCGCCCGGGCTCATCCTCGACGCCTACCTGCTCCGGTCGCTCGCGATCGCGGGCTGGTCGCCGTCCTTCGAGGACTGCGCCCGCTGCGGGGCGAGCGGTCCGCACCGGGCCTTCTCCATCCCGACGGGCGGGGTGGTGTGCAATTCCTGCCGCCCTCCCGGCTCGGCGGTGCCGTCCGCCGCGACGATCCTGCTGCTGGGCGCGCTGCTCAGCGGTGACTGGTCGGTGGCCGACGACAGCCAGACCCGCGAGCGCCGAGAGGCCAGCGGCCTGGTGGCCGCGTTCCTGCAATGGCACCTGGAGCGCGGACTGCGTTCACTTCCGCTCGTTGACCGCACGAGCGACATCGTCTAGGTGTCAGGATGGGCGCATGGCCCGTCGCCCGTCCCCACCGCGTCGTCAGCCCTCACCTCACCCGTCCGGCGCCGTCGCGCCGCCGATCCCGGCCGACCTGGTGCCCCGGCACGTCGCGCTGGTCATGGACGGCAACGGCCGATGGGCGAAGGAGCGCGGCCTGCCGCGCACGGCCGGCCACGAGGCGGGCGAGGCGAGCCTGTTCGACTGCGTCGAGGGTGCCCTCGAGCTCGGCATCGGATGGCTGAGCGCGTACGCCTTCTCGACCGAGAACTGGCGGCGCTCGCCGGACGAGGTCAAGTTCCTCATGGGGTTCAACCGTGACGTCATCCGGCGCCGACGTGACGAGATGAACGAGCTGGGCGTCCGCGTCCGGTGGGCCGGCCGACGCCCGCGGCTGTGGCGCAGTGTCATCAACGAGCTGGAGGAGGCGGAGCGGCTCACCGCGCGGAACACCAGGCTGACGCTGACGATGTGCGTCAACTACGGGGGCCGTGCCGAGATCGCCGACGCCGCGGCGGCCATGGCGCGCGACGTGCAGTCGGGTCGCCTGAATCCCGATCGCATCGACGAGCGGATGTTCCATCGGTACCTCGACGAGCCGGACATGCCCGACGTCGACCTGTTCGTCCGGTCGTCGGGGGAGCAGCGGACCAGCAACTTCCTGCTCTGGCAGTCCGCCTACGCCGAGCTGGTGTTCCTGAACACCCTGTGGCCGGACTTCGACCGTCGCCACCTGTGGCAGGCGTGCGAGGCCTATGCCTCGCGGGATCGGCGGTATGGCGGGGCCGTGCCGAACCAGGTCAACTGACCGAGCAGGCGGGGCACCGGCCGAACAGCTCGAGGGTGTGGCTGATGTCCGCTGAACCCATGCTCGGACGCCATCGTGTCGGCCCAGCTTCTCGACCGCTGGGCCGGCGATCTCGACCGTGTGCCCGCAGTCCCGGCACACGAGGTGATGGTGGTGGTCCGCGCTGCACCGCCGATAGATGCGTCTCGCCGTCGTCGCGACGAGCAGATCCACCTCGCCGGCCTCGGCGAGCGCCTGCAGCGATGCGGTAGACGGTCGTGAGGCCGACGGTGTCGGCCTTCCGGCGCAGATAGTCGTGGAGTTCCTGCGAGCTTCGGAAGTCATCGATCTCGGTCAGAGCCGCGATGACAGCGGCTCGTTGACGAGTCGAGCGCACGCCGACCACGCCCCTCTCCTCAGTGCTCATGGTCGTGGCTCATGGTCGTGGCTCATGGTCGTGGCTCATGGTCGTGTCCGTGGGGGACGTCAAGGTCGCGTGGGAGTCCGTTGATGTCATCGTGGTGCTCTGTGGGAAAGAGCGGCGCGGCATCGACCTTGTCATGCAGGGAGCCCAGGCCGTAGGCGTCTGCCAGGTTGTCGACAGTCAGGACGTCGTCGGGGGCGCCGGACGCGACCACCCGGCCCGCAGTGAGGATCACGTGGTCCGCCGCTTTGGCCTCCTCGAGATCGTGCGTGGTGAGCACGACGGAGCAGCCGCGAGTGGGCTCGTCATGGATGATCGAGTCGATGGTCTTGGCCGAGGTGATGTCCAGACCGGTGAGGGGTTCATCGAGGAGCAGCATGCTGTGGTCCTGGGCGATGCCCTGGGCGACGTACACGCGCTGGCGCTGGCCCCCGGACAGCTCAGTCAGGTGGCGCTTCGCCAGATGCGTGATGTCGAGGCGCTCCATCGCCTGCTCGACGCGCTTCCGGTCCTGGGCCGTGGGGCGCCGCAGGAACCCCAGCGAGGGGTATCGACCCATGGCGACGGTCTCGGCCACGGTCAGGGGGGTGCCGGTGGGGACCGTCGTGTACTGCAGCACGTAGGCGATCTGCGCTTGGCTCAGCATGGGGGTGGCGCCGAGAACGCTCAGGGCGCCACTGGAGATAGGAAGCAGCCCCGCGATGGCGTGCAGCAATGTGGACTTCCCTGACCCGTTCGGCCCGATGATGGCGGTGATCGCGCCCTCCGGGACGGTGAAGTCGGAGACTCGTACGGCCACCCGGTCACCACGCGAGATGACGACATTGCTGCCAACGACGGCATCAGGCATGGGACGCCTCCGCGGGCGTGCTTCGGGGGGCAAGCCGAGTGACCGCGAGCACGATGAAGAACAGGACGATGGGCACTAGTGCCATCGTTGCCGATCCGGCGGTGCCGAGGTGGTAGCTGAGTGTCAGTCCGAGCCACACGGAGAACAGGGCGATCCCGGTCGCGTACAGCATCATCCGAGGGACGGTCCGAGCGATGAGGCTGGCGGTGGCGGGCGGCCCGACGAGCAGGCCGAACACCAGCAGGGTGCCGACGGACTGGTAGCTCCCGATCACGGCGGCCGCGATGAGCACCAGGAGCGTGGCATGGGCCCGCTTGGGTTTCATGCCGAGGAGCTGCGCCTTCTCCGCGTTGAAGCTCAACGTCAGCAGTGGGCGGTACAGGGCCAGGGCGACGGCGATGATGACCGTCGCGAGGATCGCCTGGACCACCAGATCGGTGGCGGTCACACCGAGGGCATCGCCGAACAGGATGCTGGTCAGGCTCCCGGAGTAGGTGTCGAGTCTCGAGATGATCACGACACCCAGTGCGAGCATGCCCACGAAGAGCAGCCCGATGGAGGTGTCCTCGCTCAAGGCGGTCTGGCGATGCACCACCTCGATGAGGAACACCATGACGGCGGCCGCGACAGCCGCTCCGATGACGGGATTGATGTCGAAGACAACGGCGGCTGCGATACCCGGCACCACGCCGTGCACGAAGGCATCGCCGAAGAAGCTCATCCCGCGAAGCACCAGCCAGGTGCCGACCACGGAGCACATGAGTGCCGCCAGGGCGCCGCCGATGAGCGCTCGCTGCTGGAAGGCGAGCGCGAACGGCTCGCTGAACCACTCCACGGTTGCAGTCTCCCAGACGCTAGCGGTTCAAGGCAGTGGCGATGAGGCTGGCGTTGGTCTGCATCATCGTGATGTACGTGTCCGCGCCGGACCCGGGCTCCCCGAGGCTGCCGACATAGAGCTTGACGACCTGCACATCCGATCCCACCTCTGCGGCAACGGCGTCGGACAGTGCGGTCGAATCGGAGGTGTTGGCAAAGATGGCCGGGACGCCCTCGGCCCGAATGACGCTGACGAGGTCGGACAGCTCGGCGCTGCTCGGTTCGGCCAGAGTGGTGCCGGCGGGGATGACGGTGCCTGCGATCTCGTAGCCGTATGCATCGGCGAGGTATCCGAACGCGTCGTGGTCGGTGACGAGAATGCGTCGATCGGCAGGGACGGATTCCAGGGTGCTGCGCACTCCCGCCTCGGCCGCTCTGATCTCGTCGGCCACCTGCGAGCCGCAGGACGAGAAGGCGGTATTGCCTGACGCCGCCAGTTCGTCACCGATGATCTGCGCCGCGGCGGCCATCCGCGTCATGTCGAACCACACATGCGGATCCGCGTCGCCGCTCTGGTGCTCGTCCTCGCCGGCGACCTCGCCCGCGTGGTCGCCGGCGTGCCCGCCGAAGGTGATCGGGTCCACGAGGTCGCCGACGTTGATGATCGCCGCCCCGTCGGCGGCGGCATTCGCCAGGGCGTCGGTCAGGCCGCCCTCCAATCCCAGGCCATTGGCGACGACGATGTCGGCCGTGACTATTTGCGCGACCTGCGCGGAGGAGGGGGAGAAGTCGTGGGGGTCGGCGCCGATCGGCATCAGGGTGGTCACGCTGCCCTCCGGATCGGCACACGAGACGATGTCGCCTACCACGCTGCCCAGGATCGTGGTGGTGGCGACCACGGACGTGGCCGCGTCCGCCGAACCTGGCGAGGAACCGCCGCCGGCGGCGGAGCAGCCGGCCAGGGGCAGGACCGCCGTGAGGCCGATCGCGGCAGCCAGCGTCGCGGTTGAGATGTTCATTTGCCCAGCGTGGACTAAATGAAAATGGTTGTCAATTTCATTTAGAACCGGCCGAGGAACTTCAGGACGACGACGCCGAACAGGGCCAGGACCACGAGGGCGCGGAAGGCCCGCGAACCGGGGCTGAGTGCTGGCCAGGAGAGGGCGGTCAGCCACGTGATGAACGCCCAGACGATCAGGAGGAGCAGGCCGCCGAGCCACGCGAGCGGCCCGGTGAGGATGAGCCCGCCGAAGAGCAGGATGGCGGGGGCGACGACGATGATCCACCGGGGCATCGCGTGCAGGGTGCGCAGCGGCCCGTAGCTCATCTCCTCGAAACGCAGGCGGGCCCCCGAGGAGGCCGGCCGTCCGCCGGGCATGGTGGGGCGTGGCTGTCCGCCCTTGCCCGAGCCGCCGATCGGGGGCGGACCGCCGGGGCCGCGCACTCCACTGGGCATCGAGCCCTTCTTGCGGGGCTCGTCGCCTTTCTTGCTGGCCATGGGCGCTCCGGGATAGACGGACTACCGTTCGGGTTGTGGTCTCCCACCCTAGCCCCGACCCTGACGCGACCGGCACGCTCGCCGGATCAGGCGTCGCCCCGCCCCTCCTCGTGATCAGCCGGTTCCGGGTCTCCGGCGACGGGCCGAGGGCCGAGTTCGTGGCGGCGGCCGAGAAGGCGCTGGCTGCCCTCACGGCCCAGGCCGGGTGTCGTGCCGCGTCCCTCGGTCAGGCCACCGACGATCCGTCACTCCTGGTCCTCCGCACGGAATGGGAGGCCGTCGGTGCCTACCGTCGGGCGCTGTCCGCCTTCGAGGTCAAGGTCGACGCGGTTCCCGCTACTGTCGTCCGCCATCGACGAGCCGTCCGCGTACGAGTTGGTTCGGAACTGGGATGGCACCGGGATGGTGGTCGCCGCCAGTGGCCTCGCGGCCGACGCGGGGGAGGTCGGTCTCGGGCACGCGTCCGGCGGCCACGTCCCGTCGGTCCTGTCGTGAGTGACTTCGCGAGCCTCGCCGACGCGGGCCGTCGGCTCGGTCCGGAACTCGCCCTCGCCGTCCCCCCTCTGCCCGCGTGACGCCCTGACGGACCTCCTTCACCGCCACGACCTCGTGGTGGCTCTCGTCAAGCCGATGGGCCGTCGGAGCCTGTCATGGCACTACGAGGACTTCGGCGTCATCGATGACGGGCAGGCGCGTCGGCTGCTGGAGGAGACCGCCTCATAGGATTGGCGCATTATGGCCACTGATCGCGTCGATGCCGTCGTCAATCTCTGCAAGCGCCGCGGGTTCGTCTTCCCGTCCTCCGAGATCTACGGCGGCACGCGCTCGGCCTGGGACTACGGCCCGCTCGGCGTCGAGCTCAAGGAGAACGTCCGCCGGCAGTGGTGGCAGGCGGTGGTCCGCGGACGTGACGACGTCGTCGGGATCGACTCGTCCGTGATCCTGGCGCCGCAGGTGTGGGAGGCGTCGGGCCACGTCGCGACGTTCACCGATCCGCTGACCGAGTGCAAGAACTGCCACAAGCGCTGGCGTGCGGACCAGTTGATCGAGGCGTACGAGGAGAAGCACGGACGCTCGCCGGAGAACGGCCTCGGCGACATCGTGTGCTCCAACTGCGGTACCCGCGGCGACTTCACCGAGCCGCGCGACTTCAACGGCATGCTGCGCACGACTGTCGGCGCGGTCGAGGACGCGTCCGCCGTGCACTACCTGCGGCCGGAGACCGCGCAGGGCATCTTCGTCAACTACCTCAACGTCATGAACTCCGCGCGCAAGAAGCCGCCGTTCGGGATCGGCCAGACCGGCAAGAGCTTCCGCAACGAGATCACCCCCGGCAACTTCATCTTCCGCACGCGTGAGTTCGAGCAGATGGAGATGGAGTTCTTCGTCGTCCCGGGCACCGACGAGGAGTGGCACGAGTACTGGCTGCAGGAGCGCTGGAACTGGTACGTCGACCTCGGGCCTCGATCCCGAGAACATGCGCTTCTTCGAGCACCCGCAGGAGAAGCTCAGCCACTACGCCAAGCGCACGGTCGACATCGAGTACCGATTCCGCTTCGCCGGCACCGAGTTCGCCGAGCTCGAGGGCATCGCCAATCGCACCGACTTCGACCTCACCTCGCACGGCGAGCACTCGGGCACCGACCTGTCGTACTACGACCAGGAGAAGGAGGAGCGCTGGGTTCCGTACGTCATCGAACCCGCTGCCGGCCTGACCCGCGCGGTGCTCGCCTTCCTGCTGGATGCGTATGACGAGGACGAGGCCCCGAACGCCAAGGGCGGCGTCGACAAGCGCACCGTGCTGCGCCTCGACCCGCGCCTGGCTCCGGTGAAGGTGGCGGTGCTGCCGCTGTCCCGCAACGAGAAGCTGTCGCCGAAGGCGAAGGACCTGGCGGCGACGCTGCGGCGGAACTGGAACATCGAGTTCGACGACGCCGGCGCCATCGGCCGCCGGTACCGCCGTCAGGACGAGATCGGCACGCCGTTCTGCGTCACCGTCGACTTCGACACCCTGGACGACGAGGCTGTGACGGTGCGCGAGCGGGACTCCATGCAGCAGGAGCGCGTCGCGCTCGGCGAGCTGGTGGGCTGGCTCGCTGCCCGCCTGCCCGCCTGCTGAGTCACAGGAATCCCATACGCACCAACGGTTTTCGGTGGAGTGACTGTCAGACCCCTGGTCTAGTTTGGACCCATGGATCGGGACACCGCCCTCACCCGGCTTCAGGGCATCGAGGCTGACATCGCCGCGCTGCACGCCGAGCAGGCGCGGCTGCTGGTGCTGGTGGCGTCCTCGGCGCCGGTGGTGGAGGAGCTGCTGGTGCTGGACCCTCGCCCCGGGCATGACGACGAGCGCGTGATCCGCATCGAGGATGCGGCCCGGGAGGAGATCGCCGCAGCCCTGCGCTGGTCGACCGCCGCCGCGCATGCGCGGATCGACCAGGCGCGCCTGCTGGCCGGCCCGCTTGGCGGAGACGGCGGCGGCACTGGCCGCTGGCGAGATCTCGTTGGGCCACGTCGGCGTCATCGCGGACGGCGCCCGCCGCCTCGGTCACCGATGGTCGTCCTTGCCGGAGGAGCGTGCTGCGTTCACCGATGCGTGCGTGCGCCTGCAGCAGCGGGTGCTCCCGACCGCCCGCCGCGGCACCCTCTCGATGACGCGGCGGGCGGTCAACCGGGCGGTGATCGCCGTCGACGCCGCGGGCGAGTCCCGGCGCCGGAAGGAGGCCCGCTGCACGCGGGACGTCTACCTGATCGACGAGCTCGACGGCATCAGCACCATCGTCGCGCGCCTGGCGACGGAGCAGGCGCACGCAGTGATGGCCAGGGTGCGGGCCGCGGCGCCGCAGCAGGAGATGCGTGGCTCAGAGGGCGAGCGTCGCGCGGACGCCCTGGTGTCGTTGGTCCTGCGGGACGGCGAGCGGCCAGGGCTCCGTGAGCGCGGTGCGCCTCGATGTCGTCGTCGGGCTCGACCAGCTCGTCGGGGACGACCCCGACGGCGGCTGTGGAACTCCGGGGCGGCGGCTCCGTCTCGATGGGCATGCTGTGTGCACTCCTCGCCGATCCGGACACCACCGCCACGATGCGTCGACTGGTCGTCGACCCCTACTCAGGGCACCTGCTCGATGTCGGTCGGCGCACCTACGAGGTGCCGCGCCGCTTGCGGGAGTACGTCGCCATGAGGGACCGGCAGCTGCCGGTTTCCCGGCTGCGGCCGTCGGGCTGACCGGTGCCAGATCGACCATGCACTCGCGTGGGACGACGGTGGCGCCACGAGTCCCGCCAACCTGGGCGCGCTCTGCATCCGCCACCATCAGCTCAAGACCTTCGTCGGCTGGGAGATCGTGGAGTCTCGCGACGGACGGCTCGTGCACCTGGGCCTCCCCGGCGCGGCCGTCGCTACGTCCACGACCCTCCGCCGTTCTGATCCCGCAGGGCGTTGAGCTCCCATCCGGCCGGGCCCGAGAACTGTTCCGGGTGGGCAAGTGCCAGTTCAGGCGCAGGCGCATCGGGCGGGGCTGCCCGGCATGACTGCCCCGATGGTGCCGGTCGGCGTCGACGCAGACGAGCCGGTCGCCGTCCGGGATGACGGCATAGGGCTCGTCGCCGATCATCGAGCGCGTGACGAAGGCCGCGGTCAGGCCGTTGACGTCGGCCACCGGGCCGATGTGGAACAGCGAGCGGGTCTCGTCGATGGCGTCGTCGGCCCCGGCTCGAATCACCACCGGTAGCGTCGGGGCCCCGGCGGCGGCCGAGATCGCGACGGCGATGTTGTCCCGCTCCTCGCTTCCTGCGGCGACCAGCGCGGCCGCACGGGACAGGCCCGCGCGCGCAAGGACGCGCCGGGATGCCGCGTCGCCGATGATGACGGGGATGCCGAGGTCGCGGGCGAGCGGGAGGCCCCGGGCCTCGGGGAAGCGCTCGATGCCGACGACAGCGACCCCGAGGTCGCGCAGTTCCTGGGCCAGCCGGAGGCCGACCTGGCCCATGCCGACGACGATCACGTGGCCCGCCCGCGGCATCACCCGGCGGCCCACGAGGGCGACGTGCCGTCCGGAGAGGAGGTGGTGGACGATGCCAGCGGCGAAGGCGGCGGTGAATCCCATCACCAGGAGCGCCGCGATCGTGCCCCAGATGAGCACCATCGGCTGATCCTCGAGCTCGGGGGCGGAGATCGTCGCCGTGGTTCGGCGTGGCGTCGTACAGGGCGCGGATCAGCGAGTCGTGGCGCAGGGCGACGAGGGTGTCGATGACGATCACGACGAGCAGGCCGAACATGCCGCCGAGGAGGACCGACGAACCGGCGTCGTAGGGGTGCAGTTGCCCGCGCAGGCGACCGATGAGGCCGCGCGTGCGCAGGCCGCTCGGCATGGAGTACGGAGCCATCCGGAGTTCAGGTGGGTCGGTCGCGGGCGTCGATGGCTGAGGGCAGCGTCGATCCCCACCCACTCCCGCTCCTGCGAGGAGTCCTTGCGGCGCACGGCCGCGTGCTCCGGCGCGATGGCCGAGGCCACGATGACGGGCACCGAGATGGAGGCGGGGGACAGCACGACGCAGTTCGGCACGGTGCTCTCGAGCTGCGACCGGGCGGTGCGGTCGAACATCGCCACGAACATCCGGATGCCCGGCCGGGCGTGCTCGACGATGAGGCAGTACCGCAGGGCCAGGATGTCGTCGTGGAGCAGCACCGCCACTCCCGAGACGTCGCCGGCGAGAGCCGAGCGCAGCTCAGCGTCCGAGGGCTCGTCGAGGTGGGTGATCGGGGTGCCGGCCTGCTCGAGCAGCGCGCACACCCGACGACCGACGTCGGTGTGCCCGATCACCACGATCCGGCCGGATGGCTCAGTCACTCGGACGCGTCCTTCGGTGGTGCGTAGCCCTCCGATTCCACGCGCGCCGCGTTCTTGGGCAGCAGCAGGCTGGTGAGCAGCCCGAACAGCACGAAGCCGCCCGCCACCCAGGCGACGAGCTTGATGGCCTCGGCGAACCCGGCGGAGGCGCCTTCGACGAGGACGTCGCCGTCAGGCTGCGCCGCCAAGGCGGGGATGGCCTGACCGGCTGAGGTCGACACCGCGTCCGAGACCTGCTGGGCCTGCGCGGTCGGGACTCCGCGGTCCTCAAGCTGGCCGGCGACGCTGTTCAGCCCGAAGATCAGCGTGGCTCCGATGATGGCGGTGCCGATCGCGGCGCCGACCTGCCGGGACGTGGACTGGACCGCGCTGGCCTGGCCGGACTCCGCGACGGGCACCTCGCTGAGGATGACGCCGGTCAGCTGGGCGGTCGCGAAGCCGACGCCCATGCCGTAGAGGAACAGCCACGGCGCCATGCCCCAGCCGGTGATCTCGGTCGACAGGACGAACCCGAGCCCGATGATGCCGACGGCCTCGAGGGCCATGCCGAGCTGCAGCACCCGTACCGGTCCCATGCGCTGGGACAGCGGAGCGCCCAGTCCGGAGGCGACGAACGAGCCGACGGCGAGGGCCAGCAGGATCACGCCGGTCTGCAGCGCGTCGTAGCCACGCGTCGCCTGCAGGAACAGCGGGCAGGGCGAACAGCAGCCCGAACTCGCCGAGGCTGACGACGAGGGCGACGATGTTGCCGGCGCCGAAGGTGCGGATGCGGAACAGCCGCAGGTCGACCACGACGACCTTGCCGGCGCGCGCCCGGTGCAGCTCGAACGGGACGAAGACAGCCAGCGCGATCAGTCCCAGCAGGAAGGCCACGGTCACGATGGAGATCGACTCGAACGGCCACTCCCAGCCGGCCGCCGAGAACGGGTGCCAGTGGGGTGATCCAGCCGTAGCGCTGGCCCTCGATCAGGGCGAAGACGACGCCCAGCAGGCCGAGGGTGATGAGGATCGTGCCGAGGATGTCGAAGCCCTTCGGGCCGCCGAGCTCCTTGGTCTCCGGCACCGTCATCAGCACGCCGATGAGGACGATGATCCCGATCGGGCACGTTGATGAGGAACGCCCAGTGCCAGGACGCGTACGTCGTCAGCCACCCGCCGACCAGCGGCCCGAGGGCCGCCATGCCGCCGATGGTGCCGCCCCAGACGGCGAACGCGACGGCGCGCGACCTCCCGACGAAGACCGCGTTGATGACCGACAGCGAGCTCGGCAGGATCATCGCGCCGCCGATGCCCTGCAGGGCGCGGGCGGCGATCAGGGTGTTCGCGGAGTCGGACGCCGCGACGAGGACGCTGGCGCCGACGAAGACGACGACGCCGATCACGAACAGCAGGCGACGTCCGGCCCGGTCGGCGACCCGGCCCGACAGGATCAGAAGCGAGGCGAACGTCAGCGAGTAGGCCGCGCTGACCCACTCGGCATCGCTGGTGGTGAGGTCGAGGTCCTTGACCATCGTCGGGATGGCCACGTTCACGACCGTGGCGTCCAGGATGATCATCGCGACGCCGAGGGCGAGGAACATCAGCGCCGCCCAGCGCTTCTTGCCGGTGAGGACGGCTCCGACCTGGAACTCGGTGGGCGTGGACATCGTTCTCCTCGGGTCAGGATCGCTTCTGGTGTGCGGTCGCAGTCTGCCGTATCCGCACCGGATCGACGTCGGATGGGAGAATCGCGTCATGCCGCTGCCGTTCGACCCACCCGTGGTGCTCGCGCCGATGGCCGGGATCACGAATCGAGCGTTTCGCTCGCTGTGCCGCGAGTCGGTGGCCGGAGGCCGCGGCGTCGGCATGTACGTCTCCGAGATGGTCACGTCGCGCGCCCTCGTCGAGCGCAGCCCGGAGTCGATGGACCTGGTGACCTTCGGGCCGGACGAGAGCCCTCGAGCGGTTCAGCTCTACGGAGTCGACCCGGCGACGGTGGGCCGGGCCGTGCGCCTGCTGGTCGAGGAGGATCGTGCCGACCACATCGACCTGAACTTCGGCTGTCCGGTGCCGAAGGTGACGCGCAAGGGCGGCGGCAGCGCGCTGCCGTGGAAGCGGGACCTCTTCCGCGGCATCGTGCACGAGGCGATCGCCGCGGCGAACGGGCAGGTGCCGGTGTCGGTGAAGATGCGCACGGGCATCGACGACGATCACCTCACCTACCTGGACGCGGGTCGCACGGCCGCGGAGGCGGGCGTCGCGTGGGTGGCCCTGCACGGTCGCACCGCGTCGCAGATGTACGCGGGCACCGCCGACTGGTCGGCGATCGCTCGGCTGAAGGCGGAGCTGGCGCCGCTGGGGACTCCCGTCCTGGGCAACGGCGACATCTGGACCGCTGCCGACGCCCTTCGGATGGTGGAGCAGACCGGCGCCGACGGCGTCGTCGTGGGTCGCGGCTGCCTGGGGCGGCCGTGGCTGTTCGGACAGCTCGCGGCCGCGTTCGCCGGCGACCCGATCCCGGACGATCCGTCCCTGTCCGTCGTCCTGGCGACCCTGCGTCGGCACGCCCAGCTGCTCGTCGACGACTACGGCGAGCTGAAGGGCTGCCGGGACATCCGCAAGCACATGGCCTGGTACCTCAAGGGGTTCAGCGTCCGGCAGCCGATCCGTCAGTCCCTCGGCACCGTCGCCTCACTGGCGGAGCTGGACGAGCTGCTCGGGCAGATCGACGCCGACCAGCAGTTCAACGTCGTGGTTGGGGAGGGGCCGCGCGGCCGCACGTCGGGGAACCGTCGGCCCAGCCTCCCGGACGGCTGGCTCGACTCGAGGTACCTCGATGACGAGGCCGCGGCCCTGGTCTCGCAGGCCGAGTTGTCCGTCAGTGGCGGCTAGCCAGCACTGGACCTAGCGCGTGGCCCGGAGGTTGACGAAGAATGTCCCGCCCCGCTCGTCCATCAGGCGTACGGGGTATCTGCCAGCCCGGGACAGGAGTATCGACGGCAGGAGAACCTTGCCTCGGCGGGTCGACGGCACCGAGCCCAGCGACTGCCATGAGCCTTCGATGCGGATCTGAGCCATGAGGTCGCGTGACGTCACCGGAACCGATGACGTTGGGCACGCGCCAGCGCCCACGTGGCATCCGGATACGCGGGGCGGTCACCAGTCGCCTGGTGGCTCGTGCGGAGGTCCCGCGCGCGAGTCGCGGCGGCCGACTTCGGCCCCGTCGAAACCAACACACCGTGGCCCAGGTCGGCTACCACCGGGGTCAAGCGCGCGACGAGGAGTCCGGCCAGCGTCGAGAAGTTCGGTACGCCCATGCCTGTCGTCATGTCGAAACCCGTGAGCGCGGTGTAGCCGCCGAGGCCGTGGATGTCGTTGCTGCCATCCACCACGTCGGTGAAGGCAGACCCGTTGCTCGGGTCGTAGACGACGCGGTGGACGTCCATGTCGCCGCCGTCGGTCGTGAGTCGAGGCAGCCCTCGTGCCGACAGCGCGGCATTGACGTTCGCGATGCCGACAGCCGTCAGAGCCGTCGCTGCGCTTGTCCCGACGACTGGATACCACGGGAACTGCGAGGCGGAACACGGAGCGGCGCAGGTCTGTGACACGTTTCCGGAAGCCACATACGCGGGCGCGATGTCTGGTCCGGGCATGGCGAAGGAGAGCGTGGTGGCCGTCGCGGCGGTGACGGTGTGGGGGGCGTTGTTGAACGAATCGAATGGGGCGGGCAGGAGCGCGACGTCGATGAGTTCATCCGCAGAGATGCCGTGCGCGGTGGCGGTGTACAACGGTGGCGACATTGTTCTGGAGTCCGCGCCCTGGACGGTGATGCCCGGATTGGCGAGGGCGTAGGCCGGCCAGCCCGCGAGCGCGGAGACATCGGGGATCATGCGCCGGGCCGGGAGGTCGGAGTAGTTCGACGCGGCCGCTGGCTGCTGATATCCGGGCATCGCGTACGTGGCACTCTGGCCGCCGCCGGTGCCCTCGCCGCCCGAGTTCGGGTAGCCGGGCAGGTTGGCGCAGTTCGAGTTCGCGTTGCTGTCCCACCAGGCGTAGTTGCGGGTGGGCAGGCCAGGTGCGTACGGGATCTGCAGCCCGAAGGCGAGCGATTCGACCTGCGGCCTCCATTGCGTTCCCCCCACTGCGAGGACGGTGGGGTTGACCGCGGGGTACTGGGGGACCGGGCCGGCCGAAGTCGACGCTGGCGATCGCGGCGATGGAAGTCGGGTCTTGATCCGGAGTAGTCCACGCGACGGTGAACGTCGTGGCCGATGGGATCGACAGAATGCGATAGATCCGGTCGTCGATGGGGGGCCAGCGCGCCGATGAAGACCTGCTGGCCGACCGAGAAGCCGTGCGGTCGCGGCGCTGGTGAGCGTGGCGACGTTACCGGTCGCCTGAAGCGAAGTCAGGGGCACGCCCGTGGCGTCACCGAAATTCCTCCCAGAGGCTGGACAGGCAGCCACCTGATCCCTCGTCCCCAGCGGACGTGACGACGATGACGCCGGTCGCAGCCAACTGGTCGAGCAGCCAGTCTGCGCCGGAGACATCATCCAACGCTTGTTTCGGCCGACCCGTAGCTGATGCTGGCGATGCACCCGCCCGGCGGGTAGTCCGGGCCGGGAGTGGGGGCAGTCGCATCCGGCCCACGGATCCGCCAGCGAACTCGAGGCCGCATGCCTCCGCGATGTTGATGAACATGCCGAGCCAGCCGTCCGCGCCCGCCGTGTTCACCAGCGTGATGCTCGCCTCCGCCGGTAGCGCGCCCGCGACCACGGTGATGTCGAGGGTCGACTCGAGGCGGATCTGGAGTGCTCCATGCCCGCCGCTGCTCGCGTGCATGGTCATCGTGACTGGATCCAGGCCGCACTGGATCAGGAGAGCGTTCACCGCGTCAAGATTCGCCGTCTGGTCGAACTCTCCGATGACGATCCGCTGAGATTCGGGCGTTCCGTCCGGGACCAGAGGCAGTCCCACGGCTGAGTTCCACTGCTGCGGAGCCAGACCGAGGTGCCCGGAGGACACGACAGGAGAGCAGTCGGCGGAGGGATAGCCGGGCGTGTCGAAGTCGGCGTACGCCGGGGTACGCGAGGACGATCGAGAGCGCCATGATGCCGCCCACGGACATCACGCGTTTCCCGCCGTCATGGTTCGACGGTATCCGACCGAGCGGGAGGGTGTCGGCGGTCCTGCCCGCGCCTGCTGGGTGGCGACAAGCCGGCGATCCGACCGGACTCAGCCGAACAGCGCGCTGCCGTACTTCAGCACGATCATCGCGACCATCACGGCGAAGATGAGGATCGCGCCGAGCGTGTCGGCGCCGGCGCGCAGCCAGCCGGAGATCGCCCGGTAGGCGTCGGCCGACAGGCGGATGTTGCCGTCCAGCAGGTTGATGCGGGTGATGCTGACGAACACCAGGGTCGTGGTCACCGTGATGGTCAGGCACCACGGGCACAGGGCGCCGATGACGAAGTACGACTGGTAGAACAGCCAGTAGGCGAAGGCGAAGCCGATGAAGTACACGACCTGGGCGGAGAGCATGAACCAGCGCGGGAACCGGACTCCGCCGAGCGCAGCGACCGCGATCGGTGATGACCACGGGCTCGGCGATCAGGCCGAGGTAGGCGTTCGGGAAGCCGAGGAGGCTCGCCTGCCAGGACAACCCCACCGTGCCGCAGGACAGCACCGTGTTGATGTCGCAGTTCAGGTCGGCGAACGGGTTCTCGGCGAGCGTGAGGGCCTCGACCGAGAGGACGAGGGCAGCCACCAGGCCGATGAGCGAGGAGACGAGCATCTCGAGGTAGGCCCCGCGGTGGCGGACGGGGCCGGGCACGTACGGGCTCGGGCCGCGGATCGGGGGCGCCGCCGCTCTCGGTGGCATCCTCGGTGGTCGACGTCATGGCGACGAGCCTACGTTGTCGGCCTCGCCTGCCGGCCGCTGGCCGACGCCACAGGTTCGCGGCCGAGGGCCACGCGCCCGCGTGGCCGACGTCACAGGCACGGGACGAGCGTCACGGTCCTAAGGCCCTAGCCGCGCTTACCCCCGGGGGTGTCGGGTAGGTCCATGACATCTGCCGACCGCCCGACCGCCAAGCCCCACACCTACGTCTACGACTTCGCCGACGGCAACCGCTCCCAGCAGGACCTGCTGGGCGGCAAGGGCGCCAACCTGGCCGAGATGACCCGCATGGGGCTGCCGGTCCCGCCCGGATTCACCATCACGACGGAGGCGTGCCGGTACTTCCTGGAGCACGGCCACGGTCCTGAGGGCCTGCGCACCGAGATCGCGCGGCACGTGCAGCGGCTCGAGGACGCGATGGGCCGCAAGCTCGGCGACCCCGAGGACCCGCTGCTGGTGTCGGTGCGGTCCGGCGCGCGCTTCTCGATGCCCGGCATGATGGAGACGGTCCTGAACATCGGTCTCAATGACGCGAGCGTGGCCGGCCTCGCCGCCCAGGCCCACGACGACCACTTCGCGTGGGACTCCTACCGGCGGCTGATCCAGATGTTCGGCAAGACCGTCCTCGGCCTGCCCGGCGACGACTTCGAGCACGCGCTCGAGCAGATGAAGGAGAGTGCCGGCGTCAAGACCGACGTCGAGCTGCCGGTCGAAGCACTTCGTCGTCTCGTCGACGTCTACAAGGCGATCGTTCGTGAGGAGACCGGGCACGAGTTCCCGCAGGATCCGTCGCAGCAGCTGGACCTGGCGATCCGCGTCCGTCTTCCACTCCTGGAACACCGATCGGGCCCGCCTCTACCGGCGCCAGGAGCGCATCCCGCACACCCTCGGCACGGCCGTGAACGTGCAGGTCATGGCGTTCGGCAACGCCGGGCCGGGCTCCGGCACCGGCGTCGCCTTCACCCGCGACCCCGGCTCCGGCGCGCGCGGCGTGTACGGCGACTACCTCGCCGACGCGCAGGGCGAGGACGTCGTCGCCGGCATCCGCAACGCCAGCCCGCTGCAGGAGCTCGAGAAGTCCGACCCGGACTCGTACAACCAGCTCATGGACATCATGCACAAGCTCGAGATGCACTACCGGGACCTGTGCGACATCGAGTTCACCGTCGAGCGCGGGAAGCTCTGGATGCTGCAGACCCGCGTCGGCAAGCGCACCGCGGGTGCGGCCTTCCGCATCGCGGTCCAGCTGGTCGACGAGGGCGTCATCTCGATGGACGAGGCGCTGATGCGGGTGAACGGCGCTCAGCTGGGGCAGCTCATGTTCCCGCGCTTCGCGGCGACCGAGGACTACGAGCTGATCGCCACCGGCATGAACGCCTCGCCCGGTGCGGCCGTCGGGCGGGTCGTGTTCGACTCCGCCACCGCGGTGAAGTGGGCGGCGACCGGAGAGAAGGTCATCCTCGTCCGCCGGGAGACCAACCCCGACGACCTCGAGGGCATGATCGCCGCGGCCGGCATCCTCACCAGTCGTGGCGGCAAGACATCGCACGCGGCCGTGGTGGCGCGCGGCATGGGCAAGACGGCGGTCTGCGGTGCCGAGTCCCTCGACGTGGACACCCGTGGCCGCCTGATGGTCACCTCGGCCGGCGAGACGGTCAAGGAGGGCGACGTCGTCTCGATCGACGGGACGACGGGCAAGGTCTTCCTCGGCGAGGTTCCGGTCATGCCGAGCGCCGTGGTGACGTACTTCGAGTCGGGTCTCGACGTGGCGCTCGCCCAGGCCGACGAGCCGACGGCCGAGCTGATCCGCGCCGTGGACCGGATCATGGAGCATGCGGACAAGCAGCGGCGCCTGCGCGTGCGCGCCAACGCCGACACTCCGCAGGACGCCGTCCGGGCCCGCCACATGGGCGCCGAGGGCATCGGGCTCCTGCGGACCGAGCACATGTTCCTCGGCGAGCGGAAGACCCACGTCGAGCGGCTGATCCTCGCCGAGGGCGAGAACGACCGCAAGGAGGCCCTCGAGGCGCTCCTGCCGCTGCAGCGCAAGGACTTCATCCGGATCCTGGAGGCCATGGACGGCCTGCCGGTCACCATCCGGCTGATCGACCCGCCCCTGCACGAGTTCCTGCCGGAGCGCACCGAGCTCGCGGTGCGCGTCGCGCTCGCCGAGTCCAAGGGCGAGGACGTCGAGGCCGACCTGCGCCTGCTGCAGGCCGTCAACCGGCTGCACGAGCAGAACCCGATGCTCGGCCTGCGCGGCGTGCGGCTCGGCCTCGTCCTCCCCGGCCTCTTCGCGCTCCAGGTGCGCGCCATCGCGGAAGCAGCCTGCTTCCGCCAGCGCATGGGCGGCCACCCGCGCGCCGAGATCATGGTCCCGCTGGTCGGGTCGATCCAGGAGCTCGAGCTGGTCATCGACGAGGCCGCCGGAGTCCTCAAGGAGGTGGCCGAGGCGAACGGCTGCACGCTGAAGTTCCCGATCGGGACCATGATCGAGCTGCCGCGCGCGGCCCTGACCGCGGACCAGATCGCCGAGGCGGCCGAGTTCTTCTCGTTCGGCACGAACGACCTGACGCAGACCACCTGGGGATTCAGCCGCGACGACGTCGAGTCGGCCTTCTTCTCGGCATACCTGGAGAAGGGCGTCTTCGGGGTGTCGCCGTTCGAGTCGATCGACCGCGAGGGCGTCGGCGAACTCGTGCGGATCGCCGTCAACAAGGGCCGCGCCAAGCGCCACAACCTGCACTGCGGGGTGTGCGGCGAGCACGGCGGGGATCCGGAGTCGATCCACTTCTTCGACGAGGTCGGCCTGGACTACGTCTCGTGCTCCCCGTTCCGGGTGCCGGTTGCGCGGCTCGAGGCCGGCCGGGCATCGCTGTCCCGGCACGTCTCCCGGAGCGACACCCGCTAGCCCAGTCGATCGGCCCGGATCCGTCGGTCCAGAGGGGCGTCGACGGGTCTCAGGCTCGAGCGGTGTCGCAACCGTGTAACGGGTGATGCTCGTGTGACTATTGGGGCGTGACTTCCCCGTCCTATGCGTCCTTCGACGCCCGAGGACGGAAACCCGCCTCGCGTCGCCGCCATCGCGCCCGCGCTGGCCGTGCCCCGGACGATGCGAGGGGCCGCGACCGCGTCCGTGACCCTCGCCTTCGCGGTGCTGCTGCTCCTGCCCGTGGGTGCCGTGCTCCAGATCGTCATGAGCGCGCAGCTCGACGACCGGACTCCGACCCAGGCGATCGTGGTCCTGGACCCGGCGCAGTACTGGGGTGATCCGACGCCGGTCCTCGAGCGCGCGGCTCTCCCACGCCGCCGACCTGTACCGCGAGGGCGTCGCACCCGTCGTGATCGTCACCGGGCCGCGACGCTCAGCAGCCGTGGAACGCTATGAGCTGATGTCCCATGGCGTGCCGGCACGGGACATCGTGGCCTTCGGCACGGGAGTCGACACCGTCGGCGCCCTGCAGGTCGTGGCGGGAGTCATGCGCGACCTCGGCTGGTCGGCCGCCACCGTGGTCACCGATCCCGCGCATGCGGCGCGGGCCCAGGCCACGGCCTCGGCCTTCGGCATCGACGCGCACCTGTCGCCCACGGACGTCGGCGCCGGGACCGCACTCACGTCGGAGTACGTCGGGCGGGAGACGGTGGCGCTGCTGCGCTACCACCTGCTCACCCGGTGGTCGCTGCCGACCATCATCCGCGCGCAGTAGCACCGACTCCATCGTCCGGCTGCGGCGAAGTGCGCTCAGCGGCGATCCCAGCGGCGATCTCGGCGTTGATCTCAGCATCGACGCGCCGACCCCGACGCTCCTCGCTCGCGAACCACTCCCCGGCCGCCCACATCATCCAGAAGGAGTCGACCACCATGACCAGGGCCCACATCAAGGCGCCCGACAGTTGCTGGTCGACCATGGGTTCGAGCCCGAACGGCCGCGGGGCCGCGAAAGCCGGGTACAGGATGACCGATGCGAAGTAGATGACGGCCCCGGTGAGCGCCTCGGGAACCATCATCGCGGCGAGTGACACCAGCCGCATGGCGTGCGTGGGCCGGGCTGGCTGGAGGTTCGAACCGATCAGCGGGAAGTAGAACAACAGCGCGGCGATCAGGTACAGGGGCTGTTGGATGAAGACGTCCGCGTCATGGTTCTCGAGCGCGTAGTTGTAGAAGGCCGTGAAGTGCGTCCCCATCAGCACGCCGGCAAAGAGGACCCAGGTGAGGATCGGGTTGGTCAGGACGCGCACGGTCCGGCTCCGCAGGATGGGAACCACCCAACGCCGACGCGTTGCCGGGCCACTCGCGCGGAAGGCGAGGGTGACCGGCGAACCCAGCACGATGAGCGGGGCCGCGGCCATCATGACGACGAGGTGCTGCGTCATGTGCACCCAGAAGAACGTGTGCGACCACGCGGGCAGTGGGCCTAGGTACACCACCGCCAGCAACGCGATTCCGGCGTAGAAGCACCCTGACGATGCGTGCGGCCATCCGCCTGAACGACGCGCTCGTCTCGCGGCCCAGGCGTACCAGGCGGTCGCAGCGACCAGGTTCACCAGGATGAAGAGATCCAACTCCCAGGTGGAGACGAAGACACGAACCTCCTCGGTCACGGCGTCCTCCGTTCCCTGACGTGCTTCGCGAAATCCCCCACGGCGGGCGTCGCCCACGATAGTGTGCGCGAATTCAGCCCGGGGGCGGCTCGGGCACAGCTCGTGGACGGCGGTGTTGCCGGCGTGAAGCGTGCGTTGTTCGCCCTGATCACTGTCCTGATCGGCGTCGTGGTGGTCGCTGGATCCGTCTGGGGACTGAATGCCGCACAGGCGGAGCCGGCCGTGATCGAAGCCAAGGTCGTCGGCACCATGACGACGCCGCAGGGCGAACTGCCGCACGCGACCATCGAGTTGTCCATCTACCCGCAGAGCTCACCGGACGTGCCCGGCCCGTCAACGGGCTCGACTACCTACGCGGATACGAGTGACTGGCCCTTCTACTGGCCCTCCACGAGCCTTCAGCTGCCGGCCAACTCCGTGATCACCATGACTGTTCATCAGTACGACAACGCTTCCACGCTGTGGAATCCGTTCTTCGCCAAGGTGCACGGGACTCTCGATGGGACCGCCACATACAACGGCACCGCGAAGGACGGAATCGAGCCGAAGAACGTGGCCCACACGTTCACCATCCACCAGTTCCCGGAGGACACCCAGCCCGACTTCTTCGTCAGCGTTCCCATGCTTGCAGTCCCCGACAGTGCCAAGAACGAGGCGAACGGCTATCCCAAGCCGCAGGACATCACGTTCACCTTCATCACCGGGGATCCCGGCGAGTACATCTGGAACTGCGAGGACCCCTGCGGTGACGGATACGTCGCCTTCGGGGGCGTCATGAGCGAGCGCGGCTGGATGAGCGGAACGGTCACGGTGGTCTGATGTCGACCATCGACAACCCGCCCGATACGGACTTCGGCGAGCCGGAGGAGCCCACCAACCGACCCGACCCGACGCACCGCCTCAAGGAGTGGCTCTCCCGCAGCTACGTGCGACACGTGCTGTTCCTCGCCGGCGTGCTGTGCCTGATCATCCTGCCGATCGCGTGGCTCGTCCTGCACTTCATGAACCTCTCCGGCGGGCCGGCCTCCGCGATCATGGTCGAGCTCGAGAAGACCGTCTTCGTGTTCACCATCGTGTCCTCGCCGCTGATGGCCATCACAGCGGCGATCCTCATCTACAGCCTGCTGGGCTGGGGCCGGGTCACCGGGCGACGAGCCGCCGATGCAGGACAGCCCGGCCATTCGCACCAACGCGCACGGCCATCGTCCTGTGGGTATCGGCGACACAGCCTGCTGGCCGGCTTCCTGGTGGTGTGGGGCCTCGTCGAGCTCGCGACGATCACCGCGTACTCGTACGGATCCACCCCGGCGAACCAGCAGCCGCGCGACACCCGAGCCATCGACGTCAACGTGACGGGGCAGCAGTGGCTCTGGTCGTTCGAGTACCCGGGTACGGGAAGATCCAGTCCGACACCCTCGTGGTCCCGATCAACACGCCGCTGTACTTCAACGTCACCTCCAAGGATGTCGTCCACAACTTCTGGGTCGTCGAGCTCGGCGTGAAGATCGATGCCAATCCCGGTGCCATCACCAACACCGGCGTCACCCCGGACAAGCTCGGCACGTTCAACATCCGGTGCGCCGAACTGTGCGGTCTCCACCACGCCTACATGGAGACCAATATCAACGTCGTGACCCAGGAGGAGTTCGACTCGTGGGTCCGGGAGATGGGCGGGAAGAGGACGGTATGACGACCACCTCGCGATCCACGAGCATCCCGCCGTGCCGCAGCCGACGCAGCACGGCGGGCCGGGCGGATTCCTGCGCCACACGAGCATCGTCACAGGAGTCCTGATCGCCGGCGTCGTGCTGGCGGTCATCACCTACGCCATCGGCAGCATGCTCGTACCGTGGGGCACCCAGAACGCCAACCAGTAGCAGGCCGGCCTCAACGCCCTGATCGCGGCTACCTACATCGCCTGGGTGATCGGCTTCATGGCAGGCATCGGAGCCTTCGCCGGACCGATCCGCTGGATGCTGGGGCATGACCTGACGCACGCGGACGCCGAGTACATGGCCGGTCGAGGCCAGGGCAAGTGGAAGCTACTGGAAGTACACCACCGACCACAAGGTGGTCGGCATCCAGTACCTGGTCATGTCGCTGGTGCTGCTGGGGGTCGGCGGCTTCTTCGCCATGCTGATCCGCACCGAACTCGGAGCGACGTGGACCGAGGTGTTCGACCCGAACTTCTACAACTCGATCATCGGCACGCACGGCATCGTGATGATCATCGCGATGATCATCGTGATCGCCGGTCCGCTGGGCAACTTCGTCGTGCCGCTGATGATCGGGGCACGGGACATGGCGTTCCCGCGGCTGAACGCGCTGAGCTTCTGGCTGCTGTTCGCCGCCGTCCCCCCGCTGCTCAGCAACGTGCTCCTGGGCGGCATCCGTGACGGCTGGACGGTCTACCAGCCGCTCGGCGCGCAGGCGCCGGTCGGCATGATCGGCTACCAGATCTGCATCATCACGTTCGCGTTCTCCACGGGTGTGGCCGGCGTCAACCTCATCACCACGATCGTGACCATGCGCGCTCGCGGCATGACGTGGAACCGGGTCCCGGTCTTCGTGATCGGCATCGCTCGCCGTCGTCGATCATGGGGCTGATCTGGTTCCCGATGTTCCAGTACTCGCAGATCCTGGCCCTGAGCGACAAGGTCATCGACTCGTCCTTCTTCATCCCGCGATGGGCGGCAGCGTCTGGCTGTACGAGAACCTCTTCTGGCTGCTCGGACATCCCGAGGTGTACGTCATCGTGATCCCGGCGACGGCGGCCCTCCTGGAGCTCATGGTGGTCTTCCTGCGCAAGCCGCTGTTCTCCTACAGGATCGCGGTCGCGGGCTTCGCCGGCGTCGTGGGCATCAGCGCGCTCGTGTGGGTGCACCACATGTACATGACGGGCTTCGCCCCAGCGGCCGACTATCCGTTCATGCTCT
The DNA here is from genome assembly GCA_963700745.1 of uncultured bacterium. GTDB lineage: Bacteria > Actinomycetota > Actinomycetes > S36-B12 > S36-B12 > UBA10649. The sequence goes on along the minus strand of CAVOYT010000009.1, from coordinate 34,051 downwards.
CGACGGAGCTGATCTCGATCCCGTTCGGCTTCCTCGTCCTCGTCATGCTCGGCACGATGTGGCGGGGCAAGGTGTGGACTGCGACTGCCGATGATGGCCGTCTACGCGATGCTGTGGAACAAGATCGTCGGTGGCATCACGGGCGTGTACCTCTCGGACGTGCCCGTCGACCAGTACATGCACGGCAGCATGTTCGTCGTCGCGCACTTCCACTTCATGCTCATGGGTGCCGGGCTCTTCGGTGCCATGGGAGCCATCGCGTACTGGTTCCCGAAGATGACCGGCCGCATGCTGGACGAGCGCATCGGGTCGATCGGCTTCTGGACCGCGTTCTTCGGCTTCCAGCTCACCTTCGGTCGATGTTCGTCGCCGGACTGCAGGGTCATGCCGCGCCGCGTGCTGCAGTTCGACGACGCGTTCAACGTGTCGAACTGGCTGTCGACGATCGGTGCCTACATCGATCGGCATCGGGATGCTCATCTTCCTGTACGCGATCATCACCTCCTGGCGCGGGGGAGTCGTCGCGTCGGGCAATCCGTGGGGCGCCAAGACCCTCGACTGGCAGACGGAGACCCCGGTGCCGCTGGAGAACTTCCCGGTCCTTCCCGTCGTCACCTAGCGACCCGTACGACTACGGGGTGCCCGACCCGTACGACGCGACCGAGGCTCGGCTCGACCGCGACGACAACGTGACGGTGGGTGCGCGATGAGCGCTGTGATGGACACTGCGGCCGCGTCCGAGCCCCGGTACCCGACGACCGGCGAGCCGGTCTCGGTCAACGCGCGGCGCAACCGACTCGGCATCTGGCTGTGCATCGTGTCGGACGCCACCGGCGTCGTCGCGCTGCTGATCGCCTACGCCTACCTGTGGTCGCTGAACGTCAACGACGCGTGGGCGCCCCCGAACGACGCGTGGGCGGCGCCGCTGCCGTTCTGGGCGATCGTCGCCGGAATCGCGCTCGCGGCCCTCGTCATGTGGTGGGGAGTCCGGGGCATGGCGGCCGGCCACGTCGGGCCGCCTGGCCACCGCCTGCGTCGTGTCGGGGCTCATCGTCGTCGTCACGTTCGTCGGACAGATCGCCCAGTTGGTCACCTTCCCCTTCGGACCGTCCGACGGGGCCTACGCGACCACGACCTACTGGCTGGCACTGGCCAGCGCGGGGCACCTCGCCCTCGTCCTGTTCCTGGTTCCGTCGATCCTCACCCGGGTGCGGGCCGGTCGCATCACCCCTGACAACCACTCACACGCACGCTTCGTGGCGATGTGGATGACGTTCGTGACGGTCGCCATCCTCCTGGGGGCCCTCTTCGCCACCACGATGACCGACAGCCCGAACCCCGGCAGCCCGGCCTTCGGCACGTTCTCGGAGTCATGACGAGGCTTCGACTCGGTGCCCCACTGTGGTGGGGTCTGCCGGTCCTGGTCGTGGTGCTGTGGGCGGCCGGATCCCTCGTGGCTCAGCAGTTCCCCGGACTGCCCGCACCTCCGGTCATCGTCCAGGCCTTCTCGCCGATCGCCGGCTTCGCTCGCGACGTCTCCGCGCTTCTGGTGGTGGGGTGCCTCGTGATCGGCGGCGTGCTGCCGGATCGACCGGCCACGCGCGCCATTCGATGGGCGACGACCTGGGCCGTGATCTGGCTCGGCCTGGTGATCGTCCAGGTGCTGGTGACCTTGTCGGACGCCCTTGCGGCCACTCCACTTGAGGTCATCGGGATGCCGGCCTCGCGGGCGTTCCTGCTGGACGTGACCGCCGGGCGGGTGCTCGTGTTCGAACTCGTGGCGGTGGCGGCGGTGGCCCTCGCCGCGGGGAGGGTCGCCTCCAGACGGGGGGCCGCCATCGTGGCCGCGGTGGCGCTCTCGGCGACGGCTGCGCCCTCGTTCGTCGGTCATGCGGGCGTGATCACCAGTCATTCCGGAGCGACGGTGAGCCTCATGGTGCACCTCGCGGCGATCTCGGTGTGGGTGGGTGGACTCGCCACCCTCGTCGCCCTCCTGCGGGCGGAGCCCGATCGCGGCGCCGAACTGATCCCGCGGTTCAGTCTGCTGGCCCTGTGGTGCGTGATCCTCGTGGCCGAGTCGGGCCTGCTGAACGCCTCGCTGAGGGTCGGTTCGCCGACGTCGTTCGTGGGCACCACATACGGATCCCTCGTGCTGGCCAAGGTGGTGCTTCTCGCGGCGCTCATCCGGTTCGGCTGGCTCCAGCGCCTTCGCGTGGTGTCCCGTCTTGACGGGGACCGACGTGGATCGGTGAGTCTGCTCACCCGGATCGCAGGCTGGGAGATGACCGTCATGGGCGTCGCTGTCGCGCTCGGCGTTGCCCTTGCGCGGATCGGACCGAACGCGCCGTTCCCAGGGCGCGAGGTCTATACGCCGCTGGCCGCCGCGACGCTGGCTGTCGCCGGTCCCGTCGTGCTGGCCTGGTCGGTCCCCCAACGCCCGAACGGCCGCTGGTGGATGTGGCTGCGGACCCGTCCCGAGGTGCCCGCGGTCAGCCTCCTGGTGGTCGTCGCGGAGGTGACGGGAGTCGGGATCCTGCAGGCCACCCTGGGTCGGGAGGTCGCGGTGATCGTGGGTTCTGGCGTTCTGCTTGTCGTCGGCTCCCTGTGGGCCATGGCCGTCGACAGCCCACGGGGTGCCCTGGGCGTCATCATCGTGATGATCGGCTGGCCCGTGGTCACGTGGCTGAGCGGGCGGCTGGCGACGGTGGAGCCAGACTGGCGGCCCAGCGTCGCCAGCGTCGTACTGGTCGAGGCCATCCTGCTGATGTGGCTGGCACGCGTCCGTCGTCCCGCGGTGGCGCTGCGCGAGCCGATGGCGATGGTGGCCGAGTGAACCGCGGCCGGTGGCGCGACGTGTGGACCCTGCACGTCCCGCTCGCCCTGGCCCTGACCCTGTGCACTGTCTTCACGGTCATCGAAGTGCGCCGCGCCTCGGAGGGTGTCTGGCGGGCCTGGGCATACATGTTCGAGTGGCCCATGATCGCCGCCTTCTGCGTCTGGATCTGGTACCGCTACCGCACCGAGGGCTCGGTCACTCGGGGGCTTGCCGACCGGTGGCGCCGGAGGGTCGATCGCCTCACTGCCGAGGCGGATGCGGCCGTGCCGGCGGACGATCGACCGGACGCGGGGCAGGTGGAGTGGGAGACCTACCTCGAGGACCTGCACCGCCGGCATCCCCCGGGGGCCCCTCCGGACTAGGCGGAACGCAATCGGATCGCAGGCGAGTTAGCATGCCATCGTGCTGAGCCGGCGGATCCCGACCCTCATGGTCGTCGCGCTCGCTGCGCTCGCTCTCGTCTCCTGCGGACGCGATCAGCCGCCCGTCGTCGGGACGGAGACGGTGACGGCCGACGCCCGGGAGTCCGCTCCGACGATCGCCGGCACCACGCTCGACGGACAGCGGCTGGACGTCGCGGACCTGCGCGGGCGGGTGGTCGTCCTGAACTCGTGGGCCTCGTGGTGCGCCCCGTGCCGCGACGAGATCCCGGCCTTCGTTTCGCTGTCCGAGGGCGCGAACCCGGACGACGTCGCGGTGGTCGGGCTGAACGTCACCGACGACCCGGTTTCCGCCCAGGGCTTCGTCGACGAATTCGGCGTTCCGTACCCGAGCATCGTCGACGAGGACGGTGCGATCCTGCGGACCATCCCGGGAGTGCCACCGTCCTCGCTGCCCAGCACGGTCATCCTGGACCGCGAGGGCCGCATCGCTGCGCGCATCGTCGGGGGGACCGACGCCATGGAACTCGGCACGCTCATCGCGGCGGTCCTCGAGAGCAGTTCGGCCCCGCCCGAGGCACTGGGGTAATCGGCTCGTTGGGGGTTTGTACGGGTTCGGTCAGGGGGGCCCTTCGCGGTCGAGATCGACCCGCGAGGACGCGACGATTGGATCATGAGCCTGACGAGCACTCCTCGCCACGAGGAGACTGAGCGCCGCCGACCCACGGCCGAGCGGCCGATGGTCCGTCGCCTGCCACGCCCGCGCCCGGCCAAGGTCCTGACCTCAGATCTCGTGGCTGGCGCGGGCTTCGTCGTCGCGGTCACCCTCGGCATCTGGTGGCAGCACGGCGGACTCAGCGAACTGCTCTCCGGCGGGGTCGGGACGCTCTCGGGACTCGGGCAGCTCTCCGGACTGATCGCCGCACTCGCGGCCCTCGGGGGAATCATCCTGTCGTCCCGACCGAGGTTCATCGAGCGCCGCTACGGCCAGGACCAGCTCCTTGCCGCCCACCGCTGGTTCGGGATCGTCACGGTCGTCAGCGTCGTCGTGCACGCGGTGACCGACACGTGGGCATGGGGTGCCTCGACCGGGGGGACGATCGTCAGCGGCCTGGTGGACCTGCTCGCCAACGAGGCGTGGATGGTGGCCGCCACCGTCGGGACGGTCCTCATGATCGTGATCGGGCTGTCCTCGTGGCGCCGGGTCCGACGGCTCGTCCCGTACGAGACGTGGTACTTCGTGCACCTGACCGGCTATCTCGCGGTCCTGCTCGGTTTCGGGCACCAGCTCACGCTCGGCGCCGACTTCGCCACGGACACGTTCGCCTTCTGGTGGTGGAGCGCCCTCTTCGCGGCCACGGCCGCTCTGGTCCTCTACGCCCGACTCGGTGACGTCGTGCGGTCGGTTACCCGCCGCTTCTACGTGACGGCCGTCTCCCGCGAGGCGAACGGGATCGGGTCGCTCCATGTCTCCGGCCCCGGCCTTCGGCGGCTGCGGGTGGCCGGCGGCCAGTTCTTCAACGTGCGCCCCCTCACTCGCAACCTGTGGTGGCAGGCCCACCCGTTCTCGGTCTCGGCCGCGCCGACCACGGCGGGCCTGCGCTTCACCATCAAGGAGCTGGGCGACGACTCCACCGACCTGCTTCGCGTGCCTCCGGGCACCCGGGTGATCCTCGAGGGGCCGTACGGCGTGTTCACCGCCGAGCAGGCCGAGGGGGCGCCCCTCGTGCTCGTTGCCGGTGGGGTCGGGATCTCGCCGATCCGCGCCATCCTGGAGGACTGCGGTCCCGCATCAGCGCCCGATGGTCATCGTGCGCGTGCGCGACGAGTCCGATCTCGCGCACCGGCTGGAGCTCGAACGCATGGTCGCCGCGCGCAACGGCTCGCTGCACATCCTGACCGGGCCGCGGCACTGGTTCACCCGCACCGATCCGTTCTCCCCGGAGACGCTGCGCGCCTGGATTCCCGACCTGCGGGATCGGCACGTGTTCGTGTGCGGACCGGCCTCGCTGGAGTCCGCCGTCATGACCGGCATGCGCAAGGCAGGCGTCCCCACCGACCACATCCACCACGAGAGATTCGGGATCTGACATGGCTGGACTCGCACGACGCCTCGCACCCGCGGCGGCCCTGGGCGGCCTCGCCATCGTCATCGTCGGCGTGGCCGACCCGGCGCTCGCCGGACGGACGGACGCCACCGCGACCGGGTGACGCCACCGTGCGGGCACGCAGCCATGCAGGCGGCGCCCAGGCGCCAGCGGACACCCAGGCCGAGGCGCCAGCGGCCGACTCCTGCGCGTCCGGGGGAGAGCAGATCACCGGGGGCGCGGCCATGACGCCGTGGGGACCGGTGCAGGTCTCCGCCACGGTGGCCGGGCAGCAGGTGTGCTCGGTCCAGGCGCTCACCTGGCCCGCCAGCGACCGCAAGTCGCAGATGATCAACTCCTACGCCATCCCGCAACTGGATGCCATGGCCAATCAGAGCCCCACGCAGTTCGACTACGTGTCCGGCGCGACGTACACCTCGCAGGGCTACCACGACTCGCTGCAGTCGATCCTGGACTCCCTGTGAGCAGCCCTGATCGTGCTGGGCGCCTGGTGTTCCCGGTCATGGGCACCATGGGCAGCATCGTCGTCGCCGACGAGGATGTCGCCCGACTCGGGCCGGAAGAGGTCGAGCAATCGCTCGCGGACGCGCGTCGGTGCCTCGATGGCCTCGAGCAGCGGTTCAGCCACTACCGCCGCGACAGCGACATCAGCAGGTGGGTCGCCGGCCAGGAGGTCAGCGACGAGGCGGTCGCCGAGATCGAGCACGTCCTGCGCGAGTGCGGTCGCCTGCACGCCGACTCCGACGGCGTGTTCCGGATCCGGGACCCGCACACTCGCGCCCTCGACACGGCCGGATACGTCAAGGGCTACTCCATCGCGCTCGGCCGTGGAGGTCCTGCGCGCGCGCGGCCTGGCGAACTTCGTCGTCGGGATCGGCGGCGACGCGTACTGCGCGGGCCGGGCGTCGGTCGACCGTCCCTGGCGGGTCGCCGTGCAGGATCCTCGCCGCAGTCACGGTGTTCTCGCCCTGGTCGAGGCCACGGACCTCGCGGTGGCGACGTCCGGCACGGCCCAGCGTGGCCAGCACATCTGGGCGGGCAATGGACCGCCCCGCGGCAACCTGCTGTCCTTCACGGTCGTCGGCCCCGACATCGCCGAGGCCGACGGCTTCGCGACCATCGGGTTCGCGATGGGGGACGACGGCGTGGACTGGGTCCGTCGCCATGACGGCTATCGGTCGCGTCATCGCGCGTCCCGACGGATCCGTCCTGGCGGACGCCGCACTAGTCTCGGCAGGGTGAGCGCAGCACCCCCGGTCGGCTACGACGAGCAGGACACCGCGCGGCTCGTCGACGAGCCCGTCAAGGAGTCCGTGCGCAGCGCGTTCGCGCGCGATCGTGCCCGCGTGCATGCACTCGGCGGCGCTGCGGCGGTTGGCCGCCAAGACCCAGGTCATGGTGGCGGGGGAGGCGGACTTCCCTCGCACCCGGCTCACGCACACCCTCGAGGTCGCCCAGATCGCCCGCGAACTCGGCGATGCCCTCGGTTGCGACCCGGACGTGGTCGAAGTAGCCGGGCTGGCCCACGATCTCGGCCACCCCCCCTACGGGCACAACGGCGAGGAGGCGCTCGACGAGATCGCCGACCGGATCGGCGGGTTCGAGGGCAACGCGCAGTCGCTGCGGGTCCTGACCCGGCTCGAGGCGAAGGTCGTGGACCCGGCGACGGGGGAGAGCGTCGGGCTGAACCTGACCCGGGCCAGCCTGGACGCCGCGTGCAAGTACCCGTGGCCACGCCGCGAGGGGCTGCGCAAGTTCGGCACCTACGCCGACGACATGGCGGTGTTCGACTGGCTGCGTCAGGGCGCGCCGGGCGACCGCACCTGCATCGAGGAGCAGGTCATGGACTGGTCCGACGACGTCGCCTACTCGGTGCACGACTTCGAGGATGCCGTCCACAGCGGCATCGCCTCGCTGGATGCCTTCGGCTCAGCACGGGAGCGTCGGGCGCTCGTCGAGGTCGCGCACGAGCGGTTCCCGGACGAGGGCGAGCCTGACGCGCTCGCGGAGGCCCTGGACCGCCTGGTGGCGCTGGACTACTGGCCGCGCAGCTTCGACGGGTCGATGCGTGACCTCGTGACCCTCAAGCACTTCACCAGCTACCTGATCGGCCGGTTCTGCTCGACGGCCCAGGTCGCCACGCAGGTCGAGTACGGCCCCGATCCGCTCACCCGCTACGCGGCACAGCTCGTCGTGCCGGAGGAGGTCCGGGCCGAAGTATCGGTGATGAAGGCGGTCGCGGTGCTCTACGTCATGCACCGGCCCGGCGCCGAGCAGGAGTACGCGCGTCAGCGCGAGGTCATCTCCGAACTGGTCAACGCACTCGTCCTGGACGGCGGTCGCTCCCTGGAGCCCTGGCTGCGACCGGTGTACGACGCGGCCGACGACGACGCCCAGCGGCTGCGCGTCGTCATCGACCAGGTCGCGAGCCTCACCGACGTCAGCATCCTGGCCTGGCACCGGCGCCTCGTGCGCTGAGCGCACGTCGATAGGGCGGTGCGCTGAGCGCCGTCAGCCGCTCGGGCTGATTGACGCCACCGCGGCGAGGAGGCGGTCGACCTCCTCGAGCGTGTTGTAGGCATGCGGGCTGGCCCGCACGACGCCGTCGAGCTGGTGCATGTCGAAGTCACGACGTGAGTAGTCCGGGGTCGACAGGCTGACGTTCACCCCGGCCGCCTGCACGCGCGGCGGCGAGCGCCGCCGGAGCCATGCCGTCGCGGGTGAAGGTGACGATCCCGCTCTGCCGGAGGCCGCGGTCGTGCACCTGCACGCCCGGGATCTCTCGCAGGCCGCTGCGGGCGTAGTCGGCGAGCTCGGCGATCCGGGCCGCGATCGCCTCCACCCCGAGGTCGAGGGCATAGTCGATCGCGGCGCCCATGCCCAGCAGGCCCGCGTACGACTTCTCCCAGTACTCGAACCGCACCGCGGTGCGCTGGACGTCGTAGCCGCTCGACTGCCACGTGGCCGAGTGCAGGTCGAGGGGGAAGGGCTCCAGCTCGTCGAGGGCCTCGTCGGAGGCGTAGAGGAAGCCCGTGCCACGGGGACCGCGGAGGAACTTGCGCCCGGTCGCCGAGAGGAAGTCGGCTCCGATGGCGTCGGCGTCCACCGGCAGCTGACCGAGGGACTGGCAGGCGTCCACGAGGTACCAGGTGTCGGTCTCGCGGAGCGCGGCCCCGATGGCGGCGACGTCGTTGACCAGGCCGTTCTGGGACGGGCAGTGGTTGACCGACACGATGGCGACGTCGGTGTCGAGCATCTCGGTGAACGCGGCCACGTCCACGCAGCCGTGCTCGTCGTCGGGGATGAACTCCAGTCGCGCGCCGGACCGCAGGGACAGCTGCATCAGGGGCAGGACGTTCGAGGCGTACTCGGCGGCGGAGACGAGGATCCGGTCGCCGCCGTCGAGCGGGCGGGTGAAGACGATGCTCATGAGGGCGCGGGCCCAGGCGCTGGTGGCTGATTCCAGCAGGGCGATCTGGTCCGGCCGGCCGCCGACGAGGGTCGCCGCCGAGGCGCGAACGTCCTCGATTCGATCGGACGCCTCCGACTGCGCCTCGTAGCCCCCGATGAGCTCCTCGCGGCGCAGATGCTCGACGACGGTGTCCGTCACGATGGCCGGCGGCAGGGCCGATCCGGCGTTGTTGAGGTGGGTGACGACCTCGCAACCGGGGGTGTCCGCCCGCAGGCTCTCCACATCCAGGGGCGATGACATGCGCCCCATCCAACCCCATGGGAGTACGGCGCGCCCAACCCGCCACCACACCTAGACTCGGCCTGTGGCCGGACGCATCAGGGACGAGGACATCGCCCTCGTCCGCGAGCGTGCCCGGATCGACGACGTCGTCCGCGAGTACGTCACCCTGAAGTCGGCCGGCGGCGGCTCCCTGAAGGGCCTGTGCCCGTTCCACGACGAGCGCTCGCCCAGCTTCCACGTCACTCCCGAGCCGCGGCATGTGGTACTGCTTCGGCTGCGGCGAGGGCGGCGACGTCCTGTCCTTCGTCCAGAAGATCGACCACCTGTCCTTCGCGGAGGTCGTCGAGAAGCTGGCCGACCGCACCGGCGTCGAGCTGCGCTACGTCGACGGCGGCGCGGCGATCAACCGCCAGCAGGGCCAGCGGACCCGGCTCGTGGAGGCGCACAAGCTGGCGGCCGCGTTCTACGTCGAGCAGCTGGCCACCCCGGAGGCGCAGATCGGCCGGGAGTTCCTGACCTCCCGCGGCTTCGACGCCGAGGCGGCCCGCCACTTCGGGGTCGGCTTCGCCCCGAAGGGCTGGGACGCGCTCACCGGCTACCTGCGCAAGAAGGGGTTCACCGACGCCGAGCTGCTCGCCGGCGGGCTCGTCAGCCAGGGCAATCGCGGGCCGTACGACCGCTTCCGCGGACGGCTGGTGTGGCCGATCCGCGACCTCGGCGGCGACGTCATCGGCTTCGGCGCGCGCAAGCTCTTCGACGACGACGACGGCCCCAAGTACCTGAACACCCCCGAGACGCCGATCTACAAGAAGAGCCAGGTGCTGTACGGGCTCGACCTGGCGCGTCGCGACATCTCCAAGAGCCAGCAGGCCGTCATCGTCGAGGGCTACACCGACGTCATGGCCTGCCACCTCGCCGGGCTGACCACCGCCGTGGCCACCTGCGGCACCTCCTTCGGCACCGAGCACATCAAGGTGCTGCGCCGACTGCTCATGGACGACGACCAGATGCGCGGCAGCGTCGTGTTCACGTTCGACGGCGACGCGGCGGGGCAGAAGGCCGCCCTGCGCGCGTTCGAGGAGGACCAGCGGTTCGTGACGCAGACCTATCGTCGCGGTCGAGCCGAGCGGCCTTGACCCCTGCGACCTGCGACTCCAGCAGGGCGATGCCGCCGTGGTGGCCCTCGTCGACCGGCGGGTCCCGCTGTTCGAGTTCGCGATCCGCTCCACTCTCGCGGGATACGACCTCGAGACGTGCCGAGGGCCGGATCGGTGCCCTGCGCGAGGCCGCTCCGATCGTCGGGCAAGATCCGCGACACGGCGCTGCGGCCGGAGTACGCGCGTCGCCTGGCCGGGTGGCTCGGGTCTGGAGGTCTCGACCGTGACCGAAGCAGTGCAGGCGGCCGCTCGCGCGCCGAAGTCGAGCCAGCCGCGCCGAGAGCAGGTCCCGCCCGCAGACGCCCCTCGCCCCGAGGTCGAGTCCGCACCGCCGGCGGCGCCCATGCCGCGGTCCCAGTCCGGGCAGCGACGCGACCCGGCGTTCTTCGTCGAGCGGGAGACGCTCAAGTGCGCCCTCCAGCAGCCCGGCGCCGTGGCGTCCTGGTACGAGAGCGTGGAGGACGCCGCGTTCACCCACCCGACCGCGCGTCAGGTGCACAAGGCCATCGCGCTGGCCGGCTACCCCTCGTCCGAGCTCGACGGCCTGGCCTGGATCGATGCCGTCCTCGACGCCGCCGAGGACGACGCCGTGCGCCGCCTCGTGCGCGAGCTCGCCGTTGACCCGTTGCCGGCGGAGGCGGGGCAGGATGCCCGGTATGCGATCGGCATGATCTCCCGGCTGCTCGAGCTCGACGCCTCGAGGCGCATCGACGACCTCAGGGGGCGCCTGCAGCGGATCGATCCGGGCACCCAGCAGACGGAGTACCAGCAGTGCTTCGCCGATCTCCTGGCGCTGGAGGACTACCGGCGCTCACTGAAGCAGGACGCGCTAGGAGAGGTGTCGTAATGCGGATCATGCCGAAGTTCACCGGTCGGCTGCCGGGCACCGCCATCGCCATGCTCGGCATCCCGCCGGGGGAGAAGGTCGTGGCGTGGGGAGCGGGCCCCGGCGACGACGTCACGCAGTCCCACTTCGCCGCGGCAACCGATCGCGCCCTCTACCTCCAGGCGACCGGCGAGCGGCTGCCCTGGGACCGGATCAGCAAGGCCACCTGGGACGAGCCGATGCTGGACCTGGTCGTCGTCGACGACGCCGGCCTGCCCTCGCGTCTGGTGCAGGTGCGGGTCGACGACTCGCGTGACCTCCCGGCGGCGGTCCACGACCGGGTCACGGCCAGTGTCGTGATCAGCGAGCGGGTCGACCTCGGCAACGGAGCGGGGGCCCTCCTGGTCGCCCGTCGCGGCAGTGACGACGACGAGGTGCGCTGGACCGTGGTGTTCGATCCGCGGCCTGGACGCGAGCGATCCGGCCCTGCGCGCGGAGGCGGGTGCCGCCCTGGCCCAGCTGCGGGAGGCGCTCGGGATCTGACCCGTCGCCACGGGTTCGGGCCGGGAGCCGCGTGCGAGCGGTGGGTCCGAGCCTTGCTATCCTTCGCGGGCCGGTTTCACGCTGAGCCGGAGCAGTCCCCCATAGCTCAATTGGCAGAGCATTCGACTGTTAATCGAAGGGTTATTGGTTCGAGTCCAATTGGGGGAGCATCACGATGCCCTCGGCCCTGACGGGCCGGGGGCATCGGCTTTGGGCGGGCGGACGGCAGCCGGATCGGCTACTCGTCCTCCTCGCTCTCCTTCTCGAACGGATGATGCTTGATGTCTTCCTCGTGGCGCTCGGCGTCCTGGGACTCCTCGCGCGGGGGCTTCTCCACGGTGACCTTCTCTCGGTTCGGCTGCTTTCCAGCGTAGGGGCCTGGACCGCTCGATGGCGGGTCCATCAGCGGTCCGATGCGGGTCGGCGACCGTCAGCCGAGCAGCCGGTTGATCGTCTCCCGAGACGGCGCCGATTTCGGACTCTGGCACGTCGACCGCCACGACCTTGCTGCGCGAGGTGTGTCCGCTGACGATGCGGACCTGTCGGGGCTTGATGCCCAGGGCCTTGGCCACCGCCTTGGTCACGCTGTCGTTGGCCGCGCCATCGACCGGTGGGGCGTTCACCGCGACCACCAGCTGGTCGGTGTCGCCGTAGCGGCCGCCTACGTGGGTCCGCGAGCTCCCCGGCTTCACGCGCACGTGGACCCGCACCTCACCCATGCGGCCATTGTGCCGAGTTCGGGGAACATCGCGGGCCCTGCCGCGGTTGAATCCGGCATGACCTCCCGCATTACGCCCTGCCCATCCTGCGGTGTGAAGAACCGCGTGCCCGCCGTGACCTCAGGCAAGCCGCGCTGTGCCTCGTGCAAGGCCGAACTGCCGTGGATCGCCGATGCCACCGACGCCTCGCTCGCGGGCGCGCTGGACACCTCGTCGCTCGTCCTGCTGGACCTGTGGGCGCCGTGGTGCGGGCCGTGCCGAATGGTGGCTCCGGTGCTGGAGAAGCTGGCGGCCCGCTACGCCGGGCGGCTGAAGGTCGTCAAGGTCAATGTCGACGACAACCCCGGTACGGCGCGCAGCTACGACGCCAGCTCGATCCCGACCCTGGTCATGATCCGCGACGGCAAGGCCGTGGCTCGTGTCATCGGCGCACAGCCCGAGCCGGCCCTCGTGGCGCAGATCGAGCCATTGCTCCCGTAGTGCCTGGGCGGTCAGGCCGGCCGATCACCTTCGCGCGCGTGACGTGATGGTGAATCGCTGACTGGCCTGAAGCGCCTCGTAGGTCGTGTCGCCGACCGTGATGCTCGGTGCGTCGACGGTCAGCACGACCGCCCCCGACACCTTCTTGGGCTTGAGCACCGCACGCATGGTGTAGGTGCTCGTCGTGGGGTCGAGTCTCACGACGACCCTCTTGATGCTCGGGGATCGGTAGGTGACGTCGAGGACCGCCTCCTGCCCCGCGTTGGTGAGGAAGCCGGACTCCTTCTCGATGGGCGCAACCTGACCGCTCAGTATCGTCACGTTGGCGGGCCACTTGCCGGGCGAGGTCTGGCGCAGGGTCCTCGGCTTCCGGTCGAGATTGAGGGAGCCATCGGTGTTCGTTCCGGACGTGCTCGGAGTGAACGGCGTCGGCCCGGGGTCGGCCCGGGGGCCGGCGGGCTCGCTTGCGTGCGCCCGGTAACGCGTGCGGACTCCGACTCGCCGAGTTGGTTCACCGCCTGCACGCTCATGTCATACGTACGCTCGGGGACCAGACCGGTGAGCAGGGCCGTCGTATCCGTGACCAGGACCGGTGGCACGCCCGCGGCCCGAACGAGGTAGGCGGTGACGGGCGACCCCCCGTCCGAAGCTGGAGCCGTCCAGCGCAGGGCGATGCTCGTCGGGGTGGTGCCCGTGACCACGAGATCGCGCGGCGAGCTTGGGATCTGCGGCGTCGGGACAGGATCGATGATGGTGGTGGCGCTCAAGGAGGCTGGGAGCGACAGCCCCGTGCCGTTGAGCGCGCGCACCTCGATCGCGTGCGTTGTCGCCGGCGTCAGACCCAGAAGCAGGACATACGGATCCTCGACATACGTCAGGTGGACGTCTGGGGACGACCCTGCCGTCCAGCTGATCACGTAGCCCTCGATCGGTGTGCCACCGTCATCGGCGGGGGCGGCCCAGCCGAGGAGCAGTTCCGTCGGCGTTCCCAGCACGAGCGCCAGGTCCCGGGGCGCGGATGGCACGCGAGGCGCGGGGACCGGATCAATATTGGTCCATCCCCGCACTGAGGAAGGGCCGGAAGCACCCATGACGTTCAGGGCGCGGATGGAGAACTCATACTCAGTGCCGAACTGCAGGTCGAAGGCGATGAACACCGGTTCGAGAACCGTGTCGACGCGACGATCGGTGGGATCGGTCACCGGACCCCAGCTGACCTGGTAGCCGGTGACGGGAGTGCCGCCGTCAAAGGCAGGCGGCCGCCAGTCGATCCGCATGGAGTTGTCGATCACCAGCGACACCTCGGGGTCGATCGGAGGCGACGGGACGGTGGGCGCGGGGATCGGGTCGGGGTCCGTGTAGACCGTGATCACCGCAGGATCAGACTCGCCCTTCGCCTCGTTGAACGCGCGCACCGAGACCGTCACGTCAGTCCCTGGTGCCAGTCCGTCGATGGTGAATCTCGTGGCGTCGGTCTCGGATCGGCTGCCGTCCCAGGAGACGGCGTAGCGCAGGAACGTGCCGTTGCCCTGGAACGAAGGCTTCTTCCAGGTCACCGTCACAGAGTTCTTGGTGGTCTTCGCGGCCTTGAGGGCCCGAGGCTCGCTCGGGGTCTGCGGCTCGGGCCGCGGCTGCGGGTCGAGCGTCGTTCGCGCGCTCACCGACGCGCTCGGCGACAGCCCGAGCGCGTTGCGAGCCCGAACGGTGAAGATGTACTTCGTCGCAGGCGTCAACCCCCGCACCTCGACGGACGTCTCGGTCGCGTACACCGATGCGCCGCCTGCCCAGGCGATCAGGTAGCCCTCGATCGGCAGTCCGCCGTCGTCTTCCGGCGGCGTCCAGTCGACCACGATGGACCTGGCAGAGGAGGGGAGCGCACGCAGATCGCGGGGAGCGCCCGGCGTCGTCGGCTCACGGGGCGTACGGACAGTGATGGCTACCTTGTCGGACTCGCCGACGCTATTCTCCGCGGACACGACGAACGTGTAGTCCCGCTCAGGCTTGAGATCGGTGAACTGCCAGGACGTGCCGGTGGTGAACTCCTGGGACTCATACGTGCCGACGCGGTAGCCCTCGATCGGCCGCCCGCCGTCACGCTCGGGCTTCGTCCAGTCCATGGTGACGGAGGTGGGTGCCACCTCCGTGGTGATGACGTTCTGCGGCGGCCCTGGGGGCGTGGGAGTGGTCGCCTGGGCTTCGCCAGAGGCACTGCCCTGTGTCGCCCGGACACTCACGGTCTGCCCGGCTCCGACTTCGAACGTTCTCGACCACGTCGTGGTCTTGACGAACCAGTCCCGACGGACCTTGGCGTCGAGCAGGACTTCGCCTGAACGTCACGTTCTGCACGGTGATGTGCACGTCGGACCTCCAGCACCATGCCATGGGCGCGGTGCGCGACGAACTCGCCGTATCGGTAGCGGCGCTCTCGGTGGTGGGGACGGTTGGATCGGTGGGGCCATCCGAGGGCGGCGGCGCTGGCTCGGTGTTCGGGTCCGGGCTTGGCTCGCTCGTGGGCTCGGGGGCCGGCTCAGTCGTCGGTTCCTCGGCATCTCCGAGGAACCCGGGCGCGGTGACGCTGGCCAGGACTGATCGGTTGCCGCTCACCTCCGCCTTGACGATCGGATTGCACGACCGGGCCGAGGGCGCGAGAACGGGTTGTGCGGCCGATGCGGGTGGCCCAGCCACGAAGAGCAGGGATCCGGCGGTGACGAGGCTGGCAAGTGCGAGTGCGCGCATGGTGAACCCCCCAATCACCTAAACGGTAGGACGTTGGGACCGGGGATGCGCGTCCGGCGGGCAGCTCCCGCGCTCGATACGCCGGGCGATCTCGTCCTCGGCGCTGGGCAGGAAACGCGCCGGTGTGCGGGCATAGCCTGCATACCGGAACCTGCAGCGTGGGAGGCACGCCATGGCCGGTCAGATCGTTTCTCGATACATCCGTCGCAGCCCCGTGATCGGCGTTGTCACCCTTGCGCTGGCCGGGGGCCTGGCCTTTGCCGCGCAGGCGGCACCGCTGTCACGGGAGGCACCTCCGCCGGATGCCACGACGCTGCAGCAGACGACAAACGCCATGCTTGACGCTGCCGACGTCAACGCGATACTCGGTCGCGATGCCAGGCTGGAGCGCGGCTATCTGATCCCGCCCGGGGGCCAGGATCCGGCGCCGGTCTGCCAGACCAGTGACCGCAAAGCCGTGCTCCCCGACAGCACTCTCGTCGTCGGATACCGTGCAACCGCGGACGGCCTGTCCCAGCAGGTGTATGCCTACCCCAGCGCTTCAGCAGCCCAGGATGCGTGGACCGGGCTCAATGCGGACGTGGCCCGCAAGTGTGCCTACCTGCGTGTCGATGACGATGGCCGATACAAGGTGTCCACAGGAACGATGACCGTGGGGAGCACCGAGGGTCGCTGGATCAGGACGGACTCCACGGTCAAGGACGTCGGCGGATCGTTCACGACCATCGCCCTGGCCGACAACGGGATCAGCATCCTGACGCGAGAGGTGTCCAGCTCGGCCACGACCAGCGGCGAGCGGATCGCGCTGCAGGAACTCACCGACGTGCTGGCGGATCGCTACGGCGGCCGCGTATCAAGGTCGTTGACCCAACCGGCGCTGCTCACGGCGGCCGAGCAGGTCATGCTGACGCGAGCTGACCTCCCCTCCACCTTGCCGGTCCGGTCTCCTGCCCGCGGGGCGTGGGCGCGCTTCGACACGTCTTTCCCCGGGGATGAGATGTTCCTGTCCTGCTCGCCCAGCGGCTTCGGGGACGTCCCGAGCGGACTGGCCAGTTTCGAGATGTCGATGGGGGATACCGGTGGACCCACGCTGGTCGGCGGATACGCCAGCCAGGATCTAGACACCTACGCCAGCGCTGCGGAGGCATCCGCGGCTTGGACGAAGCTGGTGAAGTACCTCAGAGGATGCAGGGAGCGGGAGGGCACGCTGCTGAGCAGGAAGCAAACCGCGCGACGGGTGGACGTCGGCGTGTCGCCGGTGGTGATCAACGGGGTTCCGGGGGTGTGGGTACGCTCCTTCGAGACGGAGCCGAACTACGGCTCGACGTGCTCCACGACCTCGGGCAAGGTCGTTCCCTGCGGCAAGTGGTCGACCAAGCTCTACACGTTGTACTTGATGGACGGCGCGACGATCCAGACCTTCAGCTACGGCTCTACCCTGACGGGACTCCGCCAGGTGCCGTTGGACCAGGGAGCCGTCAATGATCTGGCGGTGAACCTGCTCGCCAAGTGGAACGCCGCGACACAGGCAAGTTGAGCGGGCGGCGACTCGTTGGGGGAACGTTAGAGCCCGACCCGCCCCACTCCTCATCGATTCTGTTTCGGTTGATGCTTCCCATTTGGTCTTCGGCTGAGTGGTTATGAAACTGACGTACATGCCTGACACTTTGGTGCTCGTCCTGCCTGGACCTGTGGGCGCCGTGGTGCGGGCCGCGCCGAATGGTGGCTCCGGTGCTGGAGAGGCTGGCGGCCCGCAACGCCGGGCGGCTGAAGGTCGGCAAGGTCCATGTCGACGACCACCCCGGTACGGCGCGCAGCCCGAGCCGGCCCTCGTGGCGCAGATCGAGCCGCACCTGCCTGCCAGGTAGCGACCCGACGGCGAAGGTCAGGGTCGTTGCGGTGTCGGGCCCCTGCCATGAGGGAAGGGCCGGCCCCCGTCTCGATGGGCGACGCCGGATGCAGGCGCTTACCTGGATTTTTCCTTTCCGCTAGCGGAGTCGGCACACCAGCGCCGTAGGGTCGCAGTCATTCGACCAGCGACCAGGGGGTGCGGTGAGGAATGCGCGCAGGGCGTTCGCGGTGCTCGCCACCGCGACCATGCTCCTGATGGGGATAGGTTCGCAGCCGGTCGCCGCCATGACCCCTGGCCTCCTTGCGACTGATCAGGTGGGCAAGGCGCTGCTCTCCTTGAAGCAGATCGCAGCCATCCCCGTCTTCGGCGCCCCAATGCAGGCCAACAAGCGGGTGTGCCATACGGCGCCGTACCTCAAGGGCACCGTCAACTACTGCTACTACGAGTTCCTGCATTCGAATGCCGCCTTCGCCAACGGCGACATGTGGCCGAACCACGTGGATGTCCTGTCTTTCCCGTCGCCGCGTGTCGCGCGGGCCTACATCGCGGAGATGTCGACCAGCGGCCCGACCGTCTCGTTGCTCAAGGCGAGCGCGACGACCGTTGTTCGGTACGACACCGAGGGCAGCATCTCCACTCCGGTCCAGCCCGACGGCCAGCCGGGTTCGGCAATTGGACCCACGGTCTCGATCTTCTCAGCCGTCGGCTCCGAAGTCGTCTACGTGGCGTGCGCCGATCCCAAGGCCACGACGTCAAACGGACTGGCGTCGTGTGCGCGGGCCGTCGCCCGGGCGCAGAAGGCCAAGCTCCGGGCCTCGGCAGGGGGACGATGACGCCTTACACGAACTTGACCTTCACTTGGAGCGCAGTTGCCCTGTCGACTCCTATCGTGACGGACGTCAGCATGCCGGGTCAGATCCAGGAGGGTGGGCAATGTGAAGCTCCGCAAGAGGACTAGCAGCCGATACGCGGTAGGGGCAGCCCTGCCTCTTGCCTTGGTGGCGGGGATCGCGTCAGCGCCCCCGGCGTACGCGGAGACGACCTACACGCTGACCCAGGTGGCTGCCCACAGCACCGCGTCCGACTGCTGGTCGGTGGTGAACGGATCGGTCTACGACCTGACCGCCTTCATCCCCCGTCATGAGGGTGGCGCTGCCCGGATCATCGCGATGTGCGGGATCGACGGCACGGCGTCGTACCTCGGACAGCATCAGTCCAAGGACGCGGAAGAGGCCAACCGGGCCCTGGCCCGCTACCGCATCGGCGCCTTCGACTCGACTCCGCCGCCGGTCCCCGCCGCGACCTACACGCTGGCTCAGGTGGCCGCGCACAGCACCACGTCCGACTGCTGGTCGGTCGTCAGCGGTGGCGTATATGACCTGACGGCGTGGATCGGCAGGCATCCGGGTGGGTCATCCACCATCACCGCCATGTGCGGCACGGATGGCACGGCCTCGTTCACCGCCCAGCACGGGAGCAGCGGGAGTGCGAAGACGTCCCTCGCCCAGTTCAGGGTCGGAACGGTGGACAGCACCCCGGCCACGACCGCGCCGACGACAGCGCCGTCCACTGCCCCCGCCACGCCGTCGACATCCACCGCAACCAAGACATACGTCCTGCGGCAGGTGCGGCGGCATCGCACGGCACGGAACTGCTGGTCGGTCGTCAACGGGAACGTCTACAACCTGAGCTCGTGGACCCGCAAGCATCGTGCTCAGCGCGCCTGGATCCGCTCCATGTGCGGCCGGAACGCGACAACTGCCTACAACGCGATGGTCGACGGTTCGGAGAACGCGTCCCGCATCCTCGCGCGCTACCAGATCGGAACGCTGCGCCGTGCGGGGCAGGCGACGGCCCCCGCTTCGGTCCCGGCCGCAGCGCCCGCAGGAGCTCCTTCGTCCGCTCCCGCGGCGTCACAGACCTACACGGCTGCTCAGGTGGCGGCGCACAAGACCGCGGGCGACTGCTGGTCCATCGTCAATGGGGGAGTCTTCGATCTGACGGCGTGGGTCGGCAAGCACCCGGGGGGCCGGTCGGTGATCGTGGCCATGTGCGGAGTGGACGGAACGGCGGCCTACAACGGCAAGCACGGGGGCAGTGCCAGCGCCAATGCCAGCCTGGCGAGCTATCGGATCGGCACGCTTGGATAACTGCGACCGAAATCCCACCGAACCGACAGCGACGATCAGGAGCGGGCCGTGCAACTCTCCCCAGTGACCGGGGCGATTCCCGGTCTTGACAGCCCGCTGGGTGTGATCGGCGACCTCCCGACGCACACGCTGGTGGTGCACTACGCCGTCGTCATGCTGCCGCTCGCAGCGCTGGCGCTGGTCGCCATCATCCTGGTCCCGCGGTGGCGTGGAGCCTTCGTCTGGGCGGCGATGGTCGGACTGGTGATCGGGACCGGAGCGGCGTTCTTGTCCAAGGAGTCCGGCGAACAACTGGCGGAGCGAATCGGCGAGCCGCAACAGCACGCCCAGTGGGGGGATGTGCTCCCATGGGTGGCCGTCCTGCTGCTCGTCGTGGCGGGCGCGTGGCTGTGGCTGGAGCGACGATCCGCCGCGCGATCCGAGGAGTCGGGAGCCCGTTCTGGTGGCGCTGGCCAGCGCGTCCTCGCTGCCATTGCCATCGTGCTGGCGGTCGTGGTCACCGCGATGACGGTCGTCGTCGGGCATACGGGGGCCGCCGCGGTGTGGGAGTCGCGGAACCTCAACGGGACGTCCGTCGATGCGGAGGCGCAGGGGGCTGACGGCGAATCCGAATCAGAAGACGACGAGACAGACGACGCGGCACCCGCGGCCACCGCTGTCTTCCGCGCCGTCTGCGTCGAGCGCCCCGTCATCGAGTGCCGTGCCGTCCCCATCGGGCCCCGCCGCCATCACGCTCGCGGAGGTCGGGGCGCATGCTTCTGCGACCGACTGCTGGTCGGCGGTCGCGGGGACTGTGTATGACCTCACCGACTGGATTCCCGAGCATCCCGGGGGCTCGGGAGTCATCGAGAGCATGTGCGGCGTCGATGGCACAGCGAGCTACAACGGTCAGCACGAGGGTTCGGCGTCGGCCGAAGACGCCCTTGCACCCTTCGCGATCGGACCGTTGGGATGACGGGAATCGCAGTTCCGCCGGTCTGTTCGGTACCGGGATCCGGCCTTGCGTCCGGAATCAGGTTTTCGGAAAGCACCACGAGATAGCACCACGAGATGGGGAGTGACAGGTATGCAGGTTGCGAAGATGAGACGACTGGCCGCAGGGGCCGTCGTGCCGATGGCGTTGGCGGCTGTCCTGGTTGCGCCGTCGGCGCACGCGGCGCAGGCCGACGGCGTGAACACGGTCATGCCCAGCAAGAGCTACTCGATGGCGCAGGTGAGGAAGCACAAGTCGGCATCGAACTGCTGGTCGGTGGTGGGGCGGAACGTGTACAACCTCACGGCGTGGATCCCCAAGCATCCGGGCGGCAAGGGAACGATCGTCGCCATGTGCGGAAAGAACGCCACGACGAGCTTCAACGGTCAGCACAAGAGCAGCTCCAAGGCCAAGGCCTCACTGGCGAGGTACAAGATCGGCACTCTCCGCTAGGGAGCCAGCCGTAGACACGGGTCGGCGGGGTCAGCGAGCCCTGCCGACCGGTCGCGGCCGTCTCACGGGACGGTGAACGACATGCTCGCCACTATGCAAGTCCGACAAAGGGAGAGATGAATGACGACGAGATTCTCACGCGTCAGTGGCGTGGCTGTCGTTCTCGCCGTGGTCGGTGCCCTTGCCGCGTCGCCGGCGAGGGCGGCGGACGGCTACGACGCAACGGTGGCCGGCCAGCATCAGTTCACGCCCCTGATGAACCTGGCCTCGTCGTCCATGCAGGTGATCGACGTGGTGAACCTTCCCGCGGGAGTGGGCCTGTATGCCCTCCACTGCAAGGTGCCCGACGACCCGCGCTCGCAGCCGACCCTGTGTGACCTGTCGACCGATGCCTTCGGCTACCTGACGGCCACTGGTGCGCCCCGAGCGACGGCGACCATGACGATCAAGGTGAACGGGGAGTTCTACGGGATGAATCCCAACCCCACGTCAGGTGCGACTCCGAGCGCGAGCGTGGACTGCCGTGAGGCTACCGGTGACCCACGGGCCACGGCATGCGCCGTGTATGTCCTCGGGGCCGGCCAGGACAGCGCCAACCCGGCGTACGTGCGCGTCTTCCCGACCGTGTTCCGCCCGGTGAACGCCGTTCGCTCGGCTGACCGGGTGCGCGTCGAGCTTGATGGCAGGGCCGTCCGCCGAGGCGCGAAGCCGAAGCTGGCCGCCAACAAGACGGTGCCGCTCCGGGTCTCCCTCAAGTCCGGACTGACCGCGAGCCTGTCGTCGGACAACTGCAGCGTCGATGCCTCACAGCGGACGATCACCGCACTGAAGGGGACCGGTACCTGCACCGTGCTGATCACGTCCACGGGCGGGATGAACTATCAGCCCGTGGTGCGTCGTCAGGTGTTCCGACTCACCCCGTAGCACCCAGCGGCGAGCCGGCGCTCCCGTCGGCTGAACCCTCAACGGGCCGCAGACCGCCGAACAGGGCGCGGCGACCTGGGGCTCGCATACGGCACGAGGCGATCGAGGCGCATGTCGTGGCAGGACGAGGCCGGCACGCTGGTCAACTCACTCGTCGCGGA
The DNA here is from genome assembly GCA_963700745.1 of uncultured bacterium. Classification (GTDB taxonomy): domain Bacteria; phylum Actinomycetota; class Actinomycetes; order S36-B12; family S36-B12; genus UBA10649. The sequence continues at coordinate 12,059 of CAVOYT010000009.1, read as the reverse complement.
TGCGGTGAAGGTGTCCGGTTCCGCCGTGTTGTTCATGGTCGTCGTTGCACCCATCGTGCTTCATGTGCGCGCGGTCACCGTCCCGCCGCCGGGCGGTCTCGGCCGAGAGGCCCGAGGTCAGATTGAACCCGGCTGCACGACAGCGGGTGCTCGCGGGAAGGGCCGCGCACAACGCGCTGCGCCCGTGGCCTCGCTAGGATCGAGTGCCGCTTGGGGGCGGTAGCTCAGCTGGTTAGAGCCCCGGACTCATAATCTGGTCGTCGTCGGTTCGAGCCCGACCCGCCCCACTCCTCATTTGTGCAGTTCCGGCTGATCCTTGACGGATTGGCTCCGGCTGCTGTGGGCGACTTCTCGCAGGTCGAGCCGCCACCTCCGGCGCCGCCATAGAGTCATGCCATGCACGACAGCGTCTTGGCTCGGATCCGGGAGACCTTTCACCTGCGTCATTCGTATCCGGAGGGTGACCACGGCGCTGTCGACCAGGCGCGAGGGGCGGGCCGGCTGTTCGCGGGTGACTACTCCACAAGTACGACTGCGGGCGAGGAATTCGGTGACAGCCGCCTTGGCCTAGGCGTGATGCACGATCTCGACGGCGAGATCATCAGCGTGCGCGGCGTCACCTGGCGGGTGCCTGTGGATGGCACTCCCATCGAGGTCGGCCCCGATGAGGGCATCGCCTTCGGCATAGCAGCGCATGGCGGCCGTGTGCATTCGCTGAGTCTGGCACCCGGCCTGGACGTCGATGGGCTTGTCTCCGCGATCGACGACTACCTCGAGAGCACGCATGTCGATCATGAGCAGGTCGTGTGCGCGGTGGAGATCGACGGTGGCTTCACCGATGTCCTCCTGCGCACGGTGGCGCCGCCGACGCATGAGCACGAGAAGCTCGGCGACATCATCGACGACGAGACTCGGTTTGCCTTCAACGCGTGGAGCGGCATCGTCGTGGGCTTTCGGTTCCCGGACGAGACGGCCGGCCAGACGATTCCACGCCTGCACCTGCACGGCATCAGCCACGACGCCACCACGGGCGGGCACGTGCGTAACCTGACGACGGGCGACGTCAAGGCCCTCATCTGGGTTGACGACCTGCATCCCATCCATGACCGCGACGTTGCTGCTGGGGAGCAGACGTCGGACGACGTCGACGTGGACTTCTCCCGTTTCGAGGGCAAGGTCGACGCCGAAGGTCGGTAGGCGGGATGTCACGCAGGGGTCCTGCGGTGGGGGTGCTGGACCGATGCTGATCGGCTTCGAGCGCGCTCGCGAGGAGACGGCGGGAGAACGGCCCTTCCGTGCGCGACTAGTTGGGGTTGCCGACGCCCGGCGCGAACGCAGTGACGCCGAGCGGGAAGGGCTTGCCGGTCGGCGCGCTGGCCTGCAGCGCCAGCCGCACTGATCTGGTGCCGTTGCCACTCGGGGAGAACGTCACCCGCACGAACGTCACGACCGGCGGGTCGTAGGCCGTCGCGGCACCCAGTGCGAACCACGCGTGACCCCCCGGAGAGATGGCGATCGTCCGTGGCCGGAGTCGCGGTGCGTTCATGACGGCACCATCGGTCACCGTGATCGGCTGCCGGCCCTTCTTCGTGCGCGCCGCCGTGATCGTCGGGTAGCCCCGGACGATGCAGGTCCGCGCGCTCGTGTTCGTCACGGTGATGTAGGCCGCCGGCTGGGAGACGCCCTCGGCATAGCCGGTCACCTTGGCCGACAGATCACCGCCCCGAGCAGCCGGCCGTGTCGCCGGCGTTGGCGCCCGGACTCAGCGCGGTCACCACCGCCAAGGCCACCGCGATCGTGCCGCCGATGCCAGTGCTGAACGTCTTGGTGATCATCATCGTCCGTCCTCCGCCCTGGTGACCCTGCCGTGAAGGAAGTGTGGCACGCCCCGCCTCAGCGTGACCGTACGTGCAAGGATCCGTGGGTGATCGGCGAGGACGACGTACGGGAGGTAGCGCTCGCGCTCCCGGGCGCTTACGAGCAGCCGTCCTACGGAGGTCGCCCATCGTGGCGGACGAAGCCGCGGGTATTCGCCACGATCAACGAGGAGGAGTCAGCCCTGGTGGCATGGGTGGACTCCGAGGAGGAGAAGGCCGCGCTCATCGCCGCGCACCCGAGCCGCTTCTTCACGACCCCTCACTACGACGGCTACCCGATCGTGCTGGCCCGGCTGGCGGAACTCGACGTCGACGAGGCGAGCGAACTCGTGACCGAGTCCTGGCGCCTGCGGGCCCCGCGATCGCTCGTCGCGCGCTGGGAGGCCGAAAGCCAATAGGCGCGGGACGTCGGCTCACTCGTCATCCTTGTGACACCTGTTGTTCGTTTTGTCCTGCTATGGTCCGTGCCATCACCGGCGCACCCGCTCCGGTGCGAACGGTTTCGATGGGAATGGGGCGCCTTGATGGCCGTCAAGGGAATGTTCGTCAGTGCGCGCGAGACGCGGCTGTACGCGGCCGGCGACGTGATCTTCGCCCAGGGTGACCCGAGTGCGGAGATGTACGGGGTCGTGTCGGGCTCGGTCCAGCTGAGCGCGGACGGCCAGCCGGTGGTGACCGTCGGGCCGGAGGCGACCTTCGGCGAGATGGGCCTGATCGACAGCACTGCTCGCAGCCTGACTGCCACGGCCCTGGAGCCCTGCGAGATCGCCGTCATCGACGAGCGCACCTTCCTGTTCCTCGTCCAGGAGACCCCGATGTTCGCGCTGCAGGTCATGCGCGCGCTGGCCTCGCGCATCCGCGAGCTCGACCAGTCCTGAGCCGCCGGCGTCTCGCGCGACTCCCGGCCTAGACGGCCAGGCTCATCTCCTCGCGCGCGACGACGAGGTTGAGGTCCGTGACGTAGCCGTCGGTGATGACGTCGAGCGCCTCGTCGACGCGGTGCGGACCGTGATGGAAGAGGACGAGGGTCTTGGCCTCGAGCTTCTCCGCGAAGGCGATGGCGTCGCCGATCGTGGCATGGCCGTAGTCATCGGCACGTGTGCGCTCGGACTCCACATACTGCGCGTCGTGGATGAGGACGTCGACGCCGGACAGTGTCTCCATGGTCTCGTCGCTCACCCCGAGGGCCGGGGCATGGTCGGGCACGAACCCGACCGACCCGCCGCCGTCGCTGATGCGGTAGCCGAACGTGCGCCCGCCCTTGTGCTGCACCTCGCAGGCCGAGACATCGAAGCCGTCCGTGGCGAACGACCCCGGCTCGATCGCGTTGAAGCTCCACGCGCCGTTGAGTCCCTCGGGGGTGATGGGGAAGGCCGGCGGTGCCATCATCTGCGACATCAGCTCCAGCCCGGTCCTGCCGCCCTGCGCCGGCATGAACACGTCGACGCGCGAGCCTTCCCGGTCACCGGCCCCGAAGAAGGGCAGGCCCAGGGTGTGGTCCCAGTGCAGGTGGCTCAGCAGGATGGAGCCGAGGAACGGGCCGCCCTCGATCATGCGGGTCATGCCCCAGAGCCCGGATCCCGCGTCCAGCGAGAGCGAGGGCCGCTCGCCGGCGCCGTGCGACACCGCGATGCAGGTCGAGTGACCGCCGTAGCGGTTGAACTGCGGGCCGGACACCGGGATGGAGCCACGGACCCCGAGGAATGTCAGCTGCACCAGGACCTCACATCCGTTGGGCGGCCGCCTTCCGACGGCCCTCTCGTTGCGTGCCGGGACCCCGCGTGCCGGGTAGTCTGGCACGATCGTCGCACGTCGACCACCCGCCACCCACAAGAGACGGAATCGTATGCGCCGCCTATCGGATGAACCCCGGTGACGGACCTTCGACGCCACGTCCCTCGGGTCGTGCTCACGTGGGACGACGAGGTCCCCGGAGCCCGCTGGCGGACCCTGGACGGCACCCTGATGTTCGCCGACATCTCCGGCTTCACCGCCCTGACCGAGAAGCTGTCGAAGCGCGGTCGGATCGGTGCCGAGGAGATCGTCGACACCCTGAACCGGGTCTTCGGCGGCATGCTCGACACCGCCTTCGCCCGCGGCGGGGACCTGCTCAAGTTCGGCGGTGACGCGCTGCTCCTGATGTTCCGCGGCGAGGACCACGCCGAGCGGGCCTGCGACGCGGTCGTGGAGATGCGCCGAGCGCTGCGCGAAGCAGCCGCGGTGCCGACGTCGGTTGGCCGGCTGCGACTGAACATGTCCGTGGGCATCCACTCGGGCGAGGTCCACCTGTTCCTCGTCGGCGAGCCCACTCGCGAGCTCGTCGTGCTGGGGCCGGCCGCTACCGCCACCGCGGACGCGGAGAAGTCCGCCGACGCGGGCCAGATCGTCGTATCGGAGGGCACCGCCGCTCGCCTGCCGGCGTCGGCGACGAAGCGGCGCGAGGACGGGGCCATCCTGCTTCGCCGCACGAAGCCTGCGCAGCCAGCGGGGCAGGCGGCGCCGCTGCCCGAGGTCGGACCGGACCGGCTGGCGACGGTCTTCCCGCTGGCGCTCGGCGAGTACCTCGACCCGGGTCCGCCCGAGCCCGAGCACCGGCTGGCCACGATCGGCTTCATCCGGGTGTCCGGGACCGACCAGCGGCTCGTCGACGACGGGCCGGACGCCGTGGCCGACGCGATGCACGCCGTGGTCACGCACCTGCAGGAGTGCCTGAGCGGGGAGTCGGTGACCCTGCTCTCGACGGACCTGGGCAGCGACGGGGCGGGCTTCTTCCTCGGGTCGGGAGTGCCGCAGTCCAGCGAGGACGACGAGGGGCGCATGCTCCGGGCCCTGCGCCGGTTCGTCGACGGGGACCTCCCGCTGCCGGTCCAGGCCGGCTGCAACCGCGGGCACGTCTTCGCCGCCGAGGTCGGCGCCCACACCCGCGCGGCCTACTCGGCGATGGGCGACACCACGAACACGGCCGCGCGGATCATGTCCAAGGCCCAGCCGGGACTGCTGTACGCGCACCCGGCGGTGCTGGAGCACTCACGCACGCTGTTCGTCACGGAGCCCGCGGGCCCCTTCGAGATGAAGGGCAAGGCGCTGCCGCTGCTCGTCTACCGGGTCGGGGAGGAGTCCGGCACGCGCGAGACCGCGGAGCAGGGCCGACTGCCGCTGCTCGGTCGCGACGACGAGCTCGCGACCGTGCGGGCCGCGCTTGACCGACGCGCTCTCGGGCTCCGGGGGAGTCCTCACGATCACCGGCACCACCGGAATGGGCAAGACCCGGCTGGTACGCGAGGCCGCGGAGGGCCTGGAGGACGTCACGAAGCTGACGGTCCGCGCAGAGCCGTACGGTGCGTCGAGCTCCTACCGCGTCTTCCGCGACCCGGTGCGGCGGCTGCTCGGCATCACGCGGGACACGTCGTACGCCATGGGACGACAGCTCATCGAGGCACTGTCGACGGCCGCACCTGACCTCGTGCCGATGGCGCCGCTCATCGCCGACATCGCCCAGGTCGAGGTGCCGGGAACCCCCGAGGCGGACGCCATCGATCCGCAGTACCGGCCCGAGCGTCTGGCCGAGGTGCTCATCGACCTCGTGGGTCGGATGCTGCCGGGCCGCCTCCTGCTCGTGGCCGAGGAGACCCACTGGGCGGATATGGCGTCGGCCCACCTGCTCGGCCGGATCGCGGCGGCGACGCCCGGTCGGCCATGGGCCGTGGTGGCGGTGCGACGTGGGACGACCGGCGGGTTCACCCCATCGACTGGTGTGACGATTGATCTCGGCCCGCTGCCGGACGAGATCATCGAGCGCCTGGTGATCGAGGCCACCGAGGCCACACCGTTGCGGCCGCACGAGGTCCAGGCCATCGTCGAGCGCGCCGAAGGCAATCCGCTGTTCATCGAGGAGGCGACCAAGGTCGCCCGGGCGGCCGGCTCGCTCGAGCACATGCCCGAGTCGCTGCATGCCGCCCTCGCCGCGCAGATCGACCTCCTCGACCCGCCCAGCCGACGCATCCTGCGGTACGCGTCCGTGCTCGGCCGCAGTTTCCGGCGCAAGATCATCAACGAGACCCTCGCCGTCGGACGGCATCCGCGTCGACCCCGCGACGCTGGCCCGCCTGTCGGACTTCCTGGCGCCCGATGGGCCCGATCGGCTGAGGTTCCGCAACACGCTGCTTCGGGACGCGGCGTACGAGGAGCTGGCCTACCGGACTCGGGCGCGGCTGCATCGCGCCGCGGGCCTGGCGGTGGAGCGGATGAGCATCGACCCCGAGGTGGATGCGCCCACGCTGTCGCTGCACTTCTCGCGGGCCGGCGACGACGAGAAGGCGTGGAAGTACGGCCTGCTCGCCGGGCAGGTGGCTCGTCGGTCCTTCGCGAACGAGGACGCGGCGGCGCAGTACGAGATCGCTCTGGACGCGACGCGGGGGTTTCGCGTCGAGAGATCCGAGCTGATCGAGGTCCTGTCGGTGCTGGGCGAACTGCGCGAGATGGCGGGGGAGTTCGACTCATCGGTGGCTGCCTACCGCCGCGCCACCGACCTCGCCAAGGACGACCCGATCGCGCAGGCGGACCTGCTCGTGCGCCGCGCACGCGTGCAGGAGCGGGCCGGCGCCCACGTCGCCGGCCTGCGTGCGCTCGGCCGGGCCCGCCGACTGGTCGAGGGGCTCGACACGATGGATGCCCGCCGAGCGCTCGCCCGCGTCGACGCGGCCGCCGCGTTCATCCGTCTGGGCCAGCAACGACCCAAGCAGGCCCGCGCCCTGGCGCTCAGTGCCGCCGACAACGCCCGAGCCACCGACGATGCCGCCACCCTCGAGCGCGCGCTGGTGTCGATCGACCACGCCGAGATGATCATGGGCCTGCCGTCGGACGGAGCGCACACCCGCGAGGCCCTCGAGATCTGCATCGCCCATGGCTGGAAGTCGCGCGAGTCCATCGCCCGCGGCAACCTCGGCAACTTCGCCTTCATCGCGGGGCGCTGGCCGGAGGCCGTCGAGAGCTACGAGCTGAGCCGGCGAGCGGCGATGGAGTCCGGCAACCACTTCGGGGCAGCCGAGACCGACCTGAACCGTGGGGAGCTCCTCGTCAATCTCGGGCGGGCCGACGAGGCCGAGTCCGATCCTCCGCGATGCCATCCGGGTCCTGCGTGCCTCGGGAGTGGAGTTCGCCGCGTCCTACGCCGAGATGCTGCTGGCCCGTGCAGAGCTGGTCCGAGGCAACGTCGAGGCGGCCCGCGAGCTGGCGACCCCGGTGATCGCCCGGTTCGCGGAGATGGGGGCGCGGATGACGGCCCTCGAGGCGGCCCTGGTCCTCGCCGAGGTCGAGACGGAGGCCGGTCGGCCGGCCGAGGCGCTCGCCCTCATCGAGGAGGCGGAGGAGGCGGCACACGGCGAGGGAGCGCCCCTGCGCGCGCACGCGTGCCTGTGCCGGGCCCGGGCGCTGATGCGGCTGGGGGAGTGGGCCGACAGCGAGGAGCCGCTCTGCGACGAAGGACTCAGCGCGGCGCGCGAGTTCGATCAGCCCTACGAGGAGGCCCTCCTGCTGGCGGCGTCGGCCCAACTGGCCGCCACGCGGGGTGAGTCGACAACGGCCGTCGAACTGGGGGCGGAATCAGATCGGCTCCTCGCACGCCTGGGCGTGCAAGGAGCCGATCGTCAGGTCGAGCCGGTGTAACTACCCGCGCCAGTAGACGTCGCCGAGCAGGTAGATCTGCTCCGTGAACGTCGTAGATCGCCGCTGGTCGCGTTCCAACACCGTGACGCGGCCGCCCGAGCAGGAGTACTGCACCGGCGGCTCCGGTCGAGGTACATGTCGGTGATGCCCTGAGGAGCGCGAGCGTCACTGCAGGTCAGGGATTGCCGTCCGGGCAGTTCGATCGGATCGAGCGTGGCCAGGAGCCGTTGCCGTCGCCGCGAAGAGCCGACGGGCACAGCTCCATGGGCTGTGTCGTCGGTACCGTCGCCGTCGCCGAAGTCGACGGTTGTCACCTTCGGCACGCTTCTCGGGGTCGGCCGTCCAGGTCACGTCGACGATGAACTGGCTGTACGGCGCGCCGGCCTTCAGGAGCTCCAACTGCCCCGGCTGTCGATGTGAGCGTGACCGGAACGTACAGGCAGTCGGTGCCGTCCGCGTTGTCGTCGGCGCGGGTCACGGTGGCAGTCGGGTCTCCGGCACCGCCGCCCTCGATCGTGAACGGTCGGAGTTGTCGCGGTGCACGGCTCCGACGTCACGAAGTACGTGACGTTGGTGGGCCGGCCCTGCGGGCTCGTCGGCGGTGCTCGGGATGCCGGTGCCGTCGGCGCCGCCCTCGAGCGAGAACTGGCCGGTCACCGCTTCAAGCACCAGCTCGTCGAAGACCGCCCCGTTCGAGGACCCAGCGACAGTTGTCGTTCTCGCCCGAGTCTTGGGCCGCTGCTCGCTCGAGGGGAGGCAGGTGGCCACGTCGTTTCGTCCGTGCTCTCGGCGCCGTGGCCGCGGAGAACCCGGTCTACAGCTCGAACGTTCCGCTCGGCACGCTCGCCCAGGGAGGCGGTGGCGCGGATGACGGCGTTCTGCTGCGCCTCGACGTCGAGGACGCCGAGCGATGCGAGCCGGTCCTTGAGGTCCAGGGTCAGCGTCTCGCGTTGCCCGACGTTCACCTGGGCGCACGACTGACCGGAGGTCTCGCTGTTGGCGCCGAGCGACCCGTCGTCCTCGCCGACGGGGACGGCGGCTGCCGGACGCGGTCGCCGAGAAGTCGACGACCGGCCCGGCAGCCGACTGCGGCCGTGAGGGCGCAACTTCCTCCTCGACGTTGTTCAGCGTCTGGTGTTGCCTCGACGGCTCCGATCCGCGTCTGTAGCGCTTGACGTAGCTTCGATGTCGTCGCTCGTCTTCAGGATGATCAGGTTCGACGTCGCCGTTGGGCTGCGCCGCCGCCGCTGTCGTGGCGCTCGCCCCAGTGGCGGCGACGCCGCTGAGCGCGGCAACCCCAACGAGGCTGGCCGCGGCCAGTGCAATGAGCCCCGTTCGCCCGGGTCGATGGTGGCGATTGCGCCAGGAGTTCGTGCTGGTAGTCATGAGGGTCCCCGTCCTATCCCTTGGGCGAGCCAGCTGTGGGGCAGTGGCGCGTGAGTTGTGGAGGCTAACCTAACATTTAACCCAGATTTGTCGGAAGTGTGAGCCTCCTCCAACATCGGCCGCATGGCCGGCGCGTGACGTGCCGCCGATGGACGTGTGTCTCAAGGTCAGGTTGAGGGATGGCGACGTCGTCGGATCCGCTGGTCACGCTTCAGGCGCCGAATCTGCCGAAATAGTGTCCGATATGCCACTTTTGCTAGTGGTACTGTCGGGGAAATGTGCGTGTCGTTCGTTGATATGTGCCCAGCCCCCTCATCGTTTCCCCACCTGTCCAGCCGTTCCCGATCTTGGGGGTTTGAGAAATGTCCACGAAGTCTCGGCATACGAAGCCGGCCGGCACGTCGCGCCGCTTCCGTGTGCTGGCGCTGGTCGCCTCACTTTCCATCGCGATGGCGGGCCGGGCTGGCCTTGGCCTCGCCGCTCCGGCCTCGGCCGATTCCACGCCCACGTGTCCGCAGGTCGATGGCATCGACGGGACGCTTGTTGGCGATACCTGCGTATACGAGCACGAGGAGGCCCCGGCCACCCACACCTGGACGTGCCCGGGCACTTCTGTGACCGACGGCACGTGGGTCAGTGGCGCTCAGAGCCCGACCAAGCCCGGCATGTGCGTTGACGTGACCACGGGTACTCCGGAGACGACGTATTCCTGCCAGACGGGATACTCCCCTGACGGCTGGGCACCCCCGTCAACGAACGACTACCCCGGGAACAACAAGTGCAAGTCGAACGAGGGAACCCTCGAAACGACAGCACCGATCAAGTACGAGCACGACGACAAGGATCGCGCGAAGTGCGTGTCGCCGTGGAGCCCCGATGGTTTCAGCAACGGCACCAGGTGGTCATACTTGACCGAACAGCAGAAGCAGAGCGGTTGCACGATGACCACGTACACGTACACGAACCCTGTGGGCGAGACCACGTGCGTCCCGCGGCAACAGGGGGGAAGTCGAAGACGAGTCCGTGAATCCGACCTGCGAGATCCGGACGCCGGTTGAGCCGGATTCCACTCCGGTGTGTGAGACCGGTGACTACAACGGCGAGTCCGGTATGTGCGAGTGGACCACCGAAGGTCCCGCCGAGTGCCCCGCGGGCGACGTGCTCACCAACCTTGGCGACTCCGAGCAGCCCAACTGGCAGTGCGTGACCCCGGACAACCCGACGCCCGCAGTGGTGCCGGCTGGCGGCACCACCACCTACACCGCGAAGGCCGCTTCCACCGGTTCGTTCGACGTCTGCCTTGCCGATGGCGTCAGCACCCTCGGTGTTGAGTACTCGACGACGGGGAGGGCGGCGGCCGACCCAGGGTGATGCCGACTACTCGGCCAACGTCGCGGCGGTTGCTGCGGCCAAGACCGCCATCGCAGCCAACACTCCGGCGGGCGCGTCGCTGGGTGCCTGTGGGGCGCCGTCCGAATCGTGGTGCCGATCGCCGTGGTCGTGACCGAGCCCGCAACACACCCGAGACCGTCCCGGTCCCCGAGGCGATGGCTGTCCCCGAGACCGCCACAGTCCCGGCACCGTCCCGGCCGGCGGCGGCTCGCAGGCTCCCGTCCTGCCGATCTGGGCCTTCGCGCTGTCCGCCGTGGGAATCATCGGTGCGGCTGCCGCCGGCAAGCGGACGATCGCGGATCGCAGTAGCGTCTGGCCCGACCGGAGCCGACCTGATCGGCGGACCGAAGGCCCCGTCCCGCGAATGCGGGTTGGGGCCTTCGGTCATTCAGGAGGCCACCGACCGGCGCCAAGCGCCTGTCGACGGACCGCCGAATGCGGCTTGTTCCGGACTAGCAAGTACGAGGTGACGTCACGACTCTGCCGTTGGGCAGGTGGTCCGGAGGAACGTCGCCTTCCGGAAAGCGGCAGACCCGAACGCCCCCTTGAGCGTTGCCCTGCTCAGGTCGGCGCGCGCGAAGGTGGCACGCATGATGTTCGTGTTCGACATACGGGTGCGCACAGCGGTCGCGTTCTGGAGATTGGCTCCCCACAGGCGGGTGCCGGCCATGTTCGCACCGGAGATGTCCGCGCCCGACAGGTCGGCGATACTGCAGGTTCGCATCCTTCGTGGTGGCCCGCGACGAGAGTCGCTCGGCTGAATCGGGTCTGATAGGCCTTGGCTTCCGTCAGCGTGGCCGCGGTCAGTTCGGCCCGGAGAAGTCGGCGCCCTGCAGGTTCGCCTTCGACAGGTTGGCGCTTGTCATCACCGCACCGGCGGCCTTCGCCTCGTATAGCCGGGTGCCGACCATCCTGGCACCTGGTCACGTCGGCCCGCTCCAGCATCGCGTAGCTGAGGTTGGCGCCCGAGAGGTCGACGCCCTCGAGCACTGCGCCGGCGAGGTCGGCGCTCTTGAGGTTGGTGCCGACCAGGACGGCGCCGGCGAGGTCGCGCTGGGCGAGGTTCGCGCTGTTCAGGTCGGCGTTCGTCAGATTGGCGTTCGTGAAGATCGTTCCCGTCAGGGTGGCGAGGGAGAGAATCGCGCCGGTCAGATTCGTCCCTCGAAGGTGGCGCCGGAGAGGTCGGCGCCCCTCATGTTGGCACCGGCGAGGTTCGCTCCGGCAGTTGGGCAGGCAGGCGGGCTCGTTCTTCGCCCAGACCGGGCCCGCGACGACCACGAAGCCACTGGCCGACACGAGCAGGGCGGTCAGCGCCGATACCAGTCGTGTTCGTCGCATGGGATCCTCCACGGATCGCTGATGGGCTCAGGGACGTACGACGATGTTGCCGACCTTCTGTCCGGTCTCGACGTAGTCGTAGGCGTCGCGGATCTCCTCGAGCGGGTAGGTCCGGTCGACGAGCGGGGTGAACTTCCCGGCCTCGGCAAGCGAGCGCAGGTACTCGGCGTCGGCCGTCCGGGTGCTGGGGATGGGGAACAGCATGCGCTGGCCCTTCGACCACCGTGTCGTGATGGCCAGGGCCGGGTTCTGGGCCTTCGGGCCCAGTTCCGTCGATGCGTAGGTCCCGGTCGGTGTGAGCACCCGCCGGCACTCGGCGAAGGTGCGCTTGCCCACCGCGTCGAAGACGAGGTCGAACGTCTCCCGAGCCGCGTGAAGTCGTCGGTCTGGTCTCAGGACCCA
>CAVOYT010000008.1:0-9616 GCA_963700745.1 uncultured bacterium | reverse complement strand
GTCACCCTCGTGGTCCTTGCTCGAGAGCATCAGCGCGACCAACCGGTCGTCGTGCGCGCGACCGATGACCGCGACCGGACGGTCTTTGCCGACAGCGTCGTCCTCCTCGTATGCGACCCAGGTCCAGACGATCTCGCCCGGATCAGCGTCGCGATCGAGCTCCGGGCTGTACTCGAAGCGGATGGGGCCCTCATAGTCGTAGGCACCGCCTCGGGCGGGGACCGGGTCGGCGGGCGAATCGGGACTTCCGGCACGTCGCTCATGCCCGGTCGAGGGCGGACTGCACGGACTGGGCGTACGCCTCGGAGGTGTAGGTCGCACCCGATGCCGCCGCGACCCTGGTGGACTGGGCGGCGAGGATCTTGGCCTTCATGTCCGGGATGGCGTAGTCGGTGTAGCCGCTGGTAGCTGCCACCGGGGGCGGTGATCGTGGCGATGTCCGTGATGGTGCGTTCCGTCCAGCGTGACCTTGACCTGGACCGTGCCGAACTTGAAGTTCACGGCGTCACCGTCGATGACGCGCTGCGCGCTGGCGGCGCTGCTCGCCGGCACGGACGGGGTCGCCGCCGAGGATTGGGACGGCGCGGCGGAGCCGGTGACCGGCTCCGGTGCACCGAGGTCCTCGCTCGAGCGTGAGGTCGGTGTCCGCGCCTGACGGCAGCAGGTACAGCAGGACGCCGCCGGCGGCCGCCAGGACCACCGCCGGTGCAATCCTTCGGAAGAACCCGACCTCAGCCATCGTCCGTCACCACCAGATCCGTTCGAAGTGGATGTCCTCGGTGTCGACGCCGCACGCGCGCAGGCACTGGAAGGCCGCGTTGATCATGGGCTGCGAGCCGCACACCACGGCGACGCGCTCGGCCACGTCGGGCACCATTGCTCGCATCACGTCGGGGTCGAAGGGGTTGCCGTCCGCCAGGTCGCTGGTGCGCCCGACGACCGGGATGATGCGGCCGTTCCGGGTTCCGGCGAGGTCGACCAGTTCGTCGTAGTGGACGATCTCCTCGGCCCGTCGCGCGCGGTAGATCACCACCGGTTCGGCATCGGGCTCGAAGTCCTCCAGCAGCGATCGGATCGGCCCGATGCCCACGCCGCCGGCGATCAGGAGGAGCTTGTCGCCGCGCAGCTCCTCGTAGATCTTGGTCCCGTACGGCCCCTCGACGGCCACCTTCGTGCCGACCGGCAGCTGCGTCATCAGGTCGCTTGCCCCGCCCAGCGCCTTGATCGTGAACCGAATGCGGTCGACGCGAGGAGCCGCCGAGATCGAGTACGGGTGCGGCTGCCAGATCAGCTTGGGGGTCAGCGGGCGCAGGAGTGCGAACTGGCCGGCGGCCGCGCGGAGGTCGGCGACGTTGCGTCCGCCGAGCTCGATGGCGGCCGCCACGTCGTTCAAGGGGCGTCACGGACAGCACCGTGAGCGGGCGCGTGATCGACCAGATCGCCTTGCCCCACCGGCTGACGACCACGATGAGCGAGGACGATCACGCTGACCGCGATCCAGAAGGCCCGGGCCAGTGGATCGAAGGCGAAGTCGGAGCCGAGGAAGATCTCGTGGGCGAAGGCCAGCGCGAGCGACGCGTAGATCAGCAGGTGGATGAAGTACCACGTCTCGTACGCCAGGTGCCGCCGGATGAAGCCCAGGGACAGGACGGTGATCAGCAGCATCCCGAGCGCGCCGACCGTGGCCATCGCCATGTACTGCTCTTCACCGGTGAGCTCGACGATCGCGTCGGCGAGGCTCTCACGGCTGGTGTAGGAGACGAGCGTCGCCGCGATGTGGGCGACGAGAAGCAGCGCGGCGGTCTCGCCCATCCAGCGATGCCAGAGCAGCGCGCGATCCAGGCCGATCGCCCGCTCGAAGCGATGGGTGCGGGCCGCGAACGCGATGCCGACCAGCGCAACGGAGGTCGCGAGGAGTCCGGTCAGCGCGCCGGCCGACTCCCAGGCCTGCACCCACGAGCCACTGATGAGCGAGCTCCATCCGCCGTGGCGCCACCCAGATGCCGATCGTGACGATGATCAGTGCCGCGGCCAGCGTCAGGGCGTCGCTGAGCGCCGCCCCCGGATGGCGGGGACGGCGGGCCCGATGCGGATGTGCGATGCCGGGCGCCGCCGCGCGCGGAAGGCGTCGGGTTCCGCTTCGAAGGAGTCCCGGCCATGCTGCATACTCCCACGGATGGCAACGCAGACTCTTGGTCTGGCAATCAGCCAGTCGGTCGGCGAGCGAGCGTGAATGCGGGACAGCGGGAGACTCGATGGGAACTTCGCGAACCGACCGCGAGGTCGTCGATGGCTGGTCGCACGGCATCTCCGGGTCCTCCGTCCGCGAGGACCGGGTCGTCCACGTCGAGCACATCTGGGGCACGGCCATCACGATGTCCATCTCGGGAACTCGGGGGCGCGAGCCCGACGCGCTGCGTGCCATTGCAGGCTGCCGCGAATTCTTCGAGCATGTGGACCGAACCTTCTCCACGTACCGCCCTGAGAGCGAGGTGGCGCTGTACCGATCGGGACTGGACCGTCCGGGCCGGCAGTCGGAGGACTTCGACGCGGTCATGCGGTCGTGCCGCGAGTTGCGCACCACAACGCAGGGCGCGTTCGATCCATGGTCCGTCCCAGGCGGCTACGACCCATCCGGGTACGTGAAGGGCTGGGCGGCGGGCGTCGCAAGCGCACAGCTGGCGGGGGCCGGCTTCGCCGACCACCTGGTCAACGCGGGTGGTGACGTCTGTGCAAGTGGTGACGAGGTGCCCGGCACCGCGCAGGGCTGGCCGGTGGGGATCGTCAACCCGCACCGACCGACGCAGGTCGTTGAGGTGGTTGCGCTCCGGGACCAGGCGATGGCGACCTCGGGGACCTACGAGCGAGGTGACCACGTCGTCGACCCGGTCACCGAGCGGCCGGCCGTGGGGGTGGACAGCGCGACCGTCGTGGGGCCCGATCCGGGAGCGGCCGATGCCTTCGCCTCGGCCGCTCTGGTCCACGGACGAGGCGAGCATGCGGCTGGTTCGCTGACCTCGGCTCGGAGTGGTCCCTGTATCTGGTGTCGGGTGAGACGGTCCACATGTTCGGCCCCGCCTTCGAGACATGACGCCCTCCCGGCGAAGCACGCGAGCCGGCCGTCAGCACGTCACACCGGGTGCGAGGCACTGCCTCGCACCCGGTGTGCCTACCCGATGGGGGGTAGGACCCGCTGCGCCAACGGGCTGTCCGTTCGCCGGCCCGCGGAACGGACGGTCAGTCGTGGCCGCCCGATCCGCACAGGCTCGGGTTGGGTGACTGCCGTCGCGGTTGTCGACGACCGTGGACGAACGCCCAGCACCAGCGGACCCGCCGTGACGAGCACTCGAATCGCTGCCGCTCCCCGACCTGAGAGGGCGGGAAGCATCGAGGTCCGGTAGGACTCTCGTGTTTCCATGACGTCTCCATTCGGGCATGCGTGATCGACGCATGCCGTGATGAGGTGCCAATCATTGATGTCGACGGCACGCGGCGCCGGGTTGCGACGGAGCGGAGCGTCGGGAGCAGTTGCGTGAGCAACGTGAGCGGTCGAGCAACAGGGCTCGTCCGGGTGCGCAGATCCGGCTACGGACGCGCGCGACAGCGAGTCTCTAGGACGTAAAGCCCTTGATATACAACATGAATGACTCCTGACTGTCGGACCTACGATCGTGGATCCGATCGCGAGGTGGTGAGGTTAGCGGCTTTCACCATCTATCTGCAAGCCCCGTACGCATGCGGTGGGTGACACGTAGGACGGGCTCAGCTTGCGAGCGACATCGAAGGAACAAACAGCTCGAGCATGTCGGTCAGGTACTCGTAGTGATGAAGGTCGCGCACTAGCAGGTCGACTGCGTCTCGTGCCCAACCTGCGAATGCCCATGCGTCTGTGCTCATGGTGGCAGCGATCTCTCGGATGGCGGTGGTCATACGGTGATGACGACCTTGCCGCGGGCGTTGCCGTTGAGGAGGTAGTCGATGGCGGCGGGAGCCGCGGCGAGCGGGAACGTCCGGTCGATGACCGGTGTGACGAGCCCGGACTCGATGAGCCCAGCCAACGCGACCAGGTCGGCCTGGTTCTCGGAGGAGATGAACGTTCCGAGGTGCTGGCTGACGAACGGCGACAGCATCGTCGCGCGCAATTGCCGGTCCACCCCGCCCAGGATTCGCCCGCCCGTCTCTGCACCGATGATGACGAGTCGTCCGGTAGGAGTGAGGATGCGACGCAGGTCGGCGATCCGACGGTTGCCGCCGGTATCGAGGATGACGTCGAAGCGCTCAGGTCCGGTCGTGACGTCGTCCGTGCGGTAGTCGACGACGTGGTCGGCACCGAGGGAGCGGACCAGATCGACCTTCGACGAGCTGCACACGCCGGTGACCTCAGCGCCGTGTGCCTTGGCGATCTGCACGGCGTAGCTTCCGACTCCGCCTGATGCGCCGATGACCAGCACCTTCTGGTCGGCCTGCACGCGTCCGTGGTCCCGCACGGCCTGCAGGGCGGTGAGACCCGAGATGGCCACGGCGGATGCCTGCTCGAAGGTGAGGTTCGCCGGCTTGTGCGCGAGCTTGTCCTGGGATGCGGAGGTGAAGTCCGCGAAGGTGCCCTTGCCGATGCCGAACACCTCGTCGCCCGGCCGGAACCGGGTCACGTTGCTGCCGACCGCCTCCACGACGCCGGCCATGTCCATCCCGGGTGTGCCGTTCTTCGGCGCGCGCACTCCGTAGCCGGCCAGTCGGACGGGGAGAGGGAGCCCGGTCATCAGGTGCCAGACGCCGCGGTCGACGCCCGCAGCCTTGACCGCGACGAGGACCTCGTCGTCGGCGATGGCGGGGCGGTCGATCTCGCGGACCTCGAGGACGTCGGTCGATCCGTAGGTGTCTTGCACGATGGCCTTCATGGGTTCTCCTTCATTCACGGCCTTGTGGGCCTCCCGGGTGCTTACGCTGTATGCTTACGCTGTAAGGTACACAGAAGACGAGCGCGCGTCAAGTAGGCATACGTTGTACGTTTCGCAGGCGAGGAGGACGCGATGGCCGAGGCCACTGCAGGGGGCGCGGAGCGCCGTGCGCCGTTGACGCGCGAGCGGGTCATCCGGGCCGCCATGGCGCTCGCCGACGAGCAGGGCATCGACGCGATGACGATGCGCGGGCTGGGGAAGGCACTCGGCGTAGAGGCGATGTCCCTGTACAACCACGTGGCCAACAAGGACGACGTGCTCGACGGGATGGTCGACCTGGTGATGGGCGACATCCAGGTCCCTGGTGCGGGAACCCCGTGGCGGGAGGCCATGCGTGCTCGCGCGATCTCCGCGCACGACGTTCTGCTAGCCCACCCGTGGGCCGCACTCCTGATGATGTCCCGCTACAACATCGGGCCGGGAATGACGCGCTACCTGGACGCCACCTTCGGTGCCCTGCTCGACGGTGGGTTCACCATCGAGGGGACGCTCGATGCGTGGAACACCCTGGACAGTCACCTCTACGGCTTCACGCTGCAGGAACTCAACCTGCCGTTCGAGGCGGAAGAGGCGCCGCAGGTGTCAGCCGAGGTGCTCCAGCAACTGTCCGGCAGCCGAGTTCCCCCATGTCGCCCAGGTGATCGGCCATGTCATGGCGTCCGGCCGGCTGGAGGAGTTCACCTTCGGCCTGGACCTGATCCTCGACGGCCTCGATCGCAGGCTTGCTGCGGGCTGACGACTACGCGTCGGCCTCGTCCGTCAGGGCCAACTCCATGAATCGCAGGTGGACGCGAAGTTCGTCGGGATAGGCGCTGTAGGGCGGGCACTCGCGGAAGCCGAGTTCCGCGTACATCGCGATCGCCTCGGAGTTCAGGAAGCCGGTGTCAAGGCGCATGCTGCGGTACCCGTCAGCGGCAGCCGTCGAGATCAGGGCCTTGCACAGCTCCCGTCCGGTGCCGTGTCCCTGGAATCGATCCGGGACGAAGAGTCGCTTCATCTCGCACGTCCCGTCGCCGAGGTCTCGATAGGCGACGCCTCCCGTGACGTGTCCATCGCGTCGAGCGAGGAGGGTCCGACCGTTCGGTGGACCGTACTTCGCGGGCAACGCAGCGAGCTCGGCGTCGAGGTCCTGATGTGTGCGCACGGCATCGATGAGCCCGGATACGTCGGCATAACGCTGCTGCAGCCAGCCCTCGTACTCGCGGATCAGGGCGCCGAACGCCTCGAAATCGGCATCAGTGGTCGCTTCGGCAACGGTGTCGGTCATGGCCGGAGTCTGTCGCATCCGGCCGCGGCACTTGCGGCATGAGTCGGTGTCGTGATTAAATACAACCAAATGGTTGTAGATCAGCTGTCCGACGACGAGGTGGACCGGCTGTTCCACGCGCTGGCGGATGCCACGCGGCGGGACATCGTCCGCCGGGTCCTCGACGGTGAGCAGTCGATCTCCGACCTGGCCCGTCACTACCCGATGAGCATGACCGCCGTGCAGAAGCACGTCGGCGTGCTCGAGGCGGCGGGCCTGGTGGCCAAGCATCGGCACGGGCGCGAGCAGCGCGTGGTGTGCCGGGTGGACGCCATTCGCCGGGCGCAGGACCTGCTGGACGAGTACGAGCGCCTGTGGCGCGACCGCTTCGATCGCATCGGCGACCTCCTCGCCGAGCCGAACCAGGGAGATCAGGGATGAGTGTGACGAGTGTCGAGAAGGACCTCGAGGCGTTGACGATGACGGTCACGGCCGAGTACGACGTGACGGCGGAGCGGGCGTGGCAGCTGTGGGCGGATCCCCGGCAGCTCGAGCGCTGGTGGGGGCCGCCGACGTACCCGGCGACGGTCGAGCAGCACGAGCTGACCCCGGGCGGGACGGTCGCGTACTTCATGACCAGTCCCGAGGGGGAGAAGTACCGCGGCTGGTGGCAGGTGCTCGAGGTCGAGCCGCCGCGGCACCTGCTGGTGAAGGACGGCTTCGCCGACGCGGAGGGCAACCCGAACTTCGACCTGCCGACGACGGTCATGCGAGTGGGCATCGACGATCGCGACGGGCGGCGGCGTCCTCGTGACCGATCCTGTCGACGTTCCCGTCGCTGGAGGCGCTGGAGCAGCTGCTCGCCATGGGCATGGAGGAGGGCCTCCAGGCGCGCCATGGGCCAGATCGACGCCATCCTCGCGGAGTAGCGCAGACGCCGTCAGGCGAAGGCGACGATGGCGAGCGCGATCGCGGAGAAGTGCGACAGGAACCCGGCGATCGTGAACGAGTGGAACATCTCGTGGAAGCCGAACCACTTGTCGCTGAGCTGCGGCCACTTGGTGGCGTAGACGACCGCCCCCACGGTGTAGAGCAGGCCGCCGGACACGATGAGGCTGAGGATGAAGCGCGCCGGCCGCGGCGAACTCGCGGGATGTAGAACACGGCGGCCCAGCCGAGGGACACGTAGATCGGCACGTACACCCAGCGTGGTGCCGTGAGCCAGAAGTTGCGGATGAGGACGCCAGCGAGGGCGCCGGTCCACACGACGATCAGCAGCGTCCGCGCGTCGTCGGGCGGCAGGAGGATCAGCGACAGCGGCGTGTAGGTGCCGGCGATGATGAGGAAGATGTTCGAGTGGTCGGCGCGGCGCAGCATCGCCTTGGTCGACGGGAGCCAGGAGCCCATGTGGTAGATCGCCGAGGTCGCGAACAGGGCGACGCTGCTCACCACGAAGATGGCCACGGCGAAGCGTACCGGCCGGTGGAGTCGGTGGCCAGCAGGAGCAGCGATCCCGCCGATCACGGCGACGGGCACCGTCGACGAGGTGCAGCACGCCTCGCAGGTGCGGCACGTGGGGGTGGTCCATCAGGCTCCGTCCAGAAAGTTACTCGTCCGTAACCTACGGTACCGTAGGTTTGTCGCCCGGCGCACCTTCCGGTGGGGCTGAGAAGGTCGCTATCCGCCTGGTGGCCGGGCGTCGAGGAACTCGTCGATGATGTCGTCGACGCAGCGGTCCGCGTCGATGGTCACGCCGGCCTCGTCCCCATCGAGGGCTTCGAGGATGGCGAACTGCGATTCGACGAGGGAAGGGGGCATGAAGTGGCCCGCCCGTCCGGACACGCGTCCGAAGGCGAGCTCTCGGTCGGCGGACAGGTGCAGGAAGCGCGTGCGGGGTGCCACGTCCCGGACGGCGTCCCGGTAGGGGCGACGCAGGGCAGAGCAGGCGACGACGCCGGCCTGGCGCGCCGCCAGCCAGCCCCCCACGCTCGCCAGCCATGGAGCGCGGTCTGCGTCGTCCAGAGGACGGCCGGCCCGCACATCTTCGCCACACTCGCGTCGGAGTGCAGATCGTCGGCGTCGACATCAGGAGAGCCCCAGCCGATCGGCCAGGGCTCTGCCTATTGTCGACTTGCCAGATCCCGTGACGCCCATGACGACAACGGAAGGGGGCACGCGCGGTCCTACTCGGCGCTCGCCTCCGGCGACGGTGCTGCCGATGCGGCTGCCTCGGCAATCATGTCCTTGAGGTCCTCGACCTGCGTCTGGAGGTCGGCCGAAGCGGGCCTCGGCGTCGACGATCAGCTGGTCACGATCCGCACCTGCGGCCGCCTGGGCGTCCGTGACCGCCTTCTTGGCATCGTCGAGCGACTTCTGCAGGGCGGCCACCTCGGCGGCTACCTCGTCGTTCGCCTCTCCGGCGGCAGCCTGCGCGTCGGCGAACTCCTGCTCGAGGGTCGCCACCTCGTCAGACAGCTGCTGCATGCTGGCGGCGGGATCGGCGATGATGACCCGCCCGATGATGGATTCCAGGCCTCGCACCTGCTCCTCGAGGGCCGTGACGCGGATGTTCAGCTCCTCGACCGAGGCGTCGGAGGCGGTGTCGGAACTACTGTCGGAACTGCAGCCCGCCAGCGCGGTGACGGCCAGGAGGCCGGCAGCGGTGAGGGCGAGCGGTCGGGTCACGTTCACGAATCTTCTCCTTGTTGGGTCGGGGCTTCTCCGTTGGGCGGCGGGATCAGGCGTCCTCGGCCTTCTCGGCTTCCTTGGCTGCCGCCTTGATGTCCCTGGCGACGACATCGTCGACCGCGGACTCAACGACGCGATTGGCCTTGTCGAGCGCCTTGCGGATCTCGACGACACCCGGGTCAGAGACGAGCGCGATGATGCCCGAGTGCCCAGGAGCGATCGCGTCCTCGAGCTCATTGGCGAGCTCGCTGCGGTGGTGCAGCTCGCGCAGCTTGCCCACGCCAGCGCCCGCAGCGCCGAGCGCGATGGCGCTGCCGATGATCGACGGCGGGAAGATGACGCCGAGCACGACGCCGCCGACGGCGCCCCACGCCAGCCCCCTGCCGGTGCTGTGGTCCGTAGCCTTCTGGACCTCGAGCTTTCCGTCCTCACCGCGGTTGACGACGACGACGCTCTCGATCTCCAGGGTGCGGCCGTCCTCGACGGACTTGAGGAACTCGTAGGCAGCCCAGGCGGCGGCAGTGTCGTCGAAGTCGGCGACGACGAGTGTGTACGCCCCGTCCGTGACGGCGACGGCCTCGATGCTCACGTCGGGGTCCGGTACGGAGATCGGGGTCTGGTCCTCAGTCATGCGTGACTCCTCATCGTGTGGTTGGTGGGCCCGTTGCCTGGGACAGGATGGGACACCGGGGATCCTCCGACTGTACCCGCCGCGCCCTGCGGC
>CAVOYT010000007.1:0-11651 GCA_963700745.1 uncultured bacterium | reverse complement strand
GGCAGCGAGGGCATGGCCGAACTGGCGGACGGGGTGACGGCCGCGCTCACCTCAGCGCTGGCCGCCGTCGCTGACTAGCGGCTGGTCGTGTGCATGTAGCGCCGCACGGCCAGCGTGCCGAACACCGCGATCAGCACCCCGCATGACAGCAGCGTGTAGAGCTCGGCGTTCTGCAGTGGCCAGTAGTCAGGCTGGATGCCCGTGGGGTTGCCGAACAGCTCACGACAGGACAGAACAAGCGCCGAGATCGGATTCCAGGCGGCCACCACCTGCAACCAGCCCGGCAGCGCGTTGATGGGCACGAAGGCGTTGGACAGGAAGGTCAGCGGGAACAGCCACACCAGTCCCTGCGGTATTGGCGGGCTCCAGGGTCGGGCATGTACAGGCTGATCGACGATCGATCCACGCAACGGTGTACGCGAACAGCAGGAGCAGGTAGGCCGAGATCGCGTCGAAAGTAGCCCGTCGTCGATGCGCCACCCCACCAGGTAGCCGGCGACGCTGAGGACCACCAGGACGAGGACCGCGCGCTGGCGTCGCGACGTCCTGCCGACCAGGGACTGCTGCGGCGACATCGCAGGCGTGTGGAAGCTGTCGACGAGGCCCTGTGCATGTCCTCGCGGAGTCCGACCGTGCCGGACCGCCCGCGACCGCGTCCGTTGGCCGAACACGCCGGGCATCAGGTACTGGCGGTAGGCGTCAGCCGCCGTGTCGTCCCGGAATGGGGATCGCACCGCCGAAGACGTAGGCGAACAGCAGGACGAAGATCACCGGCTGGACCAGGGAGAAGAACAGCAGCTCGGGCACCCGGATCGTCTGGATCAGGTTGCGCCGGGCGACGACGAGACCGTCGTGCAGCGTCCAGCCGTAGATGGGCCGGGGCATCGCCACGGCGCTGCCGTGCTGAGCGTCGTCATGCCGCCCCCTTTCCTCGTCGGCGACCCTTCGGCGCGGGTGCCTGCTCCTCCTCGGCCATGTGCCCGGTCAGTGACAAGAACACGTCGTCGAGGGTGGGTCGCCTGAGCACGAGGTCCGACACCTCCACGCCACGGGCGTCGAGGGCCCGGATCGCATTGACGAGCACGGTCGACCCGCCGGTGACGGGCGCCGACACCCGAAGCTCCTCGACGAGCGGCTCCCCGGTGCTGACGGTTGCCAGCGCCGCAGCGGCCTGCGCCGTCAGCGCGGGATCGAGCACCGAGACCTCGATGCGGTCGCCACCGATCTGGTCCTTGAGCTGCTCAGAGGTGCCATGCGCGATCACCCGTCCGTGGTCGATGACGACGATGTCCTGCGCGAGCTGGTCGGCCTCCTCCAGGTACTGGGTGGTGAGGAGGACCGTCGTGCCCTGGGCGACGAGGTCGTTGATCACGCCCCACAGGCCGAGTCGCGAGCGCGGATCCAGTCCGGTCGTGGGCTCGTCGAGGAACAGGATCGACGGCTGGGCGACCAGGCTGGCGGCCAGATCCAGCCGGCGACGCATGCCACCGGAGTAGGTCTTGGCGGGCCGATCCGCCGCCTCGGTCAGTTCGAACCACTCCAGCAGCTCCGCGCTCCTCGCCTTCACGTACTTCGGGGACAGGTGGTACAGATCGCCGAACATCCGCAGGTTCTCCCGGCCGGTGAGGTACTCGTCGACCGCGGCGTACTGACCGGTGAGCCCGATCGCGCGGCGGACGTCGTCGGGATGCTTGACGACGTCGAACCCGGAGACCGTGGCGCTCCCGGCCGTCGGTTGGAGCAGCGTCGACAGGATCCGCACCGTGGTCGTCTTGCCGGCCCCGTTGGGTCCGAGCAGCCCGACGACCTGGCCGCGCTCGACCGTCAGGTCGATGCCGTCCAGCGCCACGACCTCACCGAAGTGCTTCACCAGGCCCTCGGCGTGGACCGCCGCGTCAGTCGTCATGCAGGCACCTTATGGGCCTTATGTGACGATCGGAAGCCTCGGTCAGCCAGGACTCGAGGCATCGCTACGCGACTGCCGCCTCACTGGCCCGGTAGTGCTCAACCATCCCCGTGAGAATCTCGTCCCACGGTGTCGGTTCGAGTCCGAACGTCGCACGCGCGGCCGTCGTCGTCGAGAAGGTACGGGCGCTCGCGCTGGTACTCGGTCTCCTTCAGCTCCCGGATCACCGGCTGGAACAACCCGATCACCCGGAGCATGACCGTGGGCACCGTGGAGACCTTGACAGCCGGGACACCCGCCGCCTCGGCGAGGTCGTCGACCGCCTGCCGCTGGGTGCGGGGCGCGTTGCTCGGCACGTGCCAGGCCCGGCCCCAGCCGCGCTCATCGGCCGCCGCCGTGACCAGGGTGCGTGCCACGTCCACCGGAGCGGTCCAGGTGTGCGGCTGGTCGACGTCGCCAAGCAGCTGGACACCCTTGCCCGCGAGAACGCGCGGCATGACGCGGTCGCCGAGCTGGCTCTGGGCACCCGGGCAGATGTAGTCCGATCCGCGGACCTCGGTGGCGCGGAGGCGTCCGGCATCGTTCGCCGCCTTCGCGTCCTGCCACATGCGGGCGCGGACCTGTGCCTTCTCACCGGTGGCCACGAGCGGCAGGTCCTCGGTCATGGGCACGTCGACCGGTCCGTAGCCGTACAGGTTGGAGACCGTCGCGAGCACGGCTCCGGTCCGCTCGGCGTACGCCAGGAAGGCCGCTGCCATCGGCGGCCAGTCCGTGGCCCAGCGGTGGTATTCGGGGTTCACGCAGTTGTAGATGACCACGCCGTTGGGGACGGCCGCGATCAGCGCCTCCACGCTCGAGGCATCGACGCTGACCCGGCGGATCCGCGGGTCGGCCGGGCCGCGGCCGCTGCGGCTCGCGAGTACCACGTCGGCACCGGCATCGGCGAGCACGATCGCCACGGCAGAGCCAACCTCGCCGGCACCGACCACGAGGTGGGTGCCGGAGGCGGGGGTGATGGGAAGAGTGGCCATGACGGCTCCTTTGCGATAGGTGCTCTTGTCTGCGAGCACTGCTCACATTAGGGCTCGAGGGAGACCATGTCAAGAGCACTGCTCACATTCATTGTCACTGCTCTCGAATTAGGGCACACTGGTCCCCATGACGGCCACCGACGTCCCACGCACCGCCCGCGAGCGCGCCCGCGCCGAGATCATGTCCGAGATCCTGCAGGCGGGTCGAGCGCACCTCGCGCGAGACGGTGCCGCGTCGCTGTCGCTGCGCGCCATCGCCCGCGACCTCGGGATGGTCTCCTCGGCCGTGTACCGCTACGTGCCGAACCGGGACGCGCTGCTCACCATGCTCATCATCGACGCCTACGACACGGTCGGGGCCGCCGTCGAGGAGGCCGATCATGCCTGCGCACGGGAGGACCACGCGGGCCGGTTCCTGGCCACCTGCCGAGCCGTCCGCGCCTGGGCCCGGGAGAACCCGCACGAGTACGCCCTCATCTACGGCTCCCCCGTGCCCGGATATGCCGCCCCGGAGGACACCATCGCCCCCGCCACCCGCGTCCCCGTCGTCCTCCTGACCATCCTCGTCGACCTGACCGTGGCTGGGTCAGCCCCCGAACCCGAGCCGGTCTCCTCCGAGGTGGCCGCCAGCCTGGCCCCGATGATGGCGTTCACCGGTGGCGCGGTGTCCGAGGACCTGCTGCTGCGCGGCCTCGCCTCGTGGGGGACGCTGCTGGGCACCATCTCCCTGGAGCTGTTCGGCCACCTGCACAACGTCGTCGAGGACGATCCAGGGCAGCGAACCGCCTTCTTCGACCACCAGATGCACCAGGTCGCAGTCGGCCTCGGGCTCGCGTGATCGGGACCTGATGGGACACGCCGACGCGGAGCAGGTCGAGTTCGCGACCCGCGACGAGTGGCGGGCGTGGCTGGCGTCCCATCACGACACGTCGACCGGCGCGTGGGTCGTCCACTTCAAGAAGTCCGCCCGCCAGACCGGACCGACGTACGAGGACCTGATCGAGGAGGCCCTCTGCTTCGGCTGGATCGATGGCACCGCCCGCAGGGTCGACGAACTGCGCACCAGCCTGTACTTCTGCCCGAGACGCAAGGGCAGTGTCTGGGCGGCCAGCAACAAGGCCCGCGTCGAACGACTCATCGCTGGCGGTCGGCTCGCGCCGGCTGGCCAGGCTGCCATTGATCGGGCCCAGGCGGACGGCTCGTGGACGATCCTCGAACGGAGCGAATCCCTGACCGTTCCCGGCGAACTGTCCTCCGCGTTCGACCGGTATCCCGGGAGCCGCGAGTCCTTCGACGCCTTCGCACCCAGCACCCGCAAGCAGCTCATCTACTGGGTGGACGCCGCCAAGCGGCCGGCCACCACGCAGCGCAGAGCCGAGGAGGTCGCGCGGCTCGCGCAGCAGGGCGTCCCGGCGAACCGGCAACCCCCGGCCGTCCCATGACCGACCCAACCGCGTGGGTCGATGCGACCGTGGCGGCGCTCACCCCGCTCGCCGATCCTGAGCAGGCGGCCCCGATGCGGGCCTACATGAAGGACGTCTCCCCGTTCCTCGGCATCAAGTCGCCCGCTCGGCGCTCGGCGCTGCGGTCGGCCTGGCGAGCACTGCCGCCGTTGACCGTGGACGGGGTCAGCGAGGTCAGCCGGGCGCTCTGGCGCCGGCCCGAGCGCGACTACCAGTACGCCGCCTGCGACCTGCTGGCCAAGCACGCCGGCCAGCTGCCGGGCGCCTTCGTCGTCGACCCGGTGGAGTCGCTGCTCACGGACCGGCCATGGTGGGACACCGTCGACTCCCTCGGCACCGCAGTGATCACGCCGCTCGTGGAACGGAACTCGGACCAGGTCGACACGATGTGGCGCTGGCTGGACTCCGGCGATCGCTGGCTCATCCGCGCCGCGATCCAGCACCAGCGCGGCCTCAAGGACCGTACGGACCTCGCTCGCCTCTTCGCGATGTGCGATCGATTCGCGGCCGACCGGGAGTTCTTCATCGCCAAGGCGATCGGCTGGGCGCTGCGCGACGTCACCCGGTGGGACGCCCCCGCCGTGCAGCGATTCGTCGACGCGCACCCGGACCTGAGCACGGTGGCGCGGCGCGAGGCCCTCCGCGGGCTCACCCGAGCCGCGTCAGTCGCTGGATGACCCCGTCATCCCGTCGGTGATCCGGCCAATCGCGCCGGTCAGCTCCGCGGGGATGACCCACACCTTGTTGGCGTCGCCCTTGGCCACCTCAGGAAGTGCCATCAGGTAACGGTGGGCAAGCTCGTTCGGCTTCGGATCCGCCGCCCGCAGGCCCTCATAGATCCTGGTGACGGCGGTCGCCTCTGCCTCGGCCGCGATGATCCGCGCCTTCGCCTCACCATCGGCCCGCAGGACCGCGGCGGTCGCCTCGCCCTCCGCGCTCAGCACGGCGGCCTGCTTGGCACCTTCCGCATTGAGGATCGCCGACTGCTTGGCTCCCTCGGCCGTCAGGATCGCGGCACGGCGCTCGCGCTCCGCCTTGAGCTGCTTCTCCATGGACTCCTGAACCGAGTGCGGCGGGTCGATCGCCTTGAGCTCGACCCGGTTCACCCTGATCCCCCACTTGCCCGTCGCCTCATCCAGGACGCCGCGCAACTGGCCGTTGATCTGGTCGCGGGAGGTCAGCGCCTCCTCCAGGTCCATCGAGCCGATCACGTTGCGCAGCGTGGTCACCGTGAGCTGCTCGATGCCGACGATGAAGCTGTTGATCTCGTACGTGGCCGCCTTCGGATCAGTCACCTGGAAGTAGATGACGGTGTCGATCGACACCACGAGGTTGTCCTCGGTGATGACGGGCTGCGGGGGGAAGGAGGCCACCTGCTCGCGCATGTCGACGCGCTCGCGGATCCGGTCGATGAGTGGCACGAGGATGCTCAGACCGGGGCTCAGGGTGCGCTGGTAGCGCCCGAGCCGCTCGACGATGGCCGTGTCAGCCTGCCGCACGATCACGACCGTCCGCGTCAGCAGGAGCAGCGCGAAGATGAGCGCGAAGAGAACCACGCCCGCCGGTAGAAACAGATCCATGACTACTCCCTCATCGTCCTGCAGTTGGCAAGCTCATCGTGGGTCGACGGGATAGACCAGCGCGGTCGCGCCGTCGATCCGGGTGACCACGACCTCCGTGCCGTCCTCGACAGCCTCCGACGTCACGTCGAGGTCCAGCCGGGCCGACCAGATCTCCCCTTTCAGCGTGATCCGGCCGTCATCCTTCGTGATCTCGCTCAGCGCCTTGGCCCGCGACCCCGGCAGCGCATCGACGCCGGTCAGCATCAGCGCGTTGGTCTTCCGGAGGTGCTTCAGCGCGACGGGGCGTACGAAGGCGATTCCGGCGAGGGAGACTCCCACGCCGACGATCGCCTGGACCCACAGCGGGGCACCGGCCGCGGCGACGATGGCCGCGCTCCCCGCCCCCACGGCGATCAGTCCGAAGGTGAGGTCGACGGTGAAGATCTCCGCACCAACGGCGACCAACGCCGCGATCATCCACAGCAGTGCCGGTGACATGCCCACCTCCTCCCAATCACTGTAGCCCGAATACCGCGCACGGACCCAGCGGGAACCTGACAGGCTGACCCGATGACTCGACGCGCCCCCGGTGCCTTCTGGGTATACCTGTCCGTCGCGGCCATCGGCCTGCTGGGAACCGCATGGTTCAACCTTCAGAGCATCCGCGAGCCGAGCGGCGAACCGTTCCTCTCGGCCTGGTTCGCCAACCCCTCCGTGACGTCGTTGTCGATCGACCTGCTGGCCACGGCCAGTGCGGCGTCGAT
The DNA here is from genome assembly GCA_963700745.1 of uncultured bacterium. Lineage (GTDB taxonomy): Bacteria > Actinomycetota > Actinomycetes > S36-B12 > S36-B12 > UBA10649. The sequence continues at coordinate 4,925 of CAVOYT010000007.1, read as the reverse complement.
CTTCATCATCCTCGAGGGCCGCCGACTCGGAATTCGCTGGTACTGGCTGTACGTGGTCCTCTCGTTCATCACCGCGGTCGGATTCACCTTCCCGCTCTTCCTCGCCGTGCGCGAACGGCGACTGGCCCAGCTCTCGGAGGCAGCATGAACGTCACCGGCATCCACCACCTCACCCTGACCGTCAGCGACGTCGAAGCGAGCGCCGAGTGGTACCTGCGGCTGCTCGGGCCCGCCGACGTGGTGCGGCGTGAGGCGCCGGGCTGGCGCCGGATCCGCATGGCCTGGCCCAGCGGCATCGTCATCGGCGTCACCGCGCATGACGCCACACCTGCGGGCGAGGGGTTCGACCACGCGCGCATCGGCCTCGACCACGTGGGCCTCGCGTGCGCGACCGAGGCCGCCGTCCGCGACTGGGCGGCTCGGCTCGACGAGCTCGGCATGACGCGTGGCCCGGTCGAGGACGTGCCCTACGGCTGGGCCGTGACCGCGCGAGACCCGGACGGGATCGCGGTCGAGTTCTTCTGCAGCAAGCCTGGCTAGCACTGGCGCTTCCGCAATTGCGGAGGAATACTACTCCGCATGACGTATCTGCGGATCTCCGAAGCAGCGGAACTCCTCGCCGTCAGTGACGACACAGTACGGCGATGGATCGAATCCGGACGGCTCGCCGCTGGTCCGGAGGCGACCGGGCCCCGCACCGTCGACGCCGCGAGCGTGGCCGCGCTGATGGCCGAGCAGGCCCCGGCCACGCCGGCCGTCGTCCACCAGTCCGCCCGCAACCGGTTCCCGGGGATCGTGACGCGGGTCGAGAAGGACGGGGTCATGGCCCTCGTCGAGATCCAGGCCGGCCCGCACCGCGTCGTCTCGCTGATGAGTCGGGAAGCTGCCGACGACTTGGCCTGGCCCCCGGCGTGCCGGCCGCGGCGAGCATCAAGGCCACCAACGTGGTCGTGGACATCGAGAGATGACGTCCCAACGCCACCTGAGCGTGCTGCTGGCGGCCTTCGCACTCACCCTGACCGGATGCTCGGCAAGCTCGGCAGCCGACACCACGTTGACCGTCTCGGCCGCCGCATCGCTCACCGAGGTGTTCACCGACCTGGCGGCGGAGTTCGAGACCGACCATCCAGGAGTGCGAGTCGCCCTCAACTTCGCTGGCAGCAGCGCCCTCGCGGAGCAGGTGAACGCGGGAGCGCCGGTCGATGTCATCGCGACCGCGTCAGCCGCCACGATGGCGACCGTCGAGGAAGCGGGGAACGCGAAGGATCCTCGGGCCTTCGCCACCAACCGGCTCACCGTCGTCGTCCCGAAGGGCAACCCGGCCGGGGTGTCGGCCCTGGCCGACCTGGCGAACGCCGACGTGCGAACCGCGATCTGCGCCCCCCAGGTGCCGTGCGGTGCAGCCACCGAGCAGCTGCTGCGGCGCAACGGGATCAGCATCAACGCCGTCACCCTCGACCCGGACGTGAAGACGGTGCTCGGACGGGTCGCCGCGGGAGAGGTCGATGCCGGCCTGGTCTACGTGACGGACGCATCATCGGCGCGGACGGACGTGGAGCCCATCGCGATCCCCGATGACGCCAACGAGTCCACCGACTACCTCATCGCCGCGGTCGACGCCACACCCCACCCCGACCTCGCGGCCGACTTCATCTCCCTCGTCACGGGTGCCATCGGACAGCAGGCCCTCGCCGACCGTGGATTCGCAGCGCCGTGACCCGCAGCCGCGCCGCGCAGCGCATGCCCTGGTACGTCGTCGTGCCCGGCCTGCTCGCGGTTGCCTTCCTCGCGCTGCCGCTGGCCGGGCTGCTTGGCCAGGCGCCGTGGGGCGACCTGTGGTCGCTGCTCACCTCCGAGGAGGCCCTGGTCGCCCTGCGACTGTCGCTCGTCACGTCGGTCCTCGCGACAGTCGTCGCCGTCGCCCTGGGGATCCCCCTGGCCCTGCTGATGGCCCGCGGCCGTGGCTTCGGCAAACCCATGGGTCCGCGCCCTGGTGATGCTGCCGCTGGTCCTCCCCCCGGTCGTCGGCGGCGTGGCCCTCCTGATGGCCTTCGGCCGACGCGGCCTCGTCGGTCAATGGCTCTACGAAGGGTTCGGGGTCCAGATCCCGTTCACGACATCCGCCGTCGTCATCGCCGAGGCGTTCGTGGCCATGCCATTCCTGATCATCACCGTCGAGGGAGCGCTCCGATCCAGCGACGGCCGCCTGGAGCAGGCGGCCACCACCCTCGGTGCCAGCCGATGGACGGTGTTCCGTCGCATCACCCTGCCGCTGATCGCCCCGTCGATCGCGGCCGGCGCCGTCCTGTGCTGGGCTCGGGCCCTGGGGGAGTTCGGGGCGACCCTGACCTTCGCCGGGAGCTTCCCGGGGGTGACGCGGACCCTGCCGCTGGCCGTGTACTCCGCCCTCGACGTGGACCGGTCGCAGGCCATCGCCCTCAGCGTGCTGCTGCTCCTGGTCTCCGTCGCGATCCTGGTCTCGCTGCGGGGTCGGTTCTTCACCGGGCTGCGCCGATGACCGGCCTGGACGCGCGGATCATGGTGGCGCGCGGCGAGTTCGAGCTGGCGGTCGAACTGTCGGCGGCGCCCGGCCGCATCACCGCCGTCCTGGGTCCCAACGGCGCGGGGAAGTCGACCCTGCTCGGCGCTCTCGCCGGGCTGCAGGCGATCGACTCCGGCCGCATCGCCATTGCTGGTGCGGTCGTCGATGACGTCGACGCCGGGATCTTCGTTCCTCCCGAGCAGCGCCGCATCGGTTTCGTCTTCCAGGACTTCCTGCTGTTCCCCCATCTCTCGGTGCTCGACAACGTCGCCTTCGGGCCGCGCAGCCGGGGCGAGGGCGATGCTCGCCGGCGGGCCCAGGACTGGCTGGCGCGCCTCGACATCGCCGAGTTGGCCGAGCGGCGGCCGGCCTCCCTGTCCGGCGGGCAGGCCCAACGGGTGGCCATGGCTCGCGCCCTGGCGACCGAGCCCGACCTGCTCCTGCTCGACGAGCCACTCGCGGCCCTGGATGCGTCGACCCGGCTGGACGTGCGACGCGAGCTGCGCACCCACCTCAGCACGTTCCCCGGGGTCACCCTCATCGTCACCCACGATCCGCTCGATGCCCTCGTCCTCGCCGACGACATGGTGGTCCTCGAGGCCGGCCGGATCACCCAGCGCGGCTCAGTCGACGAGGTCGCGGCACGCCCGGCCACTTCGTATGTGGCGACGCTGATGGGCGCGAACCTGATCCACGGATCGGCGGACGGGGGGCGGGTCCAGGTCCTTGACGGGACCGTGATCACGATCGCGGACAAGACACTCGCCGGAGAGGTCGTCATCGTCATGCGCCCCGAGGCGATCTCCCTCCACCGGGCCCATCCGGAGGGCAGCGCGCGGAACGTCTGGCCGGTGGTGGTTCGCGAGCTCGAGCCGCGCCTTGACCGCATCCTCGTCCACGTTGACGGACCGCCGAGCCTGGTGGTCGCCGTGACACCGGCGGCCGTGGCGGACCTGGACGTCACGCCGGGAGCGCGGATGTGGGCCAGCGCGAAGGCCCTGGATCTGGACGCCTACTCGCGTCCAACGTGAATAGGCCAACCTGAATAGAGTCGACCCGTGCCGGCGCCCATCGACGAACTCGTCCATCCCAGCTGGGCTCCGGCCCTGGCACCCCACCAGGCGCAGTTCACCGAGATCGGCGCCTTCCTGCGTGCCGAGTCAGCAGCGGGGCGGCCGTGGGCACCTGCCGGCACGAACATCCTGCGCGCCTTCGACCAGCCGCTCGACGACGTGCGCGTGCTGATCGTCGGCCAGGACCCCTACCCGACGCCCGGCCATGCTGTCGGCCTGTCCTTCTCCGTCGCCCCGGATGTGCGTCCGCTCCCCCGGAGCCTGCAGAACATCTTCCGCGAGCTGCGCGACGACCTCGACCTGCCAGCACCGGTCAATGGTGATCTGACGCCGTGGACACGGCACGGCGTGATGCTGCTGAACCGGGTGCTGACGGTCCGCCTGGGCGAGCCCGGCAGTCACCGCGGGATCGGCTGGGAGGCGATCACGGCCGCCGCCATCGCCGCCCTCGTCGGGCGGCTGGACGCCCCGCTCGTCGCGATCCTCTGGGGCCGCGATGCCCAGTCGTTGACTCCCGACCTGCCGGACGTGCCGATCATCGCCAGCGCGCACCCGAGCCCGATGTCGGCGGACCGTGGCTTCTTCGGCTCGCGACCGTTCAGCCGCGCGAACGCGGAGCTCGAGGAGCTCGGCGCCGACGGCATCGACTGGTCACTCACCTAGCCCGCCCCGCCCTCCTCCCCTTCGTTGAGTGGTCGCTGGTGCACCGTTCCGGCCGGCGCGACCGGTGCACCAGCGACCACTCAACGAAGGGGGCTGGCGGTTGGGGACTCGCGGTCGGTCAGGAGGGGAGCAGATCGCGGTTCTTGAGGTCCTTGTGGACGGCAGCCTCGGCGAAGAACGACGCGAACGGGATGGTGCCGGCGATCAGGATGAGCAGCGTGCGTCCGACGCTGTACCGCACCCGGAAGGCGAGATCGACGCCGGCGACGAGGTACAGGAAGTACAGCCACCCGTGGGCGATCCACAGGTACCCGTACAGCGATGGCCGGGCGTCCGGGTTGCCGTAGTCCAAGAACAACCGGCCCACCACGAGCCAGACGAAAGCGGTCGCCAGCACGACACCGGTGACCCAGGCCATGATGCGATAGCGCAGAAACGCACCGCTCATCGCCAGCCTCCGGGAACCTCGTCAGCATGCGGCGGGTCGGCACCGGGACGCTGGCACGTGACCCCCGCCACCGCGATGCCGTAACGGGCCGCCGCCACCAGCTGGTCGGTGTCGGAGAGCGCGGCGCGACCGAGTCCGCTGTGCATCCACGCGGCGAGGAAACCGCCGCTGAAGGAGTCGCGCTGAGCCCGTGTCGACG
>CAVOYT010000006.1:0-17694 GCA_963700745.1 uncultured bacterium | reverse complement strand
GCCAACGCCGATCCGACACCGCGACCCTCGAACTCCGAGAACACCTCGGTGTGAGTGAAGACGATCCGCCTCTCGGCGAGCTCGTACGCCGCGAACCCGGCCAGCTCACCGTCGATACGCGCCTCGTACCGGTTGTCGTTGGCGTTGTCGCTCACGTCGATCGCGGTCATGCCCCCTCCACCGGGCTCTCATCAGGCTGTGCATCCTGAGCGGAGGCGGGCTCCGTCGATGACGAACGGCTCGCCATCCTCGCCGAGGCGTACAGACCCACCAGCAGCGCGACGAAGGTCACCAGGTACACCTGACCGATCAGCGCCTCCGACGTGGCCAGGAGCCGACCGAGATCCGTCTTGGCGGACAGGTCCCCGTACCCGACGGTCGAGACCGTGGTGAGACTGAAGTACATGAAGGATGTCGTCGGCTGCGGATCACCGAAGAAGGCGTCTCCCTGCAGTCGGTTCGCCGCGAGGAACATGTAGAAGAACGCGATCGGAATGAGCAGGTATCCGGAGATCGCGCCGAGCAGCGTCCCGCGTGTCACCTCTCGGTGCTGGGCGAGCCGGCGCACCACCGCCAGCGGCGCGGCAACGCTGAGCAAGACCACGATCGGCGGTGCTGCCGTCGACGGATCCGGCACGCTGTCGCTCAGCGAGCTCAGCAGGGCGATGGACGCGAGGCTGCCGATGACGAGGATCACGAAGGCCTCGGCCACGCGCTGCCAGCGACGCGCCAACCCCGATGCCCGAAGGGCCAGGAGCAGCGTGATCCCGACGAGCACCGAGGCCGCAACCGACTCCCATCGTGCCTCGCTGCCACTCAGCCGCGGACCCGTGTTGACGAGGGACAGGATCACGATCGAGGCGATCGTGACGACGAGCAGCAGCCCGAAGTGGTCGAGCAGGCGACCCTTGTCGTCGAAGATCGGCTTGCGTCTGGGGCGCAGGTCCATCTCCCGTTCCTTCCGTCGGTCCGCGGCTCGTCGCGGTCCAGCCATCATGGCGCAAGCGGGTGCGCGAATGCCCCTATCGCGGCAGGATGCCCGCATGGCCATGTCGGCGGATGCAGTACTGCACGACGTCCCGGTGCTGGACCGGTCCGACGCCTATGCGGTCATCGGCGCGGGACCGCACGGCCTCAGCGCGCTCAAGGCGCTCCTCCAGAACGGCATCGATGCTGATGGATACGAGCGGGAGACCGACGTCGGAGGCAACTGGAACTTCGGGGCCGAGAACAGCCGCGTGTACCAGTCCACCCACCTGATCTCGAGCAAGCCGTTCACGCAGTTCCCCGACTTCCCGATGCCCGACCGCTTCCCCGACTACCCCAGTCACCGGCAGATCAAGGAGTACCTCACCTCCTACGCCCGGCACTTCGGGCTCGTCGATCGGATCCGGTTCAACGCCGACGTAGTGCGGGTGGCCCCCTCCGGGTACGGCTCGACCTGGCTGGTCACCGTGCGCGATCGCGGCTCGCTCGAGGAGGCGACCATCGAATACGCCGGCGTTGTCATCGCCAATGGTCACAACTGGAATCCGAAGATGCCGTCGTACCCGGGTCAGGAGGGTTTCCTCGGGGAGATCATCCACTCCGCGGACTACAAGGGGGCCGAGGTGCTGCGCGGCCGTCGGGTCGTCGTGGTCGGCGCGGGCAATACCGGGTGCGACGTCGCCGTCGAGAGCGCGCAGAACGCGGACCACACGTGGCACTCCACCAGGCGCGGCTACTACTACAACCCCAAGTACCTCATGGGCCGCCCGAGCGACCAGACGGCCGATCTCCTCCTCGCCCTGCGACTGCCACTCGCGGCGCGTCGCGCGCTGTTCAAGGCATCACTGCGCTTCGCGGTGGGCGACTTCACGAAGTTCGGCCTGAAGAAGCCCGACCACCGGTTCTTCGAGACGCACCCGATCGTGAACCAGCAGCTCGTGTACTACGTCGGCCACGGGGACATCACTCCCGCGGACGACATCGCCCGGTTCGAGCCCGATGGGGTGGTCTTCACGGACGGGACCCGGGCGGCTGCGGACCTCGTGGTGATGTGCACCGGGTACCTCGTCACCTTCCCCTTCCTCGACGAGCCACCGACCCACTTGACCTGGCGCTCCGACCATCCCGAACTCGCGCTACAGATCTTCACGGGGGCGCACCGGAACCTCTTCGTCAGCGGCCTGATCCAGCCGGACAGCGGCCAGTGGACCCTCGCGCACTGGCAGGGCATGGTCATCGCGCGCTTCATCGAGGCGGGCATTGAGCGGCCGGCGGTCGCGGACCGCTTCTTCGAGGGGGTCCGCACCGACTCGGGTCGCCGATTCAACGCCGGCACCGAGTACAAGGACTCCAGCCGCCACTACTACGAGGTCGCCCACCAGGAGTACCTGTCCGCCCTGCAGGATGCGATCAACGACCTTGAGGCTGCACGATGAGCGAGTCCACGCGAACCCGCCGCACACGAGTCATGCGTCCGTGGGACTGGTCGCTCCCTCCGAGGCCGGTCTCGCACCGTGAGGTGATCAGCGCATTGCCCGCGGAGGCCACGGGGAATCCGCCCCTGCTCATGGTGCACGGCATCGCGCACGCCGCCTGGTGCTTCGGGGAGAACTGGGTGCCCGCCGCCGCGGAGCGCGGCTACCCCGCCCACGCGGTCAGCCTGCGCGGGCACGGCGGGTCGGCGGGCGGTCGCCACCTCCGGCGCACGACGATCCGCGACTACGTCCACGACGTCATGCAGACGATCACCGAGCTGCCCGAGCCACCCGTGCTGGTCGGGCATTCGATGGGGGCGATCGTCTCCCAGCTGGTGGCCGAGCGCTATCCGCTCCGAGGCTTGGTGCTGCTCACGCCGGCGCCACTCCACTCGGCGGTTGGCGACCTGGTCGCGATCGCCCGGGATCGTCCGGCCGACCTCGGACGCGCCGTGATCGGGCAGACCCTGTCGATGGAACCCGACGTCTTGTTCGAGGGTCTCGATCCGCAGGTGGCCCGCGACTACTCCGACCGAACAGGGATGGAGTCGCCGTTGGTGCAGTGGGAGCTCCTGCTGCCGCGCACGCTGGGGCCGATCCGCTGCCCGGTCCTGGTCATCGGCACTCCGCAGGATCGACTGGTGCGCGAGGCGGACGTGCAGCGCACGGCGGACCTGCACGGCGTGGCGCCAGTGTGGTTCCCGGGCATGGGGCACGACGTCATGCTCGACGTCGGTTGGGACCGGGTCCTCGACACCGTCCTGCGGTTCGTCGACGACCTTCCGGCCTGGGGTGCACGCCGGGGGGAATGACCTCTGTGCGTCAGTCTTGGTGGACGACATCCGCCAGGGCATCGACGCCGCCCTGGGCGTAGGCGAGCCAGTTCTCGCCGGCCTGCTGCTCAGTGAGCCGGTCGAGGTCGGCCAGCCAACGGCCGCTCACCTGCTCGGATCCCTCTTCGCCTCGTCGGAGCTCGCGGCGAAGATCGGTCAGCGCCGCCCAACGGCCTTCGTAGTACTTCACCGCGGGAGCGGGCCGACCCGATCGCGAGATGGCGCACAGCGCACCGCCACCCGAGGCTGCGTTCAGGCCCGCGGCGGCCGCCTCGATGAGGCGATCGAGCTCCGCCTCGTCGACGACGTCGCGGTCAGTCGTCATGCCTTGCCTAGCGGCAGCTGCAGCGATTCTCCGGAGGCACGCTCGACATCACCTGCGTGACGTGCATGCCACAACCGGAATAGGTGACCTTGCGACACTGGCCACAGACGGCGGGACTGCACATGAACGAACCTCCACGAGACGGGGATTGGATACGAGAACTATACCCCCCGGGGTATAGAATCGCAACATGCCTCATGCCGGGAACCCGCCCAGCGCCGACCTTCCCCCCTGGCCGGCCGCACTAGCGGTCATCGCGCACCCTGACGACGAGTCGTTCGGACTCGGGGCCGTGATCGACCGGCTCATCACCGCGGGCGCCATCGTCGACGTGCTGTGCTTCACCCGGGGGGAGGCCTCGACCCTCGGAGCCGACGAAGCTGACCTACCCGCAGTACGGAAGCGGGAGATCACCGAGGCGGCGCGCGAACTCGGCATCCGCGACGTGCACCTGCTCGCGTATCCCGACGGCGGCCTCGACGCGATCAAGCCGCACGACCTGGCCGACCATGTCGTCAGCGTCGCCCGAGCGGCCGGCGCGCATGGCCTCCTCGCCTTCGACTCCACTGGCGTGACCGGGCATCCCGACCACGTCGCCGCGACCGCCGCGGCCCAGCGCGCGGGAGCGCAGCTGGGAGTCGACGTTCTCGCATGGACACTGCCCGGCGCAGTGGCCGACTCGCTGGGTGCCCCGTTCGTCGGTCGCCCCGACGACGAGATCGACGTCGTCCTCTCGGTTCAGCGAGCCCGGCAGCGGCGAGCCGTCACCTGCCACCCGAGCCAGGCGGTGCCGGGCAGCGCCCTGTGGCAGCGACTGGATCTGCTCGGTGATCGCGAGTATCTGCGTTGGCTTTCCCCCATCGACTGAGTCCCACCGGTCGAACGCCGTCCGCGATCGACTAGTCAACGAGCGGCAGACGCACGGTGAACGTCGTGCCCGATCGACCGTCCGACGCAACATCCACCGTTCCCCCGTGGGCCATGACCAGTTCGTGCACGATCGCGAGTCCGATCCCCGAGCCGGCCACCGCCTGCCCGGTCCGCCCCCGCCACATCCGGTCGAAGACCCGGGGCAGGTCCGCAGGTGCGATTCCCGGACCGGTGTCGGCGACGACGATCAACCCTGATCGGTCCTTCGCCTCGACGGTGACGGCAACGGCGTCACCAGGGCGGCAGTACCGTGCGGCATTGCCGAGCAGGTTGCCCACCGCCTGATGCAGTCGGTCGGAGTCGGCATCGACCATGACGCCCTCGGCCAGCGATGTCGTCACCAGCAGCCCGGCAGCATCGAGGGCGGGCCTGGCCGCCTCGACGGCATCGCCCGCCACCTCGGCCAGGTCCACCCGGCTCCGGACAAGTCCGAGGGCCGCCGTCTCGGCGGCCGACAGTTCGGCGAGGTCTCCCACAATTCGGCCGAGTCGGACCGACTGCTCGTGCAGGGAAGCGAGCCTTTCGGGGTCCGCAGGAATGAAACCGTCGCGCAGTTCCTCCAGGCCGGCCTGCAGCGCCGCGAGCGGCGTGCGCAACTCGTGCGCGACGTCTGCCGACATCTGACGACGGGCGCTCTCGGATCGCACGACCGCATCGGCGGTCTCGTCGAAGGCGCGCGCGATGTCACCCAGCTCGCCGGGGGCCGCGGCGTCCTCCGCCGATGCTCTGGCGGATCGGTCCCCTGCCGCGAACGCTCGCGCCGCGTCGGACAGTCGGACGAGCGGGCGCGAGATGCGCCGGGAGACGAACCAGGCGACCAGGATCGCCACCACGATCGCCACCACCGCTGCGACCAGGATCCATGTCCACGCAACCGTCTGGATGGTCGACGGTCCCTGGGAGGCGCCGAAACCCAGTCGGACCGATCCCACCACAGCCCCGTTGACGACGACGTCCGCTGTGACGCCGCCGCGACCCATGCCGCCCATGCCGCCCATGCCCTGGCCCTCACCGGTGGGTGACGCCGCGACGGCGGCTCCGCTCGCGTCCCGCACGGCCACCTGGGCTCCCGCCGATGACGCCATCAGCACACTGGTGCTCAGGTCGGCGCCGTCCCAGCCTCCGGCAGCCGCGTACGACTGCGCGGCCGCCTCGGCGACCGCCACGGCGATCTCCTGGCGTTGCGCATCCTCGCCCGCCGTGACCCCTCGCGAGGTTCCGATGAGGGCGGCAACGGTGAGGACGACGACTGACGACAGGGCGACGACGACAAAGGCGACCAGGAGGCGGGTCCCCAACGGCCCCAGCGGGCGTGTCTGCTCACCCATCGCGGGTCACACCCAGTCGATAGCCCACGCCGAGCACCGTCTCGACGAGGTCCCCGTTGCCATCACCGAGCTTGCGACGCAGGTTCTTCACGTGCGAGTCGATGGTGCGCTCGTAGCCGGCGAACTCGTATCCGCGCACGCGATTGACCAGCTCGGATCGGGAGTAGACGCGGCCCGGTGCGGTGGCCAACGCGGTGAGGACGCCCCATTCCGTCGGCGTCAGGTCCAAGACGGAGTCCCCGATCCACGCCTCATGGCGCGCATCGTCGATGCGGAGCCGTCCGCCCCCGTACGAGACCGGGCCGGACGCTTCCGGCGGCGCGCCGCGCCCGAGCACGGCGGCGACCCGCAGCACGACCTCCTGAGGTGAGAAGGGTTTCGTCACGTAGTCATCCGCGCCGCGCTCGAGCCCCCGGATTCGGTCCTCCACGGAACTTCGGGCCGTCAGCGCGATGACCGGGATGCTGACCGCGGTTGCGGCGGACAGCACCTCGAGTCCGTCGATGTCCGGCAGGCCGAGGTCCAGGAGCACTAGGTCGGGGGCGGATTCGTAGAGCAGCCGCAGCGCCTCCGCGCCCGAGCCCGTGCTGAGGACTGCGTGATCTGCGCGCTCCAGGTACCGACGCAGCAAATCGCGGATGTCACGCTCGTCTTCCACGACCAGGACCGTTGCCACGGTGCCATCCTGCCCAACCGACAGCCCAGTAGCCCGACCATCGGCCGTCGAAGTCAGGAATCTCCACACAACCTCCACATCGAGCACACGTTCGCTGCGCATCGGCTCGACATAGTCAAGACATCAGAACGACGGACCACCCGGGACGAAATCGGGTCAAAGAAGGAGGACGCCATGCGTCGCACACTCGCCACCACCGGAATCATCGCCGCTAGCCTCGCCGCGCTGGCGATCTCGGTCACCCCCGCGATGGCTGCACAGAGCCAGGGTCGCGGCCCCGGTGACGGCACCGGCACCTGCACCTCGCCGACGACGGCCACCGCCCAGGCATGGAACTACGGCGCCAACAACGGCACCGGCATGAACTACGGCCGCGGCCAGCAGGGCCAGGGCTACGGCCAGGGCACCGGCATGAGCGGCAGCCTCGCGAACCTCGAGCAGGGCACGCTGACGGCCGCGCAGAAGGTCGACCTCGCCGCCATGGCGGAAGAGGAGAAGATGGCCCACGACGTATACGTGACCCTCGCCGCGCAGTACCCCGAGATCTACCAGTTCAGCCGGATCGCGCGCGCCGAGACCCAGCACCAGACTCAGGTCGAGGCGCTGCTGGCTCGCTACGGGCTGGCCAATCCGAACGAGGGCCTGGCCGTCGGCGACTTCAAGTCAGCGGCGTTCCAGGACCTCTATGACGAGCTCGTCGCCAGCGCGACCACGGCCGCGAAGGCCATGGCCGTCGGCGTCACCGTCGAGGAGACCGACATTGCGGACCTCAAGGACGCGATGAAGACCATCACCGCTCCCGACGTCCTGCAGGTCTACACCAACCTGCTCAAGGGCTCCGAGCATCATCTGGCTGCCTTCGGCGGCTGATCCCCGATGCACGACTGACTCCCCCCGCGAAAGCCCCGGTCGATTCTCGACCGGGGCTTTCGCATCACCAGATCTCGATCCGCTCCCCCGGCGGCCGCATCATGGGAGCGTCGTCACCCAGGTCGAAGGCAGCCTGGAAGGCAGCCAGATTGGAGAAGGGTCCCTGCACGCGCAGGTGACGCGGACTGTGCACGTCGACCTGCGCCAGAGTGCGGGCCAGCTCCTCGCTCGTGTTGGCCCGCCAGAGCGTCGCTGTCGCCAGGAAGAACCGCTGCGCGGGCGTGAGCCCGTCGACGTCGGGTGCCTCGGCGCTCACTCGTGCGTGAGCCCGCTGAGCCAGCGCCACGCCTCCGAGGTCGGCGATGTTCTCTCCGAGCGTGAGCCGACCGTTGACCGTCACGTCACCCACGGCGACGTACGCCTCGTACTGCTCGACCAGGCGATCGGCCAGCTCGGTGAAGTGCCGGGCATCCTCGTCCGTCCACCAGTCCGCGAAGGCGCCATCAGCGTCGAACCGTCGACCCTGGTCGTCGAACCCGTGCGTGATCTCATGTGCGATGACGGTGCCGATTCCGCCGTAGTTCACCGCGTCATCCGCCTCGGCGTCGAACATGGGCGGTTGCAGGATGCCTGCCGGGAACACGATCTCGTTGCGCGTCGGGTGGAAGTAGGCATTCACCGCGTGGGGCGGCATCTCCCACTCGACGGGGTCGACCGGCTCGCTGATCTTCGCGCGATCGCGCGCCAGCTCGAAGCGAGCGGCATTCAGGCGGTTCGCGGCGTAGGACTCGCGGTCGATGGCCAGATCCGACCAGTCACGCCACGAGTCCGGGTAGCCGATCTTCACCCGAAGCGCGTCCAACTTGGCAATGCCGCTGGCGCGCGTCGCGTCGGCCATCCAGTGGCGTGACTCCAGCGATTCGCGCATCTCCGCGATGATCCGGTCGACCATCTCGAGCGCTCGGTCCTTGGCCGACGGCGGGAACGTCTCGGCGACGTAGCGCTGGCCGACGGCCTCCCCCATGTCGTTGCCCAATGCGGCGATGACCCGCTTGTACCGCTCTTTCGGCTCCTGCTTCCCCTGAAGCCGACGGCCGTAGAAGTCGAAGGACTCGTCCTCGATCGCGGCGGGGAGGGAGTCAGCCATCGCGCTCACGACCTGGAACGTCAGATAGGCCCTCAGCGTGGCCATGTCCGTGCCGGCGACGGTCGCGTGCAGATCCGCCATGTACGCCGGATTCTGAACGTTGACGCTCGTAGCCGCACCCGCCCCGACCGACGCCAGGTACCCGGGCAGGTCGAGGTCCGGGGCGAGGGCCCTCAGCTCGTCCAGATCGTGGCGATTCAGCGTGCGGTCGAGGTCTCGTCGTTCCTCGGCACGCAGGTGCGTCTCGGCCAGCCGGGTCTCGAACGCGAGCACGTCGGCCGCCAGGCTCTCGGCCTCGTCGCCTGCCACTTCGACGTTGACGAGCTGCGCGGCGACGTGGGCCACGTAGGCCGATCGCAGCTCGCGGGCGGCATCGGTGGCGTCGAAGTAGTAGTCACGATCCGGCAGACCCAACCCGGTCGGGACGAGCCAGACCAGGTGGCGTGATGAGTCGTCATGGTCGACCGTGACGCCCCACATGAACAGCGGGGCGAAGCCAGCGTCATGAAGGCTCGGCAGGAGGGACAGCACGTCGTCGGGGGTGCCCGCGGCGGCGATCGCGCTCAGGAACGGCTCGATCGCCGAGATCCCGGCCCGCTCGATGGCCTCCGTGTCCATCCCCGAGGCGAAGTAGTCGCCCAGCTTGCGGTCGAGGTCGTTCTGCGGCGTCGCCGCGGCGCGGACCAGAAGGTCGTGGATCAGCGCCTCGTTGCGCGTCTGGACCTCCTCGAAGGACCCCCACGCACCGAAGCCCGCGGGGATCGGATGGGTGTCCAGCCACCCGCCATTGGCGAACCGGTAGAAGTCGACTCCAGGATCGATGGATGGGTCTCGGTCGGCGGCCTCCAGGGCCATGCGCAGTCTCCTTGTGTCTGCGCGAGCCTATCCGCGACTACAGGCCCAGCAGGGCGGGCCCGTACGTGAGGCAGACGCCCGTGGCAGTGGCCAGCACGAACACGCCGATGAGGACGACCGCGATGACCCGCGACGAGCGCGAATGCCGCCCGGGCATGGCGGGCGGCATGTAGATCGGCGGCAGGGTCGACGGCCCGCGCAACTCGAGCCAGTGCGGATCGATCTCGGCATCGGCATCGGCGGCGGGGATCCGCGAGTAGTCCTCGTTGGGCATGCACCCAGTCTGCGCGGGGATGCCCGCCGCGGCAACCTCGGCAACTCCGACTACGTCCCCTTGGTTGACGGGCTCAGGGGCGGGTTGGACAGTTGGCCGGGACGAGATCAGCTACGAATGCCCAGAAGGGGTACGAACCGTGCAACGAACGGGAGCACGTTCCACACCTCTGTCCTGGGCCGCCCGCATGGGGCGCGTTCTCGTTCCGGCGTTCCTCGTGCTCGGTCTGCTCCTCGGCGTTGTTGCGCGGGTCTGGATGCGCTTCATCTCGACCGACCCCGAGTTCACCGTGAGTGGCACGCTGGGGATAGTGCTCGGCTTCGCCTTCTTCGCGGTGATGCAGTCCGTCGCGGCGCTCGCGGCGCAGCGACCCTGGCGTGACTGGCCACGGCGTGGAGCCAGATGCTTGGGCGTGGTGGGACTTCTCCCCCTCTTTGTGGCTGCTGGCGCCCTGATGGCCCCTGCCGTCGTCGTCTCCGGGCTTGCACTGTGGCACCCGACGTGGCCGCGAGCCATCCGGTGGGTGCTTGCTCTCATCGCCCTCGGGAACGTGGTTGCCGTGTCAACGACGATCACATCGGACTTCGGGATGTCTATGCGCTCGCTCGTCGGAATATGCGGACTCGTACTGATCTACGGCTGCGTAGTCTGGGCCGCGGCGGGCACCTTCTCACACCCGAACTCACAGACCCCAAAGACAACGACATCAGAGGCCCCAAAGGCAACGACGACATGGGGTCGAGGAAAGCTGGTCCTGTCTGCACTCGATCGGCTATTCCTTGGCGATACCGGCGACCCGCGGACCCATGGCCTCGGCTAGGGCAATGACGCCGGACAGCGGCCGCACCATGACGGTGAACTCGCTCACCAGTCCGTCGTCGTCGAACCGCAGGTGGTCCAGGCCCTGCACCTCACGGCCCGCGACCTTCGCGGTGAAGACGAGGGCGTGGCTCGCCTCCCCTGCCAGTTCGTCGACGTAGCGGAAGTCCTCGAAGACCTCCATGACCTGTCCCAAGACCTCGGTGACCGCCGCCCGTCCGCGGAATGGTCGGAAGGCCACCGGGCTCATGAACACGACGTCGGGGGACAGGAGAGCCGACAGCGCGGGCAGGTCGCGTGCCTCCACGGCCGCTCGGAAGGGGTGGGTCATGCCTGAAGGCTAGACGGGGTCGTCCCGGTCAGGGCCCGAACACGACGGTGCGATGGCGGTTGAGGAAGACGCGATCCTGGGCGAACAGCCGCACGGCACGCGACAGCGCGAGTCGCTCGACGTCACGGCCGATCTCGGCCAGCGCCTCCGCGGTGTAGGTGTGGTTCACGCGTTCGACCTCCTGCTCGATGATCGGGCCCTCATCGAGATCCGACGTCACGAAGTGGGCGGTCGCCCCGATGAGCTTCACGCCGCGAGCGTGGGCCTGATGGTAGGGCCGCGCTCCCTTGAAGCCGGGCAGGAACGAGTGGTGGATGTTGATCACCCGCCCGCTCAGTTCACGGCAGACGTCCTCGGACAGGATCTGCATGTAGCGGGCGAGGACGACGAGGTCCACGGATCGCTCCTGGACGATCTCAAGCAGCCGGGACTCCTGCTCGGCCTTCGTGTCCGGCGTCACCGGCAGGTGGTCGAACGGCAGTCCGTAGCGCTCGACGATCGGCCGGCAGATCTCGTGGTTGGAGACGACCCCGGCAATGTCCAGTGGCAGTTCACCCGCATCCCACCGGTACAGCAGATCGAGCAGGCAGTGGTCGTACTGGGACACCAGGATCAGCGCACGCCGGTGCGCGGACTCCAGGCGAAGGTTCAGCTCGGGTGTGAACGCGGCGGTGCGATCGGCGAGCACGTGCCGGACGCGATCGAGGTCGTCCTCGGGGGACTCGAATCGGGTCCGGGCGAAGAATAGGCCGGTCTCCAGGTCGGAGTACTGCTCCTGCTCGAGAACGTTCGCCTCGACCTCCAGCAGCCCCCCGCTGATCGCGTGGATGATGCCGGGACGGTCAGGGCAGGTGATGGCGAGGATGTAGGCGGGCATGAGTCATCTCGTCGGGGAAGGGCTGGCCGGTTGAGCCTAGCCGGGCCAGATCCTCCCGAAACAAGTTGGTGCCCGTCACCGGACGGGAGTCGGTGCCGGGGCCGCAGTGAGGCGGCCCCGGCAGCGAACTCCAACCACCACCGTTGGCCTGAGGGTCAGGAGAGTCGGGTTTGGTCGCCTTCGTTGTCGAAGACGTAGGTGCGGCTGGGGTTGACCTTGACGGTGGTGCCGATCTTGGGGGCGGTGATGCCTTGTCCGCGGGCGACGAGGTCGATGGGGCCGTCGGGTCCGGCGTAGGTGCCGTACACGTAGGTGTCGGCGCCGAGCTCCTCGACCAGGGTGACGGTCATGTCGGCTCCCTCGGTGGTGATCTCCAGGTCCTCGGGGCGCACGCCGAGGATGACCTTGCTGCCGGTGGCCTTGGCCAGCACGTCACGCTCGATGGGGATGAGGTGCCCGTTCATGTCGACGCCGCCCTCGACGATGACGGAGGTGATGATGTTCATGCTCGGGGAGCCGATGAACGTGCCGACGAACGCGTTCGCCGGGTCGTCATACAGCTCCCGCGGGGAGGCGCACTGCTGCAGGATGCCGTCCTTGAGGACCGCGACCCGGTCCCCCATCGTCATCGCCTCGACCTGGTCGTGGGTGACGTACAGCGTCGTGGTGCCCAGCCGGCGCTGCAGCGCAGCGATCTGGGTGCGGGTCTGCACCCGCAGCTTCGCGTCCAGGTTCGACAGGGGCTCGTCCATGAGGAACACCTCGGGCTCGCGCACGATCGCCCGGCCCATCGCCACCCGCTGCCGCTGACCGCCGGACAGCGCCTTCGGCTTGCGCTCCAGGTACTCGGTCAGGTCCAGCAGCGCCGCCGCGTCGGTCACCCGACGGTTGATCTCGTCCTTGGACACCTTCTGGATCTTCAACGCGAACGCCATGTTCTCCGCCACGCTCATATGCGGGTACAGGGCGTAGTTCTGGAACACCATCGCGATGTCCCGGTCCTTCGCCGGCACATGCGTCACATCCCGCTCACCGATGAAGATCGTGCCACCGGAGATCGGCTCCAGCCCCGCCAGCATCCGCAGGCTGGTGGACTTCCCGCACCCCGACGGGCCGACCAGGACCAGGAACTCGCCCTCGGCGATATCCAGGTCCAGATGCGACACCGCCGGCTTCGTGCCACCGGGATACACCAGCGACACGTCGTCGTACTTCACCTGCTTCGTCATCATCAAATCCCTTCAACCGGCAGGAACGTGCCGGACGATCCGAAGTGGAACGGACAGTGGTACGGGTGCTGCGGGCCCTACTGGCTCACGCGAACGATGACCTTCATCGCCGCAGGATCAACATGGTGATAATTGAGTGCCGCCTCCACCTCGTCGAGAGTGAAGGTCTTGCTGACGAGTTCATCGAGATTCACCGCACCACTGGCGACCAGGTCGATCGCCGTCGGATAGGTGTTCGCGTAGCGGAACGTGCCAGTCACCCAAAGCTCACGGCCCTGGATCACGTCGATGGGCAGCGGCACCATCCCGTCCGCGGCCATCCCCACGAGGATGACCTTCCCGGCAGGTTTCACCGCTCGAATACCAGCGTCGATGGCAGCCGGATTCCCGCTGCAGTCGACGAAGACGTCGGCGTCTACTGTGTCGGCGGCATTCCACTTGCGCGCATCAACAGCGTCGAAACCGAGATCACTGGCCTTCGAAAGTCGGTCGACATTCACGTCCGAGAGCACGATCCGACTGGCCCCGGAGGCTCGGGCAACGAGTGCCGTCATGATCCCCACCGGTCCTGCGCCGGCGATCAGCACCGACATGCCGAGCGCGACCTCGGCTTTGCGGCAGGCCCACACCCCCACCGAGAGTGGCTCGAGGAGGGCGGCCGCGTCATCCGAGATGCTGTCTGGCACCGGGTGTGCGAAGTCCTCGTGGATCGTCACGAACTCGGCGAAGGCGCCATCCACTGGTGGCGTCGCATAGAAGACGACATCCGGGCAGAGGTTGTACCGACCGGCTCTGCACTCGACGCACGCACCGCACGGGACGCCGGGCTCCAACGCCACTCGAGTACCGACGGACAGCCCCGTGACGTCGGCCCCGAGGGCCACCACGACTCCGGAGGCCTCGTGTCCGAGGATCACCGGGGCATCGACGACGTAGGGTCCGATCCGGCCGTGCTCGAAGTAGTGGATGTCCGAGCCGCAGACCCCCACCGAACGCACGGCGACCAGCACCTCGTGCGCACCCGGGGACGGGACCTCACGGTCCTCGACCGAGATGTCGAGCTGCGGGCTGAGCACGCTCACACGATTTCGCACGGGATTCTCCCTTGATCGATCAGTGCCGTAGGGATGTAGTCCACCACTACTTCACGGCACCCATCGACAGCCCGCGGACGAGCTGCTTCTGCGCGATCCAGCCGGCGAGGATGACCGGCAGGGCGGCGACCGTCGCGGCGGCTGAAAGAACGGCGAGGAACTGCCCGCGGCCGTCCACGAAGCTCCCGAGGAAGGGTGGAGTGGTCTTGGCATCATTGCTGGTCAGCAGGGTCGCGAGGAAGTACTCGTTCCACGAGAAGATGAAGACGATCAGGGCTGCGGCCGCGATGCCCGGGAGCACCAGGGGCAACACGATACGACCCATCTCGCGGAACAGACCCGCACCATCGAGTCGCGCCGCCTCGATGATCTCGAACGGGACCTCCAGGAAGAAGGACCGCATCATCCAGATGGCGATCGGGAGATTCACCGCCGCGTAGATGACGGCCAGCACGCCGATGTTGTCCAGCGCATTCAGGTTCTTGAGGATGATGTAGAGCGGCAGGATCGAAGCCGCCACCGGCATGAAGCGCGTGGACAGGAAGAAGAACAGGGAGTCCGAGGGCTTCTTGACCTGGCGGATGCTCAACGCGTACGCCGCCGGGATGGAGAAGATGATGATGAGGATCGTCGCCCCCAGCGAGGCGATCAGCGAGTTCTTCAGGTAGGACGGCATCCCGCGCTCCATCGCGAGGTTGTAGCCGTCAAGAACCGGCTGGAAGAACAGCACCGGATTCACCGAGGATGCCACGCCCTCCGGCTTGAAGCCGTTGACGAACATCCAGAAGACGGGGAAGAAGAAGAGGAGAACGAGGACCCAGGTGAAGGCCGTGATGAGCGTGCCCTTGGCTCTTTGCGTCATTTCTCTCCTCCTGCCATGAAGACCTTGAAGAGGGTCCGCAGGGCGATCGTCGCGACGATGATGGTGAGGATCACGATGACCACGCCGTATGCGGCCGCCTCCCCGACGTTGAGTCCGATGAACGCGCGCTCGTAGAGGAGATAGGCGAGTGTCTTGGTGCCGCCCGTGCCCTTCGTCATGATCGCGATGGGGTCGAAGACCTGGATGATGATGATCGTTCCCAGCAGGACGGCGATGTCGATGTACATCCGCAGGTGGGGGAGCGTGATCCAGGTGAACGTGCGCCAGGTTCCCGCCCCGTCGACCTGGGCCGCCTCGAGGACATCCTTCGGCTGACCACTCAAGCCGGCTAGCAGGATCAGCATCATGAACGGGGTGAACTGCCAGGTCAGGACGATGACCACCGTCCACAACGGGTAGTTCGTGCTCCAGGCGATCTCATTCAAGCCCACGGACCGGAGCGCCCAGTTGACCATCCCGATGTTGGTGTCGAACATCGAGTACTTCCAGATGAGGGCCGCCGCCGCCGGCATCAGCAGGAAGGGCGTGATCATCAGGGTGCGGGCTACCGCCCGGCCCTTGAACTTCCGGTCCAGCAGCACGGCGAAGAGGAGCCCCAGCAGCAGGGCGAAGATGACGGAGAGCGCCGTGATGAGGACCGTCGCGACGATCGAGGGCCACAGGTCACCTGACGTGAAGACGGAGACATAGTTGTCGAACCCAGTGAAGCCGACATCGTTCGGGTAGAGCAGGTTCCACTGCCAGGTGGAGAAGCCGATCGTCGTGAGGAACGGGATCTGCGTCAGGATGATCGCAAAGATGATTGCCGGAAGGATCAGCGAGCGGTTGGCCCACTTGGTCCGCTTGTCCATTTCGGCTTCCGGTGGCCGCAGGTCCTCTTGCGTCTCCTCCGGCGCCAGGTCGGTGCTCACATTCGACTCCGATCCGTTCGCTTCTGTCGTTCGGGTCCGATGGCGTTCGTGTTGGGGCCGACCGTTGGGGTCGACCCCAACACGAACGTTCATGCGATGAGGCTGGTGGCCTCTAGCGGCTAGCCCTTGTGGGCGTCGCCAGCCTTCTGGGCGATGTCCTGGCACTGGGCCAGGGCGTCATCGACCGTCGTGCGGTCCGCGAGGTAGTCGGCCACCAACTGGGCGCACTGGTTACCGACATCCTGGAACTCCGGGATGGAGACGTACTGGATTCCCACCCACGGCTGGGGATTCACGCCCGGCTGCTCCGGATTGACCGAGCTCATGACCTCGAGGGTGATCGGGGCGTAGGCGGCTGCGGCCTCCTTGTACTGCGGGATCTCGTAGGTCGAGGTGCGCGAACCCGGGGGAACGTTCGACCAACCGATCTGCTCACCGACCAGCTGGATGTACTCCTTGCTGGTGGCCCACTTCACGAAGTCGATCGCAGCGTCCTGGTTCTTCGTGGACGACGGAACCGCGAGGTTCCAGCTCCACAGCCAGCCGGACTCCGGGGTCAGGTTGGTCGGCATGTGGGCGTAGCCCATCTTGCCCTTCACCGGGGAGTCGTCAGCCTCGAGGAGGGATGCGGCGACGGACGCATCCGCCCACATCGCGGCCTTGCCCTCCTTGAGGGCGGTCAGGCACTCGTTGAAGCTGTAGGAGACCGGGTCAGCCTCGCCGGACTCGTCCAGCATGGTCTTGTAGAAGCTGACAGCTTCCTTCCACTCCGGGGTGTTGACCGTGGCGTTCCAGTCCATGTCGTACCAGTTGCCGCCGAAGGTCTGCACCACGGTGGTCAGCGGCGCGAACAGGTCGCCCCATCCCGGCTTGCCGCGCATGCAGATGCCCGCCATGTCGGGCGTGTTGAGCTGGGCGGCGGCGTCAGCGATCTCCTGCCAGGTCGGGTTGTTCGAGATCGTGATTCCCGCCGCGTCCGTCAGCTCCTTGTTGTACATGAGGATCGACGACTCACCGTAGAACGGCACCGCGTACTGCTTGCCGTCCGCCGAGAGCGAGGAGACGACCGGGGGGAGGAGGTCGGCGACGTCGTAGTCGGGATCGCTCGCCAGCGGCTCGGTCAGGTCGACGAGCCAGCCGTTCGCGCCCCACTGCGGCGTCTCGTAGGCACCGATGGTGACGATGTCGTACTGACCGGCGCCGCTGGCGACATCGGCCGTGACGACGCTGCGAAGGTCCCCCTCCTCCATGACCTGGAAGTTGACGGTGACGCCGGGGTTGGCCGCCTCGTACTCTGCCTTGAGGCTCTCCATGTCCTTCATCTGGCCGTTGTTCACGGTGGCCAGGTTCAACGTGATTGCCTCGCCACCCCCGGCAGCAGCCTCGGTGGCGGCGGCCTCGGTGGCGGCGGTGTCGCCCGAAGCCGCAGTGTCTGACGAACCGCTGCTCGACGAGCACGACGTGACCGCGAGTGCGGACACAACGATGCCGACGCCGAGAGTCAACGCTCGCTTCTTGGTGAGCATTCATCCTCCTGTTGGTGATCGGGGCTTCCTCCTGCAACGGACCCAGCCGGGTCAGTGCGGTGGGGTGTCCACGTGGAGTCGGCGCCGTGATGTTCAGGAAACGTAAACGTTGCAGCAACGACACGGCTACGAGAAGTTCCTCTGCTTCTGATACTTTCTTTCGCCCTAGACGACCCGCCTCACAGAGGCGACTGCGCGATCCCCTCAAGAATCCTCATCGTTACGGGTTTGTGACCGTGTATAGCCCCCCGAGCTCAGCCCACCCGGGAAAATAAGTATCACCATCGGGAGATTCGGTACCGATGCGCGCGCGGAGGGGGTACA
>CAVOYT010000005.1:0-12818 GCA_963700745.1 uncultured bacterium | reverse complement strand
ACTCTCGACATGGCTCGGGCCACCGCCTACTCCACCAACACCTACTTCATGACCATCGAGGAGCGCACGGGCATCTGCCGCCCGGCGGAGATCGCCGAGTCGATGGGCGTCACCCTCGGGCAACGGCGATCCGCTCCTGCGAGTGCCGACGCTGGCCATCGGCACGATGGAGGTCACCCCGCTGGCCATGGCCAACGCCTACGCGACCTTCGCCGCGCACGGGATCTACTGCGAGCCGGTCGTCGTCCTGGAGATCCGCGACCGGCAGGGCGCGCGACTTCCGGTCCCCGACGGCAACTGCGACCGAGTCATCAAGCGCGACGTCGCCGACACCGTGACGGTCATGCTCAACGGGGTCGTCAACGGCACCATCCCGGGGCGCACCGGCGAGGCCATGGCCCTCGAGGAGCGCCAGGTCGCCGGCAAGACCGGTACGACGAACGACTCCGCCGCCGTCTGGTTCGCCGGGTACACGCCCCAGCTCGCCGCGGCCGTATGGGTTGGCGATCCGCGCGGCGGCTACGCGCACCCAATGAAGCAGGTCACGATCAAGGGGACGTACTACCCGCAGGTCTTCGGCGGAACCCTCCCGGGGCCGATCTGGCGCGACGCCATGGAGCTGGCGCTGCAGGGCACCGAGCCACTGCCGTTCGACATCAAGAACAAGTACGGGCTGACGACGAACGATCCCGTACGTCTACGTCCCGCCGCCGGTCACCGCGGACTCCGAAGCCGGAGAAGACGAAGACGCCCGAGCCGCCGACGTTCGACAACACGGACCCGGGCACCCTCACCAGCGCGTCGGAGTAGCCCGTCCTCGAGCAGAGGTCAGATCCCGAGCGCGGCCTTCACCTGAGCCGCCACCTGGGCGCCGTCGGAGCGGCCCTTGACCTGCGGCTGCACGCGCTTCATGACCTCGCCCATCGCCGCCCGGCCGGAGGCGCCCGTCGCCACCACATCGGCGACCGCAGCGTCGATGATCGTCCTGACCTCGAGGTCCGACAACGGCATCGGCAGGTAGCGCGCGATGACCTCGAGCTCGGCCCGCTCACGATCGGCGAGTTCCGGTCGCAACGCTCCGTCATAGGCGTCGGCGGACTCCCGGCGCTTCTTGGCCTCACGCCCCAGCACGGTCAGCACGTCGTCGTCGCTGAGCTCCCTGGCCTCCTTGCCGGCCACCTCCTCGTTGGTGACCGCCGTGAGGACCATGCGCAAGGTCGCCGCCGTGACCTCGTCCCGCGACTTGATGGCGGCCGTGAGGTCGGTCTTCAACTGGTCCTTGAGTGCGCTCATGGCCCCATTCTCTCACCGGCCGCGGCGCGCTGACGGGTCGTCCATGCGACCATGAGCCATGCGCAAAGCCACGACGGCCCTCGTCGGCACCGCCGCGGCCGGTGTCGCGGGGCTCGCCTACGCCTACTGGGAGGCCCAGGCCTTCACGCTGCGCCGGGCCACACTGCCCGTCCTCCCGTCAGGGCAGCGCGACCTGCGCATCCTGCACGTGTCCGACCTGCACTTCATCCCGGGCCAGCGCAAGAAGCAGGAATGGGTGCGGTCGCTTCGGGAGCTGCGCCCCGACGCCGTCATCGTCACCGGCGACTTCCTGTCCCACGTGGACGCGGTGCCGCACGTGCTCGACACCCTCGATCCGCTGTTCGACGTGCCCGGGGCCTTCGTCCTCGGCAGCAACGACTACTACGCGCCGCGCCCCCTCAACTGGGCGAGGTACCTGAAGGGTCCGTCGCAGCTCGAGCCGAAGCGGCCCATGCTGCCGTGGGGTGACCTCGTCGACGGGCTGACGACGAACGGCTGGCTCGACCTCGGGAACACGCGCGCGACCATGAAGGTCGACGGGCGCGAGGTCGACGTCCGTGGCGTGGATGACCCGCACATCAGCCGTGACCGGTATGACGAGGTGGCCGGCCCGTTCGACTCGGACGCCGACCTCGCGCTGGGCGTGACCCATGCGCCGTACCTGCGGGTGCTGGATGCGATGGCCGCCGACGGCGCCGACCTCATCCTGGCCGGGCACACGCACGGTGGGCAGTTGTGCGTTCCCGGAGTCGGCGCCCTGGTCACCAACTGCGACCTGCCGCGCACGCGGGCCAAGGGCCTGTCGCCGCATGGCGATTCGATGCTGCACGTCTCCGCGGGCCTGGGCACCTCGCCCTACGCGCCGGTGCGCTTCGCCTGCCGCCCCGAGGCCACGCTGCTGACGCTGACCTCGCGGGCCTAGCGGAACAGCGCCGAGTACGCGTTGATCGCGGGCTGGCCCCCGAGGTGCGCGTAGAGCACCGTCGAGTCCGGGCCGATCTCGCCGCTCGTGACCAGATCGATCAGGCCGGCCATCGACTTCCCCTCGTAGACCGGGTCGATGATCACCCCCTCGAGGCTGCCGGTCAGCCGGATGGCGTCCAGCGTCGATTGCACCGGAATGCCGTAGTAGTCGCCGGCCCAGCCCTCGAGCACCGTGATCTCGTCATCGCGCAGGTCGCGACCGAGTCCGATGAGTTCTGCCGTGTTGCGAGCGATGCGGGCCACCTGCTCGCGCGTCGGCTCGATCTTCGCCGACGCGTCGATCCCGATCACCCGGCGCGGACGCTCCTGACCGGCGAAACCGGCGATCATGCCGGCGTGGGTGCTGCCCGTCACCGAGCACACGATGATCGTGTCGAAGAAGACCCCGAGGTCCGCCTCCTGCTGCTGGACCTCGTACGCCCAGTTCGCGAAGCCGAGACCTCCGAGCCGATGGTCCGAGGCACCCGCCGGGATGCCGTACGGCGTGCCGCCCCGCGCCCGCACGTCGTCCAGGGCCTCGTTCCAGCTGTCGCGGAATCCGATGTCGAATCCGGAAGGGTCGAGCCGCACCTCCGCGCCCATGATCCGGGACAGCATGATGTTGCCCACGCGATCGTTGACCGCGTCCGGCCAGTCCACCCACGCCTCCTGGACCAGGACGGCCTTCAGCCCGAGCTTGGCCGCGACCGCGGCCACCTGCCTCGTGTGGTTGGACTGGACGCCGCCGATGGACACCAGGGTGTCCGCGCCCTGGGCGAGGACGTCGGGGACGATGTACTCGAGCTTGCGGGTCTTGTTGCCGCCGAACGCCAATCCGCTGTTGCAGTCCTCGCGCTTGGCCCAGATCTGCGCACCGCCGAGGTGCGCACTCAGTCGAGGAAGCGGGTGGACCGGACTGGGCCCGAACATCAGTGGGTAACGGGGAAAGTCCTCGAGCGCCACTGGGCCTCCTCGGGTCGGGGTCGATGCGGACACTAGCGGTGGCGGCAGTTAGACTCCGCAAGGCCTTCGGGGTGTGGCGCAGCTTGGTAGCGCGCTTCGTTCGGGACGAAGAGGGCGCAGGTTCAAATCCTGTCACCCCGACCATGCGTGGGACCAGCCGTCAGGCTGGTCCCACGTCATTTGGACGGAGCTCACGAGCCCTACGGTCGCAGAACCGCTCGGCAGGTCTCTCCGGCCGAGGACTGGGCCCGGACCTGGATCCGAGCTGACCGGTCGTTCAGGTACCGGTAGAAGTCGAACTCCCCGTCGCGGTTGGTGGTGCGGGTGACGTGGTGCACCCGTCGATTGCCCTGGTAGATGTTCACGGTCCACCCCACCCTCGGCTCGCCCATGATGTCGACGTCGACCTCCAGTCGCTGTTGGCTGCGCTCGAGCGAGGTCTCCATGCGGGACCCCATGGTGCAGTCGACGTTGGATCGGTCGATCTTGCGGGCAGGCGCCGCGTGCCCGGCCGGGGCTACGACCACTCCCAGGAGGCCGATGGTTGCTGCGGCGATGATGGCGGTGCCCTTCCTTGCTCTCAACGTGTCTCCTTCAACTGACGCTACGGACCCTTCAAATCCATCGTGGCATGGCCTTCGCGCCGCCGCCACCGGCGCGGGCTAGCCTTCTCGACATGACCGTGCCCGACCGGCGACCCAGTCGCAGCGATCTCGGACCGGTCACCCGGGCGTACGTGAAGTCCATGGGCTGGCGCTCGGTCAACATGCACACGCACATCTCCCTGGTGAACCGATACGTCTACGTCGAGGTCCCCAAGGCGGGCTGCGGCACCATGAAGGCCACGCTCGGCGGACTGGAGGCCGCTCGGATGAACCCGGGCATGGTGCGGCGCGTCCAGGACAGCCCGCACAACCGGCTCGCCGCGACCCCGTTCGTCAAGCCCTTCCAGCTTCCGCCCGACCTGCTGGAGGAGGTGCTGACCGGATCGGCGCTACCGGCGATTCACCGTCGTCCGCGACCCGGCCTCGCGCCTGCTCTCCGGCTACATCGAGAAGATCGGCCAGGGACTCAAGCAGTCGGTGCCCATCGTCGAGGCGATCCGCGCATCGACCGGCCGGACGGTGGAGCCCGACCAGATCACCCTTGACCAGTTCCTGGACGTCATCGGCGCCCAGGAGTCACGGGACCAGGATCCGCACTGGCGCCGGCAGGCCGACCACTTGGGACTCGGCATCGTCGACTACGACTCGATCATCCACCTGGAGGACCTGGACGCCTCGTGGGACACCATCGGCGCCCTCACCTCGATGAACGACCTGCAGGAGCAGTTCTACTGCCGCTACTCCACCGGTGCTCGTAACCTGATGGGCGACTACTACACCCCGGACCTGCTCGCCCGAGTCGCGGAGATCTACGCCCGGGACTACCCGGCCCTGGCCTACCCCGTTCCCGGCGCGTGAGCACCACCGCCGTGGCGTGGGCTAGCGTCGACGCATGACGTCCCCGCCTCGGTGGTTCACCGACACGGCCGACGACCACTCCCAGCGGTACGTCACGCACTTCCGGCAGATGGCGGACGAGGGCGCTGACCTGGGCGGCGAGGCACGGCTCGTGGACGCCATGGTGCCGCCGCACTCTCGCATTCTCGACGCCGGCTGCGGGCCGGGCCGCACGGGTGCCACCCTCCACGCCCGAGGTCACCATGTCGTGGGTGTCGACGTCGACACCGAGCTGATCGAGGCCGCGCGGGAGGACCATCCGGGTCCACGGTGGATCGTCGCCGACCTCGCCGAACTCGACCTGGCCTCGTTGGGCGAGCCCGAGCCCTTCGACGCTGCCGTCATGGCCGGCAACGTCATCGCGTATGTCGCTCCCGACACCGAGACCGAGGTCCTTCGCCGGATCGGCAGGCACCTGCGACCGGATGGCGTCCTGCTCGTCGGCTTCCACACCGAGCGCTACGACATCGCGGCCTTCGATCGGCACCTCGCCGATGCGGGGTTCGCCCTGGAGCACCGGTTCGCGACGTGGGACCTGCGCCCCTGGCACGACGACGCCGACTTCGCGGTCAGCGTGCTGCGGCTGCCCATGACCGACGAGACTCCTGGAGCGTCCGATGAGCGATGACGTGAACCTGTCCATGAGCGACCTCGCCGACGTCGCAGCGATGGCGGAGCTTGCGGCCGACAGCACGGTGTCCCGCACGATCCTGAAGGCGGAGGGCGCCCGCGTCGTGCTCTTCTGCTTCGACACCGGGCAGGAGCTCACCGAGCACACGGCCGCTGTCCCGGTGATCCTCCAAGCCCTGGATGGCCGGTTCGAGATCACCGCGGCCGGCCGCACCGCCACCCTGACTCCGGGCGGCCTGATCCACCTGGGCACGCGCACGCCACACGCGGTCGTGGCCGAGGAGCCGGGCCGCCTCCTGCTCACCATGCTCGACCCACGCTTGCGCTGACTCCGATGGCAGCGCTCACTCCGGCGACGATCCGCGCGGCGAGGATGACGAGCCTGCTGCTCGCCGACCACGTCCAGCGCACGCCGCTCTCGGTGGCCGAGTGGTTCGGCGCCATGCAGGCGCAGGACATCGCCAGCGGGCTCTGGTCCCTCGGGGTCCGCGTTCCGCACGCGACGGTCGCGGACGTGGAGGCCGCCTTTGAGCGAAGGGAAGTGATTCGTACCTGGCCGATGCGGCAGACCGTGCACATCGTCCCGGCCGTGGACGCCCGATGGATGCTCGAGCTCACCGGAGCGCGCGGGCTGGATCGGATGAGGACCCGCCGTCAGCAACTGGGGCTGCTACCGGCTGACCTCGATCGACTCCTCACGACACTGGGGGCGTTCCTCGAGGACGGCCAGCCGCGCACGCGCCGGGACGTCCTGGACGCCTTGAGCGCAGATGGCATAGCAACTGACGGGCAGCGTGGCTACCACCTCCTGCTGTATGCGTCGCTGACCGGACTGACTTGTATCGGGCCGCAACGGGACGGGGCGCAGACCGTCGCCCTGCTCTCCGCCTGGGCGCCGCAGCAGGTCCAACTCACGCGAGATGAGGCTCTCGTCGAACTCGCTCATCGCTACTTCCGCGGCCACGGCCCCACCACGGTCAAGGACTTCGCCGGCTGGACCGGCCTGACCCTGACCGACGCCCGTCGGGGCGTCGAGGGGAACGCGGGCCGACTCGAGCGGGTCGGCGAGGGCGCCGACGCCCTCTGGCTCACGACCGAGTTGGCCGACGCGATCAGCGACGGGCAACTCGCGGGCCAGGGGACGCTCGCACTGCCGGGATTCGACGAATACGTCCTCGGCTACAAGGACCGGTCACTGCACGGCGACGAGTCACTCCTCGATCGAGTCGTCCCCGGTGGCAACGGCGTCTTCCGCGCCACCATCGTGCGACGCGGCTCGGTGATCGCGACGTGGACGCGCACGCTGGTGCGCGACCAGGTGAAGATCACCGTGGAACCGTTCGCGCCGCTCTCCGGGCGGGCACGAAGCGACACCGAGCGTGCACTCGGGTCCTACGCCGACTATCTCGGGCGCGTGCCGGTGATCACCGTCTCCGCGAGTGCCTAGCACCGGCGGGAGTATCATTTCACTTGCAATTGGCAACTACCATGCGAGGGCACGTCAGCACGCCGTCGCGCCGAGGAGACACCTGTGAAACAGGAGCTGCGCTCGCCGTGTCCTATCGCGGCCTCGCTGGATATCTTCGGCGATAGGTGGACTCTGCTGATCCTGCGCGACATGCTGTTCGACGACCGGGTGCGCTTCTCGGAGTTTGCGGTCAACGAATCCATTGCGACCAACATCCTCTCCGACCGACTCAGCCGCTTGGTCCACCTTGGCTTGATCGAGAAGGTGAATGACCCTGAAGATGGGCGGCGGGTCATCTACCTTCCCCTTCAACCGGCCATCGAACTGACCCCTGTTCTCGCCGAGTTGGTTTCCTGGGGCATTCGCTACACGCAGGTTCCCAGCTCGCCGCAGTTCGCACCCCTCGCTCAGGAGAAGAGCCGGAAGGCTTTCGTGAAAGCGAGAATGAAGAGCCTGTCGGCCAAACCGACATAGCCGACGTCGGGGCAGCCGCTATGCCGTCAAGGCGTTCGCGGTGTCCAGCACCGATCGATCAAATGCGATCGGTGTCCAGGCGAAGTCGGATCGCGTGCTCGAGATGTCCAACCTCATCGAGGAACCCCGCACGGACTTCACCAGTCCGGCGATCTGCGAGTTGAACACGGCGAGTACTCGAAGCACCCCCATGGGGATTTTTCGTTTGGGCGCCTTCGCGAAGCCATTGCCGCGCAGTATGTCGGCGATGTCGATGAGCTGCTGTGGGTCCTCGGTGAACGAGACCAAGTACCGATGATTCGCTGAATCGCCACACTGAATGGCCGCCACATGGATCCGTGCGACGTCGCGAATGTCCGCCATGGGAAAGCCGATGGCCGGCACTGCGGCTTGGGCGCCATTCAGAATTCCCCGGAACAGGTCGATCGACTCTGAGTCCTCACCCGCACGTAGGGGCGGTCCGATGATCACTCCCGGGTGGATCGAGGTGATGGCCGGGCCATCGGGATGGGCCGCGGCGAAGGCTCGAGCCACGTCCTCGGCCAGGATCTTGGTCTTCGTGTACAGCGTCATGCCCGGCTGATCGCTGGGCGTGTAGTCATCCGGGCCAGCAGCCCCTCCGTAATGTGACTGCACGCCGTGAGCGCCGTTGATGTGAGGACCACTCTCGACACGCCGGCATCTCGAGCCGCCTCCAGGATGCGCCGGGTGCCGTCGACAGCAGGAGCCAGCAGCTGTTGCTCGTCTGACACCTTGCCGAGGATGAGGGGTGACGCGGTGTGGATGACATACGTGCAGTCCGCCATCGCGACTGCCCAGCCCGATTCGGACAACAGGTCCGCCGTGGCAAACTCCAGGTCCTGAGGAGTGGCGATACCCGCGAGCAGTTCACGAATCTCCCGCTCCTGACCGGGATTTCGGACGGAGGCTCGTACTCGAAAGCCTGACGCGAGGGCCTCGGCAGCGACGGCAAGTCCAACGAATCCGGAAACTCCGGTGACCAAGACCCGGTCAGTCATGGCCGTACTCCGTCGTCTGTGGTCAGCATCGCGGCCCGGTACGCATACAACGTCGCGACGAAGGCGGCGGCGATCCTGAAGACGTGGAACAGGAGCCACACGTACAGGTTCCTGGTCAATTCGTCGTCGCTGAGGTTGAACGACCAGAAGCTGATGTTCAGCGGCAAGTGCACAACGGTCGTGATGCCGTAGGCAGCGAGCAACCCGATGAGGGAGATCCACCAAAGGCGATGAACACTGGTTCCCTTCTGAGTGCGTCGGACCATGGCGATGGCGCCGATGAAGGCCGGGATACTGGTGAGGAACACGGGCCCAAGAAGGAGCCAGAAGTAGTCAGCGAACCATGCCTCGAACACGGCTGGTTCACTTTGGAGGAAGAAGCCCCCCAGCCCCAGCCCGATGGTCAACATCACGCCGACGAAGGCTGACGAGCCGATTACCGCGAGACCTTTCACTTCCGCACCTCTCCCACCGTCGCCGGGACGACATCTGCATGATCGAATAATCACTTGTATTTTGCAAGTGATGAACACTAGCATCCACGGGTGCCCCGCGCACACCCAGTTGACATAGCAGGGGCGGTGTCGGTGGCAGCAACGGAACTCATGAAGGACCGGTCAGAGCATCGAGCAGGGGTGGGCCAGCGCTGCTGGCGTCGCGCTAGCTGTTCGCGGCGAGCAGCTCAGCGATCTGCACCGCGTTGAGCGCAGCGCCCTTGCGCAGGTTGTCGTTGCTGACGAACAGCGCCAGGCCGCGGCCGTCGGGGACCGACGAGTCTTGGCGCACCCGGCCCACGAAGGACGGATCCGCACCGGCTGCCTGCAGCGGCGTGGGAACATCGCTGAGCTGCACTCCAGCGGCATCAGCCAGTAGCGCCATCGCCTCCTCCGGCGAGATGGGGCGGTCGAACTCGGCATTGATCGACAGCGAGTGGCCCGTGAAGACCGGCACCCGCACGCACGTGCCGGACACCAGCAGGTCGGGGATCTCCAGGATCTTGCGACTCTCGTTGCGGAGCTTCTGCTCCTCATCGGTCTCCAGTGACCCGTCGTCGACGATGCTGCCCGCGAGCGGAACGACGTCGAAAGCGATGGGGCGCACGTACTTGACCGGCTCGGGGAAGTCCACGGCCGTTCCGTCGTGGGTGAGCCGGGCGATGTCCTGCGTCACCGCCGCCCGCACCTGGGTGTCGAGCTCCTCGACGCCGGCCAGGCCGCTCCCGGAAACCGCCTGGTAGGTGCTGACGATCAGCCGACGCAGGCCGGCCGCCGAGTGGAGCGGCTTGAGCACGGGCATCGCGGCCATCGTCGTGCAGTTCGGGTTGGCGATGATCCCCTTGCGCACGTCGGCAAGGGCGTGCGGGTTGACCTCGCTCACGATCAGCGGGACGTCGGGGTCCATGCGCCAGGCCGACGAGTTGTCGATGACGATCGCGCCGGACACCGCATAGGAGGGGGCCAGAGCCCTCGACGTCGCACCGCCGGCGGAGAACAGCGCGATGTCGATCCCCGAGATGTCGGCGGTGGCCGCATCCTCGACCACGATCTCGGTTCCGCGCCAGGGAAGGGTGGTACCTGCCGAGCGGGCCGACGCCAGGAACCGCACCTGCGACATGGGGAAATCGCGTTCATCGAGCAGGCGGCGCATGACCGCACCCACCTGCCCAGTGGCGCCGACAACCGCGACGACCGGTTTCCTCGTCATCGGCCCGTTCCCCCGTAGACCACGGCCTCGCCGTCGGCGTCGAGGCCGAAGGCGGTGTGCAGCGTCTGGACCGCGCGGGCGGCGTCGTCCACCCGGGTGACGACGGAGATGCGGATCTCGGAGGTGGAGATCATCTGCACGTTGATGCTGGCGTCCGCGAGCGCCTCGAAGAAGGTCGCGGAGACGCCGGGGTGCGAGCGCATGCCGGCCCCGACGAGCGACACCTTGGCGATCTGGTCGTCCACCAGCAGCGACTCGAAGCCGATGGACGCGCGCTCGCCGTCTAGCGCCTTCATCGCAGTAGGGGCCGACCCCTGAGGGCAGGTGAACGTGACATCGGTTCGTCCCGTCGAGGCGGCCGAGATGTTCTGCACGATCATGTCGACGTTGATCCCGGCCACGGCGAGGGCCTTGAAGATCGCCGCCGCCTCGCCCGGCTTGTCTGGCACGCCGACCACGGTGATCTTGGCGTCGTTCACGTCCGCGGCAACCCCGGAGATGATCGGCTGTTCCATGGCACTTCCTTCGGCGATAGCGGCTTCGATGGCTTCGGGGGACATGACGAGCGTGCCGGTGTGCTGCGAGAACGAGGAGCGCACGTGGATCGGCACGTCGAAGCGGCGCGCGTACTCGACGCAGCGCAGGTGCAGCACCTTGGCGCCCACCGCGGCGAGCTCGAGCATCTCCTCGTACGTGATGTAGGGCACCTGCCGGGCGGCGGCGACCACCCGTGGATCTGCGCTGAACACGCCATCGACGTCGGTGAAGATCTCGCAGACCTCGGCGTCGAGCGCGGCGGCGAGCGCCACCGCCGTGGTGTCGGATCCACCGCGGCCGAGGGTGGTGATGTCCTTGGTGTCCTGGGCGACCCCCTGGAATCCGGCGACGATCGGGATCGCCCCCTGGGTGATGGCCTCGCGGATCCGCCCGGGTGTGACGTCGATGATGCGGGCAGAACCGTGGGCCGAGTCGGTGATGAGGCCTGCCTGGGAGCCCGTGTAGGAGCGGGCCTCCGCGCCGAGGTCCGAGATCGCCATGGCGACGAGGGCCATCGAGATGCGCTCCCCGGCGGTCAGCAGCATGTCGAGCTCGCGGGCCGGGGGCAGCGGGGACACCTGCTCCGCGAGGTCGAGCAGCTCATCGGTGGAGTCGCCCATCGCGGAGACCACCACGACGACGTCGTGGCCGGCCTTCTTGGTATCGACGATGCGCCGCGCGACGCGCTTGATGCTCGCCGCGTCGGAGACGCTGGATCCGCCGTACTTCTGGACGATGAGGGACACGAGGGACGAGTCTACCGATCCCGAATGACCGCTCCCTGTCAGTCCAAACAGAACTCATTGCCCTCGGGATCGGCCATCACGATGTGCCCGGCACTCATGGGAGGAGCGGGGGCATGGCGACGAAGTCGCGTTCCCCCAAGTGCGACGAGCCGCTCGGACTCAGCCTCCAGCGCCGTCATCCGCTCCTCTCCCTGCAGCTCCGGAGCCGCACGGATGTCGAGGTGGACTCGGTTCTTCGCGATCTTGTCCTCCGGCACCTGCTGGAAGAACACCCGCGGCCCCTGCCCGTCCGGATCCTCGATCGCGGATCGGGTGTTCCACTGATCGGACGGCACCCCCATGCGCCGGAGGAAGTCGTCCCAGGCGGCCAGCGGGTCAGCACCGTCCGGTAGATCGACACCCGGCGGTCCCGGGTGGACGTAGCCCAAGGCGTCGCGCCAGAACGATGACAGGGCTCGTGGATCATGGGCGTCGAACGTGACCTGGAGATCGCGACTCATTCGCTGATCTTGGCAGCGTTCGTTCAGCAGGTCGACTAGACCCGGCGGCGGCCCTCGAAGGCCCGGCCCAGGGTGACCTCGTCGGCGTACTCGAGGTCACCACCGACGGGCAGCCCGCTGGCGAGTCGGGAGACGGCGATCTCCAGGGGACTGATCATCCGCGCAAGATAGGTGGCCGTCGCCTCCCCTTCGAGATTCGGATCCGTCGCGAGGATCACCTCGGTGATGGTCCCGTCGGAGAGGCGAGCGAACAGTTCGCGGATCCTCAGGTCATCGGGTCCGATGCCGTCGATGGGACTGATCGCACCGCCCAGCACGTGGTAGCGGCCACGGAACTCCCGGGTCTTCTCGATCGCGACGACGTCCTTGGGTTCCTCGACGACGCACAGCACCGTGAGGTCACGTCGAGGGTCGCGGCAGATCCGGCACTCGTCCTCCTCAGCGACGTTGCCGCAGATGCTGCAGAACCGCACCTTCTCCTTCACCTCGCGAAGGGTCGCCGCCAGCCGCAGGACGTCGGCCGGCTCGGCCGCGAGGATGTGGAAGGCGATGCGCTGCGCGCTCTTGGGACCGACCCCGGGCAGGCGGCCCAGCTCGTCGATCAGGTCCTGGACGATCCCCTCATACATACCCAGGCCCCTCAGTGCTCGATCTCGCCGATGCGGGTGGCACCGAGTTCGCGCACCGCGAGGTCGACGCCAACGGCCCCGTCGACATTCGCATCGTCCATGCTCGGGGCGTCCGGCTCGGGGGTCACCGGCGGATCCGCATCGACAGCTCCCGAGGACTTGGCGCTGGCCGGGACGACCCGGTCCGGGGCCAGGACGACGTCGATCCGGACGTCCGTCTTCATCACGTCGAGGATCGCCTGGCGCAGCCGCTCCTCATGTCCGCTCGCCCGGACGTTGTTGACCTTGCCTGCATCACCGACCGCAACGGCGAGCACCCCGTCGCTCATCGAGATCGGGGTGGACTCGCTGAAGAGCATCCAGCCCACG
>CAVOYT010000004.1:0-185363 GCA_963700745.1 uncultured bacterium | reverse complement strand
TGTCGACCGGGGCAGCGCCGAGTCGCCTGAGGACGTCGTCCTCCACGACCGAGCCCTTCTGGCGATGGGCGCGGTCTGGCTGGTGCTGTTCGGGCTCGGCGCTCTCGGCGTATGAGTCTGGGAGTATGCATATCGTGAGTGCTGTCGAGTCTCCCCTGTCCGCACGTACGGGTGAGCGCCTCATCTCCGGATGGGGCCGGACGGCCCCCCAGCATGGCGACGGTCACGCCCGTCGGCACGGTGGATGAGGTGCGTGAGGCCGTCGCCGGAGCCGGTCCGCGTGGCCTGCTGGCGAGGGGGCTCGGGCGGTCCTACGGGGACGCGGCCCATTCGGGCGGAGCCACGGTGCTCGACCTGTCGGCCATGGCCCGTATCGACCTCGATGCGTCGGGCGGCTCGGTCACGGTGGGAGCGGGCGCCAGCCTCGATGATCTCCTGCGGGCACTCGTCCCGGCTGGCTACTTCGTTCCGGTCACCCCGGAACACCCGGATGGTCACCGTCGGTGGGGCCGTCGCAGCGGATGTGCACGGCAAGAACCACCACGTCGAGGGCACGTTCGGTGCGCATGTGTCATCGATGACGCTGATCGACGGCGCTGGTGCGATCCGAGAGCTGTCGCCCGAGGGGGCACCGACCGAGTTCTGGGCAACCGTCGGTGGGATGGGGCTCACCGGCGTGATGACCGAGGCGACCTTCGACCTCATCCCGATCACGTCATCCCGCATCAGCGTGGACACCGATCGCACGGCCGATCTGGACGACCTCATGTCCGCATGATCGAGGATGAGGAGTACCGATACAGCGTCGCGTGGATCGACAGCGTCCATCCATCAGGTCGAGGTGTGCTCACGCGCGGCGACCACGCCCCCGCGGACTGGCTGCCGGCCAAGGAGCACGCGGATTCGCTGGCCTACCGCCCGACGGCGCTGGGAAGGGTCCCGCCGATCTTCCCCAGCGGACTGGTCAATCCGCTGACGATGCGGGCGTTCAACGAGGCGTGGTTCCGCAAGGCACCGAAGTCCAAGCAGGGGGAACTGCAGTCCATTACGACGTTCTTCCATCCGCTCGACGTCGCCCTGGAGTGGAACCGCGGCTACGGCTCACGTGGCTTCCTGCAGTACCAGTTCGCGGTCCCCGACGCGGCCGGCCATCTGGTCCGCGACGACGCTCGCGCTCTCGGGCCATCGGTGCGCTTCGTCCCGCTGACCGTCCTCAAGCGCTTCGGGCTGCGACCCACGCTCCCTGTCGTTCCCCAGCGGGTGGACGCTTGCGATCGACGTGCCGGCGGCGTCGACGGCCTGGCCGCGACGCTTGACGCCCTCGACGGCAGGTGCTGGCCGCGGGCGGCCGCCCTCTTCCTCGCGAAGGACTCGCGCATGTCGCCGGGGATGATGGCAGCGTCGTACCCGCGGCTGTCGGAGTGGCAGCGGGTGCGCGACGCGATGGACCCACGGGGTCTTCACCTCCGACCTGGCAAGGAACTGTCCCTGTGATGGATGCCCTGGTGAGCCCCAGTCGGTCCTCGTCCTCGGGGGCAGCAGCGAGATCGCGATCGCCACGGTCAAGGAGCTGCCGCGCGCCCGCCTGCGCCGCGTCGTGCTCGCCGGCGCCCTCCCCGCC
Organism: uncultured bacterium; assembly: GCA_963700745.1. Taxonomy (GTDB): domain Bacteria; phylum Actinomycetota; class Actinomycetes; order S36-B12; family S36-B12; genus UBA10649. The sequence goes on along the minus strand of CAVOYT010000004.1, from coordinate 183,742 downwards.
CTGGACGCCGCCGCGCAGGAGCTGAGCGCCGCCGGGATCGCGGGCGTGGTCGCCGCGGCGTTCGACGCGACCGACACGGCAGGGCACGCGGCGTGCCATCAACGGGTGTTCGACGGGGGCGACGTCGACATCGTCCTGCTCGCTTTCGGTGTCCTGGGCGACAGGCCGAGGCGGAGGCCGATCCGGATGCCGCCGTCACCGTCGCGACGACGAACTACACCGGTGCGGTCAGCGCGGGGCTGCGGGTCGCGACGCGACTGCGCATGCAGGGCCACGGCGTGCTGGTCGTGCTGCTCCAGTGTTGCCGGCGATCGCGCCCGGCGCTCCAACTACGTCTACGGCTCGACGAAGGCCGACTCGATGCGCTCGCGCAGGGCTCGGCGATGCCCTCCACGGATCGGCGCGCGCGTGCTCATCGTCCGCCCGGTTTCGTCCGCACCCGATGACCGAGGGCATGACCGAGGCGCCCATGACCATCAACCCGCAGGACGTGGCGCGCATCATCGTCACGGCACTGCGCAAGGGTCGCGAGACCGTCTATGCGCCCAGCCCGCTGCGATTCGTCATGGCCGGCCTGAAGACCCTGCCGCGACCGCTGTTCCGCAAGCTGCCGATGTAGTCCCCATGGTGCTCCCACGGCGCGTACCCTGACGCCCATGAAGCGCCCGGTCTCGTTGACGATCGCCGTCGTGCTGCAGTGGGTCGCAGCCGTGGTGGCCATCATCGGCGGCTTCGACCTCATCGCTGCCGCGTTCTCGATGTCCCAGTCGGGCGTGCAAAGTAGCCGATCATCATCGTGGCAATCTTTTCCGCATTCTGTTGCGCATCGCGCGCCTCACGCTCTTTCTCCTTAGCGATGCTCTTCTCTTTCTCGGCCACCTGACGCTGAACATCCCGTTGCTCGGCGAGGGTCTGCATTTCCACAGCGTGTGTTCGCTGAGCATTCGCCTCGGCCGTCTGCCGATTCGCTTCCTGACGTTCCATGTACAGCCAGCCGCCGCTGCCCAAACCGACCAGCAACAGCACCGAAGCTGCCAGCGCGAGACTCGTGCGTCGGCGTTTGCTTTCTTCGCTGGCCCGCGCCGACTCCGCTTCCGCGTCGCCGACTCCGCTTCGGCACGATGCCGATTCCGCTTCAGCCCGCTGTCGTTCTGCCGCGGCTTGTGCGGCTTCGGCGTCGGCCCGTGCGGCTTCGGCGGCACGTTGGACTTCCGCTTCGCGCAGCTTCGTCTCCACCGATTCCAGGTACTCCGTGACCTCGCTCGGCCAGCACGCCGGCATCGCGCGGTCGATCGGCCGGTTCCAGTTCCAGACAGTGCTTCGTCAGGGCGATCAGATCCGCGTCGGCGCCGCAGGCGTCCAGTCGCTGCGAAGCAGTCTTCCAGCTTGCCGCGGACTGGCCATGCGAAAGACCTGCGTGCCGTCGTCGGCGACGTACGGCGGCTTGCCGGTCAGGATTTCGCACAGGATCGCCCCCAGACCGAACACGTCGGCCCGTTCGTCCATGTTGTCGATTTCGCCCAGCGCCTGTTCGGGCGGCATGTAGGCCGGCGTGCCCATCACGCTGCCCATCTGCGTTTGCGAGCCGACGCTGCCGAACGTCCCCGGCGCGTCGCTGCCGACGCCGCTGCGCAGCGTCTGAATGATGCTCTGCCCCTGCTGCTGTGTCGTGCGCCTTCTTCTCGTCCGCGACGCCGCCGGCCGGCAGCACCTTGGCCAGCCCCCAGTCCATCACCTGCACTTCGCCGAACGCCCCGACCATGATGTTGGCCGGCTTCAGGTCGCGATGGATCACGCCGCGCGAGTGCGCGTAGGCCATCGTCTGGCAGATCTGCTCGAAGATGCCGATGAACTTGCCGCGGTCGTCGGCCGCGTCTTCGCGATCGGCCAGCAGCTTCGAGAGCGTCTCGCCCTTGACCAGCTTCATGGTGAAGAACGGCCGCTTGTCGGCGAACTGCCCCAGTTCATAAATCGGCGCGATCCCCGGATGCTGCAACTGCCCGCCGATCTGAGCTTCCTCGACAAACCGCTGAATGACCTCCGGCTTGTCCTTGTGCGAATCCAGCAGCACCTTGATCGCCAGATCGCGGCCCAGATCGGTGTCGCGGCCCTTGAGGATCGCTCCCATCCCGCCGCGAGCGATCTCGCCCTGCAGTTGATAGCGACTGTCGGAATCGGATTTCGGAATCTCCGGCGACTTCGGTCGCTGTGATCGGATCGGCGCCTTCGGCCGCCGATTCCCGCAGCACCACGTGGGGAACATCGATCGTGTGGCCCAGCGATTCTCAGCACGCTGTGACCGGCGCTGCCAATGACCACCGCTTCGTCTTCGCCAAACGCCGGAGCCAGCCCCGCCTCCAGCGATGCAGCCAGGTTGTCCCCGGACGCATCGGGCATGATCGTCGCCTCGAACTCCGCGGCGGGCTGTTCCAGAAAGCTGCCTGCCTGCTCGTGCCGGCGCAGCAGGGCGTCGATACGCTCTCGCAGTGGCGAGTCGTTGCCGCACACCTCATCGAGCCACGCTGTCCGCGGCTCGCCGGCCGGCTGTGTCCAGGGCCTGGAGAAAAATGCTTTGTTCGTCCACTGTGTCGGCACTCCCATGTGGTCACGACTGATTCGGGGCCTCACCCTAAGGTGCGTGATCCGAGCTCCGATTCCCGCCACGGGATTTCGGATTTTTCGGAAAAAATCGACGTTTCATCCGCTGTCCGCACACCGCCTCCAGCAGCCACGCTTTGGCGTAAGTCCAATTCCGCTCAGCAGTTCGGAGCGAAATCTGCGAGTGCCTTGGCGGTCTGTTCCATGGTCAGCCCCGCGAAGTACCTCAGGGAGACCAGCCGAGCCAATTCGGGACGATCGATGGCCAGTTGCGTCAATGCTTCGTCGAGGGCCAGCAGGTCCGGACGGCTCGCGGAGTCGGAATCTGGTCAGCGATCGAGCGGCAGACGCGTCTCGATCTCCGCCACGTTTCAGCGTCTGTTTGCGGCGAGCGCTCTCCACCAGAATCCGCCGCATCGCCTCGGCTGCGGCGGTGTAGAAGTGCCCCCGATGATTCCATTTCGGCTCGGCCTTCTGGTCCACCAAGCGCACGTAGGCTTCATGCACCAGGGCGGTCGGCTGCAGCGTGTTTCCCGACGGTTCACGGCGCAGCTCGCGGGCTGCCAACCGGCGCAGCTCGTCGTACACCAGCGGCAACAACTCCGCAGAGGCGGCGGGATCGCCTTGCTCGATGGCCGATAGAATTCGCGTGACATCGCTCATCGACGCATTGTAATCGGTCGCCGGGCGAGTAAACCACCATCGGCTCAACCACCATCGGCCACATGTACGTCCGAGCTGAACCAGCGGATGCGAAAGACCGCTCAACCGGAAAATCCTGCTTGCGATCGGGCCAAGAGTTTGTCCTGGCAAATAACCTGCTAGTCGGATTTCCAAGCAGCGGTTCGGGTTATGAACCCGACAGACAAAAAGTGTCAAGTGTCTCTGTTTGTTTGTTCGAAATCCGCTCGGTTCACACAACTTGAATCCGGCGTAACGCGTGTCATCATTCTGATATTCGAGCCGCTCAGCACTCCCAGATCAAGTGTGACCAAGATGATGCACTCGCGACTCGCTAAGTGACCGAGGACAAAAAGAATCCATTTGTAGTTTTAGCGCAGTCAAAATCTCCGCCGGTGATCGCGACCGAGGGCTCGAACGCGCAATCGCTAACTCGCGGCGGTCGCCCCCACCGCCGCAAGAAACGCGAATTGACAAACTGCGTTCACATCAACCGAGGCGACGAACTGACATGTGCGAGAGCTTGCGTCTGCGACCGTTGAAGTCCCGCAATGCTTCGTTCGACTGGCTATTCAAACTGCGATCTTCACCATGCGTCGAATACGGTCAGTCGGTCAGTTTCGCAATCGGCGTCAGTGAGAGTTTGCGAAATTCGACCTCGGAGCCCTCCGCCTGCAACGCGATTTGCCCCTTGGTCGCGGTGCATTGGGTGCCGTGGTTGACCAAGTCGCCGTTGACCCACACCTTGACGGCGTCCTCGACGCACTCGATGACCATCGTGTTCCACTCGCCCGCCGGTTTTTCCGAGTCGTCGGTCAGGTTGAGAATCCGCCGAGCCTTCCCCTCGGTGATTCCCCACGTCTCCTTCGGGCCGCGCCGCTTGACCATGTCGGGCACGGTGATGTCCTCGACGATGCACCAGAAATCGCCCGCGTGGCGGTGATTCATCTGCACCTCGATCGACTTGGGGAACATCTTGTAAAGTGCCCGCGGCGTCGACGCATGGACCAGCACACCGCAGTTGCCCGGCTTGGCCGCGAAACGGTATTCGACCTCGAGGCGATAGTTCTCGTATTTCGCATCGGTGATCAGATGGCCGTTCGGTTGGCCGAGACTCACGAGCTTGCCGTCGCGCACAATGAACGTCGCTTTGGCGTCGGGGTTCTTGTCCAGATGCGGCACGTCGACGTGCCAGCCAGTCAGATCCTTGCCGTTGAACAGGCTTATCGTTTCTGAATCCGCCGTCGTTGCCGCATCTCTCTCGCGGCGGATGCCGTTTCGAGCATGGTGAAGCCGACAACAAGGGCAATCGATGATAGGACAAAGCGAGTCATAGCGGCTCTCCTGGAGTTCTTGCAGGGCGATGTTGGGCGGGGTCAGTGAAGCACCCATTATGACGAATTGTCGCGGGCGAGGGGATCCGCTCGAATGGATGATCGCTGGGCCTCCGCCGGAGTAGGCGATCGGACTGCGGCAGTATCCGCATAATGGCATACCGCGTCTTCACGGACTATTGTGCACTGGGTCCGCGACGCAATTCATGAATCACCCTGTGTCGACAGTCTTTACACAGTGACGCGGAGGTCATGGAAAACAGCATGACGCGTAGTGCGACGCGGCCGGTCGACAGGATTGGGCATTGGAGCAAGAGCCGGCGGGGCCGGAGCTCAGGCAATGCCGACCAATCTAGAAACCGCAGTGGAACGTTACTTGCGTGCCCGGAGCCTGTCAGGTGGAACTCGAGACGAGTACTTCACGACCCTCAGAAAGTGGACGCAGTGGGGAGGAGGTGTTCCCATCGAGGAACTGCGGCGGCAGCATGTTCGTGATTTCCTCGACTGGGTATACGAACATGCCGTCGCACAGGAAGGGACGAATCCAGGCCGCACGGCGAACAAGGCTCGCGAGAATCTGCGGGCTGTCATGTCCTGGGCGTGGGAACAAGACATGATCGAGACGCTGCCGCGTTTCCCGAAGCCGAGGAACCAGCGTGACGTCGCGGGACGACATTATCTGACGAAGGCAGAAATCAACGCCCTCTACTTTGCGACTCACGAGATGAAACGGCCGCGAGGCTGGGAACTTCCCGATCTCCGGTGGGACGGTACTGGCGATGTGCGATTGTCGTCTTCTTCAACTACGGTGTCGACACGGGGACGGTTTGGAAGATCGGAGCCGTTCCACGAGCCGATTCTGTGGCGGCACGTTTCGTGGGAGCGCCGAGTCGCCCAACCGGCAGGTCAAAGAACGATCACGCTGGGGATGGATCTTCTATCGCCGGGTGAAGACCGGGCAAGACGTTCTACCGACCGATGAATCGCACCGTTCACAGCCACATCAAGAGCATCATGCCGGAGAATCCCCGCCCCGACGATCCGGTCTTCCTCGGCGGCGGATCGCGTCCCAACTCTCGTTTCGGGCAGCTCTGCGAGCTGGCTGGCATCAGAGCCCAAGACGGATGTCGAGACCGGCGAAGAGAAACCGTGGCTCCTCAAGGATCTCCGAAAGACATGTGCCACCTACTACGACGAGCACATGCCGGAGTCGTCGATCGAGATCCTCGGCCATTCGGTCAGCGGCGTGACCTATCGCCACTACGCCCACCGCGCCCCGTTGGCGTTCAAGGCGATCATGACGATTCCGCAGCCGTCCGCCTTTGCGGCGCTCGTCAAAGGGTACGATGGCGAATGTCCCTGCTGCCGAAGGCGTTTCGGAGATGCTTGATAGCGTTGGTTCGGCCGGTCAATGCGTGGACCCAGGAAATGTGTGGCCCAGACGAATCGCCGGATTCGGCCGTCTTGGTCGAGCCTGCTGATACGCTGCGGTCACGCCATCACACTTGCGACATGTGCCGTCCCGATCGAGAATAGCGAGTTCTTACCGAAGGGTGACAAGACCTTAGCAAGGAGTTGCCTCGACATCATGGCACGACGTTCGCGGCGGTACAGCTATGGCCATCTGCGAGTACTTGATTCAGTGGTCGCTCAAGGACTGTCCTGGATTCGGTCGTCGCGTCGAGGTTGACGGCAAGCTCAATCGTATCGGACGAAGGCCTCTGGCATGAGAACTACTGGTTCTGGATTCGGGTCGAGACCTGCCGGCTGCCCAAGCACAGCAAGCGTACATCCTGCGACTGCTTGAGCGGCGCGAGTGACTGGCAGGCAGGGGCCCGAACCGCTCGATCGCCTCGTGCGGGAGGCGGAAACGTCTGCAAGTCTTGAAGAAGAGCAACTTCCCCATCCGACTCCCCAGTTCATTTGCTTCGTCGAGGACGACGAATCCGAACCCATCGGAATGATTGAGACCGCCTGCCAGGATCATTCTCTGGACCGATACAAGGACCGATCAACACTTGAGACTTGTCGGCCGCGTAGCCGCGAACGTTCATCGCGTTGCCAAGTCGAGAGATTCGCCCATCTTCCAAGCAGCAGTAGTCGGACGGAGCATGTGAAGTCGCGCCTAGCAGAATTCGATGAGGCGTTGTTCGCTGAGTTTCCGACGGCCCACGAGGTTCGGGAGTGGATCGGGGCACAGCTTCCGTCCGATGATCACACTTGCGTCCTGCACGGCGACCTGCTTCCGCAAAACCTGCTTTGCGACTGGCCAGCCGCCGGTCACGACGAGACGCCGGTTGCAGTCGTTGATTGGGAAATGGCGCGAGTTGGTGATCCAGCGTACGACCTGGCGATCGTAAGTCGCGGCGATCGAAAAGTCCTTGGCGTTAAGGATGGCTTGAAGGTCCTCGTCCAGGATTACTTGGACTTCGGAGGCCAGCCTATTTCATTAACCGACGTTCGGCTTCACGAATTACTGCTGCTCCTGCACTGGCTGGAGGAAGCGTGGCGCGAATATCAAAAACCTGTGACCAGGGGGCACGGCCCCGACTTCTATGAAGCCAAGCTTCAGTCTCTGTTCCGACGGACGGCAGGTTGAACATGCCTCAATGGTGCGTCCGCTACTCCAAGAGTCCACGCTTCCGAAGCGACGACTTCAAGTGAGTTAGCGTCGGATGTTTCTTGGCGAGATGAGCGGCGTGTCTGCGAGTGATCTGGCGCGCCTTCGGTCACCGCCGACGAGCTTCGCGAAGATCGGCCAGAATCTCGGCCGCCGCTTTGTAGTTCTGGGTGCCGCGTGCATCGACGAGCTTGTCCGCCTCGCGAAGCCATTTTTGGGGCGCCTTGACCATCTGCTTCATTCGATCTTGACGCTCGCGTTCCTGCTTCGCCGCTTTGCGCCGTGCAGCCGCTTCACGCTTCTTTTGTTCCTTCGCCTCATGCTCGGCGCAGGATTTCGGTCCGTTCAAGCAACTCGCCGAACGTCGCGACCTAAGGCAACGGTGGGCCAGTCAGTTCTCGGCCCTGATTCACGGATTGCGGCAAGCATTTCCGCTTTGACGACGGCGGCATCTTCGACGAGCAACTTTCGCAACAGCCGTTTGGATTCACGCTGGCTGAGTGCATCGACCCACGACTCAAAACGGTGCTGATGATCCTCCTGCGCTGGCGGAGTCGGCGCACCCTCAGAGGCCGCAACCAGAATCAAGGGATCGAGTCCGAAGAAGTCCATCAACGGACCGCAAGAGTCCACGCATCTCGGCAAGACCTCCGGGCACCGGTGGCTCAACGATATCGGGCGAAACGGATTGATCATCCAGCGGCGCCACAGCCAGAGAAAATACAGCACGCGCATCACCGGTGAGCAATCGGTTCCGAATCTCGACGACCTCATCCAAGTACTCACCCGGTGACCAGATCTCGTCCAGCTCGCCCGAGTCGTGAAACGGATCGAGAGTCAAGATGCCGCCCTTGCCCTTGGAATCCTTCTTCCAGGAAAGTGCTCCGACGCCGATGTACTTCGACCAAACTGACTTTGGAAAGGGCAAGCCTGCCGGAAGTCGGATCGCAATCTTCCGAACGCCGAAGTTGGCGTAGTGCAAGTGGACGTCGTATCCGTGTCGCAGCAAGCCGTTCCGCATCGCCGCCAAAGTCACCGAAGTGATATTCGTTCTCGAAGTACCAACGCGTGATTTCTGCTCGTGACGACTGCTTCCGGGCGTAGAACAGGTCACGATCAGTCAAGGGACGATCGACGGCTCGAAACGCCAGGAATTGGTACTCACTCACGACCGCAACCTCCTGTCAGCAGATGCCTTAGCGTGATCCATCGGCAGATCATCGTAAAGCCGATCACCAGCGGTCATCGTAACAAATCTCCTCGCTGAAGAGGTTCCATGCTGCCGATGGCACTTCGCCGCGCACTTTTCGACGGTCTCTCAGAGTCGGTTCAGTATCATGCATTTGCACGTCGGGCGATGTGACCGACGCAGATTAGCAAGCTGCGTTTCGACGCGGCGGTGGGGGCGACCGCCGCAAGTTAGCGATTGCGGTTCGAGCCCTCGGTCGCGATCTCCGGCGGAGATTTTGATTGCGCTAAAACTTCACAGGACGTTTTGTCCTCGGTCACTTAGCGATTCGCGATTGTATCATTTTGACTGCGCGCCGGCGAACGATTTCGGGCGGCCCGTGATCAAAAGAATGGGCCAAACCGACCCACGCTCCGCACCATCCGGTCTCAAGAGATGAGGCGATCCGAATAGGGCGTCGCTTCGTGGCGAGAGTTTCCCAATCGATGCACTTCTCGGCTTTTGAAAGTTTCTTCTATTCGACTTGATTGATGCGTCGATCGATACCAGCGAGCCTCGCAGCAACAGCCATCTCCGCCGGCCAGACCGCTGCGATCGCGAGGTAACGGTCTTGGCGGCGGTTGATACCGCGATCCTTGCTGGAAACTTGCTTCGTCAGGCTTGTCGGCCTGCGTTGAGCGCCGCCGACAGTAGATTGACGATGTGGGCATTTCAACCGTCACGGCAAAAGTCGTTCGCAGTCCAGCGGTCTGAATTCGTAGGTGTTCTAGGACTGCGGTTCGACAGCGACCTCGGCTGCGGGCTCGTCCGTCGCCGGCTGGGGCAGGCCATGGCCGGGGCGGTGGGCGTAGATCAGCCAGTAGCCGCCGGCACGACGACCAGGGTGAAGGCGGTGGAGACGAGCAGGCCGAAGATCAGCGACCAGGCCAGGCCGGAGAAGACCGGGTCGAGCGTGATCGGCCAGGCGCCGAGCATGGCGGTGCCGGCCGTCAGAAAGATCGGGCGGAAACGCACCGCTCCGCTCTTGATCAGCGCGTCGCGCAGGGCCTGCCGTCGCGCAGTTCCGTCATGGACGAACTCGATCAGCAGAATCGCGTTGCGGGTGGCGATCCCGACAGCGCGATCATGCCGATCATGCCCGTGGCGGTGAAGAAGACCGGATTGGGATAGCCGCCGACCGACGTTCTTGGCCAAGTTCAGCAGCCAGAAGCCGGGCAGGATTCCGATGATCGTCAGCGGAATGGCCACCATCAGCAGCAACGGCATGCCGTAACTGTCGTTTGCCAGATCAGCAGGATGTAGATCCCCAGGCAGGCGGCCCCGAAGGCGATTCCCAGATCGCGAAAGACGTCCAGCGTGATCTTCCATTCGCCTTCGCCGGCCCAGCGGACATCGATGCCCTGCGGCGGGGGATTGTCCCGCAAGTCGCCTCTGCAGGCTCAGGACCGCTTCGGCCGGCGGCCGGCCCGCCATTTCGCCGAAGACGTAGACGACTCGCTGCAGGTTCTTGTGATAGATCGTCTTGTCTTCCACGACCTCCTCGAAATGGCCGAACTCGCCGATCTGAATCACTTCGCCGCTGGCGCTGCTGACGGTCAGCCGCTCCAGGTCGACCGGGCTGGAGCGATCGCGCATCGGGCGCGCTGCAGCACGATGCGCAGCGGATTCAGCTCGCGGCGCAGTGCAGCACGCCCTGTCCGGCGGTCATCATCGTCTCCTCGCCCGGCATGTGGCCGTCGAGCGCCAGCCGAACGGTCGAGGCGATCTGTCTGGCGTGCTGATGCCGTGCAGCGAGGCCTTTTCCTTGTCCTGCACGAAAACCAGCTTCTTCTGGTCGTCTTCGACGGTGTCGTCGACATCGACCACACCGGCTTCGCTTTCCAGCAACTGGCGTACATGTTCGGCACCGGCCTGCAGCTCGTGCTAGGACTGACCGGGCCGCCGTAGACCTCGGCGGTCAGCGTGGCGATGACCGGCGGGCCGGGCGGCACCTCGACCAGCTTGATGTTCGCGTCCGTAGTGGCGCGCGATCTCTCTGCAGTTCGTTGCGCAGCCGCAGCAGGATCGCGTGGCTCTGCTGCTCCCGCTCTTCCTTGGGCAGCAGATTGACGCGGATGTCGCCGACGTGGGGTCCCTGCGTCAGGTAGTAATGTCGCACCATGCCGTTGAAGTCGATCGGCGAAGCGGTGCCGGCAAACGTCAGCACCTGCGTCACCTCCGGCGGCCTCGCGCAGACGGTCGGCCAGGGCTCGCAGCACTTCGTCGGTCGTCTCCACCGTCGTCCCTTCCGGCATATCGACCACGATCTGAAACTCGTTCTTGTTGTCAAACGGCAGCATCTTCAGCGGCACGCGGCCGGTGGCAGCCAGCAGCGACGAAAGCACGAACAGCACGACGACCGCCAGCATCAGCAGCCAGGCCAGCAGCGCGACGGTGCGACGAACGGCGCAACGATCGCCTGGTAGATGCGAAACGTCAGGCTGCGTTCGATCACGAACGGCTTCTTCGTCCTTGCCGTACTCGCCCTTCAGCACGTGGTAGCTGAGCCAGGGCGTGACCGTAAACGCGACGACCATCGACATCAGCATGGCGACGGGCACGTTCAGCGCCATGGGTCGCATGTAGGGTCCCATCATGCCCGTGATGAAGAACAACGGCAGGAACGAGACGATCACGGCCAGCGTCGCCAGGATGATCGGGCGGGCGTACTTCATTGACCGCGGTCAGCACGGCATCCAGCGGCGTCTCGCAGCCGCATGCGGAAATGCCGGAAGATGTTCTCGACGTCGACGATCGGGTCGTCGACCACCAGGCCCAGCGACAGGATCAGGGCGAACAGCGTCACGCGGTTGATCGTGTAACCGCGTCAGGTAATTGACCAGCAGGGTCAGCGAGAAGGTGAGCGGCACGGCGGTGGCGACGACGATCGCCTCGCGCCAGCCCAGCGTCAGGGCGATCAGGCCGACGACCAGCACGATCGCCGAGGCCAGTTCGCCGACCAGTTCATTGACTTTTTCGTTGGCCGTTTCGCCGTAGTTGCGCGTGATCGAGACGTGCACGTCCGAGGGAATCACGCCGTGCCGCAGCTCCTCCAGCTTCTGTTCCAGGCCGCGGGCGACATGGACCGCGTTGGAGCCTTTCTGCTTGGCCATCGCGATCGTGACCGCCGGATAGTCCCGATAGCGGTCGACGGGTCACGGCAGATGCGGCCGGGTCGCGGCCGGGCCGAAACTGATCCGCGTGTAGTTCGCCGGCTCTTCCGGTCCGTCGTGCACGGTGGCGACGTCGCGGACGTAGACCGGCCGGCCGGCGTGCACGCCCACGACCAGGCTCTCGATCTCCTCGCCGACTGCGAGAAACGGGCCGCTTTCGACGAGCACCTCGCGGTTGTCGCGCACGAACGCTGCCGGAGCGCAGGTTGACATTGGCGCCCTGCAGGACCTGGCCGACCTCGCAGGGCGGTCACGTTGTGGGCCGCCAGTCGCTCCGGATCGATGTGGACCGTGATCTGCCGTCGCCGACCGCCGACGATCTCCGTGCGCGCCGTGTTGCGGACCGCCTGCAGCTCGATTTCCACCTGCTCCGCGACCCGCCGCAGTTCGAAGTCGTCGTACTGCTGCGCTCCACAACGTCACGTTGACGATCGGCACGTCGTCGATCTCGATCGGCTTGACCACCCAGCCGGTGACGCCGGGCGGCACGACGTCGGTGTTCATCGCGATCTTGTTGTACAGCTTGATCAGGCTGTCTTCGCGATCCTCGCCGACGTAGAAGCGCACGGTGACGACGGCCAGGCCGGGCCGCGACATGGAATAGACGTACTCCACGCCGTCGATCTGGTACAGCAGCCGCTCCAGCCGCGATGGCCACCTGCTGTTCGACCTCTTCGGCGCTGGCTCCCGGCATCGAGACCAGCACGTCGGCCAGCGGCACGACGATCTGCGGCTCCTCCTCGCGCGGCGTGACCAGCAGGGCCACGGCACCGGCGACCAGCGAGATCAGGATCAGCAGAACTCGACAGGTTGCCGCGCAGAAAGACCTCGACGATCCGCGACAAGCTGCCGATTGATGTGTTCCGCTGCCTCCGGGTCGTGACTCACGCCGGCCCTCCCGAACCGTTTCATGGCAATGCCACGGTCTCGCCCTGGTTTCAGCCCCGAGAGGATTTCCACCCCGGCGCCATCCAGGCGCCCCGTGGGGACGAAGCGACGTTCCTAGGTCCCGCTCCCGTCCACCACGTCGACTCACCTCCTGCTGGCCGATCGCCTGCACCGCCTCGGCGGACGTGACGATCCGGTCGACGTTCGCCGATGGGGATTCCAGCCGGCCGAACATGCCGATGTAGACCACGTGACCCGCGGGGGCAAGCGTGACTTTGACGAGCACCGAGCGGGAGGCTGCTGCGCGCCTGGGGACGATCTCGCGGACCGTGCCTTGGAGGCGGGCGAAGCCGTCGATCCGCACGGGCAGTTCCGTTCCCGGCTTGACCGTACGACGCCAGGCTCTCCGGCACGCTGGCGTGCAGTTCCAGCTCCTTTGGATCGTAGAGCGTCAGCAGCGGTTTGCCGGGCGACGGCGAGATCGCCCGGATCGACGTAACGGTCGGCGACGATGCCGGCCGGCGGTGCTTCGACCTCTGTGTAGGTCAGCATCACCTTGATCCGGGTCGACTTCTGCTCTGACCCGCTTCAGCTGCGAGTGGGCGGCCTGGTAGGCCCCTTCCACGCGGTCGTAGTCTTCCTTGAGTCACAGCTTTCTCCGCGAACATCGGTTTGTATCGCTGATACTCACGGTCGCGAACCGCAAGGTCGAGCGGTACAAGGCGATGTTCGCGGAGAAAGCTGTGACCAAGGAGGATTTTGATCGCGTGGAAGGTGTCTACCAGGTCACCCAAGCACAACTGACACGATCGCAAGAGCAAGTTGAACGTATCAAGGTCATGTTCACTTTAACCTGGAGAATCGATGCTCCTGGAATTCAGGAATCGTGGCTGACCGTTACGCGCCAGATCCCGGCGATCTCGCCGCGCCGGGCGAACCGCTGCTTCGATTCGTCACGATCCGAACGAGCTGGAATTACATGCAGATGTGGGCGAAAGTCTGGCTACACACCTGAGGCCTGGTATGAAGTTGGGCGTTCGAGTTGATTCGGCTGACCTTGACTTCGAAGAGTTACAGTTCGCGAAATCGTTCCCCAGGCGGAACGACGTCACGCAGTGTCTTGGTGAAAGTCAGTTTGCCACCGGAGTCAAGAACTCTTTATATCGGAATTTCAATTGGCCGTCTGCACATTCCCGTTGGCAACCTGGACCACATCGTCATTCCGCCGTGCAGTCAATTGGGCAATTGGAAGTAGTCGAAGTCGTGGGAACAGGAGCTCGAGAGCGACGCTTCGTCCGCAGCGGAGAATTGATCGGCGCCCAGATCGAAATCCTCTCCGGCTTACGCATCGGCGAACGCGTTGCACTGCCTGAAAAGGTTCGAGGGCCCGCGTAGTCATGACCGATCTCAACGAACGACGTCACGGAGTCTTGTCGCGGATTGTCGAGGTATTCCTGCGCGGGAACCTTTCGATCCTTCTCATTGTGATTTCGCTGATCGCCGGGGCTGTCGCCCTGCTGGTCACGCCCCGTGAAGAAGAACCGCAAATCGTCGTTCCACTGGCCGACGTCTTTGTCTCGATGCCAGGTGCCAGCGCCGAAGAAGTCGAACGGGAAGTTCCACCGATCGCCTCCGAACAATTGCTCTACCAAATCGACGGTGTCGAGTACGTCTATTCCATGACGCAGACCGGGCAGTCTGTCGTCACCGTTCCCTTCTACGTCGGCGAAGACCGCGAAGACATCTGATCAAGATCTACAACAAGATCGCGGTGAACACAAATCCCCCGCCCGATGACGGGTTGGGTCGTCAAGCCAATCGAAGTCGACGACGTACGATCGTCAACGTCACATTGTGGAGCGAGAGATACAACGATCATGAATTGCGCACCGCGTCGCCGAGCAGGTGTCGCTCCAGTCAGTGCGCAACACATCGCGCACTGAAATCGTTGGTGGCCGGCGACGACAGGTTGCGGTCCAAATTGACCCTGAGCAATTGGCGGCGCATAACGTCACGGCCTTGCACGTGTCGCAAGTCCTGCAGGTGCGAATGTCAATTTGCGATCCGGCAGCTTCACTCGCGACAACCGAGAAGTATTGGTGGAAAGTGGTTCGTTTCTGCAGTCGGTCAAGGAAATTGAAAGTCTGGTCGTAGCTCGGTGCGGCCCACCCGGTGTATCTCCGCAATGTTGCCATACTGAAAGACGGCCCCGAAGAACCAACGAACTACACGCGAATCAGTTTTGGCCCCAGCTGCGGAACCGCCGCTGGTGACGCCTCCGAGCGGCATCGCGATTATCCGGCGGTGACTATCGCAATCGCCAACGGAACGCAATTTTGCCGTCATTGACCGTGGTTTGGAACAAAACTCACGAACTCGAACACGACAGTGATCCCCTCGGGACTGTCCACGTTTGGATCCGCGACAACTACGGCGAGACGGCTGACGAGAAAGTCAATGAGTTGGTCGGCGAACTGGTCTCGGCGATCATTCTGGTCGTCGTGCTGATTGCATTGACGCTCGGCTGGCCGCAGAGCGATCGTGGTCGCGACCGCCGTGCCGCTGACCTTCTCATTGACGCTGCTGATCAACTATTCGGCTATACATCCGTGTGACGTTGTTCGCGTTGGGTTTCTAGCTAGGCCTGGTCGTTGATGATCCGATTGTTGACGTCGAGAACTCTTTCGAAGCTGCAGCTACAGCAACCGATGGACGCCGTGATTACGGCCGTCGACGAAGTCCGCCCACCGTCATCCTCGCCACGAGATCATCTCGTTTCTGCCACTGTTCTTCATCACCGGGATGATGGGACCGTACATGGCCCCGATGGCGTTGAATGTTCCCATCGCGATGCTGATGTCGATGGTCGTCGCTTTCACCATTACGCCCTGGCTTGCTATCACATGCTGAAGGAGGAATCGGCAAGGCCGCAGAACCATTTGTGCTCGACGCAGCACGACCTATCGTACAGTTCGATTGTTTCGCCGTTTGTGAATCGTCGCCTGTGGGCGTGGCTGCTGATGTTACGGTGTCCGTGTTGTTCGTGCTTTCTTTCATGCTTGCGGCCACCGGGATCGCCGTCGCTGGAGGATCCCGTTGACAACAAGGCCGAATTCCAGATCGTGATCGACATGCCGGAAGGAACCACAGTCGAGACGACAGACGAAGTCCTGCGGGCACCGGCTGTTTCACAAGCTGCGGGAGGCACCGGAAGTGACCGAGGTGCTGACCTTTGCCGGCACGTCCTCGCCGATCGATTTTAATGGCTTGGTGCCACTACTACACAGCGGAGCCAATGTGGGCGACATCCGAGTCAACCTCTTGCCGAAGGAAGATCGCGAGCAGCAAAGCCACGAGATCCTGCTGCGTTTGCGGAACGAATTGCAGGGACCATCGCGAGTCGCGCTACAACGCGAACATGAAGCTCGTCGAGCCCACCAGGACCACCGGTAATTGCCACGCTGACGGCGGAAAGTATTCGGTCGAACAGGTCAGTCCTATGACGAGTTGCTGGCAGGTGCCGAGCATGTGCGCAAGCTAATGGAAACGGAAGCTGCTGCGTCGGCACCTTCAAGCCAGACCAGGAGAACTCGTCTTCGTGCTCGACAAGGAAAAGGCATCGCTCAACGGCGCGACAAGCAATTGTTATTCAAGGCATCAATCACATGGAAGGCCAACATCCGGGCGAAGAGACAATGATGACCGCTGGCCAGGGCATCTTCCATCTGCACACAAATTGAATCCGCTTCGTATCGAACTGCGCCACCGTACGGCGGGGCTCCAGCCGAGTCGCTTTGTTGACGTCAGGCGCCGCAGGTGTGGCAACATGGGTCCAGATCGGCGACATTTCGAGGAAGTGGTCGGCGGAAAAACGATTTATCACGAGAATCTCCAACGCGTCTTCGCGGAGATGGCCGGACGAACGCGGTATTGAGCTTGCGGCAAGTACGCAACAATCCGCGCATGGCGTCGAAGTTCGCTGGGCCGGTGAAGGCAAATAGAAGCACTGGATGCTGTCTTTTCGCGATCTCGGCGTCGGGCGGCCTGCTTGGGAATCTACATCTTGCTGATCTGGCAAACGAAGAACAGGCATGCCTCTGTTGTTGATGGTTGCAATCCCGCTGACCATCATCGGAATTCTGCCAGGCTGCTGAACTTGGCCAAGAAACGTCGAGATCAGCAGCTGTCCGATCCAGTGTTCTTCACGGCGACCGGCATGATTGGCATGATCGCGTTGTCAGGACTTGCGACGCGCAATCCGATCTTGCTGATCGAGTTCGTCCATGAGGAATTGCGTGACGGAAGTCCGCTTCGCGATGCACTGCTCAAGAGTGGAGCCGTTGGATTCCGCCCCGATTCTGACGGCGGGAACGGCCATGCTGGGTGCCTATCCAACCACGCTGGACCCCGTCTTCTATTAGGCGTGGTCGCTGATTTTTCGGGCTGCGACGGCGTTTACCTTGGTCGTGGTGCCTGCGGCGTATTGGCTCATCTCTGCCAACCGACCCGGTCACGGACTGCCAGCAGGCGACGGATGAAGCCGAGGTCGCGGAGCGAACCGCAGTCCTAGAACACCTACGAACTCAGACCGCTGGACTGCGAACGACTTTTGCATGACGTCAAATGCCCACATCGTCAATCTTATACTGCGGCCGCATCAACGCAGGCCGACAAGCCTGACGAAGCAAGTTTCCAGCAAGGATCGCGGTATCAACCGCCGCCAAGACCAGGGCGGAGATTGGCTGCGAGGTTCACTGGTATCAAGAATCGACGCATCGATAAAATCGAATGCGTAGAAACTCTCAAAGGCCAAGAATCGCTTCGGATCAGAGCTCTCCGCCACGAAGCAACGCCCTATCTGGATCACCTTATCTCTTGAGACCCGGTGTAGTGTGCGTAGCGTGCGTCGGTTTGGCCCATTCTTTTCACACTCGGCCCTCCGACACCGAAATCGTACACCCGCGCACATAGAAAATGATATTATCGCGAATCGCAAAATGACCCAGGACAAAACGTCAGGTGAAGTTTTAGCGCAATCAAAATCTCCGCCGGAGATCACGAACCGAGAGCTCGAACCGCCATCGCTAACCTACGCGGCGGTCGCCCCCACCGACGCGTCGAAACGCAGCTTGCTAATCTACGTCGATTACATTGCCCAACACGCACAAATGCATGATACTGAACCGACTCTGAGAGACCGTCGAAAGTGCGCGGCGAAGTGCCATCGGCAGCATGGAACCTCTTCAGTGAGGAGATTTGTTAGCATTACGGTCTGGTGATTGTCGGCTCTCGAGATCCCGCCGAAGGAGCGGAGCTAAGACAGCTGTTGACAGGAGGTTGCAGTCTTGAGTGAGTACCGGTTCGTCGCGTTTCGAGCCGTCGATCGCCCCCTATCGGATCGCGAACTGGCCTACGCCAGGAAACAGTCATCACGAGCAGAAATCACGCGTTGGCTCTTCGAGAACAAGTATCACTTTGGTGACTTTCCGCGGCAATACAGACACTTGCTGCGACATGGATACGATGTGCATTTGCACTACGCCAATTTCAGCATTGGAAAAGGTCGCAATCCGGCTGCCGACTGGCTTGCCCTTTCCAAAGCCAGTTTGGTCGAAGTATATCGGCGTCGGAGAACTTACCTGGACGAAGGATTCCAAGGGCAAGGGCGGGGTACCACGAACCGGATGAGCTTGAGGAAATCTGGTCACCTGGTGGCTGCTTGGATGACGTCGTCGAATTCGGAACCGATTGCTCATCGGCGATGCACCAATACTGTATTTGCTCTGGTAGACTCGTTGGATAGTCGATCCGTTTCGCCGGAGATCGTTGAGCCGCCGGTGCCCGGAAAGTCTCGCCGAGTGCGTGGAATCTTGTGGGGCGTTGATCTCTTGGGACTGGATCCCTTTCAGGATCCTGGCGGCTGCCTCTGAAGGTCGCCACTTCGCCTGCGCCGGAAGATCACCAACACCGTTTTCGGCACGTGGGTTGATGCGCTCAGCGAGCATCTTGAATCCGAACAGGTTGTTGCCGAAGGTCTTGTCGAAGATGCCGGCGTTGTCGAAGCGGAAATGATTCCGCGATCCATCGAGCCTCGATCCGGCTGGCCAAGCGCTGCCTTCGGCGGCATGTTCGATGAATTGCTTGAACGGACCCGAAGCCCTTCCGCATCATGACGCGAAAGAGCAAAAGAGAAGACGTAACGCGCAACGCAAAGCTGAGAAGCGGGGACGACGTCGTCCGAATGACGGAGGATGGTCAAGGCTCCCCAAAAATGGCTTCGCGAGGCCGAGAAGCTCGTCGATGCACCAGCGGCACACAGAACTACAAAGCGGCTGCCGCGATGCTGGCTGATCTTCGTGGAAGCTGTCGGCGGTGACGAAGCCGCACAGATGGCTCGTTGACACGCCGCTCATCTCGTAGAACACCAACCGCTCACCTCAAGTCGTCACTTCGGAAGGTGTCGACTCCTGAACTAGCACAAGCGGTGTCCATCGAGGCAAGTTCCCGTGCGTCGGAACAGAGACCGAAGTTTCACTTGGCGAGTCGTCCGTGGCCCCTCGTTACAGGCTTTTGATATTCACAGGCTTCCTCCAGCCAGTGCAGGACCAGAAGTAATTCATGAAGGAGAACGTCGGTCAATGAAATCGGCTGGCCGCCGAATTCCAAGTAATCCTCGACGAGGACCTCAAGCCATCGTTTACACCAAGGACTTTCCGATCGCCGCGACTGACGATCGCCGAGTCGTACGCCGGATCGCCAACGCACCCACCATTTCCCAATCGACAACTGCAACCGAGGTGTGCTCCTCGTGACCGGTCGCAGCAAAGCAGGTTTTGGGAAGCAGGTCCCCGTGCAGACACAACTGTGATGGTCGGAAGGAACCTGTGCCGCGATCCAACTCACGAACCTCCCTGGCCGGGACTTCCGCAAACAAGGCTTCATCGAATTTGGCTAGTCGCGACTTCACGTGGTCCGTGCGACTGCTGCTCGGAAGATGGGGGACCTGTTGATTCCGAGACGATGAATGTTCGCAGCAACACGGCTGACAAGTCTCAACGTAGACTGGTCCTTGAATCCGTCCAGGATACCCTGGTAAACCGGTCTCAATCATTCCGATGCGGTTCTGATTCGTCGTCCTGGACGAAGCAGATAACGTTGGGAGTCGGATGACCGAAATCACCCTTCTCCAATACCCTCAGCGTTTCCGCTTCCCGAATCAGCCGATCACGTCGTTCGGGCCCCTCCTGCCAGTCCTCGCATGCTCAAGAAGTCGCAGGACGTAGGCATCTCGGTTGGGCACCTGGCGGAGTCCGACCGCGGATCCAAAACCAATAGTTCTCATGCCAGAGGCCTGCGGCGACTTGGGTTGATCTTGCCGTCAACCTCAACGCCGAGCTGGAATCCGGGACAATCCTCGAGTGACCGCCGAATCAAGTTGCTCCAGATCGCCGTAGCTGTGCGTCATGGTGGCGACGCAACCTCCGTATAAGTCAAGCCGCTAAACCGTTGTAGGCAGGCGATCATTCTCGATACAGTTACCAGTTGAAGCAAGGACATGACGAAAGCGAAGTAGTCTACGCACGTGACTAAGCGTCGGCGAACCGTCGACGGCAGCACGGACATTCGCCGTCGTATCCTTTCACCAACGCCGCGAACGCGGAGGGTTGAGGGATCGTCATAATCGCCTTGAACGCCAAAGACGCGATCCGCGTAGTGGCGATAGGTCACGCCGGAGACAGAATGGCCGAGGATCTCGATCGACGACTCTGGGACGTGCTCGTCGTAGTAGGTCGCACATGTTTTTCTGAGATCCTTGAGAAGCCACGGTTGCTCTTCGCCGGTCTCGACATCCGTCTTGGGCTTGATGCCAGCCAGATTGCAAAGCTGCCCGAAACGAACGTTGGGACGCGATCCACCGCCGACAAAGACTGGATCGTGGGATCCTCCGGCATGATGCTCTTGATGTGGCTGTGAACGGTGCGATTCATCGGCCGGTAGAAAGTCTTCCCGGTCTTCACTCTGCGATAGAAGATCCATCCCCAGCGTGATTGTTCTTTGACTTGCCGGTTCGGCGACTCGGGCTCCCACGAAACGTGCCGCCACAGATGCTTCGTGAATTGGTTCCGACTTCCAAACGGTCCCCGTGTCGACTCCGTAATTGAAGAAGACGACAATCGCACACCGCCAGTACCGTCCCACTGAGATGGGAAGTTCCCAACCTCGCGGGCGTTTCTGCATTTCGTGTGTCGCAAATTAGAGGGCATTGATTTCTGCCTTTGCCAGATAATGTCGTCCCGCGACGTCGCGTTGGTGCCTCGGCGTCGGGAAACGCGGCAGCGTGCTCCGATAATGTCTTGTT
This sequence comes from uncultured bacterium, assembly GCA_963700745.1. Lineage (GTDB taxonomy): Bacteria > Actinomycetota > Actinomycetes > S36-B12 > S36-B12 > UBA10649. The sequence continues at coordinate 162,861 of CAVOYT010000004.1, read as the reverse complement.
CCCACGCCCAGGACATGATGGCGCAAGGATTCCCGCGAGCCTTGTTCGCCGTGCGCCGGGATTCGTCCCCTCGTGCGACGGCATGTTCGTACCCATCGAGGAAATCACGAACCTGCGCCGTCGCAGTTCCCGACTGGAACACCTCCTCCCCACTGCGTCCACTTCCTGAGTGTCGTGAAGTACTCTTCGTGAGTTCCATCTGACAGGCTCCGGGCACGCAAGTACGTTCCACTGCGATTTCTCGTCGTCGGCATTTTCTGGGCTCCGGCAGCTGCCGGCATCTTGCTCCAATGCCCAATCCTCTCGACCGACCGCGTCGCGCTACGCGTCATGCTGTTTCCAATGACCTCCGCGTCACTGTGTAAAGACTGTCGACACGGGTGAGTCATGAACTGCGTCGCGGACCCAGTGCACGATAGTCCGTGAAGACGCGGGTATGCTCTGCCGCAGTCCCCACCGCGACTTTTGACTCGTCATAATGGGTGCTTCACTGACTCCGCCCAACCTCTCGCCCCACTCGAACTCCAGGAGAGCCACAATGACTCGCTATGTCCTATCATCCATTGCCCTGTTGCCGGATTCACCATGTTCGAAACGGCATCCGCTGAGCCTGCGGCGGATGCAGAATCGACAAGCCTGTTCAAACGGTAAGGATCTGACTGGCTGCACGTCGATGTGCCGTATTTGGACGAGCACCCCGACGCTAAGGCGACCTTCATTGTGCCCCGCGATGGCAAGCTAGTGAGTCTCGGCCAACCGAACGGCCATTTGATCACCGACGCGAAATACGACCCGCCTTGAGTTGAATACCGTTTCGCGGCCAAGCCTGGCAACTGTGGCGTGCTGGTCCATGCGTCCACGCCGCGGGCGCTTCGATGCCCAAGTCGATCGAGGTGCAGATGAATCATCAACATGCGGCGATTTCTGGTGCATCGTCGAGGACATCACCGTCTGCCCGACATGGTCGAGCGGCGCGGCCGAAGGAGACGTGGGGAATCACCGAGGGGAAGGCTCGGCGGATTCTCAACCTGACGGACGACTCGGAAAAACCGGCAGGCCATCAATGGTCATCGAGTGCGTCAATGACGCCGTCAAAGTGTGGCAGGACTTGGTAAACCACCGCACCCGGAATGCACCGCGTCCGCAGGGCAAATTGCCTTGCAAGCAGAGGGCTCCGAGGTCGAATTCCGAAAACCTCACTGACACCGATTGCGAAACTCACCAACTGACCGTATTCCCGCCGCATGTGGTGAAGAACGCAGTTTGAATAGCCAGTCGAACGACGAAGCATTGCGGGACTTCAACTCGCCGCAGACGCAAGCTTTCGCAGCGTGTCAGTTCGTCGCCTTGGTTGATGTGTACCATTGCAGTTTAGCAATTCGTGTTTCGCAGCGGCGGTGGGGGCAACCGCCGCGAGTTAGCGATTGCGCGTCGAGCCCTCGGTCGAGACCACCGGCGGAGATTTTGACTGCGTAAAACTACAAATGGATTCTTTTTGTCCTCGGTCACTTAGCGAGTCGCGAGTGCATCATCTTGGTCACACTTGATCTGGGAGTGCTGAGCGGCTGATATATACGGAATAAATCGTAGCGCGTTACGCCGGATTCAAGTTGTGTGAACCGAGCGGATTTGGAACAAACAACAGAGACACTTGACACTTTTTGTCTGTCGGGTTCATAACCCGAACCGCTGCCTTGGAAATCCGACTAGCAGGTTATTTGCCAGGACTAGGCCCGATCGCAAGCAGGATTTTCCGGTTGAGCGGTCTTTCGCATTCCGCTGAGTTTAGCTCGGACGTACATGTGGCCGATGGTGGTTGAGCCGAATTGCGTGTTACTCGCCCGGCGACCGATTACAATGCGTCGATGAGCGATGTCACGCGAATTCTATCGGCCATCGAGCAAGGCGATACCGCCGCCTCTGCGGAATTGTTGCCACTGGTCTACAACGAGTTGACCGTCTTTGCAGCTCGCGAGCTGCACAGAGAACCGGCGGGAACAGCCTGCAGCCGACGGCGCTGGTCCATGAAGACTACGTACGCTTGGTGGATCAGAAGACCGAGCCGAAATGGAATAATCGGAACACTCTACGCGGCTGCGGCCGAAGCGATGCGGCGGATTCTGGTGGAGAGCGTGCGCCGCAAGCAAACCCTGAAACGCGGTGAAATAGCGACCGCCTGCTCGACCCCGACCGTCCCATCGCGAGCCGCCCTGATTTGCTCGCACTCGACGAAGCACTGACGCAACTTGCCGTGGATCGTCCTGAATTAGCGAGCCTGGTGACCTTGAGATACTTCGCGGGGCTGACCATGGAACAGCCCGCCAAAGCAGATTTCTGTCCGAACCGCTGAGCGGAATTGGACTTACGCTAAGGCATGGCTGCTCGAGGCGGTCTCTGACAGCGGGTGAAACATGATTTTTTCCGAAAAATCTGCCAGCACGTGGCGGGAATCGGGCCCCTGTCACGCACCTTAGGATGAGGCCCCAACCAGGGTGCCGATCGATCAGCATTGGAACACACGCGTCGACGAACAAAGCATCTTTCTCCAGGCCTTGGATCAACCATCCGGCGAGTCGCGAGAAGCATGGCTCGACGAGGTTTGTGGTGCGGCTCGCCACTGCGCAACGAATCGCAGCACTGTTGCGTCGGCACGAACAGGCTGGCAGCTTTCTGGACCGGCCGCCGAGTAGATGGACGCGACGATCGTGCAGGATGTGTCGGGCGAGAGCCTGGCCGCCTCGCTGGAGGCTGGGCTGGCTCCGGCGTTTGCCGCGACAAGGCCGTGGTCGTGGGCAGCCCTGGTCACAGTGTCCTGAAAATGCTGGGCCAGACCATCGAGGTTCCCCGCGTGGCGCTGCGAGAGTCGGCAGCCGAGGGAGATCGAACCGATCCAACGGCCAAACTCGCCCGAGATTCCGAAATCCGATTCCGACAGTCGCTACCGGTTGGACGGTGAGATCGCTCGCGGCGGGATGGGACGATTATCAAAGGACGCGACACCGATCTGGGGCGCGATCTGGCGATCAAGGTGCTGCTCGATTCGCACAAGGACAAGCCGGAAGTGATTCAGCGGTTTGTCGAGGAAGCTCAGATCGGCGGACAGCTGCAGCATCCGGGGATCGCGTGCCCGATCTATGAACTCGGGCAGTTCAAAGACAAGCGGCCGTTCTTTGCGATGAAACTGGTCAAGGGCCAGACGCTCTCAGAAGTTGCTGGCTGATACGCGAAGATGCTGCGGACGAACGAGGTAAATTCATTGGCATCTTCGAGCAGGTTTGCCAGACGATGGCGTATGCGCACTCGCAGGGGTAATTCATCGCGACCTTGAAGCCCGCCAACATCATGGTCGGGGCGTTCGGTGAAGTGCAGGTGATGGACTGGGGCCTGGCGAAAGTGCTCTCATCGGGCGGTGTCGCCGATGAGCAGAAAGCGCACGACAAACACCAGCGCAGAGCATCATCCAGACGATGGCGACAGCGGTGGCAGCGACGTCCCAGGATCTTTCGGTACCCTGGGTTCGCAAACGCAGATGGGCAGCGTGATGGGTACGCCGGCCTACATGCCGCCCGAACAGGCGCTCGGGTGGAGATCGACAACATGGACGAACGGGCCGATGTGTTCGGTCTGGGGGCGATCCTGTGCGAGATCCTGACCGGCCAGCCGCCGTATGTGGCTGAAGACGGCGCTCTTGTGTTCCGGATGGCCAGTCGTGGCAAGCTGGAGGATGCGTTCTCACGCCTGGATGCCTGTGGTGCCGACGAGGATTTAATCGCCCTGACAAGGCATTGTCTGGAACTGGAGCCGGTCGATCGACCGCGGGACGCTGCGGTGCTGGCTGAGCGAGTGACCGAGTACCTCGAATCCGTTGAGACTCGGCTTCGTGAAGCGGAAGTTGAACGTGCCGCCGAAGCCGCACGTGCTGACGCCCAGGCGGCTCAGGCAGCGGCTGAACGTCAACGTGCCGACGCCGAAGCCGCTCAAGCGGCAGCAGAACGGCAGCGTGCCGAAGCAGAATCAGCGAAAGCCGAGGCGGAGTCTGCTCGGGCCAACGAAGAAAGCAAACGCCGACGAACGAGTCTTGCGCTGGCGGCTTCGGTGCTGTTGCTCATCAGTTTGGGCGGCGGCGGCTGGCTGTACATGGAACGGCAGGAATCCAATCGGCAGACCGCCGAGGCCAATGCTCAGCGCCAACACGCTGTGGAAATGCAGACGCTCGCCGAGCAACGGGATGTTCAGCGTCAGGTGGCCGAGAAGGAAAGAGCATCGCTAAGGAGAAAGAGCGTGAGCGTGCGCGATGCGCAACAGAATGCGGAAAAGATTGCCACGATGATGATCGGCTACTTTGCACGCCCGACTGGGACATCGAGAACGCGGCAGCGATGAGGTCGAAGCCGCCGATGATGGCCACCACGGCTGCGACCCACTGCAGCACGACGGCGATCGTCAACGAGAACGAGGCACTTGCATGGGCGTCAGGGTACGCGCCGTGGGAGCACCATGGGGACTACATCGGCAGGCGGCGGAACACCGGGACTTGAGCCCGGCCATCACAAAGCGCGGGGAAACGCGGCACGTACACGGTCTCGCGCCCCTTGCGCAGTGCTGTGACGATGACCGCGCCCACGTCCTGCGGATCCACCGTCATCGGCGCCTCGGTGAGCCCTTCGGTCATGCGGGTGCGCACAAAAGCCGAGGCGCCGCCGCCGCACGCGGCCCCTGAGCCATGCAACGCATCAGCCGGGCGAACCGCATCGAGTCCTGCCTTCGTCAATCCGTACACGTAGTTGTAGTCGACAGGCACCGCCAGCGGCACCTGGAGAGCACGACGGCGCCCCGTGCCCCTGCCCCGCGCAGTCGCGTGGCCACCCAAAGCCAGCACTCACCGCACCGTAGCCATCGTGACGGCTGCGTCCGGATCGGCCCTCGATCTTCGGACTGATCACCCAGCACACCGAACGCGAGGATGACGATGTCGACGTCGCCCGCGTCGAACACCCGATTGACGAGGTCGGCGTGGCTGGCCGTGTCCGACGGCGTCGAACGTCTCGTCGTCACCCCGCTGATGCCCGAGCCCACCAGGTCGGCCGCCGCGTCATCGAGGGTCGGCGACGGACGACCGGCCAGGACCACACGTCGAAGCCGCGCGCGCGGCAGCGCGCCCATCGCAATCTCGCTGCTACCGCCGAGCGCGAGGGACTGGGGCTCACCGAGGGCATCCATCACAGGGACCGTGTCCTTGCCAGGTCTGAGGTGAAGACCCATCCGGGTCGTCTCGTCGCGCACACGCTGCCGCTCCGACAGCCGGGGATAGGACACAGCCGTCATCACCGTGACGTGCGCGAGCAAGATGCCAGCCCGCCGCCCTCGGCAAGCACCAGCTCGTCGGAGCCATGAGACAGGCGGGCACTCCCTGCGGGGCACGATCGATCGCCAGCGTCCAGCCGGGCTGCGGGAACGAGAGCGGAGGGGTTCGCAGCGCCGAACCGCTTGAGCACGTGACAGGCGGACGCGCCCCGATGTCCCGAAGCCGCTCGAGCGTCGTTGAGCCAGATGGCCCGCCGCGTCGGGCACCGCGAACTGGTACTGCAGGAAGCCACGTGAGCCGTAGCCGCGGTTCTACTCCAGGGCGACGTCGAGCGGATGGAAGAACGTGGTGAGATGGACTGCAGTTCCCCTGCTTGGACTTCCGCGCCTCGTTGAACGCCCGCATCGTCAGCGGATTGACCAGTCCGCTGGGGAAGATGGCAGTTGCCGCGCCTTCGGGTGGTAGGCCAGCGAATCCGCGCGCTCCTTCACCGCGGCGTCCGCGGGGGCGTGGTAGCCACGTGAGCACACCTCGACTTCGATGGATGGACGCTGTCGATCCACGCGACGCTGTATCGGTACTCCTCGTCCGGTCGATCATGCGGGACATGAGGTCGTCCAGATCGGCCGTGCGATCGTGTCCGCGCTGATGCGGGATGACGTGATCGGGATGAGGTCGAAGGTCGCCTCGGTCATCACGCCGGTGAGCCCCATCCCACCGACGGTTGCCCCGGATCGGCCTCGGTCTCGGATCGCACCAGCGCCGTCGATCAGCGTCATCGATGACACATGCGCACCGAACGTGCCCTCGACGTGGTCGTCTTGCCGTGCGCATCCGCTGCGACAGCCCGCCGACGGTGACCATCCGAGTGACGGGGGTACCGGAACGAAGTAGCCCGCCAACGAGTCCCGCAGGAGATCGTCGAGGCTGGCGCCCGCCCCACCGTGACCGAGCCGCCCGACGCATCGAGGTCGATACGGGCCATGGCCGACAGGTCGAGCACCGTCGCTCCGCCCGACTGGGCCGCATCCCCGTACGACCGCCCGAGCCCCCTCGCCAGCAGACCACGCGGACCGGCTCCGGCGACTGCCTCCCGCACCTCATCCACCTGCCAACGGGCGTGACCGTCGCCATGCTGGGGGCCGTCCGGCCCCATCCGAGATGAGGCGCTCACCCGCACGCGGGACAGGGGCGACTCGACGGCACTCACGACGTCCATACTCCCAGACTCATACGCCGAGAGCGCCGAGCCCGAAGAGCACGAGCCAGGTCGCGCCCATCGCAGGAAGGGCTCGGTCGTGGAGGACGACGTCCTCGGGCGACCTCGGCGCTACCGCGGTCGACGTCGACGGCGTAGCGCAGGATGGCCAGGACGAAGGGCAGCACGCTCCACTGCGGCCACGGCAGAGTGGCCGGCGCCTGCGAGACCTCGAAGGCCCGCAGGCAGTAGGCGGTGACCGTGATCCCTGCCGCGATTCCCCAGACGAAGCGCAGGTAGCTGGGGGTGTATCCATCCAGGCTGCGTCGACGGGACGACACGTCCGCACCGGCCTCTGCATCCGCGTCCGACCGCAGGAGCTCGCTGAACCGCTTGCCCGCCGCCATGAACAGCGAGCCGAAGCCGGCCACGATGAGGAACCACGGGGAGATCGGCAGCTCCGCCGCGACACCGCCGGCGATGGCGCGCAGCAGGAAGCCCATGGCCAGCAGCGTCAGTTCGACGACCGGCTCGTTCTTGAGCAGCAGGGAGTAGGACAGGGTGAAGGCCGCGTAGGCCAGCAGCACGCCGAACAGGCCGACGTTCACCGCGATGGCGAGTCCGAGGGCCAGCAGCGCCAGCACCGCGGCCACTGCGATGGCCGTCGAGGCACTCAGTTCGCCAGCTGCGATCGGGCGATGGTGCTTGGTCGGATGCGCCCGATCGGACTCGACATCCCGGACGTCGTTCACCAAGTAGGTGGCGCTGGCCATGAACAGAAGGCGACGAAGGCGATGAGGCTCGGGACCAGGCACCTCGGGCTCGAAGATCGACCCGGCCGCGAGCGGCGCGGCGAACACGAGGACGTTCTTGAGCCATTGGCGAGGCCGCATCGCCGCCGCCACGGCCAGTGGCAGGGACCGCGACCGTTGGGCCGTGCTACTGATCCCGGTCGACATGCTGACCAGGTTCGGAGTCGCCGACGATCCTGGCGATCTGGGGCACGACCAGGAACCACGTGACCACATGCATCACCACCAGGAGGCTCCGCGTCATCCACCCGACCGAGGCAGGCTGCGTCAGCGGGACGACCGTCGTGCCCAGGGCCAGCAGCGTGCCGAGCCAGAAGACGGTTCGGCGAGCCCCCGACGCCCCGCACGAGCGAGGCGAGCAGTGCACCCAGGATGGCGAAGGCGATCGGCACCAGCAGGAACGCCACCCATGGATCTGGACCTCGATCGACTCCGAGGAGCCTTGAGGACGAAGTCCACTCCGGCAATCGAGGCGATCACGTAGATGATCAGGCAGATCAGTCCCGACCAGACGCCCGTGACCACTCCGGCATAGACGAGCTGCCGGACGGTCGGATTCGCGGCGGTCGGCGGACCGACCGGCGTCTTGGAATCCACCCACGGCGAGGACATGGGGGTCATTCTTCCCACGTTCCCGTCCGATGGGGTCGCTCAGGGGGAGTTTCCCGCCACGCGGCGTCTGCTCTTGCCAAAGTTACCCGTCAGTAGCATCATGGAGTTACTGGCCGGTAACTACGGAGGTACGACCATGTCCCATTACAAGAGCAATCTGCGCGACCTCGAGTTCAACGTCTTCGAGGTGTTCGGTGCGGGTGACCGCATGGGCAGTGGCCCGTACCACGAGATGGACACCGAGACCGCGCGTGACATCCTGCGCGAGGTCGAGCGGCTGTCCTCCGGTCCGCTGGCGGAACCCTTCGCGGACGCCGACCGGAATCCCCGATCTACGACCCGGTCACCAAGAGCGTGACGATGCCCGAGGGCTTCAAGAAGTCCTATGACGCGCTGATGGACTCCGAGTGGTGGCGCCTGGACCTCCCCGAGCACCTCGGCGGCACCGGCGCTCCTCCGTCGCTGCGGTGGGCCGCCAGCGAGATGATGCTGGGCAGCAACCCGGCCGCCTTCATGTTCATGTCCGGACCAGGGTTCGCCTCGATCCTTGACCGCCTCGGCAACGCCGACCAGAAGCGCTGGGCCGAGCTCATCATCGACAAGCGCTGGGGCGCCACCATGGTGCTCACCGAGCCCGACGCCGGTTCCGACGTCGGGGCCGGCCGCGCCCGTGCCTTCGACAATGGCGACGGCACCTGGCGGATCGAGGGCGTCAAGCGCTTCATCACGTCCGGCGAGCACGACATGACCGACAACATCGTGCACCTCGTCCTCGCGCGCCCCGAAGGCGCCGGACCGGGCACGAAGGGCCTGTCGCTGTTCGTGGTGCCGAAGTACTTCGTCGACCTTGAGACCGGTGAGCTCCAGGGCCGCAACGGCGTCTACGCCACCAACGTCGAGAAGAAGATGGGCCTGAAGGTGTCAACCACCTGCGAGCTCACCTTCGGCGAGAACGAGCCGGCGATCGGCTGGCTCGTCGGTGACGTGCACGACGGCATCGCGCAGATGTTCAAGGTGATCGAGTACGCCCGGATGATGGTCGGCACGAAGGCCATCGCCACCCTGTCGACCGGATACCTGAACGCGCTCGAGTACGCGAAGGTCCGCGTCCAGGGCGCCGATCTCACGCAGATGACCGACAAGGCAGCCCCCCGCGTGACGATCACGCATCACCCCGACGTGCGACGCAGCCTCATGCTGCAGAAGGCGTACGCCGAGGGAATGCGCGCCCTTATCGCCTACACCGCGTACTGGCAGGACATGATCGAGCTGGCCCAGGCCGGCGACACCGACATCGACCTGGACATGGCCGAGCGGATGAACGATCTGCTGCTGCCGATCGTCAAGGGCGTCGGGTCGGAGCGCTCGTACGAGATGCTCGCGGTCGGCCTGCAGACGTTCGGCGGCTCCGGCTTCCTGCAGGACTACCCGCTCGAGCAGTACATCAGGGACGCAAAGATCGACACCCTCTACGAGGGCACGACGGCGATCCAGGGCCTGGACTTCTTCTTCCGCAAGATGGTGAAGGACCAGTTCAAGGCGATCTTCAATCTCGCTGCCCAGATCACCGAGACGGTCAAGGGCGACGAGGGATCAGGCCAGCTGGCCGCTGAGCGCGAGCTGCTCGGCAAGGCCCTTGAGGACGTCCAGGCGATCGTCGGTCTGCTGGGCCAGTGGGCGATGGCCTCGCAGGAGGACCCCCGCGAGATCTACAAGGTGGGCCTGAACTCGACCCGCCTGCTCATGGGGTCGGGTGACCTCATCATCGGCTGGCTGCTGCTGCGGCAGGCCGAGGTGGCCACCAAGGCACTCGCCGCCGGCCCGTCCGACCGCGACCGGGTGTTCTACGAGGGCAAGATCGAGACCGCGCGTTGGTTCGCGCGGAACCGCCTTCCGCTGCTGGCAGCGGAGCGCACGGTCGCCGAGGCCACCACCCTCGACCTCATGGACCTCCCGGAGGAGGCCTTCTAGCCGGTCATCACCACCGATACCGCGCATGCTGGCGGGCACCCTGACAGGATCGAGGGGTGCCCGCCAGTGTGTTCTCCGCCGTCATCGACTCGGACTTGTCGGTGCTGCTGCTCGAGTTCGGCGTGCTGCTCGTCGTGCTCGGCATCCTCGCCCGGCTGGCGCACCGCTTCGGCGTCTCGGCGGTGCCGCTCTACCTCCTGGGCGGACTGGTGCTGGGCAACGGTGGCGTCGTCCAGCTCGAGCTGGAGGGATCCTTGGTCCCGACCCTGGCCGAGCTCGGAGTCATCCTCCTGCTGCTGCTGCTCGGCCTCGAGTACTCCGGACGCGAGCTCGTCACCCATGCCCGCCGACAGGTCGGCCCCGGGTTCCTTGACCTGATCGTCAATTCGCTGCCGGGCGCTGCCGTGGCGCTGTTGTTCGGCTGGGGTGTCGCAGGGGCGGTGGCCCTGGGCGGCATCACCTACATCTCGTCGAGCGGGATCGTGTCGCAGGTGGTCCGGGACCTGCGCTGGCGACGCAACCCGGAGACCGGGCCAGTGGTGAGCATCCTGGTGATCGAGGACCTCGTCATGGCCCCGTACCTGCCGATCCTGACCGTGATCCTGACGGGCACCGGACTCGTGGCCGGACTCATCAGCGTCGGCGTCGCCCTGCTGGTCGTGGCCGTCGTCCTCGTGGTAGCCGTGCGTCGAAGCGACTGGTCCCCGCGCTTCTTCGAGGCGTCCGAGCCGGTGGGCCTGCTGCTGGTCGTGTTCGGCCTGGCTGTAGCGGCGGCGGGCGTGGCCGGCCTGCTGTCGTTCTCGTCCGCGGTGGCGGCCTTCCTCGTCGGCCTGCTGCTCACCGGAGAGGTGGCGGAGGTCGCGCGCCGGCGCCTCGACCCGCTCCGCGAGCTGCTGGCGGCCGTCTTCTTCGCCTACTTCGGCCTGGTCACCGATCCACGCGAACTGCCCGGCGTGCTCCTCCCGGCCGTGGCCCTGGTCATCGTCACGGTCCTGACCAAGTTCCTCACCGGCTGGTATGCCAGCGGAACGGTGGGCGGGGGAGCGATCTCACGGCTGCGGGCCGGTGCCCTGCTCTCCGCCCGCGGCGAGTTCAGCGTCATCATCGCCGGGCTGGTCGCGGTCAGTGGAGCGTTGCCTGCGCAGTTCTCGGCCCTGGTCGCCGCCTACGTGCTCCTCACCGCCATCATCGGACCCCTGCTGGCCAGGTACGCCGAGCCCGTGGGCTGGTGGTGGGAGCAGCGCCCTGCGCGGGCCACGAGGTGACAGTCGTACGCTCCATGCTGTGAAGCGCGCGGCCCTCGTCCCGATCCTGGTGTCGCTCCTGGTCGTGCTGCTCATCCAGGCGCCGGGAGCAAGCGCCCATACCGAACTGATCCTCAGCGATCCAGCCGAAGGCGCGGTGCTCGGGGTCGATCCGCCGGAAGTGCTCCTGGCGTTCAGCGAGGAGCTCATCCCCGACACGGTGAGCGTCTCCGTCGCTGATGGGACCGGATTCGTGGTCACCGTGGCGGCTCCCGACGTCGACGGCGCGGACGTGTCCTTCCCCTGGCCACCGGCGCTGACCGGACCGGACTACACCGTCAACTACCGCGTCGTCTCCCAGGACGGCCACCCCGTCAGCGGCTCGCTGTCCTTCACCGGCGGGGTGCCGGCGCCAGCCTCCGCGTCAGCGGTCCCAAGCCTGCCGGTGGCAGCACCCTCCGCCGCGCCGAGCGATTCCACCGGTTCGCCTTCCGAGTCGGCCGACACTTCCGCGTCCCCAGCCGCGGACGGGTCCGGGATCCCGTCCGGCGCCATCATCGCCGTCGCGGTCGGGCTGGCCATCGGGATCGCGGTCGGTTTCGTGCTCATCGGCCGGCGCCGAAGCGTTGGGGCCCCGTGACCGTCACCCGCACCCGCACTCAGACCCGCGGAGCAGCGCCACTCGCACTCGTCGGGGTGGCGCTCATCGCGCTGGCCGTCGTCACGACGGCCGTGGGACTGGTGGTGGCGGGCGGCTCGTACGAGTCCGCGCTGCCGGGCCTGCCCGACCCGGGTCCCGTCGTGGGCTGGGGGACGCCGTTCGTCCGGGTCCTCACCGACCTCGCCGCCGTCGCCACCGTCGGGTGGCTGCTCGCGGCCTCCGTCCTCGATCCGTCCGGCAAGGACGGTGTCGTGTCCCGGGGCGGCAGGCAGGACCTGCGTCGTGCCGCCGCGGCCGCCGTCGTCTGGGCGATGCTCTCCTTGGTCCAGCTGTTCCTCGAGCTCGCCAACGTGCTCGGCATCCCGTTGTCGGAGGCCGCCTCTCCCGACATCGTCTCCACCTACGCCAACGAGATCCCGACCACCCGAGCGCTGCTCTTCATGGCCATCCTGGCCGTGGTCGTGAGCATCGGCGCCGTTACGTCCGCCACCACCGGCTCGGCGGCTGCCTGGCTGCTCGTCGCGGTCGCGGCCGCGAGCCTCCCGGCGCTGGCCGGTCACAGCTCCGGACTGGGTGACCATGCGCTGGCGACCACGGCGGGAGTTGCGCACGTGGCCGCCGCGGTGCTGTGGATGGGCGGGCTGATGGCGCTTGCCATACACGCGTTCAGCCGCGACATCCCACTCGCACGGTCGGTGAGCCGCTTCTCGACCATCGCCCTCAGCGCGATCATCCTGCTGGCCGCGAGCGGCTTCGCCAACGCCTACACCCGACTCGACAGCCCGTCGCAGGTGCTCACCACCGGGTACGGGCAGCTGCTGGTCACCAAGACCCTGCTGATCCTCGCCCTCGGCGTACTGGGCTGGATCATCCGTTCGCGCATCATCGGCACGCTCGGTACGACGTCGCGAGGCGGCGTGTTCGCCCGCATCGCCGGCCTCGAACTGCTGGTGATGTCCGTCGCCGTCGGACTCGGCGTCGCCCTCGCCTCCAGCCCGCCGCCGCGGATCGAAGTGCTGCTGCCGACCTACGGGGAGAGCCTCCTCGGATTCCCCTACCCGCCCCCGCCGACCGCGGCCACGGTGGCCCTCGGCTTCCAGCTGGATCCGCTGTTCCTCACCCTGTCGCTGATCGCGGCGGCGCTGTACATCGCGGGGGTGGTCCGCCTGGTGCGACGCGGGGACTCCTGGCCGTGGCTGCGGACCGTCTCGTGGCTCGCCGGCATCGGCGTGGTGATCTGGTGCACGAACGCCGGCATCTCGGTGTACGCACAGGTCTCCGTCGGGCTGCACATGCTCCAGCACATGACGCTGACCATGCTCGGACCGATCTTCCTGGTGATGGGTGCTCCGGCGACCCTGGCGCTGCGGGCCCTCAAGCCGGCGACCGGCAACGAGCGCGGGCCCCGCGAATGGCTGGTGTGGTTCCTGCACAGTTGGATCACCAAGGTGCTGACGAACCCGTTCTACGTGTTCTTCATCTACGTCATCGGGCTCTACGGGCTGTACATGACCCCGCTGTTCGGCTGGCTGATGGGCAGCCACGTCGGCCACGTCGCGATGCAGGCGCACTTCATCATCTCCGGCTACCTCTTCTACTGGGTGCTGATCGGCATCGACCCCCGGCCCAAGCCTCTGCCCTACTGGGGCCGGCTGCTGCTGCTCATGCTGGCGCTGTCCGTGCACGGCTTCTTCGCCGTCGCGCTCATGATGGGTACGACCCCGATGGCCGTGGAGTGGTACGGCCTCGTCCGGCCCGAGTGGGTCACCGACCCGCTCCAGGACACCCTCGACGGCGGTCAAGTCGCGTGGGGCCTCTCGGAGATCCCCAGCCTCATCGTGCTGATCGTCATCGCGGTCCAGTGGTCGCGCAGCGACGACCGCGAAGCCAACCGGACCGATCGCCAGGCGGACCGGGACGACGACGCGGAGCTTCGCGCGTACAACGAGCGACTGGCGGCCATGGCCCGCCGAGACACCCGCCCCGATCGTTGAGTGGGCGCTCGTGCCCGTCCCGAACGGCTGGGACCGGGGCACGGGCGCCCACTCAACGAAAGGTGGTATACCCTAGGGGGTATGCGTACACGACTTCTCGCCCTCGCGGCCGCGGCCGCCGTCACCGTCTCCCTGGGGCTCACCGGCTGCTCCTCCACCGAGACCGCCACCGCGCCTGCGGTTCAAGGACCCGGCGTCTCGGCGCAGGCCCCGGCCTCGCCGGAGCGGGTCGATGCCGAGTCCTTCTCCACCGTGGTGTCCAGCCCAGGGGTGACCGTCATCGACGTGCGCACTCCCGAGGAGTTCGCCCAGGGCCACATCGACGGCGCCGTCAACTACAACGTGGAGGGCCCGGACTTCGGCGCCCAGATCGCCACCCTCGACCCCGCAGGCACCTACGCCGTCTACTGCCGCAGTGGCAATCGCTCCCAGGTGGCCGTCAGCGAGATGTCCCAGGCCGGCGTTAACGGGATCTATGAGCTCGAGAGCGGGATTGTCGGCTGGGAGAGCGCGGGACTTCCCGTCGTCCAGTAGTCCAGCAGGAGAACGGGCCAGGGTTTCGCTGTTCGCCGCACGGTGGCTTACCGTTGATCGGGTGAACCTCCGAGCACCCCGTCTGGTCTCGGTGTCCGCTGCCCTGGCACTCCTCGCCGTGCTCCTGACCGGCGCACCCGCCCTCGCCGCCGACACGCCGGCCTACCATCCGTCCCGTCTGGCCCATGTCGGCACGGCCGGGCAGGTCATCGTGGTCACCGCACCCTCCTGGCGTACCAGTCACGCCACGCTCCGCGCGTACGAGCGGGACGGGAAGGGGGGCTGGCGGCAGGTCGTGGACGCGACACCGGCCCGGCTCGGTTGGAGCGGCCTGTACCTCGCCGAGCAACGCCGTCAGGGAACCGGGAAGACCCCCGCGGGAACGTTCGGCATCCCGAGCGCGTTCGGCCGGCTCCCCGACCCCGGCACCGCGCTTCCGTACAAGCAGTTCGACCGAAATGACGCCTGGACCTACAACCCCCGGCGCCCCGCCACCTACAACATCTTCCAGACCGTGGACACCTCGTGGCGCACCTACGGCTCGTACGTCGAACGGCTGTGGAGCTACGGCAAGCAGTACCGATACGTCGCCGTCCTGGACTACAACCTGCCGGACGGGCCGATCCGCCGCGGCCCGGACGGCGTACGCCGCACCACCAACCCGGCCGACACCAAGGCCGGCGGCGGCATCTTCCTGCACGTCACCAACGGGACCGCGACGGCCGGGTGCATCGCCATCCCGCAGTCGGTCATGCGCGACGTGCTGGCCTGGCTGGATCCGAAGCGCAAGCCCGTGATCGTCGTCGGGCCGGAATCGGAGATCGGCCGCATGTAGCCCGATGCGTCGTCACTTGTGGCGGCTTCGCCGGTCCGTGAACCCGCCACAAGTGACGACGCATCGAAGGGGTCAGCCGATCCGGATGTCCTCGAGGACCGGGAACTGCTCGCGCCAACGCAGGCTCTCGCCCGGATCGACATCGACGACCAGCACCTCCGGGGTCGACCCGGCCTGACCGACGACCTCTCCCTTCGGGCTCACCACGACCGAGTGCCCGCCCAACGTGATGCCCGGCTGCGACCCGACTTCGTTGCAGCCGATGAACCACGCCTGGTTCTCGATGGCCCGGGCGCGGGTCAGCACGTCCCAGTGCTCGATCCTCGGCGTCGGCCAGCCGGACGTGAGCAGGAAGGCGGTCGCCTCACCATCGGTGAGGGCGCGGAACAGCTCGGGGAACCGCAGGTCGTAGCAGGTGGCAAGACCGGTCGCACCAAGCGGAGTCTCGACGATCACCAGCTCCTCGCCGCCGCTCATCAGCTCGGTCTCACCGCCGTCGAAGCCGAAGAGATGCACCTTGCGGTAGCGAGCGATGAGTTCTCCGTCCGGGGCGAACAGCACGCTCGTGTTGTAGTGCTGGCCGTCGGCAGCCAGCTCGCAGAACGAGCCACCGTGCAGCCAGACCTCGTGCTCCGCGGCGAGCGTCGCCATCGCCGTCACCAGTGGGCCGTCGATGGGCTGCGCATGCTCGCGGGCCGCCGCCACGTCGAACGCGCCCACGTGCCACAGCTCCGGCAGGATCAAGAGGTCCACTTCGGGTGCAGTCCGGTCGACGAGCTCCAGCGTCCTGGTCACGCGGTGCGGAACCGACTCCGACGTCGAGCAGTCGAGCTGGATCAGGGCCACGCGCACGCTCATGCTCCGACTCTACGGTGTGGGCACCGGCCCGCGGATAGCGTTGGCCCATGGATCCCCTGCAGACCGCTCCGGCGGTCCCTGAGCTCATCGACATCTGGCAGCAGGCGCTCGAAGCCGTCGCGGACCTCGCTGATGGCGTCACGGACGACCAGTGGCAGGCAGCCACCCCCTGCCCCGGCTGGACCGTGGCGGACGTCGTCGCGCACGCGGTCGACCTTGAGCAGCTGCTCGCCGGTGCGCCCCGCCCGGACCACGATCCCGACTGGGCGACGCTGCCGCACGCCACCAGCGATTTCGGGCGCTTCACCGAGGTGGGCGTCGACTTCCGTCGCGGCTGGCCTCGCGAGAAGGTCGTCACCGAGCTCCGCGAGATCATCGCCGCCCGCCGAACCCAGCTCGACGCCGTGCCGGACGGGGCAGAGGTACCGGGCATCATGGGCCGCCCCATCACGATGGACCGGTTCCTGCGCATGCGCATCTTCGACTCGTGGGTGCACGAGCAGGACATCCGGGCGGCGATCGGGCGGGACGGCGGATGGGGCACCCTCCCGGCAATCATCGCCTTCCAGCAGGCCGCGAAGTCCGTGCCCGTGGTGTGGAGCCGCACCGTGAAGGCCGAACCGGGCGACGTCGTGCACATCTCGGTCACCGGCCCCGAGCTCGAGGCCGAGATCTACGCCGACGTGGACGACACCGGGCGCGGTCGCCGCTGCGCGCCGGCGGCCGAACCCGCCGTCTCCCTGGTGCTGTCCTGGCCGGACCTCATGCGGCTGTCCAACGGCCGGGTCGCTGTCGGCGATGCGGCGCTGCTGTCGCGCATCACGCTGACCGGCAGGCCCGAGCTGGCGGAAGCACTGCTGCCCGCACTGTCGATCGCGCCCTAGGTCAGACCCGACTCCAGCAGCAGCGCCAGGGCCGGGTCCGCAAGGAAGTCCGCGACGGAGCGCAGCGCGCGGGATCCGGTGGCCCCGTCGATGACCCGGTGGTCGAACGACAGCGACAGCTGCATGACCGGCCTGGGCACCACCGCACCGTCGACCACCCACGGGCGGTCGAGGATGCGCCCCATGGCCAGGATCGCGGTCTGGCCGGGGTTCAGGATCGGCGTGCCTCCGTCAATACCGAAGACACCGATGTTGGTCACGGTGATCGTGCCCCCGGTCAGGTCCGCGGGAGTCGACTTCCCCTCCCGCGCTGTGTCGATGAGCTCCTGCACCCGGCGGGCCAGTTCGACCAGCCCGAGCATCGACGCCGACTTGATCGTGGGCACGAGGAGACCCCTCGGAGTGTCGGCAGCGACCCCGAGGTTCACCTCGCCGTGGATCACCACCACCGGCCCCTCCGGGCCGTCCTCCCACGTCGAGTTGATGATCGGCTGCTCGGCGGCCGCGCGGATCAGGGCGACGCACACAAGGATCATCGGCGTGATGCGAATGCCGGCGCATGCCGGATGCTCGCGAAGGGCCGAGACGACAGCCACCGCTCGACTCATGTCGACGTCGACCCACTCCGTGACGTGCGGCGCGGTGAAGGCGGACTGGACCATCGCGTCGGCCATCGCTCGCTGGACGCCGCGCACCGGAATGCGCTCGTGCATGACGGGAGCGCGCGTCGCTGCGACGGGCGGGGGCGAGACCGCCCCGCCGGACTCGAGAACGTCCGCTCGGGTGACCTCGCCACGCGGTCCGGTCGCCGCGATGCCAGCCAGGTCGATCCCCAGATCGCGAGCCAGCTTGCGGACCGGGGGCTTGGCGCGGACCTTCTCGCGAGATCCGTTCTCGGACGGCTCGGGTGAGGCCGTTGGCCGGCGCTCGCGGCGAGTGGTCGGCGCGTTCTCGCGCACGCCGTAGCCGACCAGGACCGACTGGCGATCCGAACCATCGGACGGCGCGGGCCCCGACGACCGAATCGAGATGATCGGCGTCCCGACGGGCACGATCGTCCCCTCCGGCACGTGCAGGGTCTCGACGGTGCCGGCGTACGGGACACGGCAGCTCCACCGACGCCTTGGCCGTCTCGATCTCGACGATCGGCTGGTTGACCTCGATGACGTCACCGGGCCGGACATGCCATCGCAGGATCTCGGCCTCGGTGAGCCCCTCCCCGACGTCGGGAAGGTTGAAGGCCAGCAGGTCGCTCATACCCCCTGCCCCTCGAACTCTGGAAGGTCGACGCATAGGCGCCATCTCAGTACTCCATCGCCCGGTCGACAGCGTCCAGGACCCGGTCGAGGTCCGGCAGGAAGTGCTCCTCCAGGCGGCTCGGCGGGTAGGGGACGTCGTACCCGGTGACGCGCAGGATCGGTGCCTCGAGGGAGTAGAAGCAGCGCTCGCCGACCCGCGCCGCGATCTCTGCCCCCAGGCCAACGTTCGCGGACGCCTCGTGCACGATCACGAGGCGACCCGTCCGCTCCACCGACGACACGACGGTCTCCAGGTCGAGCGGCGACAGCGACTGCAGGTCGATGACGTCGAGGGAGACCGCCTCCGAAGCCGCGGCGGCCTCGAGGCACGTCCGGACCATCGGTCCGTAGCAGACGACGGTGACGTCGTCGCCCGGACGTACGACGCGCGCAGCGCCACGGCTCGGGAGCCTGATCCGGGTCGAGCGCGTCGAGCGACTCGTCGACCTCGCCCTTCTCCCAGTAGCGCCGCTTCGGCTCGAAGTAGACGACCGGATCCTCGCAGGCGATCGCCTGCTGGATCGTCAGGTAGGCAGACTGCGGATCGCTCGGCGTGAGCACGCGCAACCCGGCCGTGTGCGCGAAGTACGCCTCCGGCGACTCGCTGTGGTGCTCGACCGCGCCGATGCCGCCGCCGTACGGAATCCGGATGACCATCGGGAGCCGGACGTAGCCCTCGAGTCCGCCGGTGTGTCTTGGCGACCTGCGAGACGATCTGGTCGAAGGCCGGGTAGACGAACCCGTCGAACTGGATCTCCACCACCGGACGGTAGCCGCGCATCGCCAGCCCCACCGCCGCGCCGACGATGCCGCTCTCGGCGAGGGGCGAATCGATCACCCGGTGCTCCCCGAAGTCCTTCTGGAGCCCGTCGGTGATCCGGAAGACGCCGCCGAGCCTGCCGATGTCCTCGCCGAAGAGAACGACCTTCGGGTCGTGCTCCATCGCTCGGCGCAGGCCGGAGTTCAGGGCCTTGGCCACCGTGAGGGTCGTCATGCGGTCTCCCCGCTGACGAAGGATGCCTCGTACTCGCGCAGGCGAATCCGCTGCTGCTCGAGCAGTCGGTGCGGCTCGGCGTAGACGTGGTCGAACATCGCCGTGGACGGCGGCTCCGGCATCGCGCGGACCCCATCGCGGACGACGATCGCCAGATCGGCCGCCTCGTGATCCACCTGGTCGAAGAAGTGCCGGTCGGCGATGCCCTGCCGGGCGAGGAACACCTTGAGTCGCTCGATCGGATCGCGCAGACGCCAGATCTCGAGTTCCTCGGCATGGCGGTAGCGGGTCGGATCGTCGGACGTCGTGTGGGCGGCCATCCGGTAGGTGAAGGCCTCGATCAGGGTGGGGCCGTCACCCCCGCGGGCTCGATCCAGCGCCTCGCGAGTCACCGCCATGACCGCCAGGATGTCGTTCCCGTCGACCTGCACCCCGGGGAACCCGAAGCCGGCTGCTCGCTGGTAGATCGGCGTGCGGTTCCTGCGCTCGCGGGGCTGGGAGATGGCCCATTGATTGTTCTGGCAGAAGAAGACCACGGGGGCATCGAAGACGGCGCCGAACACGAACGCCTCGTTGACGTCGCCCTCGTCGGTGGCGCCGTCGCCGAAGTAGGCGATCACCGCATCGTCGGATCCGTCGAGCTGGATGCCCATCGCGTAGCCCACGCCGTGCAGGGCCTGGTTGCCGATGACGATCGTGTAGATGGCACAGCGTCTCTGGACGGGGTCCCATCCGCCGTTGGTAATCCCCCGGAACATCGCCAGGATCTCCAGCGGCTGAACGCCGCGGCTCCACGTGACCCCGTGGTCCCGATAGGTCGGGAAGGCGAAGTCCTGCGGGCGCAGGCAGTGCCCGGAACCGACCTGCGCCGCCTCCTGACCGAGGCTGGAGGCCCACAGCCCGAGCTCCCCCTGCCGCTGAAGCGCCGTCGCCTCGGTGTCCACCCGGCGTACCAGAACCATGTCCCGGTAGAGCCTGCGCAGCTCGTTGTCACTCAGCGTGATGTCGTATCGGGGGTCATGGACGCGCTCCCCCTCCGGGGAGAGCAGTTGCACCGCCGAATCCGCCCTGACGCCGTCGCTCATCGCACCTCCGAGGCCATCCTGCACCCAATCCTGCAGCGGCGGCTGGCCAATCGGCGTGACCGGTATGGGCGGTTGTGGTGCACAATGACGCCATGACCGCGACCGCCCCGAGCGACGAGACCATCCGCGTCTTCCTCATGGACGACCACGAGATCGTCCGCCGCGGGCTCGCGGACCTCATCAGCCTCGAGCGTGACATGGAGGTCGTCGGCGAGGCCGGCTCCGCGGCCGATGCCCTTCACCGCATCCCCGCGTCCCGTCCCGATGTGGCCGTCCTGGACGTCCGGCTGCCCGACGGCAGCGGCGTCGAGGTCTGCCGGGACGTGCGGTCGTCGATGCCCGACGTGCACTGCCTGATGCTGACGTCGTACGCCGACGACGAGGCGCTCTTCGACGCCATCATGGCCGGCGCCTCGGGCTACGTGCTCAAGGAGATCCGCGGCAACGACCTCATCGACGCGATCCGCCAGGTCGCGTCCGGCAAGTCCCTGCTCGATCCGATGGCCACGCAGCGGGTGCTCGAGCGCCTGCGCAACGGCGAGAAGCACGACACCCGGCTCGACGCCCTGTCGGACCAGGAGAAGCGGATCCTCGAACTGATCGGCGAGGGCATGACCAACCGCCAGATCGGCGAGCAGATGCACCTCGCCGAGAAGACGGTCAAGAACTACGTCTCCAGCCTGCTCGCCAAGCTCGGGATGGAGCGACGCACCCAGGCCGCGGCCTACGTCGCGCGCATGTCAGCGGAGCACGATCACCGCTAGGACGCATCGCGGTCAGCGGCCGACGGGCACCAGCGGCACGCTCCACGTCAGCCGAGTTCCGCCCTCCTCGGACACCCGTTCGAGGCGGCAGCTGCCCCCCAGATCGTGGGCACGTCCGGCGATGTTCGCGACGCCCGAACGTCGGCCCGGCCCGGTGGTCGCGATCCCCACCCCGTCGTCGGTGACGAGCAGCACGCCCTCGCCCTGTTCGATCTGCACGACGACCTCGACCCGCTTCGCCTGGGCGTGCTTGGCCGCGTTCGTCAACGCCTCGCGCAGGGCGGCCACGAGGTGGTCGGCGGCTTCCGTCGTGAGCATCGAGTCGACCGGGCCCACGAACCGCACCGATGGCTCGAAGCCGAGCAGGGCTGCCGACTGCGCCGTCTCGCGCAGGACGCGCCCGCGGGCGCTGCCGGTCGGTCCGTCGACCGGCTCGTGCAGGGCGAAGATCGTCTGCCGGATCTCCTTGATCGTCTCGTCGAGTTCGTCCACCGCACGTGACACCCGCTCGGCGGCCGCCTCGGGGACGTCGTCGATCCGCGTCGTTCCCTGCAGCATCATCCCGGTGGCGAACAGGCGCTGGATCACGAGGTCGTGCAGGTCACGGGCGATGCGATCGCGATCCTCGTAGACGGCCAGCCGCTCATGCTCGCGGCGCGCCTGCGCCAGCACGAGGGTCACGGCCGCCTGCGATCCGAACGATGCCGCCAGTTCGAGGACGTCCGGCGAGAAGTTCGCCTGCTCGTCGCCGCGCAGCAGCACGAGCACGCCGAGGACGCGTCCCGCGGTGCTCAGCGGCAGCACGAGTGCCGGTCCGAACGCCGACTCCTCGTCGGGCAGCGCCAGGACCTTGCCGCTGGAGGTCTGGACCTCGTTCGCGCGTGTCTGCCAAGGCCGCATAGGCGATCGAGTCCGCCGGGATGCGCTGGGCGTTCCATGAGCTCACCACGTCCAGTACGCCCAGGGCGGCCGGAGCGGCGTCCTCCCCGCGCCCGTCGACGATCTCCACCGTCAGGACCGAGTCCTCGTCCGGCAGTGCCACGAGGGCGACGTCGGCGCCCGTGAGGGTCCGCGCACGATTCGCGATGAGCGCCAGCACTTCATCCGGGTCCTGATCGGCCAGAACCGCATTGGCGATGTCCGCGACCGCCTGCTGCCAGTGCTCGCGCTGGCGGGTCCGCTCGAACAGCCGGGCATTCTCGATGGCGACGGCCGCAGCGGCCGCCAGGGCCATCACGGTGCGCTCGTCCTCCGTGGTGAAGCCGGTGCCGTTTCGCTTCTCGGTCAGGTACAGGTTGCCGAAGACCTCGCCCCGCACGCGCACGGGGACGCCCAGGAACGTGGACATCTTCGGATGGTCGGGTGGGAAGCCCGCCGACGCGGGATGCGCGGAGAGGTTGTCCAGGCGGATCGGTACCGGATGGTCGACGAGGAGTCCGAGGATGCCCTGCCCGGTTGGCAGATCGCCGATGGTCCGAGCGCTCGCCGCGTCGATGCCAACGTGGACGAACTCCCCCAGTCGGCCGTCAGCATCGAGGACGCCGAGAGCCCCGTACGTCGCGTCCACCAGCTCGACCGCCGCCTGCACGATGCGGCGCAGAGTCGCACCCAGCTCAAGTCCGGCGGCCACGGCCACGACCGCGGTGAACAGGCCCCGGTCTCGATCCGACTGTTGCGCCACGCCGTCAGCCTACGGGGCCGGGTACTCCTCGCCCGATGGGAAGTCGGGGCAGCAGCGCCGACATGTCCCGACGGTCGGTCTCGAGCCGCCACTGCGCGGCGTACCAGCCATCGGCGGCCAGCAGCTCCTCGTGCGTTCCCTGCCGGGCAATCCGGCCGTCACGCAGTTCGAAGATCCGGTCCACGCTCTCCAACCCGATCAGGCGATGGGTGATGGTCACGACCGTGGCCTCGCTGAGCGCATGCTCGATCGTCGTCGCGAGCGCATCGGCCGTGGGGCCGTCGAGGTGCTCGGTCGGCTCGTCGAGAACGACGAGCGGACGACCCGCGAGGAGCACGCGGGCCAGGGCGATCCGCTGGCGCTCACCGCCGGAAGCGGCGACGCCGAAGGACCCGACCGTCGTCGCCGCTCCCCTGTGGCAGGGAGGTCACCCAGACGTCGAGCTGGGCCTGGCGAAGGGCCTGCTCCACCCGGTCGTCGCTTGCCTGCGGGTCACCGATGCGCACATTGTCGGCGATGCTGGTGTCGAAGATGTGCGCCTGCTGGGCGAGCAGCGCGACGTGGTGTCGCAACTCGTCGCCGTCGACGTCGCGAAGCTCCACTCCCGACAGGCGTGCCGAGCCGTCGTAGGGAAGGAACCCCAGCAGCACGGAGGCGAGCGTCGACTTGCCGGAGCCGCTCGGTCCGACGATCGCGACCCGCTGACCGGGTTCCACGCGCAGGTGGATGTCGGCGATCGTCGCCGGTCCGTCCTGCCAGCGTGCCGAGACCCCGTCCAGCTCGAGTCCGGTGAACGCATCAGGGATGGTGCGTGGAGTCGCCGGCGCGGCGACCGGCGACGGGGTCTCCTCGACCTCCCGGATCCGCACAGCGGAACCGCGCAGCCGCTGGAAGGCCAGGGCCGACGCGGGCAGCCCGGCGAGCACGTCGAAGAGCGCGAGCGGGAGGAACGCCACGACCGCGAGCCACACCGGCTCAAGGCGTCCGTCGACGACCGCGGGGATCGCGAGAACCAGCGCGGCCACCACCGCGGCACCTTGGACCAGCACGCCCAGGCTGCCGCCGAGCCCGAGAGCGAAGGACTCCCGGGAGTTGAGTCGCGTCACGACATCGTCGAGCCCGTGGACGCGTCCAGCCACACGGCGCCGGCTCCGAAGGCCGTGATCTCGGGCGTCGCGTCCAGCGCCCGCACGACCGCGGAGGACAGCTCGCCCCTGGCCGGCGCCATCCTCTCGTCAGCGCGGCGCGCGGCCCGCGCCGTGAGCCACGGCGTCACCACCAGCGCCACGACGCCCAGCACTGCCGACGACCAGCGCGGAGGACGGCAGCAGCCACGCCATGAAGGCGACCGTGGCCACCGTGACCAGGACCGCCTGCAGCCAGGGCAGGAGCACCCGCAGCGGAAGGTCCAGTGCCGCGTCGACATCCGCGACCAGTCGAGACGAGCAGGTCGCCACGGCCGAAGGCCTTCAGCCCGGTCGGCGCGAGGCGCTCCAGGTTCGTGTACACGACGACGCGCAGCTCGGTCAGCCCGCGGAAGGCGGCATCGTGCCCGACCAGCCGCTCGCCGTATCGGAACAGGGCCCGGCTCAGTGCCAGGAAGCGCACCATCACCGCCGCCACCGTCAGCGTCAGCACGGGCGGCATCTCCGCCGCCCGCGAGATCAGCCACCCCGAGGTGCCGAGCAGGGCGATCGCGCTCGCCGACGCAATCGCGCCCAGGACGGCGGCGAGGGCGAGCTCGCGTCGCTGAGACGACATCGACTCCCACAGGAATCGCACCGGGCTCACCATCCGGTCCCCCGGATCGTCTGCGCCGCCCGCGGGGCGGTCGCGTCCATCTCCTCGTCGGCATCCCCAGCCGGAGGTCGGTCAAGCCTGATCACCTGATGCGCGATCTCGACCAGCGCCGGTCGATGCGCGACCACGATCACCGTGGCTCCCCCGCTCGCCAGCCGCTCGATCGCGGACACCACGGCCGCCTCCGTGGACGGATCCAGGGCGGCGGTCGGCTCGTCGAGCAGGAACACGTCCGCCGGCGTGAGCAGCGCCCGAGCCAGCGACAGCCGCTGCATCTGACCCGCCGACAGTCCAGACCCGTCAGCCGCCAGCCGCGTCCGCAGACCGTCCGGCAGGGCGCGGACCTCGTCCGCGATCCCGGCATCGCGCAGGGCGCGCCAGACCTCATCGTCGGTGGCCGTCGCGTCGCGCAGTCTGACCGCCTCGGCGATCGACGGTGTCTGCGACAGGTCGGCGGCAGCGAGGTGCGCGTGCTGGGGCAGCCATGCCACCCGGCGGCGCCAGCCGCTCACGTCCGCGTCGCCGAGGCGGACGGCCTCGTCGTCAGACTCCAGCACGATCCGTCCCTCGCGTCGCCACGACGAAACCCAGGAGCGCATTGATCAGGGTCGACTTCCCGCCACCCGACCCGCCGACGACCGCGGTCACCGTTCCCGGCTCGGCGACGAACGATGCGCCCGACAGTGCCGGGTCAACGCGATCGGGGTACCGCACGACCAGGTCCTCGACCCGGATCCGCACCGGCCCGGCCGCCAGCGGCACGCTTCCGCCGGCCGGCACCGGGGTCTCCAGGATCGTGAAGAGTCGGTCGGCCGCCCCTAGTCCCTCGGCAGCCGCGTGGAAGTGCTGTCCGACCAGCCGCAGTGGCAGATACGCCTCGGGCGCCAGCAGCAGGACGAAGAGGGCGACCGGGTAGGTGATCTGTCCCTCGGCGAGCCGGAGCCCGACGGACACGGCCACGAGAGCGACCGACAGCGTCGCCAGCAGCTCCAGGGCCAGGGAGGACAGGAAGGACACCCGCAGGACGCCCATCGTCGTGCTGCGGTAGCGGTCGCCGATCGCCCTGATCGCCTCGACCTGCGACTTCGCCCGTCCGAACACCTTGAGTGTCGGCAGGCCCGAGACGAGATCGAGGAAGTGCCCCGACAGCACCCCGAGGGTGCGCCACTGCCGATCCACCTGCGTCTTGGTGTACATGCCGATCAGGATCATGAACACCGGGATGAGGGGGATCGTCACCGCGATGATGACCGCGGACAGCAGGTCCTGGCCCAGCACCGTCAGGAGCACCGCGACGGGAACGATCACGGCGAGGATCAACTGCGGGAGGTAGTGCGCGAAGTAGCCGTCGAGGGCATCGATTCCCCGGGTGATGAGGGCCGCGGTCGCGCCAGGACTGTGCGCCGCGGGTCCGGCAGGACCCAGCCTCAGCACGTGCTCCATCGCGGCCTCACGCAGTTGCTGCTTCGCCCGGGCGGAAGCACGCACCGCCGCGACCTCGGCCAGCCACGCCACAACGGCGCGCCCCGCGAACACCGCCGCCACCAGGACCACGGCGTCGCGGACGTCGCTCCACGAGGCACCGGTCGACGTGACGTCGACGATGACGCCCGACAGCAGGCGGGCCTGCGCGATCACCAGGACCGCGGTCACGACGCCCAGCACGATCGCCAACGCGATGAACCCGCGCGTGCTCTCGGCGTAGCGGAGCAGGCGGGGATCCAGCGGCCTCATGGTGGGGTCATCCTGACATGGCGACGGGGTCGCCCCCGGAGGGACGACCCCGTTGCACGGGCGAGGTCGGGTCTAGCCGGCGGCCGACGCGTATCGGTCGTCTGCGCGGCCGGCCTCCGGGTGCGGCGGGATCATCGAGGTGCTGATCCGCTTGCGGAAGACCCAGTACGTCCAGCCCTGGTAGACCAGGACGATCGGCGTCATGATCACCGCGACGATGGTCATCACCGTCAGCGTGTACGACTGGCTGGACGCGTTGTAGACCGTCAGGTCGTAGGCGCCGTTCTCGCCGAGGGTGCTGACCATGACCCGCGGGAAGAGGCCGACGAACAGGGTCGTCACCGCGAGCAGGATCGTGGCGGAGCTGAAGGTGAACGCCCAGCCGTCCCGCCCCTTCACGGTCAGGAACAGTGCGGCCAGCCAGCAGACCGCAGCGAGCAGCGCCAGCGGCAGCGTGAAGGCGACCCGGTTCGAGAACGCCTGGTACCAGAGCAGCGCCGCGACGGCGATGACTGCGGCCACGAGCCCGATCCGGATGGCGGCCTTGCGGGAGGCGTCACGGACCTCCCCGTAGGTCTTGAGGTTCAGGAAGATCGCACCATGGGCCATGAAGACGGTCAGGGTCATCAGGCCCATCAGGAGCGAGAACGGGTTCAGCAGCGTGATGAGGTTGCCCGTGAAGTTGAGGCTGCCGGCGAGGTCCGGCTGCGTGCCCGCGACCGGCTCGATCGGGGTCCCGCTCACGACGTTGCCGAAGGCGACGCCGAACAGCAGGGCCGGAAGCGCCGAGCCCACGACGATCGCCCAGTCCCAGCGCTTGCGCCAGGTGTCCGAGTCTCGCTTGCCGCGGTACTCGAAGGCCACGCCGCGCAGGATGAGGCCGACGAGCACGAGGAACAGGGCCAGGTAGAAGCCGCTGAACATGGTCGCGTACCAGAGCGGGAAGGCCGCGAAGGTCGCGCCGCCCGCCACCAGCAGCCACACCTCGTTGCCGTCCCACACGGTGGCGATCGAGTTGATCATCACGCGACGACGCAGGTCGTCCGTGCCGATGACCGGTAGCAGCATCCCGACGCCGAGGTCGAAGCCGTCGAGGACGAAGTAGCCGATCCAGAGCACCGCGACGAGGATGAACCAGACGGTCTGCAGATCCATGATGTGTCCTTCTTCTCGTTCTCGAACGGTCTAGTAGGCGAAGTAGAGCTGCTTGTCGTCCTTCTGCGCATCCGCATAGGGATCCTCGACGGGAGCCTCGGGTGCCCCAGCCCGCACGTACTTCAGCAGCAGAGCCACCTCGATGATGGCCAGCACCGCGTAGAGCAGGGTGAAGCCGATCATCGAGACCCACACCTCGAAGGGTGTCATCAGCGGCGACACCCCATCCGCCGTGATCTGTTGCCCGAAGACGATCCAGGGTTGCCGGCCCATCTCCGTGAAGATCCAGCCGGCCGAGATGCCGAACAGCGGGAAGAGCACGATCACGCTGTTGAACAGGGCGAACAGGCGGCTCTTCGGGGTCCGACCGCCGCGGAAGGCCCACAGCACCATCAGCGCGTAGAGCGCCGCGATCATGCCGAGGCCGATCATCAGCCGGAAGCCCCAGTAGGTGACCGGGACGTAGGGCACGAAGTTCATGTCAGGCCCGTACTGCGGGAACTCCTCGAGGTACTGCGCCTGCAGGTTGTCGATGCCCTGGACGGTGCTCTCCGGGCCGGTCCAGTTGCCCGTGGCCAGGTAGGAGAGCAGGCCGGGGATCTCGATGATCGTGGTGGCCGAGTCCCCGGAGACGTCGCCGATCGACAGGATGCTGAACGGCGCGTTCTCCTGCGTCGTGTACAGCGCCTCTGCCGCCGCGACCTTCATCGGCTGCTGGTCGACCATGATCTTCATGTCCATGTCACCCGTGACGGAGACCGCCACCGCGGACACGAGGATCACCCAGGCGCCGAGCTTGGCCGCCGGACGGAAGACCTCGGTCTGTCGACCCTTCATGATCATCCAGGCGGCGACGGCAGCCACGCCTGCACCGGACACCAGGAACGAGGCGGCCAAGGTGTGGGCGAATGCGATCACCGCGGTGTTCTGGAAGAGCACCGCACCGATGTCGTTGAGAACCGCACGCCCGGTCTCGGGATCGATCTCGAAGCCGACCGGGTGCTGCATGAAGGCGTTCGCCGCGAGGATGAAGTAGGCCGAGAGGGCCGTGCCGGCGGCGGCCAGCCAGATCATGGTCAGGTGCAGGCCCTTGGGCAGGCGGTCCCAGCCGAAGATCCACAGGCCGAGGAAGGTCGACTCGAGGAAGAAGGCCAGCAGGCCCTCCATCGCGAGCGGGGCGCCGAAGACGTCGCCGACGAAGCGTGAGTACTCGCTCCAGTTCATCCCGAACTGGAACTCCTGGACGATGCCGGTCACGACGCCCATGGCGAAGTTGATGAGGAACAGCTTGCCGAAGAACTTGGTGAGCTGCAGGTACTTGATCTTCCCCGTGCGATACCAGGCAGTCTGGAAGCCGGCTACCAGCCACACCGTGCCAAGAGTCAGGGGGACGAACAGGAAGTGGTAGACGGTCGTGATGCCGAACTGCCACTGGGAGAGTTGGAGCGCACCCATGGTCGCTGTCCTTCGCGTCGGTCGCTGTGAAGCGGACGTGTGTTGCGGGGCCGGAGCCGTCGCTTGCTGGCGCCATTCTGTCGCCTGAGAGCGCGGATGCCCGCGGCGTGAGTCCGTTTGCAGCGGGACTTTGGTCCCGAATTCTGCCCGACACCGTCCGCACTGCCCGATCGTCGCCAAGCGGAGTGCGGCACCCAAGGCGCTGGTGGCACAGTGAGCGCCGTGACGGACACCGCGATCCCCCACGCGAGCCGGACCGCCGGCATCGGCGTCTGGGGGCCTCTCGTCGCCCTGTGGCTGATCTGGGGATCGACGTATCTGGGCATCGCGGTGGTCGGCACCTCTCTGCCGCCGTTGATGGCGAACGGGGTGCGCTTCCTCGCTGGCCGCCCTGATTCTCGGAGTGCGTGCTGACCCTCACACGGGGACACCGCGTACTGGTCATCACCCGACTCGAGTTCCGTTCCGTCGCCATCATGGGCACCGCCCTCCTCGGAGTGGGGATCGGATCGGTCGCGCTCGCGGAGCGGTACGTGCCGAGTGGCGTGACTGCGCTCCTCATCGCGGTCATGCCGCTGTGGGTCGTCATCCTCCGGCTGCGCGCCGGCGATCGGCCCGCACGGCTGACGCTGCTGGGCGTGGCCATCGGAATGGCCGGACTCGCGCTGATGCTGCTGCCCGGGGGGACGAACCCCGTTTCCGGAACAGACGTCGACGTCGTTCTCTGGTCGGTCGTCCTCATGTTCTCCAGCTTCAGCTGGGCCTACTTCTCCTGGCGGTCGACCCGGTACACCTTCCCGCGCAACTCACTCGTGACCACCACCTACGAGATGCTGGTGGCCGCCGCTCGTCCTCCTGATGGCCGGAGCCGTGCGAGGTGAACGGCTCCAGGCCGAACTGGTCACCGCGAGTTCCTGGTGGGCGCTTGCCTACCTCATCGCCGCGTCGATCGGCGGCTACAGCGCGTACACCTGGCTGCTGGCGCGGGCCCCGCTGTCCCTCACCTCCACGTACGCCTACGTCAACCCCGTCGTCGCCGTCCTGCTGGGCTTCCTCCTCATCGGCGAGGCGATCACGCACGACGTCCTCCTGGGCCTCACCGTCGTGGTCGGTGGAGTCGTCCTGGTCGTCACCGGCGAGCGTCGACGGCCATGACCGCCGACGTTCAGGCGCCACCCACCACACCCGGGCCCGTCGTGCCCGGACGGCGCCGGCTGGACATCCAGGGGCTCCGGGCCGTCGCTGTCCTGCTCGTCGTCGCCTTTCACGCCCAGCTTCCCCTGCCCGGGGGATTCGTCGGCGTCGACGTGTTCTTCGTCATCTCCGGATTCGTCATCACCGCGATGCTCATGCGCGAGTGGGACCAGTACGGACGACTGCGACTGCGGCACTTCTACTTCCGCCGCTTCCTGCGTCTGACCCCCGCCCTCGCGCTCACCGTGACCGTCGTGGCCCTCATCTCGGTCCTCGTGCAGAACCCGTTCGGTGCACAGCAGGCGACCGCGCGCACCGGAATCGGCGCGATGCTGCTGGCTGCCAACTACGTCATCGGTCACGCCGCCGGTGACTACTTTGCCGAGGGCGCGGCGACGAACCCGCTCCTGAACACGTGGTCCCTGTCGGTGGAGGAGCAGTTCTACCTGGTCTTCCCGACCCTGCTGATGCTCGGCTGGATCCTGGTCCGGCGCCGAGGTGGCGGACTCCGAGCGCCGGTCCTGATCGTCGGAGCCGTCGCCGCGGGGTCGTTCGCTCTCTCCCTGCTCTGGTCCTTCGGGTCGAGCCTGCTGGAGGGACTCACCGCATTCTTCGGCGGACCGGAGTCGTTCGCCTTCTACTCGTCGATCACGCGGGCCTGGGAGTTCGCGGCGGGAGCCCTGCTTGCGCTCGTCCTGACCCGACTTCGGCCCCTGTCGGCCCGGATGCGCCGCGCGGCGGGACTGGTCGGGGGCGGCGCCATCGCGGCGTCTGCCCTCGTCATCCATGACAGTGATCCCTTCCCCGGCATCGCCGTTCTGCTTCCCGTCACGGGAACCGTCCTGGTCATCCTCGCCGGAACGCACGGCACCGACGGGGTGAGCAGGCTGCTCGCGACCCGGCCGCTCGTCGTGATCGGTGACCTGTCCTACTCGTGGTACCTATGGCACTGGCCGCTGATCGTCTTCGCCGCGCTGCTGTTCCCGCAACGGCCGCTGATCCTCGTGACCGCCGCTGCCGTATCGTTCGTCCCGGCCGTGATCTCCTACCGATTCGTCGAGCAACCCCTGCGCCGCAAGCGACCCCGGACCCGCCCGCGGTCCGCCGGGCTGGTCGTCACCACCCTCGCCGTCCCGCTAGCCGCCTGCACTGTCCTGCTCGTCGGTGCCGACTCCGGCTGGGGCCTGACCAACCCCGCCACGTCAGTCGAGGTGGCCATTCCCGTCGGTCAAGGCGTGCCGGCTTCGTCGGGTCAGAACGCCGCTGCCGAAGCCGGTCGATCGGTCGACTCAGGGTCGAACCAACCGGGATCCGTTGCGGACGGGGAGGTGGCCGGAGGCGAGGGCGGCAGCCTGCGGTCGCAGCACGCCGCGGTGAAGGCCGGCTGCGTCAACACCGACCTGGACCCGCGCGGCTGCCGGTTCGGACCCGATCGGGCCGCGGGAACCATCCTGCTGGCCGGCGACTCCCAGGCGTACGCGCTGGCCGACGGCGTCATCGCGGCGGCCGCCAGCCTCGGCTACGACACCATCGCGACGAGCCACACCGGGTGCCCCTTCCTCGCCCGCGAGTCGAGCGGCGTGCACAACTACCCCTGCGCCGCGTGGCAGAAGTCGATCGTCGACTACGCGGTGGCCGAGCGCCCGGCGGCCGTCGTCATCGCGAACCGATCCGCCGGGTACGTCCATCCCGAGTGGGACTGGCGCACGGCGGAGCGCGACGACGGGGGGCGAGCCACCTCCGTCGCGGAGGCGGCGCGCCTGTGGCGGGCGGGCCTGGAGCCCGTCGTGCGACGACTCAGCCGGGAACGCATCCCCGTCCTCATCATGGCCGCCGTGCCCGAGATGCACGGCTACACGGACCGCACCTCCCTGCTCTCGCAGGCGTTCGGCAGCCAGTCCTTCGAGGTGTCACGGAAGGAGGTCGAGGCCGACCGCCGACCGGCACTGGATGTCGAGGAGTCGCTGGCCGCCAAGTACGACGGCGTGGCCGTGTTCGATCCGATTCCCTCGCTGTGCTCCGACGACACCTGCTCCGCGGACCGTGACGGCGAGCCGGTCTACCAGGACGAGACCCACCTGAGCGTCCCGGGATCGCTGCTGCTGTCCGAGCGACTGGCCAGCGCGATCAGCGACCTCGTGCCCTGAACTCCCGAGCGACCTCGATGACGCGGTCATTCGCCTGCGTCTCTGCCACGGTGATGCGCACCCCCTCGCCGGCGAACGGCCGGACGGTGATTCCGGCCGACTCGCATGCCTCAGCGAAGGCGGCGGTCTCCTCGCCGAGCCGCAGCCACACGAAGTTGGCCTCAGTCCGGTACACCGGCCAGCCCTGTTCGAGGAGCGCGCTCCACACTCGCTCGCGCTCGGCGACCAGTGTCCTGACGCGAGCCAGGAGCTCGTCCTCCGCCTGCAAGGACGCGATGGCCGCCTCCTCCGCGATCGTGGAGACACCGAATGGCGTCGCCGTCTTGCGCAGCGCCTCGGCCACCGTCTCGTGCGCCACGGCGAATCCGACGCGCAGCGCGGCCAGTCCGTACGCCTTGGAGAAGGTGCGCAGCACCACGACATTCGGATAGCTCCGGAAGAGCAGCATCCCGTCTGGGACGTCGTCCCCGGCGATGAACTCCCGGTAGGCCTCGTCGAGGACGACGATGACGTCGGGCGGCACCCGATCGAGGAAGGCGACCAGCTCGTCCTCGGTCACCACCTGCCCGGTCGGGTTGTTCGGGTTGCACACGAAGATGACCCGCGTGCGATCCGTGATCGCAGCCAGCATGCCCTCGAGATCGTGACGCTCGTCCGGGAGGAGCGGCACCTGCACGCTCGTCGCCCCCGCGATCTGCGTCCAGATCGGATACGCCTCGAAACTGCGCCAGGCGTAGAGCACCTCGTCGCCGGGACCCGCAGCAGAGCGATGATCTGGCCGCACACCGCCACGCTTCCGGTTCCGAGGGCGATGGCCTCCGTGGGCACGTCGAAGCGTTCAGCGATCGCCTCGACCAACCGCGTCGAGAACGGATCGGGGTAGCGATGAGCGTCCTGCGCCGCCCGGTTGATCGCCTCGAGAACGCTCGGCAACGGCGGGAAAGGGTTCTCGTTGCTGGAGATCTTGTACGCGACCAGGTCCTCCCGCGGAGCCGGTCGCTGTCCCGCCTTGTAGGCCGGCAGACCCTCGATATCGGGGCGAAGTCGGGGGAGCGTCACGGAGCGGAGCCTACGGGCCCGTCCGAACGATTAGCCTTTCGGCGTGACCCTACGGATGAGGACGCTGATCGCGTCGGGCGTTGCCTTCGTGGCGCTGCTCCTCATGGGCGGGGTTCTGCTGATTCAGTACGCCCTGTCCGCCGGGGTGAACGGCGCGATTCAGGAGACCTTGTCCCCGGTCGTCGACTCGTCGGCTGAGTTGACCCTCGCTCAGGCCAACGCCAGCGGAGACCTCTCGGACTACATCATGCTCGACCGACCGGCGTCCCTGGACTCCTACCGCCAGACGATCGGGATGGCCACCACACTCCTGGACGAGATCGACAAGGCCGTCACGGAGGACCTGGGCGACTTGCAGGGCCTGGTGGACACCGCACGCGTGTCGCAGCGCGCCTGGGTCAAGACCGACGCCGACCCCGTGATCGCCCTGATGGAGGCCGGCCGTCGACCGCGGGCCATGAAGGAGACGAACACGCCCGAGGCCTGGGCCTCGTACGACGCGATGACAGAAGCGTCCACCGCCCTGCATGCAGCGGTCAACGACTACCGCGACCAGGCCGCCAACGCGGCCGCGGTCTTCACGAAGGTCCTCGGAATCTCGCTGTTGATCGTCGGCGTCGTCATCCTGCTCGGCCTCGTCGCCTTCTACTCCGGCCTGCAGGCCTGGGTTCTGCGGCCGCTTCGCGCGCTTCGGGGGGACCTGCGCCGAGCGACGCAGGAGCCGGGGCACACCACCCCCATCCGACCGGTCGGTCCGCCGGAGCTCAGGGCCGTCGGCATCGATGCCGAGCTTCTGCGCCGTGGCCTGGTGAAGGAGATCGACGAGGCGCAGGCGGCCCGGGAGGGCCTGGTGCAGGACGCCCCGCTGGTCGCCGCCATGCAGGCGGAACTGGCGGCCGATCGCGCCGAGCAGATCCCCGGGCTCGAGATCGCCGGCACGAGCCAGTCCGCCGAGGGCGTCGTGGCCGGCGACTGGTGGGACGCGGTGCCGCGGCCCGACGGGACCGTAGCCGTCGTCATCGCCGACGTCTCCGGCCACGGGCCCGAGGCGAGCGTGACGGCCGTTCGGGCCCGCTCGATCATCCGCGCGGGACTGCGGGCCGGCCTCGACCCCACCATCGTGGTGTCGATGGTCGCGGACTCATGCGCCGACGACACGCACTTCGTCACCGGCATCGTCATCATCCTCGATGCCGCAACGAACCGGCTCTCGTGGTGCAACGCCGGCCACCACCCCGCGATCGTCGTGACCCGGGACAAGGAGGCGTCCCTCTGCGAGCCGACCGGCCCGCTCATCTCGTCGCTCGGCGGCGAATGGACCATGGGGTCGCGCACGTTCGAGCCGGGCGACGTCGTCGTCGCCTTCACCGACGGGCTGGTCGAGTCCCGGAATGCCGACGGCGACGAGCTGGAGTCCTCGAAGGTCTCGCAGTTCATCCGAGGCATGGACGCCCCCGTGCGCGAGAACCCCGAGGAGCTGATCACCCGCCTGCTGGCTCAGGTCCGGCACCGCGCCGCCGACTGGCGCCGGGACGACGTCACCCTCGTCGCGGCGTCGCGCGCGCCACTGACCCGGCGATTCGGCCGACTGACGCCGGCCATGGCACCATGGTCGCCATGCGTCGAATCCCAGCGCTCGTCCTCAGCCTGACCGCCATCGGCGCCCTCGGCGCCGCCCTCATCGCACCCGCCGCCCAGGCGGCGCCCACGAAGAAGGACCCCCGGGCCAGCCTCAAGGGCACGGTGATCCAGCAGAACCTCTTCGGCATGCACGTGTTCAACCTCCAGGACGGTGTGTGGCCGACGGTGCCGGTCGGGTCCATCCGCCTGTGGGACAACGAGACCACCTGGTCGTCGATCGAGACCGCGCAGAACCAGTTCAACTGGTCCAAGCTCGACACGGCGGTCGCTACTGCCGAGAAGAACGGCGTGAACGACATCCTCATGGTGCTCGCCGGGCACGCCCCTGTGGGCCTCCGAGGACCCGGCCTCCGGCGGAGCCGCCGGCGTGCTGCCCGGCGCGGCCGGCATGCCTCGCAACCTCAGCGACTGGGACGACTGGGTCACGCAGGTCGTGACCCGCTACAAGGGCCGCATCACCTCCTACCAGCCGTGGAACGAGGCCAACCTCATCACCTTCTCGACGGGAACCGCGGCCGAGATGGCCGACCTGACCAAGCACGCCTACGACATCATCAAGACGATCGACCCGAACGCCACCGTCGTCGCCCCGAGCACCGGCACCCGGCTGGGCGGACCCTTCAAGCGCTTCTACCCCGCCTTCCTGCGGGAGCTGAAGATCCGCGAACTGGCCGGTCGACGTGTGGTCCGCCCACACCTACCCGGCCTCCGTCGGCACTCCCGTGGACCGCGCGGCGCTGGCCCGGACCTACCTCGCGGCGCTGACGGCCGCGGGGGCGCCGGACCTGCCGGTCTGGGACACCGAGAACAACTTCGGCCTGGCCGGACCCGGGCCGACGAACCCCGACCAGGACATCGATGGACAGAGGGCCGCCGACTGGACGGCCCGCACCTACCTCGACGCGCTCCGCCTGGGGATCAGCCGCGTGTACTGGTACTCGTGGGGCCCGAACAACGATCTCGTCGGCATCCAGATGAACAACGGCAGCCGCGGGGCGATCGCCTACGCCACCCTGCAGGACTGGATCGTCGGCGCGACCTTCAAGAAGTGCGTCGGCACCGCCAAGGTGACGTGCACCTTCACCAAGAACGGAGTCCCGCTCGAAGATCGTGTGGGCCGAGCGGGGTCGCGGGACCTTCAAGACCAAGGGCTACTCGCAGGTCTGCGACCTGCTCGACGCCTGCAAGCCGGTCACCAAGAAGACGATCCGCGTCACCGGCCCAGTCCAGCTCCGGAAGTAACCCCCACCCCCTTTCGTTGAGTGGTCGGTGGCGCACCGATCGGCTTCGCCGATCTGGTGCACCACCGACCACTCAACAGGTCACGATCCGGCGGAACGGCCCCGGCGAAGGGCTTCCTTCACGAGCGTGCACATCTGCTCGGGGTGCCTCAGGTCCCGGGCAGTGAAGACGATGACGAACCAGCCCGCCGCCTGCAGCAGGTTGCGGCGGACGGCGTCGTGGCGGCGCTGCGCCTCCGAGAGGTGGACCGCACCGTCGTACTCGACGATCACCCGTTGACGTCGCCACAGCATGTCCGCCCGGGCCAGCCACTCACCATGAGCGATGACGTCCGCATTGCACTCGGGAGGCGGCACGCCGCCTGAGACAAGGACGACGCGGGCGAGCGACTCACCAGGTGATTCTGCTCGCCCGTCGAGCAACGGAAGCGCCCTTCGCGCGACGCCCACCCCGCGTCGGCGGAACCCCCAATGACACATGCCCTCCAGCTCCTCCCGGCTCGCGAGTCCGCGGCGCACGACATAGTCGCCCATGGCCACAACGTCGCCGAGCCGGATCAGAGCCGCGCAGTCGAGCCACGTGCGGGCCGGCGTCGTGATCCGCTGTCCGTCAACCGTCGTGAGGTGCTCGGTTGGTAGCAGCAAACGGCGTCCCCGTGCGTCAGCTCGACGGGGGCGCGCACTTCCTGCAGGGACGCTCAGCGAGACCGGTCCCTCGTCGGAGCCGCGCCACCACGGCAAGGGCAGATTCCAGACCCGCGCCGCCGACGTATCCGTCAGCACAACGTCCTGGCGGCATCCGGCAATTGCTGCGGCCAGGAGGACCGCCGGGTCCGTCGCGGACTGACTCGGTATCCGCACCCCAGGACTGGTCATCACGAAACGCCTGCCCTGGGTCTGCCGACGGGTCATCCCGGCACCGCCAGCTTCGGTCACGCGAAAGACATCTGACGACGACGGTTCTTCAGCAGTCATGTGGCAACCGTGGGGCCGCTCACGGCGTGCGGCTGATCGGTCCGCCGGGTTGGGGACATCCACCCGCACGCGCCGCTTACGTGGATACCCGTCCCAAAGCCCGTTGAGTGGTCGGTGGCGCACCTGGTCGGCGGAGCCGACAGGTGCGCCGCCGACCACTCAACGAAAGGGGGGTACGGCTGGCTAGGCGCGCTCCTCCGCGATCGAGTTGCCGCCGTCGACCACGAGGCACTGGCCGGTCACGTACGCGGCGCCCGGCGTGCACAGCCAGGCGATGGCACTGGCCACCTCCTCCGGCGCGGCCGACCGGCCGAGTGGCGTGCGCAGGCCCTGCTCGTGCTCGTGCGCCGTCTGCGAGCCGGTCGCGATCCACCCCGGGGCCACCGCGTTGGCGGTGACTCCCGACGCACCGAAGTCCACCGCGATCGACCTCGCGAGACCGACCATCGCCGCCTTCGCGGCGGCGTAGGCGGGCTCGTCCCGCATGGCCATTTGCGGGCCGGTGACGCTCGTGACGTTGACGACCCTGCCCCAGCCACGTGCGGCCACCTGCGGCAGCGCCGCTCGGCAGACGAGG
Source organism: uncultured bacterium (assembly GCA_963700745.1). Lineage (GTDB taxonomy): Bacteria > Actinomycetota > Actinomycetes > S36-B12 > S36-B12 > UBA10649. The sequence goes on along the minus strand of CAVOYT010000004.1, from coordinate 125,153 downwards.
AAGGCCGTGTCCAGGTTGCGGGCCATGCCGGACCGCCACGTGGACAGCGTCATGTCGATCAGCCGCCCGGACTCCGTGTCCGAGCCGATGCTGACCATTCCGGCGTTGTTCACCACGATGTCCAGCGCCCCATGGCGCTCCACGACCTCTCCGACGACGCGCGCCACCTGCGCCTCGTCCGTCAGGTCGGCGACGTGACCCGACGCGTGGCCCTCGGCCAGCTCGGCCGCGCGCTCGTGGATCCGATCGGTCGTCGACGTGACCGCCACCGAGGCCCCCAGCTCGCTCAGCAGGCGCGCCGTTGCGAAGCCGATGCCGACATCAGATCCCGCACCGGTCACCAGTGCGACCCGTCCGCTCAGGTCGAACGCCGCTGGGATCACGGCGCCATCAAGGCGGCGACAGCTGCCCGGAAGAGCATGGTGTGCAGGTCAACGTCACTGGTCATCGTCGCCGGGCACATCAGGGCCATGTTGTGGAACGGCGTCATGAGGACCCCTCGGTTCGACATGAACAGGTGCAGGTACTCCTCGAGGTCGTCGTCGTGCGCGGCAGCCGACTCGGTGCCGGTGCGCGGCGCGGGATCCGCGAAGCGGTACTCCGCTCGGGCCCCGAGCTGCGCGATGGACCACGGGACCTCGAACTCGGCGAGCGTCGCCTCGACCCCCTCCCTGAATCGTGTCGCGAGGACGATCATGTGCTCGAACGCGGCGTCGGTGAGCACGTCCCCCAGCGTGGCGCGCATCGCCGCCATCGACATGACATTGCCGGCCAGGGTGCCGCCGACCCCACCCACGTCCACGAGGTCAACGTCCTCGAACGACATCACGGCCGCCGCCACGTCCTCGCTCAATCCGTAGGCACCGCAAGGGACTCCGCCGCCGATGCTCTTCCCGATCACGAAGATGTCCGGCTCGAGATCCCACAGGGTCGTGCAGCCGCCGGGACCGGCCGAGATGGTGTGCGTCTCGTCGATCAGCAGCAGCGTCCCGTACTGCGTGCAGAGCGCGCGAACCGCCTCGAGGAATCCGGGTTCGGGCAGGACGATGCCGATGTTCGTGAGCGCCGGCTCCATGACGAGTACTGCGACGTCGCCGTGGGCCAGGGCCCGCTCCACCGAAGCGATGTCGTTGAACTCCGCAACTCGCGACGTCGCAGAGACAGCGACGGAAGGACCGACGTTCCCGCCTCGCGGCTGGGTCTCCCCGTCGGCTCCCATGATCACGAACGTCTCGTCGACGGACCCGTGGTAGCAGTAGGAGAAGGCCATCACCTTCGGCCGCCCGGTGACGAGGCGGGCGATCCGCAGCGCCCAGCGGTTGGCGTCGGTCGCGCTGAGGGTGAAGGACCACTGGGGCACCCGGAATCGACGGGTCAGTTCGGCGGCGACCCACTCGGCGTCCTCGTTCGGCATCATCGTCGTGATTCCGCCCTTGACCGCGATGCGCTCCGTGACCGCGGCCACCGTGGGTGCAGGCGAATGGCCGGCCATCGCACCGGTGTCCCCCAGGGCGAAGTCGACATACTCGTTGCCGTCCACATCCGTGATCCGGTTGCCGTGGGCTCCGGCCAGGTACAGCGGGTAGCCGCCGGACCACTTGTTCATCCACGTCATGGGAACGCCGCCGAACAGGTGACCGGCCGCCTCGAACTGCGCGCGCGATGCCGGAGTTCGATCGCGGTGCCGTCCCTTCTCGGCTTCGAGCAGGGCGGACAGGCGCAGGCGATCGATCACTGCCACGGGGGCTCCTTCAGGTGCGGCCGGAAGTCCGGACGACCTATCTCACCACCGCAGGGCTCCCCATGACGCGTGAACCGGAGGGACGACCGGGCGGGAACCGGCACGGTGGGACTCCACGCCGGACAGTGCGATCGGCATGGAAGGCTGGTCCCATGTCCGACCCAGAATCCGAGCCGGTGACGGCGACGGCACGGGCACCCGTCGACCTGCAACTCAGCTTCTGGATCTTCACCTTCGACGCCCACCGGGTGATCTACGCGACGATCATCCTGATGACCTCGTACGCGGTCTACAACGAGGGAGCCGTGGAGATCGGCTCGGCCGCTTTCCTCGCCATCGTGGCGGTCTCGATCGCCCCGCTCTTCGCCCTGTCGATGGCGCACGCGTTCTCCGACGCGCTCGACCTGCAGATCCGCAACGGCCGTCGCCTGACCGGCAGGGACCGCCGTCACCTGGCGGCGACGAACCTGCAGTATCTCTACGTCGCGATCCCTCCCCTGCTGCTGATTCTCGCGCTCGGCTTCATCGGCTGGGAGGCCAACGACATCATCGTGCTGGTCCAGTCCCTCGGCGTGGGGAGCCTGTTCCTCTGGGGCATGTTCGCGGGGCGCAAGGCAGGGGTAGGACGATGGCGCCAGGTGTCCTTCGGCATCAGCTACGGCCTGATGGGCATCTTCATCATCACGGTGGAACTGGTGCTCACGCACTGACCCGCCACGCCGGTACGCCGTCGGGGCCAGGGCGGTCGAGCAGACCGGCCGCCACTCCACCCAGGAACGCCGCGCCCAAGGCACCCGGTTCGGGGAGGTCGACCGTCGTCGCGGCCCCAAGCTGACGGGCCTTGGCGTCGGCGACCATCGGGTTGCGAGTCCAGCCGCCGGCGAGAATCGCGGTGCGATGCGGGCCGACCACCGCGCTCATCTGCTCGAGGGCAACGTCGGACGCCGCCACCAGATCCTCGACCACCGCGCGCCAGGTCAGCGCCGGACTGACCCCGTCCGTGATGCCGCCCAGCGTGAGCTCGTCATCACCGACCTCGAGCAGGCGGGGCGCGTCACTGCCACGCTCCACCCCGAGCGCCGCCTCACCGAGGGCCCTTCGACCGGCGCGGTCGCTGGCCCCCAGCATCGCGGCCACCCGCTCCAACGACAGGCCGGTCCGCCGGGCAGCGAGCAGGATCTGGTGGCCCGGGCGGACGGACCAGTCGACGTCGATCTCCTGGTCGGTGAGCCACTCCACCTGGTCGATCGGGATGGGCGCGGCAACGGTGCGGATCAGTGCCTCGGCCGTGCCCATGGAGTCGAACAGGAACCCGTCGGCCGCCGCCCCCGAGATGAGTACGGCGGCCTGGTGATCGAGTCCGGCCACGGTCAGCGTGGCGCCACGCAGCACGGCTGGGACGGCATCCCCTTGAGCCGTCCCAGCAGGATCGCCGGCCCACACCCGGTTGCTCGACAACAGGTCGCCGACCAGCTCCGAAGCCACCGGCCACGGCTCACGAGAGGCGATGTCCATCAGCCCGGTCCGCGACGTGAGGGAAGCCTCGCTCACCTCCTCGCCGCCCATCGCCCGCACGATCCACTCGGCGACGCACAGGTGGCGTACGCCCGCGCTGGCGCCCGGCACGTTCCGCTGCAGCCACAGCACCTTCGCCAGGGACGGCGTGGCGGTCAGCCGGCGACCGGTCGCGCGCTGGAAGTCGCGCGGGTCGACCACCTCTCGGATTCCGGCAACGTCCCCGCGTGGATCGAACCAGGCTAGGGCTGGAGCACAGGGGGCCCCGGACGGATCGAGCAGGGCGCCGGCCTCGGCGATCCCGGTGACACCGACGGAACGGACCTGCGTCACGCCCCGGGTACGTGACCTCCGGACTGCTCGCCGCCTCGGCGCAGACCGCGATCGCGACCTCGGCGAGCGCGCGCGGATCGGCGTCAGCCATCGGTCCGGAGTGCCGCCACGGTGTCTCTCGGGACGCGAGGGCGAGGATCTCGCCTTCGGGCGTCACCGCGAGCGCCTTGATCGACGTCGTCCCGACGTCGACTCCGACGAGAACCTCCTGCGCCATGCGTGACCCTCCGCGCTAGTGTCGATCACACGCTATTGGTGTCGGCGGGTCGCCGCACCGGACCTGGCGAAAGGAATCCCATGTCAGATGTCACCTACCGCCTCCGTCGGCTGTTCAACCCGGACTCCGGCCGATGCCTCGACATCGCGGTCGACCATGGCTTCTTCGGCGAGAAGACATTCCTCCAGGGGATCGAGGACCTGCCGGCCGCGGTCGACACGCTCGTGGCGGCGGACCCCGACGCCATCCAGCTCACCGTGGGACAGGCGCGGCTGCTGCAGTCTCGGGGCGGGCGGACCCGCCCGGCGCTCGTCCTGCGAACCGACGTGGCCAACGTCTACGGCGCGCCGCTGCCGGACCACATGTTCGACCTCACGCTGCCCAATCCCGGCCTGGCCGGCGTCAAGCTCGACGCGGCCTGCGTCGTCGTGAACCTGTTCGACCTGCCCGGCCGGCCCCAGGTGCGCGAGGCGTGCATCCGCGCCGTGCTCAACGCGAAGGTCGACTGCGAGAAGTACGGGATGCCGCTGATGGTGGAGCCGCTCGTCATGAAGGAGAAGAGCGCCGGCGGCTACGAGGTCAACGGCGACATCGAGAAGATCATCCCGGTCGTGCGCCAGGCCGTGGAGCTCGGTGCCGACGTCATCAAGGCGGACCCGACCGACGACGCCGAGCAGTACCACGAGGTGATCCAGACGGCGACCGGCATCCCCGTCCTCGTTCGCGGCGGCGGTCGCGTGAGCCGACGACGTCCTGCTGCAGCGGACGCAGGTGGTCCTCGAGCAGGGTGCTGCCGGAATCGTCTACGGCCGCAACATCATCCAGCACGAGAATCCCGGTGGCATGACGCGCGCGCTCATGGCGATGCTGCACGACGGCGCGGACGCGACTCGCCGCGGCCGCGTTCCTCGACACCCCGGCATGACCAGCGCAGCAGCCGGTCCGCATCGGCGTCGTCGGGTGCGGCCTGATGGGCCGCGAGCTGGCCGCCGTCTGCGGGCGCTGGTCGCAGCTGATCGACCACCCGTCGGCCCCGCAGGTCGTCGCCGTGGCCGACCCGAACCAGGCGGCCCGCGAGTGGTTCCGTCGAGTCGGGACCGTGGAGACCTTCGCCGACGACTGGCGCCCGCTGGTCGACGACGCCGAGCATCGACGTGCTCTACCTCGCGGTCCCGCACAACCTTCACGAGGACCTCTACGTCGCCGCTGCCGAGGCGGGGCGTGACTACCTCGGCGAGAAGCCGTTCGGCATCGACCTCGCGGCGGCGGAGCGCATCGTGGCCGCCGTGGACGCGTCCGACAGCTTCGTGCGGGTCTCCAGCGAGTTCCCGTTCTTCCCCGGCGCGCTTCGCGCATCTCGCCTACGCCGCGTCGGGAGCGCTCGGCGACATCCTCGACGTCCGGTCGCAGTTCGCGCACTCCTCCGACATCGACCGCGGGCAAGGGCATCAACTGGAAGCGGCGCGTCGAGACGTGCGGCGCAGATCGGGGTCATGGGCGACCTCGGCGTCCACGTCGCCCACGTGCCGCTCCGCCTGGGCTACCGGCCGGAGACCGTGTACGCGATGCTCGACAACGTCGTCACGGAGCGGCCCGGACCGGACGGGATCCGCCGTCGCCTGCGACACCTGGGACAACGCGCTGCTGGCCTGCCGAGTGCCGACCGGTCCCACTCGCCGACGAGCGACGGTTCAGCATGCTGTGGGAGACCCGGCGCATCGCGCCCGGGGCAGATGAACTCCTGGTCGTTCGAGGCCCTCGGCATGGACGGCGGTGTGCGCTTCAGCACGCGTTGGCCGACGACGCTGCAGCGCTTCGCGACGCGAGACGGGGAGCAGATCTGGGAGGAGGTCCAGCCGGGCAACCTCTCCGCCTGGCCGACCATCTCCGGCGGCATCTTCGAGTTCGGCTTCTCCGACGCGCTCCTGCAGATGTGGGCGTCCTACCTCGCCGAGCGCGCCGGCGCCCTGGGCGACCGCTTCGGCACGGTCACGCCACGGGAGGCGCTGGACGCACACCGCGTGTTCGACGCGGCGTTGCGGTCCCAGGAGTCCGGGCGGGCCGAACAGCTCGGCTGACGCGCGAACGGCAGAGGACGTCCGTCAGGGCTGAGGCCCGGCGGACAGCCCGGTGTCCGCACTCGTCATCGCCCGCATCACGCCGCGCACCTGGGCGACCTCGTGCGTGCGCAGGACGCTCGTGCCACCGAGCAGTGCCAGCACGGCGTAGAAGCCCTCCGCCGTCCGGAACTGCTCCTCGAACAGGTCGAAGGCGTGCGGCAGGGCATTGCAGATCGGGACACCCGAGCGAGCGCAGCCGGAATCCGTTGAGCAGCACCTGCGCCTGGTGTCGGGCGCGCACCATGCGGATCGGTGAGGTTCCCGTAGAAGAAGCCCATTCCCGGGTCGATGACCAGCCGATCCGACGCCACGCGCGCGGGCGTGCTCGACCCGTCGCGCGAAGTGATCGAGGAGGCCGGGGATCGGATCGTCGTCGAGCGTGACATCGGTGACCTCCCGCACGTTCGCGCCGCCCGGCGTAGCACAGGATCACGGTCGCCTCGTGCTCGGCGGCCAGAGCTCGAGCATGCGGTCCTGATGCTCGACTCCCGGTCATGTTCAGCACCGTGGCGCCGGCTCGAAGGGCGGCCTCGACGACGGTCGGCTCGTACGTCTCGACGGACACCAGAAGCCCATCCGCCACCAGCGCTCGACGACCGGCACGCAGCGCGGCGATCTGGGCCTGCGGCGCGACCCGCGCCGCCTGCGCCGTGCTCGACTCAGCCCCGATGTCGACGATGTCCGCGCCCTCGGCGGCCATCACCCGGCCCTTGCGGACCGCCGAATCGGCCGAGACGGCGATGCTCTCGCGGTAGGTCGAGTCGCGGGAGAGATTGACCGTGCCCATCAGCAGCGGTCGGGAGTCGACGTCGAACGATGCGTCGCCGATGAGGAGCGGTCCGACGGTTCGGCGCAAGATCCTCCCGGTGACGCGGCGGCCAGGTCGGCGAGCGCACGGAGCGACAGCATCTCGGCAGTCTAGGCACGGAGCTGGCCGTAGCCTTTGCGTCATGGCCCTGCTGCGATGCGACGTGTTCGCCGAGACGCTCGGCCTGTCGACCTCGATGACGGTGATCCTGCCCCAGGAGACGTCCGGCCAGATCGGCATGCCGGGGTCGGTCGGGGAGCGACGTGCCGGTCCTCTACCTGCTGCACGGCCTGAGCGACGACGACACGATCTGGACGCGTCGCACCTCGATCGAGCGGTACGTCGCCCCGCTCGGGCTGGCCGTCGTGATGCCGCAGGTGCACCAGCAGCTTCTACACGAACGAGGTGCACGGGCTGCCGTTCTGGACCTTCCTGACGGAGGAGTTGCCGTCCCTGGTGTCGAGGTTCTTCCGGGTGTCGACCGAGCGCGAGGACACGTTCGTGGCGGGGCTCTCGATGGGCGGCTATGGCGCGATGAAGTGGGCCCTGCGCGAGCCCTGGCGCTTCGGCGCGGCCGCCTCGCTGTCGGGCGCGGTCGCCCTCAGCCACCCGAGCGAGGACGCGGACCCGGAGTTCGCCGCCCTGATGGAGCGCGTGTTCGGCGACTCACCGCCACCGACGGGACCCCCGACGACGTGCTGCACCTCATGCGAACCGCGGATCCGGCGACCCTGCCGCCCCTGTACGTCGCCTGCGGCACCGAGGACTTCCTGTACCGTCGAATCTGGCCCTGGTCGACGAGGCCGACGCGAGCGTGGCGTGCCCCTGACGATCGACTTCGGTCCGGGCGACCACGAGTGGAGCTACTGGGACGCGGCCATCCAGCGAGTGCTGGACTGGCTGCCCCTGCGCACGGCTGACGCGGCGCGGACACGCTCGAGGCCCCCTGCCAGGAGTGGCAGGGGGCCTCGACGTGATGCGGCTGGGTCAGCCGGCCGCGATCGGGAGCAGCACGGCGTTGATGCCGTGGGCGATCTGCATGTTGCCCGAGTTGATGTCGGTCTGGTTCAGGATGACGCGCGGGTTCGGGAGCTTCGGCGCGTAGTCGCCGAGGGCGATGACCGTGCCCACCCCGACGCGGATGACCTTGCCCTCGACCGCGGTCTGGAGCCGCGCACCATTCGCCTGCGATGGCGTCGTTGACGGTGATCGTGGCGCCCGGGACGACGTGGTACAGCAGGACCGTCTCGACCGTGTCGATGCCCAGGCCGGCCACCGCCTTGAACGCGGCGGCCTCAGTCTTGACCTTCTTGCCGGTCAGCGCGGAGGCGAGGTTCATGAACGCCCGGTCCGTCGGGATGAAGGCGGTCAGCGCGGTCGTGCCGTCGGCGAGGAGCGCGACGGCGGAATCCGGCTTGGCGGCGAGAACGGCCTCAGCAGCCTTGGTCACGATGTCGAAGTCGCGGTGGTTCTTGTCGAACTTGGCCGAGCCGACGTTCAGGACGGTGGCGAGCGAGGTCTCGCCGTCGGCTGCCTGCGCGGCGGGGGCGGCCACGAGGGCAGTGGCACCGATGAGGGCGGCAGCGCCGACGGCGGCCACCCGCTTGATGGAAGTACGCATGTGCTTCTCCTTCTGTCCGCCCGAGCCGGGCCCCGCCCCCCTTGGGCGGTGTTAGTGGTACTTCCGACGATCACCGGTCTCCGTGGATGCAATCGCGCCAAACTTTCTTCAACTTTCTATTTTCCGCCCCGAGATCTGCATCCGAATCCGGCCTCGCACCCGAACTAGGGGGTAAGGCGCGACGGACAACGGATCACATGAGGGAGGGTCGCCGTGCATACTGGTTCGACGGCCACTCTCACGCGGCCGATCTCACGATCTGAGCCCGGGGAGTTCGAAGGTGCGCGAGGACGACGACGACGTCGTGGCGGCGCGCTTCCAGGCCGGCGACGACAACGCCCTCGCCGACGCCTACCAGCGCTGGTCCGGTCTGGTCTACACCTCCGCCTGGCGGGCGACGGGCAACCCCGCCGATGCGGCCGACATCACCCAGGCGGTCTTCGTCAGCGCCTGGCGGGGCCGGCACGGGATTCGACGCGATGAAGGGCTCCCTCCCCGGCTGGCTGATGACGATCACCCGCCGCCGGATCGCCGACCACTGGGAGGAGCGGTCCCGCGAGGCCCGTCGCGTGGCCGCCGTCACGACCGTCGCGGAGCCGCGGAGCCGGTCGGCGCCTCATCGGAGTTCGTGATCGACCGGGTCCTGCTCGCCGACGAGCTCGAACGCCTCGGCGAGCCACAGCGGCGCATCATCGAACTCGCCTTCTTCCAGGACCTGACCCACGCGCAGATCGCCAGCCTGCTGGACCTGCCCCTGGGAACCGTCAAGAGCCACATCCGCCGATCCCTCGATCGGTTGCGGAGCAGATTGGAGGTGGACGGTGCTGCACTGCGATGACGAAGACCTGTCGCTGATCGCCCTCGGCGAGACGGCCGGCTTCGATGACGACGCGCATCTCCAATCGTGCTCCCGCTGCCAGAGCCGGCTCGACCAGCTGACGGCGGTGGTCGCCTCCGCCCGGTCCATCACCGACGAGGACCGGCCCGCCCCGGCCCCGGCCGAGGTCTGGACCGCCATCACCGTCGGAGCTCGGCATGGCGGCTCCCGCACGACGTCACCCCGATCACCGTCCGCACGCAGCTCTCGCGGACCACGCACGTGGCTCGTCGCCGACGGCGGCAGCCGTGGTCGGCGTCCTGGCCGGCGGGGTGGTGGCGACGGCCCTGACGCAGACGTCCGGCAGCGCCCGACGTGATCGCCCAAGCGCGAGCTCGCCCCGATGGCCGATTCGCGGCTTCACCGGCACCGCCACCGTCGAGCAGGGACCCGACGGCGCGGTGCTCACCGTCGCCGTGCCGGACCTTCCCGGGGTCGACGACGGCTACTACGAGGTCTGGATGGCGACTGCCGACGCAGGCACGATGGTGGCGATCGGGACCCTCAGTCCCGGGCAGCAGGGCCACTTCTCCCTGCCTGCCGGGATGGACGTCGGATCCTTCCCAGTCGTGGACGTCTCCGTCGAGCACTTCGACGGAGACGCCGGCCACAGCGCCACGAGCGTGGTGCGCGGTCAGCTCGAGGCCTGAGCGGTTCGTCCTCGGCTACCGGGCAGGAGTCACCCGGCGGCCGCGGGGGCGGCCGAGTCCTCTTCTGCCCAGGCGTCTTCCAGGGATCGACCCTCGATGTCGAGGTCGGGCAGGATCCTGTCCAACAGGCGAGGCAGCCGCCAGCTGTAGGTGTTGAAGAGCATCAGCAGGGCGGGCGCCAGGAGGAGGACCAGGAAGGCCGCCAGCGCAACCGCGGTCGTCAGGCCGACACCGAACTGCTTGACGACGGGGTCTCCGTTCAGGATGAAGCTCCCGAACACGCTCATCATGATGAGCGCGGCACTCACGACGATCTTGGCGGACCGAGTGAGTCCCTCGCGCACGGCGTCCCGGGCGGACAGGCCGCGCGCATACTCCGCCTGGATGGTGCTGACAACGAACACCTGGTAGTCCATCGACAGCCCGAACATGGCCGCGAACATCATCAGCGGCACGAAGCTGACCACCGGAACCGTGCCGTAGGGGCTGTCGAGCCCAATGGCGTCCAGGCCCCACCCCCACTGGAAGACCGCGGTAAGGACACCGAACGCCGCCGCCGCGGCCAGTGAGTTCGCGATCGCGGCTCCCACTGGGATCAGCAGCGATCGGAAGGCGACGAGCAACAGCACCGAACTCAGTGCGATCACGGTCAGGATCACCAGCAGAAGCTTGGCCGTGATGAGGGCGGCCAGGTCCACGTTGGCCGCGGTGCTACCCCCCACATAGGCATTCATCCCGGGCGAGAGTCCTTCGGGTATGGCCTCGTCCCGCAGCTGCGTCACCAGGGCCGCCGTGAGCGGATCGGCCGGCCGGGTGTCCGCGATGACGCTGAGGATGACGGCGTCACCCTTCTCGTTGATCTGAGGTGGGACGACGATGTCGACGTCTGCCGGCGTGGCCAGGGCGTCCTGCAGCTCGACGATCCGGGGGTCGGTGCCGCGCGGATCGCCGCCCGCCTTCGTGAGTTCCTGCGTCAGCGTCGCCTGGAGCGCGAGGGCCTGGTCCTGCATCTGCTGGGCCTCGTCAGCCTGCTGCTGCAGGTCATCCGCCTGGACGGCCAGCTCGGCAGCCTGCTTCTCGAGGTCCGCCTGCTGCTTCTTGAGGTCGGCTTCCTGAGCCTGCAGTCGCTCCTTCTTGCGGAGCAGTGCCTGACGTTGCCGGTCAAGCTCGGCGGCCTGCCGCTCCAGGGATGCTGCCCGGCCTCGGAGCTGGTCGGCCTCGCTACGCACCCCCCGCAGCTTGTCTGTGTTGGCTGCCAGCCGGGTGCGCAGGAGTTCCTCGCGCCGCTCGGCCTTGGCCAGCAGCGACTCAAGCCGCGTCACCACCTGCGGGTCCTGGGCCAGCGGGATCAGGCGCGTCAGCGCCTTCTGCCGCGCCTTGCTGGTGGCGATCTCCTTGGCGAGCTTCGCCTCGCGTGCGATGAGCTCCCGGGCCCGCGCACCCAGGACGTCGGCGCGCACTCGGAGCGCCCGCGCTTCCGCACGAAGCTGGTCCTCCTGGCGCCGCAGGTCGGCGGCCTGCGCCACCAGGTCCTTGCGCGCCGCCTTCAGCTTGTCCGCCTTGCGCTGCAGCGCCGCGGCCTGCTGCTCCAGCTCGGCCTGCTGCTGCTCCAGCTCGGCCTGCTGCTGGGGAAGGGTGACCTGAAGCACCTCGAGCTGGCTCTGCAGCGAGGTCGCCTCGGCGTACTGCTCGTCGTACTCGGTACTGGGCTGGGCGGGTGGTTCCATGGCCACCGAGACGAGCAGGGGGCCGTTGAAGCCCGGGCCGAACCCAGCCGACATGAGATCGAAGGCCTGCCGCTGCGTGGTGTCGGTGGGCGTGACCCCGATGTCCTCCTGGCCGAGGGTCATGCTGGCCGCCGGGATCATCAGCGGGACCATCAGTCCCACCGCGATGACCGTGCTGATCACCGGATGCCTCGTGACGGCGCCCGCCCATCGGCCGGCAATGGGATGGTCGGTGCGCCGCCCCACCACGGGTATCCGGAAGCGGACGACGCCGGTGCCCAGGATCGCGAGGGCCGCGGGCAGGAACGTCACCGCTGCCAGGGCGGCGGTGGCAACCGCGACGGCGCACGCCCAGCCCAGGCTGGTGATGAAGGGGATGTCCGCGATCTGGAGGGAGAGCAGCGCGATGATGACGGTCGCGCCCGCGAAGATGATGGCCCCGCCGCTGGTGGCGACGGACCGGACGGCGGCGACCCGCGGTTCGTAGTGGTGCTCGAGCATGAAGGTGCGGTGCTTGATCACCATGAACAGGGCGTAGTCGATGCCGACGCCCAGCCCGATCATGCGGGCGAGTGTCAGCCCGATGTCGGGGATGGGCGCCACCGTGCCCAGGAGCCAGATCCCGGCCAGTCCCAGCAGCAGGCCGATGATCGCCGAGATGAGCGGCATGCCCATCGCGACGAGGCTGCCGAAGGTGAGGGCGAGGATCACCGCGGCGGCGAGCATGCCCAGCTTCTCGCTCTCCGCGGTGTCCGGTGTCGACAGCGCAGAGCCGATCGGCCCACCCACGGCAGCCTGCATGTCGAGGCCGGCCACGGGATCCATGGCCTGATCGAAGAAGTGCTGCGCCTTCTCCTCGGTGAGTTCCGCCGAGTTGATGGTCAGCAGGATCGGCATGAATGCGTAAGTGCCGTCGGCGCTGATCAGTCCGGCGGCCGGGTTGGCGAAGGGGTCCGTGATCGCCGCGACATCACGGTCCGTCAGGAGCGATTCGTAGGCCTTCGTGATCGCCGCCTGGTTGGGGCCGTTGTCGTCGACCCGGCCGCTCAGAGCGTGATAGACCGCTGGGCTGCTCCCGTTCTGCTGAGGCGGGAACTCCGCGGCCAACAGGTCGAACGCGGCCTGACTGTCGGTGCCCGGCAGTGTGACCTCGTTGTTCGTCGTGGGGCCAGCCACGTTCGTCGCCATGGTGAGGCCCACCGCCAGCAGGATCCAGACCAGCACCACCGGCCAGCGGAAGCGCACGCAGAAGGATCCGACGTGGAACAGGGCCTTGGAGATGATTGCCTCCCGTGGCCGCTGGTCCTTCTTGACGGAAGGGCGGATCGCCGATCCGCCCAGACTGGCAGGCTACCTGTGTCCGGGCGCCTCATCGGGTCATCCGGCCGAACGCGGGGCTAGCCTTGAAGTGGTCGCCCACGGCACCACGGCCGCGAGCAGGCCGGTGCGATGGAGGTGCGTCATGGTGATCTCGGATCAGCCGGTCCAGGAGCGCAGGAACGCGGCTGAGTCCGCGTGGGCAGCTCTCCCGCATGGTGGCCACGACCAGGTCCTGCTGCAGGTTCAATGTGCCCGCAGCCACCACGTGGCGGAGGTGTACGACACTGCCGCCGGACCGGTGTATGCCGCCCGCGTCCGGTCCCGGTCACACGGATCCCGCGATCGCGTCGACGAGCCGCATGGCGATGGACGCGTCGATCGCTGGTTCGACCTCGTGACGGTCAACGACGTCCACGACGACGACCTGCCGGCCTGGTGCGACTGTGGCCACCGCACGCTCAGCCGCGCCGCGCTCACAGAGTGGCTCGGTGCCCACGAGACCCGGGTGATCATCGACTGACCCCGCTCGACGGTGCTCGACCGGGCATGTCGCAGGAATGTCGCAAGATGCCGGGACGGCGCGGCAATCCCCCACACTCGCCGCTCGGGTTTCGTCATGGGCGGGGGGACGGGGTTGAATGGGTGCCCATGGTGGGATCAATGGGAGCAGCCCGGTCAGCGATGGTCGTGGAGGATGACGACGCCATCCGCCTCGTGCTTCGCACGAATCTGGAGGATGAGGGATACCGCGTCATCGAGGCGGTGACCGCCGAACAGGCCCTCGTGCAGATGATCGACGAGCGGCTCGACGTCGTCCTGGTCGACCTGCGGCTGCCAGGCATCCAGGGGCTCGACCTGATCCGCAGCCTGCGTGCCACCAGCCAGGTCCCGATCATCATCGTCACCGCTCAGACCGACAGTCACGATGTGGTCGCCGGTCTCGAGGCGGGCGCGGACGACTACGTGACGAAGCCCTTCGTGTCGAAGGAGCTCATGGCCCGCATCCGAACGCTGCTGCGTCGTGCCACGGTCACCGAGGACGGTCCGCAGCAACTCGTGTGCGGACCCATCGAGCTTCGCCCCGACACCGCCGAGGTGCTGCGCAACGGCGAGGTGATCCCCGTGTCCCGGATCGAGTTCTACGTGCTCGCCGAACTGATCGGTGCCAACGGAAAGGTACTGAGCCGGGACCACCTGCTCCGAAAGGTCTGGGGCTACGGCAACGCCGGGGACGGACGCGTCGTCGACAATCTCGTCTATCGGCTGCGCAGCAAGATCGAGGATGATCCTGCGGCACCCGAGCTGCTGATGACGGTGCGGGGCTTCGGGTACCGCATGAAGGCCTGACGCGTGGCACCACCGACCGCGGGCGCGGCCGCGATGAAGCTGCGTCTACGCACCCGCGTCGCGCTGGCCTTCGCGGCCCTGTCCCTGCTGGTCGCGGGCACCGTCTCCGTCACGACCTACGCCGTTCGCCAGCTGGTACCTGCTCGACCAGCGGGAGACCATCTCACTGACCCGGGCCGCGCTTGACTCCCGCGCTGCCGGGGCCTACCTCGATGCCGGGTCCACGCCGAGCGTGGCGCTGGAGCAGATCCCCTCCGTCGGGACCTCCCAGCCGATGATCCTGCAGCAGGACACGTGGTACACGTCCGCCGTGACGGTGCCTCCGGACGCGCTGCCGAGCGACCTGCTCGAGGTCGCACAGCCCGAATGGCGCGAGTCAGCGTTTCGAGATCACCGGCGACCCGTACTTCGCGGTCGCAATCCCCATGGCGTCCGCGATGTACGTCGAGGTCTTCCCCCTGAGGGACCTGGACCAGACCCTGACCTGGGGTGGCTGGACGCTCGTGGGCCTGAGCCTGCTCGCCGCGATCTTCGGCGCGATCATCGGCGCCACCGCCGTCGGTCGGATCCTTCGACCCGTCCGGCGCCTCGGCGCGGGGCTCGCCGCATCACCGACGGCGAGCTGAGCACCCGGATCGACCTGACCGGCGACCCGGACCTCGACCCGATCGCGTCGTCGTTCAACGAGATGGCCGGCGCCGTCCAGACGCGGATCGCCCGCGAGCGACGCTTCAGCGCCAACGTGAGCCACGAACTGCGATCGCCGCTGACCTCGGTCCTGGGGACCGCTGAACTCCTCGAAGGCGGCAGCGACCACCTTCCCGAGCGCGAGGCGGGCCTGGTGACAGTGCTGGTCGCAGCAGGTCCGACGGATGTCTCACATGCTGCTCGATCTCCTCGAGATCAGTCGGATCGGATCGGACGACCCCCCGCAGTTCGAGTCGGCGGACCTCGCGGCCCTGTGTCGCGACGTCGTCAGCTCCCGTGGCCTGGACCCCGACGGTGGTCCTGGGCGACCGACCGGTGGTCCGCACCGACGCGCGACGTCTTGAGCGAATCGTCGGAAACCTCGTCGACAACGCCCTCCACCATGCCGGCGGGCTCGTCCAGGTCGTCGTGCAGCGAGAGCCGGGCGCGGTCCGGATCTTCGTCGACGATGCCGGTCCGGGGATCGACGAAAGGATCCGCGAGCGGCTGTTCGAGCCGTTCACCCGAGGCGAGCCGGGCGGCCACACGGACGGCGCCGGCCTCGGTCTGGCGATCGTGCGCGACCAGGCCCTGGCGCTGGGTGGCGACGTCACCGTCGAGACCTCCCCCTTCGACGGCGCCCGGTTCATCGCCACCCTGCCCGTTAGTCGGGAGGACCAATGACGGTCCTGCGCACCGCCCTCGCCGGCGCCGCGCCGGCCTGCTCGGCCTCGTGAGCCTCACGGCGTGCGGAGTCGGCCTCCAGCCCGTCGGCCGAGCCCCTCCCCTCGAACGTGATCCCAGCACCGCTGCCGGTCATCACGGCCAGCGCCACCCCGGAGGCGTCGCCGGAGCCCTCCGCCGTCGGCCCCGTCGGACACCTCGATGCTGCGACTGTGGTTCGTCCAGGAGGACGGCCTGGCCGCGGCCGAGTCGTCCCTGCCCAAGGGCTCGACCGCTGATCTCGTCCTGCAGTCGCTGGCCATCGGGCCCACCGACCAGCAGCTCGCCGAGGGCCTGCGCACCGTGGCGCAGGACCCGATCACCGGCCTGGCGCTCGTGACCATCGGCACGCCGGCAGTCCCGAGCCTCCGCGGCACCGGCGTCCGGGCCGCCCGCCTCCGGCCCGCCGACGGCCAGAGCCCTCGGTCGTGACGGTCGCCCTCAGCCCGGCCTTCAGTGCGCTGCCGCCTGCCGAGCAGGTACTCCTGCTCGGTCAGGTCGTCCTGTCGCTCACCGGGGCCGGCGCGTCCTTCGTGTCCTTCGTGGACGAGGCCGGCAGCCCGGTCGCGGTCCCGCTGCCGGACGGCCGCCTGCTCGACACACCGGCCACCGCGCGGGACTATGGGACCCTGATCATCCGACCCTGATGCCGCACAGACCGGCGGATCGCCGGTCCGCCGGTTCTTGCGACCGAGTTGCGACATGGTTGTCGGGGCGTTGCCGCCATCGATCATGCACGCTGGAAGCCGAGCGAGCCAAGCTCGCCGGTCGCACACGACGCACGAGAGGGAGCACACCGGTATGGGCGCCATGAAGCCTCGAACCAGCAACGGGCCGATCGAGGTCGTCCGCGAGGGGCGCCACTACGTCATGCGCATCCCCCTGGACGACGGCGACCGGTTGGTCATCGCACTGGCTCCCGGCGAGGCCGAGGAGCTTGGACGACTGCTGGAGGCCGAGGCCTGACCCGTCGGGCGGCTAACCACTTGTCGACGCCGACGATCCCGTAGATCAGCACGCCGAGCGCGACGACCGGAACCCACGCGGCCCCGGGCAGCGGGGCGGTCTGGAAGGCGGCGTTCATCGCCGGCAGGTACGTGAACATGAGCTGGAGCAGCACCGTCACTGCGACTCCGCCGAGCAGCAGTCGGTTGCTCAGCAGTCCCACGCTCAGGAGCGAGCGGTCCAGGGCCCGGCAGTTGAACAGGTAGCCGATCTCCATCGCCACGAAGGCATTGACGGCCACCGTGCGGGCCTCGTCCAGCGAGTAGCCCGCCTGCACCGCCCATTCGTACAGTCCGAACGCGCCCGCCAGCATGATGGCTCCCACGAGAACGATCCGCCAGACGAGGGTCCGGGTGAGGATCGGCTGGCCCGGGGTGCGTGGGGGCCGGGACATGATGTTCGACTCGCCCGGCTCGAAGGCGAGCATGAGGCCCAGCGCGACGGCCGTGGTCATGTTGATCCAGAGGATCTGGACCGGGAGGATCGGCAGGGCCACTCCGGTCACGATGGCCACCAGGACCACCAGGCCCTCGCCAAGATTCGTCGGCAGCGTCCAGGCGATGAACTTGGTGAGGTTGTCGAAGACGCTCCTCCCCTCCTCGATCGCCGCCTCGATCGAGGCGAAGTTGTCGTCGGTGAGGACCAGGTCGGAGGCTTCCTTGGCGACCTCGGTCCCGTCCATGCCCATGGCGATGCCGATATCGGCCTGCTTCAGGGCCGGGGCGTCGTTGATGCCGTCACCGGTCATGGCGACGACGTCCCCCCGGGCCTGCAGCGCCTCCACGATGCCGAGCTTCTGCTCGGCGGACACCCGTGCGAACACGTCGACGTCGGCGACATCCCACTCCCGAGCGACCACCCGCGGCGCTGGCCAGCTCGACGCCCGTCCGCACGCGGGGAGCCGGCCGCGGGATCGGACGGCAGCCCCAGCTGGACTGCCACGGCGGTGGCGGTCTGCGCATGGTCACCGGTGATCATGGTGACGCGGACGCCGGCTCGGTGACAGGCGGCCACCGCCCGGATCGCCTCGGGACGGGGCGGGTCCGCCATTGCCTGCAGGCCCACGAACGTGAGGATCGGCATCGCTCAACTCGCTGGTGTCCGTCGACCAGTCCGCTGGCACTCGGCCCGTCGCGAATGCCAGCACCCGCAGCGCGTCGGCTCCGAATCGCGCGACCGCGGACATGATCGCCGGACCGGTCGAGTGGCTCGACCTCGCCGCCTTCGGCACGCTGATTCGAGCAGAGCGCGAGGACCTCCTCGGCGGCGCCCTTCACGACGAGCAACCGGGCATCGCCACCAGGGTGTCTCGTGCACCGTGGCCATCAGGCGGCGATCGGACGAGAACGGGAGCTCGCTGACCCGGGGCCATCCGGCCATGCCCACCCCGGACGAGGACCTGACGTCGTACAGCTCCCGGTCGGCCGCCGCTGACAGAAGGGCAAGCTCCGTCGGGTCACCCACCCGGACCACGTCGTCACCCACCTCGGACACGGACGCGTCGTTGCACATGACGCCCGCCTGCAGGCACGGACCGATCTCGTCGAGATCCGCCTCCTGGACCTCGTGGACGCTTCCCTGCGCGAACACGTACTGCACCGTCATGCGGTTCTGGGTGAGCGTCCCGGTCTTGTCGGTGCAGATCACCGTCGTGCTGCCCAGCGTCTCCGCTGCGGGCAGCTTGCGGATGATGGCGTGCCGACGCGCCATCCTGGACACCCCGATCGCCAGCGTGATGGTCACGGCCGCCGGCAGACCCTCGGGGATGGCCCCAACCGCGAGCGCGACCGCGGCGGTCACCATGTCAGCGGCGCTCTCCCCGCGGGCGACCCCGATGGCGAAGACCAGCGCAGCGAGACCGAGGATCACCACCGTGAGCCAGCGGCTGAATACCGTCAGCTTCTGGGTCAGCGGCGTCGTGACACCAGCCGCCTGGCCGACCAGCTGGTGGATCCGACCGATCTCCGTCTCCACGCCCGTGGCCACCGCGAGTCCCGCGCCCTGATCCCGCGGTGACGAGAGTGCTCGAGTACGCCATGTTCGTGCGGTCGCCCAGCACCGTCGCCGGCGGCAGGAGCTCGTCGGTCTTGCTGACCGGCACCGACTCGCCGGTGAGCGCGGACTCGTCCACTGCGCAGCTCGGACATCGCCGTGAGCCGCAGGTCAGCCGGCACCTTGTCGCCTGCTTCGATCAGCGACGACGTCACCGGGGACCACGGCGCGTGAGTCGATGCGCGTGGTCCTTGCCGTCGCGGACGACGGTGGCCTCGGTCAGGGTCGCCGCCGCCAGCGCCTCCAGCGCCTCGCCCGCGCGCCACTCCTGGACGAAGCCGATCAGCGCGTTGACCAGTACGACCCCCAGGATGACCGCCGAGTCCACCAGGTCGCCGATGGCGGCGGTCACGACGACCGCACCGAGCAGGACGTAGATGAGCGGGTTGTGGAACTGCAGCAGGAACCGGACGATCGGACCGTGGCGCGCGTTGGGCGGCAGGACGTTGGGCCCGAAGCGCTCGTAGCGCACCCGGGCCTCGTCCGACGTCAGGCCTCGATCGAGGTCGGTCTCCCAGGACAGGACGAGTTCGTGGACCGGTCGCTCATGGTGCTCGAGAGAACGGCCGTCACGGACGGCCATCGTCGTCACCAGCCCGGGCCGCACTCACTGCCACCACTCCCTCACCGTCCGGAAGAGCCTGTCGATCCATCGTGTCCGCTCGCAGGGACGCTCCGATAGGGGACTTCGGCCCGAACCTGCGGTCGTCAGGCGTAGCGCAGCAGGACGTAGGGGATGGAGATCGCGATCGACAGTGCGGCCGTGGGGACGCCGTACTTCATCCACGTCGCGAACGAGATGTGCAGGCTGTTGCGGGCGGCGATACCGACGACCACCACGTTCGCGCTGGCACCGACCAGGGTGGCATTGCCGCCCAGGTCCGCGCCAAGAGCCAGCGCCCACCACAGCCCTCCGTCGTTCCCCAGCGCCGGATTGGATGCGATGAGGGACTCCACCACGGGAGTCATCGCCGTGACGTACGGGATGTTGTCGACCACCGCGGACACCACGGCGGAACCGACGAGAACGACCATCAGCGTCGGGGCGACCGCGCCATTGGTCACGCGCGGCGATCTGCTCGGCCAAGCAGCTCGAGTGCCCCCACATGAACCAGTGCGCCGACCAGGATGAACAGGCCCGATGAAGAACAGGAGCGTCTCCCACTCCACGTCCGACAGCAGGTCACGCGGCTTGAGCGGGTGACAGCAGGATCATGATGCCCGCGCCCACGAGCGCGACCACGGACGGCGCGACACCCGTCTGCGCCTGGAGCAGGAATCCCAGCAGGATCGCTGCGAGCACCACCCCGCTGCGCACGAGCAGCTTGCGATCGGTGATCGCCTCCTTCTCGTCGAGCGACATCAGCGCCGCCGCGCGACCGGGATCGGACTGCAGCGCGTCACGGAACAGCAGGCGAATGAGGACGAGGTACGCCAGCAGGATGACGACGACGATCGGAGCAAGGTGCACCAGGAAGTCGTTGAAGGTCAGTCCAGCGCGGCTGGCGATGATGATGTTGGGCGGGTCTCCGACGAGGGTCGCCGTACCGCCGATGTTCGATGCGAGCACCAAGGCAAGCAGGAACGGGATGGGCTTGAGTCCGAGTCGATCGCAGAGCAGCAGCGTCACCGGTGCGATCAGCAGAATCGTGGTCACGTTGTCGAGCAGCGCGGACGCGACCGCGGTGACGATGACGAGAAGCACCATCACCCGGTACGGACGTCCCTTGGCCAGCTTGGCCGAGCGGATCGCCATGTACTCGAAGACACCGGTCCGCCGGATCACGCCGACGACCAGCATCATTCCCAGCAGCAGGAAGATGACATCCCAGTCGATCCCGGTCTCAGCGGAGTAGAAGGCCTGCTCAGAGCTGACGATGCCCAGGCCGAGAACGATGGCGGCGCCGCCAAGGGCGGCCGCGACGCGGTGGATCCGCTCGGTCGCCACGAGGATGTACACGCCGGCGAAGATCGCCACCGTGACCCATGCGATGAAGGTCATGCCATCAGCAGGAGTACGAGTCGATTCACTGTCACGACGCCGACGAACCGACCGTCGTCGACGACGGCGACAAGGGGCACCCTGGCCTCCTGCATGACGGCCGCGATCTCCACCAGCGTCGCGTCACCGTCGACGACCGGCTCAGGATCCTCATCGCCGAGCTCCATCGCGGTGACGAGGTCGGACACGTGACGTCCTGCCAATCGGCCTGCCAGTGCGTCGGCGGACGCCTCGTCCCACACCCGGCCGAGCGAGGCGTCGTCGAGGACGTACTGCGGCAGGAGTACGCGAAGAGACCGGGAGGCCGGCACCACCGTGTACACGCCGCCGTCGTTCACCACGATGCCCGGCAGACCCGCTGAGGTCAGGACGGCGAACGCCTCGGCGAGCGGGTCCTCCGGCGTTACGAAGGGAGCGGACTCGGCCAGGTCACGTGCGCGCATGGGCTCATTGTGCCGGTAGGCCCGGGCGGCATGGTCGCTACTGCGCTGAACAGGCCAGGGCGCGGAGCTCGTCCGGGATGGATTCCAGCCCCTCTTCCGCGACACAGGCGATCTCGGGGGTCTTCAGGATCCAGCCGAACTCGGACTGCTGGAAGACGATGGTCTGCTGCGCGGGGGCCGTGTCGGTCCCACTCACGGCCACCTGAGCCACGGCCCAGTCGCCCGAGCATTGGAGGGTGTCGAAGGAGTCGACCGTGAGCTGTGCTTCGTCCAGGATGTGCTCGACTTCGTGAGTCACTCCCTCGACGTCGCACGACGCATCCACCGACGTGCCCGAGCACCCCGAGACGAGCGTCGCCGCCGCCACCATCGAGATGGCCAACGGAATCAACTCGGATGGGGAAGTCATGAGCAGCTGCCCCTGATCTCAGGTCTGGGCCATGTCGACGAAACGCGAGTAGTGGCCCTGGAATGCCACCGTCACGGTCTGCGTGGGTCCGTTGCGGTGCTTGGCGACGATGAAGTCCGCTTCACCCGCGCGAGGGGACTCGCGCTCGTAGGCATCCTCACGGTGCAGCAGCACGACCATGTCGGCGTCCTGCTCGAGCGATCCGGACTCACGCAGGTCCGACAGCATCGGCTTCTTGTCCACCCGCTGTTCCGGGCCGCGGTTCAACTGGCTGATGGCGATCACCGGGACCCCGAGTTCCTTCGCCAGCAGCTTGAGCGACCGGGAGAACTCCGACACCTCTTGCTGCCGGCTCTCCACTCGCTTCCCGCTCGTCATCAACTGCAGGTAGTCGACGATGACGAGCCGGAGGTCGTGGCGTTGCTTCAGGCGGCGGCACTTGGCCCGGATCTCCATCAGCGTCATGTTGGGAGAGTCGTCGATGAACAGCGGGGCCTCGCTGACCACGCCCATCTTGCCGGCGAGCTTGGTCCAGTCGGCGTCACTCATCGTTCCGGAGCGCATGTGGTGCAGCGGCACCTGGGCCTCGGCCGACAGCAGGCGCATGACGATCTCGTTGCGGCTCATCTCCAGGGAGAACACGACGCTCGCCAGGCCGTGCTTGATGGACGCCGCGCGGGCGATATCCACGCCCAGGGTCGAATTGTGCGTGGGCACCATTGCCCGGCCCGCGAGATACATGTGCGAGGCATTGCCCACCTCGATGCAGCGAACGGGGACAGCTGGGCACCGAATCGACCGCGACCACATAGCGGCAGACCCGTCGGGCGTTCGAGGTGTGCCGGGTCCGCTCCTTGTGGGCGATCTGCTTGCGGTGCAGTCGGAAGACCTCGTCGTGAGTGCTGAAGTTCAGGTCGTAGGCGGTCGAAGACTCGATCGTCCGACCACGAACCTTCTTGGTGGCGATCGAGCATCGGTAGCCCAGCGACACGATGAGTTCGTAGACACCGTCCGCGAGCGGGCGCGAGGTCGTCGAGTACTGGACGTTGCCGTTGGCGGTTACCGTTCCATCAGTGTCGAGGAGACCGGCCAGCAGGTCACGTCGTTGCTGTTCGGATGCGCGGAGGTACAGGTCCGGGAGGTGCTTGTTGTTGAGAAGGTCGTGACGCCGCAGCAGCGCCTGCACCGAGCCGTGGTCGTGGACGCACTGCTGACAACGACCCATGCGCGTCACGGGTCCCCCGCAGTCGGGGCAACTGGCCTCCGGGAGTTGAGACCGAGTCCCCTTCACTCGACCGCCGCACGACCTCCCGCACGTCTGGACCAGGGGCTCCTTGGGCACGAAGGACGCCCCGCACACCACGCAGGTCCGCGAGGGGACCGGCTCGGCAATCGGAAGCCGCAGGCCATATCGAAGATTCCCGAGGTAGGGAGCCGCGTAGCCTTCTGCCTCGACATAGGCGGCGATCTCCGGATCGGCTGAAGTGAACTGTGCTGCGGCGCTGGTGCCGTCTCCGAGCCACACGCCGAGCGTGTACGGACCGATCGGCAGCTCGGCCGTTGGAAGCTGCAGGGGTCGGGCATTCCGAACGCTGTGATTGAGGCGCCGATCCTGCGTGTCGCACCGCAGGGTGTCCCGAAGCTCCCGGGTGGTCCTGATCGCCGCGAACGTACGTTGATTGCGGTACCCGTTGTACTGAGCGGCCGCAGCCTGCGCAGACTTGCGCGAGGCCCGATCATCGGTGAGCCATTCGTGCTCAGCATCCGCGACGATCTCGGTGCCGTCCGAGAAGGTGACCCGGAAGCAGGGGCGATCAGTCCACGTCTGAGTGACACCGATGACCGGCGCAGGCAAGCCGTCATCTCCGACCACGAGGTCTCCGACGCTGAGCTCGCCCATCGTGGTCCAGCCGGTTGGAGTGGGAATCGGGGTGTCCAGAGCCAGTGCCTTGCCGATCGCAGGTCGGGCCGCCACGATGATCAACTGCCCAGGGTGCAGGCCGTTCGTCAGCTTGTCGAGTTCAGCGAACCCCGTCGGCACGCCGACCATCTCTCCGCCGCGGTTGGAGATCGCCTCGATCTCGTTCAGCGCCTCGCCCATGATGTCGCTGAGCGGGGCGTAGTCCTCGCTGGTCCGTCGGTCGGTGACGTCGTAGACCTCGGCTTGGGCGCGGTCCACCATCTGGTCGACGTCGCCGGTGCCGGTGTAGCCCATCGACACGATGCGGGTGCCGGCCTCCACGAGGCGGCGCAGGATCGCCTGCTCGCGGACGATGCGGCCGTAGTAGTTGGCGTTCGCGGCGGTCGGAACCATCGACACGAGCGTGTGCAGGTAGGGCGCTCCCCCCACCCGACCGATGTCGCCGGTCCGCGTCAGATCCGCGACCACCGTGACGGCGTCGGCGGGCTCTCCGCGCCCATAGAGATCAAGGACCGCGGCATAGATCACCTGGTGGGCGGGGCGGTAGAAGTCGCCCTCGCGGAGGACCTCCACGACGTCGGCGATTGCGTCCTTGCTGAGCAGCATCGCGCCGAGCACGGACTGCTCGGCTGCGATGTCGTTGGGTGGCGTGCGATCGGGACCCTGAACCTCGTCGGGAACGTGCAGTTCCGTGACGCTCACCCGTTCCCCCTCCCGCTGTGGTGCCGTGTGGTGCGGCTCGTCGGCCCTGGCCTCACCTTGCCAGCCAATGTCTACCGGACCGGTATGACACTGCTCCCGTAACGTACGGAGCCGTGGGTCCGGTGTCCACGAGGCCTGTGGACAAGCCTGTGGACGAGGTGGGGAGCACTCGGCGCGGCGCTGCTGATGAGTTGTGGACAAGGTGGGGACCGTCCGTGCGTTCCGCCGATGATCCCCTCATGCGAACGGGCCGAACACCGTCCCCTGCCTGTGGATGAAAACTCGTCGCTAACCTTTCTGCCATGGGTGACGACGCAGCGCCGAGGCGGTACCGGATCACCGTCGTATGCCTGGGCAACATCTGCCGCTCCCCCATCGGAGAGGCAGTCCTGCGGGCTCGGATCGAGGAGGCGGGGCTTGCGGACCGCGTGAGCGTCGACTCCGCCGGCACCGGTGACTGGCACCTCGGCCACGGTGCCGACCCGCGGGCGCTGGCCACCCTTGACGCGGCTGGCTATCCGCACGACCACGTTGCCCGACAGATCCGGCGAAACTGGTTCGAGGATCTCGACCTCGTCCTCGCCATGGACGAGAACAACTACGCCGACCTGCGCCGGATGATGCCCGCCGCAGGCCCAGACCTGCGCATGATGCGGTCGTTCGACCCCGCCTTCTCGGACGTGCCCGAGCCGCACCCGGACCTCGACGTGCCGGACCCCTACTACGGCGGCCCCGAGGACTTTCTCGATGTTCTCGGCATGATCGAGCGAGCCGCGGACGGACTCGTTGACGACCTGCTCACGACCGATCGGCTCGGGTAGCGCGCCGCTACTGCGCCGCCAGCCTCCGGAAGGCGAGCCCGTCCGCCACGACCGTGAAGATCACCGCGAAGACGTAGGCGAACACGAGGACGACGAGCCCGAGAAGGCCCAGCAGCACCCCGAGGATGCCCGCTCCGGCGCCGCTGAAGACCGCCGAGGATCCGGCCACGCCGGCTCCCACCAGACCGAGCATGAAGAACAGCACCAGGAGCAGTCCCACCGGAACGCCGAGGAGGACGACCCGCAGGCCCACGAATCCCCAGAAGTGATGCCGGATCCGGTCCCAGCTCATCCCCAGCGCCGCGAAGCCGTTCTTGCACTCACCCGACACCAGCGAGTAGCCGTACAGCATGAGCATGAACGCGATGATCAGCCCGGGGATGATGAACAGCAGGAGCCCCAGGGTGACGATGCCCACGTACAGCAGGCTCGCCACCAGGAACCATCCGTAGTGGTCGACCTGGAACAGTCGAGCAAGCGATGGGGTCCCGCCGCCACTGACTTCGTAGGCGTTGCGGATGAGACCGAGGATCATCAGGGCCGCGGCCAGCAGCCCCGCGAGGTAGCAGACGACACCGATGAAGCCGACAAGTCCACCGACGAAACCGTCCTGCTGACTGGCGAAGGCCGCGAAGAAGGCTGCCAGCAGTTGCAGGACAAGCGGGATGGCGACGGCGACGAGAACCACGGGCCACCACGACCAGTAGGACCGGCGCGTCATTCCCCACGCGTCGTCAAGAATCTCCGCTACGTCGAATCTGTCCACGACTCCTCCTTGGATGGCTCGATCCGGCTGGACGCGCGTACCTGCGTTGTCTCCTGCTGGCGCAGGAGGCAACGCAGCACGTACCAGCCAGTGTCCCGTCCAGAAACCGTGGACGCGCGCTGACGGCCGCGGATGCCTAGGCGGCCGGTGGCGGTCCGTACGCGTTGTCGCCCGCCACGCCCGCCTGCACCCAGAACACGATCAGCACGATGACGCCGACACACGGAATCAGGAGGAGAAGCTGCAGCCAGCCTGACTTGCCGGTGTCATGGAGACGTCGGCAGCCGACCGCGAGGGTCGCAATCGTCAGGATGATGGAAATGATCAGGCCGAGGATGCCGAGCAGGCCGTACTCGCCGCGGCCGAACCCCGTCACGATGGAGATCAGGAAGTTGAGGATGTAGACCGCGAGAATCCACCACCAGAACTCCGGACGCGCCGCGCGCCCGTTGAAGTTGGTCATGTTGTTGAGGTTGTATGAGATTGCCTGTCCGAAGCCCATGAGGTTCTCCTGAGGTAGTGGGTGGGTGCCCTATGCGGGCTTGGGGCCGTACATGTTGTCGCCCGGCGTGCCTTCGAGAATCCAGAAGATGATCAGCACGATGTTGCCGCAGGGCACGAGCAGCAGCAGCTGGAGCCAGCCCGACTGCCCCCGATCGTGCAGCCGACGGCAGCCGACGGCAAGCAGGGGAATGAAGAGCGCGATAACGACGATCAGCCAGACGATCCAGAAGACCACCGTGAGCAGGGTGAAGACCCCGGCCACCGCTCCGCCGTCGCCGCTCGTGGCGGCGCCGATGGCGCCTAGGACCAGCAGGGGGACGTAGCCCACGAAGCCCACCAGGATGGTGAACAGGTAGAACCACCAGAACTCCGACCGGGTCGCCCGGCCGTCGAACGTGGCGAACTTGTTGAAGCAGGTGCGTACCGACTGGGTGAACGACATCGTCTCTCCTCTTGACGTGGGCGTCAGACGGGCTTTGGTCCGTACATGTTCTCCCCCTGCGTGCCCTCCAGGACCCAGAACACGATGAGCACGATCGCGCCACAACCGCCCAGGAGAAGCAGCAACTGCCACCAGCCGGTCTGGCCGTAGTCATGCAGGCGGCGCGAACCGGCGGCCAGCATCGGGACCAGGACGGCCAACTGGGCCACCGCACCGAGGATCATCAGCGCGATCGCCAGAACGAACAAGGGCCCACCGGGCTGGTCGGGGTTCGAGGTCAGCGCAGGAATAAGCAGGAGCCCGCCCACGAGAACGAACGGGAGGGCGATCAGCTCATAGAACAGCACGAACCACCAGAACTCCGAACGAGAGGCTCGTCCACTGAAGTCGCCGTACTTGCCCAGACAAGTCCGTACCGCCTCGGTGAACGACATCATCTCTCCTGATCGAGTGCCTCCGCACAGTCTGTCGGTCCCGCCGCCGGTTCTCCAGCACATTCGACGTTATCTTCCGAGCGTCAGGGAAGAAGACGCCGTTCGTCCACGCACCCGGACACGACGAAGGGGGCGCATCCGAGTGGATGCGCCCCCTTCTTGTGCCTGACGAACTAGCCGGCGACGACCTCGAGGGTCACCGTGGCGGTCACGTCCGGGTGCACTTCGACCTTGGCCGAATGCTTGCCGACCGTCTTGATGGGGGCGGAGAGCTCGACCTTGCGCTTGTCGAGGACCGGTCCACCAGCGGCCTTGACCGCGTCGGCGACGTCAGCCGAGGTGATCGAGCCGAAGAGCCGGCCCGTCTCGCCCGCGTGGGCCGGCATGGTGATGGTGAGGGCCTCGAGGGCCTGCTTGATCTCGTTGGCGTGCCCGAGGTCACGGACCTCGCGGACCTTGCGGGCCCGCTTGATCTGGGTGACCTGCTTCTCGCCACCGCGCGTCCACGCGATCGCGAAACCGCGCGGCATGAGGAAGTTGCGGCCGTAGCCGTCCTTCACCTCGACCACGTCGCCGGGGGCGCCGAGACCAGGTACGTCCTGGGTAAGGATGATCTTCATCTGGAGTGTCCTGTTCTTCCGGTGCCGTGCGTCAGCGAGCGGTGGAGGTGTAGGGGAGAAGCGCCATCTCGCGCGCGTTCTTGACCGCCATGGCGATGTCACGCTGATGCTGCGTGCAGTTGCCCGTCACGCGGCGAGCGCGGATCTTGCCGCGGTCGGAGATGAACTTGCGAAGCAGGTTCGTGTCCTTGTAGTCGATCGACTTGACGCCGTCCTTGCAGAACGCGCAGGCCTTGGCCTTGACCATCTTGTCCTTGCCGCGCGCCGACTGCTGCCGGCTCTTTGACTCTCGTGCCATCTCGTCTTGCTCCTGTCTGGGTGGTGCTGTTCAAGCACCGAATGTGTCAGTGCTGTTCAAGCACCGAATGTGTCAGTGCTGTTCAAGCACCGAAGTTGTCGGGGGCTGGGACTGCTAGAAGGGGGGCTCGTCGAGACCCGCGCTGCCGGATGAACCGGATGCCCAGGGATCGTCGGACTGGCTCGCAGGCGACGATGACCCGCCGCCACCGAAACCGCCACCGTCACGCTGGACCCGGTTGACCTTGGCCGTCGCGCTCTTCAGTGCGGGGCCGACATCGTCCACGTCCAACTCGACGACGGTGCGCTTCTCGCCCTCACGGGTCTCGTAGGACCGCTGCTTGAGCCGTCCCGTCACGATGACGCGCATGCCCTTCGTGAGCGACTCGGCCACGTTCTCGGCGTACTGACGCCAGACGTTGCACGTGATGAAGAGGGAGTCGCCGTCCTTCCACTCGTTCGTCGCCTTGTCGAGGATCCGAGGAGTGGACGCCACCCGGAAGTTCGCCACGGCCGCACCACTGGGGGTGAAGCGCAGCTCGGGATCGGCGACCAGGTTTCCCACGACGGTGATGCTCACATCGCCGGCGGCCATTACTCGGCTCCCACTGGGGCGGGCTCCTCGGCGCGCATGACCTTGGTCCGGATGACGGCCTCGTTCAGCGACAGCTGGCGGTCGAGCTCCTTGACGGACTCGACCGTGGCGGTCACGTGCAGCAGCGCGTAGATGCCCTCGGCCTTGTGGTTGATCTCGTAGGCGAGACGGCGACGACCCCAGATCTCGATGTCGTGGACGGTCCCGCCGTCCGCGCGGACGACGTTGAGGAACGCCTCCAGGCTCGGAGCGATGGTCTTCTCTTCCAGATCGGGGTCCAGAATGACCATGATCTCGTAGCGACGCATGACAACCCACCTCCTTCGGACTAAGCGGCCACGGTCTCTCCGTGGCAGGAGGGTGTGTGCGTGCCGTCCGGTCACCCGGAAGCGGCGCCCAAGGGTAGCCCGCGTGGCACCCTGCGGGGAAATCGGCCTCGAGGGATCAGTGGGCGAGCGCGCTCGGCTGCTCCACGTGAGTGAGGTCACCGTCGAGGATCTCGAACACGCGATCGGTGTACTCGACCATCCGCAGGTCGTGCGTGACCATGATCCCGGTCTTCCCCCGCGACTTGATCTCGCGGCGCAACAACTGGACCACGCTGCGGCCCATCGCGGTGTCGAGGGCGGCGGTCGGCTCGTCGACGAGGACGAGGTCCGGGTCGTTCATGAGGGCGCGCCCGATCGCCACCCGCTGCCGCTCTCCGCCGGAGAGCTGCTCAGGCAGGTTCCTCCCGCGGTCGGCGAGGCCCAGCTCCTCAAGGAGCTGGTCGCATCGCTCCTGCGCCTGCTTCTTGGAGCCCCCCTTGACCAGCGACGCCACGTACATGAGGTTCTCGCGGGCGGTGAGGAAGGGCACGAGGTTGGCCGACTGGAAGACGAAGCCGACCTTCTCGGCCCGGAAGCGGGTCAGCTCCTTGCGCGACAGCGCCGTCACATCGGTCGATCCCACGAGCACCGAGCCGCTCGTCGGCGCCAGAAGTCCACCGACGATGGAGATCAGGGTGGTCTTCCCCGATCCTGACGGTCCGAGCAGCGCGACGAACTCGCCCTCGTCCACCGCCATCGTGGCATCCGCCACGGCGGTCACTGCCGTGTGTCCGTCCCCGTAGACCTTACGCACGTCCGTCACGCGCAGCAGCGCGCCGGGGTGGTGCTGCGCGTCGTCGGCCGGGCTCTCGCCCGGTCCGTTGGGCACAGATCCGGTCGCCAGGACGACCGGATCCGGCGAACCATCGGACCCGGACAGGTCCCTCGATTCGGTCATAGTGCGCCTCCGATGGCGGTTGCGGGGTCGATGCGGGCGATGCGGCGCAGGGAGAACAACGCGCCGACGACGCCGGCCACAAGAGTGAACAGCGCGATCGTCACGAGGGTCTCCGTGCGGAAGAGAGTGGGCACCTCTGCCGGGATGGCCAGCCCGAACAGCCGCGCCAGAATCGCGCCGAAGACGACTCCCAGGACCGACGCGATCGCGGCCTGGGCAATGACGCCCCGACCGAGTCGCGAGGTCGATGCGCCCAGGGCCTTCAGTGCCGCGAACAGCTCGCGCTTCTCCAGGACCAGCAGCGCGAAGAAGAGCGCGACGACCAGTCCGGCCACGGCCAGCGTCGTGTAGATGATCGAGTTGAGCGTCGAGCTCTGCTGTTCGACACCCGGGATCGCGAGCCCGGTCTGCTCCGCGGTGAGCGCAGTCGAGCCCTCGACCGTGCTGGCAATGGCGGCAAGATCCGGAGCCCCATCGGTCGCGAAGGCGACGGCACTGATCGCGGTCGGCTGCCCGCGCTGCTCGGGCCGCACCGCGTCTCGCATCGCCCGCCAGGTGTCGACTGTGGTCCATGCGGTCGGCTGGAGCTGGTACGCGGCGTCGGACACGAAGCCGACGACTGTTGCCTCCACGCCTCCCACGGAGATCAGCGAGCCGATCTCCACCCCCTGATCGCGCAGCGAGGTGTCGACGGCCGCGGTCCCGGATTCGCCCTGGGTGGGCAGCCTGCCCTCGACGAGGGTGGTCGGAGTACCGGCCGCACCGGGGTCGAGCCCGAACACCGCGAGGTCGATGCCGCCCTCTGGTCCCTGACCGCCGGTGAGGAGCACCCCCACCGGGCTGGCGGACGTGACACCGGGGGCACCCGCCACCGAGGCAACGTCGGCCTCGTCGAGTCGCGAGCGCACGAGGGACCCCTCGGCGTCGGCGGAGAACACATAGCCGGATGCCGAAGTCGAGCGGACGGCACCCGTGGCGCCGAAGAACAGGCCGTCCGCCAGCGCTCCCAGCACCAGGACGAGGAAGACGATGAGGGACAGCGCCGCGACGATGGACGCGAACCTGCCCTTGCCGCGCTGGATCTCCCGCATGGCAAGCATCAGCGGGCCCCTACTGCGGTGGCTGGGTCGATGCGCGAGATGCGTCGAATGCTCAGGAGGCCGGCAAGCAGCGAGAACACCAGGACAG
The DNA here is from genome assembly GCA_963700745.1 of uncultured bacterium. Lineage (GTDB taxonomy): Bacteria > Actinomycetota > Actinomycetes > S36-B12 > S36-B12 > UBA10649. Next base: position 94,000 of record CAVOYT010000004.1, on the reverse strand, counting down.
CGGCCACGGTGATCGTGATGAGCAGCGGATCAAGCGAGACCGGGATGCCCGTGTTCAGCCCCTGGACGGCCAGCAGGGTCAGGCCCAGCGCTATCGCCGACGCGACGATCACGACGAGGGTGATCTGCAGGGCAACCATCGTCGCCAGCGATCCGGTCGACGCGCCGATCGCGCGCAGCAGTGTGAAGGCCCGCAGCTTCTGCACCGTGAGGATGAGGAAGAAGAACCCGATGACGACGATGCCGATGATGAACGTGAGCCCCACGAGGATCCCGAAACTCTGCGTGATAGACGAGATTCCGGGGATGCGGTCGACCGCCATGTCACGCGTGTAGCCGACCACACCCGGAACCGTGGCAGTGACGTCGGCCGCCACCTGCTCGGGGTCCGTCCCATCGGCCACGTCGAACGCGATCGCATTGACAGGGACGAACGGCAGCCCGGGGTTGGCGGCCTCGATCGCCACCCCGTACGTATCGAGATCCACGTAGGCGGTCGGGATGCCGTTGAACTGGGCGCCGCGAAGTTGACCGACGACCGTGAGGGGAACCCCCGTGGGTTCGAGCACGATGGTGTCGCCGAGTTCCACCCCACCGCCGTCGATGGCGGTCTCACCCGCGGCGGTCGGCAGCCGGCCGGCGGACAGGCCCCCAGGGGCCCCCGGGGCGCTCGGCTCGAAGCCGAACACCTGCAGGTCCTGCGCGGTGCCGGCGATGTCTGCCCGGGTGGTGAACGTGCCGACCGATCCCACGGCGGCGACGCCCGGCACGGCGGCCACCGCGTCTGCGGTCGAGGGCTCCAGGCGGCTGGCAACGATGTTGTCGCGCGCGTCCGACGCGTAGGCCAGACCTTGGGCCTGGAGGCCGGACAGCGCACCGGTCAGCGAGCCGATGAGTGCGCCGGCAAGCGTCGAAAGGAGGAGAACGAGGAACACCAGCAGCGACACCGCCGCTGTGAGGAGGCCGAAGCGCAATTTGGCGCGCCGAACCTCCGCCAGTCCAAGACTCACCCCTCCACTGTTTCCCGTGTTGGCAAGTTCGGCAACTCGAGACTGCCCAGCCGAAGGGTCCGGCGGGTTAACGACCAAGGGCGACTGACCCCGACCGGACGCGACTAGGGTTCGACACGTGCGGATCGCCACCTGGAACATCAACTCCGTCACGGCCCGGCTCGACCGGCTGCTCGCCTGGCTGGAGTCAGCGTCACCCGACGTGGTGGCCCTGCAGGAACTGAAATGCACGAGCGATGCCTTTCCGCACCTGCCGATCCAGGCCCTCGGCTACGAGGCCGTGGCGCACGGCAACGGTCGCTGGAACGGGGTCGCCATCCTCAGCCGGGTGGGCCTGACGGACGTCACGCTGGACCTCGACGACCAGCCCGAGTTCGACGGAGTGGTGGAGACCCGTGCCGTGGGGGCCACCTGCGGCGGCGTCCGGATCTGGAGTGTCTACGTGCCGAACGGCCGAGAGCCAGACCACGACCACTACTCGTACAAGCTGAAATGGTTCGACGCACTGACCGCGACTGTCACGTCCGAGCTGGCCGTCGACCCAGGGCAGGCACTCGCCGTGATCGGCGACTTCAACGTGGCCCCGACCGACGCCGACGTATGGGACATCGACCAGTTCACTGACTCGACGCACGTCACCGAGCCCGAACGGGCGGCCCTGGCCGACCTCCGGGCGACCGGGTTGGCCGACGTCCCCCCTCGGGCCCTCAAGGGTGAGCCGTACACCTTCTGGGACTACCGCAACGGCGCCTTCCACCGCGGGTGGGGAATGCGGATCGACCTTGTCTACGCCACCGCCGCGTTCACCGATCGCGTAGCCGATGCCTGGATCGACCGGAACGAGCGCAAGGGCAAGGGCGCATCCGATCACGCACCGCTGGTGGTCGACCTCACTGACGACCCGGTTCGCCCGTGACTCTCACCGTCCGCGCCATCACGCCCGCCCAGCACGACGAGTGGGTGGCCAACCGTCCGTCGGTGTCGTTCCTGCAGCTTCCGGAGTGGGGGGAAGTCAAGTCCGGATGGCGTAGCGAATCACTCGGCTGGTTCGACGGATCCAGACTGGTCGCCGCCTCCCTCGTCCTCTATCGCCCCGTGCCGCGTGTGCCGCAACGCACGCTGGCATATCTCCCCGAGGGACCGGACATCGACTGGCTGCGCGCGGAGCACCCGGGGATCTCCCTGGACGCCTGGCTGGGTCCGCTCCTCGCCCACTGCCGGTCGCAGGGGGCGTTCCAGGTCAAGATGGGGCCGCCGGTCGCCCTGCGCCGCTGGGAGGCGCCGACGATCAAGGCGGCCATCGCTGCCGCGGCCGACGGAACCGGCCCACTGCGCCTGAGCGAGGTGCTGGCGGACTGGCACTCCGGCGCCGGCACCAAGATGGTCGAGCGGCTCAAGGCGGCGGGGTGGACGCAGCACCGCGCGACGCGGGGCCGGGTTCGGTGACGTGCAGCCCCGCTACGTCTTCCAGGTGCCCCTCGCCGATCGCACCCTCGACGACGTGTTCGCCGGCTTCAACCAGCTGTGGCGTCGCAACATCCGGAAGGCCGAGAAGGCCGGGGTCATCGTCTCCGAGGGGACCCGCGACGACCTCGCCGCCTTCCATCCGGTCTACGTCGAGACGGCCCATCGCGACCACTTCACCCCGCGCGGCCTGGCCTACTTCGAGCGGATGTGGGACGCCCTCAACCGCGACACCGGCCGGCTGCGCCTCTACCTCGCCCACCACGACGGTCACCTCGCCGCCGCCACGCTGATGGTCCAGGTCGGCACCCACGCCTGGTACTCCTACGGTGCCTCGACCACCGCCGACCGGGATGTCCGCCCGTCGAATGCGCTCCAGTGGCGCATGATCAGCGACGCCCACGCCGCGGGCTGCGACATCTACGACCTGCGGGGCATCGCCGACACCCTGGATCCCGAGAACCACCTCTTCGGACTCGTACAGTTCAAGGTGGGTACCGGTGGCTTCGCCCAGGAGTACGCAGGCGAATGGGACTACGTGCTGCGGCCCCTGTGGGCTCGGGGCTTCCGTGCGTACCAGTCCAGGAAGGGGTGATCGGCGATGGCTTTCGCGGTGACGATCAATCGGGATCGTTGGCACGAGCACCAGGACGAGGTCTGCGATGCCGTCCGCCGGGCCGCCCGTGCGCCCATCGTTCCGGTCATCAAGGGCAACGGCTACGGCCTCGGGCAGCGAGTGCTCGCCGACGAGGCGATCCGCCTGGCCGCCGACACCATTGCCGTCGGCACCGTGTTCGAGGTGGACGCAGTGGCCGAGTACGGGACCTTCGACATCATCGTGCTGGAGCCCTTCGAGCCGCGGGACACCTTCACTGCTGACGCCTGGTGGCGGCTGGGTCAGCAGCTCCACTCCGGTCGAGTGATCCGGACCATCGCGTCCAAGGAAGCCCTGCTCGCCCTCGGTGAGGGCAGCGGGTCGGTGCGGGTGGTCCTGGAGGCTCAGACCTCCATGCACCGCTTCGGCTTCGACGAGGGTGAGCTCCTGCGAGTGCTGGCCGACGCCCGCGTCCGAGACGCCTTCGCGCGAGGCAAGGTGCTGGTCGAGGGCCTGGCGCTCCACCTGCCGCTGGCCGAGCCCGCCGACGAGGTCGACCCGCGCGGAGCGAGCCTGGGGACACCGAAGGTGCGCGAGGTCGTGCGCTGGGCGGGCCTGTGGCAGTCCGAGACCGAGGTGTGGCACGGTCACAACTCCCCGGCCAGCCGGGTCTGGGTCTCGCACCTCGACGATGCCGAGCTTGCCGCGGTCGTGGACGCGGTCCCCGACATCGTCCTGCGCGCGCGCATCGGGACCCGGCTGTGGCTCGGCGATCGGACCGCCCTCCACGCCGCCGGCACGGTCCTCGCCGTCCATCCGCTGCCCAGCGGAGTGCACGTCGGGTACCGCCAGCGCACCGGGCCCAAGGACGGCACCCTCGTCGTCGTGTCGGGTGGCACCTCCCACGGCATCGGGCTGACCGCTCCCACCCCGGGCGCGAACGTGCGTCAACGCGTCGTGACGGCCGGCACGGGTGCCCTGGACGCGGCCGGGCGGGCGCTCTCGCCCTTCCGCTGGGCGGGCAAGCAACGGTGGTTCGCCGAGCCGCCGCACCAGCACGTGTCCATGATCTGGCTGCCCAAGGGCTGCGTGATCCCGGCCGTGGGCGACCGCATACCCGCGGACGTGCGCTTCACGACGTCGCGGTTCGACGCCGTCCTCGGCCTAGGGTGAACACGTCGGGGGCGCGGTCGAACACGCCGCCCCCCGGATCGTCCTCGTCCTCCTCGAACCCGTCGGTACGGACGATGTCGTACTGCGGCGCGAAGACGTCCTGCACCACCATTGCCGCGAAGTAGACGGTCACGACCACGCGGATCACGATGGCGACGGCGTACTCCTGGCCCGTGAGACCGGTGGTGTCATCGACCCCGTACGCCACGAGGTACCACCAGATCGCGACGAAGTAGAGCACCTCGCCGATCTGCCAGATCAGGAAGTCGCGCCAGCGCGGCCGGGCCATGACCGCCAGGGGCACGAGCCACAGGGCGTACTGGGGCGAGTACACCTTGTTCGTCAGCACGAAGGCGGCCAGGACGAGGAACAGGACCGCGGCCAGCCGGGGGCGCCGCGGCGCCGCCAGGACCATGAGCGCGATTCCCGCGCACAGGAGCAGGAACAGTCCGGTGGCCACGACGTTGAGCCGGTCCGCCGGGACGCCCGACACCCCCGCCAGGCGTCAGCGCGTACCAGATCGATCCGAAGTCCTCACCCCGCTGCTGGCTGAACCGGTAGAAGTAGGACCAGCCCTCGAAGTTCGCGATCATGACCGGGACGTTGACCACCAGCCACGCCACGACGGTGCCCCCCACGAGCAGGCCGAAGGCGCGCCACTTCGCGGTGCGCAGGGCGAGGAGCAGGAAACCGCCGAGCAGCAGCACCGGATAGAACTTCGCTGCCACGGCCAGGCCCAGGAGCAGGCCCGCGGCGAAGGGATGCCGGCGGGACCACAGCAGCAGGGCGATCGCGATGAACGCGAGCGGGACCAGGTCCCAGTTCACCGTGGCGGCCAGGATCATGGTCGGAGCGAGCGCGACCATGGCTGCGTCCCACGGCCGGCGTCGGACCGTGAGTGCGGTGGCCGCCACCGTCGCGATGAAGGCGATGAACAGGAGCACCACATTCACGTCGAAGAAGACGGTGGAGGGCCGGTCGGTGGGGAACACCGACGTCAGCGCCGACGTGATCATCGCGGCCACCTGCATGAACCCGCCGGTGAGGACCGGGTACTCCAGATGCTGGCCGTCCGGCATGGCCTGGACGTAGGGGATCAGGCCGTCGGCGAAACCGCGCAGCGAGTACAACGGCGTGATGTCGGTGTAGCAGAGGTGCTCATAGCGCTCCGGCGTCCGCCAGTTCTCCGACCGGCAGGACAGGTCCAGCACGTAGCCGAGCACGTAGGAGAAGGTCGCGATGACCACCAGGGCGCGCAGGGGGTTCCACCACGAGGTGCCGATCCGCGCCCAGCGGCCGAGCCGCCCGCCGACCACGCCGACCGTGCTGGCGACCACGGGGTCCTCGCGGCCCGGCAGCACGATCGGCGAGGGTGGGCTCACTCCGGTCGGCCTTCCTCGATCGGTGGACTGGGCACCTGCGTCGGCTCCGGCTCCGGCGAGAACAGCGCGTCATCGGGGGACTGACTCGGCGTCTCCACCGGTGCGAGCTCGTCCGGTGAGCCGCTCGGAAGTGTAGCCACGGCAGAAGGCTCGTTGGAGAACTCGGGGATCACCTCGGGCGTGGGGCAGCCGATCGGGACCTCCTCGAGGTCCGACGTGATCGACGTCGGGCAGTCCAGCGGCTGGGTCGCATCCTCCGGCGGCTCCGGGAAGTCCTCGACCGGCAGGCCGTCGAGGGCCGCGGTCATGTAGGCCGTCCAGATGGCTGCCGGGAAGGAGCCGCCGGTGACCGTCGACAGCCCGCCCGTGCCTGACAGTGACACGGGAATGCCGTCCTGGTCCTCCTTCGCCATCAGCACGGCCGTCGCGAGCTGGGGGGTGTAGCCGACGAACCAGGCGCTCTTGTTGTCGTCCGTCGTGCCGGTCTTCGCCGCGGCGGGTCGACCGAGCGCGAGCGCCGTCGTACCGGTGCCGTTTGTCACGACCCGGCTCAGTGCGTAGGTGACGGTGTCGGCAACCGGCGCAGCGAAGGCGCGGTCCTTCTTCGGATTCAGCTGGAACAGCAGCCCGCCGTTGGGACCGACGACTTCCTTCACCACGGACGTGTCGAACCGCGTGCCGCTCGCGGCGAACGTGGCGTACGCGTTGGCCATGTCCAGCCCCGAGGGCGAGGCGGTGCCGAGGACGAACGTCAGGTCGAGGTTCTTCAGGTTCATTCCGGGAGTGTCGGCCGGCACGCCCGCCCGGACCGCGGCATCCGCCACGTTGGACACCCCGATGTCGGACTCCAGCTGGACGTAGGCGGAGTTGATGCTGTTCTCGGTCGCCTCGAGCAAGGTGACCGGCCCGTAGGACCGGTCCCCGTAGTTGGAGAAGGTGTAGCCGTCGACGGTCGCCGGAGAGTCACCGGGCCACACCGAGTTCAGGAGCACGTCGTCCTCGGTGGCCGCGGCGAGTGCGAACGGCTTGAACGTCGAACCGGCCTGCGCGAACTGCCGGGTGGCGTTGTTGATCTGGTCGTCGATGAAGTTCTCGCCGCCGTAGATGGCAACGACCTCGCCCGTTCCCGGACGCACGGACGCCAGCCCGATGCGCACTCCCTTCGTGCGACTCTGGGGCCCGACCTCTCGCACGGCGGCGGTCGCGGCTCGCTGGGCGGCGCGGTCGAACGTCGACACCACCCGGAGCCCGCCGCGCTGGATCTCGGTCTCGTCGAAGCCAAGGTCGATGAGCTGCTTCTCCACCATGGTCAGCAGGAACCCGGTCTGTCCGGCGAGCCGGTCCTTCGCCTTGAGCTTCTTCAGCTTCGGGAACTCGGCGGCGTTTCGCTCCTTCTGGGTGATCCACCCCTGCTCGAGCATGCCGTCGAGCACGTACTCCCACCGGGCCTCCAGACGGGTGAGCCCGTCCTCGGTGGCCATGTCACTGGGCGACTTGATGATGGCGGCCAGCACGGCCCCCTGCTCGAGGGTGAGCTCGCTGGCCGGGACGCCGAAGTAGGCGATCGACGCCGCCTCGATTCCGTCCGCCCCGCGGCCGAAGTAGATCGTGTTGAGGTAGTTCTCGAGGATCTCGTCCTTCGACACGATCGTCTCGAGCTTGATGGCCAGCAGAGCCTCATTGATCTTTCGGTCCCAGGACCGCTCCTGCGTCAGGAAGGCGTTCTTGGCGTACTGCTGCGTGATCGTCGAGCCGCCCTGCGTGCTGCCGCCGGTCACGTTGTTCCATACCGAGCGCGCGATGCCCACCGGAGAGATGCCACCGTGCTCGTAGAACGTGCGGTCCTCGGCGGCGAGGATCGCCTGCTGTACCTGCAGTGGGACGTCGTCCAGGGACACGCTGCGTCGAGTCGACTCGCCGAGTCGGCCGATCTCGTTCTTGCCGTCAGCCCAGTAGACGATCGTGGCCTCGCTGGTGACGACCTCGTTGGCCGTGGGAACCGAGGTGCGCGCCAGGAGCGCCGCGAAGACGGCCACGCCAACGGCGATCAGGATCAGGCCGATGATGATCGTCCAGCGCAGCCAGTGGCGTTTCGGCTTGGCCGGGGGCCGGGCGGCGGGCCGCTTCCGCGTGGCCGAACCGCTGGCCCTTGGTGCGGGCTGGCGGCGAGAGTCGGGCACAGTGGTTCCTCACGTCTCGGGGAAGTCCCCTGCGAGGTCCGGTCCGGCCGGTGGCCGGTCAGTCGTAGGGGTCGTGACTAGTCAAGAAGATCACGCGGCGTGGGCAAAGCACGTCGCGGCACGCCGTCCCCTAGGACGTACGTCGTGAGCAGGAAGTTCCAGTGGCACCGCTGGCACACCTCCACGACGTACACCGAGAAGGCGCCGAACTGGAAGGCCATCGCCGGCAGCTCGTCGGTCGCCCGGATGCGCCCCGAGTAGGGCCCGAGCTCGTCTCCGTAGACGTAGGTGACAGTGACCAGGCCGGCGTCGCGACAGGCCGGACATGCGTGGCCGGCCGGCTCACCGTGGAACCTGGCTGCCTTGAGCAGGTAGGGGTCGGCATCGCAGAGGTCCGACGACAGGGCGCCACCGTTGAAGAGCCGAAGCAGGGCAGCTCGGCGCTGAAGACCGTGATCGACCACCGATCGGGGGCGGTCCGGCTGGTCGACCGGCTCGGGAGGTGCCAGGGGGGCGGACGACTTTCGGGAGCGGCCTCGTGACGCGGCGGACTCGCCGCGGGCGATGGTCCCGCGGATCGCTGTCTTGCGGGGCGCCGCCATGCGGCCAGAGTCTAGACGGGCCGGGCCCAGGGGCCATTGGGAAGTTTTGATATATCGTTTCGATATGTTGTAATGACTTATCGCGACGGTACATAGACGTTGCGGCACCGACAGGGAGATGACCGTGGCCAAGCGGCACGACGTGCTGGAGTTCGCCGTCCTCGGCGTCCTCACCGACGGTCCCCTGCACGGCTACGAGCTGCGCAAGCGCCTCTCCGCCGTCCTCGGCCCCTTCCGGGCCCTGTCCTACGGCTCCCTGTACCCCTGCCTGCGTCGACTCCAGGGCAAGGGAATGATCGCCGAGGTCGACGTCACCCCGGCCACCGAGTCCTCGGCGCCGCCGCTGGCCGCCCGGCGGGCCCGCGTCGTCTATGCCATCACCGGCGACGGCAAGGAGCTGTTCGGAACCTGGGCGAACCAGCCCGGGCCCGAGGCCTGGGAGGACGAGGGCTTCGCGGCCCACCTGGCGTTCTTCAGCCGCACCGAGGCGCGGGTGCGCCTGCGGATCCTCGAAGGACGGCGATCGCGCCTCGAGGAGCGGGTCGACGCCCTGCGCGACTCCCTCGCCCGCAGCCGCGAGCGCGTCGACGCCTACACCCTCCAGCTTCAGCAGCACGGACTCGACGGCGCCGAGCGCGAGGTCCGTTGGCTGAACGAGCTCATCCAGCACGAACGCGACAGCGGCGAAGCATCCGTTGTCGCGCCATCCACACCTGAGGCGTCGCCCGCCGGCGATGCATCGATCGACAACGATCTATCCCTCAACAACAAGGAGCAGTAATGGGTTCGGTTCGCGTAGCAATCGTCGGGGTAGGCAACTGCGCCTCGTCCCTCGTCCAGGGCGTCGAGTACTACAAGGACGCCGACCCGGCTGACTTCGTGCCCGGCCTCATGCACGTCCAGTTCGGCGAGTACCACGTTCGCGACGTCGAGTTCGTTGCGGCCTTCGACGTGGACGGCAAGAAGGTCGGCCTGGACCTCTCGGAGGCGATCAACGCCTCGGAGAACAACACCCTGAAGTTCGCCGACGTGGCCCCGACCGGGATCACCGTGCAGCGCGGCCACACCCATGACGGCCTGGGCAAGTACTACCGGGAGATGATCACGGAGTCCGACGCGGAGCCCGTGGACGTCGTGGCTGCCCTGAAGGCCGCGCAGGTCGACATCGTCGTCTGCTACCTGCCCGTCGGCTCGGAGACCGCGGCCAAGTTCTACGCGCAGTGCGCGATCGACGCCGGCTGCGGATTCGTCAACGCCCTTCCGGTCTTCATCGCCGGCACACCCGAGTGGGCCAAGAAGTTCGAGGACGCCGGGCTGCCGATCGTCGGCGACGACATCAAGAGCCAGGTCGGGGCCACCATCACGCACCGGGTCATGGCCAAGCTGTTCGAGGACCGCGGCGTCATCCTGGACCGGACCTACCAGCTGAACGTCGGCGGCAACATGGACTTCATGAACATGCTCGAGCGCGATCGCCTCGAGTCCAAGAAGATCTCCAAGACGCAGGCCGTCACCTCGCAGATCACCTCGCACGACATGGGTGCGCGCAACGTGCACATCGGCCCGAGCGACTACGTGGCGTGGCTGGACGACCGCAAGTGGGCGTTCGTGCGACTCGAGGGTCGCGCCTTCGGTGATGCGCCGATCAACCTCGAGTACAAGCTCGAGGTGTGGGACTCCCCCAACAGCGCCGGCGTGATCATCGACGCCGTCCGCGCGGCGAAGATCGCCAAGGACCGGGGCATCGGCGGCCCAGTGCTGTCGGCGTCGAGCTACTTCATGAAGTCCCCGCCGGTGCAGTACACCGACAGCGAGGCGCGGCAGGCCGTCGAGGACTTCATCGCCGGCACCATCGAGCGCTGACCCACCCCCTCCCGCACCCTTTCCGTTTCTCCCGCTTTGCGGGACAAATGGACGAATCCGGCCCTACCCAGGCCGGATTCGTCCATTTGTCCCACGCGTCAGATTCCCTGATCGTCCTGCCTCGGACGAACCCGCTGCAGCATCGCCCAGTAGGTGGCACGGAGCCTGGGCCGGGAGAGACGGACAAAGACCCCGCTATCGGAGGCGGTGGTGGCCGTTTCTCCCACTAAGTGGGAGAAACGGATGGGGAGGTAGCGTCACCACCATGGTGGCGCTGCCCGCACTTCGCGAGGTGCTGGCGGGGCGTGACTTCCGCAAGCTGTTCGGCGTCCGGCTGGTCGGGCAGTTCGGGGACGGACTCCTCCAGGCCGCGCTGGCCACCTTCGTGCTGTTCTCCCCGGAGCGGCAGCCGGACGCGGTCAAGGTGGCCGCCGCCTTCGCGATCCTGCTCCTGCCGTACTCCATCGTGGGTCCCTTCGCGGGGGTCTTCCTCGACCGCTGGCGCCGACGCAACGTGCTCGTGCGGGCGAACCTGCTCAAGGCCCTCTTCACCGTCCCGATCATCGCCCTGGTGATCGCCGGCAACGACGGCATACCCCTCGGCATCGCCGTCCTCATCGTGCTCGGCATCGGCCGGTTCGTCCTCGCCGGGCCTCTCCGCCTCCCTGCCGCACGTGGTGGCCGGCCGCGACCTGGTCACGGCGAACGCACTGACTCCCACGTCGGGCACGATCATGGCGGCCGCTGGAGCGCTGGTCGGGGTGACCCTGCGCAGCCTCCTCGGCGCAACCGACCAGGGCAGCGAGATCGTGCTCGGCTGCGCCCTGGCCGCGTATGCGCTCTCCGCGCTGGTGGCGCGCTTCATCCCCGTCGACCGCCTCGGACCCGATGGCCGCCGTCCGTCGGACACCGTTCGCGGCATCGCCATCGGCCTCCTCGAGGGCATCGCCGAGCTCAGGCTCCACGCGGAGGCCGGACGGGCGATCGCCGTCGTCGGTGCGCACCGGTTCGCCTTCGGGGTCCTCACCGCTGGCGGACTGCTGCTCGTCCGCACCACCTTCAATGAGGTGAGCGACGCCAACGACGCCCTGACCCAGTTCGCCATGCTGACCGCAGCGGCCGCCTCCGGTGCGCTGATCGGCGCGATCCTGACGCCGTGGGCAAGTCGACGATGGGGGGCCGTTGCGTGGTCCGTGGTCGCCCTGCTTCAAGCGGGAATCGTGGGCATCGGGCTCGTCATCGTGGGCGCCGTCGCGCCGAGCTTTCCCGCGTTGCTGGCGGGCGGATTGAGCATCGGCTTCGCTGGACAATCGGTGAAGGTCTGCTCCGACACGCTCGTGCAGCGGCATATTCCCGACGATCACCTCGGTCGGGTCTTCGCGCTCTTCGACATGCTGGTCAATGTCTGCCTGGTGCTGGGCATCGCCTCGATGGCCCTGGTGTCGCCGGACAGTGGCCAGGCGCCGGTCTTCTATGCTCTGGTCGGCCTGCTCCTCGTGGTCACGGCAGGGTGGTATCAGCTCAGGGGCCCACGTAGAGTGCGGCTCACCAACGACTGAGGGGCAGCCATGAGCGACCAGACGAGTGACACCCAGAAGTGGGGTGGGCGATCGATCGCCGCCCTGCTGATCTTCATCCTGGCCGCCGCCCTCACCCCGGTCGCCCTCGTCGGGCACTGGGGACATCGCACCGTCATCGACGGCCAGCGCTACATCGAGACGGTCGGCCCGCTGGTCTCCACGCCCGAGGTGCAGGAGGCACTGACCAATGCGGTCACCGACGCGGTCATCGCGAAGGTCGACACCACCGCGCAGGTCGAGGGACTCCTGGGCAACCTCTTCCCGGACTCGCCGTTCACCGGCCAGCTCGCCGCCCCGATCGCGGCCGGAATCAACAGCGCCATCGGCGAGCTGGTCGCGCGCTTCGTCGCCTCCGACCAGTTCCAGACCCTGTGGATCGAGCTGAACTCGCGCGCGCAGGCCGGCCTGGTCCGAGTGCTCGAGGGCGGTGACGACGGGACGATCCAACTGGTGGGCGACAACGTCGTCCTGGACATCTCGAGCCTGCTGGTCGAAGTGCAGACGTTCCTGGTCGATCAGGGCATCACCGCGGCCGGGAACATCACCGTCCCGGACAACGACCGCCAGATCGTGCTGATGAACGCCCCGGCACTGGCGCAGGCGCGGTTCGTGTACTCGCTCACGTCACCGATCCTGCAGTGGTTCCCGCTCATCATCATTGCGCTGTTCGCGCTCGCCATCTGGCTGTCCCGCCGACGAGCCCGCACGGTCGTCGCCACCGGCATCGCACTGTTCGTCAGCGGGCTGCTGATCTGGCTCGGGCTCAACACGGGCGAGGCGGTCTTCGTCAACCAGCTCAGGGACACCGTGTTCGCGCCCGCCTCGGAGATCTTCTGGTCCACGCTGTTCGCCTATCTGGTGGAGGGGCTCAAGGCCGCTTCTGGTCCTCAGCATCGTGATCATCATCGGCGGGTGGCTCGGCGGACAAACGTCCAGCGCCACTGCCATCCGGGGCAACCTCGTCAAGGGACTGGGCGAGCTCAGTGCCCGGATGCCCTCCGGCCTCGCGGGCTTCGGCGCCGGGCTGCGCAGTTCGGCCGCTGTCATCCGCTGGGCGATCTTCGCCCTCGGCCTGATCATCCTGCTGATCGGCGACGTGCTCTCGCCGTCCTCGATCCTGTGGACATCCGCCCTGGTCGCGGGGCTCCTGACGCTGCTTCAGCTGCTGGTCGGCGCCCCGGAGGATGCATCGACCAGCACGACCCCTTCGGACGGCGTGCCGGTGAACGCATAGTTCACCGGCTTGGACTCGTCGGCAACGGCAACCGTCCCCGCGGCGATCGCAGCTGTGTACTCGGCGAAGTCGAGTTCCACCTGCTCGGCGTAGGACATCGCGAACTCGCAGACGGCCTTGTCGAACTTCGAGCTGGTTCCAAGGTAGCCGGAGATCACGACGGCATCGCCGGCCCGCGCGTGGGCGCGCGCCAGGGCACGTCCGCACAACGTCGCGTATGCGACCAGGGTTGAGTCGTCGAATCCCGCCGGATCGGGGGAGAACTTCATGTCACGCAGTTGGCGCAGGTAGAAGTCCCGATTCGCCCCCGTGCGGACCCATCCCAGGAAGACGTCCGAGGCCGCCTGCATGATCTGCTGCCCCACCACGACCCGCTCGCCCATGTTGGCGTAGGCCGACAGAGCGGTGGCCGGCTCCAGGACGCTGGGCACGGCCTCCTTGGCCTGCAGCACCAGGAGGTCGTTCTCGTCGCGGCCCTGCAGGAGGAGGACGAACGCGAGCAGGCCCACACTGCCAACCCCGACGACCTTATGGGCCAGGTCGATCACGTGGTAGTGGTTGAGCAGCAGGGCCCGGTCGCGCTGCAGGGTGTCCTGATACTCCGTGACGAGCCTCGTGATCTGACCTGCGAACTCGTCGACGAGCGGGATCCGGATCAGCAGTGGCGGACTGTTGATGAACTGCCGGCGACCGTCGACAACCTCGGTCATCTTCGAGATCGCCGACCACATGTCACGGGTCCGGGCCTTCGCGGCGCCCTTGTCGATGCGCTTCCCGGCCTGGTTGAGCCCCTCGCTTCGAGCCCACTGCCGCATCGTGTCCACGTCGATCCGGTCGTACCAGACCTCGAGGTCGGACATGGTCGAGTACTCCGCCATCTTGGCGCGGTATGCGGAGGCCGCCGCGGTGGCGGCCTTGCGGATCGTTCCCTCGCCCAGCTTCGCGTCGCGGCCGGCGAGCACGAACGAGGTGGCCAGCCGCAGCACGTCCCACTCGAACGGGCCCGGGTTCGTCTCGTCGAAATCGTTGATGTCGAACACCAGGCTGCGGTCCGGCGCGGCGAACATCCCGAAGTTCGACAGGTGCGCGTCCCCGCACAGCTGCGTGATCAGGCCGGAGTTCGGCATGGCCGCCAGATCGCTGGTCATGATGATCGCCGAACCCCGGTAGAACGTGAACGGGCTCACCGACATGCGGGCGTGCCGCAGGGGCAGCAGCAGCGGAACCCTGACGGTCTCCTGGCTCGCGAGCAGGGCGACCGGGTCGGGTCGATCAGCTGCCGGAACGTAAGCGCCGATGCTGGACCTCGACCGGCGTTCGCGGGCCGCGACACCAGCCTGTTCCCGTTCATTGGTCGATGACGTGCGCATGGTCGTGCGCAGGCGGTCGACTCTCTTCACCTTGCTCATGAGCACAAGGTAGGGCTGCGGGCCGCAGGGCACCACAGCGGCCGGGCGTTGGACCCGCACCGCGCCGCTACGGTCGAGCGGCCCACCATGCGCGCAGGGCCTCCTCGGCGGTCGCCGCGTCCATCGGACCGCGATCCAGGCGAAGCTCCAGCAGGAACCGGTAGGCCTCGCCGACGACGGGCCCGGGCTCGACACCGAGGATCTCCATGATCGCCTGGCCGTCGAGATCCGGTCGGATCGAGGCGAGCTCCTCGAGGGCCTCGAGCTCGACGATTCGGGCCTCCAGCGAGTCGTACGACTTCTGCAGCGCCACCGCGCGCCGGCGGTTGCGGGTCGTGGAGTCCGCACGGGTCAGCTTGTGCAGTCGGGTCAGGAGCGGCCCCGCGTCGCGCACGTACCGACGCACCGCCGAGTCCGTCCATTCGCCTCCGGCATAGCCGTGGAAGCGAAGGTGCAGCTCCACCAGCGTCGAGACGTCGTCGATCATCTCGTTCGAGAACCTGAGCTTCTGCATCCGCTTTCGGGTCATCCGGGCACCGACGACCTCGTGGTGATGGAACGACACCCGGCCGTCGGATTCGAACCGCCGGGTGCGCGGCTTGCCGATGTCGTGCAGGAGCGCCGCCAGCCTGCAGCACCGGATCCGGTCCGCTGGCCGGTTCGTGCGCGGTCTCCAGCACCATCGCCTGCTCAAGGACGGTGAGGGTGTGCTCGTACACGTCCTTGTGGTGGTGGTGCTCGTCCTCCTCCAACCGCAGCATCGGCAGTTCCGGAAGGACGTACTCGGCCAGGCCGGTGTCGACGAGGAGTGC
The DNA here is from genome assembly GCA_963700745.1 of uncultured bacterium. Lineage (GTDB taxonomy): Bacteria > Actinomycetota > Actinomycetes > S36-B12 > S36-B12 > UBA10649. The sequence continues at coordinate 78,697 of CAVOYT010000004.1, read as the reverse complement.
CAGTCCACTTCGGGGGTCGGCGGACATGACGATCTTCATGAACTCCTCGCGGATCCGCTCGGCGGACACGATGGACAGCCGCTCGGCCTGAGCCGTCATGGCGGCGACCACGTCCGGTGCCACCGTGAAGCCGAGCTGCGACGCGAACCGGGCCGCGCGCATCATGCGCAGCGGATCGTCCGAGAAGGAGTCATGCGCGGTCCCTGGCGTGCGGATCGTGCCCGCCGCCAGGTCGATCAGCCCGCCGAAGTCATCAACGAAGGCCAGGTCGGGCAACCGCACCGCCATCGCGTTGATGGTGAAGTCCCGCCGACCGAGGTCGCCACCGAGGGTGTCACCGAAGTTGACCTCCGGCTTGCGCGACTCCGGGTCGTACTGCTCGGCTCGGTAGGTCGTGATCTCCACCTCACGGCCATGCACCCGAGCACCGATCGTGCCGAACCTGATCCCGACGTCCCACGTGGTCTCCGCGAAGCCCTCGAGGAGGGCCAGCACCGCCTCGGGGCGAGCATCGGTCGTGAAGTCCAGATCAGCCTGAGGCGCCGTGGACAACCTGCCGAGCAGGGCATCGCGAACCGGCCCACCGACGAGGGCCAGCTCATGCCCCGCCGCCGCGAAACGGTCACCGATTGCCGTCAGCAGGCCCGCTGAGCGGGGCGAGTTCGGACACCGCTCGCCGCTGAGCGCTCTCGGCCGCGGCGGGCTGGGGGGAATCGGGGGCCACGCCAGCAGAGCGTAGACGCACCGGCCGCCGGTTTATCCTGCCCGTATGACCAGCGCGCGAAAGCCGTCGCCCCGACGTGCCTCCGTGCGCAGGGTCGAGGAGACGTCGGCGGGCGGCGTGGTGCTCGATCGGCGAGGTCGCCAGCCCCAGCGCGGCGCTGATCGCACGTCGCGATCGCCGCGGCCGCCTGATCTGGTCGCTGCCCAAGGGCCACGTCGAGGCCGGCGAGACTCCTGAGGTGGCGGCCGTGCGTGAGGTCCTCGAGGAGACCGGCATCCACGGGAGCATCGTGGCGAGCCTGGGAACGATCGACTTCTGGTTCATGGCCGACGATCGCCGTGTCCACAAGACCGTCCACCACTACCTGCTGGACGCCCACGACGACGTGCTCTCCGATGCCGACGCCGAGGTGGCCGAGGTGGCGTGGGTTCCCCTCGACGAGGTGGCCGGCCGTCTGCGCTACGCGGACGAGCGGCGCCTCCTGGCACGCGTGCAGGCCGTGCTGGCCGACGAGACGCGGCCGGTGGAATCCGAGTGACGGTCGCAATCCGCCTCCTGCAGGCCACCCTGGCCGGCGCCCTGGCCGTGGCCGTCGTCCTCGTCGCGCCGTCGACAACCTCGGCGCAGGTCACGGCGGAGGACGCCGCGGCACCCTCGGTGCGCGTGATCGTGGACTCACTGACCCCCCTGGTCCCGGGCCCGGACGACACCGTCCGAATCCGCGGGCGGCTCATCAGCACGGCTCGCACCGAGTTGACCGACGTGTCCGTGCAGCTTCGTCGGTCGACGTCGCCGCTTGAGACGCGCAAGCAGGTGAGCCAGATCGCCGAGGCGGACATGACGCCCGCGGACGGCGATCCCGACCGGCAGGTGCTCTACTCCACCCGGACCGTCGTCGCCGACACCCTGCCGCCAGGCGGCCGCCGGTCCTTCACGATCCGGGTTCCGGCGGCCGAGCTCGGGCTCACCGAGGCGGGCACCTACGTCCTCGGGATCGAGGCGCTCGGGCGAGAGCAGGGTGTCGACGAGTTCGACACCCGCAAGGGCATCCTGCGCACCTTCCTGCCCTGGTACCCGCCAGGGTCGGACATCAACCCGGTGAGCCTCGTCTGGCTCTGGCCGCTGGCCGACTGGCCGGCGCGCACCACGGACGGCGTCCTGCTCGACAACCAGACTCCCACCGCGCTGTCGGCTGGAGGACGCCTGGCCAACCTGCTGACGGTCGGGGCGAAGTACAGCTCGACCGTCTCGTGGATCGTCGATCCCGTGCTCCTGCAGACCGCATCCGTCATGACGCAGGGGTACCAGGTCCTGCAGGACGGCACCCTCTTCCTCGGCGACCGCGAGCAACAGGCACAGGCGTGGCTCACCGGGCTGAAGACAGCAACGAAGAGCCCCGGGCTGAGGTCGCTTCCGTACGCCGACATCGACGCCTCCGCCGTGACGCGGGCCGGGATGTCCAACGACGTCGTCCGGGCCGTCACTCAAGGACCCGGTATCGCCTCGGCCGCCCTGGGTGCCGCAGTCCCCGGCGATCTCTACTGGGCACCCTTCGGACGGATCGACCGTCCGAGCCTCAACGTGCTCGCCTCGGCCGGCGTGACGACCCTGGTGCTCTCCGCGGACGCGATGCCGGCCACCGACGAGAGTCAGGCGACCGAGGGGCAGGCGACCGCGGTGCTCCCGACCTCGGTGGGCTCGATGGAGGTCGTGCTCACCGATCCCGGCCTGACGCGAACCCTGAACCTCCCGCAGCGAAGTGCCTCCGACGTCATCGTGGCTCGCCAGCGGTTCCTCGCCGAGACGGCCCTCATCGCCCAGACGCTGCCCGCCGATCAGGCCGCCCGCACCGTGGTGGCCGCCCCCGAGTCCGTGCGATGGGCCGCCACCGCCTCACTGGTGGCGCCCCTGCTCCGCGCCACGCGCACCGCACCCTGGCTGTCGCCCGTCGACGCTGGAGGAACTCCTCGACTCCTCGCCGCCCTCCACGAGTCGTGAGCGTGGAGGCTACGGCGAGAAGGCCCGCGCCGCGGAACTGAGCCCGGCCTACATGGCGCGGGTGGCACGGGTCAGCGAGGAACTCGACACCTTCACCTCGATCATCGACAACCCGACCGGGATCAGCGAGCCGTTCGCGGAGGCGCTGCTGCGGGCCGAGTCCTCGGCATGGCGCACCGACGCCGACGACGGGCAAGCGCGCTGCTGACGTCCATCGCGACGAAACTGGCGGACGAGACTGCGCGCGTCCGCGTTCTCTCGGAGGGGACCATCACCTTCTCCGGGGACACCGGCCGGGTGCCGATCACGATCGCCAACGACCTCGACCGCTCGGTCACCGTGGGGGTCGCTCTGCGCGGGCGGCCATCGCTTCGGCTCTCGTCCGAGCCGCTCACGCAGATCCGCATCGAGGCGGGGCGCATGGCCAGCGTCGACATCGACGCTCGCGTCATCGGCGGCGAGCCGCTCACCGTCGACGTCCAGCTCCTCGGTCCCGAGGCCCAGTCCTACGGTCGCTCGGCGACGATCACGGTCGCGTCCACGGCGTACGCACGCGCCGCCGCATGGGTCGTCGCCGCCGCCTTCATCGCGATCGTCATCTTCGTCATCGTCGGCGTGATCCGACGCATCCGCAAGGCGCAGGCGACCCGCGACCCAGCCGATCTGGGAGCGTAGGCACATGACCAGCGGAGCCCGGGGAGGTCGACGCCGACGCGGCGGTCGCCGCTGCCGAGCGGATCGACGCGGAGACGAGCGAGCTGGCCCGCGAGTCGCAGGCCAGCGACCTGGCCGCGAACCCGCCGTCAGCCTCGGGCCGGGCCCTGGCTCGCAACAGCTCGGTGATGGCCGCCGGGACGATCGTCTCGCGCGTCACCGGGGTGATGCGCGACATCGCGATGACCGCCGCCCTCGGCTTCTTCCTGGTGTCCGACGCCTTCTCGCTGGGCAACTCGCTGCCGAACATCGTCTACATCCTCGTCATCGGCGGCGCCCTGAACGCCGTCTTCGTGCCGCAGCTCGTCCGCAAGATGAAGGAGGACTCCGACGACGGGCAGGCGTATGCCGACCGACTCCTGACGCTGGTCTCGACCGGCCTGCTGGTCCTGTCGATGCTGGCGGTCATCGCAGCTCCGTGGATCGTCGACCTCTACACGCCCGGACGACTACCCCGCCAACGAGTACGAGCTCGCGGTCGCCTTCGCGCGCCTGTGCCTGCCCCAGATCTTCTTCTACGGCCTGTACACGATGCTCAGCCAGGTGCTCAACGCGCGCGGGCGCTTCGGGGCGCCGATGTTCGCCCCGATCGCCAACAACGTCGTGGCCATCGCGACCTTCGGGATCTTCATCGCCGTTGCCGGCACCTCGGCCGCCGCGGACGGTGAGCTGAGCACCTCCCAGGTCCTGCTGCTGGGCATCGGCACGACCCTCGGCGTCGTGCTGCAGGCGGTCATCCTCCTGCCCGATCCTCTGGCGCAGCGGGTACGCCTGGCGCCCGCGCTTCGACTGGCGCGGAGCCGGGCTGGGCAAGGCCGGCATGCTCGCCGCGTGGACGATCGGCCTCGTCCTGGTCAACCAGATCACCTACGTCTTCATCACCCGCATGGCCACCCAGGCGAACGTCAACGCGAGCAACGCCGACGTCGTCGCGGCCGGACTCACCACGTACCAGAAGGCCCATCTGGTCTTCATGCTGCCGCACAGCGTGATCACGGTCTCGATCGTCACCGCGATGCTCCCGGCCCTCAGCCGGGTCGCCCACTCCGGGCGACTGGTCCAGGTCGGGAAGGACGTCGCCCGGACCATGCGCATGGTGGCGATGCTGATCGTCCCCATCGCCGCCATCTTGATGGTCAACGGCGCCGCCATCGCCATCCTGCTGTTCGGCTACGGCGCCGCGACGCCCGAGCAGGCGGGGACGATGGGCCTCATCGTGTCGGTCTTCATGATCGGCCTGCTGCCCTTCACCCTGTTCTACGTCCTGCTGCGCGGCTACTACGCCCTCGAGGACACCCGCACGCCGTTCTTCATCACCGTTGTCTTCAGCGTCCTCCTGCTCGCCCTCGCCTTCCCGCTCTTCCAGCTCGGGCGCGACGGCGGGGTCCAGGTCGCCATGCTCGCCCTCGCCTACTCGCTGTCCTACTGGATCGGCTTCGTGATCGCGTGGGTCGTCCTCGCCCGCCGGCTCGGCTCCCTGGACAGTGGCCGCACCGTCTGGATGCTGACCCGGACCGTGGTCGCAGGGGTCGTCGCGGGCCTGTGCCATGCTGGCGATGTACGTGTGGGTGATCAACCGAGCCGCCGCCGTCACCGACGACGGTCATCCGGTGAACGAGTGGCGCGCCAGACTCGTCCTGCTCGGTCTGGTCCTCCTGAGCTCGGCCATCGGGACCCTGGTGTTCCTGGTCGCGGCGTGGGCGATGCGCGTCCCTGAGGTGTCCGACGTACTGTCCCTGCTGAGGCGGGCGACCGGACGGATGCGAACGAGGAGGGCGGGCATGAGGGCAACCGAGCAGCTGGGTCGCTATCAGCTGCTCGACCTGGTGACCGAGGACGAAGGCCTCGGCGGCGGCAACGTGTACCTCTGGCACGGATACGACGAGGTCCTCGACCGTCCCGTTGCGGTACGCGTCCTCGCCGCCGACGACCCGCGGAGCGCCGCCGTGCTGGGGGCCGCCCAGGCCGCTGCCCTGGTCGACGACCGGCGACTCCTGCGAGTGCTCGACATCCTCAATCTGCCTGCGACGTCCGTCGATCCGGCCCGGGTGGCCGTCGTCAGTGAATGGGCATCGGGCCGCAACCTCGAGCGCACGCTCCAGGACCGGGGCGGCACCCCCTTCGCGGCACCCGAGGCCCTGTCGCTCGTCGCCGAGGTGGCGCGGGCGGTGGCCGCGGGCGGAACCGAGAACGTCAGCCACGGCCGACTCCGGCCGTCGAGCGTCTTCATCACCGATGCCGGCGAGGTGCGCATCCGCGGCCTGGCCGTCGACGCGGCCCTCTTCGGCCCGCTGACCCTGGCGGTCGACCCCGAGCAGGCGGACGTCGACGCCCTCGGATCACTCGTCTACCTGCTCACCACCGGCTACTGGCCCGGCGAGGGCTCGACCTCCGCGCCCGAGGCGCCGCGCTCGGGCGGGGTGGTCCTGCCCCCGTCGCAGGTGCGGGCGGCCGTGCCCCGCAGCGTCGACGACGTCGTCGCCCGGTCAGTCATCAGCGCGGCCCGCGCCCGCGGGGTGGCCCGCGTCTCCGACGCGGCCGCGTTCGCCACCATGGTCGGCGCGTCACTCGATCACCTGGCACCGGTCACGACCACGCTCCGCCCCGTGCCGCGAACCGGAGGTCGCAAGGCCGCCCATCTCGCGCTGGTCGGTATCGGTCGGCTGGTGGCCATCCTCGCTCGGGGCGGCGCTCGTCGCCGGCATCGCCTGGCTCGGCTGGACGATGGTCACCGACTCGACACGTGCCCGAGGACACCGCGTCCGAAGCCGTCGTCGACGAGATGCTCACCTCGCCAGCCCGCCCGGTCGACGACCTCGGCGGCGCCTCGGTCGAACGCACCTTCCCGATCGTGAAGTACCGGTCGTACGACCCGTTCGGCGACGACAACGGCAACGGCAAGCCGGACAAGCGGCAGGGGCCGGGAGAGCGAGGAGCTGGCCGCCACGGTCAACGACGCCGACCCGGACACCGCCTGGCTGACGTCCGAGTACACGACTCCCGATCTCGACGGCAAGGAAGGCGTCGGGCTGATCCTCGACCTCGGCCAGCCCCAGGACGTCCAGCAGGTGGCGTTGAACCTGGTCGGGCGGGGCAGCTCCCTGGAGGTTCGGGTGGCCGACCGGATCCTTCCCGACCCGGCACTGTGGACGCCGCTGGCATCCACCTTCGCGCGCAGGGACAGCATCCAGATGCGGGCGCCGCGTCCGATCACCGGTCGCTACGTGCTGATCTGGTTCACGCGCGTGCCGCCGGCCGAGGACCAGGGGGTCGGCGTGTACCAGGGCGGAATCAGGAGCGCGATCGTCAGCGGCTGACCCTCTAGGCTCGTCGTCGTGACCGTTCCCGACCCACTCAGCGATGCCCAGCTGCTCGCTGACCATGTGGCCGGGGACCCCGCTGCCTTCGAGGAGCTGGTCCGCCGGCACCGCGACCGCCTGTGGGCCGTGGCCCTGCGGACCACCGGGGACCCGGAGGAGGCGGCCGACGCCCTTCAGGACGCCCTGATCTCCGCGTTCCGTCGCGCCGACCAGTTCCGAGGGGACTCGGCGGTCACGACCTGGCTGCACCGGATCGTGGTCAACGCCAGCCTGGACCGGCTCCGACGGCGAGCCGTCCGGCACGCCCAGCCCCTCCCCGACGACAACGACGCCCTGCCGGGCGCAGTCGTCGCCGATCCCACCGATCACCTCGACCAGCGGGTGACCCAGCTGGTCGTCATCGAGGCCCTGGCCGAGCTGCCCGAGGACCAGCGGGCGGCGATCCTGCTCGTCGACGTCGAGGGGTGGTCGGTCGAGGACGCCGCCATCCAGCTGGACTGTCCGGAGGGGACGATCAAGAGCCGCTGCTACCGAGGCCGGGCGAAACTCGCCAAACGGCTGGCCTACCTGCGGAACCTGGACGCGACGGACCCCGTCGTAACCCCGGAAGGAGGTGAGACCCAGCATGGCTGACGAGCAGGATCCCCGGGACGGCTTTCCCAGGGGGACGGACGACGATGTCGATCCGGCCGATCTGGCGTTCGTCGCCGACGCGCTGGCCCACCTCACCTTCCTTCGACCCGACGAGTCACGACCCGACGAGGCACGACCGACGAGGCTCCCAGCACCCCCATGCCCGAGTGGGCGTGGGACCGGGTCGCTGCGGGTCTCGCGGCGGAGGCTGCCGACCGCTCCGCGAACGGGCATCCCTCCACCGGCTCGCGCGGTCCCTCGCGCCTCCTGCGCTGGGGCGGCGGGCTCGTGGCCGCCTCCCTGGCCGTCGTCGCGATCGGGACGGCCGTCACGGTCTCGGGTGGATCCGACGCCGATGTAGTCGCCGGCGAGGCGCCCGCTGCCAGCCAGTTTGCCGAGTCCGCCCCGATGGCCGAGGAGGCAGGGACGGCAGCGGACGGAGCCGTGGCCGCCGGCGTTCTCGAGGCTCCGCAGCAGCTCTCCTTCGCCGGAATGGTGCCCCCGGCGCAGATGCTCGTCGACTCGGAGATGAACTACACGGCGGACTCCCTGGCCTCGCAGGTGACCACCGTGCTCAAGCGCTTCGGTGCAGATGAGCGGGCCAAGAGTCCCGCCGAGCCGGCCCCCGCGGTGATCGAGTCGGCGAAGATGCCGACCACCGGATTCACCGCCTCCGAGCAGACCCTGCGCGACTGCATCACCCAGCTGACCCGGTTCGCCGAGTCGACCGCCCTGATGGTGGACCGCGCCGACTTCGAGGGCAGTCGACGCCGGCGTCGTCGTCGCCCCGACCTACGCCGGGCAGCAACCCGGACATGAGCCAGCTCCAGGTCTGGGTGGTCGATCCGGACTGCGGTGACGATGGCGATCAAGATCAGCATGGTCGCCGTAGGGACCATAGCCGTCCCGTAGGACCCCGGCGGCGCCGTAGGCGGCGGGGAATACCCGAGACCGTAGGATCGTTCCGAAACGTGGGGTATACCCCCCGAGGTATCTGTCGCAACAGTGCAGAGGGGCATCGCGTGAGCGAGCGGAACGTCATCATCATCGGATCCGGACCGGCCGGGTACACCGCCGCCGTCTACGCGGCCCGTGCACAGCTGGCACCCCTGGTCTTCGAGGGCTCGGTCACGGCCGGCGGCGCCCTCATGAACACCACCGAGGTCGAGAACTTCCCCGGGCTTCACCGACGGCATCATGGGACCGCAGCTGATGGAGCAGATGCGCGCCCAGGCCGTCCGCTTCGGCGCCGAGCTGGTCACCGACGACATCGTCAGCGTCGACCTCACCGGGGACATCAAGACCGTCGTCGACGGGTCCGGCGTCACCCACAGCGCTCGTTCGATCATCCTCGCGATGGGGTCGGCCTACCGCGAGCTGGGGCTGCCGAACGAGAAGCGCCTGTCCGGGCACGGAGTCTCGTGGTGCGCGACATGCGACGGATTCTTCTTCCGCGACCAGGACATCGCCGTCGTCGGCGGCGGCGACTCGGCGCTGGAGGAGGCGATGTTCCTCACTCGGTTCGCCCGTTCGGTCACCCTCGTGCACCGGCGCGATGCGCTGCGCGCCAGCAAGATCATGCAGGAGCGCGCCTTCGCGAACGAGAAGCTCCACTTCGCCTGGAACAGCACCGTCGAGGACATCATCGGCGACGCCAAGGTCAGCGGACTGGTCCTGCGCGACACCGTCACCGGAGAGACCCGCGAGATCGCGGTCACCGGCCTGTTCGTCGCGATCGGCCACGACCCGCGGTCTGAACTGGTTCGCGATCAGGTGGACCTGGACGACGAGGGCTACGTGCTGGTCCAGGACCGATCGACCCGCACCTCGCTCCCCGGCGTGTTCGCCTGCGGCGACCTCGTGGACCACACCTACCGGCAGGCGATCACGGCGGCCGGCTCCGGCTGTGCCGCTGCCCTCGACGCGGAGCGCTTCCTCGCCGCGAGCGAGTAGCCTGAACCGCGACGTCGAACCGAACCCCGACTAGTACCTGGAGATTCCGCATGGGAGCAACGAAGAAGGTCACCGACGCGAGCTTCGCCGACGACGTCCTGATGAGCGACAAGCCGGTCATCGTGGACTTCTGGGCGGAATGGTGCGGGCCGTGCAAGATGGTGGCTCCGATCCTCGAGGAGATCGCCAGCGAGAACGACGGCGTGGTCGTCGCCAAGCTCAACGTCGACGAGAATCCGCAGATGGCCGCGTCCTACGGGATCACGTCCATCCCGACGATGAACGTCTACCAGGGCGGACAGATCGTGAAGACCATCATCGGTGCGAAGCCGAAGGCTGCACTGCTCGCCGACCTCGCTCCCTACCTGTAGGCGGGCGGCCCAGGCACCACCGTGTCCACGGTGCTTCGTCGAGGAGACCAGGGCGCGGCCGTCGCCGAAGTGCGCGCCCGGCTCGCCCACGTCGGACTCTGCTCGGATGTCGCTGCGGGCGATCCAGATCTCTTCGACGATGAACTCGACCTGGCGGTCCGTGCCTTCCAGCAGGAGCGCGGCATCACCGTCGACGGGATCGTCGGGCCGCATACCTTCCGACGGCTCGAGGAGGCTCGCTGGCAGCTCGGTGACCGAGTGCTGTCGTACGTCCCCGGACACCTCATGGCGGGCGACGACGTCGCGGAACTTCAGCGTCGCCTGAACCAGTTGGGCTTCGCGGCCGGACGGCCGGACGGCCTGTTCGGGGTGCTGGCCGACTCGGCCCTCCGGGAGTTCCAGAAGGGCGTCGGCGTGACGGCCGACGGCACCTGCGGGCCGGACACCTTCCGGGCCTTCGACCGCCTCGTCAGGACCATCTCCGGCGGCAACGCGGCCACCTTGCGGGAGCACGTCACGCTGTCGGAGTTGCGCACCGGAGTCGCCGACAAGGTGGTCGTGATCGATCCGGGCGACATCGTCGATGCCGACCTGTGCCACGCGATCGCGGTCCGCGTCGAGGGCCGTCTCGCGGCACTGGGCACCCAGGTGCTGCTGACCCGGCCGGCCCAGCTCGAACCCGGGCGTCCCAGCCAGCGACGATCCGGCCCGGGCCCAGTTCGCCAACGACATCGGCGCCGACCTGGTGCTGTCGCTGCATGTGAATCGGGTGTCCAGTCCGTTGCCGAACGGGCTGGTGACGTTCTACTTCGGAGATCCGCGCGGCGGACACCACTCCCCGAGCGGACGGACCCTCGCGGCGAGCGTGCAGCAGGAGGTCCAGGCGCGCACCGACCTGCTGGACTGCCAGACGCATCCGCGAACGTGGGACATGCTGCGCCTCACCCGCATGCCAGCCGTGCGCGTCGAACTGGGCTACCTGTCGAACGAGTTCGACGCCCGACGCCTGACCAGCGTCGCGTTCCAGGACGCGGTGGCCGAAGGACTCGCCGCCGCCGTCGTCGGCTTCTGCTCGCCGCTCTAGTCCTGCAGGGGCGGCGTCATGCGGTAGCTGTCCAACGCCACCCGCTCGCGGTGCGGCCAGACCAGCCGGATCAGGAAACCGACCAGCACCCCGAGGGCAATGAGCCCCAGCAGACTCAGCGCACGCCGCATGATCCCCGTCCTTCCGTTGGCCATACTCTAGGCGGGCGACTCGACTCGCGATGTCCGCGGCTGAGATGACTGGAGGTGCGCATGGGCGGTTCTCGCCTTGATCCCTGGGTGGACTCGTACGCCAGTCGAGCCAACGGCATGCGGGCGTCCGAGATCCGAGCACTCTTCGCGGTCGCCTCACGTCCGGAGGTCGTCTCGCTGGCCGGCGGCATGCCCTTTGTTCAGGCCCTCCCGGTCGACATGCTGGCCGACACCGCCCGCCGACTGCTGTACGAACGCGGTCCGCAGGCCCTGCAGTACGGCTCCGGCCAGGGCGACGTGACTCTCCGAGAGCAGATCCTCGAGGTGATCGGTGAGGTCGGCGTGCTCGCCCATCCCGACGACATCGTCGTCACGACCGGATCCCAGATGGCCCTCGACCTCGTCACGCGCGTCTTCTGCGACCCGGGCGACGTGGTCCTCGTGGAGGCTCCGTCGTACGTCGGCGCGCTCAGCGTGTTCCGCGCCTACGAGTGCGACGTGGTGCACGTCCCGATGGACGACGAGGGCCTGATCCCGAGCGCCCTCACCGAGGCCATCACCGCAGTCCGGGCCGCCGGCAAGCGGGTGAAGCTCATCTACACGATCCCCAGCTTCCACAACCCAGCCGGCGTGACCCAGGGTCCGGCCCGGCGCGCCGAGATCCTCGCGGTCGCGCAGTCGGCCGGCATCGCCCTCCTCGAGGACGACCCCTACGGCCTGCTCGGATTCGAGGGAGAGCCGCCGCGCGCCCTTCGAGCTGACGATGCCGAAGGCGTCATCTACCTCGGGTCGTTCTCCAAGACGATCGCCGCGGGACTTCGAGTCGGCTGGGCCGTGGCTCCGCACGGCGTGCGCGAGAAGCTCGTCCTGGCGTCCGAGGCGGCGGTGCTGTGCCCGTCGAACTACGCGCAGCTCACCGTGTCGGAATACCTCGCGACGCAGCCGTGGCGCGAGCAGATCAAGACCTTCCAGGAGGTCTACCGCGAGCGCCGCGATGCCCTGCTGGACTCCCTGCAGGCGCTCATGCCCGAGGGCACGACCTGGACCATTCCGGCCGGCGGCTTCTACTCCTGGCTCACGCTCCCGCACGGGCTGGATGCCACGGCGATGCTGCCGCGCGCAGTCGCGAACCTGGTCGCCTACGTGCCCGGCACCGGCTTCTACGTCGACGGTCAGGGCCGTCAGAACCTCCGGCTGTCGTACTGCTATCCGGAGCCGGACCGGATCCGCGAAGGCGTGCGGCGGCTGGCCGCCGTCATCGAGAGTGAGCTCGAACTTGCCGACACGTTCGGCACCAGCCATGCACTGAACTCCGTCAGCGGCTCGACCGTCCCCGCCCCCGACCTACAGTAGGAGCCCCGATGCAGGTTCTCGTGCTCGCCGGCGGACTGTCGGCCGAGCGAGACGTCTCACTGCGGTCCGGCCGGCGGGTCGCCGAGGCCCTTCGCACGGAACGGCCCGACTGGGAGGTCCTTGAGCACGACGTCGATTCAGCGCTGCTCGACCGACTCCGCGTGCATCGTCCTGACTGCATCGTCCCGCTCCTTCACGGCGCCGCCGGCGAGGACGGAGCCCTGCGAGATGTGTTGGAGTCATTGAGGATTCCGTTCGTAGGCTCCACCGCTCGCGGCCAGCCGACTCGCCTTCGACAAGCCAGTGGCCAAGCGCTTGGCCGAGGTCGCGGGACTCAACACCCCGGCGTGCGTTGCCATGCCGCAGGCCACCTTCAAGGAGCTCGGCGCAGCGGCCGTCCTCGACGCGGTGATCGGCAACCTGGGCCTCCCGCTAGTCGTCAAGCCGACGAAGGGCGGCTCCTCGCTGGGCACCTCCATCGTGCGCCGTGCCGCGGACCTGCCGGCCGCCATGGTCGGTGCGTTCGCCTACGGCGACGTCGTCCTGATGGAGCAGCACGTCGAGGGGGTCGAGCTCGCGATCGGCGTGTTCGAGCGCGACGGCGACGTGCTCGCTCTGTCCGCCGTCGAGATCGTGCCCGAGGGCGAGCTGTACGACTACGCGGCGCGCTACACCGCGGGAACGACGGAGTTCTTCTGCCCCGCGCGCCTGGACGATGAGCACGCCATGCGAGCACAGGCCCTGGCCCTCGACGTGCACGTCCTGCTGGGCCTACGCGACTGGTCGCGCACCGACCTGATCGTCGACGCCGACGGGGTCCCGTGGTTCCTCGAGGTCAACGTGGCCCCGGGCATGACCGAGACCTCGTTGTTCCCGCAGGCCCTGGTCGCGGCCGAGGTCGCCGCTGGGGGAACTCACCGCGGAGCTCGTCTCGGCAGCGGTCGCTCGAGGGTAGCCGTCCTCGGCCGGCTACCGATTCACTCACCGGTGATGACGTCGACGATCCGTCGCAGGTCCTCCAGATCGGCGCACTCGACGATCAGGCGCCCTCGTGACTTGCCGGTGGCGAAACCGTCAGTGATCACCCGCGTCTCGAGCCGGTCGGCGGCTCGGGTGTGCAGTTCCGTGACGGCGTCGGCGATCTGGGGGTCGCGCGGGCAGGGAGACTCTCGAGCGCGACGAGGACTTGCGACGGCGGCCGTCGGCATCGCCCACGATGATGATCTCCTCGACGGCCCGGACGCTCAGCCCCTCCGCGACGATCCGGGTGGCCAGCGCCTCCATCGCCGCCGGGTCGTCCAGGGACAGCAGAGCCCGCGCGTGCCCGGCGCTCAGCACGCCGGCTGCCACGCGGCGCTGGACGTCGGGCGGCAGCCGCAGCAGCCGCAGCGTGTTGGAGACCTGTGGCCGCGAGCGCCCGATGCGCCGCGCCAGCTCGTCCTGGGTGCAGCCGAAGTCCGACAGCAGCTGCTGGTAGGCGGCCGCCTCCTCCAGGGCGTTGAGGTCGGCGCGGTGCAGGTTCTCCAGCAGAGCATCGCGCAGCATGGCGTCGTCGTCGGTCTCACGGATGATCGCCGGGATGAGCGTCAGGCCGGCCTCGCGCGAGGCCCGCAGTCGGCGCTCACCGGCGATCAGCTCGAAGCCGCCACCCTCGACCCGGCGAACCACGATCGGCTGCAGCAGGCCGATCTCCCGGATGGAGAACACCAGTTCGGCCAGGGCCTCCTCGTCGAAGACGGTGCGGGGCTGACGCGGGTTGGGCACCACCTCGTCGATCGGGACCTCCGCATACGAGGCGCCCATCTCGTGGGAGGTCGCTGTCGCGGACGACCCTCGGCGCGGGGTCGCCGTGCGGTCCGGATCAGCGGGTCTGGCGTCCGGGATGAGGGCGCCCAGGCCCCTGCCGAGGCCGCGCTTGGGGGCGACTGCCATTCCACTCCTTTGGGGGTAAGGTAGGGCTATTTGCCCGATATATAGCTAAATGTCTGTGGATAACCCTGTTGATGACTGTCCCGCACCGAGACTCATCACCTGCGCCGCGGCCTCCCGGTACGCGAGGGCGCCGGACGAGGTCGGATCGTAGGTCACCACCGTCTGCGCGTAGCTCGGCGCCTCGGAGACGCGGACCGAGCGAGGGATCACCGTGTCGAGCACCTGGGCGCCGAAATGGGTGCGGACCTCGTCAGCGACCTGGGAGGCCAGCCGGGTCCGTCCGTCGTACATGGTCAGCAGGATGGCACTGACCGCCAGGTCGGGGTTGAGGTGGGTGCGCACCATGTCGACCGTCCGCAGCAGCTGCGACAGACCCTCCAGCGCGTAGTACTCGCACTGGATCGGCAGCAGGACCTCGCGAGCGGCGACGAGCCCGTTCAGCGTGAGCAGGCCCAGGCTGGGCGGGCAGTCCAGGAACACGAAGTCGAAGTCGCGCACCGTGAGCAGCGCGTCGACCGCCCGGCGCAGGCGATACTCCCGGGCGACCTGGGCCACCAGCTCGATCTCGGCCCCGGCGAGGTCGATGGTGGCCGGTGCCGTCCACAGCCCGGGGATCTCCGGGCACTCCTGAAGGACGTCCGCGAGCGCCAGCTCACCGCCCAGCACCTCGTAGACGCTGGGCGTGCCCTCGTGGTGCACCGCCCCCAGGGCCGTCGAGGCATTCCCCTGTGGATCCAGGTCGACGACCAGGACGCGCTGCCCGGTCTGGGCGATGGCGGCGGCGATATTGACCGTGCTCGTGGTCTTGCCCACCCCGCCCTTCTGGTTGGCGACGGTGATGACCCGGGTCATGAACCCGCCTCCGGGTGGGACGATCGGGCCAGCCCAATCCGACCGCAGCCTGCGTCCGACGGTGTTTCACGGGAAACATCCGCGTTCACTCGGCCACCCCAGGCCCGCCCGCTGCGACGGCCGTCGGCGGCGTCACGGGCGTGGTCACGGCGTCATTGTGCCGCACCGCGGGTCCCCGATGATCACCGTGGTCGGCGGATCGACGACGTCATGCCCGACCTCGCGCACGGCGAGGTCCCGCAGACCTGCGGCCTCGGCCAGGGCCCGTGACTGAGCCAGTTCCTGCTCGGCGCTGCTGCCCTTGAGGGCCACCAGTCGACCCCCGGTCACGAGCAGGGGAACCGTCCAGCCGATCAGTCGCTCCAGGGGAGCCACCGCTCGCGCGGTCACGACGTCGAAACGGCTTGCCTCGGGGACGCTGGCAGCCTCCTCTGCTCGCCCGCGCCAGACCTCGGCCCGATCACCGAGGCCCATGGCCGCCATGGCCTCGGTCAGGAAGGTGCTTCGGCGCAGGAGGGGTTCGATCATGACGACGTGGATGATCGGGGCGGCAGATGGCCCACACCAGGCCCGGCAGCCCCGCGCCGGATCCGACATCGCCGACCCTGGCGCCGCGGCGGCACCAGGTCGACCTCCGGATCGGCCACGACCGCGCAGTTGAGCAGGTGGCGCTCCCACAGGCGCGGTACCTCCCGCGGTCCGATCAGCCCCCTCGTGACGCCCAGGTCGGCCAGGAGTTCGGCGAACGCCGTCAGCTCCGCCGTGTAGGGAACGAGCCAGTCGGGCAGTGGTGGTGCCGGCTCAGGTGTTTCACGGGAAACCACCGGGTCCTGCGGCTCAGGCGAGCCGGATGACGACGCGACGACCGGGCTCGTCGCCCTCGGACTCGCTGATCAGACCCGCCTCGGCCACCGCGTCATGCACGACCTTGCGCTCGAAGGGCGTCATCGGCGGCCAGCCGCACCGGCGCCGCGGTCCGCTGCGCCTCGGCCACTGCCTCTCGGGCGACCTCGACCAACTCGGCGCGCCGAGCGGCGCGGAAACCGGCGACATCGAGCATGAGTCGTGAGCGCTCACCGGTCTCCCGGGTCGCCGCGAGCCTGGTGAGCTCCTGCAGGGCATCGAGCACCTTGCCGTCCGAGCCGACGAGGTGGGCCAGCTCTCCGGCCGACGCCTCGATCACCGAGACCATCGCCCGGTTGCCCTCCACATCGATGTCGATGTCGCCATCGAGGTCGGCGATGTCCAGCAGCACCTCGAGGTAGTCCGCCGCCGCGTCGCCCTCCTTCTCCAGCAGGGCCGCTCCCTTGAGCGGGCGCTCCTCGATCTCGGCAGCCTGGCTCTGTCACGTCGGTCATGAATGTCTCCACACGGTTGAGCGATCGGGTCTGGGGCGTCCGTCGGACGCGACTACTTCTTCTTGCGCTGGCTTCGCGAGGTCCGCTTCGGTTGCTGCCGCCCGGGATTATCCGACGCAGTGTCGGGAACTTCCTCGACAACCGTGCCGGTGATCGTCTCGATCTGCGGGGCCGATTTCGCCGCGATCTTGGCCGCCTTGCGCGCCTCCTTCGCCTCGAAGGCCGGGGTGCCCGGTTGCGGGTTGTTGCGGATCACCCAGAACTGCTGGCCCATCGACCACAGGTTCGTGGTGAACCAGTAGATGAGCACGCCGATCGGGAAGTTGATGCCGGACACGGCGAAGATCACCGGGAACACGTACAGCAGGATCTTCTGCTGCCGGACCATCGGGTTGTCCGGAGCGCTGTTCTTCACGATCAGCTGTCGCTGCGTGATGAAGGTCGTCGTCGTCATCAGCGCGATCATGATGAGCGCGAGGATGCGGGTGTTCATCGGGTTCGGCGTCTGCGTCCGCGTCCATGAACGTCGCGTACAGCGGAACGCCGAAGATCTCCGCGTCGTGCATCGAGGCGGCCAGTCCTGCGTACTGGTCCCAGGCGAAGACGCCCGGGGGCACGTAGTCGGGGTTGGTGGGGTTGTACTGCGCCACTCCCTGCAGCACGCTGAACAGCGCGAAGAAGATGGGCGCCTGCAACAGGATCGGAAGGCACGAGGCGAGCGGGTTGGTCCCGGTCTCCTTGTACAGCTTCATCATTTCCTGCGACTGCTTGTCCTTGTCGCCGGCGTACTTCTTCTGGATCTCCTTCATCTGCGGCTGGATCAGCTGCAGACCCCGCTGGGCCTTGATCTGCTTGACGAACAGCGGGATCAGCGCGATGCGGATGACGATGACCAGGCCGACGATCGAGAACGCCCACGTCCACCCGCTGTCGGGGTTCATCCCGAGGATGTTGCTGAGGATCTGGTGGAACTGGATCGAGGATCCAGCTGACGCCGTCCTTCAGCCAGTCGAGGATGAACATGACGAGTGGGGAGCCTTCCTAGACGGGTGGGTCCGCAGGACCCTGAGTGCTCATAGTTCCATGCCGGGGTTCGCCGTTCCGCAGCACGTCCGGCAACCAGTTCCCGCGGGCCGGTACCGGGTCCAGTCCACCATGGTTCCAGGGGTTGCACCGCATCACCCGCCACGTTCCCAGCACGAAGCCCTTTCCGGCTCCGTGGGTGCTGAATCGCCTCCACCGCGTAGGCCGAGCAGCTCGGGTGGAACCGGCAGGTCGGCGGCGTCAGTGGGCTGATGGCCACCTGGTATGCGCGGATCGGCAGGATCAACGCCCAGGCCAGCAGCCAGCCGATCGAGTGGTCCCACGCCCACACGACACGGCGCCAGATCGAGGCCGGCCGGCCGCTCACGGCGTCGACCCCGTCCGATTGCGACCGCTCGAGCCCGGCCGTCGAGGGCGATGCGGACACTCTCAGGCAGGTTCGGGTCGGTGTCCGCTCCCGGCAGCGCTCGGACCACGACGCGACTTCCCGGCAGGGAGGGTGTCGACGAGCGGAGCCATGGCACCCCGGATACGGCGGGCGGCGCGATGACGGACGCACGGATCCGCCGACCTTCCTGCTCACCACCGTGCCCACGCGCGGGACAGTACCCATCCGCCGTCCGAAGCACGTAGACGACGACCGACCCGCGGGCCGCCTTCGCGCCACGTCGGGTGGTGTCCTGGAAGTCAGCCGCGGTCCGAAGCCGGTTGGCGGCGGGGAGCATGCCGGATCAGGCAGACAGGCGCTCGCGGCCCTTGGAGCGGCGGGCGGCGAGGATGGAGCGACCGGCGCGGGTGTGCATCCGGGCCCGGAAGCCGTGGGTCTTCGCCCGACGGCGGGTGTTGGGCTGGAAGGTGCGCTTCATGGTCAGGCTCCTGGACGCGTGCGAACGGGGAAGGCCGCCTGCGGAAGATCGCGAGGCAGGGCTCCCAACCCTACGGAACGAGGGCGAGTACGGTCAAACCGAGTCATCCACCCTTGTCCTCTTCCAGCGTTCTGGCTATCGTCGCCAACCTGCCCACATCTGTGGATAAGAGTGTGGATACCGAGGACGACAGGGGGACGATGGACGCGACCGACGACCTCACCGAGGTCTGGGCCACCGCCATCGCCACCTTGGGCGACGGCAGCCTGACACCGCAGCAGCGCGCCTTCGTCAACCTGACCAGGCCGATGGGCCTGGTGGAGGACACCGCGCTGATCGCGGCCCCCAACGAGTTCACCAAGGACGTCCTCGAGACCCGCCTGCGCCCGATGGTCGTGGAGGCACTGTCGGCCACCCTCGGTCGCGAGATCCGGCTGGCGGTCACGGTGGACCCCTCCATCGACCCCGCTCTGGAGGACACCACCGACGAGGTGGCGGATGCGACCTACGCCGACGGCAGCGACGGTCATGGGCTCAGCGTCGCGCCGCCGCGTGATCGCCCCGACGAGTCGCCTCGCCCCGGAACGGGCTCGCCCGGCACGCGCAGCGAGGACGGCCGACTCAACGACAAGTACACCTTCGAGACCTTCGTCATCGGATCCAGCAATCGCTTCGCCCACGCCGCCGCGGTCGCCGTGGCGGAGCAGCCGGCACGCGCGTACAACCCGTTGTTCATCTACGGCGGTTCCGGCCTGGGCAAGACACACCTTCTGCATGCCATCGGCCACTACACCCGGACGCTCTACAAGGGCACGCGCGTCCGCTACGTGAGCTCGGAGGAGTTCACGAACGAATTCATCAACAGCATCCGCGACGACAAGGCGGCCAGCTTCCAGCGCCGTTACCGCGACGTGGACGTGCTCCTGGTCGACGACATCCAGTTCCTTAGCGGAAAAGTCCAGACGCAGGAAGAGTTTTTTCACACCTTCAACACTCTCCACAATGCCAACAAGCAGATCGTCGTGACCTCCGATCTGCCACCGAAGCAGCTCCCGGACTTCGAGGACCGCATGCGTTCCCGCTTCGAGTGGGGCCTGATCACGGACGTCCAGCCGCCCGACCTCGAGACCCGAATCGCCATCCTTCGCAAGAAGACGATCCAGGAGCGACTCGTCGCACCACCCGAAGTGCTGGAGTACATCGCGTCCAAGATCTCCAGCAACATCCGCGAGCTCGAGGGTGCGTTGATCCGCGTCACCGCTTTCGCATCCCTCAACCGCCAACCGGTCGACCTGGCCATCACCGAGGTCGTCCTGAAGGATCTGCTCCCGTCCGAGACCGGCCCCGAGATCACGGCCGCTCAGATCATGGCGGCCACCGCCCAGTACTTCGGCGTCACGGTCGACGACCTGTGCGGTTCGAGCCGGTCGCGGGTCCTCGTGACGGCTCGCCAGATCGCCATGTACCTGTGCCGTGAGCTGACCGACCTGTCCCTACCGAAGATCGGGCAGGCCTTCGGTGGGCGCGACCACACCACGGTCATGCATGCCGATCGCAAGATCCGCCAACTGATGGCCGAGCGGCGCAGCCTGTTCAACCAGGTGACCGACCTCACCAGCCGGATCAAGTCCCAGCCTCGAACCATGTAGCCCGTGCGTCACATCCGTACCGCTGCTTCTCTCTATCCCCATACTTTCCCCAGTTGTGGATAGTCATTGTGGGCGGCGGTGAATGTAGATGGTTCAACTTTTCGTCCCCACAAAGTGGACATCCTGTGGATAACTCTGCCCTATCCAGCCACCTGGCTACGGCAGCCTGTGGACAACTTCCGCGTCCGGTACACAGGGGCGGTCGCCCTGACGCCACTTATCCACCCGCGTCGCACAGGTCCGGGCCGGTCATCAACAGGAAGGGATCCGCACGCCACTCCTGGTGAACAGGGCAAATGCCAGTTGTCCACGTCATCCACAGCACCTATGACGACTACTACCTTTCACTGGAGATGATGACAATGAACAACCACCACCCACGTTCCCGGTGGACAACTTCAGTTGGTCCCCGGTCACCCCAAACCCGGCGTTTCCTGTAAGACTGACGCCTCATCACTGAACTGGAGGACAAGGTGAAGCTTCGGGTCGAGCGTGACGTGCTCGCGGATTCGGTGGCCTGGGCTGCCCGAACGCTGCCATCTCGACCGTCCCTTCCGGTGCTGGCGGGTCTGGTGCTCACGGCTACGTCCGATGGACTCACCCTCAGTAGCTTCGACTACGAGGTCTCGGGACGAGTCGAGATTCCTGCGGACGTCGACATCGAGGGAACAACCCTGGTGTCGGGGCGCCTGCTGGCCGACATCGCCCGGTCGCTCCCGCCGGCCCCAGTCCTGCTGGAGAGCGAGGGGACCCGCCTCTCGATCACGTGCGGGCGGTCATCGTTCACGCTGCCGACCCTTCCCGTCGAGGACTACCCACAGCTGCCGGTGATGCCCACTGCGTCCGGCACGATCTCGGGAGCGTCGTTCGCCTCGGCCGTTGCCCAGGTGGCGATTGCCGCCGGGCGCGACGACACCCTCCCCACGCTTACCGGCATCCGGATGGAGATCGAAGGCGCGGGGATCGTGCTGGCCGCGACCGACCGATACCGGCTCGCCGTTCGCGAGTTTGCGTGGAACCCGCAATCGCCAGCGATGTCCACTCAAGCCCTGGTGCCGGCACGAACCCTTGCGGATACTGCGAAATCACTTGCCGATGTGGATGAGGTCGTCATCGCGCTCGTCTTCCGGCGGGTCGGGCGAGGGACTGATCGGCTTCGAGGGTCTCGGCCGTCGCACCACGACGCGTCTGCTCGACGGTGAGTTCCCGAAGTACCGTTCGCTGCTGCCGACTGAGTCGTCCGCTATCGCGAACGTCGAGACCTCGATGCTCATCGACGCGGTCAAGCGCGTGGCGCTGGTAGCGGAGCGCAACACACCCGTGCGACTCGCGTTCGAGGGTGCGGAGCTGACACTTCGCGCGGGAGCCGGCGATGACGCGCAGGCGGTCGAAGTGCTCGAGTGTGCCCTGGACGGGGATGCGATCGACATCGCCTTCAACCCCGCCTACCTGCTCGACGGACTGGCTGCCGTGGGTTCGATGACCACGAGATTCTCCTTCACGCAGTCGACCCGTCCGGCGGTGCTGACCGGCGTCGATGACGACAGTCAGCAGGCCCTTGACGACTACAAGTACCTGCTGATGCCCGTTCGACTAACCGGCTGAGTCGCGTGTGGGTCACGAGGCTGCGGCTGACGGACTTCCGGTCGTACGAAGAGGCTGACCTCAGTCTCACCAAGGGCGTCACCACGTTCCTGGGTGAGAACGGACAGGGCAAGACCAACCTGGTCGAGGCGGTGGGATACGTATCCCTGCTCGGCAGTCATCGCGTCGCCACCGATGCCCCGCTGGTGCGGTCCGGGAGTGAGCGCGCCATCGTCGGGGTGGAGGTCGCCAGGGACGATCGGTCCGTCCTGATCGAGATCGAGATCAACCCTGGGAGAGCGAACCGGGCCCGGATCAATCGATCACCAGTTCCGCGCGCGCGGGAGGTTCTCGGCCTGCTTCGGACGGTGGTGTTCGCGCCGGAGGACTTGGCACTGGTCAAGGGTGATCCGTCCGACCGGCGCAGATTCCTCGATGATCTCCTGGTCCAGCGCTCTCCTCGCATGCTGGGCGTGAAGTCCGACTATGACCGAATCCTCAAGCAGCGCAACGCATTATTGAAGTCGGCGAGGGCGGCGCGTCGGTCCGCAGGACAGGAGATGGCTCGCACGCTGGAGGTCTGGGACGAGCAGCTGGCCACCGTCGGTGGTGAGCTGACGGCTGAACGGGTCAGGCTCGTCGATGACCTCCGACCGCACCTGCAGGCCGCCTACTCGCTCATCGCCGGCGGGGCCGACGCCGTCAGCGCACCCGACGTCGTCGTCGGCTACTCCCCGTCGATCGGCAAGGACGTGGAGGTGTCGACCGATCGGGAGATCTGGCGAGACCTGCTCATGGGGGGAATCGAGCAACGTCGAAGCGACGAGCTCGACCGAGGCATCACCCTCGTCGGACCCCACCGTGACGACCTCCTCCTCGAGCTCGGGGGATGCCCGCCAAGGGTTTCGCCTCGCATGGCGAGTCGTGGTCGATGGCGCTGGGCCTGCGACTGGCCGGCTTCGAGGTGCTGAGGTCGGACGGCGACGATCCGGTGCTGATCCTCGATGACGTCTTCGCCGAGCTGGACGGCCGCCGTCGCCGCCGGCTCACTGAACGGGTCGCGGCGTGCACACAGGTCCTCATCACGGCGGCGGTGGCCGAGGACGTCCCGGCGCGAGCTCAGTGGCAGGCGGCTCATGGTCACGAAGGGGAGGGTGGACGATGCCTGACGATCCGGTGCCTGGCCCGACTGCTGACGACGACTGACGCCACCGTCGACGACTGCACAGCGATGACGCGGCGGCGGCCGCCGCGACGGCCGCACTGAGGCGGGCGACGCGGTCGACGAAGGCGACCCGGAAGCCCACGGGACGCACGGGCCGGTCCGGGTCGTCGGTCGATGCCCGAGATCCCCAGCCCCTGTCGACGGCGCTCGAACGCCTGGTGGCGGAGCAGGGCTGGCAGGACCAGTCGGCGGTGGCGGTCCTCATGTCCGAGTGGGCGCAGATCGTCGGACCGGATCTCGCCGATCACGTCGTTCCCGTGACCTTCCAGGACGGTGAACTGACCCTGCAGGCCGAGTCGACGGCCTGGGCGACCCAGACCCGGCTGCTGCT
Organism: uncultured bacterium; assembly: GCA_963700745.1. Taxonomy (GTDB): domain Bacteria; phylum Actinomycetota; class Actinomycetes; order S36-B12; family S36-B12; genus UBA10649. The sequence goes on along the minus strand of CAVOYT010000004.1, from coordinate 55,554 downwards.
GCCGCAACTGCATCGGGCGGTGGACGATCGGGTCGGAAGGGGCGTCGTGACCGCCATTCGCGTCAGGGGCCCGCAGGCGCCCACCTGGGGTGCCGGCCCACGCCGGGTACCGGGTCGAGGACCCCGCGACACGTACGGCTAGACAGCCCGAGAAGGCCTCTGAAGGCTGCCGGAAGAGCCTCATCGTGGGGGAGGTCGCAGAAGGGGGGTTGAGCGGCCCTCAATGCCCTCCACACCCCGTGGCGTGGCAGGAGATGTCACCGTGAACCGGTAGACTGACCAGACACGTCCAACCGCGTCCGGCGGTGTACCGAAGATCCAGGGAGGCCCGCCAGCCGTGTCCTACGACGCCAGCGCGATCACCGTTCTCGAAGGCCTGGACGCGGTTCGCAAGCGTCCCGGCATGTACATCGGGTCGACCGGCGAACGGGGCCTGCACCATCTGGTCTACGAGGTGGTCGACAACTCGGTCGACGAAGCCATGGCCGGCTACGCCACCACCATCACGGTGACCCTCCTCGCCGACGGCGGCGTGCGGGTCGTGGACGACGGCCGGGGAATCCCGGTGGACATCGTGGCCAGTGAGGGCAAGCCGGCCATCGAGGTCGTCCTGACCGTCCTGCATGCCGGCGGCAAGTTCGGCGGCAGTGGCTACTCGGTGTCCGGTGGGCTGCACGGAGTGGGTGTGTCCGTCGTCAACGCGCTGTCGACCTATCTGGACGTCGAGGTGGGGCGCGATGGCCACGTGTACCGGCAGAAGTACGTGCGCGGGGTCGCCCAGGCGCCGCTCGAGAAGGCAGAGGTGACGGCCTCCACCGGCACCACGATCACCTTCTGGGCGGATGCCGACATCTTCGAGACCACCCACTACGACTTCACCACCCTGGCCCGCCGCTTCCAGGAGATGGCCTTCCTGAACAAGGGCCTGACCCTTGAGCTCATCGACGAGAGGGCGCCGGCGATCGCCGCCCTCGAGGACGAGTCCGAGGTCGAGGCGGAGGAGATCGAGCAGGTTCGTCGCGTGCGCTACCACTACGAAGGCGGCATCGCGGACTTCGTCCGGCACATCAACGCCAGCAAGGGCGTCGCCAATCCGAGCGTCATCTACTTCGAGACCGAGACCGACGATCGGCGGATGAGCGCCGAGATCGCCATGCAGTGGAACCACAGCTACGCGGAGTCCGTGTACACGTTCGCCAACACCATCAACACCACCGAGGGCGGCACGCACGAGGAGGGCTTCCGAGCATCGCTCACCTCGCTGATGAACAAGTTCGCGCGGGAATGGAACGTGCTCAAGGAGAAGGACCCGAACCTCAGCGGCGACGACATCCGCGAGGGGCTCACCGCGATCGTCAGCGTCAAGCTCGCAGAGCCCCAGTTCGAGGGCCAGACCAAGGCCAAGCTCGGCAACACGGAGATGAAGACGTTCGTCCAGAAGGTCGTCAACGACCAGATGGGCGAGTGGCTGGAGAAGAACCCCGCCGAGGGCAAGGAGATCGCTCGGAAGTCGGTCAACGCCGCCACCGCGCGCATCGCCGCGCGCAAGGCCCGGGACCTCGCCCGCAACCGCAAGGGACTGCTGGGCGGGGCGGGAATGCCGGGCAAGCTGATCGACTGCTCGAGTCGCGAGCCCGAGGAGTGCGAGGTCTTCATCGTCGAGGGTGACTCCGCGGGCGGCTCCGCGCGCCAGGGCCGGGACCCGCGCACCCAGGCGATCCTGCCGATCCGCGGGAAGATCATCAACGTCGAGAAGGCGCGCATCGACAAGGTCCTGCAGAACAACGAGGTCCAGGCGCTCATCTCGGCCTTCGGCACTGGGGTCCAGGACGAGTTCGACATCAATCGGCTGCGGTACCACAAGGTCGTCCTGATGGCCGATGCCGACGTTGACGGTCAGCACATCCGGACCCTGCTGCTGACCCTGCTGTTCCGCTTCATGAAGCCACTGGTGGAGCAGGGCTACGTGTACCTGGCTCAGCCGCCGCTGTACAAGATCAAGTGGTCGCGCGAGGTGGCGGACTTCGCCTACACCGAGCGGGAGCGCGAGGCGCTGATGGAGGCCGGCCTGGCCGCCGGCCGCCGACTGCCGAAGGAGGAGGCGATCCAGCGGTACAAGGGCCTCGGCGAGATGAACGCCGACGAGTTGTGGGAGACCACGATGGACCCGGCCCGCCGCATCCTGCAGCAGGTCACCATCGACGACGCGGCTCAGGCCGACGAGATGTTCAGCGTCCTCATGGGCGAGGACGTCGAGTCCCGACGCAACTTCATCCAGCAGAACGCCCGCGACGTGCGCTTCCTCGACATCTAGCCGCGACCGGCCACCGACGCATGAACCTACGACAGATGGAGACCTCCCGTGGCTGACGAGATCGACACCACTGAAGTGGTGGATCACGGACCGCATGGCCGTATCGATCCGGTCGACCTGCAGACGGAGATGCAGCGCTCGTACCTCGACTACTCGATGTCCGTCATCGTGTCGCGCGCGCTGCCGGACGTCCGCGACGGCCTGAAGCCGGTGCATCGCCGCGTCCTGTACGCGATGTATGACGGCGGCTATCGCCCCGATCGCAACTTCTCCAAGAGCGCCCGCGTCGTCGGCGACGTGATGGGCAGCTACCACCCGCATGGTGACAGCGCGATCTACGACGCCCTCGTCCGCCTGGCCCAGCCGTGGTCGCTGAGGTACCCGCTGGTGCAGGGCCAGGGCAACTTCGGCTCCCCGGGGAACGACCCGCCGGCCGCCCAGCGCTACACCGAGTGCCGCATGGCCCCGATGGCCATGGAGATGGTGCGCGACATCGACGAGGAGACCGTCAACTTCGGGCCCAACTACGACGGCCGCACCCTCGAGCCCCTGGTCCTGCCGAGCAGGTTCCCGAACCTGCTCGTCAACGGCAGCTCCGGCATCGCCGTCGGCATGGCGACGAACATCCCTCCGCACAACCTGCGCGAGATCTCGGCGGCGGCGCAGTGGCTGCTCGCGAATCCGGAGGCCGAGCGCGTCGAGCGCCAGGCCGCGCTCATGGAGCTCGTCAAGGGGCCTGACTTCCCCACCGGTGCGCTGATCGTCGGTCGCAAGGGCATCGAGGACGCCTATCGCACCGGCCGCGGGTCCATCACGATGCGCGCGGTGGTCGAGGTCGACGAGGATGCCAGGGGTCGACAGATCCTCGTGGTGACCCAGTTGCCGTACCAGGTCAACCCCGACAACCTGCTGCTGCGCATCGCGGAACTGGTGGGCGACGGCAAGCTCACCGGGATCGCCGATGTCCGCGACGACTCGTCGTCGCGCACCGGCATGCGCCTGATCATCGAGCTCAAGCGCGATGCCGTGGCGCAGGTGGTGCTGAACCAGCTCTTCAAGCACACCCAGCTGCAGGACAACTTCGGCGCCAACATGCTCGCCCTTGTCGACGGCGTTCCCCGGACGCTGACGCTGGAGCAGTTCGTCCGCTACTGGATCGCCCACCAGATCGAGGTCATCCAGCGTCGGACGGCCTACCGCCTGCGCAAGGCGGAGGAGCGCGCGCACATCCTGCGCGGCTACCTGAAGGCACTCGACGCCCTCGACGCCGTCATCGCGCTGATCCGGGCATCGGCCACGGTCGACGACGCACGCGCCGGCCTGATGGACCTGCTTGAGATCGACGAAGTCCAGTCCACGGCGATCCTGGACATGCAGCTGCGAAGGCTGGCGGCCCTGGAGCGCCAGAAGATCATCGACGAGTACGACGACCTGATGACGCGGATCGCCGACTACAACGACATCCTCGGCAGTGAGGTACGTCAGCGCTCGCATCGTGTCCGAGGAGCTCGCCGAGATCACGGAGAAGTACGGGGACGAGCGACGCACGGACTTCGTCGCCTGGGACGGCGATGTCACCGATGAGGACCTCATCGCAGAGGAAGACGTCGTCGTGACGATCACCTCTGGCGGGTACGCCAAGCGCACGAAGTCGGAGCTCTACCGGTCCCAACGTCGTGGCGGCAAGGGCGTGCGGGGTGCGGCACTGCGGCAGGACGATGTCGTGGAGCACATGTTCGTCAGCACGACTCATCACTGGATCCTGTTCTTCACGGACCGTGGTCGGGTCTATCGGGCGAAGGCGTACCAGCTGCCCGATGCTGGCCGCGACGCACGTGGCCAGCACGTCGCCAACCTGCTGGCCTTCCAGCCCGATGAGACCATCGCCCAGGTGCTGGCCATTCCCGACTACGCGGCGTCGGACTACCTGGTGCTGGCGACTCGCAAGGGCATGGTGAAGAAGACGCACCTGACGGAGTACGACTCGAACCGGCAGGGCGGCATCATCGCCATCAATCTGGCGGAGGACGACGAACTCATCTCGGCGGCGCTCGTCGTGGACACCGACGACCTGCTGCTCGTGTCGCGCAAGGGGATGTCGGCACGGTTCACTGCGGATGACGACACGCTGCGCCCGATGGGTCGGGCGACGAGCGGCGTCATCGGGATGCGTTTCCGAGGCGGCGATTCCCTGCTCGCCATGGACGTGGTTCGACCCGACACCTTCGTCGTGACGATCACCGATGGCGGCTACGCCAAGCGCACGTCGATCGGGGAGTGGGCACCCAAGGGCCGCGGCATCCTCGGGGTGCGGGCGATGAAGCTCGTCCAGGAGCGAGGGCTTCTGGTGGGCGCCATGGTGTGCGACGAGAACGATCAGCTCTTCGCCATCGCCTCGAACGGCGTGGTGATCCGCACTCGTGTCGGCGAGATCCGTCCGTCGGGCCGTGACACCATGGGCGTCACCCTGATGAACCTCGCCGAGGGGGACGCCGTCGTGGCGGTCGCTCGTGGTGGGGAGTCAGAGGACGACGAGGAGGACGACGAGGCCGGTGCACCGGACAACGACACGACGGGTGAGAACCCCGTCGACGAGAGTGCACCCGACGTCGGTGAGGCGGGCGAGTGACAGGCGGTGACGGGATCCGGGCGCCTCGGCGCGCCCGGCTCTACGTCACCCGGGTCGACCCGTGGTCCGTCACCAAGGCCGCCTTCATGCTGGCCCTGGCGATCGGCATCGTCATCGTGGTTGCGGTCGCTGTTCTGTGGTGGGTGCTCGACACCACGGGGGTCTTCATCACCGTGTCGCGCAGCATCGACGAGATCGTCGGCAGTGCGACGACCGGATTCGATCTGCTCAGCTACCTGGAGTTCTCGAGGGTGATCGGAGTCGCCGTCGTTGTCGCGTCCGTGGAGATCGTCCTGGTCTCCCTCCTCGCCACCTTGTTCGCGTTGATGTACAACCTCACCGTCGGGCTCACCGGTGGCATCGAGCTGGTTCTGTCGGACGAGGTCTGACCGAGTTCGACTGCCTCTCGAGGGTCAGGTAGTCTCGGCCGTCGTTCGGGCCTATAGCTCAGTTTGGTTAGAGCGCTTCCCTGATAAGGAAGAGGTCGGTGGTTCAAGTCCACCTAGGCCCACCACCCGATCCCCGGCGAGTCCCCCCAGCGAGTATCGGGCACCCGACCGGACTTCGCGGTCAGGCGGTGCGGGGGTAGGCTTCGGGACCATGAAGAAGCTGCTGCTCCTGGTCGTTCTCGCCGGAATCGGATACGTCGTCTACCGCCAGGTCATGGCCAACAAGGCCGAGCAGGACCTGTGGTCGGAAGCCACCTCGGAGCCGGATCTCCGCTAGGCACTGCGCGCGGACTTCGGCCGCGAGCATGAGGGGGCTTAGCTCAGCTGGTAGAGCGCTGCCTTTGCAAGGCAGAAGTCAGGGGTTCGAGTCCCCTAGCCTCCACCACTGAGATTTTCGTCGACGTCGACGTGGGCGTCTCGACCCAGCACTCACCCTCACTCCAGGATCACTACGTCTACGTCTACGTGCGCGTCCCGACCCAGCACCCGCCCTCGCTCCAGAACCGTACTTGACATCGTTACTATCGCGATATATCGTTACTACATCGCGACGATACGCGATAGGAAAGGAACACCATGAGCTACGCACAATCCCTACCCGCCGGCGCCCTCAACGGCCCCGGCTTCGGTCCGCCGCCCTGGCTCGCCCGCGGCCGCGGACACCGCAACCGGATGATGTGGGCCACGATGGCCGACAACTCATCCGAATCCGGCCCCCAGGCCGACGCGACCAACGCTGACGACAGTCAGCCGCGCGAACGCAGGCACCGAGGTGGCCATCGGCACGGCCGCGGACCTGGTCCGTGGGGCGGTCGAGGACCTTGGGGCCCACCCCGGGGCCGACGCCGCGAACGCGGTGACGTCCGAGCCGCCGTCCTCCTCCTGCTGGCCGAGCAGCCTCGTCATGGGTATGAACTCCTGACCGAGCTCGCCGACCGCAGCGACGGACAGTGGCAGCCGTCCCCCGGATCCATCTACCCGGTGCTCAAGCGATTGGCCCGCGACGGACTCGTCACGGCCAGTCACGAGGACGGGAAGCGGATCTTCTCGCTGACCGATTCCGGACGAGCGCTGGTCGAGTCCGAGGGAGCATCCTGGGGCGAGCCCTGGGCGCAATCAACAGAGCCGGAGAACGAGGCGGCCATGCAACTGTGGGACGAGGGCAGGCAACTCGGCGCCGCGGTGTGGCAGGTCAGCCAACTGAACGAGCAGTCCCAGATCGAGGCGGCCACGGCCGTTCTCGTCGAGGCGCGCAAGCGCATCTACGGCCTTCTCGCCGAGTAGTCAGACCGTCACGACGGCCGCACTCCCCCAGCGGGAGTGCGGCCGTCGTGATGCGGCAGGATGACCGCATGACGACGACTGCCATCATCCATACATCCAAGGGCGACATCCGAGTGAACCTGTTCGCCGACCAGGCGCCCAAGACGGTGCGGAACTTCACCGGCCTTGCCGAAGGAACACTCGAGTGGACCGATCCTCGCGTTCGCGCGAAGTCGACCGCGCCGCTCTACGACGGCACCGTCTTCCACCGGGTCATCCCGGGCTTCATGATCCAAGCCGGCGACCCGCTGGGCACCGGTACCGGTGGCCCGGGGTTCCGTTTCGATGACGAGTTCCATCCGGAACTGTCCTTCGACCGGGCGTACCTGCTGGCCATGGCGAATGCCGGGCCCAACACCAACGGTTCGCAGTTCTTCATCACCGTCGCGCCGACGACGTGGCTGAACTACAAGCACAGCATCTTCGGCGAGGTCGCCGACCAGGACTCGCGCGACGTGGTCGATGCCATCGCCACCGTCGCGACCGGTCCCGGCGACCGGCCGCGCGAGGACGTCGTGATCTCGGCAATCGAGATCGTGCGGGACTAGCACTCACCCGTGTCGGAGCCCATTCCCACGCAGCCCTCCGCGCTGCCCGGCTGCTACCGGCACCCGGATCGCCCGACGGGGATCCGATGCACGCGCTGCGACCGTCCCATCTGCACTGAGTGCATGGTCGCGGCTCCCGTCGGATTCCAGTGCCCCGAGTGCGTCGCGAGTGCGGCGGCGGCGATGCCGCGGGTCACCACGGTCGCGGGCGGCACGCCGATCGCCCGCCCGGTGGTCACCTACACGCTGATCGGGATCAACGTCGCGGTGTTCTTGCTGCAGTTCAGCGTGGGCATCAACGCCGTCGCCGGCGACTGGGGGATGTGGCCGGTCGGCGTGGCGATCGGCGGTGAGTGGTGGCGCCTGGTCACGGCGGCCTTCCTCCACGGATCGTTCCTGCACATCGCCTTCAACATGTATGTCCTGTTCGCGCTCGGCCCGACACTGGAACGGATCCTCGGGCACGGGCGATATCTGACTCTGTACGTCCTCGCTGCACTCGGCGGGGGAGTGGCCTCGTATGCGTTCTCCGACATTCGAACGGTCTCGGTGGGTGCGAGCGGAGCGATCTTCGGCCTCATGGGCGCTCTGGTGGTCGCCGGGCGACGACTGCGCTACGACATCACCCAGGTGCTCGTCCTGCTGGGGATCAACGTGGTCATCGGCTTCTTCGCGCCGGGTGTGGACTGGCGTGCGCACCTGGGGGGCATGGTGACCGGCGCCGTCGTGGCCGCGATCATGGTCTACCCCGCAAAACACCGCCGAGCCACGGTCCAGGTCGTCGGCCTGATCGGGGTCGTGCTGATCCTCGCGGCGATCACCGCCTGGCGAACCACCCAGATCACCGAACTTCTTGCCCCACTCGGGCAGATCTCCGTGTGAGTCTGGCTGCATGATGGGGGATAGCACGCACCATCGAACGTGAGGAGCAGCACCCATGAGCGACGCCGTCATCGTCTCCGCCGTCCGCACCCCCGTAGGCATCGGAAAGCCAGTCAAGGGAGCCCTGAGCGGGGTCCACCCGATTGACCTCTCCGCGCTGGTGCTCAATGAGGTCACCGGTCGAGTCGGCCTCGACCCCGCGCTGGTGGACGACGTGATCTGGGGAGCGGTGTCGCAGGTCGGCGAGCAGAGCGGCAACGCAGCGCGCAATGCAGTGCTGTCGGCCGGCTTCCCCGAGGAGGTGCCGGGGGTGACCATCGACCGGCAGTGCGGATCAAGCCAGCAGGCCGTCAACTTCGCCGCCGCCAGCGTCATCGCCGGGCACTACGACATCGTCATCGCCGGTGGGGTGGAGTCGATGTCCCGGGTGCCGATGTTCTCCAACATGGTCGGCGGCGACGGACCGTTCCCGCCGAGCATGCACGCGCGGTACGACAACGGTCTGGTCAATCAGGGCGTCAGCGCCGAGATGATCGCCGAGAAGTGGGGGCTGTCGCGCGAGTACCTCGACCAGCTGGCCTTCGACTCGCAGTCCCGTGCCGCCGCTGCCCAGGCGGCCGGCCTCTTCGAGGCCGAAATCGTTCCCGTCCAGACCCCCGAGGGGGTCGTGACCCAGGACCAGGGGATACGTCCGGGGACCACCATGGAGTCGCTGGCGGGATTGAAGACCCCGTTCCTCGAGGGCGGCGTCGTCACTGCGGGCAACGCCTCGCAGATCTCCGATGGCTCGGCGGCGGTCGTCATCATGAGCTCAGACCGTGCTCGGGAGCTGGGTCTGACCCCGCTCGCCCGCATCCACACGGTCGCCATGGCCGGGGTCGACCCGGTCATCATGCTCACCGGGCCGATCCCGGCGACGGAGCGGGTCCTGCGCCGGTCGGGACTGGCGTTGTCGGACATCGGGGCCTTCGAGGTCAACGAGGCCTTCGCCTCGGTGCTGGGCGCCTGGTACGCGGAGACGGGCGCCAACCCGGCCCTGACGAACGAGCGGGGAGGTGCGATCGCGCTGGGGCATCCGCTTGGTGCGTCTGGGGCCCGCCTCATGACCACTCTGGTGCATCGGATGCGCCAGGACGGCATCCGCTACGGGCTCCAGACCATGTGCGAGGGCGGCGGCATGGCCAACGCCACCATCCTGGAACTCATCGACTGATCGTCACCGTGTTGCCGAGCTGGCCTTCCCCTACGGAGGGCCAGCGAGGAGATCCGTGCACAACCGCACGAGGTTGTCCACAGGCTTTCCCCAGTTGGGGACAAATGACAGTCGTGTAAGTCCGAGCCGCCCGCCAAGGCCTCGGCTAGCGCCAGCGAGTGGCGAGGGCGAAGCCGCCGGCGATGAAGGCGAAGCCGATGCCGACGTTCACCAGCGGGGACAGATCCCGCATGATCGGCACCTGCGACGCCGGCGATGTAGAAGACCACGATGTAGGCCAGTCCGACCACGAAGAGCGTGACCATCGTCGGTGCGAGCCAGGACGGTGAGCCGAGTCGGGCGATCTTCCGCTCGCCCTTCGAGGGCGGCGGCGTGTAGGCGGCCTTCTTGCGGCCTTTGGACTCAGGCACGGCGTGGTCCTCCAGGTGCGGTGATGGGTGCTCGACTGCACAGCCTGCCACACCCGCGCGCCGCCGCGACGGTTACCGTGGTGGCGTGCGCTGGCCCACCCGGATCCCCCTGTCGCGGCTGCATCCCGCGGTACTCGTCAGTGGGCTGGTCTTCGCGCTCGCCGGGCTGATGTTCGCGGCCGCTGCGAACACCAGCCAGGGAACCGACCTGCGGGCGCAGCGAGCGGTCGAGCTTCGCGACCTCGTGCGACAGAAGTCGGAACGGGTGGACCAGCTGGAGCAGTCCGTCGCCAGCCTCCAGGGGCGGGTGGACGATCTTGCCGAAGGTCGCGTGGGGGACCCTGCCGCGGTGCAGGCCCGTCTGCAGATCCGGGCCCTTGAACCGGCCGCCGGCCTGACCGCGGTCAATGGCCGCGCCCTCACCGTGAGTCTCGATGACGCACCGCTGCGTGAATCCGACGATCCCCTGTGGCAGACCATGACGCCGGACGACGTGATCGTCCACCAGTCGGACGTGCAGGCCGTCGTGAACGCGCTGTGGCGCGGCGGGGCGGAGGCGGTGCAGTTGATGGACCAGCGGGTCATCAACACCAGTTCGATCCAGTGCGTGGGGAACACCCTTCTGCTTCAGGGTCGCGTCTACTCGCCGCCCTACGTGATCACGGCGGTCGGCCCGGTGAAGAAGATGCGCAAGAGTCTGCGCGTCGATCCGACCGTTGCTGGTTTTCGAGCGTGGGCCGACGCCGTGGGGCTGGGCTACGAGCTCACCCGCGAGGCAGAGGTCACGATCCCGGCGTACAGCGGACCGATCGCGATGCAGTACGCCACCCCGGTAGTCCCGGAACCGGCGACGGCGATGCCGAGCCAGGACCCTGCCGCTGTGACGGCAGCCCTGAAGCCGTCAGAATGTCGCCGTGACCCGCATCCTGGTCGTCGACAACTACGACTCCTTCGTCTTCAACCTGGTCCAGTACCTGGCCCAGCTGGGCGCCGACGTCGTGGTACGACGCAACGACGAGGTGACCCCCGACGAGGCGCGCGACTTCGACGGAGTCCTGCTGAGCCCGGGGCCGGGGACCCCGGAGGACGCCGGGGTCTGCATGGAGATCGTCCGCGAGTGCGCCGGCGACGTGCCGATCTTCGGCGTCTGCCTGGGACATCAGGCCATCGCCGCGGCGTACGGAGCCACCGTGTCGCGCGCTCCTGAACTCCTGCACGGCAAGACGTCGGAGGTGTTCCACGAGAGCGTCGGCGTGCTCGCCGGTCTCCCGTCGCCGTTCACGGCGACCCGCTACCACTCGCTGGCCGTCGACCCGGGCACCGTCCCGGCCGTCCTCGAGGTCACCGGCGCCACCGCGGGCGGCGTGATCATGGCCCTGCGGCACCGCGAGCTCCTCGTCGAGGGCGTCCAGTTCCACCCGGAGTCGGTGCTGACCGAGGGTGGCCACGCGATGCTCGCCAACTGGCTCGCCGAGTGCGGCGACCCGACCGCCCGGGAGCGCGCGACCGGCCTCGCGCCCGTCGTCGGCTGACGACCCATCGGCTCGTCGGCTGACGACCGATCAGCCGGCGGGGGCGAACTCGCTCGGCACCGGCTCTCCCGATGGGACGACCGGCGCTGATGGCTCCGGTGTCGGCGTCGGTGTCGGGGCCTGCGTCGGTGTCGGCGGTGGCGGCGGCGACGTCGACACGGTGATCGTCACGACGGACCCGCGTGGCAGCAGCTCGCCGCCCTGCGGCGACTGGGCCAGGACGGTTCCGCCCGAGACGCTCCCGTCCTCGATCTCGACGACCTGCACGTCGAAGCCCGCCTGGGCGAGGTCGCTGCGTGCCTGGGCCTCGCTGTCGCCGATGACCTTGGGCACCTTCACGAGCCCGGAGGACACGGTGATGTCGACCGCCGAGGCCGCATCGACCTGCGTGCCCTCCTCGGGATCCTGCGACAGGACGTAGCCGGCCGGCTGCTGGGAGTTCCTCTCCTTGATCGCCCCGAGCTGCAGATTGGCGTCCTCCAGCGCGATGCGGGCCGCCTCGATCGAGGTCAGGGCGACGAGCTGCGGCACGGTCACCTGCTCGAGGCCGCTGCTCACGGTGACGTTGACGGACTGGCCCTGCTCGATGCTCTCCCCGGCAGCGGGCTGCTGGGCGATGATCGTGTCGATCGGTCGATCGGAGATCTCCGGCGTCTGCGCCCCGAGCCGCAGCTCGTAGTCCTGCAGGGTGCTGGTCGCCTGCTCGATGGTCAGGCCGTCGAGGTTGGGCACCTGGACCTGCGTCACCGCGGGACCGCCGAAGACGAATCGACCGATGAGCAGCGCGCCGATGACGGCGGCGACGATGCCGACGAGGCTCAGGGCCCAGAAGGCGAATCCCCGGCGACGGCGCGGGCGCGCGGTGTCGTACATGGGCTCGTAGGCGCCGCCGGCCGCCGCGACCGGCGGCATCATCGTGGTGTGCTGCGACGTGACCGCCTGCACGGCCGCCGTGACGGGCGCCCCGGCGATGGCGCGCTCGACGTCGGCCCGGAAGTCGGCAGCCGTCTGGTAGCGATCCTCGGTGCGCTTGGCCAGCGCCTGCAGGACCACGGAGTCGACCTCGGCGGTCACTCCGGGATCGACCTGCGACGGCGGGACCGGCATCTCGCTGACGTGCTGGTAGGCGATCGAGACCGGTGAGTCGCCGGTGAAGGGCGGTCGGCCGGTGAGGAGCTCGTAGAGCAGGACGCCGGCCGAGTAGAGGTCGCTGCGCGCGTCGACGACCTCGCCGCGCGCCTGCTCGGGCGACAGGTACTGCGCGGTGCCCATCACGGCGGAGGCGGACGTCATCGTGGTGCCGGTGTCGTTCATGGCGCGCGCGATGCCGAAGTCCATGACCTTCACGTCGCCGGTGCGGGTGAGCATGACGTTGGCCGGCTTGATGTCGCGGTGGACGATGCCGTGCCGGTGCGCGTAGTCGAGGGCGGCCAGGATGCCGGCGGTGATCTCGAGCGCGCGCTCGGGGAGCAGGCGTCGGCCGCTGGCCAGCAGCTGGCGCAGCGTCATCCCGTCGACGTACTCCATGACGATGTAGGGCACGACCACGCGCTCGCCGTTGGCGGACGTGAGCACGTCCTCGCCCGTGTCGTAGACCGCGACGATGTTCGGGTGGTTCAGCGAGGCCGCCGACTGGGCCTCGCGGCGGAACCGCGCCTGGAAGGTGGGGTCCTTCGCGAGGTCGGGCCGCAGGATCTTGACCGCGACACGACGACCGAGCCGGAGATCGCGTCCCTCGTGGACCTCGGCCATGCCGCCTCGGCCGATGACCTCGCCGATCTCATAGCGATCGCCGAGCATGCGGGCTGCCTCGTGATCGGTCGTCATGTCCACATACTCTCAGTTCGGTGCCGCGCCTCAGCGCAGCACAGCCTCGATGACGTCCTTGGCGATGGGTGCGGCGAGCTGGTTGCCGCTCACCTCGGGCGCGCCGGCGTCCTCGACGACGACGGCGACCGCGACCTCGGGTGACTGGGCCGGCGCGAACGCGACGAACCACGCCACCGCGGGCCGGTCGTTCCCGGTCTGGGCGGTCCCGGTCTTCCCCGCCACCCGCACGCCCGGGATCTGGGCGTTGCTGCCGGTGCCGTTGTCGACGACGTTGACCATCATCTCCGTCAGCTGCGCCGCATGCGTCGGCGGTCATCGCCTGGTCGTACACGGTCGGGTTCGGTCGTCTGGAGGATCGCCAGGTCCGGCCCACGGACCTCCTGCACCAGGTAGGGGTTCATCGTCGTGCCGCTGTTGCCGATCGCGGCCGCGACCATGGCCATCTGCAGGGCGGTCGCCCGGACGTCGAACTGCCCGATGGCCGACATCGCCGTCTGCGGGGCGTCGGGGTCCTCGGGGAACCGCGACGTGGCGGCGCGCAGCGGGATCTCGAAGCTCTCGTCGAATCCCATCAGCTGCGCCTGGGTCCGCAGTGCGTCGTCGCCGAGCTCGTTGCCCGAGCCAGGCGAACGCGGTGTTGCACGAGATCGCCAGGGCCTCGCGCAGCGTGACCAGGTCGCGGGTCCGCAGGCCTGCCCGTTCCAGTTGCGGATCTTCCGCGACGAGTCGGGCAGGTCGTAGGTGCGCGGACCCGGGATGACCGAGTCCGGGGTGAAGCGCCCCGAGGCGAGTGCGGCCGCGGCCGTCACGAGCTTGAACGTCGAGCCCGGCGGGTTGAGGGAGACGATGGGCCGGTTGAGCAGCGGCTTGGCCGGGTCGGCCTGGAGGGTCTCGTAGTACTTGCGGATCTCGCGCCGGGTCGTGGCTGGACAGCTGGTTGGGGTCGAACGACGGCGACTGCACGGAGGCGAGGATGCGCCCGGTGGCGGGCTCGATCGCGACGACGGCGCCCTTCTTGCCCCGCAGGCCGTTGAACGCGGCCTTCTGTGCCTGGGCGTTGAGCGTCGTGCTGACGGCGCCGCCGCGTGGCTCCCTGCCGGCGAAGAGCTGCTCGGCGCGGTCGACGACGAACAGGCTCGACCTGCCGGTGAGGATGCGGTTCTCGGTGCGCTCCAGGCCGGTCGCCCCGTACACGAGCGAGTAGAAGCCGGTGACCGGCGCGTACAGCGGTCCGTTCGAGTAGACCCGCAGGTACTTCAGGGTGTCGCCGGTCTCCTTCGACCGGGCCACCGGGTCGGACCCGACGAGGATGGGCCCGCGCTCGCGGTCGTACTCCTCGAGCAGGACGCGCTGGTTGCCGGGCCGGTCGCGATAGTCGCCGGCGAGCACCACCTGGATGACCGTGACGTTGACGAGCAGGGCGAGGAGGAGCACGCCGAGGACGAAAGCGATGCGCCGAATGGGCCTGTTCATACGCGACGCACCACCTGCGTGACGGCATCGTCGGGCGACGGCGCGGTGACCTCCGGGCGACGTGCGCGATCGGAGACCCGCAGCAGGAGCGCGACGAGGATCCAGTTGGCGATCAGCGACGATCCGCCGTACGACAGGAACGGCGTGGTGAGGCCGGTGAGCGGGATCAGCCGCGTCACGCCGCCGATGATCACGAAGACCTGCAGGGCCAGCGTGATCGACAGGCCGGCGGCCAGCAGCTGGCCGAACGAGTCGCGTACCGAGACGGCGGTGCGCAGGCCGCGCTCGACGAGGATCGCGTACAGCAGCAGCATGGCGATGAGGCCGGTGACGCCGAGCTCCTCGCCGAGCGCGGCGACGATGAAGTCGGTGCTGGCGAAGGGCACCAGGTTCGGGAAGCCCTGGCCCAGGCCGGCTCCGAGGATGCCGCCGTTGGCCAGGCCGAACAGCGACTGCACGATCTGGTAGCCCTGGTCGTCGGCGTAGGACCAGGGATCCAGCCAGACCGTGACGCGCAGTCGCACGTGCCCGAAGGCGTAGTAGGCGAGGACCGCCCCCGCGATGAACAGCAGGCCACCGAGGAAGAGCCACGAGCGGCGCTGCGTCGCGATGTACAGCATGGACGACGAACAGGCCGAAGAACAGCAGGGACGTGCCGAGGTCGCGCTCGAAGACGAGGACGGCGAGCGACACCAGCCAGGCGACGACGATCGGGCCGAGGTCCTTGAGCCGAGGAAGCCCGATGCCGAGGAACTTCGAGCGGACGAGGGCGAGCGAGTCGCGCTTCTCCACCAGGTAGCCGGCGAAGAAGACCGTCAGCAGGATCTTCGCGAGCTCGGCCGGCTGGAAGGAGAAGCCGCCGACGCGGATCCACAGGGTGGCGCCGTTGACCGTGGTGCCGATCACCGGTGCCAGCGGAAGGACGAGCAGCACCAGGCCGGCGAGCCCGAACGTGTACGTGTACCGCTGCAGCAGGCGATGGTCGCGCAGCAGGACGAGGACGGAGACGAACAGGATCACCGCGACGGCGAACCACGTGAGCTGCGAGTACACGTCGGGTGTCGGGGCGGGGTTGTCGTTGAGCCGGGCGCGCTCGGCCGTCGCCACGTCGATCCGGTAGATCATGACGAGGCCGAGGATCGTCAGCAGGGTGGCGATCGGCAGCAGGATCGGATCGGCGTACCGGGCCTTCCAGCGCACGACGACGTGCATCACGAGGGCCAGCAGCCCGACCACGCCCGAGGTGATCCACAGCCGCGCTGTTCGGCTCCTCGCCGTTGGCCCACCCGATCTGCAGGGTGCCGAGCACGCCGAGGCCCCAGGCGAAGACGAGCAGCACCAGTTCGACGTTCCGCCGGCTGGGCTGCGCTCGGGCGGCGGCTCCCACGGGCGGGAGCACATCGAGGGGGGCGCTCATCACGTGGTTCCCGGGCAGCCGGTCGGCGGGAAGAGCGTCTGGCACTCAGCGGCCCGGCTCTGCAGCTCGGTGATGATCCGCTGGGCGTCGACCTCGTCCGCGGCGGGGATGCCCTTGCTGACCAGCTCCTGGTCGAAGTAGGGCAGCGTCCCGACCTGCAGTCCGGAGTCGGACCACAGGCTGGAGAGCGGGAAGCCGAGCAGCGATCCCTGGACGCCGCGGTAGACGCTGACCGTTCCGGTGCCGGCGGTGCCGTTGACCGCCGACGTACCACTGGGAGGACAGCCAGTTGCTGGCGATGACCACGACGACCGTCGACGATGGCGATTGCGGCGACGAGGCTTCCGGCGACGGTCCAGCCAGCGTCGTCGTCGCCGGCCCCGGAAGGCCGCGGTCTGCGCGTCGACCTGGGCCGCTCGCCGGGCCTTCTCGGCGGCGGGGACCACGATCTCCGCGTCGATGAGCGGCTGGGGGGCCGTGGGCGGGCCGCCGTCGACCGGGGGCGGGGCGTCGGGCCGGTCCGGATCGGGCTGCGAGTCGTCCGGGAAGCGGACCTCGGGCAGCCGCAGGCGCACCCGGGGCTCGCCGGCGGCGCCGACGACGACGGGCTCGGCCCGCTCCGCGACGGCAGGAACATCGCGGCGCCGGGTCCGGCACCTCGATCACGTCGGCGACGACGACGGTGACGTTGTCCGGTGCGCCGCGTTCGAGGGCGCGGTCCACCAGTCGCGTCACCGCGCCGGTCGGGATCGCCCTCGGACAGGATCGCCGCGATCTCGTCGCTGCTCACCACCCCGGAGAGTCCGTCGGTGCACAGCATGTAGCGATCGCCGTGCCGCGCCTCGCGAAGCGACAGGTCCGCCTCGACCGGGTTCATGCCGTCGAGCGCGCGCATGAGCAGCGACCGGCGGGGATGGATCGTCGCCTCCTCCTCGGTGATGCGGCCGGCGTCGACGAGGGTCTGCACGTAGGTGTGGTCGTGGGTGATCTGGACGAGCTCGTCGTCGCGGAGCAGGTAGGCGCGCGAGTCGCCGACGTGGACGACGGCGAGCTGATCGCCGAGCCAGTAGATGCCGGTGACCGTGGTGCCCATGCCGGTGAGGTCGGGATCGGTGTGGATGACGTCGGCGATGCCGTCGCCCACGTCGGCGATCGACTCGCCCAGGGCGCTCGAGCACCTCGTCGGCGCTCGGGCGGGTGCACGTCGAGGTCGGCGACGATCGCCACCGCGATGGCGCTGGCCAGCTCGCCCGCGGCGTGACCGCCCATGCCGTCGGCGACGAGCAGCAGCGCGGGTCCGGCGTAGCCGGAGTCCTCGTTGCCCTCGCGGATGAGTCCGACGTCGGACCGGGCGGCGTAGCGCAGGACGAGGGGCATGGCGGCCTACTTCTGGATCTGCAGCGTGGTGCGCCCGACGCGAAGCGGGGCGCCCACCGGCAGGACGGTCGGCGAGGTGATGCGGGTCCGGTCGATCCACGTGCCGTTGGTCGAGCCGAGGTCCTCCACGACCCACGAGCCCTCGGACGGGTAGATGCGCGCATGCCGGCTGGAGGCGTAGTCGTCGTCGATGATGAGGGTCGAGTCGGGCGCCCGTCCGATGGTGATCTGGACGTCGCCGAGCGGGATGATGGTGCCGTTCAGCGGTCCCTCGATCACGACGAGCTTGCTGCCCTTGACCTTCTGCTGCTTGGCCACCTTCGGTGGCTTCGGGCGGCTTCGCCGCTCGGGCCGGCTTGCGCTCGCGTGGCGGTGGGTCGGGCGTCGGCCGGCTGCCGCAGGTCGCGGCGCAGGGCGAGCACCGTCACCAGGACGAAGGTCCACAGCAGTGTGAGGAACCCCAGCCGCACGAGGGTGAGCGCGAGCTCGGACACGGGTCAGCCGCTCCGGAACACCAGTTGCGTCGACCCGATCATGATCGCCGTGCCGTCGCCGACCTCGACCTGCGAGATCCGCTGCCCGTCGACGTAGGTGCCGTTCGTCGAGTCCAGGTCGCGCAGGAGGACCGGCTGGCCGAGCACGATCTCGCAGTGGTTGCGCGAGGCGCCCGGGTCCTCGATGCGGATGTCGGTGTCGCTGCCGCGGCCCAGGCGCGTGATGGCGCGCACCAGCGGGTACGCGAGTGCCGCCGACCTCGAGGCGGGGCTGCCGCGCGTCGACGGGGCCGACCTCGCCGGCGCGGCCATGCGGCTGGGCGCTCACCTCGGCGCGGGCCTCGCTGCGCACCCGGAAGATGCCGGTCTCGAGCTCGTCGTCCTGGCCGAGGTTGACCTGCACCGGCCCGAGCAGCGTGTAGCGCTGCTCGGCGCCGTAGTCGCGGACGAGGGTGGCGCAGCTCGGTCTGGAGCGCGTCCTTGAACACGGCGAGCCGGCGGTAGTCGTGCTCGGAGAGCTCGACGTGGAAGACGTTGGGGATGACGGTGCGCTCGCGGTCGATGACGGCGGCCCGATCGCCGATCTCCCGCTGGAGGGCGGAGGCGATCTCGACGGGCTGAACCTCGGCCTTGAAGGCGCGGGCGAAGGCGCCGTTGACGAGGCGGTCGAGGGAGTCCTCGAACCGTTCCAGCAGTCCCACGAGGTCCTCCGCATCCGGGCCACGCGTCGATCACGCCACGGGTCTCCGGGGCGTGGGTCGATGCTAACCCGCGGACCATGGCAGGGCGGGGACGCGCACCGTCAGAGGGGCCGACCGGGTGCTAGCCTCGAGAACCGCTTCTGGCCGATCGGCACCCGCATACCTGAGGAGTGAGCGATGGCGTCCTCGCTCCGGCGAAAGGCCCAGACCGCCCTGGCTCCCGTCTTCGGGGCCCTGCACCTGCGCGGTCGGCGGGACCGGCATCGGTTCGCCTCCGGGCCGCCCACCGCGCAGGCCACCGTCGACATCTTCAAGGGCCAGTGGGTCACCGCCTTCCCGCCCGAGCTCGGGGTGTCTGGCCGGGACGGTGAACCACTTCGATCCCGAGGTGGACCCGCGGGTGCCGTGGGTGGAGTCGCAGCTGCCCGGGTGGCCTCGCCGGCATGCGCATGCTCGAGCTCGGTCCGTTCGAGGGCTACCAGACCGCGGTCCTGGAGCGGGCCGGTGCGGCATCGGTCCTGGCCGTCGAGGGCAGCGAGACCGCCTTCCTGAAGTGCCTGGTCGTCAAGGAGTTGCTCGACCTGGACGCGCACTTCCTCTACGGGGACATGCTGAAGTACCTCGACAGTTACGGACGAGACCTTCGACATCGTCTGGGCCAGCGGGATCCTCTACCACCAGACCGACCCGATCGGCCTGCTCGAGCGGATCGCCGCTCGGACCGGCCGGGTGTTCCTCCACACCCACTACTTCGACGCGAGTCAGATTCCGGCCGAGGCCTCGCGAGGCGCGTTTCGACGAGAAGCGCGACGTGGATGGTCCACTGGCACGGCCGCCGCATCCGCCTGCACTGCTACGACTACGCCGTCGACACGACCACGAACGGCTTCGCCGGCGGCCCGCGTCCCTACGCGCTGTGGATGGAGCGCGACGACATCGAGTTCGTCCTGACCGAGCTGGGCCTGGGGGACATCTCCTACGGCGTGGTCGATCCGGGCAACCCGGCCGGTCCCGGCGTTCTTCCTGCTGGCGACCTCGCCCTCGGCCTGATCGGCACGCTGCGGATATCGCGCCGCTGATCGGGCTGTACACTTCCCCTGCTCCAGCAATGGGGCGACACGCGCGAGTGGCGGAATAGGCAGACGCGCACGGTTCAGGTCCGTGTGCCCGAAAGGGTGTGGGGGTTCAACTCCCCCCTCGCGCACCACAGATCGCCCCCGGAACCCGGGGGCGATTCGCATTTCGGGAGAGGCGGGAGAGGCGGGAGAGCCTGCCGGGCCTTGCGGCGTCACCGGGGTAGGGACCAGCGCTCCTCGCGGTGGTGCTCGCCCATCGCCAGGCGTGCGGTGAGCTCCCCGATGATCGGGACGAACTTGAAGCCGTGACCCGAGCACGGTGAGCAGACGACGAACGGGCCGACTCGGTCGATGATGAAGTCCGAGTCGGCTGTCTCGGTGAACAGGCAGGTGACGCTCGTCATGCGGGACGGGTCCGCGCCGGGCAGCCAGCGCTCGGCGTAGGCGCGGGCCGCATCGTCGACCGCCTCGTCGGCCTCGAACGTCCGGGTGGCCGTGGTGACCTCGCGCACGGTGTCCTCGATGCCCACCTTCACTCCCTCGCCCGGCGATTCGAGTCCGTAGGCGCCGAACCCGTGCGAGTGAGCGGACGGGTCGTCCGCGAAGTGATGGACGAAGGACGGGAAGGAGAATCCGTCGCGGATCGCGAAGTGGACCGGCTGCTGCTGGGTGATCGTCAGACTCGGCAGCGGGACGACACCGTCGGCCAGCTCCGGGAGCCAGGCACCGGCGGTCAGGACGACCGCATCGGCCTGCCACATCCTGCCGCCCGCGTGGACCACGGCGCCGTCGCCGGAGGGCGCGATCCGCTCGACGGGGGTTCGGTCGTGGAACACGGCGCCATGCCGAACGGCCGTCTGAACGGCGGCGTGCACGGTGCGTGCGGCGAAGACGCGCCCGCCGTCGGGGGAGTAGACGACGTCCTGGTCGAACGTCATCCCGGGCCAGCGATCGTGGGCCTGCTCGGGCGTGAGGCGGACGGCAGCCCACCCCGCGTCGGTCAGAGATCGACGGATCTCCTCGATCGCGACGGGGCTTCCGTGGTCCAGCTGCCCGGTCTGCTCGAGCAGAGGCGTGCCCGACTCGCTCTCCAGCTCGCGCCACAGGGGAATCGCCCGACCGGCAAGACGGGTGTAGAGCGGGTCGCGGTAGGCCACCCGGAAGATCCGCGTCTGACCATGTGACGAGCCCTGGTGGTGGAGGTGCTCGAACTGCTCGAGCAGGACGACGCTGCGCCCGCGGGCCGCCAGTCGCCACGCGGTCGCCGCGCCCATGCCGCCGGCGCCCACCACGACGACGTCGACGCGCTCGGTCATGGCATGAGAGTAGGCGCTGTTCGGCGGGCTGGGACCGCGGCGACAGATGTGCCCGCCGAGTCGCGGTTGCCGTGGCAACCTGTCACGATCGATGCATGACGTCCACCACGCCCGCGTCCGCCCCTGCCGCCTCCGCCGACGCAGAGTCGCAGTTCCGTCGGCTTCGCAGGTTCAACGTGGTCGCGGGCTTCGCCCACCTGATCCAGCTGGTCCTCATCCTGATCCTGGCGACCGACTTCACGCTGCCGGTGACGGCCGCGTACGTCTTCGGTCCGCCCGGGACGCCGGCGGCCGAGCCGGTCGTGCTGTTCAACACCTCGATCGCCGTGGGCGTGGCGATCTTCTTCGCCCTGTCGGCCCTGTTCCACTTCCTGGTCGCCAGTCCGCTGTTCTACCGGCGCTACGTGGCCGGACTCGTGGCCCAGCACAACTACTTCCGCTGGGTCGAGTACTCAGTCAGCTCGTCGGTGATGATCGTCCTGATCGCGCAGATCGTCGGCATCAGCGACGTCGCGGCCCTCATCGCGATCTTCGGCGTCAACGCGTCGATGATCCTGTTCGGCTGGCTGCAGGAGAAGTACGAGACTCCCGGTGAGGGCGGCTGGCTGCCGTTCATCTTCGGGTGCATCGCCGGCATCGTGCCGTGGCTCATCGTCGTGCTCTGGGTGATCGCCCCGGGTGCGCAGTCCGACGTTGCCGTGCCGGGCTTCGTCTACGGGATCATCATCTCGCTGTTCATCTTCTTCAACATCTTCGCGCTGGTGCAGTGGCTCCAGTACAAGCGAGTGGGCCGGTGGGCCGACTACCTGAGCGGGGAGCGGACCTACATCGTCCTGAGCCTGGTGGCCAAGTCGGCGCTGGCCTGGCAGATCTTCGCCGGAACCCTCGTTCCTGCGAACTAGCTCGCCAGCAGATCGGCCAGGATCCAGTCGAGAAGGGTCTGGGCGCGGCGTTCGTTGGCGCTCGCGTCGGATCTGATCGCATCGACGACCGGGCCGTACTCCGCCGGCCGTCGCACCGCGGGCTGACGCACATCCGTTCGAAGATGTCAGCGGTGACCTCGACGTGCGGCTGGATCCCCCACGCGCGCCCGGTGCGGAAGGCCAGGTCCGCGTGCGCGAGCGAGCCGACCGAGGACGACGGGGCGGCCTGGAGCGCATCGTTGTGCCAGACCGTCCACGGGCCGACCAGCTCGGGGACGTCCGGGCTGGAGTCGAGCGGTATAGCCGTGGAACGCCGTGGCCATCGCGTCACGTCGCCGCCGGCCGCCCGGCCAGCACCTGCGCGCCGAAGCACAGTCCAGGTAGGGCCGCCCGGCCCACATCCAGTGGCGGACGAGGTCGATCTCCGCCAGCCTGCGCATCCTCATGACCGGTCGCCACCGAAGCGGCGAGCCCATCACGACCAGCAGGTCCGCGTGGGGAGCGGGTCCTCCGCTCGCGGTACACCCGCGTGATCGTGAAGCCACGCGACTCGAGCGCGGGCTCGAGGTGGCCGAGCTCGTGGGCCACCCAGTCGTGCGACAGCACGACGGCGTGCGGCACCGTCAGTTCGCGCGGAAGACGGTGACGTCCTTGGGGGTGTGCAGTCGCAGCTTCTTGGCGGTGGCCGTGAACGCGACCGCCGACTGGACCTTGTTCAGGAAGATCGCCTCGGCGTCCATGACCGACTGCTCGCAGGCCATGAGGGTCGTCGCGAGTGGCCCGATGGTGATCCGATCGCCCTTGACCTTGTAGCCACCGGTGAACCGGTTGCACCCGGCATCGCCGTAGACCCGGCCCTCGTCGTCGAAGGTGATGGTCTGCGTGACGCCGAGCGTGCGGGTGCGCCAGTCGCCCACCGGGCTGCGCAGGGCTGCGCCGGTGTCTCCGGCCAGAGCGGGACCCGCTCCGGCGAGCAGGATCCCAGCGGCGAGGGTGGCGGCGACGACGCCGCGACGCGATCGATTCATGGTGCCCGTCCTAGGTCGAAGGTGATCGGAGCCTATGTCAGCCGGCGGCGGACATGGGGGCGAAGTGAGACCAGACGCGACCTCGTCCTCGCTCGTCGGGCGTACCTTTCGGCGAGCCGCCTAGCATGGGGCACGACGTGACCGGATGACGCGGATGGGGCGATAGCGATGGCGGAACAGACGCCGGAGCCGAGCGACGGTGTCCACCCCGACGACCTCGCTGCGCTGTCCCAGTGGGCCGGTGACGTTCACCTGATGGTCGGCGCGGACGGCCGCTGCGAGTGGTCGTCGGATGGGTCGGTTCGCCCGGGTACCGCATTTGGCGACGCTTTCGCCCGCGACGATGCACCCGCGCTGACACAGCTGCTCGGACCGACCGCCGCAGGTCCGGTCATGGTGCGGGCCCGGGAGAGCGGCGAGTCGGTGCGGTGGGTCTCGGCGGTCTCGGTGCCACGCTCCGGAGCGGACGGCTGGTCCGTGGAACTGCGCGACGCGCACACCCTCGATCCGACATCGACCGCGGGTCGAGGGGCGAGCGAGGCCAACCGGGAGCAGGTCCTCAACGACGTGGCGTGGCTGCTCTCGGCGACACCCCGCACGGGCAAGGAGATCGCGGTGGCGTCGTGCGACCTCGATGACTTCGCGGTCGTCAACGAGCGCCACGGGCAGGAGGCGGGCGACGAGATCCTGCGGATCGTGATTGGCCGGATCTCCGACGCCCTCCGCTCCGGTGACCTCGTCTCCCGACTTGAGGAGGACCAGTTCCTCGTCGTGCTGCGCGGAGTCCATCACCTCCGTGGCGCGATCAGGGTCGCCAACAAGATCCGCACGGCCGTCGAGGACCCGATCGCCATGCCGTTCGGCGAGGTCGTGCAGACCGTCAGCGTGGGTGTCACGCTGATCAGTCGTGGCGAGAGCGTCGACTCGGTCCTCGAACGAGCCGAAGGGGCGATGTCGCAGGCGCACGACGCCGGAGGCAACGCCATCGTCTCGAGTCCGCCGATCTGACGGTCGTGTCGCGAACCGGAGTGCCACGGCTCGCTGCCCCGCCTAGTTTCGTGCCATGACGACGCCCCGAATCCGCGTTGCCGCGGCGTGCCAGGCGATGACGGCTGCCGGCGGACCGATCCCGATCGGCGAACTGGCCACGGCACTCGGCTGCAGCACCCGTCAGGTTCAGCGCGACTTCGCCGAGGTGCTCGGCGTCACCCCGCGACAGTTCGGCCAGGCCGTGCGCACCGAGCGCACGCGTACCGCCCTTCGTTCCGCCGACTCCGTGCTCGATGCGGCCTTCGATGCCGGCTACGGCTCGGTGCGGGGGTTCTACGAGGAGGCCGCGCGCCGCCTCGGCATGACCCCATCGCAGTACGTCGCTGGGGCGCCCGAGCAACTGCTGCTGTGGTCGTCGACGCCGTCGGCCGTCGGCGACATCGTCGCGGTGGCCACGCCCCGGGGACTTGCTGCGGTGCGGATCGGTCGGGAGCGACGCTCTGGTGCAGGAAGTGCGGGGCGAGTTCCGGCAGGCCCGGCTCGAACGGGACGATGACGCCATGAGCGACGTCATGACCGCGCTTGCGGACCCTCGCGCAGGGCGCCAAGGCCGCCGAGCTCCCCGTCGACGTGCACGGCACGGCCTTCCAGGCGCGGGTGTGGAGCGCCCTGCGGGATATCCCGCCGGGCGAGACGCGCACCTACACGGACGTAGCGAGCGCGATCGGCAGCCCGTCCTCCGTGCGCGCCGTCGCCCGCGCCTGCGCGAGCAACAAGGTCGCACTGGCGGTTCCCTGTCACCGCGTGATCCGGGCGGACGGCGGTCTCGCCGGATACCGCTGGGGACTGGCCGTCAAGCAGTCCCTGCTGGCTAGCGAAAGCGCGTGACGGCGCCACCACGCGTCCTGGCTTCCGTCCTACCTGCTGCTCGCCCTGATCTGGGGGAACTCGTTCGTCTTCATCAAGGTGGGGCTCGATTCGCTCACCCCGGCCGGGGTGGTCCTGAGCCGCCTCGCCCTCGGCACCGTCACGATGCTCATCATCAGCGCCGTCATGCGCTCGCCGTTGCCGCCTCGGCGCCTGCTGGGGCCCGTTGTTCGTCGCCGCGATCCTGATGACCAGTGGCGGATGGGCGCTGTTCGCGTTCAGCGAGCAGTACATCTCGTCCGCGACTGGCCGGCATCATCAATGGCGCGACCCCGCTGATGACCCTCGTGGTCATCCTCATCGCCTTCCCGGAGGAGAAGCCCACCCGTCAGCGCATCATCGGGCTCGTCATCGGCTTCACCGGCGTCCTCGTGGTCGTCGGCATCTGGCAGGGGCTGGGCGCCACGACGTGGCTCGGGCATCGGCGCCTGCCTGCTCGCGGTCACCGGGTACGGGATCTCGTACCCGTACGTGCGCCGGCATCTGGCCACCGGCGTCGGATGCACTGGCGCCCGATGACCTTCGCCACGGGACTGATGATCATGGGCACCCTCCAGATCGCGCCGGTCGTGCTGCGTGACGGGCTACGCGCACGCACCGATCACGACGTCGGTGGTGCTGGCGATGCTGGCCCTCGGCGTGCTCGGCAGCGGCATCGCCTACATCCTCAACTACGTCGTCATCCACCGGTCCGATGCCACCACCGCGAGCACGGTCACCTACGTGATCACCCTCGTCGCCGTCGTCTCGGGCGCGGTCGTGCTCGGCGAGCACATCTCGTGGAACCAGCCGCTCGGCGGCGCCCTGGTCGTCCTCGGCGCCGCGACCGCCCAGGGCCTGGTTCGCATGCCACGATTCGCCCGCTCGTGACGGATCGGGGAGAATGAGCGGGGCCATGCCCACCTCCCCCGTCGCCGACACCGACGTCCTCGTCGTCGGGGCCGGCCCGGCCGGATCCGTCCACGGCGGCCTGGGCGGCCCGGACACGGGCTCGACGTCCTGCTGGTGGACGCCGAGACGTTCCCGCGCGACAAGCCGTGCGGCGACGGACTCACGCCGCGAGCCATCGCCGAGCTGGACGAGCTGGGGCTCCAGCCCTGGCTGAGCGGGCGGGCGACCAACTGGGGACTGCGGGCGGCCGGCTTCGGCCAGGAGCTGTACCTGCCGTGGCCCGGCGGCTCGCTCCCGCGCAACGGCGGTGCGGCGCCGCGACTCGAGCTCGACGCCGCGATCCGGCAGGTCGCCCTGGACGCCGGCGTCTCGGCCCTGGAGGGTCAGCGCGCCGTGGACGTGCGGATCGAGGGCGGCCAGGTGCGGGGCGTCACCTTCGCCGCCGGCGCGGGCCGCGACGCCGAGCGCCGCGAGATCACCTGCCGCCGGCTGGTCGTCGCGGACGGTGCGCGATCGCAGCTCGGTCGACGGCTGGGCCGCACGTGGCACCGCAGCACGGCGTACGGCGTCGCCGCCCGTGCCTACATCAAGTCGCACCGCAGCGACGACCCGTGGATCTCGTCGCATCTGGAGCTGCGCGGCGAGCAGGACGAGCTGCTGTCCGGCTACGGCTGGGTGTTCCCGCTCGGCGACGGCGAGGTCAACGTCGGTGTCGGGACGCTGGCGACGGACAAGCACCCGGCCGACGTGAACCTGCGCGGGCTGCTGAGCCACTACGCCGAGTCGCAGCGCGAGTCGTGGCAGTTCGAGGGCGACGTGCGCGCCCCGTGGTCGGCGCTGCTGCCCATGGGCGGGGCCGTCAGCGGCGTCGCCGGACCGAACTGGCTGCTCGTCGGCGACGCGGCCGGGCTGCGTGAACCCGCTCAACGGCGAGGGCATCGACTACGGGCTGGAGACCGGCCACCTGGCCGCCCAGCTGCTGGCCGACACGATCCCGAACGCCAGCCTGAACTACCAGGCCCAGTGGGCGCCGCTCCTGCGCCAGCGCTACGGCACGGCCTTCTCGATCGCCCGGCGGCTGGCCGGCTTCCTGACCGTGCCGGGCCTGCTGCCGACGCTGGGGCCGGTGGGCATGCGCTCGCGATCGTTGATGACGGTGGCCCTGCGGGTCATGGGCAACCTCGTCACGCCGGAGGACACCGACACGGTGGCGCGGCTGTGGCGGGTGGCCGGCCGCACGAGCATGCGCTTCGACGACCGCCCCCCCTTCACCTGACCGCCCCCTCTTCGTTGAGTGGTCGATCGTGCACCGGTCGCGGGCGCGCCACGGTGCACGACCGCCCACTCAACGAGGGGGACGCGCGAGATCAGGCGGAGGGACCCTTCGCGCGGGCCTGCCGCACCGAGCCCATCGCGGCCTCGAGCTCGGCCAGCCAGTCACCCTCGTGCTGCCCGACCAGGCGCACGCACCAGGCCAGCGCATCCGAGCGCGACCGGGCGACGCCGGCCTCGACCAGGGTGTCCAGGACCTGGCGCTGCGGCTGCTGCAGCCGGGTCATGACCGGCACGGACAACCGCGTGAACCCCTGGTGGGTGTCCCCGCAGGTGACCGCCCACGACGACCTTGCGGTCCGTGCGGGCCTCGAGCTCGAGGGCGATCTCGATCCGCGCCGCGCGGGTGTCCTCGCGGAACCGGCTGATCCGGCCGGCCTGGGCGTCGGCGGAGTCGGGATCGGGGGCAGTGATGGTGCCGTGGATGAGGATCTCCTCGCGGTCGACGGTCACGTCGAAGGACGTGAACCACTCGGCCGGCAGCCGACCGGCGAGCCAGTCGGTGGCGCTGAAGGGTGCGTGTCTGTATGTCATGCAATGAACAATTACATGATTACTCCGACACACGCAAGGGGGTTCGCCGAGGGCGAAGCGGCGCTACGTCCTCGAAGTGCTCGACGACCGGCGCGCCGTCGAAGTGCGGGCCGATCAGGGCCCGCCACTGCGCGAAGAGCTCCGAGCCGCGGAATCCCTCGGTGTGGTCGGCGAGGGTCTCCCAGCAGATGGTGAACAGGAAGACGTTCGGCCGCTCGACGCACCAGCCGTGGGCGATGAACCCCAGGCAGCCCGTCCGCCTCGGGCAGCACCTCGTCGGCGGCCTGCGTCAGAGTCGCCGCTCGAACGCGCTCTCGTGCCCGGGCAGGACGGCGACCTGCGCCACCTCGAGGATCACGTCAGAACGCCCAGTCCTCGGACGAGCACGGTCTCCTGCAGGGCCATGCGCAGCGGCTCCATGCGCAGCACGGCGGGCTGGCCCTCGAGGAACTCCGGCATGCGTCGACATCATCCGCCGAAGCCGGCCGACGACCGGTGGGCGTTCTCGGCGTCGACGTCCTTGAAGATCTCGTACAGCCACACGATGCTCTCGTCGTCGGGGTCGAGGGACACGACGAACATCTCGGTCCCGGGCTCCTCGTCGAGCCCGTCGGCGTAGGTGTTGAGGACGTCGAGCATCGCGGCTCGCATCCCCTCCTTGCAGGTCAGGCGCACGAGCAGCGACCGTCGTCCCGGCAGCAGCGCCTGCACCGGCTCGTCGGTCATGGCGCTCTCCTCGCGCGGCCGTCAGGCCACGTTCTCCACGTACCAGTCGTAGGTGCTCGCGACACCGTCGCGGAGCTTGATCGTCGGGAACCAGCCCAGGTCGTTGATCCGCGTGGTGTCGAGCAGCTTGCGCGGCATGCCGTCCGGCTTGGAGGTGTCCCACTCGATCGTGCCCTCGAAGCCGACCACGGAGGCCACCGTCTCGGCGAGCTCCTTGATCGGCATGTCGTCGCCGAGGCCCACGTTGATGGTCTCGGCGGAGTCGTACTTCTGCAGCAGCATCAGGCAGGCCTGGGCGAGGTCGTCGACGTGCAGGAACTCGCGCCGGGGTGCGCCCGTGCCCCACACGGTGACGGTCGGCGCGCCGGACGACCTTGGCCTCGTGGAAGCGCCGGATGAACGCCGGCAGCACGTGCGAGGACTGCAGGTCGAAGTTGTCCTTGGGGCCGTACAGGTTCGTCGGCATGGCCGAGATCCAGTGGCGGCCGTACTCGGTGCGGTGCGCCTCGATGTAGTAGATCCCGGAGATCTTGGCCATCGCGTAGGCCTGGTTCGTGGGCTCCAGCGGCCCGGTCATGAGCGAGGACTCGCGGATCGGCTGGGTGGCGTGCCGCGGGTAGATGCACGACGAGCCGAGGAAGAGCAGCCGGTCGATGTCTGCGGCGTGCGCACCGTCCATGACGTTGGTCTGGATCAGCAGGTTGTCCTTGAGGAACTCCACCGGGTAGGTCGAGTTCGCCATGATGCCGCCGACCTTCGCCGCCGCGTCGATGACGATGTCGGGACGGGCCTCGAGGATCGCGTCCATCGTCGCCTCACGGTCGCACAGGTCCAGCTCACTGGACCGCCAGCCGACGACCTCGCCGACCCCCGCGCTCTCGAGCGCTCGCACGATGGCCGAGCCGACCAGGCCGTGGTGGCCGGCCACGTAGACCTTCACGTCCGGCCAGCGGATCTCCTGCAGCATCCGGCAATTGTGGCACAGCACGCATTGGCTGAACTCCCAACGACCCGGGGGTGGATGGAAGGATGGCGGCCATGAGAGTCGTGTCGATCGAGCAGTTGCAGTGGGTCCTTGCCAGCCTTCCGGAGAACCCTCGGGTGGTGGCCTCCGGCAACTTCGCGACGCCACAGGTGCTCCTGAACGCGCTGGACGCCGTCGTGCCCGAGTACCGCCTGCACATGCTGAACGCGCAGAAGCCCCTGCCGGATCGCGAGGGCGTCACCTACGAGACGGCGTTCGTCGGTCCGGCGATGCGCAATCACGAGCGGCTGGTCTACATCCCGTGCCGGCTCAGCCTCGTCCCCGTGCTGTTCCGCGACCACTACCGGCCCGACGTCGTGCTGCTGCACACCAGCGCCCGGCGGCACGACACCGTGAGCCTCGGCACCGAGGTCAACATCCTGCCGGCGGCCATCGAGTCGGTGCGCGAGCGCGGCGGGCTGGTGATCGTCCAGTCCAATCCGAACATGCCCTACACGTACGGCGACGCCCAGATCTACGAGAACGAGATCGACTACCTGGTCGAGGTCGACGAGCCGCTGCCCGACCCACTCGCCGAAGGAGCCCGACGACGTCTCGCGGCAGATCGGCGAGCTGATCGCCGCCCGAGTGTCGGACGGGTCCACCCTTCAGCTGGGGATCGGCGCGGTGCCCGATGCCGTGCTCAGCTCGCTGACCCAGCGCAAGGGCCTGCGCATCTGGACCGAGATGTTCAGCGACGGCGTGCTCGAGCTGTTCAAGCGCGACGCCCTCGACCGCGAGGTGCCGCTCACGGCCTCGTTCATCTTCGGCTCGCAGGAGCTGTACGAGTGGATCCACCTCAACAAGTGGATCCGCATGCTGCGGACCGAGCGCACCAACGATCCCGGCCAGATCGCCCGGCAGGCGCAGCATGACCAGCGTCAACGCCGCCCTGCAGGTGGATCTGTGCGACCAGGCCAACGCCAGCCGGGTGAAGGGGCGCATCTACTCCGGCTTCGGCGGGTCGACGGACTTCATCGTCGGTGCACTGCACGCCCGCGGCGGCCAGTCGTTCATCGCCCTGCCGTCCTGGCACAAGAAGGCCGACGTGTCGACGATCGTCCCGCGGATCAACGAGCCGGTGACCAGCTTCGAGCACAGCGCCGTCGCCACGGAGAACGGCATCGCCATGGTGTTCGGGCGCAGCCAGACCGAGCGAGTCACGAACATCATCGAGCGGGCCGCCCATCCGGATGCCCGTGAGGGCCTTCGCGAGGCGGCCGTCGAGATGGGCCTGCTGTAGGAACTGGGCGACTCGTGCCGAGCCCTCGGCGGCGTGCGGCAAATTGCCGATACGGATGCCCCCTTGATCACGATTCGTCTAGCCTGCGCTCATGAGCGACGAGATCCTGCAGCGACTGGCGGCGGTGGACCTGTTCGACGGGTTGTCGCCGAAGGTCCTCAAGCACATCGAGGACGAGGGACGAGTGCGGACGTACTCCGCCTGGCGAGACGGTGCTCGAGGAGGGGGCGAACGTCGAAGGCTGGCGGTCCTTCTCCAAGGAGGGCGTGTGCTTCTACGTCATCCTCGAGGGCACGGCCGACGTGCTCATCCACGGGCGAGAAGGTGGCGACCCTCGGCCCGGGGCAGTACTTCGGCGAGGCGTCGCTGATCGACGGCAAGCCGCGCACCGCGACGGTGACGGTCGGCGCCGACGGCATGCGCGCCTTCGCCCTGACCGCGTGGGCCTTCCAGCCGATCCTCGAGGCGAACCCGACGGTCGCCATCACCATGCTCAAGGTGATCGTCGGACGGCTGCGCAACGCCGAGGCTCGTTCCTGACGCTGGCTCACGCGAGTGCCCGGCTGCCTGAGGACGAGTGAGTGCCCGAGCTGCCTGAAGTCGAGGCGTTGGCCCGCTTCCTGGAGGAGCGGACCGCGGGGCACGCGGATCGCCGGCGTGACCCTGGCCAGCCTGAGCGCGCTCAAGACCGTCACCCCGTCGCTCATCGGAGCTCGCCGGGCAGCGGGTCGCCGGGGTCGGGCGCCGGGGCAAGTTCCTGGACCTCGACGACCGTCGAGGGCCTGCACCTGGTGTGGCACCTGTCGCGGGCGGGCTGGGTGCAGTGGCGCGACGAGGTGCCGTCCACCCCGGTCAAGCCGGGCAAGGGCCCGCTGGCGCTGCGCCTTGCCTTCGTCACCGACGACGGGGAACCGGCCGGCGGCATCGACGTCACGGAGGCGGGGACCCAGAAGCGGCTGGCCCTGTACGTGGTCCATGACCCGCGGAGGTGCCCGGGGTCGCCAGGCTGGGCCCCGATGCGCTCTCGGACGACCTGACCGAGGAGGTCTTCGCCGGGATCCTCGCTGCGGCCGGCCGGTCGCAGATCAAGGGCGTCCTGCGCAGCCAGTCGATCATCGCCGGGATCGGCAACGCCTACAGCGACGAGATCCTGCACGCTGCCGGGTTGTCGCCCTTCCACCCGTGCAGCACCCTGTCGACGAAGGACGTCGCCCACCTGTACGCGTGCATGCGTCAGGAGCTGACCGCGGCCATCGACAACAGCGTCGGTCACGGCACCGGAACCCTCAAGGCGGAGAAGAAGGCGAGTCTGGCCGTGCACGGGCGAGCCGGCCAGCCCTGCCCGGTCTGCGGCGACACCGTCCGCGAGGTGTCCTTCGCCGACTCCGCCCTGCAGTACTGCCCGACCTGCCAGACCGGCGGCAAGCTGCTGGCGGATCGGCGCATGAGCAAGCTGCTCAAGTAGGCCCGTAGGCTGCGGCCATGTTCTCGAAGAAGAAGTCCGGATCGGGCGGGGCGCTGCCGCCGAGCAAGTACCGCATGGGCGGCAAGCACTTCAAGAACGACGCCGCCTTCATCAAGACCGCCGTGCGGGACGTCAAGCGCCTGGAGAAGTACGCCGGGCTGACCAAGGACTCGCGGCTGCTCGACTGGGGCTGCGGCGCGGGGCGCCTCGCCGTCGGCGTCCGGGAGCACTTCGGCCGCATCGCGGACTACCACGGTGTCGACGTGCAGCCGGAGCTGATCGAGTGGGCCGACGAGAACCTGGCCGCCCCCGGCTTCCGCTTCACCTGCGTGGACGTGAGCAACGAGCGGTACAACCCGGACGGCACCCCCGAGCGCAGCCTGGCGGCCGAGCCCGAGTCCGTCGACGTGTTCTACGCGTACTCGGTGTTCTCGCACATGAACGACGAGGACACGCCGGCGTACCTGCGGCTGATCGCCGAGGCGCTGGCGCCCGGGGGCAAGGCCTTCGTGACCTGCTTCGTCGAGGAGGACGTCCCGGGGTGGGAGGAGAACCCCGAGGGCTACGGGCCCCTGGAGTGGAAGGGGCGGCTGCACTGCACCCGGTTCGCCCGATGGCACTTCGAGGACCACGTGAACGCCGCCCGACTGGCGGTTGACCGATTCGAGTACGGCCAGGAGACCGACGGTCAGAGCCTCTACGTGCTGCGTCGCCGATAGCGCCAAATTTGGGTTAATGGCCCGTGGCGAACTTGCCGGGGGCGCCGCCTCGTGGGTTATGGTCGGCGGGTCCGATCCCCGCTCGAAAGGCATCCCCATGCGCCGTGCCCTGGCCGCGTTCGTCCTTTCCGCGTCGGTGGTGATGACGGGAGCCGCCGTCGTCGCACCAGCGCAGGCAGCCCCGAATCCCGTGCTGCCGGAGAACTTCGGGATGCACATCCCCGGGATCGCGTCGGGCGAGGCGACCCTCGGTGAGTGACGGGGCCATCCGCCTGTGGGACTCGGGCGTCGCGTGGGGTCAGGTCGAGCAGAAGAAGAACCAGTACTGGTGGAACGGCCTGGACGCCGCGATCGCCAACGCCAACGCGCAGAACCTCAAGATCCTGTACGTCCTCGGCTCGACCCCGAAGTGGGCGGCCAGCAACACCAAGCAGGGCACCTACCCGAACAAGGGCGCGGCGTCCATGCCCAAGAGCATGAAGGACTGGAAGAACTGGGTCACGGCGGTCGTCAAGCGGTACGGCGACTCCATCGACTCCTACCAGATCTGGAACGAGGCGAACCTCACGACCTTCTGGCAGGGAACCCCCAAGCAGATGGCGCAGCTCACCAACGAGGCCTCCAAGATCATCCGCAAGTACGACCCGTCGGCACGAGTCGTGGCCGCGAGCAGCACCGTCCGACTGCAGAGCGCCTACAAGAAGTTCTTCCCGGCGTACATGAAGGAGCTCAAGAAGCTCAAGTGGCCGATCGACGTGATCTCCGTGCACCTGTACCCGGAGAGCACGGGCACGCCGGGCGACCCGCGCCGGCTACATCACGCAGGTGCAGAAGGACATGAAGAAGGCCAAGGTTCCGTCGTACAAGCAGCTGTGGGACACCGAGATCAACTACGGCATCGCCGGCCCGGGCAAGAAGTACAAGGACGATGAACATCGAGGGCTCGACCGCGGCCGCATGGGTGGCCCAGACGTACCTCGACAACATCCGGCTCGGGGTCGAGCGCGCCTACTGGTACTACTGGTACCCGCAGGCGAACCTGGTCGGCATTCAGATGTTCGACGGCACGCTGGGGGCCCTGGGCTACCAGACGGTCAACCAGTGGATCAACGGTGCCTTCTACTCGTGCACGACCGGCGAGGTGAACACCTGCCAGCTGGGTGACAACGACAACCCGAAGGTGATTGCGTGGGCTTCGAAGGGCTCAGGTACCTTTGTGGTACCGGCGGCAGCCAACTGGATGTGCAACGCGCTCAACCAGTGCCCGCCGGTCGCCCCGGGAACGACTGTCACGATTGGAAGCATGCCGCAATGGTTTGGACTCGCCCCAAGCTGACCCTCGCCGTTCTGACGACGGTTGCCGCCTCGATGGTGCTGACCGCCTGCTCCGGGGGCAGTTCTGAGCCCGCGCCGACCGCGGCCGCGACCGGTTCGGCCACGGCCGCCCCGGTGGACGGCGGCGTTCCGGCCTCGCTCGTCGGGATGCACATCGAGGGCGCAGAGGCCGGCGTCTGGGCGTCGGCGCCCTTCGGCGCACTGCGGCTGTGGGACAACGGCACCGGCTGGTCGCAGATCGAGGTCGAGCCAGGGCGTCTTCAAGTGGGACAACCTCGAGGGCGTCCTCGAGAACGCCGAGTCCAAGGGGATGACCGACATCCTCATGGTGCTCGGGACGACGCCGAAGTGGAATGCGTCCGACCCCGGGCCGGACGACTACCCGCAGCCGGGAGCGGCGAGCGCCGCCCAAGGACCTCGAGGCATGGGACGCCTGGGTGACGGAGGTGGTCACCCGCTACAAGGGCCGGATCTCGGCGTACCAGATCTGGAACGAGGCCAACCTCAAGAACTTCTGGAACGGCACGCCCGAGCAGATGGCCGATCTGACCAAGCGCGCCTACGACATCATCAAGGCGATCGACCCTGAGGCCCTGGTCGTCGCGGCGTCACCGTCGACCCGGCTCACGGGGCCGTTCGAGAAGTTCTTCCCGGCCTACCTCGATGCCCTGGCCGCCAAGCCGACTGGCCGATCGACGTGGTGGCCATCCACACCTACCCGACCGCCGACGGTGACCCGGTGGCCCGCGGAGCGGTCATCAAGCAAGGTCCAGGACTACCTGACGGCGGCCGGGGCCCCCGACCTGCCGCTGTGGGACACCGAGCTGAACTACGGCCTGGCCGGCCCGGGCGACCTGCCGCGTCAGGAGATCACCGGCGCCAAGGCGGCCGGCTGGGTGGTCCGCACCTACATCGACGACCTGCGCTACGGCGTGGACCGCTCCTACTGGTACATCTGGACCCAGAAGCCGTACGACCTCCTGGGCATCCAGGCCTACCCGGGCTCGGACGGCGAGCAGGGCTTCTTCGCCCTGGAGAACTGGGTGTTCGGGTCGTCCTTCGACGGCTGCACCGACGACGCGGGGGCCGTCACCTGCAACTTCTCCAACGGCAGCAGCTCGTGGATCGTCGCCTGGGCAGAGACCGGCGAGGCGGCCTACACCGCCCCCGCGGGCACCCAGCTCGTCTGCGACCCGCTGGCGAACTGCCAGGAGTCGCCGGAGGGGGCCCAGATCACCCTGACCGAGGTTCCGGTCCGCCTGTACCTGCAGTAGTCCCCTCCCGGCACGGGGTAAAGATCCGGCAACGTCACTCGTCGATCGGCGGCTTTGCGGCGGCCCGCTGCTACCGTGGATGGGCCAGTTGACCCGCAGGAGGTGCCGAGGTGTCGCTCGAGGAGCGCAAGCCTTCTGCCGACGGACCCGACGCCCCCGATGAACGTGGGGTCCATCACACGATCCCGCTGATGATGCCGTCGCGGATCGGCTGGGCGGAGGCGCACTCCCACCGCGACCGTCCGCACCTGCGCCGCGACCCGCTGCGGGTGTACGCGACCCGCGCCTTGCTGCTCGACCTGCTCGTCATCACCATCGCCGGGATCGCCGGCTTCGTCCTGCGCTGGGCCATCCCCTACTCGGTCGAGCTGAACGACCCGACCTACGTGTCGCTCGTCTTCGTCGTGGTGGCGTCCTGGATCATCGTCCTGGTCATGCGCGGGGCGTACGACACGCGCATCCTGGGTGTCGGCTCGGAGGAGTTCAAGCGGGTCGTGTCGGCGACCGCCACCGTCTTCGGCGCCGTCGCCATCGTCGCGTTCGCCCTCAAGCTCGACCTGTCCCGAGGCTTCGTCCTCATCACGTTCGCGGTCGGGCTGCTGCTCCTGCTCGTCGTGCGGTGGGGCCTGCGCGCCTGGCTGCGGCACGAGCGCCGGTACGGGCACTTCCTGCATCGCACCGTGGTCATCGGCGCCGGCGGCGCGATGACCGAGATCGTGGACATGCTCGATCGCGATCCGGTGGCCGGCTTCACGGTCGTCGACGTGATCGAGGAGCCGTCGTCCGACGTCTCCGCCGATCAACTCGACGAGTGGCTCGACGAGGTCATGACGAGGATCTCGCTCGAGGACGCCGACACCGTGGCGGTCGCCGGATCGCAGGCCCTCGGGCCAGCAGGTGATCCAGCGCCTGGCCTGGCGACTGGAGGGCCCGCGCGTCGACCTCCTCGTCGCCCCGAACGTCGGCGACGTCGCCGGCCCGCGCGTCACGATGCGCATGGCCGCCGACCTCCCGCTGCTCCACCTCGACGAGCCGCACCTCACCGGCCCGAAGCGGGCGATCAAGCGCACCCTCGACATCGTCGCCGGCATGCTCCTGTTCGTGCTCTTCCTGCCGTTCATGATCGTGGCGGCGATCGGCATCAAGCTGACCAGTCGCGGCCCGATGTTCTACTTCCAGGAGCGGGTCGGCCGCGGCGGCCAGATCATCCGGATCGCGAAGTTCCGCACCATGTACGTCGGATCGGACGCCAAGCGCGACGAGGTCATCGGCGCGCCGGACGAGGCCATCCTCGACCGCTACAAGGGGGACCCGCGGATCACGCCGTTCGGCCGGTTCCTGCGCCGCTGGTCCATCGACGAGATGCCGCAGGTCGTCGCCGTCGTGGCCGGAACGATGTCGCTCGTCGGTCCGCGCCCGGTGCTGGTCGACGAGATGCCGCTGCTGGGCGACGCCGACCACCGTCGCCACCTCACCAAGCCCGGGCTCACCGGCCTGTGGCAGGTCTCCGGCCGCAAGACGGTCGACTGGGAGGAGCGCATGCGCCTGGACCTCGACTACGTCGAGCACTGGTCGCCGGCCCTGGACCTCGTCATCGTCGCCAAGACCGTCAAGGCCGTTCTCGTCGGTGACGGGGCCTACTGACACCCGCTATCTATACTCACGACGTGTCTGTGAGCCGCCCGCGCCTCCTGCTGGGCGGCCTTCTCATCCTCGTGGTGGGCGGCTTCGTGCTGTGGCTGCAGGTCGGCCTGCTGTATGCGCTGGCCAGCCTCGGCTACGGCGGCCTCGGGCTGCAGAGCCACCTGTCGGCCGCTGCTGACGGCCTCCAGTCCGGTGAGTACGACCAGGCCCGCGCGGAGTACGAGGCGGCGCAGGTGGCCATCGGCCAGCTCGACCGCTCGATCGGCGTCGGCCAGGTCGACCTGGTCGGGCGGATCCCGGGTCTCGACGTCGCCGTGACCAACTGGCAGCTGTCCGTGTCGGCAGCAGGAGACGTCACCGACAGCACGGGCGAGGTCCTGTCGCTGTACGGCGACCTGTCCGGCAAGGGCGGCGGTGCCGAAGATCTTCAGCGACGGAGCGATCGACCTCGCGCGCCTGGAGGACCTGCCCGCAGCGGGTCACGATGGTCAGTGGCCAGCTCGATGCCGCGTCGGCGTCGCTGAGCGCCATTCAGGCGGAGTCGGCGGGAGCCGCGGTGCTCGATCGCGTCCGCGACAAGGCGCTGACCGAGATGAAGCCGGTGCAGCAGGCGATCGACGCGCTCGAGGGGATCGCCCCGGTCCTGCCGGACGCCCTGGGCGCCAACGGGGTCCGCCGCTACCTCGTCGCGATCGGCAACCAGGCGGAGATGCGCGCCGCCGGGCGGCGCCCCGCTGACGCTCGTCCTCGTCGAGTTCAACGACGGCCGGATCTCGATCCCGATCAAGGGCCCGACCAGCACCCAGCTCTTCCCGCCGCTGAACGCGCCGGTCTCCTGGTGGGGGCCGGCGGCGAACCCCTTCTTCCCCGGGAACCCGCGCACCGCGCCCTTCGTGGTGACCAACACGCACCCGAACATGCTGTTCTCCGCCCAGGAGATGGCGGGCGCCTGGACCGGGGGCGGCTACCCCGGGGTCGACGGCGTGGTCACGCTCGACCTCACCGCGATCGCCGCCGTCCTCGACCAGACCGGACCGATGGAGTCCCCGGCCTACGGCACCGTCGACGGGCCGGCCCTCGGCCAGATCCTGCTCATCGACGCGTACCAGACCTTCGGCCAGGAGGGTGCCACCGAGCGCCAGCAGGCCAACCAGGACCTCCTCAACTCGCTGCTCGATCGGCTGCTGTCCGGCGACGACCTGGTGTCCGCCGCGCAGGCGATCGCCAGCACGGCCCCGGGCCGGCACGTGCAGATGTGGATGCGCAGCCCCGAGCTGCAGCGCCTGGCGATGGATGCCGGAGCCGCGGGGGTGGTGAACGATCCGGACGTGGGCGACTGGTCGGCGCTCTACACGCAGAACGGCAACCAGAGCAAGGTCGACGTGTTCCAGCAGCGCAACGTCCTGATCACCGCCCAGGTGGCCGAGGACGGCTCGGCGCGGGTGACGCAGCAGATGACGGTGACGAACGCCACGCCGCCCGAGCGGCCCGAGGGCCCGCCGGAGCGGGTCGGGTACGAGACCTCGTGGCTCAAGGCGGCCTACATCATGTACGTGCCCGACGCGGCCTTCGGCTACAAGGCGTCCTACCCGTCGGGCTTCGCGGTGCGACCGTTCAAGAACCACCCGCAACTGGGTCGTGGCTGGGTCGACGACGGTTTCGGGCACCGGATGATCCGCGTCGTCGGCTGGACGTCGCCGGGCGGGCAGAACGCCGTCTCGGTGTCGTACGAGCTGCCGGCCGGCACCTTCGGCGGCGCCGACGCAGGGCCGGCTGCAGTACCGGCTGCAGGCCGAGCCCCAGTCGCTGTGGAACCCGTCGATGCATCACCGTCCAGGTGACGGGCCCGCCGGGGTTCGAGCCCGTGCGCGTGCCCGGGATGGACGTGCAGGACGCGACCGCGACCGTCAGCGCCGTCCAGTCGGCCCCGGTCGACGTCGCCATCGACTTCGAGCGCGCCGCATGAGCCGCCGACTGATCGCCCTCGCGGTGGCCACGGCAGCGTCGATCGTCCTCGCTGTGGCTGCTTCCTCCGGTGGGCTTCATCGCCTCGATGGTGCTGCTGATCCTGCTGCCGCCGTGGGGCCGCTCGCTCACCGAGCGTGCCGTCATCTCCGGGGTGGTCCTGCTCGGCGTCGCGGCCGTCGTGTTCCCGCGGGCCGGATCCATGCCGGTGACGTCGACCAGCGCGCGGATCCTCCTGACCCTGCTGGTCGTGGCCGCGCTGGCCCTGCGGCTGGTGCCGAGCCTGCGCGAGGTCGGGATCCCGCAGGCCGACGATCAGCGACGGGCTCGCCGCCCTGCTGGCCGTGGTCAGCGGCTGGTGGCTGATGGCCGCCTACGTCGGACGCTCCACCGTCGAGATCGTCAGCGGGCTGTTCTTCAGCGGCTGGGACAACCAGGCCCACTTCACCACCTTCGCGAACACCTACGAGTCGGCGAGCACCACCTGGCCGACGATCGACGGCTCGATCGCCTGGAACCAGTGGTACCCCTCGCTGCACACGACCGTCTGGTCGCTCGCCGAACTGGCCTTCCGCCCGGTCGCCCCGCTGCTCGACCGGCCCGGCCTGCTGTGGCCGTACGTCCAGTGGAGTGCCATCACCTTCGCCCTGTGCCTCGTGGCGCTGGCCTGGGTGGCCGGCGACCTCGCGGCCCGCCTGGCCGGGCGCGAGCGGGAGTCGTGGGCCCGCCCCATCGCGGTGGGTGCCTTCGCCGCTCTTCGGGCTGCTCGGCAGTCCGGCGCTGCTCTTCAACGCCGGCTTCACCAACTTCATGATGGGCGTGACCGTCGTCGTCGTCGCGGCCTACGTCAGCGCGCGCAGCCTGCGGTCGGCGCGCCTGCTCGGCTGGTTCCTGGTCCCGCTGGGGGCCCTCGCCGCCATCGGGCTGTGGACGCCGCTGGTGCTCGGCCTCGTCCCCTCGGGCATCGTCGTCGCGATCGCGCTGCTGAAGCACAACCGCTGGCTGGGCATCGGCTGGCTGGTGGCCACGCGCGGCACTCGGGGCGTTCATGGCGCTGACCCAGACCTCGGCCATCCTCGGGGTCGAGCCGGGCCAGTCGACGGCGGACTTCACCGCCGACCTCGGGGCCGTGGGGACCGGCATGGTGCCGTTCAACCTCGGGCTGGCGCTGATGGCGCCGGTGATCGCCGGGCTGCTCGCGGTCCTGCTGGTGCGGGCCGGCCGGTGGCCGCTGGCGGTGGCTGTGGCCGGCCCGATCGCCGGTGCCGCCGCGGTCGCGCTGTACTTCGCCTCCGGCGCCGACGCCGCCGAGCTCGGCCGGCTGCAGTCGTACTACGTCCTCAAGCCCCTCGACGCGATGCTGCTCGCCGCCGCCGTCCTCGTCGCCGCGCTGCTCGTCGGTGGTCGCTGGCCCGAGCCCTGAGCGGACTCTCGACGGCGACGGCTGGCGCTGTCGGTCGCCCTCGGTGGCGTGGTCGTCCTGGGCCTGTTCGGCTACGTCGGCGCGCTGCCGACCCAGTTCTCCGACGGCTACGTGGCGGCCCCGGGGATCCAGGCCGGCGCCGATCGCACGCAGGGCGTGAACGACCCGCTGATCGGCGAGTCGATCATCCGCGCCCAGCAGGCGGCGGTGCCGTACCCGCAGGACACGACGATGCTGTGGGACGGCTCCGGCACGCTGCCGAACCTGTGGGTGGCCTCGCTGCACGGCGTCATGTCCAAGTCGCAGCAGCGCTTCTACCGTGACCTGCCCCCCTTCCCCTACGACCCGAAGACGACGGGCTACCTCGACCTCGCACTCAACCTCAACCCGCAGATGGACATCGTCGCCCTGTGGTTCCGGCCGTCATCGGGCGAGCTGCTCGAGGTGTACGCGGCCGGGCGCAACGACGACCGGGTCACTCCCGTCCAAGTCCCCATGCCGCCGAACCTGCTGTGCCCGGAGTGCACTTCGTGACCTGGGGGAGGCGGACCCCGACCCCCATCGGGCGGGCGGCTGTCCTGGTGGTGGTAGCCGTGCTCGGGGCCACGTCGGCTGCTCGTGCCACCCGCGCACGCGGCCTCGGCGCCCGACGGCCAGCCGCACGTCGACAGGGCGCCGGTGCTGCCTCGGCTGCCGACGATGCCGGGCAAGGCCGACTGGGGCAAGGTGACGCCCCGATCGGTGCCCGCGGCCGCCTCGGTGGGCACCGGCGCCTGGGTCGAGTGGGACGTGCCCTGGGGGCGCAGCACCGGCACCGCGGTGGCGATGCCGCCGGGCGCCGGCTACCCCCTGCTGGCGGACTGGAACGGCAACGGAGTCGCGACGCCAGGGCGCTACGAGAACGGCGAGTGGCTCATCACGAACGCCACCGTCGATTCGCCGGGATGGGAGGGCTACGCCAGCTACGGAGGCGATCCCCGAGACATCCCAGTGGTCGGTCGGTACGACAAGGACAAGAGGGCCGACATCGGCGTCTTCCGCGACGGGGAGTGGCACTGGCAGCGGGCCAACGGCAAGCCGGCCGCCG
Source organism: uncultured bacterium (assembly GCA_963700745.1). GTDB lineage: Bacteria > Actinomycetota > Actinomycetes > S36-B12 > S36-B12 > UBA10649. Next base: position 14,040 of record CAVOYT010000004.1, on the reverse strand, counting down.
TCGACATCTTCGGAACCGCCGGTGACGTCCCCGTCGTCGGGGACTGGGACGGCGATGGGCGCGACGACATCGGCGTTGTCCGCGGCGGGCAGTGGATCCTGCGCGTCACCGGCCTGAAGAACAAGAAGGCGGCCAAGGCCTTGGCCGGCAAGGGGATCACGGTCACGAAGGCGCAGCCTGAGGGCACCTTCGTGCTCACCTTCCGGTTCGGGTCGAACGCAGATCTGCCGGTCGTCGGCGACTGGGACCGGGACGGCCGCGATGAGCCCGGCATCGTCAGGAACCGATCGGTCTGGGTGCTGAGCGGCGGCCTGGGGCACCTGCGGCGGACGAGCAAGCAGACGCACCGGCTCGACGGACGACCAGGTCCCGTTGGTCGGCAACCAGGTCACCGCCCCGGGCCACTGCCCCACTGCCACGCGCGTCGGCGAGAAGAGAGGGCGGGCCGCAGCAGCGCTCGTCACCAAGCCGAGGACCCCCCGCGGCCTGCGTACTGTTCCCGGCAACCAGGAGGTGCTGGCGACGGTGCAGGACGGCCTGCGCTACGTCGTGACGAACGATCTCACCAAGCGCCTGCGGGCGCGGGTCGGGATGCCCTACTACGACCCGCTGAGCACGCACCCGTCGATCGAGGAGTCGGTGCGGCGGTCAGCCAACTCCGCGCTGTCGGCTGCGATCGCGCTGACCACGTCGTCATGGCGGACCGTCAACGGGATCTCGGAGCGGGACCTGACCGACTATGCCCGCTGGCACATCCGGTCCCTGGCCTGCCAGCACGGTGCGATCTCCCCGGGCGGCTGGGGCAACACCTGGCAGTCAGCGCTGTGGGCGGTCACGGTCGGGCAGGCCGGCTGGATGCTCTGGCCCGAGCTCAATGACCCCGAGCGGGCGCTGGTGGCCGCCATGGTGGTCAGCGAGGCTGACGCCGCGGCCGCTCGTGGCCCGCGCTACTACCGCAACCGGCTCGGTCAGGAGATCACCCCGGGCGACTCGCAGGCGGACGAGGTGTCCTGGGACCTCCTCGCCCCTGCCCTCGCCCTGGCGATGATGCCGGATCATCCCCATGCCTCGACGTGGCGCAAGTCCATGATCGCCATGGCGATCGCCTCATTCGCCCGCCCGAGCGACCTGCGAAACGCCGCAGACCGTGAACGGCATCCGGCCGGACATCCGGCTGCCAGGGACCAACGCCAACGAGGACGGCACCGTCACCAATCACGGCATCGTCAACCCCGACTACATCCAGAACGTCCAGCACCTGTGGTGGGCGGCCAGCCTGCTGCGTTCCGGCGGTCAGCCGGTGCCGGAGGCGCTGTTCATGAACGCCGACGTCGTCTACCGCGCACTGTCGTCGGTCGAGTTCACCTCTCCGCCCTACGCGGAGCCCGGCGGCACCGTCTACCAGCCCGGCGGGCAGATCTACTACCCGATGGGCGTGGGCTGGGGCACCCGCCGTCCTGCGACGTTCGTCGGCGTCGACGGCTTCGCGAACGCCTACGCGGCCGCGGATGTCCGGGCGGGCGAGAACCTCGCCGCCCACGCACGGGATGCCCGCGCCCTGCAGCTGCGCTGGAACGACGGGCACATGTACGCCGACGGTCCGTCGGAGGAGTCCTACCGGCGCGGCAAGGAGGAGTACGCGCTCCAGCAGATGGCTCTCGCGTGGTGGGCCGGCGCGGTGAAGACCGGGCTGCGCATGACGGTCGACCGGACCGCCTACCCGGGGATCAGCCTCGGCACCGGTACGCCGCTCCCCTAGCTCGTTCAACGGGCGAGCGAGGCGGTGAACGCCACGCAGTCGGCGTAGTGCGGCAGCAGGCCGTGCTGCCAGCGCCTCGGCCAGCGTCGGGGCCGCCGCGTCCTTGGGGGACAGGACGAGCTCGGTGTCCGGCCAGGGCATGTTCAGCTCCGGATCGAGCGGGTGGATGCCGTGCTCGCGCGTCGGGGCGTACGGCTCCGAGCACAGGTAGCCGACGGTGACCTCGTCGGACAGTGCGCAGAAGGCGTGCCCGAGCCCCTCGGAGATGTACAGCCCCGTGCGATCGGTGTCGTCGAGCTCGACGGCGTCCCAGCGGCCGAAGGTGGGCGAGCCGACGCGGATGTCGACGACGACGTCGAGGATGCGCCCGGCGAAGCACTGCACGTACTTGGCCTGGCTCGGGGGGACGTCGGCGAAGTGGATGCCGCGCACCGTCCCGGCTCGCGAGGACGAGATGTTCATCTGCCGGAGGGTGAACGGGTGCCCGATCGCTGACTCGAGCTCGGACGCCTTGAACGATTCGAGGAACACCCCGCGATCGTCGGGGCGCAGGATCGGGGTGAAGGACCACACGCCCTCGATGGACAGCGGGGTCACCTGCACGCGGCGAGGCTACCAGCCGGCCTCGACAGCAAGCCGGGTCTCGTCGGGGTGGGTACGGTTGGCGGCGTGAAGGTCACCCTGATGGGCACGCGTGGCGTGCCCGCTCTCTACGGTGGCTTCGAGACCGCGGTCGAGGAGATCGGCAAGCGCCTGGTCGCCCGGGGCTACGACGTGACCGTCTACTGCCGCAATCCCGGCCAGACGATCACCGAGTACGAGGGCATGCGCCTGGTCAACGCCCCGGCCCTGCGGCACCGGATGGCCGAGACCCTGTCGCACACGGCGGCCAGCACGGCGCACGCGATCGCCAAGGACCACCCCGACGTCGTCCTGCTGCTGAACGCCGGCAACGCGCCGCTGCTCAAGCCGCTGGCCCTGGCCGGCATCCCCACGGCCATCCACCTGGACGGGCTGGAGTCGAAGCGGGAGAAGTGGCGCGGCGCCGGCGCGAAGTACTACCGGTGGGCGGAGCGGGCCTCGGTGAAGTGGGGCCGCGAGGTGATCGCCGACGCGCAGGCGATCGCCGACCACGTGGAGCGCCAGTACGGACGCGATGTGCGTCGTCATCCCCTACGGCGCCGAGGTGATCGACCCGGGCAGCGACCGCCTGGGCGAGCTCGACCTCGATGCGCGCGACTACCACCTGGTCGTGGCCCGGTTCGAGCCCGAGAACCACGTGCTCGACGCCGTGCACGCCTACCGGACGAGTCGCGAGACGCGACCCCTCGTCGTGGTCGGCAGCGCCCCCTACTCGCAGTGGTACGTCGACAAGGTGCGGGACGCGGCGCGCGGCGACGCGCGCATCCGCTTCACCGGCGGCATCTACGACCAGCAGCTGCTGGACCAGCTGTACGCGAACTGCGTGACCTACATCCATGGCCACTCGGTCGGCGGGACGAACCCGTCGCTGCTGCGGGCGATGGGCGCCGGGGCGCCGGTGCTCGCCTACGACGTCGAGTTCAACCGCGAGGTCACGGACGGTCAGGCGTTCTTCTGGCCCGACGCCGATGCGCTGACCGTGATCCTCGGACGAGATCGCCGACCACGGGCATGACGAGCGGCTTCGCGAGCTGCGCGTCCTCGGGCAGCAGCGCGTGCGCGATGCCTACCAGTGGGACTCGGTCACCGACGAGTACGAAGCACTGATCGGCCGTCTGGCGGAATCGCGGAAGCGGTCGCGATGACCCGCGTGGCGGCCGTGCTGGTGACGCACGACTCCGAGCGCTGGATCGAGCGGACGCTGGCCAGCGTGGTGGGTCAGGGCCGCCCGGCCGACGTGATCGTGGTCGTCGACGACGCGTCCACGGACGGGACGCGCGAGATCATCGGCCGGGTGTTCGGCGACCGCGTGCGCGTGGTGCCCTCGACGACGACCGGCCGCTGATCGCACCGAGCCGGATCGCGGACAACTTCCGGCAGGGCCTGGCGCAGTGCCTGGACTGCGACGTCGCGGTCCTGGGCGACCACGATGACGTGTGGCACCACAACCGGATCGGCCACCAGGCCGGAGTCCTCGAGGTCCGACCGGACGTCACGATGCTGGCCTCGGACGGGCGACTGGTGGACGAGTCGGGGCAGCCGACGGGTGGGACCCTGCGCGACGGCCTTCCCGATCCCCGACGACTTCCAGGGCGCTGATCCGGCCGAGCCGGATGCGCGTCGTCCTGCGTCACTCGGTCGCCACCGGCGGGGCCAGTGCCGTCCGCCCGTCGGCGTTCGCGCACGTCCAGATCCCCCCGGGATGGCTGCACGACCGGTGGTGGAGCCTGGTCGCTGCGGCCCGGGAGGAGCTCCTGGTCGACGACGGAGCTGGTGATCGACTACCGCGTGTCGGCCGGGCAGGAGGTCGGCCTCGACCGCGGGCACCAGGACCGGTCGACGGTCGGGACGACTGTCGGCCGGAGTGGGCGAGCTCGGCGGAACCGTCGGTCGGCTGCGGTGACCTGCGCTCCCTGGCCGCCGTCGCCACCCCGGCGCACGAAGCCGGAGCTGAGCGGGCCTCGCCTGCTGAGGAACCTGCTCTAGCCGCTCCAGTTCAGGTGCGTCACGCACACCTGCGCCGCGGGTGAGCCGATCCCCAGGAACGGGACCTCCGTGCACTCCGGCGGCGTCGGTGCGCGACGAGGTCGGCAGGGTCGCCCAGAAGGCGTAGATCTGGTCGCGGGTGGGTGCGTACATCGCGATCGCGGTCGGCCGGCTCTCCGTGAGGGCCAGGGACTCCGCAGCGTTGAGCTCGTCGCCCTCGGCGATGTTGTTGTACCAGCCCCACAGCTGCATGGCGGCGATGCCGGCCGTGAGCCGGTCGGCGTCGGTCCAGATCGCGACCGTGTCGTCCTTCGTGGTCCGGTCGAGGACGAACTCCTCGGCGGTCACCTTGGAGCGCATGAGCATCTCGGTGTCGAAGTCCACGTAGGCGGCGCGGAACGGGAACTGCCCGTAGGAGCCGACGAGGCCGCGGCCGTTCTGCAGCACCTGCGCGCCGATCGCCAGGCCAGCCGATCGCCGCGACGGTGACGACTGCCGGCGGCCACGGCCGGGCCGCGGCGCAGCAGCACCGCCGCCACCGCGCGTGAGGACGAGCACGACAGCCCGCGATCACCAGACCCCTGCGTGCGGGAGAGGTCGGTGTCCCACCTGCCGGCCCAGAGCGTCAGGAGCAGTGCCAGGCCGCGCCCACGGCCCATCCGGGCCAGCCGAGGTCCCGACGCCCGACGATCGCGGCGAACGCCAGCGCGATCGCGACGAGCGCGCCGGGCCAGAGCTTCGCGACGTAGGTCGGTGCCTCCAGCCACGGACCGGGGACGAGCGCCAGGTAGGCGAAGGTGAAGGCGATGTTGACCAGCGGACAGGCCGATGGCGGACGACGGAGAAGCGGCTCCTGGGCACGGCCACGACGGCGACGAGCGCGATGAGCACCGCGAGCACGGGGACCAGCAGTGCGATGTCGCGCTGCCAGGCCTCCGCGTCGCCGATGAAGGTCGCGTAGTCGAGCCGGGAGTTCCAGGTCAGGTAGGTCGAGAACCAGTTGAGGCGCGGGAAGATGAATCCCCCGACAGCAGGAGGACCCCGAAGACGGCGGCGAAGCCGCCGAGTGCGATCCCGGCATCGCGGCGCAGGTTCCGCCAGCGGGGTGGCCCATCGCGGACCAGCAGGACCGCGCGCAGGACGAGCCACATCGACAGTCCGAGCAGCATGGCGTACGGGTTCACCATGGCGAGCCAGCCGGCCACTGCCCCCGAGAGCAGCACGGGAACCCACGGTCGTCGTCGGCGTTCCCAGGCTCCCCCAGGCCCCGAGCGCGAGCAGCAGCGGCGATCGCCGAGATGGTCGTGCCGGTCAGGTAGGTGTTGCCGAAGAAGCTGAGGACGACGGTGTTCAGCGATGCGAGGGTGGCCACGATGACGGCCAGCTGCCGGGTGCTCGCGAGCCGGACGACGCCGTAGATCGAGCCGACGAAGATCGCGATGAGCAGGAACCGCCAGAGGGCGAAGCCCAGCCAGGGATCGAGCGTCGTCACCAGAAGCCGCACCGGAGCGATGTAGCCCAGCCGCGTCCAGGTGTAGGCGGGATCGATGGCCCGGTCCGCGACGTCGTCGCCGAAGAGCGCCAGGGAGGCGTAGAACTCCGAGTCGGGCGAGTTGAACCCGGTCCACGTGCGGGACCCGGACAGGAAGGCGGTGAAGACGCTGATGACCAGCACGATGCCGGCGTCGACGACCGGACTGTCGAGGCCGCGACGTGGTCGACGGTGGGTACCGTGCACGGCGTCAGCATAGGAGGCGCGATCGACTCCCCTACGCTACGAACATGGGTCGGATCGCTGCTCGACGTCACCGACCTCGTCGAGTTCCTGCAGCGCCAGGAGTCGGTGTCGGGGGTGCAGCGGGTCATCGCGGAGATCGCGCCGCTGATGCTGGCGGCGGACCGCGATGCTCGCGCCGTCGTGCTGGATCGCCCGCGAGGCGTCTTCGTCGCGCTCACCGACCGGCGAGACGCAGACCCTCGTCGCATCGGGCGTCTCGCGAGCGGACACCCTCGATCGCGCCGGCCTGGCGCACGCGCCACCGCGTGCCTTGAACGAGCGCACGACGCGCCGCTCCGGTCGCGATCGACGCGGCGACGGTCCTCGTCTTCCTCGGCGCCGTCTGGATCAACGACGCGCTGATGCTGGCCGCCCGGGACGCGCAGGCGGCGCGGAGCCCGGTGCGTCTACCTGCTGTACGACCTGACGCCGGTGCTCGAGACCGGCCACACCGCGGCGGTGAACCAGCTGTTCGACCGGTACCTCAACCTCATCACGCAGACCGGTTCCGCGCATCCCGGCGATCTCGGCGTCGAGCAGGCGCGACTATGAGCGGCACTGCACCGAGCGCGGCTGGCGCCGCACCGCGGGGCGCGGTCACGGGCCTGCCCTGCGGGCTGATGCCGGGGCAGTTCGACGTGACCGACCCGCCGTGGCCGCGTCCGTACGCCCTGTTCGTCGGCACGGTGGAGTCGCGGAAGAACCACCTGCTCGCGCTGCGCGCGTGGCAGCGGCTCATCGACGGCGCGCGGCGCCGACGCAGTCCCCGACCTGGTCTGCATCGGACGGCTCGGCTGGCACGCGGACGAGTTCCTCGGCGAGTACGTCGCGGTCGTCCGGGCTCGACGGCAAGGTGAGCGTGCTGTCGAGCAGCGTCTCCGACGCCGACCTGGCGCGCTTCTACGCCCATGCCGACTTCACGGTGTACCCGTCCCGCTACGAGGGCTGGGGGCTGCCGGTCTCGGAGAGCCTGGCCTTCGGGAAGCTGCCGGTGGTCGCGCACAACTCGTCGCTGCCGGAGGCCGGCCGCGACCTGGCCGCCTACTTCGCGTCGGACGACGTGGACGATCTCGTGCGCGTGCTCGAGAGCCGGGCCCTCGACGCGGCAGCGCGGCTCGAGGCGGAGCGGCGCATCGCGGAGGACGAGGCCAGCCCGATCACGTGGCAGCGAGTTGCTGACATCATGCTCGACGAGGTGGCCGCGGCCGCGGCAGCAGAAGCGAGGACGCCGGTGATCCCCCAGATCGAGCTCGGCCGCGAGTACATGCTCGCGGTCGGTCAGCCGGCGCCCGACGCCGGGCACGCCGACCAGTACCTGGCCCACCTCCAGGACGAGGGGATGACCCCGATGCTGCGCCAGCCGCGCGGGGATCGCGACTTCGAGGTCGTGGACGCCGCCGTGATCGGGACGTTCGGCTCGCCGCAGCCGTGGGGGAACGAGCTGCGGCCCGGACGGCGCGTCGACGTGCGGGTCCTGCGCCCGGTCGACGGACCGCTGGTCCTGCTGCTGTCGACGCGGTCGATGCCCGGTCGCGCGACGATCGAGGCGGTCGGTCCGGGTGGTCCGGTGCGCGAGGACGTCTACCTCGGCTCGGTCATCACCCTGCCGCTGGGAGACGGGCGTGCCGGCGAGCCAGCGCAGGTGTCCCTGACCGTCGTCGATGCCCACGACTCGATCGAGGGGTTCCTCGGGATCCGATCGTTCGTGGTCCTGGCGGCCGACGACCTGCGCGCCGAGGTCGTGGCGCACAAGGCCGCCGCGGCGGCACTGCGTCAGGAACTCGACTTCGTGATGGGCACCCGCTCGTGGAAGGTCACCGCGCCCCTGCGCAAGCTCAAGGGCCGTGGAGGCCGATAGCAGGTGGCAGGAGTCCGCGACTAGATTCAGAGGGAGCCCGGGTACGCCGCTCATGTATGGTCAGGTTCCGTGAGCAGACCGGGAGTGAGCGTCATCATCCCGGCCCGGAATGAGGCGCAGAATCTGCCGAGAATTCTTGACTCCCTGCCAAGGGATATCGACGAAGCCATCGTGATCGACGGGAATTCGACCGACGACACTGTCGCGGTCGCTGAGGCTCATCCACGTGTCTCCAAAGTGGTCATCCAGCGTTCAAGGGGAAAGGGTGCTGCGCTTTCCCTTGGGCTCCGGGTCGCGTCCTGCGAGTACGCGGTGATGATCGACGCGGATGGGTCGATGGACACCAGCGAGATACCGGCGTTCATTGCTGCACTCGATGCGGGCGCGGATGTCGTCCGTGGTAGTCGATATCTTCCCCGAGGAGGCTCCGAGGACCTGACGCCGTTCCGCTCCTTCGGCAACCGCGTACTGACCGGTCTCGCCAACACCATCTTTGATGTCAACTGGACCGATCTGGCATACGGCTACGCCGCTTTCCGTCGGTCGGCCCTGGAGCAGATGGACGTCTTCTACTACGACTCCAAGGTCGGCAGCCTGCCCTTCAGCCGGGGCATGTCCTACGGTCAGGGCTTTGAGATCGAATCTCTGATCTTCTGCCGCAGCGCCCGCCGTGGCCTGAACGTCGTAGAGATCCCTTCCATTGAGTCGGCCCGCTGGCATGGAGCGTCAAACCTCAAGGCGATTCCGGACGGCTTCCGTGCGCTCAGTGCCATCCTCATCGAGCGTGCCCGAAGCCGACGAATACTCCTCGAGGACTGACGCAGTGCAGGAGCCCCCTGAGTTGCTCGTCATAGGCGGCGGTCCAAGTGCCTTTGGTGCCCTGTTGGCTCTCGTTGCAGCCGGACATCGGCCCACGGTTCTGACCCCGCAGGGCGGCTGGGACGGTCCGTACGACGAGCCTGGCAGCTCCAAGAGCAGCCTGGCCAGGAAGACCCGATTCGGCAGTTCGGACATGTACCGGTACCCGCGTGCCTCCTGTGCCCGTTTCGATGTCTCCGGCCCTATTCCTGTCTCCTCGGTCCCCGGAGGTCTATCGACGGTTTCGGCGATGAACATCCAGGTCTTCTCAGGGAAGGACCTTGACCCCTGGGGAAACGAAGCGTCAGCGATGGGGACCGCCTATGCAGCGATCCTCCAAGTCATCAGCCACCAGGGTGACCACGACAGTTTGTCGACTCGGTTCCCGTGGCCCACTTCCTTCCCCGGAAGCCAACCTCTTACTCGCAGGGTGTCGTGGATGTTGGAGCGGGCTCGCTCGACCCCTACTCGGGGCGTGCTCGTGGGTTTGGGCCGCAATGCCACCGCCCCAATGGGACAGGGGTGCATCGCGTGTGGCCTGTGCCTGGACGGCTGCCCGGAGGGCGTGATCTTCGATGCGGGACCGCGCATCCAGCAGTTGGTGGAGGCGTTTCCGACCTTCCGGTGATCGACGGCTTCGCCGTGGAAGTCACCGAGTCCACCACGGTGCGCCGGGTGCGCTACGTCGACCGGACATCGCAGAGCCTGTCGACCGTTTCGAGCAGATTGGTCTTGCTCGCTGCCGGCAGCATCGCGTACGAGCGTCCTGCTGATGAATAGCGACCTCATCGACGGAGAAGCGACGTTGGACGACCGCCAACTCTTTTACGTCCCGCTGCTGCCGACGCAGGCGCCGGACCGGGAACGCCTACGTACGCGCTCGCGCAGATGTTCGCGGCCAGCGGTGGCGCTCCAGGCTCACCAGACTTCCACCTCTCGATCTATGAGTCCGATCCGTCGTTCGCAAAACGCGCCCAAGGCTTGATCGGACCGGTGGCCCGTCTCATTCCCGGGCGCGCCTACCGACAGATCATGGCGGCGATCGGCTTCATCCCTGCGGACGTCTCGGGTCACATCGGTCTCTCCCGCTCGACAGAGGACCCCGAAACTCGGGTCATCGTGAGTACGCGTGCCAACCCCCAGTCGACTGCCTATGTGAAGAGGGTTCTTCGAAAGGCGGCTCCTCGGCTGAGGGGGCTGGGGATGCATCTGCTGTCACCTCTTGCCCAGGTATCCGATGTCGGGGCGAGCTACCACGTTGGGCGCCTTCGGGTACACGGAGAACAGCCGATAGACACACGGACCGGACTGGTCGGTGGATCATCCGTGATCCGCGTCGTCGACGGCGCCGCACTGCCGGTTGTTCCGACCGGGCCAGTCACGCTGACGATAATGGCCAACGCCTACCGGATCGCCCAGCAATTTGGAGAAGGCCGCGATGACTAGCCGTCACCACGTACCCCACCCTGCGGAGCCTGCCAACCGCACTTGGGCTTGGTTCGCTGCACTGTTCGTCCTCTACTTCCTCGTCTTCCGCTGGTACCCCCAGATGGCGATGCTCGATCGACTCATCGGGAGCGACCTTTCCTTCTATATCGGGACCTGGGCTCTGGAGCCCAACTCGATGGTGACCGGCCGACTGGCACAGAACTCTTTGGGCGGCATCTTCTCCGAGGGCATGTCCTTGGGACTCGAGGGCGCCTACAGCCGGCAGTTCGGCCTCGCGGGATGGATTCTCACGCTCCCGGCTTCGGCTACGACGGGCTTCGGCGCGGCCGGTGTCGGCCTCATGGTTTCTCTCGCCAGCGGGTTGAGCGCTCTGCTCGCTAGCGGGGCGACGCTACCTGATTCGCCACTCACTCGGCCGGGTGTCTGCCGCGCTCCTCTTCCTCGCCCTGATGCTCCCATGGTCTGTGGCCATTGCCCGCTCCATGTACTGGACGATCGGCATCAAACTGCTCCCTGCCGTGATCCTCATTTGGGTCATGCGGTCTCAGCGTCGCTCGATCCGGCGGCTGGTTCTGGCGTCGTTTGTCACGACCGTCATCGCCGCGCTTTCCGGCTACGAATACTTCACCGTCGTCGCGGCTGCCCAGGCGGCGGTAGTGGCCTACTACTCCGTTGCCGAGCGGTGGAGCGTCGGTTCAACCTTGCGTTACCTCGCGAGCCTGGTGGGTGCGGTTCTCGCGGGGTTCGCGGCGGCGCTGGGGATCCACCTTGCGCAACTCTTCTGGCGAGCCGGCGACTGGTCGCGAATCGAGGAACTCCAAAGGTCGGCGCTCTCACGGACCGGCGTCGGATCCGTTGAGAGCGCTGTTAGCGCCAGCGACGTGGTTTCGGTGACGCCCGGTGCTGTGCTGGACATGTACCTCCGAGTGCCGGTACTGGGCGTACAGGCGAGCCTCCCGGTCGTCCAGCAGTTCACGATGGCTGCGCTCCTGCTGGCGACCGGCCTCGTGATCGTCGTCGGCTTGGCGCGGCGCCCAGCCAATCTCGGAGTCCGTCGCGAACAGGGTCTCGGGATCGCCTGGTTCGTCGGACTGCTGGGGGCCCTCGGCTGGTTTCTCTTGGCGCGTCCGCACAGCATCATGCACACATTCATGAACGTCAGTCTCTGGTTCCTCCCGACGGTCCCGCTCGCGGTGGCCCTGCTGTGGCCGCCGGTGCGGCGTTCGGTGGCGACCGCCAAGCGGCGGCCACTGCCGTGGTTGTGGATCGCGCTTGTTGCCCTCGCACTCCTCGTGTCCTTCGCCTACTCGCAACTCACCGTCAAGTAGCGATCGGAGCTCTGCCGGAGGCGTCCATGAGCCCCAGCCAGCTGTCGGCGAGGTCGCGCATCGGCCCCAGAGGCGTGCGCGCGGGCCGCCGCGCACGTTGCCGTGATGAGGGACGCCGGAACGCGCACTACTCGCTTCGGCCGTGATGTAGGGGCGAGAGAAGCCATCAGGGAGTCCAGCGGGACCCACTCGTCGATGAGGTCCTGTTCCTTGGCTGGGGTGGCACCGACGACGGTCCTCGCTGCCACGACATCGGTGACTCTTGCGAGCGAGACCAGTGGGATGAGGGGGTTGGGCGCGACGCGGGCCTCGAGCGGTAAGGAACATCTAGCATCCCTCCGCTCGAGCCCGCGTCGCGCCCGACCCCCTGATCCCACCTGGTCTCCGCTCCAGCAAGAGTCACCGATGTCGTGGCAGCGAGGACCATCGCCGGTGCCACCCCAGCCAAGGAACAGGACCTCATCGACGAGTGGGTCCCGCTGGACTCCCTGATGGCTTCTCTCGCCCCCACATCACGGCCGAAGCCGGAGTAGCTGCGCCGTTCCCGGCATCCTTCATCACGGCAACGTGCGCGGTGGCCGCACACGCCTCTGGCGCCGATCGCGACCTCGCCGACAGCTGGCTGGGGCTCGCGGAGCGCCTCCGGCAGAGCTCCGATCGCTACCTGACGGTGAGTTGCGAGGCCGTCAGAGGGCAACAAGCGCGATCCACAAGGCAGTGCATGGGCTTGGCCGTCGGCCACCGAACGCCGCGCCGCAGGGGGCCAGAGCAGGGCCACCGCGAGCGGTCGGGAGGAACCAGAGACTGACGTTCATGAATGTATGCATGACGCTGTCGGACGCGCCAAGACGCCGGCCCCCAGCAGTCGAGCCCTGTTCAACGGCAGCCGAATTGGCTGGGCGCCGCGCCAAGCCGACGACGATCACGAGGCCGGTCGCCAGCAGGAGCGCCGCATCAGTGAACTGCTGGACAACCAGAAGGCCTGTACGCCCAGTACCGGCACTCGAGGTGCATGTTCCAGCACCACACCGGGCGTCACCGAAACCACCGTCGGCTGGGCAGTAACAGCGGCTGCTCAACGGATCCGACGCCCGTCCGTGAGAGCGCCGACCTTTGGAGTTCCTCGATTCACGAGCGTCGCCGGTTCGCCAGAAGAGTTGCGCAAGGTGAAAATCTGCAGGCGCCCGCACGAACCCCACGAGAACGGCACCCACCAGGCTCGCGAGGTGACGCAAGGTTGAACCGACGCTCCACCGCTCGGCAACGGAGTAGTAGGCCACTACCGCCGCCTCCGGGCAGCCGCGAGACGACGGTAAAGTGCTTCGTAGCCGGAAAGCGCCATGACGGTAGCGACACCAGAACCAGCCGCCAATCGAGCGACGCTGAGACCGCATGACCCGAATGAGGATCCGCGCAGGAAGCAGTTTGATGCCGATCGTCCAATACATGGAGCGGGCAATGGCCACAGACCATGGGACGTCTGGGCAAGGAAGAGGAGCGCGGCGGACACCAGCCGAGTGAGTGGCGATCAGGAGCGTCGCCCCGCTAGCGAGCAGAGCGCTCAACCCGCTGGCGAGAGAAACCATCAGGCCGACACCGGCCGCGCCGAAGCCCGTCGTAGCCAAAGCCGGGAGCGTAGAATCCATCCCGCGAGGCCGACTCCGGCTGTAGGCGCCCTCGAGTCCCAAGGACATGCCCTCGGAAAAGATACCGCCCAAAGAGTTCTGTGTCGGCCGGTCTGCCCTCGAGTTGGGCTCCAGAGCCCAGGTCCCGATATAGAAGGAGAGGTCGCTCCCGATAAGTCGATCGAGCATCGCCATCTGGGTGCCGGCGGAAGACGAGAAAGTAGAGGACGAACAGTGCAGCGAACCAAGCCCAAGTCGCGGTTGGCAGGCTCCCGCAGGGTGGGTACGTGGGACGGCTCGTCGTCCGCGGCCCCTGCTCCAAATTGCTTTGCGATCCGGTAGGCGTTGGCCATTATGGTCAGCATGACTGGCCCGGTCGGAACAGCCGGCAGTGGCGCCGTCGACGACGCGGATCACGGATGATCCACCGACCAGTCCGGTCCGTATGTCTATCGGCTGTTTCTCGTGTACCCGAAGGCGCCCAACGTGATAGCTGGCCCGGACATCGGATACCTGGGCAAGAGGTGACAGCAGATGCATCCCTAGCCCCCTCGGCCCCACGAGGCCACCTTCGAAGAACGCTCTTCACATAGGGACTCGACTGGGGGTTGGCACGCGTACTCACGATGACCCGAGTTCGGGGTCCTCTGTCAGCGGGAGAGACCGATGTGACCCCGATGCCCGCGGGATGAAGCCAATCGCCGCCATGATCTGTCGGTAGGCGCGCCCAGGGATAGAAACGGCCACCCGGTCCGATC